>NZ_JBEZDA010000005.1:0-333418 GCF_040647855.1 Nocardia sp. NPDC049220
ATACCCCCCAACCACTCCACCAACCCACCACCACACCAAACCCAAATCACCACCAACCCCCACCCAAACAACCCCACACCACATCAACCACCAAATACCGGCCACTTCGACGCCGGCGGCCGCGATGAAGCCGATGAGATCGCCGATACCGCAGCGGGAAAGGCCACCGAGACCGACAGACCATTGCACCGACCAGAGCAAAAGATTGTATCCGTCGGTGCCGGCGCAGCCGCTACGGAACCCGTGAACACCCTGCCGTCGGGGGAATCTGGTGAGACGAAAGCGGTTGCGCAACAATATTACTGGACCTATAACGGTGCCGTCGGCGAACGGGCCGAGGCAGCGATGCGCGTCCGGCCGGATCGGCCGACACATCCGGAGGCGGACGGGACCACGCCTGCGCAGCCGCCTGCCCCATCTACCCGAGCCGCAAACCGCCTGCAGGCAGACTTTATCGGCGACAACCATTATGTCCCGCTGCAGTCCGACCTGTCGGAGCATCGAGAGTACGAGAACCGACTGCTCTACGCCGCCTCGATTGCGCACGGACTGGCCGCCGATGATCCCCTAGCGCGTCAGCGAATCAGCAATGGACTCGCCCAACTGCGTGCCGTCCTCGCGATGCGATGGGCGGCGACGCTGGACCGGCACCATTTCGCTGCCGAGCTGCACCACGCGAGGAGCCGACCCGCATCAGCCGATTCGGCCGAACAACTCGAGGTTCGCATCGGCCTGATGGATGAGGAGGTACGGCGCCGGGATACGGAACTGGAAGCTGCGCTCGAGGACATGGCGCCGCTGCTCGAGCGGATAGATCCGAATGCGCTGAGCGATCACTGCGCTCCACTGGCCGTCATGGCGGCACAAGCCGTGACCGGCAACGAAAGGATCCAGTGGATCGAGCGGAATGTGAGCCTGGACGGCACATCGCTATTCGAGATCGCCTCCGCTCTCGGGGGACGGCCGCATGTGATCGCGTCGCACAGTGACATCAGGAGCCTCTTGCCCGCTGGGGCCGCCAGGATCGGCGAGCCGAGCGGCGGCGATGGCGACTCGGCCCATCACGTCACGGTCGTAGTGTCCGAATTCGATGGCCGCACCGGGGGGCATGCATATGTGGTGACATCCTGGCGCGGTCGCTGGTGGACTATCGACTGGAATGGCGTGCTGGTCAAAGAGTTCTTGCCGGAACATCGACATGATCGAGTGACAATATGGGGGTTTGTCTTTGCCGGGCCCAACGGTACAGCGCTGGACCCATTGACCGATGCCGAGCGCACACAACTCGAAGACCTGCATCGACAGCACCGAGAAATGGAGCAGGAGTTGGCGGAGTTGTCGGCCCTGCAACTTCGACTCGACGCGCGGCTGGTAGACGACCCCGGACAAGGCCTCGAGTTCTTCTGGGAACTTGTCGCAGAACAGTTGCCCAATTCGCCGCTCGGACACGCTGCGCGTGATAGCGCATCGCGAAAGACCGCGCGTGAGACGCTGGAGCAAGCGGACCTCGACCAACTCTGGTCCTTGGCCGAGCTATACAGACAAGCAGTAGCAGAACAGTTGCAGGATACCGAGGCTCAGGCGAGTCGCATTCTGTTCGGCGCGGAGGTCGAAGGCCCTGGGTCGCACAGGGGCCTCCGGACCGACATATCAGCGGAGGATCGCGAGCCCCGGCCGAAAACCATCCGGGGCGGTTCCGTTTCCGAGCCTATCGCAACCGAACTGATACACGGTACGGTCGACTTGGAAACAAAAATCGCTGTTGAGCGACTGGCTCCGCAGGCGAGTGCCATGTCGGGCGCGGTATTCGGTCGGCCCGACTCGACGGACCCGGCCGGACCCGAGCAGCAAGATCTCACCTCCGTCAATGGACCCCCGGATTCGGCGATCTCCGCCGAGGATCTCCCTGCGGCAAACCCTCCGCCGCACGACAACCTGTTCGGCACTTCGGAATCGAACCATCCGCCCGTTCGGGAAGGCGGTGACGACAACCGAAGCATGTCGTTCAGCGATGGGGACATGACCGAGGGTATTTGGTCGGGAACAGGCGATGTCGAGGCATACGAGAAGTGGAGGCAGTCCGGGCCAGCGCATTTCAGCTATGGCAAATTCTGGACTAGCGATGAGATGCCTAGAGGTGCTAATTATCGGCTAGGGTATGCATACCCGCTAGCATATGGATACGCAAAATTTAAAGTCAAGTGCGCATTCGAACTCTACCGGGATGGAATTTTTAATGGGTCTGATTCAGCCGAGGTGTCGGTTGCCAAGGGCGTCGAATTTCGGAAAGCTGCAGCCGAGATGGCGGCACTTCCTCATTCGAAAGAGTATCCTCTCGATGCCTATAGGATTCCTGGGCCAGTCGCGCTGGATCTGCGGAATTATAGAAGTTTGTCGATAGTGTCGGGGTGGAAGGATCAGGTGCCGGTCAGCGAACCCGAAGCGGTGCGCGCATTGGTCGAAGCCGGAGTCCTCGACCCGAATAATCCTGAAATCGACCCTCGGGTCACGTTGGGCTGGCCGGATGAGGTGCTCGCCCGCGGCGATAGTTCAGGTCCCGCGGCTCGGGTCGAGAACCCCGTGGGGGATGACACGCAATCACTCGATTCCGGCGAACACGTCGTTCCGGCCCAGGGCGAACCGGAATCCACCCACACGGACGCATTGCTCGAATCGCCGCACGATCGGGACCAGCGACGCGAACTGGGGCGTCGGTTCGGTCACGAGGCCGCGCTCACGGCGCTGCCGGACGACGTGGTGTGGGCTGCCGAAGACGCGATGGCGACGCGCTTCGAAAAGGCCCCGCTGTATGCCACGCGAATACCGGATGACCGTGTGCCGGGCGGCAGCAGAGTCCTACATTTCCGTGTGGCGGGCGATCCGCACGGGTATCCGATTTTGATGTCGCCGGGTTCGCCGGTCGGCGTCGACGGCCCGCTGCCCGACCTGAAGGAACTGACCGACCGAGGATTCGCTCTGATCACTGTGGAGCGGCCGGGGTATGGCGATTCCACCCGACTTCCGGATCGTGAAGTCGCAGACTGCGCCCGCGACATCATGTATGTAGCTGATCTGTTCGCACTGGACCGATATTCGGTGCTGGGTCGGTCGGGCGGTGGTTCGACAGCCATTTCCGTCGGCGCGTTGGACCCTGGGCGGGTCGAACGTGTCGTCTCCCTTGTTGGCCTGGCTCCTAAACTCGAGGAAAGTGGTGACTGGTCCGCAGGGATGGGTGAGGCGAATAAAGCGGCGTTTTTCGATGGCGCGATCATGAAAATGGCGCAGAGAACTGGTGAGCGCGGCGAATGGCTTCTCGCGCTCAACGAAGATTACTTCACGGAGCTGGATTACAAGTGGGCGGGATGGAACTCCGACCTTCTGGCCAAAAGCTATCAGCGCGGGCTGCGGGAAGATCGTGAAGCATGGGTGGACGATGTCATCCAAGCTGCCCAACCCTGGGGGATCGAGTTCGATGATTACCGGGTTCCTGTCGATCTTGTACACGGCACCGTCGACCAATTTTCGCCGGTCCAGCACAGTTATACCAATGCATTGCTCATTCCTACATCCAAACTATTTTTGTACGATGGAGTCTCTCATATGATGGGACTGGACTCATTACCAGTGATTGTCAGTCATTTCCGTTCCGAGCGGGATGCGTACATGAGCGACATGGACGAATATCATCCGGGGCGGTTCGAACAAGTTCGGGCCGCCGATGCCAAACCGCTCCCATTCCCAAGGTGGCAACTGTGGCATGGGGTGGGCTGGAAACCCAGACCTGAGTTAGGACATACTGGGCCGGCTTTTCGGCCTCTGGGGCTGTGACCTGGATCGATGGCTGGTTCTGGGTGGGGATCGGCGCATTGGCCTCGATCTTTCTCGGGGTGCCTGTCGTGGCTCGGGCGGGTTCGGATTGGTTTCTGGTCGCTGATCAGTGACGGGTGGGCGGCATTGGGTGGCTCCGGTCAGTATCTGCTCAGCCGGGATGAATTGCCGAAGCCAGTGAGCGCTAGACGCGACAAGTCACTGCTCCCTGTGGACGACGAGCACGCCGAACGCCAAGATAGATGAATGTTCCGCCTTGTCGATGTCGTCGCGCCCCCGGAGCGGTTGCGCCGCAGGGAAGTCGGGCGGCACCGGCTGCTGTTCGGTGACCGGTATGCGTCCACGATCCTCGAGGCCGACACAGATGTCTGACCCTCCGGCCCGGCACGGCGATGACCCGCACATTTCCCTCCGGTTGGCCCGCACCAATGCCGAGGCACATCTATACATGGATCTTCATCCGTGCGACGCCTGCGGTGCGAGCGACTTTCATCCCCGCAGTTCCGTGGTCATGATCGTGCACGATCTGGGAAGCCGATACCACGGCACATGCCCGTCCTGCGGTACGGAGCGCGAGTTCGTCTTCCGCATCCCCGAGCAGACCCACGCCCCGTCCGGTGACGCGGTGCAGTACGGAGACGCGCGGCCGTCGGAGCTGCTCGACCCAGGCGAGTGGCTGTGGGTGGCGGACTCGGCGAGCGGCCAGGGTCCCGCCGACCCGTCAGGGCTGTCGCCGGAGGAAACAACTCGACAGCGGTACTTTCTCGCGGTGGCCGTGGCTGCCATAGCGGAAGTGCTCAAGTTCGTCCCGGAGGGCGCCGACGCCGTGCCCGACAGCGCGTTCGTCAGCGAGCGCGGGCATAGCGTTTACGCGGCCGAGCCGGGACGGTTCTCGAAACCGCGGCTGGAAGCCGTGCTCGGCGCTTATCGGGATATCTCCATGCGGTTCGGCGCCACCCGAGTCGACGAGACCATACCGGGCACGACCAGCACGGCATCGAATGTTGATCAGGAGGAGTCAACAGAATGAGTAGGACAAGAGTGGGTCTCGTGAGCTCGCTACGCATCGGCGCAGGAATGGATGCGAACGACGGAAGCCGTATCCGACGATGACCAACGAGCATCGCAAGGCCGACCTGGCGGATGCGTTGGACAGCTTGCAGCAACAGGTGCAGCTGGTCGCGGAGATGCAGCAGCGGCGCGCTGGTCTCACCGGCACTGGGACGGTACCCAACGACTACGTCACCATCACGGTCAACGCCGACAACGCAGTGATCCAGACGCAATTTTCGCCCGACATCGGTGAACTGGACTTCGAGGAGATCGCCGAAGCGGTCACTGCCGCAGCCCAGGCCGCGATCGCCGACGTGGCACGCAAAGTTCACCTGCTGACCGAGCCGCTGGCCGCGCAGCGGCGCACGACGCCCACGCTGCAACAGATGCTCGAGGGCCTCACGGGCGTAAGCGTGGAGTTACCGGACGCGCCGCCGGCCACTTTGGTGCCACCAGGATCCGCGAACCACGAATTCGACGGCACAGCAACGGTATCCAGCGAAGGTGGGGACTATGACGAACGACCGCGTCGGCGCCGTGGTGCCACCGGCACGTCGTGGTGAGGCGACTGGCCTGAGAAGGCTGGATATCCGTACACGACAGTCGAGAGAGGTATAGGACAGTTGGCCGAACCGAAACTTCCTGTGCGCCGGTAACATCAAGAGAAATCGTCTCGGACGATTCCGGGGTCGCTCGGCGCAGGCCGCTGCGAGCGGATAATTTCCAGAAAGAGATGGTGGGGTGTGAGCCGAAAAGCGGAACCTGAAGCAAACATCGCCAACCCAGCGCGTGACCTTGCCCGAATGGGGAACGAAGGTCTCATCAAGATCAAGCCCACGCTAGGTCGGGAGGGCGTCGCCCTGTGTCAAGACGCCACCGCTAAAGTGCTTGCCCTGCAAAGTAAGATCGGCGATATTTCCAGTCTGCGCCCCTTCAGTAATCTGGCAACCGGCGCAGAACTAGCCAGCAAGTTCTCCGGTAAAGCCGTCGACCTGGGTCGCATCTTGGCGGTGCACCTGACAATCCTCCAAGACCTGGCGGACGCGTTCAAGGCGGCCTCGAGGGCATATGAGGGAACCGAGAATGCTTCGAAGAACGAGTTCTACAAGCTCACTATGCCTACCAAGCCTGTTGCCCTGAGCGCTGATGCTCCGACTCCCCCCGACCTGACGAATCCGGTTTCGCCGATGTTCCGTGACAAGCTCCATTACCCAAGCGCACGCTATCCCCTCTCCGAACTTCCTGACCTTGCGAAATTCGGCGTCCAGGTCGACGACTGGAATATCAGCGGCGAAAACGCATACGCTATATCACGCGACGCCTACATCGAGCTGCCGCATCAGGTCCGACCGGACTACATCAGCTATGTGGCGCACACATGGGATTGGCTAACTCTGGGATTGGGAGATGCCTTCGATTTCTTTCATCAGCGCCTGAACGATCTCGAGAATGAGTGGGAAGGCGAGGGGAAGACGAAGGCGATAGGTGCATCGCGGAAATATGGTGGAATGATCGATGCGCTGAGTCTGAACACCGCGCATATCGGCGCGAACCTCCACAGCACCTCGGATTGGCTGCGCAGCACCCGCGACCAAATGCTGACCGCCATTTCAGCATCGAAGAGCCCCGATAATCCCACTACCGATATCCGCACTAATTTTTTCCCAATAGTCGAACACACATACAACAAGGGCGTGGAAGCGTCGAGCAAAGGTATACCCGTATTCCAGATCCCGGTCACTCCAGTCGCATCCACACCGGACATCCCCGACCCGACTCGGCCGGCCGAGGTCGTCGGCGGCGGCGGCGCACCATATGGGGTTGCTGCGACGCGGGCTTTCGGGCAGCAAACGCAGCCGCAGCGTGCGGCGCAGTTGCAGGAAGCCGCGCAACGGGCGGCGCTGGACCAAGGAGCGCAACAACAGGCACAGGCACAACAGGCAGCGAACCAGTCGGCTGGCCAGCAAGCGCTCCAAGGTGTTCAGCAAGCGGCCGAGCAGGCACTCGAACGCGCGCAGCATGCGACGCAATCCACGCCCGTGCCTGCCACCCCGTCGGGGATACCGGACCGGTTGTCGACAGCGGCACGCGGCGGTGTGGGGGGTGGCCCGGGCGGGGGCGCAAAAGGGCCGAATGGCGCGGTTCCGAAGGCACTAGCGAACGCAGCACCAAGGCAGTTGTTTCCGCGTGCGGTGGTCGCCGCCTCAGGGACAGCCGCTCTAGCAGGACCGGCGTCGACAGCAGGCGCGCCGGGTCCGGCGGGGGCTCCGGCCCAGGCCGGGAAACAGGGGCAAGAGCAGGGGCACAAGCGCCTTCGCCAGCTGAATTCCACAAGCCATCTCGACGAGGCCATCGGAAAGCCGCAAATAGTGTCGAACCCGCTGGTCGACGAATGAGCCGAACCTGGACCTTCAGTGACGTAGAATTCGTTTCACTCTGGGAGGGGGTCACGAAGGAATTTCTGCCGCCGCCGCTGACCTTTTCGAGTCTAACGCCGAGATACGACGACTACGTACGCGAGATGTTCGAGACGCGAAAACAGCTTCGGACAACGCTGGATCCGAATTTCGATATCGCACTACACGCGATTTCGCAGCCGGACATCCGCATCTGCGCTCAAGGCTGGGACGGCCTGGATCCGGAGAATCCGAAGAGGTGCGTTCGGGTACTAGGAACTCTGCAGGGACAGCGCGGCTACGTCACGCGACAGATTCCCGGGGAAACGATCTGGCACAGCGCAGGGTTCACCGTCACCGAGTGTGACGTGTTGGGTTTGTCCGCTGCCGTCGTGAATTGTCTTCCTGACGTCGGCGCAGGCCGGCGAGGAGACATAGTACTTCCGGTTCCGTGCGAAGACATGGACTATCGATACGGTCGTTCCTCCGTAGTCAGGTCGATCGACGACACATCGGACAGTCGGTCCGATACGTTTCTCCGAGAACCTGCGTCGAGCATTGGCACAATCGCCGTCGTACAAGGTCGATCGCTGTACGGCCCACGTGGCATCACCGAACACACCATTGCGTGGCGGGATATCATCGATGACGGCCGGTACGCGATCCCTCCAGGCAACCCTCCGACCGCCTATGGCGTCGACACCAAGCGGTTGACAGAGACGATCAATGTTTGCGTCGCAGAAGTAGTTCGGATGATAGAAGACGAACTCGCGTAGGCCGGCCCCCGTGCACCGCACTGTGGGGCCAGAGCGGACACGTACTGCCAGGCACTCGTCCTGCGCTGGACATGCAGCGACTCCAATCGACTCACGCCGGCTGTGTGCGCGCAGCGCGCACATTCGTTCGCGCGAACCGCATCATGGCACCACGTGGTAGGAACCGGTAGCCATTGGCAAGCATCCGGTTCGCCAGGCCGGAGACGACTGAAGGACCGTGGCCGGAATCGAAGGCGCGCAACCCGACTCCAGCCACGAGTTCGGGGGTTTGGCGTCCGTGGGTCATGAACTCCTTACCCGTAACTTCGAAGAAGCGGGTCTCGGTGGCTCCAGGACACAGGGCCAAGACTCGCACGCCGGATCCCCTTGTCTCCCCCCACAGCGCTTCGGTGAACGACAGTACGAACGCCTTCGACGCCGCGTAGACGGCCATCGTCGGTATCGGCTGAAATGCCGCCGTCGAGGCCACGTTCAGCACGCCGCCGCGGCCGCGGGCGAGCATGCCCGGTAGCAACCGAGCGGTCAACGCGACCAGTGAACCACAGTTGAGTTGAATCTCCCGCGCGACATTGTCCGGATCTTCATCGACGAACAGATTATGCGATCCGAATCCGGCATTGTTCACCAACATATCCACAGTCACCCCTGTCGCGGTGAGCTTTTCTGTCAGCTCGGCCGCGGCCGTGGGGACCGAGAGATCCGCTGTCATAACGGTGACGCCTAGATCCCGATGTGCCGTTTTCAATTGATCAGTCAACGACTGCAGCCGAACCTCGTTACGGGCAATCAGCACAAGGTTCACTCCTCGCGCCGCCAATTGACGGGCGAACTGCTCCCCAATGCCGCTGCTGGCCCCTGTCACGACTGCGGTACTTCCGGTTTCGATCATGACGAGCACCTTCCACATCGGACATGCGTTGTCATTGTCGGTATATCCGTTGCCGATTCATCTACTGAGCTCACTCGGCGATCCAGATACCACCGATTGGACACCCGACGAGAAGCCGAGGCAACCCCGATGGTGCGAATACCGCCTATTGAGCGACCAGACCTGGTCTCTGCCGAATAGGCGAGTTGGGCTGTGGCGGGCAATCGAACCCATTGCCTACACGCTGCCGATGGCCCGCCGACGTACCTCACCACCGACTGCTGCTACCTCGGCAGCTGGCTGTCCACTCGACGCGAGCACTGCCGCACCGGCAACCTCGACCCTGCCCGGGCCGCCAGCGCGGAGCACTCGACGTGGACCTTGCGTCACCACCGCGAGGCAGGTGGCACAGTCGATCGCCGTGCGGCAGATAGCGTTGGCGCGCGGAACGACGCGACGTGCTACCGCATCCTCGAGCAGGCTGTTCGACCGCCGAGATCCGACCGCACCGCAGCGATGTGCCGGCTACGGAGTCCGGGTCGACACCTCGCGTCCGACATAGGCCAAGAGTCGGCGGTGTGCCGGTACCTCCCCGAGGACGGCGACTTCCGGCCCGAAAATGCCGGGCGCGCGGAAGGAATCGATACCGCCCATCGCCTGCATGGTGGCGAGCAATTCGCCGCACAACCCATCGTCAGCCAGATCCGGCCGGTCGATGGCCACCGCGATATCGACGCCGTGCACGAGAACCTCGGTGAGATGCACCAGCGCCGCCGCGGGCCCCGGCAGTTCGCCCAGCGAAATGTCCACGGTGGCGTCGAGCGCGTCCGGCCGATGCCACACCGCGCGATCCACCTCCGCCGCCGCGGCGAACGCGCCCTGCGGATCGCTGCCCAACCAATCGGATTCGTGGTCAGCTCCCGCATCCGTGCCGCTCAGAGCGGCCGCGAACAAATGTATGCCACCCACGGTGTGGTTGAGGACGGTCCGCACGTCCCAATCCAGGCACGGCGTCGGCGCGGCGAGGCCCGCGTCTCCCACAGCGGCGACGATCGCTCCGGTCGCGTCCAGCGCGCGGTCGATCTGTCCGATCACGTTGTCCATGAGCTTCCTTCGGTCGAGCGGTATCGCTGAATTGGTAACACAGGACACCGACCAGCGCGCGACATTGCGAACACCACTTTGCGCCGAAATGGTTGCCAGCGGTGTGCTTCCAAGCGACCGCGGAGAAGGTGAGAGGCGCGAAAGCCATAGCGCAGTTCAGCAGGCTCGCGCAGGTCAGCTCGACTCGGCGCGTCCCTCGGCATCCGCGTCGCTCGACTCCGCACCGGTACGGCGGGTAATGCCGTGCTCGGTTCCCTCGTCGGCCTCCTGGTCCGGTTCGGGATGCTCGGGCTCGAACGTGGCGGGCAGGCCTTTGATGTGCCGGTTCATCGACCTGACCAGCAAGATGGTGCCCGCGAGCAGAATCAGGATGATGACCAGCCCGAGCGGCGATGCCTTGCCGAACTCGGGCCCGGTCGGGGTGCCGGGCGTCTGGGCGAGCAGAACCAGCATCACCGCTGCTCGTCCTGAATGCCCGCGAACAGGTCGGTCTCCGGGAGGTCGGTGTCCACCCTGCTCCGTGCCAGCTCGAATTCCTCCGTCGGCCACAGGCGCTGCTGCACGTCCATCGGAATGGCGAAGAAGGCGCCGTTCGGGTCGATCTGCGTCGCGTGCGCGCGCAACGCGTCGTCCCGCTGTGGGAAGTACTTGGCGCACTCGATCTGGGTGGTGATTCGCGAGGGCACATCGCCACGCTCGGCCTGATACTTGCGCATCCGGTCGAGCCACTCCTGCAACGGGAACGGCTCGCCGATGCGCTCGAACTCCTCGGCGAACACCTCCATGCGCCGCATGCTGAACCCGTGGTCGTAATACAGCTTCAACGGCGCCCACGGCGCACCGGCGTCCGGGAAGCGCTCCGGGTCGCCCGCGGCCTCGAAGGCGGCGATCGACACCTCATGGCAGCGGATGTGATCCGGATGCGGGTAGCCGCCGGTCTCGTCGTAGGTCGTCATCACGTGCGGTTTGAACTCGCGCACCACCCGCACCAGCGCCTCGGTGGCTTCTTCCAGCGGAATCAACGCGAAGCTGCCCTCCGGCAGCGGCGGCAGCGGGTCACCCTCCGGCAGGCCCGAGTCGACGAAACCAAGCCAATGTTGGCGCACGCCGAGCGCACGAGCGGCGGCGGCCATCTCCGCGCGGCGGATCTCGTCGATCCGCTCCAGAACACCCGGCGTGTCCATGGCCGGGTTGAGGATGCTTCCGCGTTCTCCGCCGGTCAGCGTGACAACGAGGACATCGTGTCCTTCATCGGCGTACCGGGCGGTCGTCGCCGCGCCCTTGCTCGATTCGTCGTCGGGGTGGGCATGCACCGCCATGAGGCGAAGGCCACTCACGTTCTCGTTCACCTCATCGCTCTCGGTCGCGGGTGTCAGGTCGTCGTTCCCTATAGTTCCATTCGACCACCATTTGTTCCGAACGTACCCCCGGGAGTGACCGCCCATGACCGAGCCCGCGCCGGAACCCGGCGGTGACGCGACGATCGCGTCCGCGGCGCCGAGTCAGCGCCCCGCCGACCGGTACGGCACGAAACCGCCGGTACGCCGCCGATGGATTCCGCTGGTCCTCGGGCTGCTGGTGGTGCTGGCGGGGCTCGGCGTCGCTTATCTCGGCTACCTGAAGTACGGCCCGGAGCCCATCGAGGCGGAACAGCTCGGCTATACCGTCGTGGACGATTCGACCATGTCGATCCGGCTCAAGGTCACTCGTGCCGATCCCGCGCAACCCGCGGTGTGTTTCGTTCGTGCGATGGCGCGCGACGGCTCCGAACTGGGCCGCCGAGAAGTCCTGGTCGAACCCTCGACGAGCGGCACGGTCGAGCTGACCACTATCGTCCGTTCCTCGGCTCGCCCGGTGTCGGGCAGCATCTACGCGTGCAGTGACCAGGTGCCCAGCTATCTTCGAGCGGGCTGACGGCACTTTTCGTGCGCGGGGTCCTCGAAATTAACTCCGACCTGCACGTTTGTGATTCATGCTAAAATGGCTTGATACACGGTTCCGGGGTTCGGAGCCGTGTTTGCTGCATTGGCGGCCAGCGCTGACGGTTCGGGCTTGCGCGTTTGCCCGTGACCGGGGCCTGTCGGGGTTCGATGAACTTCCCAGGATCGCTCTAGCCGTCGACTGGTGCATGCCCGCCCCCGGTGGGTACTGCAGTAGTGCTCAGGGAATCCCGGCCTGCCGGGAACAACTACTAGGGAGTGATCGAGATGACTGAGACGCAAGTGACCTGGCTGACCCCGGAGTCGCACGACAGGCTCAAAGGCGAACTCGACGCGCTCATCGCCAATCGTCCGATCATCGCCGCCGAAATCAACGAACGCCGTGAAGAAGGCGATCTCAAGGAGAACGGTGGTTACCACGCCGCGCGCGAGGAACAGGGCCAGCAGGAGGCGCGAATCCGCCAACTGCAGGAGCTGCTGAACAACGCCAAGGTCGGCGTCGCACCCACCAAGTCCGGCGTCGCACTCCCCGGCTCGGTCGTCAAGGTCTACTACGACGGCGACGAGTCCGACACCGAAACCTTCCTCATCGCCACCCGCGAAGAGGGGCTCAGCGATTCCAAGCTGGAGACCTACTCGCCGAGTTCCCCGCTGGGTGGCGCGTTGATCAACGCCAAGGTGGGCGAGACCCGGGAGTATACGTTGCCCAACGGCAACACCATGAAGGTCACCTTGCTCAGCGCCGAGCCCTACCACAGCTGACGCTCTCGGCCGTGGCGCTGCGCCCGGTCGACCTCTCCCCCGTGGACACGAGCGGCCGCGCCCGATCATCGGGTGCGGCCGCTTGCTCATATCCGCGAACCTAGCTCAACGCCTGCTCGATGTCCGCGAGCAGGTCGCTGACATCCTCGATACCGACCGAAAGCCGCACCAGGTCCGCGGGCACCTCGAGCTGCGAGCCCTCGGTGGACGCGTGCGTCATCGCGGCCGGATGCTCGATCAGCGACTCGACGCCGCCCAGCGATTCGGCCAGGGTGAACACCTCGGTACGCGCGCAGAACTTGCGGGCAGCCTCGACGTCGCCATGCAAGCGCACCGAGATCATCCCGCCGAACCGGCGCATCTGCTTGTCTGCGACGCCATGTCCGGGGTGCTCGGGCAGTCCCGGGTAGATCACCTGGGAGATCGCCGGATGTCCGGACAGGAATTCCGCGAGGGTTTCGGCGTTGTCGCAGTGCCGGTCCATCCGCAATGCGAGCGTCTTGGTGCCGCGCAGAGTGAGGAAAGCGTCGAACGGACCGGGCACCGCCCCCGCACCGTTCTGCAGAAACGCGAATGCCGCGTCCAGCTCCGGATCATCGGTGATCAGCGCGCCACCGATCACGTCGGAGTGGCCACCCAGGTACTTGGTGGTGGAGTGCACCACGATGTCCGCGCCGAGCAGCAGCGGCTGCTGCAAGTAGGGGGTCGCGAAGGTGTTGTCCACCACCAGTTTGGCTCCGGCGGCGTGCGCGACGTCGGCCAGTGCGGGGATGTCACCGATACTCAGCAACGGGTTGGTCGGGGTCTCGACCCAGACCAGCTTGGTGTTCGGCCGAATCGCGGCACGCATCTCGTCCACGTTGGACACGTGCGCGGGCGAGTGTTCGATGCCCCACTGGCTGAACACCTTGTCGATCAGCCGGAAAGTGCCGCCGTAGGCGTCGTCGGGGATAACGATGTGGTCACCAGGCCGCAGCGTGGCACGCAGCGCGCAATCGGTCGCGGCCATGCCCGAAGCGAATGCCCGGCCGTAGCGACCCGATTCGAGCGCGGCGAGATTCGCCTCGAGCACCGAGCGCGTCGGGTTACCGGTTCGGGCGTACTCGAAACCGCCACGCAAACCACCCACACCGTCCTGGGCGAACGTCGAACTCGCGTAAATGGGCACGTTCACCGCGCCGGTCTGGGGGTCAGGATCGAACCCGGCGTGCACGGCCCGTGTGGAGAATCCCAGCTCGCTCATAGCCTCAGCCTAATCGGGGCGATTCCCGGGCAACTCCCCGGTGGGCCTCTCGGGACCACGCACCGCTCACAGCGCCGGATCGGTGTCGACACAGCGGTATCGCCGCTGCGGCCGATGGCACGGCAGGACGAGCGCGACCAGGTCGAAGTCCCCAGCACAGATCGACCAAGTGAGCCCGGTCGCAACGATCGGGTAGCCGTTTAGGCTGAGGCCATGGTCACTGTCGAAGAGCTGTTCGCCACCGATACCTTGTTGTCTCAGGATGAGCGTGAAATCCGGGATACTGTCGCGGCCTTCGCGGCCCGGCGGCTGCGACCGCACGTCGCGGACTGGTTCGAGGCGGGCACGTTCCCGGTCCGCGAGATCGCACCGGAACTCGGCGAACTCGGACTACTCGGTATGCATCTGGAGGGTTACGGGTGCGCCGGGATGTCGGCGACCAGCTACGGACTGGCCTGCCAGGAGCTGGAAGCGGTCGACTCCGGCGTGCGCAGCATGGTGTCGGTGCAGGGCTCGCTGGCGATGACCGCGATCCACCGATACGGCTCCGAGGAACAGAAGCAGCAGTGGCTGCCAGAGCTGGCCGCGGGCCGGGCGCTCGGCTGTTTCGGGCTCACCGAGCCGGACTTCGGCTCCAACCCCGGCGGCATGCGCACCAAAGCCAAGCGCGACGGCGCCGACTGGGTACTCAGCGGCTCGAAGATGTGGATCACCAACGGATCGGTGGCCGATGTCGCGGTGGTCTGGGCGCAGACCGAGGACGAGGGCAAGCAGGTGATCCGCGGGTTTCTGGTTCCGGCCGACACGCCCGGCTTCACCACACGGGAAATGCACCGCAAGTTGTCCCTGCGCGCATCGGTCACCGCGGAGCTGGACTTCGACGACGTTCGCCTTCCTGCCGACGCGGCGCTTCCGCAATCACGCGGCCTCGCCGCGCCGCTGGCCTGCTTGAGCGAAGCACGGTTCGGCATCGTCTTCGGCGCGCTCGGCGCGGCCCGCGACTGCCTCGCCACGACCATCGAATACGCCAGGACCCGGGAAGTCTTCGACAAACCGCTGGCCGCCTACCAGCTGACCCAGGCCAAGCTCGCCGATATGGCGCTGGAGTTCGGCAAGGGCCAATTGCTCGCGCTGCATATCGGGCGCCTGAAGGACCGCGGCGAGGTCACCCCGGAACAGGTGAGTGCGGGCAAACTGAACAGCACGCGCGAGTCCATCGCGATCGCCCGTGAGTGTCGCACCATCCTCGGCGCCAACGGCATCACACTCGACTACCCGGTGCTTCGCCATGCGAACAATCTGGAGTCGGTGCTCACCTACGAGGGCACGGCGGAAGTGCACCAGCTGGTGCTCGGTCGGGCGCTGACCGACGCGAATGCTTTTCGCTGACCAGAATTTTCACCTGACGGTGGCCCCGCGCCGCGCGATCAGGTGATCGGATCCGCTGTGCTCGCTACTTTCCGATGGTCCCGGTACTGAGGAAACCGAGCAGATCGTGTCGGGTGATGACGCCGACGGGCTTGCCCTCCTCGACCACCATCAGCGCGTCGGTGTCCGACAGCGCCTTCGTGGCGGCCGAAAGCGGTTCGCCCGAACCGATCAGCGGGAACGAGGGGCTCATGTGCTTGGACACCGAATCGGTCAGCTGCGCACGGCCTTCGAACACCGCCGACAGCAGATCGCGCTCGGACACACTGCCCGCGACCTCGCCCGCCATGACCGGCGGCTCGGCGCCGACCACGGGCATCTGCGACACCCCGTACTCGCGCAGGATCTCGATCGCGTCGCGCAACGTCTCCGAGGGATGGGTGTGCACCAGGTCCGGCAGCTCACCGGACTTGCCGCGCAACACGTCACCGACCAACGGCTCGGCGGTGCCGTCCAACCGCTCGCGCAGGAAGCCGTAGGAACTCATCCACCGATCGTTGAAGATCTTCGACAGGTAGCCGCGACCACCGTCCGGCAGCAGCACCACGACCACCGCGTCCGGATCCCGCCTCGCCACCTCGATGGCGGCGACTACAGCCATCCCGCACGAGCCGCCGACAAGCAGGCCCTCCTCACGGGCAAGCCGCCTGGTCATCTCGAAGGAATCCGCGTCGGACACCGCGATGATCTCGTCCGGCACGGTGGGGTCGTAGGCGGACGGCCAGAAATCCTCGCCGACGCCCTCGACCAGATACGGCCGTCCGCTGCCGCCGGAGTACACCGAACCTTCCGGGTCGGCACCGATGATCTCGACCTTGCCGCCGGACACCTCCTTGAGATAGCGGCCGGTGCCGGTGATGGTGCCCCCGGTGCCGACACCGGCCACGAAGTGGGTGACCTTGCCGTCCGTGTCGTGCCAGATCTCCGGGCCGGTCGTCTCGTAATGACTGTCCGGGCCGCCCGGGTTGGAGTACTGGTCGGGTTTCCACGCACCGTCGATCTCGCGGACCAGGCGGTCGGAGACGCTGTAGTAACTGTCCGGATGGTCCGGCGGCACAGCGGTCGGGCACACCACGACCTCGGCGCCGTAGGCACGCAGCACGTTGCGTTTGTCTTCACTGACCTTGTCCGGGCAGACGAACACGCAGTTGTAGCCGCGCTGCTGCGCGACCAGCGCCAGGCCGACGCCCGTGTTGCCGGACGTGGGCTCGACGATGGTGCCACCGGCGCGCAGGTCCCCGGACTTCTCGGCGGCGTCGATCATCTTCACCGCGATTCGGTCCTTGGAACTGCCGCCGGGATTCAGGTATTCGATCTTGGCCGCCACCAGCCCGGCGTTCGACCCCACGACCGAGTTCAACCGGACCAGCGGGGTATTGCCGATGAGGTCCACGACATGATCCGCGATGCGCATGTCCCCCATAGTTGCAGACGCGCTAACTGTGTGTTCGCGCGCGCCGCGCGCGAGCGCGTCCGACTACTCCCCAATCGGCACCCCATACCTTTAGGATCGGCAGCCATGAGGCAGCCGAACATCGCCCGTGGCGCCACAATCCTGGCCGGATCAGCTGTGGCCCTGTTGGTCGGCTCCGGCGTGCAGGCGAACGCGACCACCATCGAATTTCCCCAGGTGCCCACGCTCGCGCGCGGCGGTCTGTGCTGGACCAGCATTCGCACCTGGGCCGACACCAGCCCCGAATGGCCAGGTCGCGCCATTCTCAACGTGCGCGCGCTGCCGGTCTCCGGCGTCGGGCCCGGCAGTTACCCGCTTGCGCCGCTGTGCGAGGTTCGCACCATGGTCGCCTGGCGCAACACCACCACCGGCGCGACAGGCAGCTACGACAACGTGGTGGTTACCGGCATTTACGGCAGCATCCAGTACGCGCTGTTCCAAGACACCGGTCCCGGAGTCGTCGAGGTGACCGTGTCCACCGACGCCGCGAGCGTCCCCGCCCGTGGCACGTTCGTGGTGCCGGGCTGACCCGCGCCGACGGACCGGCACGGTCACATCCCACCAGTGCCCGCGACCGGACGGGGCCACCGTTCAACGCCGCGCGTTTCTCGACGAAACCGCACTGTGGCATCGATCACGGCCGCATCGGCGGACCGGCCGCTGCCCAGGCCGCGGAGCACGACAATCGAAAGCTGCTTGTGGACAACCGACACACGCCGCGGACCTCATGCGGACCCGTTCGGCATTCCGGGGCTCGGTGCCGCCGCCCGTGTTCGTAGACTCCTGCCGTGAACGCACCTAGGTTCCGCTGGCGTACTGCCGCGGTGACCAGCGCCGCGACCGTGCTTGCCGGTTCGGGCGCGAGCACCGCGTGGTGGATGGCCTATCGCCTGCTCATTGCCCAAGCGGGGGTCGCGCGCGGCGTGATCGGACGGGATACGTCCAAACCACCCGAGGCGGACGGCATCTACACCGCGGGCTGCGCGGCGCCGGAGCCATGGCGCACCGGACAATACGCCGACCTGCATCTGATGATCTTCGGCGACTCCACGGCGGCGGGCGTCGGCTGTCTCGTCGCTGACGAAGTGCCGGGCGTGCGCCTGGCCCGCGGACTCGCCGAAGCGACCGGCCGGCGAATCCGGTTGAGCACCAAAGCGATTTCCGGCGCAACCTCCAAAGGATTGGCCGGCCAGGTGGACGCGATGTTCGTGGCGGGTTTGCCACCGGACGCCGCGATCATCCTCGTCGGCGCCAATGACATCACCAAAAAACACTCGATCCGCGCCTCGGCGCGCCGGCTCGCCGCGGCGGTCGCCCGGTTACGCCGCGCCGACGTGACGGTGGTCGTCGGCACCTGTCCAGACCTCGGCACGGTGACCGCGATCCCGCAGCCGCTGCGGACCGTGGTGCGTAACTGGAGCGTTCGCTTGGCGAAGGCGCAGAACGTCGCGACAACCGTCGCGGGTGGGCATGCGGTGCCGATGGGCCATCTGCTCGCCCCGGAGTTCCGCGCCGCTCCTGAACTCCTTTTCTCGGCGGACGGTTTCCATCCGTCGGCCGCGGGTTACGAACTGGCCGCCGCGCAACTGCTCCCGGTGCTGATCGCAGCGTTGAACGAGGTGACCCCGCTTTCCGCCCACTGCGACGGGACGTAGATTCGATACGAACCCGCGAGTAACAAACCGGTTCGTCAGGACCGTTCGACAAAGGAGTCCTCATGCCTGAGGCCGTCATCGTTTCGACCGCGCGATCCCCGATCGGCCGGGCCCGCAAGGGCTCGCTGGTCGATATCCGGCCGGACGATCTGACCACGCAGATTGTGCGGGCAGCGCTCGACAAGGTGCCCGCGCTGGACCCGACCCAGATCGATGACCTGATCCTCGGCTGCGGTTCGCCCGGAGGTGAGCAGGGCTTCAACATCGCCCGCATCGTCGCCGTGCAACTGGGCTACGACTTCGTGCCCGGCACCACCGTGCACCGCTACTGCGCCTCGTCGCTACAGTCCACCAGGATGGCCTTCCACGCGATCAAGGCCGGCGAGGGTGATGTGTTCATCTCCGCCGGTGTGGAAACCGTGTCCCGCTACGTGAACGGCTCCGCCGACAGCTGGCCGAACACCCAGAACCCGTTGTTCGACGAGGCCCAGGCGCGCACCGCGAAGACCGCCGAGGGCGGCGCGGGCGCCTGGCAGGACCCGCGTACGGGCGGCCTGCTCCCCGACGCCTACATCGCGATGGGCCAGACAGCCGAGAACGTCGCGAGCTTCACCGGTATCACCCGCGAGGAGCAGGACCGCTGGGGCGTGCGTTCGCAGAACCGCGCGGAGGAGGCGATCAAGAACGGCTTCTTCGAGCGCGAGATCACCCCGGTGACGCTGCCGGACGGCAGGGTGGTCAGCACGGACGACGGCCCGCGCGCCGGAGTCACCTACGACGCGGTCGCCGCGCTGAAGCCGGTGTTCCGTCCGGACGGCACCGTCACGGCGGGCAACTGCTGTCCGCTCAACGACGGCGCCGCCGCACTGGTCATCATGAGTGACACCAAGGCCGCCGAACTCGGCCTCACCCCACTGGCCCGCATTGTGTCCACCGGCGTTTCCGGCCTGTCACCGGAGATCATGGGCCTCGGCCCGATCGAGGCATGCAAGCGCGCGCTGACGCTGGCGGGCAAAACTATCGACGACATCGACCTGGTCGAGATCAATGAGGCGTTCGCGGTGCAGGTGCTCGGCTCGGCCCGCGAATTGAAGATCGACGAGGACAAGTTGAACGTCTCCGGCGGGGCCATTGCGCTCGGCCACCCGTTCGGCATGACCGGCGCCCGAATCACCACCACGCTGATCAACAACCTGCAGACCTATGACAAGCAGTTCGGTCTGGAGACCATGTGTGTCGGCGGCGGGCAGGGCATGGCGATGGTCATCGAGCGCCTGAGCTGAGACGACGAAAAGGGCGGTCGCCGTGATCCGGCGACCGCCCTTTTCGGTTCAACGCTAGTCGTTCTGGAAGTAACTCAGCAGTCGCAGGATCTCGACGTAGAGCCACACCAGGGTGACGGTCAAGCCGAGTGCCACGCCCCACGCGGCCCGCTCCGGCGCCTGTGCGCGGATCAACTGATCGGCGGCGTCGAAGTCGAGCAGGAAGCTGAACGCGGCGATCGCGATGACCACCAGGCTGAAGACGATCGCCAGCGGGCCGCCATCCCGCAGGCCGAGACCGCCGGAGATGAAGAAGCTCGCGACCAGGTTGCCCAGCACGAGCACCAGGACTCCGATCATCGCACCGACGATGATCCTGGTGAATCGCGGCGTCACCCGGATGGCACCGGTCTTGTAGACCACGAGCATGCCCGCGAAGACACCGAACGTGCCGAGCACGGCCTGCCCGATCAGTGCGCTGCCACCGACCCCGCCGAACTCGATACTGGTGAACATGAACGACAACGCACCGAGGAACAACCCCTCGGCGACCGCGTAGGACAGCACGATGACCGGGTTGTCCATCTTGTTCGCGAAGGTCGCGACCAGCACCAGGACCAGGCCGACCAAGCCGCCGACAATCACGAACAGCGGCGCGATCGACGTGTTGGCGCTGGTGAGCCCATAGGAGACGATCGCAGACAGGCCGAGCACCGCAAGGGTGATACCGGTCTTGGTCACCACATCGTCGATGGTCATCGCCCTGGTGGCGGGCGCCTGCTGATACGGCTGCGGGTACTGGCCGTACTGCTGCTGACCGTACTGGTTGCCGAACTGCCCCGTAGTGGTCACGCCGGAACCGAAGCCGGCATATCCACCGCCCTCCTGCCTCGGCAGGTTCCTGAAAACCGGATTGCTCGTGGTACGCACGGCGGCCCTTTCTGGAGTCGTTGCCGTTGTTCATCGAGTTGGTCGACTCGATATCCAACTGGTTGTTCAACGTTTGTCGCCCGTGGTGAGTTCCCGGGACGACTCGCTGAGCCAGACAATTCGGACTCTACCGCTGCCGCGGGTCACGTAGGGTCACGCACAGGCGGAGTCACAGTAAATTTCCGTTTGCGGCCGACCCCACGTGCGGGCCTCCAGGTTCGGCCCGGGGCCCGGCCATACCGACGACCAGCACCGGTAGCCGTATATATCTCGGAGACCGACCCCAGCACGGACAGCGGTGCTTGTCGACCGGCAGCGGTTGTCGATGCTCCGCACACCGTCGCACTCATGGATTCCCGACATCGATCGACACCCGACGGCAACGCCGAGACCCGAACTCGGTGGCCATCACCTCGACGATTCGGACAGTGCGGCGTCCGCCGCCACTTCACTGCCCTACTCGACCGGGCCGACCCCATGATTTTCGTAGCTGTGTATTCGGCATGCACACGGTGCCGAGATGGTCTTGCCAAGTCCCCTGTGCGGCAGATAGGACTGTCGGCGTGGTTGATCAACAGAACGTCACTCGGACTGTCATGGCGATTTCGGCGGCAGTGGTCGCCGTCTGCGCGGTGGTGGTGACGGTGAAACTGATGGGCACCGATCTCGACCCGGTCGCGCCCCCGCGGATGTTGGACCAGGCCGCATTGCAGCAGCAGGTGGCGAACATGCTGCAGGGCGTGGGAGACAAGCCGGTCGGCCGAGTGACCTGCCCCGGTTCCGTTGTGGTCGAGGTGGACAACGAGTTCGAGTGCCAGGTCTGGGATTACCTCCACTCGGACACCGTGTCGGTCAAGGTTGTCAGCGACCAAGGGGAGATCTCGGTGAACCGTTCGTAGCACCCACGGCAGTGCGTCGGCCAGCTCACCCTCAATGCCGGTATAGCAGTTCCAGCGCCTCGTCCAGATGTGTGGTACCGACGTCCGAGCTGCTCGCTGAGCGCAGTGTCATGGCTGCTGTTCTCCCCCCTCGATGACCACCATTCGACTGCGTTCAAAGGCTCTTCCGGGCGGGAGCCGGAACTCGAGCAGCACAGAGGGGATCCGGATGCGGTGACAGTTACCGCGAACGTATCGGGCCATCGGAAGTTATGGCTGCCTCGGGTCGTGCAGGCCCCGGACGGAGCGAGTTACCGTGAACTTCCGGTTGCGCCCAACCACCTCGGTTCGGCCCACCATTCGTTCGACCACGCCGCGATAGTTGAGGTGTGAGTTGTACACCGTCCACAACTCCCCGCCGGGACGCAGCACTCGGCCGGTGTCGGCGAACATCTTGATCGCCGATCCGGTGTGCACAGCCGCGCCGACATGGAACGGCGGATTACACAGTACGAGGTCGGCACTGTTGTCCGCGGCCGAGGACATCGCATCGTCGCGCACGACGGTCACGCGGTCGGCGAGCCCGTTCGCGGCGGCGGTCGCCCGCGCCGAGGCCACCGCGGCGGCCGACTGATCGGTGCCGACCAGCTTGATGCCCGGTCGCGCCTTGGCCAACGCGACGGCCAGGATGCCGGTGCCGCAGCCGAGATCGATGGCGTCGCGGGCGTCCGGCTTCATCCACTTCAGATGCTCGAGCAAGAACCGGGTTCCGATGTCGAGCCGGGCACCGGAGAAGGCGGCGCCATGCGCCACGACGTCGATTCCCAACTCGTCGAGGCGAGCACGCACTGGGAACGGCGGGTCACCAACGGGTTTTGGACCGCCGACGAGCAGGCTGCGCGACTTCTGCCGCCCGCGGCTGGCGCGCACCTCGGAGAACGACTGGGCGAGAACATCGTTCATCGATTTGGTCAGATACTTGTCCCGACCGCCCGCGAATACCTCGACGTCGGGGTCGGCATGGCGAGCGATGGCGTCGGCGACCTCGGTCAGCCCGGCAAGCATCCGTGGCAGGCGGAGTAACACCACCCGAACATCGCTCAGCAAACGGCCGCCGAGCGGCTGTGCGGTGTAGCGATCCGACAGGCCGAGTGAACGGGCATTGTTGGCGAGAGCGAGTTCCCCGGTCAGTAAATCCTGATGCACCCGGACTTCACGCAGGTCATGCCCCGCGGCGGCGCCGAGGGTCAGCGCGCCGTAAGCATCGCCAATTACGGCTACTCTTCCGCTATCCACGGTGGCGAGCGCGTCGGCAGCGACGTCGAGTATCAACCGATCGGCGGCATCCACGGCATAGAGGTTCAATGCCTCCACATCCGGATACCGCCGCAGCCGGCTCAGCACATCCTCGACATGTCCCACACCTCAAGTGTGCTAGATCGTTGCCGAACCGTCGCGGCCACCCCGTCGAATTGACGTCTCGTGGCACCGCGTCAGTTCCCTTGCCGCGGATAGCTCAACTGATACAGGAGAATTCGACGTGGACCGGCGCCACTGTGCCGTCCGCCCCATCCGCGGTCCGAGCGTCGGCGAGTTTCGCCACGGAGCAGATCGGCCGCCCGCCGCGACAGGAGAAACGTTTACTCGGTCGTGTGCCCCGACACGCCGGACCGTGCCGCCGGGATGCGGAGGCGCACCACCCCGGCCAGCCGAACCTGAGATCTCCTGTGCCGCCAACCTGGAGCAACTTGCCCGTATCGGCCGCCGTTCGACACACCCCTACGGCGGGTAGCCGACCTCGCACTCCGGGCCCCGCCGAACATTCGGCCGAGTGGGCGAAAGACACTGCCCAGCAGGTGGATTACCGAGAAGGAGGCTACGCCGCCAGCTCGCGGCCGGGCCGGTCCGACGGTGCGCCCCGACCGAACTCGCCTGGCACGACATCGACAGTCACGTGAGCGGAGTAGCTACCGCCCTACGGCTGATCTCGACCTTCAGTTATTGGATGGCAATCAACACTGCCGGCTGGCCGTTCGGCCATGGCACCGACCATTCGACGCCTCGTCCGTGCGCTGTCCGCACCTCGGCCCCCCGGCGGCGAACTGGCCGAGCCATCTTGCCGATAACGCCGTTCGACGCCGCCGACTGAGTACCATCAGCCCCATGCGCAACAGGATGGTACTGATGATCGCAGCCGCGGCAGTACTGCTGGCGGGCTGCGGCAACGGCGGGACCACCCCCGGGAACTCGCTCGCCTCCGCCCCCACCACCTCGGCCGACGCGGCACCCGCGACGCCGGCGGACGCGGCGCCCAAACGTGGCACGGCCTCCGACGACGCCGGGCTCACGGTCACGAACATCCGGCTCGGCCACCAGCCCGGCTTCGATCGTGTGGTCTACGAACTCAACGGTCCCGGCGCACCCGGCTGGCTCGTCCAGTACACCGACCGTGCGGTGCAGGACGGCAGCGGCAATCTCATCGACGTAGCCGGCCGCTCGATTCTCGAAGTGCGGATCCTCGGCTCGGCATACCCGTTCGACAGCGCCGTGACGCCGTATTCCGGCCCAGACCCCGCGACCGACCCGGCGACGCCCGGCATCGCTGGCGTCTACCGGACGACGGTGTTCGAGGGCGCCACCCAGTCGTTCATCGGCGTGCAGGCCGACCGGCCCGCCTTCGCCGTGACCACCCTGTCCAATCCGACCCGGCTGGTCATCGACATCGCCGGCGCGCCGTAGCCCGATACCGATACGGCCATGGGGTATCCGGTAGGCGCGAATCGTGGCCACTAGACTCACCGTCGTGGTCGACCACACGCCTCGGTTGTCGCTGATCAGCGCGCCCCGACCCGACGCGGCGGCGCGGCCGGCGCATTCGGTTACGGGTCGGGTCGGCATCGACCGCGTGTCCGGGCCCACCCGGCTGCTCGGAATGCTGGTGTTGCTCGCCGGGATCATCGCCATGCACTCGGCAGTTTTCACGGTTCCCTGTCATACCCGCCCCGTCAGCGCGCACGGTTCGATGACTATCACTGACGACGTCCTCGGCCCGATGTCAGCGTCGAGTTCCCCTACCCGTGTCGCAAGTGGGCCGTGGCGCGCCGCCGCGATAGTCGGTGATGCCACGTCGGCGGCCCGCGCCGCTGGAATCGGTGTCGCGGAGGACTCGGATTGCGCTGGTGACGGGTGCGGCAGCGCGCACGGCTGGATGCATGGCTGCGTGTTCGTCCTTGTCGCCGTCACCGCACTGTTCGCGCTGATCGTGCTGTACCGGATGGCGGTCGACCGTCCCGACGGCGGCGCACTACCGCGGCATTGGCGTCCACGGCGCGAACGACCACCACCGTGGACCGTACTCACCTTGGCCGAATTGGCGATTCTGCGAGTCTGACAGTCACGCCGCTTCCGTGTGTCCGAACCGCGGTCGCGGCCTTGCCGACTCCGCTCTCAGACGTTCCATTCGCAAGGAGTAAGCATGTTCATCATCCGTACCCGGACAATCCTCGCGTTCGCCGCGACCGCGTTCGCCCTCGCTGGATGCGGCAGCGGCGATTCCCACACCATGCCAGGCATGGACCACGGCACATCATCGAGTGCGGTGGCGACCTCGAGCACGCCGACCCGCACCGATTTCAACGACGCCGACGTGACCTTTCTGCAGATGATGTACCCGCATCACGCGCAGGCCGTCGACATGGGGCAACTGGTGCCCGGCCGCAGTCAGAACCAACAGCTGCTCGCCCTCGCCGCAGCTATACAACGGGCGCAGGCGCCGGAGATGCAGCAGATCACCACCTTGCTACAGAGCTTCGGCAAGCCCGCCCCCACCGCGGACGGCCATGCCGGCCACGGCATGCCCGGCATGATGTCCGCCGAGCAGATGTCCACCTTGCAGGCCGCATCCGGTCCGGACTTCGACCGTCAGTGGCTGAACATGATGATCGAGCACCACACCGGCGCGGTCGCCATGGCCGAGACCGAGCTGACCGCGGGCACGAATGCCGACGCGCAAGCGCTCGCGCGCGAGATCATCGCGAATCAGCGGGCGGAGATCGACCAGATGCACGCCATGCTCGGCCCGAGCTGAGCCCGTGGCCGCGCCGATATCGTGGACCTCGATATCGGCGCGGCCCGTCCACCACCATCCTGGGCGACGATGCGCGGTCGATCGACAGGACCCGCGCTTCGCCGTCGGACTCCGCTGCGTGCTGAACGGGATCGCGACGCACGCGACCGAATAGCGCCTGCGTAACGGCCGAATCCACAGCGTCCGGCGGCGTCATCCGCTTCGCCGGCCGTCCGGTGTGCTTCTCATTCGTGGAGAGCCATGGCAATCGGCTATAGCATCACCGCGTTCACAGCCACTCCGAACGGACGAAGTCATGACCAGTGGTATCCGGGAACCTCGTCCGCCCGTCCGGAATGGACGGCGCCGCGGGTCGATCGAGCCGGGCCCGCCGACACTCGGCGCCTTGCTCGCCGCCGCGGTGGAGCACAATCCCGACGGCATCGCCGTGCGGAGCGCGAAGACCGAGATCACCTACCGAGATCTCGACGCCCGCTCGTCCCAACTGGCACGGACCCTGCTGGACCTGGGCGCTGGTCCCGAAACCATGGTGGCGGTCGCGCTCCCCCGCTCGCTCGACTCGATTCTCGCGGTGTGGGCGGTCGCGAAGACCGGAGCCGCGTTCGTACCGATCGATCCGGGACTCCCCGCCTCCCGCATCGAGTTCCAGCTGGCCGACTGTGGCGCAACGCTCGGGCTGACCCGGCGCGTACACGCGACGACGTTGCCCACGGACGTGCGGTGGCTCGCACTCGACGACCCCGAGGTGGCCGCGCGGACGTCGGCGAATCCCGTGAGTTCGATCGCCTACCTCGATCGGCCTACCCGGCCGCGCGCCGCGAATGTCGCCTACGTGATCTACACCTCCGGGTCGACCGGGCGGCCGAAAGGCGTTGCGGTCACCCACGCCGGGCTCGCCCCACTGTGTGCCGAGCTGGCCGCGCGGCACGCGCTCGACAAGGACGCACGGGTCCTGCATTTCGCGTCACCGAGCTTCGACGCCGCGGTACTCGAACTGTTGCTCGCGATCACCTCGGCGGCCACGATGGTGCTTGCCCCGCCGACCGTCTACGGCGGCGCCGCCTTGGTGGATCTGCTCGCGCGGCACGCGATCACCCATGCCTTCCTGACACCGTCCACGCTGGCCTCGATCGAGCCGAGCGGCCTTGCCACGCTGCGCTCGGTTCTGGTCGGCGGCGAGCCGTGCCCGCCGATGCTGGTGCGGCACTGGGCAGCCCAGCGCATGTTCCACAATGCCTACGGACCGACCGAATCCACTATCCTGGCCACGCTCAGCTCCGCGTTGACCCCCGGCGCCCCGGTCACCATCGGATCGGCCGTGCGCGGTATGCGCTGCCAGGTGCTCGACCAGCGACTACGCCCGGTCGGCGTGGACGTGGTCGGCGAGCTCTACCTCGCCGGCCCCGGTGTGGCCAGAGGGTATCTCGGACGACCCGACCTGACCTCGCAACGATTCCTGGCGGATCCGTTCGGACCGCCCGGTTCCCGGATGTATCGCACTGGCGACATCGTCCGCAGGAACTCCGCCGGCGAACTGGACTATCTCGGCCGCGGCGACGATCAGGTCAAAGTGCGCGGATTCCGGATCGAACTCGGCGAGATCGACGCGATCCTCTCGACCCAACCCGGTGTCCGGATGGCCGTGACCGTCGACCGCACGAGCAGCACCGGCGAGACGAGCCTGGTCTCTTTCATCCAGCCCGAACCCGGACACCCGCCGGACACCACCGCGCTGACCGACGCACTCGCCACCATGCTGCCGAAATACCTGCTGCCGAACACCATCGCGGCCATCGACCTGATCCCGCGGACCCCGTCCGGCAAGGCCGATCGTGCGGCACTGCGCGCACGTGCGCTCGAGCGGCTGGACTATCGCCCGGTGTCCGATCTCGGGGAAGAATTGGTCGCCGAGGTCTTCGCCCGCGTGCTCGGCCGGGAACGTTTCGGCGCCGACGCCGATTTCTTCGCGGCCGGTGGCAATTCGCTGCTGGCCGGGCAGGCCGCCGCCCTCCTGAGCGAGAGCTGGCGCGTGCAGGTTCCCACCCGACTGATATTCGACCATCCGACCGTCGCCAGATTGGCCACGGCGGTCCGCTCGCAGTACTTCGACACCGCCCGCCCGGCTCTGCTGGCTCGGTCGCGGCCCGCGCGAATCCCGCTCTCGCCCGCCCAGCTTCGGTTCTGGCTGCGCAATCAGTTCGATCCGACGTCGCCGGTCGACAACATCGGTTTCGTGTTGCGACTGTCGGAGTTGGACGTCCCCGCGTTCCGGGCGGCGCTCACCGACACCGTCCAGCGGCACGAGTCGCTCCGCACGATGTACCCCGCCGACGACGCGGGCCCGCGTCAGCTGATTCTCGACACCGAGCGGGTGATCGGCGATCTCACCGTCGAGGATGTGCTCGACGACGCGGTGCCCGACCAGGCCGACACCATCTTGCACCAGGGTTTCGACCTATCGGCCGAAGTGCCGCTGCGGGTTCGGTTGCTGCACACGCCCCAGGAGTACATCTTGGTCTGCGCCCTGCACCACATCTGCGCCGACGGTTCCTCGCTGGCACCGTTGGCCCGCGACATCGCCGACGCGTACCACGCACGACGCGAGGGCAACACACCCACCTGGCGGCCGCAACTCGTGCAGTACGCCGACTACGCCCTGTGGCTGCGCGACCTGCTCGGCGCCGCAGACGACCCGACATCGATGCTCTCCCGCCAACTGGCGTACTGGACCGAGGAGCTGGCCGGTCTGCCCGACGAACTCGACTTGCCCGCCGACCGGTCGCGCCCGGCGTCGGCCTCACTACGTGGCTCATCGATCCAGCGGTCGGTGTCGGCGACCCTGCACCGCGACCTGCTCGCCGTCGCGGGTGCGCGACGCGCGACGCTGTTCATGGTGATGCGATCAGCGCTGGCCGTGCTGCTGGCCCGGCTGTCGGGCAGCGTCGACATCGCCATCGGTGTGCCGATGACCAACCGCGCCGAGCCTGCGCTCGGGGACGTCGTCGGCATGTTCGTCAACACCACCGTCGCCCGAACCAGGATCGACCTGCGGGAGAGTTTCGCCGCGCTGCTCGACCGCTCCAGGGAACGGGATCTGGCGAACTTCGCCCACTCCGAGGTTCCGTTCGAACACGTCGTGAACGCGGTCAACCCGACGCGGTCGCCGGGGCGGCATCCGCTGTACCAAGTCGGCTTCGCGTTCCAGAACTTCGCCAAGGCCACCCATGAGCTGCCTGGTCCGAGCGTCTCGTTTCTCGACGTGGACTCCGACACGGTGACAACCGACCTGCATATCGGCGTGGTGGATGCCCGCGACAGCGACGGGGCGCCGGGCGAGATCGTCATCCGGTTCGACTACAGCACCGATCTTTTCGACGAGCACACCGTGCAGCGATTCCTCGACGGCTACGTCCGCATCCTGCTGCAGGTCGCGACCGATCCCACCGTCGCGGTCGGTGACCTCGACATCATGGACCAGGTCGAACACAAACGGATTCGGTCCTGGGGTAGCGGGCCCGAGCACGACGTCCCGCCCGAGCCACTCACGGCGGCGCTGGGGCGCCACGCCGCGTCGATCCCGGACGCGATCGCCGTGGTGTACGGGCCGGACACCCTCAGCTACGGGCAGTTGCGCGCCCGATCCGCCCGACTGGCCCGCTGGCTGATCGGGCAGGGCGTCGCCCCGGACACTGTTGTGGCGGTGGCCATGCGCCGGTCGGTGCAGCAGGTCGTCGCGCTGTGCGCGATCGCCGAGGCGGGCGCGGCCTGGGTGCTGATCAATCCCGATCACCCCGCCGAACGCCTCCGTTACCTGGTCGAATCCGCAGCGCCGCGGTGCGTGCTGACCACCACCGACGACGGCTGCACCGCCGCAACACACAACCTCGATACCCTCGACTTGGCCGGCTACGATTCCGCGCCGGTGACCGACGGCGAGCGTCCCACACTGCTGCACGGGGATCATCCCGCCTGCTTGCTGTACGGTTCCGGGTCCACCGTCCGCCCGAACGGGGTGGTGCTCACCCAACGGGCGATCGTGCACCAGCTCACCTGGATGCAGCACGAGTACGGCGTCGACACCACAGATGTGTATCTGCACCACACCCCGACCTTCGACGTGTCGCTGTGGGACTACTTCCTTCCGTTGCGCGCGGGCGCTCGGCTGGTGCTGGCAGGTCCCGTCGAGCACCGCGATCCCGGTTCCCTGAGCAGGCTCGTCGCCGAACATCGAGTGACACTCACTGATTTCGTTCCCACCATGCTCGCCGCGTTCACCGAACACGCGACCGCCGCCGACCTGGCCTCGTTGCGTGTGGTCTTCGTCGTCGGCGCGGCACTGCCCCCGACTACGGCACGGAGTTTCGCGCTGATCAGCCCCGCGCAGGTGCACACCCTGTACGGCCCGACGGAGACCGGGGTCGGCATCACACAGCACGCGTTTCCCGCCGCGGATCCGCCGATCATCGGTAGGTCGATCGGTGTGCCGGAATGGAATTCGCAGTCCTTGGTCCTCGATGCACGGCTACGGCCCGTTCCGGTGGGTGTGGTGGGCGAACTCTATTGCGCCGGAGTTCAACTCGCCCGCGGTTACCATGGCGGGCCGGGCGACACCGCGCAGTGGTTCGTCGCGAATCCGCTCGGCGGCCCGGGCGAGCGGATGTACCGGACCGGAGACCTGGTGTGCTGGAATCGTGGAGGCACGCTGGACTATCAGGGGCGCACGGATTCTCGGGTGTGGGTGCACGGTCACCGCATCGCGACCGGCGAGATCGAGGCCGCCCTGCTGGCCGACCCCGGCATCGGCCAGGCGGTGGTGACAGTCGAGCCATCCGAACTCGGGGATCGGCTCGTCGGCTACGTCGTTGCTGCCCCAGGCGCTGTCCTCGACGTGGAGGCGTTGCGACACTTCGCCTCTCGGTCACTGCCCGCGTATATGGTGCCGTCGGCAGTGGTGGTGCTCGACTCGCTCCCGGTCACCACCGACGGCACACTCGACCGCGCCGCCCTACCGCGGCCGGTGTTCGTGACACCAGGAAAGGTCGCGCCCGGGACGCCGCTGGAACAGGTGGTCGCCGACGTGTTCGCCGAGGTGCTCGCGGTGTCCCCGGTCGGTGTCGAGGACAACTTCTTCGAACTCGGTGGATCGTCGCTGCTGGCGTTCGCCCTACATCGACGGCTGTCGTCCGAGTTGGCACGAGACGTGCCGATGTCGGCGGTCCTCACCACACCGACCGCTACCGGTCTCGCCGCGTGGCTGTCCGAGACGAGCAAGCCACAAGCCCCTCCTACGCCGGACGCCGATGCCGTACTCGACCCCGAATTCGCCATCGACGGATGCGCGCCCGCACACACTGGGCCACCTCAGGAGGTCCTGCTGACCGGTGCGACCGGTTTTCTCGGCGCCCATCTGCTGCACGAGCTGCTGAATCGCACCGATGCCCGGGTCTGGTGCGTGGTTCGCGCGGACAGCGCCGAGGAGGGCATCGATCGCATCCTGCGCGCCCAGTGCCGCTATCGCTTGGCCGGCGATGCCGCCGCCGAGCGGATCGTCGTCGTTGCGGGTGACCTGACCGCACCACGGCTCGGTCTCGACGCCGCCGACTACGACCGCCTCGCCGACAGTGTCGACGCGATCTATCACAACGGGGCGCGGGTCAATCCGGTCGCGCCGTACGCGCGGCTACGGCCGGCCAACGTCGAGGGAACCCGTGAGCTGCTGCGGCTAGCCGTGACCGGCCGCCTCAAACCGGTCCATCTCATCTCGACGATCCGCGCCGCGGTCGCTGCGGCGCCGACCTCCACGGTGGTCGCGGAGGCGGTCCGGCTGCGGTCGGACCAACTGTCCGGCAACGGATACCTCGCCTCCAAGTGGGTCGCCGAGGAACTTGTGCGCCAAGCCGGCGAACGTGGCGTGCCGGTCGCCATCTATCGGCCGGGCACGATCTGTGGCGACCCGAACGTCGGCGTGAACAGCACCGACGATTCGTTCTGGAACATGATCCGTTCCGTCGCGATTCTCGGCATGGCGCCCGACGTGGCGGACGCGACGGTCTCGCTGGTCCCGGTGAACTACGTGGCACGCGCGATCGTGGAGATTTCCGGCCGTCCCCGCGCGCACACGGTCTATCACCTGGTCAATCGGACGCCGGTCGCGGTGAGCGAGATCCTCGCCAGCTTGCGCGCGCACGGGCTACCGGTGGCGACGGCCTCGCTGGAAACGGTGCGTGACGGCCTCGTTCGAGAGTCCCGTCGACGCAGCGCGGTCGGAGACGACTCGCTCGCGCGCACCGCGCTGCTCACTCCGTCCTTCGCTGATCTCGCCGGACGCTTCGACTTGGCCGATGCGCACAGCCGCGCGGCTTTGGCGGGCACCGGCGTGGAATGCCCGCCCGTGGACCGTCCGGTGGTGGACACCTACGTCCGGGAGTTCATCGAATCCGGCTTCCTGCCGCGAGACTGAGCGGCGCCGAATCGTCAGCCTTGCGGCGGCACGATCGTTTGCCAAGCGGGTGCGATCTGTTCGCCCGCCTCCTTCCGCGCCCGCGCCCTGCTGCGCAGTCGTTCGACGACGACGAGCGAGCCACCGGTGAGCAACGCGACCGCGGCGATGAGCGCGGCCACGGTCGCAGCATGAGCGAACCCCCAGCCCGCGATCGCCGCGGCGGCGACAGCGACGACGGCCGCGACCAGGAGCAGCCCGTACCCTGGCCAATTCTTGGCGTCGGCCAAAGTCTGCCCCGGTTGCTGTTCGGCGACGCGAGCGATATCCGGTGCGTCGTCGAGCGGGGGTATTTCCCACGGCTTGTCATCCGCTGTCATCGCGCTGCCTCCAGCCGCTGATCCGGTATCCGATGCGCAGGGAATGCCCGGATCACCGCCATCGAAACGGCTCGCGAAGAGAGCCGCTGGACCACAACCGAGCAGCGGCCCGGATCAGTTGTCGGACTTGGCGGCTCGAGCAGGTGCTCCACCGTGTCATATTCCGAGTTGGCGATGCGGTCGAGGTGACTCCCGTGGGGAGCGGTCGGGCGAACGCGGGCGCGTCGCGCCGGTGTCGCGATAGGGTCGGCCGATTCGTATCGGAAGGAGATTCGCATGTCCCGCGTTGCGGTCGTTACGGGTGCCTCGTCCGGGATCGGGAGGGCTACCGCCGTCGCGCTGGTCGAGCGGGGATATCGGGTGATCGGGACCAGCCGTGCTCCGGACGCGATCGGCGCGGGGGCAGTGTCCGGGGTCGAGTACCGCGCGCTCGATCTGACCGAGAAAGCATCGGTGGAGGCGTTCGTCGCCGGACTCGACCAGGTCGACGTGCTGGTCAACAACGCGGGCGAAAGCCAGGCCGGACCGCTGGCCGAGCTGCCGAGCGAAGCGGTCGAGCGATTGTTCCACTTGAACGTGCTGGGGCCGGTCGCGTTGACCCAGGCGCTGCTGCCAGGGATGCGGCAGCGCGGCTACGGCCGCGTGGTGATGGTCGGATCGATGCTCGCGAGCTTCCCGATGCCCTATCGCTCGTCCTACGTCGCGACCAAGGCGGCACTGCGCGGCTTCGCGGTGGCCGCCCGATTCGAAGAGTCGGTCTTCGGTGTGTGGATCACCGCAGTCGAACCCGGCCAGGTCGACACCGGGCTACGGGATCGTCGGACGAAATATCTCGCCGAGGGTTCCCCGCACACCGCCGACTTCACCACTTTCCTGGCGAAACTGGACGAACAGCAGGCGCGAGGCATTACGCCGGAGAAGGTGGCCGGCACCATCGTGACAGCGATCGAGGCACGGCGCCCTCGTCCGCTCTATGCCGTCGGCAGTAACGCCCCCGCCATGTTCGCCCTGCGCCGCCTGCTTCCCCGCACCGTGCTGGAGCGCATCATCGCTCGGGCATACGGCCTTTCGCGCTGACCGTTCGCTACCGGGCCAGGTCCAACACGTGCCGCTGTCCGGCCAACGCATGTACTGCGCCGCCGTCATGGAGCAGCACACGACGCCAAGCACCGCGCGGCCCAGCGGGATTCGCTATAGGCTGCTGGCGGGTAGGGGCAGTTGTCGAAGGGCAAAGGTGGTTGGCGTGTCGGTACGCGAAAAGAGTCGGGCCGTAGCATTCACGGCGCGGATTGCCGGACACTATCTGACCGAGCGAATCAGCCGGTCCGCGACCACGGCCCGGCTCGGCGAAGTACCCGCCGCGCCGGAATCGCTGACCCCCGAATGGCTGACCGCCGTGCTGTGCGACGGCCATCCGGATGCGAAGGTCGAGTCGGTCGCGCTCACCGGCGGAAGTGATGGAACGTCGTCGCGCCGGGCGATCTCGGTGGAGTACAACGAGGCTGGTCGCTCGGCCGGACTCCCGACCGAGCTGTTCTCCAAATCCACTACGGCGCTGACCCAGCGGATTGTCTGTGGCCTGTGCCATCTGCTGGAGAACGAGTCCGGTTTCTACACAAGCATTCGACCCGAACTCGACATGGAAGCGCCGGTCGGCTACCACGCCGAATTCGATCCGCGATCATTCCGGTCGCTGTTCCTCTTGGAGAACGTCGTCACGACCAAGGGCGCGACGTTCGGCAATCCGCTGACCCGGGTGCTGGATCGGGCGATGGCCGAAGACATGGTGAGTCAGTTGGCCTGTTACCACGGGGCATTCTGGGACAGCCCGCGGCTGCGCACCGATTTCGGCTGGCTGCTGACCGGCGAGAACTGGCACACCACGATCGACAACATGATCAACACGGGCAAGATGTTCCGCAACGGCGTCGCGCGCGGCGAGGCAGCGATCCCGCCGGAACTGCTGAAGCGCCGAAAGGAGCTGTGGCCTGCTCTTTTCCGCGCGATGGCACTGCACTCGAGCACGCCGCAGACGCTGGTGCACGCCGATGTGCACGCTGGAAACTGGTACCGCACCGCCGACGGCCGAATGGGCCTCTACGACTGGCAGTGCACCTTGCGCGGGAACTGGGCGCTCGACTTCGCCTATGCGTTGATGTCCAACTTGACCATCGAGAACCGCAGAGCATGGGAACGCGAACTGCTCGAGTTCTACCTCGATCGGCTCAAGGCCGCGGGCGGCGACGCCCCCGGGTTCAACGAGGCATGGCTGCACTACCGGCAGCAAACCTTCCAGGGCATGTTCGCCTGGGTCGGCACCCTCGGCCAGGGCCGCATGCAACCGGACATGCAACCCCGAGACATCAGCCTCGCCAACGTGGAACGGATCATGCAGGCGATCGCCGACCTCGAGTCCCTGGACAGTTTGAACGAGTCGTATTCCGGCTGAGGACCGGACGCTCCCGCTTCCGAAACCACACACTGATCGTCATATTCGACCGGTACTGCACCTCTGACGAGGCTTGCACGAACTGACCCCACCGCCGGTCGTCGACTATCACGGTGCGCGACCGCAGGTCACCCATACAGGGGCAGCACTCCAACCATCGAAAACTGTGGCCGAGGCGCTGCCGAGTTTCTGCGAATCGCTCGCGACGCGATCGACAGTGCAGTAGAAATTCGGCAGAGCCTCCAAAACCGTTCCGAGTGTTACACGGACGAATTATGAAACGTCACGGAGACCAAAGAATACATCAAAGGCGCCGGAAGGATCGCGGGCGCCGACCAGGTAGCGAGTCACGATGGTGGGATCGCGACTTCCGCGCACCCGGAGTTCATCGAAAGGGATACGTTTGACAGCGCGCTCGGCTGTGGTAATGCGAACGAGTATTTCCGCGGGCCTTCAGAGATCCGGATGTTCGCGCTGATCGAACTCACTCCACGCGGCTGCCGATCGACTCCGCGAGGAAGGGCCAGGAGCGGTGCAGGTCATCTTCCCAGTAGCCCCAGGAATGCGTACCCACCGGCCGATCATCCAGCGTCACCGGGATATTCAGTTCGCGCAACCGATTCGTCAGGTTCACCGTGCAGAAACGGGTCGCCGCCTCGATCGGCCCGCCGAATACGATCTGTACCGGCAGCGGAACCCGACCGTCCTGCACCCGCGGATCGGCCGGAGTGTCGTGCGGCGCCGCCGGAATGCCGCTACCCGTACTCAAATAGACGGCGGTGCCGCGCAGCCGGTCCGCATTGACCAGTGGGTCGTTGGCGCGCCACAACGGTCCACTGCGGGGGCCCCACATATTCTCGACACTTTGCCCACCTCCCCAGTTCTCCACCGTCAGCCGGACGAACTCCTGCCCGATCGGGTCCGAGGTCTGCGCGCAACCGCTGTAGGACGCCACACTCTTCCAGAAACCGGGCTTGGCGATCGCCAAGTTCAGTACCGAAGTACCACTCATCGACACGCCCACCAACGTCCGGTTTTCGTTGGCACCCAAAAACGCCTCGATAACCGGCGGTAGTTCCTCGTTGATGAACGTCTGCCACTTGTTGTGTCCCAGGACGGCGTCGTCACGCACCCAGTCGGTGTAGTAGGAGTTGCTGCCGCCGAATGGGGTTACGACGTTGACATCTTTGTCGCGCAAGAAACTCACGACATCGGTCTGTGCGTCCCACCCGCTCTGATTCGGACCGCCCCCGGAGCCGTTGAGCAAGTACATCGTGGGCCGCGGTTTCGTCGTATCCGCGGCGCGGATGACTTGCACCAAGATCTCTCTGTCCATGGCGGGCGAGAACACCCGGACATTTTGCTGTCGGTTGTTCAGGTCCTCCGCCGAGACAACTCGGGCAGTCCCGGGCGCCGCCGTGGCGGTGCTCATCGCGCCTACCAGGCTTGCAGCGGCCAGCGCGCCGACCAAAACCCAGCGCGGTGCTGCCGTACGCGTCCATCGCAGTGCTTTCACTGTCGGGAGCCCTCTCGCGTCCATGTTGACGGCACTTTCGCAAATGGTGGTGCAGAATGCTGTGGCTACTGCCGGCGCCCTGGAACGGCATTGCAGGAGATTCGTGCTCCAACCGTCCCCGGTTTGGTCCAGCCGTCGATCGTTTCGCTGTTGCGGCCAACTCGGTATTGCCCGGCGCGCGATACCCGCTCCGGTGAACACCGACTAGAACCACGCTCGCCCGGCGACGGCCACTCTGGTCGCGCGGGCGAACCCCCGCGGGCCGTTCCCGTGGCCGACCACACCAACGATTGCGATAGCACGATGAGAAATTCTCTGTACTGCTACGCGGAGACCCGACGGTGGCCACGCGAATACCCGATTTGGCCCCAGCACAGACCTGGGTACGTGCCCCCAGTCGGATTCGAACCGACACTTTGCGGATTTTAAGTCCGCTGCCTCTGCCAATTGGGCTATGGGGGCGTCCCGGACAGCGTACCGAGTCGTACGGATGTACCGGAATTCCGAGTGTTCGTCGGGTGGCGGGGCGTGGCCGTTGCCGAGGTGGTGGTCGGGGCGGTGCTGGGTTCGGTGGGGCGGTGGTCGTTTCGGCTCGGTGGTGGCAGGCGTCCCAGAGAACTAGATCGGTGGCGGCGGCCAAGCGTTAGCGTCCGCGGCAGAAATAGGTGGCACAAGTGGTCAGCGTCGTGGTGGTAGCGCGATTCGGTCGAGATCGGTCGCAATATGGATTTCGCCGTCGAAGTACTTCGCCGCCTCGGCGAGGTGCTCGTCGAGGTCGCGGTAGCGCTGGGAGAAATGGGCGAGCACGAGGGTGCGCACGCCCGCGTCGGCGGCGGCCTTGGCGGCTTGACCCGCGGTCAGGTGGCCGTATTCCGTGGCCAAGTGCGCGTCGACGTCCAGAAAGGTGGCCTCGATGACCAGCATATCGACGTCGGCGGCGAGTTCCTGGATGCCTGGGCACAGCCGGGTGTCCATGACGAAGGCGAAGTTCTGGCCGGGCCGTGGTTCGCTGATCTCGTCCAGAGTGATTGTGCGACCCTCGAGTTCGACGCTGCCCCGCGTTTGCAGTTCGGAGATGATCGGGCCGTGGAGGCCGAGGGCATCCAAACGGTCCGGCAGAATACGCCGGCCGGGCGGCTCGCTGAGTCGGTATCCGAAGGTATCCACCGGATGGGACAGCCGGGCCGCGGTGATGGTGAAAGGCGCCCCGGGCAGGTCCACTTCGCCGGGGCCCGCGATCGGGCGGGGCCGCAGTTCGGCGCGGTGATAGTAGGAGGTCGCGTTGACGAGCCGGTCGTAGTAGGCGGCGCCCGACGCCGGGAACCACACATCGACCGGATGCGGCACGCGGTCGAGATTGATCCGCTGCACGACTCCGGCGAGGCCGAGACTGTGGTCGCCGTGGAAGTGGGTGATGCCGATCCGAGTGAGCCCGGTGGCGGTGACTCCGGCATAGGTCATCTGTCGCTGGGTCCCCTCGCCAGGGTCGAACAGGACCTCCTCGTCATCCCACCGAAGTAAGTAACCGTTGTGGTTCCGCTGTTTCGTCGGCACCTGACTAGCGGTCCCGAGAACAACCAACTCACGCTGCGACACCGCGCCAGGCTACCGCCGTCACCGGACGAGCCGAACGGGACATGGTGGCTGGCATTCCCACCCACCATGTCGCGCTCGCGGGGGGCTACTGGATGGGAGTTTTGCGCAGGACTGAGTGGCGCCTGGAGTAGGCGAAGTAGACGACGAACCCGATCGCCATCCACACGACGAAGCGCAGCCAGGTCTCCACCGACAGATTCAACATCAGCCACAGGCAGGCCAGGACTCCGAGGACCGGTACGTACGGCACAAGCGGGACCCGAAAGCCGCGCGGCAGCTCAGGACGGGTGCGGCGCAGGATGAGCACACCGACCGAGACCAGCACGAACGCGAAGAGCGTCCCGATGTTGACCATCTCCTCCAACGTGCCGAAGTCCACGAACCCGGCGAGCAGCGCGCACGCCACGCCGACCAGAGCGGTGATGCGCACCGGCGTGCCGTTCTTGCCGGTGCGCGCGAGCCCACGCGGCACCAGGCCATCGCGGGCCATCGCGAACAGCACCCGCGTCTGCCCGAGGAACATCACCATCACGACGGTGGTGAGGCCCGCGAGCGCCCCGATCGAGATGATGTTCTTCACCCAGGTCGCCCCGTTGATCGCGAACGCCGTCGCCAAGGTGGCGTCCTTGCCGGCCAGTTCGGTGTAGGGCACCATGCCGGTGAGTACGAGCGACACCGCGACGTATAGGACGGTGACGATCAGCAGCGAGCCGATAATGCCGCGTGGAATCGCGCGCTGCGGGTTCTTGGTTTCCTCCGCGGTGGTGGCGACGACGTCGAAGCCGATGAACGCGAAGAACACCAGACTGGCCGCTGCGAGCAGGCCGTACCAGCCGTAGTTGCTCTGCCCGGCGCCGGTCAGATAGGACAGCAGCGACTGCCGCAGGCCCTCGCCCTCCTCGCCGGCCTGCGACGGCGGAATGTACGGGGTGAGGTTGGACGTCTTGAAGTAGGTCGCTCCGACGACCAGAACGAGCGCGATCACGCCGAGCTTGATGGCCACCGCCACCGCCGATACCCGTGACGACACCTTGGTGCCCGTCGCGAGGAGCACACCGAGCACCGCGATCAGCAGCACCGCACCCCAATCGAAGGACACCGAGCCGAAGTGGACGACCGGCGACGTGGTACCGAGCACCTCACCCAGGTACTGCGACCAGCCCTTGGCCACCACTGCCACGGCGAGCGCGAATTCCAGGATCAGATCCCAGCCGATGATCCAGGCGACGAGCTCACCGAAGGTGGCGTAGGAGAACGTGTACGCGCTACCCGCCACCGGAACGGTGGAGGCGAACTCGGCGTAGCACAGCGCGGTCAATCCGCAGGCGATCGCGGCGAAGACGAACGCGAGCGAGACCGAGGGGCCCGCGACGTTGCCCGCCGTGCGGGCGGTGAGCGTGAAGATACCCGCGCCGACTACCACCGCCACGCCGAAAACGGTGAGGTCCCAGGCGGTCAAGTCCTTGCGGAGTTTCGAGTCGGGTTCGTCGGTATCACGGATCGACTGCTCGACGGATTTGGTGCGAAACAGACCGCCCCATCGAGACGAGACATCACCCGTCGTCGCGGCCTGTGGCCCAGGGTTCGTCACGCGTTCTCCTTCATCATCACTGTGGTGCATTCGTTCTGGACCCCGGCGGCGTATCAGTGCACGCCGGCCATGAACCTGCTGATCCATGGTGCGATAGCGGCGACGATCAGCCCCACACACACCACGACCGTTCCGGTGATACCGAAATAGGCGAATTCATGGCCTGGGTCATAGAACCGAGCCAAGGTACCCGACATCGACGTCCCGATACCTATCGAGAAAAAATACAACGCCATCATTTGGGCGCGGAACGCTTCCGGCGCCAATTGGGTGGTCACCGCGAGACCGATGGGCGACAGCAGAAGCTCGGAGACGGCGAACACCGCCATGATCGCCAGCACGAGCAGGACCGGCACGGCATGTCCTTCGGTGCCGGACATGGGCACGAACAACCAGAACGCGACACCCATGCCGATCACGCCGAGCGCGAATTTCCGTGGTGTACTCGGGGCGCGCTGTCCCAGTGTGGTCCACAGGACCGCGAACACCGGTGACAGCAGGATGACCCAGGTCGGCTCGACCGCGCCGATCCAGCTCGACGGTGCGGTCCAGCCGAAAATGTTCCAGTTCATCCGTTCGTCGGAGTAGACCGCCAGCACCGTGAACATCTGCTTGAACAGCGACCAGAACACCGCGTTGGCGACAAACAACGGAAGGAACGCGCGCACCCGGCTGCGTTCGAGCGGGGTGACCTTGGCGCTGGTGAGCAGTACCGCGAAATACCCGGCCGAAGTGGCGACAATGAGACCGGTCGTCACCTCGGGAAGGTTGTCCAAGGTGACCAGGCCGAGCACGCACACCACGGCGACGAGCACCGCCGCCGCGGCCAGTGCGGCGACCAACGGCCCGACGGCACTGCGCGAGATCGGATTCGGTACCTCGCGGCCGTGCGTGCCGAGGTTGCGGCGAAACACCACATACTGGGTGAGACCCAGCGCCATCCCGATCGCCGCCGCACCGAAGCCGTAATGGAAGCCGAGGTGGGTCTGCAGCAGCCCGGTGAGCAACGGGCCGGTGAACGCGCCGAGATTGATGCCCAGATAGAACAATGTGAACCCGCCGTGCGCGCGCGCGTCCCCTTTCGTATAGAGGGTGCCCAGCAGCGACGAGGCATTGGCCTTCAACCCGCCGCTGCCGAACGCGACCAACAGCAGGCCCGCCCCGACGCCGGCCAGTCCGGGCAGCACGGCCAGTGCGATATGCCCGATCATGACTACGACACCGCCCCAGAACAGGGTGCGCTCCATGCCGAGCAGCCGGTCCGCGATCCAGCCCCCGAGCACCGTGGACAGGTAGACCAGACCGCCATATGCGCCGACGATGCCGACGGCGGTGTCCTTGGCCAGTCCCATCCCGCCGTCGGTGGCCGAGTAGTACAGGTAATACCCGAGAATGGTGACCATTCCGTAGAACGAGAAACGCTCCCAGAGTTCGACACCGAACAGGTTGGCCAGCCCGATCGGGTGGCCCAACAGTGTCCGTGTCTGCGCTGATTCCAGCGATGTTGCCGCTTCAACCATGCCCAGACCATCGCACGCCGGTCAGCCATGCGGAGGCATTCGGTTGTTCTGTTTGTTCTGTTCAGCGCGTCCGCTTGTCTCTGCTCGAGGCACCGAACGTTTGCGCCTGCTGCGGTCGGGCATCCACCCGGTAGCAGGCAAACTCACCGCGACCTAGCAGGCCCGCGCAGAAAGTGATGTGTTGATGGTCCACGTCGAGATGACCGTGCCGACATCGGCGGAACAGATCTTCGCCGTCCTGTCCGACGGCTGGCTGTTCGCCGCCTGGGTGGTCGGCGCCTCGCACATCCGCGCGGTCGACCCGGATTGGCCGGCGGTCGGCAGTCGGCTGCACTACAGCGTCGGCATGTGGCCGTGTACCGTCGACGACTCCACGCAGGTCAGCGAGGTCGACCCGCCGCATCTGCTGGAGCTGGAGGCCAAACTCCGGCCACTCGGCGCGGCATGGATCCGCTTGGAACTCACCGAGACGGCACTCGACCAGACCGAGGTCCGCATGTACGAGCACATCAAGCGTGGGCCGGGCATCTTCGTCCCCGACCTGTTCCAGGAAGTACTGTTGCTGCCGCGCAACAAGGAATCGCTGTCCAGGCTCGCCGACCTCGCGGTCGGCAGATCACAGAGCGCAGCAAACTACATCCAGCGCGAACAGCACCCTTGACCGGCAGGACCCGCGACGGCGCTCACGCGATGGACAGGGCAATGCCGTCGAGGATGTCGTGCTCGCTGACGACCAGGTGGGCGATTCCAGCCCGGCGGGACAATTCCTCCGCGAGCACCTCGGTAATGACCGCGCCCCCACCGATCACATCGACCCGGCCCGGGTGCATCGGACCGAGGGCCGCGCGCTGATCGTGGTCCATAGCGATCAGACGGTCACAGACGGCGCGGACCTGGTCCAGCGTCAGCTGGGTGAGATGCACCTTCCGCGAGTCGTATTCGGGGAGGTTCAGCGCGACCGCGGCCAGGGTGGTCATGGTGCCCGCCACGCCGACCCAGGTGTGCGCCCGCTCCACCGGAACACGTGCGAACGCTTCGGCCAGCCGTTCGGCGGCGAAAGCGCGGGCGGCGGTGACCTGTTCGGCGGTCGGCGGATTGCCGCCGAGGCAACGCTCGGTGATTCGGACACAGCCGACATCAGCGGAGAACGCGGCACGCACGCCCGCGTCACTGTCGCCGAACACCAGTTCGGTCGAGCCGCCGCCCAGGTCGACCACAACGAAAGGCCCTGCCGCACTGGCCAGTTCACCGATGGCGCCACGGAATGACAGCCGCGCCTCCTCGTCCCCGGTGATCACCTCGGCTTCGGCGCCCGCCACCACCGTGCCGAGCACGGCCCGCGCCATGGCGAAGAATTCTTCGCGATTGGCGGCGTCCCTGGTGGCGGAGGTGGCGACCATCCGCACCCGACCGACGCCGGCCTCGCGCATCAGCGCCGCGTAGTCGACCAAGGCGATGCGGGTCCGTTCGATCGCTTCCGGCGCGAGCGAGCCGGTCGCGTCAACGCCTTGGCCGAGGCGGACGATCCGCATCTCGCGGTGCACGTCGGCCAAGCCGCCGTCGGCGAGCACGTCGGCGATCAACAGCCGGATGGAGTTGGTGCCGCAATCCACGGCGGCGACCCGGTCACTCATCGCTGCACTCCCTCGTCTCGCGGACCGGTCGGCTCGTACATCGGCCAGTCGGACGCAATCGCGGTGCCGCGCAGGCCGTGGTCGGCGGCCAGCGCCACCGCTTCGTCACCGAGTGGGTTCACCCCGGGTCCCTTCGCCAGCGAATGCGCGATCAGAACATGCAGGCATTTGACCCGCTCGGGCATCCCGCCGCCGGTGAACTCGGTGCCGAGCGACTCGATCTCGTCACGCTCGGCCAGGTAGCTCTCGTGTGCGCGACGATAGCCGGCGGCCAACTCGCGGTCGACGCCCAGCCGTTCGGTCATCTCGCGCATGACACCGGCGGATTCCTGCCTGCTCGCCTCTGCCGTGAGCCGAGGATCGGTCAGATAATAGAGGGTCGGAAACGGAGTACCGTCCGGCAGCCGAGGCGCGGTCTTCACCACGGCCGGGATCCCGTCCGGGGTGCGGTAGGCGACAGCGAGCACGCCGCGCGGCTCGCGGCCCAACTGCTCGGCGATGATCGCGAGATCCTGGTCGTTCGGTGCGGTCACCTGGGTCCTTCCGGTCCTGACAGTGGTGGTGCGGCCGCCTGCGTGGACTGCGGCTCGGACATGCTGCGCCACAGTTCGGTGTACCAGGGATCGGGTTCCCTGGACTTGGTAGGCGCCGCGGGCGGTGCGGGCGCCTCGATGCCGGGCACCTGCACGATGTAAGGCGTCTCACCGGGCAGCACCAACCGAAGCCGGTCCCGTGCCTCCGAGCGGATATATGCGGGATCCCGTTGCTGCGCACGGCGATCACGCAAACGACCGACATCGGCCTCGAGGTCGTCGCGCTGCTGCGCCAGTTGGGCGCCCTCGGCGCGCTGAGTGAAGTAGGTGCGCGTCGGCATGGCGAGCGTGAGCGCGAGGCCGCACAACACAACGGCCAGAATCACCGCCTTGCCGGTGGACAGACCGAGGATGGTGTGGTCGTGTTTGTCGCCCGAGCCCGGATCGCGCGGGCGCGATCCCGCCTTCTGCTGCGCAGGCTCGGCCCGCCTGCGGCCGCGCTTGGCCGCGGAGTCGGCGGGACGCGATCTGGCGGCACGCGACGTGCGGCGGTCCCCGCGTCCGGCTGGACTGGTCCCACGCGCACGTCGCTCCGTCATGTCACGCCTCGGTATCTACTGTGCGGTACTCGCTGGGCCTTCCGTGGTCACGCCAGCTACCGCCTCCGGACCCCGACGCTCGCACCGTGGTGTCAGCCCTCGAACGCGAATCGGGGGAACGCGACGTCACCCGCGTAGCGCGCCGAATCACCGAGTGCGTCCTCGATGCGCAACAGCTGGTTGTACTTGGCCACCCGCTCACTGCGCGCCGGGGCGCCGGTCTTGATCTGGCCGCTGCCGACCGCGACGGCGAGGTCGGCGATGGTGGTGTCTTCGGTCTCGCCGGACCGGTGCGACATCATGGTCTTGTAGCCGTTGCGATGCGCCAGTTCCACTGCGTCCAAAGTCTCGGTGAGCGTGCCGATCTGGTTCACCTTCACCAGCAGCGCGTTGGCGGCGCCCTTGGCGATGCCCTCTTCCAGACGCTCCGGATTGGTCACGAACAGGTCGTCGCCGACGAGCTGAACCTTGTCACCGATCAGGTCGGTCAGCGCCACCCAACCGTCCCAATCGTCCTCCGACAGCGGGTCCTCGATGGACACCAGCGGGTAGCTGGTGAGCAGCTCGGCGTAGAACTGTGCCATCTCCTCGGCCGAACGCACACTTCCCTCGAACTTGTAGCCGCTGGCCGAGGTGTAGAACTCGGTGGCCGCGACATCGAGTGCGAGGGTCACGTCGCTGCCCAGTGTCAGGCCGGTCTTCGCGATCGCCGAACTGATCAGGTCCAGCGCTTCCCTGGTGCCCGCCACGTCCGGAGCGAAGCCGCCCTCGTCGCCGAGGCCGGTGGCCAGGCCCTTGGACTTCAGCACCGATTTGAGCGCGTGATAGACCTCCGCACCCCAGCGCAGCGATTCCTTGAAGGTCGGGGCGCCGATCGGAGCGACCATGAACTCCTGGACGTCGACGCCGGTGTCGGCATGGGCGCCGCCATTGAGGATGTTCATCATCGGCACGGGCAGCACATGGGCGTTCGGCCCACCGAGGTAGCGGAACAGCTCCAGGCCGGAGGACTCGGCGGCCGCCCGGGCCACGGCCAGCGAAACGCCGAGCAGGGCGTTGGCGCCGAGTCGGGACTTGTCCGGAGTCCCGTCCAGATCCAGCAAGACCTGGTCGACGGTGCGCTGCTCGACGGCGTCCAGACCGATGACGGCGGGCGCGATCTCGTCGAGCACACCCTCGACGGCCTTGCGCACACCCTTGCCGCCGTAACGCTCGTCTCCATCACGCAGCTCGACGGCCTCGTGCTCACCGGTGGACGCGCCCGAGGGCACGGCCGCGCGGGTCAGGGTCCCGTCGTCGAGTGCGATCTCGACCTCGACCGTGGGGTTTCCGCGCGAATCCAGGATCTCGCGAGCTCCGACCTGTTCGATGATGGCCACGAAAACGACACTCCTTCGGCTGCTGACACGGTAAGTCTCACGGGATGGCCGTGCGCTGCGAGCCTATCGTCCTCTCGCTGGGGCGGGTAACCGGCACTCCGGCGCGTGGCAGATCAGACGCGGCGCCCGATGCTGTAGACCGCGGCGCGCTCGCGCACCGTGCGCAAGTAGCGGTGCGACTGGTTGTAGGTGAGCAATGCCTGCTGCCAGCCGTGCTCGGAGGTGAGATCGCCGCCGCTGGCGCACAGGTAGCGGGCCGCGGTGAGCGCCGCGTCGTCGATATTCTGCGGGTCGGCGACCGCGTCGCCGTTGGCGTCGACGCCCCACTGGTGCCAGGTTTCCGGAATGAACTGCAGCGGGCCGACGGCGCGGTCGAACGCGGGGTCGCCGTCGAGCGCACCGCCATCGCTGTCCTTGATCAGTGCCACGCCGGGCGAGCCGTCCAGCGGGACACCGATGATCGGCGGATGGATCGTGCCGTCGGGTCCGACCTGCGCCCCTCGATGAGTGCCGTGCTTGCTCTCCACGCTGGCGATGCCCGCGAGCGTCGTCCACGCGATGCCGCAGTCGGGGCGAGCCCTGGTCATCACTGCCGCCGCGTAGCCGTATGCCTCCAGTGCGACCGATGGGATACCCAGCCGGTCGGCTTGCTCGTCGGCCCATTCACGCAACTGGACCGCACTGCGGCCGGACGCGTCCAGGTCGATCACGGGCAACGGCGTCCCGGGGCCGGGCGGGATGCCCGCCGGGATCGGGGTGCGATCGAACCCGCAGCCGGCGAGCGCGAGGACCACCACGGCGGCGGCCGAGGCGCCGATCTTTGTCAGGACCACCCTTCCATCATCCAGATGATGCCGGGTATCGCGGTGACCTCCGACGCCGACACTGCACAGTGTCGACCTGGATATCGGTTCCGCGGTGCGGTCAACAGAGCAGCTCGCGAGTGGCGGTGTGCGCCGGTGCGGCGAGAACGGTTGCGGTGTCGCCCGATTCGACGATGCGGCCGTGGTCGAGGACCACGACCTGGGGGCAGTGCGCCGCGACCAGGGGCAGGTCATGGCTGATCACCACCAGGGCGGTCCCGCGGTCGGCGCGGATGCGATCGAGCAGGGACATGATCGAGGCGGCGGTGGTGTGGTCGAGAGCGGAGGTGATCTCGTCGCAGAGCAGGACGGCGGGTTCGGCGGCGACCGCGCGGGCCAGCGCCACCCGTTGGCGTTGGCCGCCGGAGAGTTCGTGGGGGTAGTGGGAGAGCAGGTCGGCGGACAGCTCCACCGAGGCGAGGAGATCGATGACGCGCGCGGACAGTGCCCGCTTCGGGACGTGACCGATGCGCCGCAGCGGGCGGCCGAGGGTCTGGGCGACCGTGCGGCGCGGGTTGAGCGCTGATCGCGGATTCTGCGTCACGAGCTGAATGCCACCCGCGCCATGGAAGATTCGACGCTCTCGACCGGCCGAAAGAGACTTACCACGCAGTTCGAGAAATCCCGTCGCGCCACCGTGCAGACCCGCGATGACGCGAGCCAACGTGGTCTTGCCCGCGCCGGACGCGCCGAGCACCGCGACAGCGGCGCCCACACCGAGATCCAAGTCGATGTCGGCGAGCACTCGGCACCCGTCCACGGACGCACCGATTCCTTTCGCGCGCAGAACAAACTCGGCAGCCGTCGATCCGTTGTCCGGGACGGCGTCCGGCGTACACCGCCCACTGTTCGCCACCGACTCGGCGGCGTGTCCCCGGTCGAACACCACTGCGACCCGAGAGCTACGGTCGGGCGACGCGGCGCTCGGTGACCCCGCAGATCCCGCGTGCGCACCTGAAGATCGTGTCGGCGTGCCTTTTTCGCGCTCGATTCGTTCCGATAGATCGTCGGCAGCCCGGTATTCGGAATCCACCTCGGCGAGCGACGGGAAGGACGCGGAGGCAGTGACCGGGCCGAGCACCACGATATCGTCGGCGATGGAGTGCACGAGGGCGGTGTCGTGGCCCGAGAGCAGGATCGCCACCGCGCACCGACGGGCGAGTTCGGCGAGCTGCCCGGCGATGTCGGTACGCAACACGCCGTGTAACCCGGCCAGCGGTTCGTCGAGGACCAGTACGTCGGTCCGACGAATGATCGCCCTGGCCAGGGCGACGCGGCGTTGCTGACCGCCGGAGAGTTCACCGGGGCGGCGGCGCAGGTACTCCGGCGACAGGCCGACCGACTCCAGCGTTTCGGCCAGCGCGGCGCTGGAAGCGTGCGGAGCGACTTCCCGCAGGAGGGCGCGCACCCGCAGTAGTGGGTTCAGCGCGGATCCGGGATCCTGCGCGACGTAGGCGATATGCTGACGACGGAACTGCCGCAGGGCAACCCGGTCCAGCGCGAACACCTCGTGCCCGGCGACCCGGACCGAACCTCGCGCACCGGCCGAGGCGGACGGCAGGTGCCCCAGCAGCGCGCGCATCACTGTGGTCTTGCCCGACCCGGACGGGCCGGTCAGTGCGGTGACCGTGCCCGCAGGTATCCGGAAGGTCGTAGGACCGCACAACCGCTGCCCGTCGGCGCCGAGCACCGTCAACCCGTCCACCAGAACGCGTTCACTCATCTCCAGCACCGTAGCGCCCCACACCACACCACTCGACCTTGGATTGGCGGGGTGGATCCGTGCCGCACTGCCGACCGCACCGGACATCGCACCCACCGGTGTGAACGCGGCGCCACTGTCCACACGCCGCCGTGGGATGACGACTGCGTCTGCCAGCACACCATCGGCAACCCCTGATTGCGGGTAGAGCCACCCCGGACTCCGGTATGGCTTCTTTGTGCTGGTGGCTATGCAGTGACACCGAGGCGCACGGCAAGCGCCCGCGCCTCACGTTCTACGATCTTTCCCCCGTGGGTGACGAGTTCAGCAGCGAGACTGCGCGAGAGCGGATGACACCGCATAGACTCCTCCGATGCTGCCGTCGCGGTTTTCAGAGCGCCAAGGGTGCTGATCCAATCCTTCTGCTGCCCGTAAGCGCGCGACAGCTCGAGCCACAGACGAGCTCGCCGGTCTACGCTCGGCACGGCATCCGGATCCACCACTGACGCAGCCTCCAGCGCGCCACCGGACCGGCGCATGTCCACCTGTACAGACACCGCAGTCACCTCCGCGTTGGCAACACCAAACAGTGTCCACGGGTGCGCGGATCCGGACGGCAGAGCGCGCGCCATCCCCATCGCCTGATCGACACCACGTAGCGCATCACCCTCCCGGCCAAGGCGAGCCGCAGTGATTGCGCTGTGCAGATGGCATGCGCCCCATAGCGATTGCGCCTGCTGGTCGCCATCGAGGCGTGGCTGGAGGAGCGCGACCGCGTCCTGCGTCAGTTGGTACGCATCCTCTTCGCGGCTGGTCGACCGCCAGACATTTCCGAGCACCCACGACGCCGATGCGAGCGTTACCGGGTCATCAGCAATTTCGGCCGCGGCCAAGCACCGGTCGGCGGCCATCCACAGCAGCGGCGCATCAGCAACCCAGGCGAGTACCTGCTCGGACAGCGCGTACGCACCCGCCAAGGCCGCAGCAGCCACACGGCGCTCCTCTCCGTCGAGGGTGCGTAGCGCGCGGCGTCCGTCACGGATCAGCGCTGGCAACATTGCGCCGGCGTCAGCGCGCGGCGTAGATGAGGTGTGCCACAGCCTCCATGCCCGATCGACGCGAGCAGCGAGCTCTGCAGGGGCAATCGGCGACGCCGAGGGTGCGAGGTCGACAGATTCGATCGCTTCTCGGATTGCGGGTACTACGGGATGCCCGGCGCGGCCGGAAAATCCGACAAGCAATTCGTGATCTCCGGTCAGCTCGGTCAGATCTCGAACACCCAGCGCGCGGCCGAGTTTTAGCAGCATTTCGAGACCGGGTGCCCCCTGGCGCCCTTTCTCGACGTCACGGAGCCAATCCTCGGAGCGGCCAACCAGACCTGCAACGACAGAGCGGGACTTGCCTGTGCGAGTTCGGATTGTTTGGATGCGCTCGCCTATGGATCCACCAGCGAGTTCGTCTTGATTCGGCATATGCGCCTCACCTTCTTCGCGGGATTACCACCCTCGCGGAACCCCCGGCCCGTCGGCCGGGGGTAATCCTCCGCGAAGAGGTTCCTTAAGGATAATTGCAGGTGGCGAGATCCCACCGTCGATTGAAGTGGGGAGAATTCCACCACCTGTGGGGGTATGACATCGCCACCACTTCGCGCGGCTGCCGGGCGAGAGGCTATGCGTAGCCCCGATGTCAGGACTTCCCTACCAGGCCGGCATCGGGCATCACACCAACACAACACAACGTCCGGCGGTAGCCCCACCCTTGCACTACACGCGCGGCATCCCCGCCGACGATAATTACGCCGTCGGCACTTGGATGTTGGAGAAGCTGGAGAAGTAGACCGGTAAGCCGGCTACAGCGAAATCCCGCCCCGCCTCCGTTGGTTCGAAGGCGGGGCGCATTGTTCGTCGGACAGGCCGACCCGGAGAAGCCAACAGATGAACGGCCCGCCAGTCAGCGGGGCGTTTCGTTGCGCCTGCGTCAACGTGTCGGCCGCGTCGGGCGATCACCCGGCAAAACTCAACGGCGCCAGGGGAACCTTGACCGGTCGACGCCGTCCGACATGCCGCCGTATTCGCCGCCGCCTGGACCGCCTCGCCAGGCGCCCAAGAAACCCAACAGCCGAATGGCTTGGATCACCGGCGGCGCAGTCGTCGCACTATTCGTAGTGTTCTGGGTGATCGGCACCGCGAAAAACAGCGACGAGGCACCCGCGCCAGCCGCCGCGGGTACAAGTTCGGTGTCAAGTAATTCTTCCGCGTCCGCTACGCCGGCCTGCTACCCGTCACGGGCGATCTCCTACCCCGAACTGCGAGTAGGTAGAGCCATCTTTGCGAACGCGGATGCGAGGTGTAGTCACCATGCGGCATGGTCCTTCCACTCAGGCCGAATCCCTCAGATTCCCTGTGGACCGCACCGTGGACGTAGGAGCGGCATAATCCTTGAATTTGCCCTTGAACTGCGTCGATATTGTGGGCGAAGGGGGACTTTAACCACCGTAGCGCCCCACGCCACACCACTCGACCCTGGGATTCATGGGGATTGGTCAGGATTGGTAGAGCGAAGAATAGCCCCGATTGTGGACCGCGTCCACAGCTTGCCGAAGCGCCCCGATTCCCAGAGCGGCTATCTCATGCGACGATCGATCGTGTGAACCGACTGCACTATGTCGGCCCCGACGGGCGCGCCGCCCAGCCCGCGGAGCTACTTCCCTACCCGCGCGGCGCCGCGTCCGGTGAAGTGCCCGAACGGCCACCCGTTGACGCGCGGCCGATACACGGCGGGGTGGATCCCCTGCAGGATCGACGAGCGCAATCGGCACCGGACGTACCCGTGTGGATGCGGCGAGATCGTGTACACGCCAACCCGGCCCGACGACTGCGTCTGCCGAAACATCATCGGCAACCCCTGATCGCAAAGAGAGCCGCCCCGGAGTCCGAGGCGGCTCTTTTGTGCGTTTGCGACGTATGAGTGTGGTCGCGGCGCGCCGCAAATTCTACCTCGGTTGCGACCGGGCTAAACACTATCCGGCCAGAACAGGCGGACGTACCCTCGAATCATGAGTGTGGATCGCGCGAAACTTCAATCGCTGCGCCGTCGGCGCGGCATGACCCAACAAGATCTCGCCGACGTGTCCGGCGTCTCCAAATCAACTATCCGCGAAATCGAGCAAGGGCAGCGCACGAGCGTCCGACTTGAAACCCTGCGGAAACTGTCTGTGGCACTGAGGGTGCGAACGTCGACACTTCGCGTCACCCGTGATGCCGAGGAGGCCGACGGCGACACAAACGACCTGTGGGGCCCAGTACGTCGGGCGCTCGCCGCACAACCCGACCAGCCCGACGAACCCGCGACCAACGAAGGCGTGGCCAGCGCTTACGAGGCGCTGAAGCCGCTGATCGACGCTCACAGGTACACCGACATCGCTGGAATCCTGCCCCAACTGCTCCAGGACGCCGACACACTCACCGACGTCGAGGGGCGTGCCATCCGGGCGCGGCTGCTATCCACGACAGGGTGGATGCTCATCCAGAACAGGCAATTCGACATCGCCGAAGCCACACTCGATCGGGCAATAGACAGTGCGATCGACCAGGGCAGCGCCGTCGCAGCGGTCAATCTACTGATCTGGGCACACCTCCGACAGGGCCAACTCGGTAAGGCACGAGATTTGGCGATCCGCTGGGCCGACGACATCGAACCACGCTTCTCCCGTGCTACCGTCGCGCAACTTGCTCTCTGGGGGCGATTGTGGCTGTACGTCGCCAACGCCGCAGTCCGCGACAACGCACCGGGGGAAACTGAGGATGCCTTGTCGCTCGCGCGCGCAGCCGCAGACAGGATCGGCCACGAGATGGTGTATGACCCGAACCCGAACCGAACCTTCGGCCCTGTCACTGTCGCGCAGATCACTGGGGAGTGCGCGGTTATCGCCGAGCAGCCCAGTCGCACACTGGCTATTGCGGAGACGATTCCCACGACGGTGCTGGCGCCGATGGCGGCAGGCCGGTTGCGACACCATCTCGACGTCGCCAACGCACACGCGCAACTCCGCCAATACCCGGAAGCAATGGCCGAACTTCACGCCCTACAAGACCGGGCACCGCAATGGCTGAAACAGCAGAGGTATGCCCGAGACATCCTCGGCGGCATCATCTCCAAGCGTCGAACCCTCACCGCCGAAATGCGGGAAATGGCTGACGCTATCCAGGTGGCCTACTAATCCGCTCCCCATGCCCCGTCCTCCTCGCAGGTGTCGGGGCATTTTCACGGTACTTCGAGCCTGCGAATGGGCAAAGTACCGTGGTCTGCCGCCTTGCTGACGTTGAAGCTGAAAGTGCCCCCGATGTCGGGACGTCCCGACCAGGCCGGCATCGGGCATCACACCAACACAACACAACGTCCGGGGGTAGCCCAATGCCCGCAGATCTCGCCACAGCAACCGTTGTCGTCGCAGCCGTAGCCAGCCTCGGCTGGGTGATCTTCGTTGGCCTGCCATACGTCTTGAACCGCTATGGCGGTTGCCACCCCGAACCTGAGGGAATCTACAGCCTGCAGCAGGCGCACGAGGTGATGCAGGAGCGGATCAACTGCGACGCCGACAGCTGTGCGGCCAAGCGCGCCGCCATGGATGTTCTGATCGCGGCGAACCACTTCGTCCCTGCGAGGGTTCGTTGACAACCCTCGCCGATACCGAGATGTGGCGTCACTTCCACCAGAAGTGCTGGCAGGAAGGCGCATACCGTTCGCTGGACGAAGCCGATTTCGTCGCCCGCGTACATGGTGGACACGGCCCGGACTGCCTGCAGTACCTATCGGCGTCCGCCTACATCTCTGCCTGCGGGGACGGGGCCGACCATGGCGAGTGACGACGAACCGATCGGTGTCAGGCACAGCCATATCGATGGCACCCTGTCGATCATCGGCGCCGATGGCTGGCCACTCACCCCCGAGGAAACCGCCGAACTGTTCCAGGCCGCCGACGCCGGTAACTCCCCGGAACTGCTCGAGCGGGTGCGCGACGCCCTGCGCGTGCTGGCGAGGAAACCCGATGGCGCTGCTTAAATCACAGGCGCTGGTGCTCGGCGACTCGCCGCAGGTGAGCCACTGACCACCCAGCAACTGAGCGAGCAGACAGGCATAGCGACAGAAACAACTCGGGTCGCCGCGCGGCATCCCTTACTCGCGACGGATGGCGTCCACCGGTGAGGTTCCGACCTATTGGCGGATCACCGACTGCGGCAGCCGTCTTGCCGCGACACGCCTATCGCAAGTACCAAGCCGCCACCGCCTGACTGCGGCCCGCGCAGAACGTCCCGGCAAGAGCCGGGATATCGGAGATAGAAGACCGACAAGGAGACACCCGCCGATCGCGGCGGGGCGTCTATTTCGCCGCACCCACAGGGTCAGTCCGTGCCGGCGATCAACGCTCCCGTGGGGTACGGGAGCCGGGGAAGTAATGGAGGGGAATCATGATTCGCAAGCTGATGACGGTAGCTGCCCTCAACGCCGCACTACTCAGCGGGCAGACGCTCACCACTGCACCGGTCGCGCACGCCGACCCCGGTGTCCGGGGTTGCTCCTTCACCTTCAACAAGGAGCCATACCTGCTGCACAAGGCCGTCGTCGTAGGCGGAACAGCGACATGCACGTCCGCCCCTCTCCGGTTCCGCATCGAGTTGCAGCTATGGCATCGGTCGGGCACCAGCAACCCTCGGCCAAAGGGCGACACCGCCGTTGTCACGCGGATCCCCAACCCGAGCCTCCACGTCGCCACGATGGCTCTGGACTGCGTACCCGGCATGTGGCAGGGCAAAATCCTCATGCAAGCCACCTGGGACACCGGGACAAACGAGGTCCGCAAGGAGACCGCGGCCGCCATCATCCCATGCTAGGTTGACCTCGATGGATGTGGTCTTTGTCAGTAGCGACCCTGCTACATGGTCGAGCCGATGGTGGAGGCTGCGCGTCACCCTCTACCACCGGTTTCGGCGTGCCTCCCACGAGCCCGGCTACACCAAGCAGCTCCAGTGGAATTCTCGCCGCGAATACGGCGGCTGGGTGATCCGTCCATCCATCGGATGGCGTCGGATCCGATGGATAACCCCACCCTTGCACTACACGCGCGGCATCCCCGCTGACGACAATTACGCCGTCGGCACTTGGATGTTGGAGAAGCTGGAGAAGTAGACCGGTAACCGGCTACAGCGAAATCCCGCCCCGCCTCCGTTGGTTCGGAGGCGGGGCGCGTTGTGGGCGAAGGGGGACTTGAACCACCGCACCGGAGCGCGTGGTCCCTACTCGCCCGCCTCGGAACGACCTCGGACGCAGGAGCGATCAAGGCGTTCTCCGTCCTCGTCGTTCCCGCCCGAAGGTCGATACCGCCAGGTTCACGCTGATCGCGACGGTCGCGATCGCCGGGCTCGGCGCCAGAACCGCCCACGGATTGAGCAGCAGGCCGGAGGCGTTGTCGCGCACCATGACCGCCCAGTTGCTAGGGCCCAGTGTGCTGGGCAGATGCAGGAATGCGGCGGTGCTCACCAGATAGACGGCGTCCACGAAGCGCAGCCCGAGCTGAGTCGTCAGCACTTCGCGCAGATTCGGGATCACCTCCCGGAACACCAGATACGGCAGCGACTCGCCGGCTGCCTGCGCACTTTCCACATACCCGGAGGCGGCGACGTCCGCCGCCGCGGCCACGAAAACGCGCGCACAGTAGGGAGTTCCGAACATCAGAGCCGACCCGATCAGTCCGTAGACGCCCGCGCTCGGCCAGCAGGTCAGCACGAGCAGGATCCCGAGCACGGTGGGGAGCAGAATGACGAAATCGGTGCCGGATTCGATCACCGCACCGAGGCGCGGACGCAGCGCGGCGACCGCGCCGAGCACACACGACATCGCGGTGACCAGTACCGCGATGACCGCTGACAGCAGCAGCAACCCCCAGCCACCGGACAGCAATTGGCTCAGCACATCCCGGCCGAGCCGGTCGGTACCGAGCCGGGAGCCCGCGCCGGGATCGCCGAACGGGATGCCGACCGCCGTCTCGGCCGCGTGCGGCGCCGCCATCGGCCCGAGCACGGCGATGACGGTGACCACCGCCGCGGGCGCGACGGTCGGTATGCCGAGCCATCGCGTCGTCGGGCGTGCGATGTCGGTCGACCGGCGACCGATCATTCCCCAACCGCCACTGGCACGAACGCCTCCGATTCCAGCGTTTCGCCGCACACCGCCCCGCCATCACTGCCCCAGCCGCACCCGGCGACTCGATGGGCACCGCTTCGTTGCCGTCCATTTCCCGCGACATCCCCCCGAAGAGAACAGACCACGCGACGCACATCGCCCCGACGACGAACGGCGGGCACGACGAGTCGCGAACTGTTCATCGCCGACCCCGCAGCGACCAGGCCCGGATGCCGTCGGCGACGGCGAGCATACCCAGGATGATCACACCGGACAGCGTCACGACCGCGGCGACCACCGATGTGTCACGGTCGGCGACGGAACCGGCCAGCACCGCACCGAGGCCCGGGTAATTGAACACGGTCTCCACCACCAAGGAACCACCGAGCAGCATGCCGACCGTGGTGGCGAAGCTGGTGACGATCGTCGGCAACGCGAACGGCAGGACGTGCCGCGCGAGCACAACACGCGCCGAAAGCCCGTCCAGTACTGCGGTTTCCACGTGCGGCGCCTGCGCGGCATCGGCCAGCGCGGCCCGCACGACCCGCGTGTTCCAGCCGATCTGCGGCATCGCCAGTGCGAGCACCGGAAGGACCAGCATGTCGGGGCCGGTCGGGAATCCGGCCCGGCCGGTGATAGTGACCGCGGGCAGCCAGCCGAGCCCCAACGCGAAAACCAGGATCAGCACGGTCGCGAGCACGAATTCCGGGATCGCCACCGCCATCGTCGTCGCGGGCTGCAGCAAGCGGGTCGACGCGGCACCCTGCCGGGCCGCCCACCACGTGCCGAGCGGCACCGACACGATAACGGTGAGCACCAGGGCGATGCCGCCGAGCAGCAGTGTCGGCGGAAACTTGTCGACCAGCAGTTCGTCGACCGGACGTCCGCGCGCGGTGCGGCCGAAATCGCCGGTGGCGACACCGGCTATCCAGCGCCAGAACCGCATCGGCAGGGCGCGATCCAGACCGAGCTCATGTTCCTTGGCCGCGATCTGTTCCGGCGCTGCCTCCCGGCCGAGGACAGCGCGGGCGGTGTCGCCCGGCAGTAGGTCCACGGCGACGAACACCGCGGCCAGCAGCATTATCAGCAGGGCGGCGCGCCGAAGCAGCAGTCTCGCGAAGAAGATCACTCCGTCAACCAGGTCCGTTCCAACTGCACCCTGGCGTATCCGCCGAGCCTGGGCAGGTCGCGCACCCGAGTGGCGGCGACGTCGATGCCGTCGGCCATGCCCCAGACCAGGTAGCCGCCGCGGTCGTGCTGGATGCGTTGCACTTCGCGGCAGGCCTGGACGGTCTCCAGATTACGTTGCGCCGCAAGTGCTTTCACTGTTTCTGCGTCGAACTCCGCATCCTCGAACGCGGTTTCGTTACGGTCGGATCCGCTCGTCATCAGCTTGCTCGCGAAGAACAGCGTGGAATCGTTGGTGCCCCAAGAGACCGTGTAGAGCGGAGCCTTCAGCCAGGTCTGGTCGTAGAAGGCGTTCGGCTCCTGGTCGCGAACCTCGAGCCGCAGGCCGATCTCGGCGAGCTGGGTCGCGATGACCGTCGCCGATTCGACCTCGCCGGGCGCCTCCGCCTTGGTCGCCAGCGGGTAGGTCCGCCCGGTATCGAAGTTCGATTCGCGCAGCAGAGTTTTCGCGCGGTCGACCTCGCGGGTGCGTTGCGCGATGGTGGTGTCATAGCGCGGGTCGCCGGTGCCGAGAATATCGTTGGCGATCGTGCCGTACCCGGAATGCACCTGGGTGACCAAGGCCCCGCGGTCGACACCGAGTCGCAGCGCGGTGCGTACCCGCGGATCGGCGAAGGGTCCGTCCGAGGTGCGCATGGCGACACCGACCATTGTGTCGTTGGGTCGACGCACCACGGTCAGGTCACCGCGCCCCTCAGCGGTCCGGCCCGCGATGGCGCCGACGTTGGAGGCGAGGTCGATCTGGCCGCCGAGTACCGCATTGCCCAGTGCCGTCACGCTTTCGAACATGGTGACTTCGATCGCGTCCAGCAGCGCCGGCGTACCGTGCCACTGCTCGTTGCGCACCAGCCGCGCGGTGCCGCCCTGGTAGGACTCCACCTGGAATGGTCCGGTGCCGACGAACGTCGTGAAGTCTGCGGTGTCCTTCTTGACGGTGAAGGTCATCAGCCGGACCAGCAGTGGAAGCTGGCTGTTCGGCTCGGGCACCGTGAGCACCACCCGGTTCGGTCCGTCCGCGGTGATGCCCGCCACGGGCACCGGCATCTTCGACGGTCCGCCGACCGTCCGCAGTCGACGTAGCGACCACACGACGTCCTCCGACGTGACCGGAGTCCCGTCGTGGAAGGTCGCGCCATCGGCCAGGGTGAAACTCCAGCGACGGAGATCCGCGTCCGGCTCCCATCGGGTGGCCAGGCGCGGTCCGACATTCGGGTCGGCGCCCGGCACGGTCAGCGGGTCGTAGACCAGCGAGGCGATCAGGAAGTCGCGGTCGTTACTGAGGTTGGCGTGTGGATCACGTTCGATGCGCGCCGAGGTGCCCAACGCACCGACCCGCAACGTGCCACCACGACGCGCCGGCCCGGACGAGTGCGCTGCCTCGGTACACCCGGCGACCAGCAGCGCCGCCCCCACCCCGAGACCGGACCGCAACAGCTGCCGCCGATCAACATTCATTGCACTGCCCATCTTCCTGGACGAACCCCACATCCCACCGCATAATTGTCCAGTACGGCTCAGGACAGGCTAGCCTAATCCAGTAGCAGACTCGCCGCTATCGGCGCGAAGGACAGCGGCACGGCAGACCTCCGCACGGCGGAAAACAGCATCATCGAGTCCCACAACGGCTTAGCCTCGGTCGCATCGCAGTTGGATAGTTCGGCTATTTCTTTGCTATGCGTTAGGTAAGCCTTGCTTCACTCTGCGAGAAAGGCTAACTTCGCAGATCGAATCGTCACCCTAAGCTTGTCGAACCGATGCGAAGAAGGGATTCCCCGGTGAAAGGCGTTCTCTCCGAACGTAAGACGCTTCACCCGCACAGTATCGAACGACGTGAGCTCCCCGCGGCCGCAGGCCGTGCGGTGCGCGAGCTCGCCAGCGAGATAGCCACCACACTCGATGCGACACTGGACGATCCAGCCGCCGCCGCACGCACGCTCACCCATCCTGTCCTGATCGAGCAGATCGATGCTCGAGTCGGGGAACTGCCCGCCGAGGTGCGCCACGCCATGCGACCGCCCGCCACGGCCGCGGGCGCGACCATCGTCGGCTGTCTTCCGTTGACCGACAAGGAATTCGGCCCCACCCCGCCGAACTGGCGCGACGCCGCACGGTGGAGCGGCGTCCCGGCGTTCCGAGCGCACTCGTTCCAGTTCGACCTCGTCATGCTTCTCTTGGCTCGCAGCGCGGGTGAACCTTTCGGCTGGTACGGCCAACAGGACGGGCGGCTGGTCAACAACATCGTCCCCGCGGCGGGGCACGAGCACGAACAGTCCGGCGCCAGCAGCAAGACCCTGCTCGCCCCGCACACCGAGGACGCGTTCCATCCGGAGCGAGCGCACCTGCTGATGCTCGGCTGCCTGCGCAACCCGGAGTTGGTCGGCACCACGGTGGCCTCGGTGCGCCGAGTCGAACTCTCCGCCGCGCAGCGCGAGTTGCTGAGCACGCCTACTTTGCCGATCCTGCCCGACGTCTCCTACGGCGGCGGACACGAAAGGCTTTCGACCGCACCGATTCCCACGCTGTGGAGTCCAGCCGGTCCGGACGAGCAGACCTTGCGCTACGACCCGGCTTACACCCCGCTCGACGATGCCGATCCCGAATTCCGGACCGCCTACACCCAACTCACCGCGGAACTGGAGCGCGTGTGCGTGACCGCAGCGCTCGCCCCCGGTGAGGTGCTGCTGGTGGACAATGACGTCGCGGTACACGGACGAGTGCCGTTCACCGCGCGCTACGACGGCGCCGATCGGTGGCTCAAGCGGGTGAACATCCGCCTCCCAGAACGACCGCGGCGGGCCGGGGAAGCCGACGAGAATGGGTACGGGCAGCGGATCGTTGCCCCGTTCCGAGCGGCAGGCGCCCTGCCGGTCGAGCGCGGCACGCAGAAGTGGGATGTACCGAATGATCGAGGAACCCTTGAGCACTCGTGACCGAAGCACACCTTTGCGGGTGCTGAGCCGCGGCGACCTGGCCGACGTGCCCATCACGCCCGGCGACGTCGTCCGTGCCGTCGAGGAAGCGTATCTGGCCTTCGCCGCGGGCGATTCGGACAACCCACGCAAGCTCAGCGTAGCGAACCCGGACGGTTGGTCGGTGGCCTACGCCATGCTCGGTCGAGATGGACGCAGGCGGGTCGTGGCGATGAAGACGTCCTACAAGTTCGACCCGGGTCACGACCGCAGCACCAAGCGTTACTACACCACCATCACACTCTACGACGACACCACCGGCGCACCGATCGCGATGATGGACTGCGCCAGGGTCGGCGCGCTGCGCACCCCGGCGGTGTCGGCGCTGCTGGTACGGGAGACCGCCCGCCGCGGCGCGGAGAGCGTGCTGCTGATCGGCACCGGAACCCAGGGCCGCAACGCCCTTCCGCACCTGCTCGCCGCAAATCCACAGCTGCGCAAACTGATGATGTACGGCACGCACCCGGAGGGACTGGAAGCCGTACGCCGACAGTTCACCCAGCACTACCCGCACGCGCTGCTGGAGACGGTGCAGGATCCGCGGGCCGCGGCGGCCACCGCAGACGTCGTACTGGCTACCGCGGGCCCCGGCACCGAGGTCGCGCTCGAATCCGCAGATCTGGCACCGGGTTCGGTAGCGGTGCTGGTCGGGTACGGACTCGCGCCCTCAACGCTGGTCGACGCCGACCGGGTGATCGCGACGAGTGCCGAGCAGATGGCACTGACCGGCACCGACATGGTGGGACCGGACGGGACGCTGCGCTCGGTGGACGCGGAACTGCCGCGGATCCTGAGCAGGCGCGCGGTCGCGCGGCGCTCCGACGACGAGCGCATCTTCGTCTACAACAGCGGACTGGTGCTCACCGACATCGCCGTCGCTCATGCGCTGGCGGAGCGAGCCATCGCGGAGGGTCGTGGCACGGAGGTGCCGCTGTGGGACTAGAGGCGGGCCTCGGCGACGAGACGTCCACCGCAGCCGACCGGGTCATCTTCGATGCCGACGCTACGAAGCTGACGACGCGCGGCGCACCCGTCGCCCTCGGCAGCGCCGGGCACGACACGATCAGCGCGGCGCCGATGCCCGCGCGTCTCGATCCGTGGGAGCGCCGGCTAATCCACGACCCGAACCTGCTCGGTGACATCGCCTTCGCGATCGGCGGGCCGTTCCACGTCATGTACCCGGCGCGGGTAGCGCACAACATCCGTGAGTTCCGATCCGCCTTCGAGCAGGCCGGAGTGCACGGCGCCATTTACTACGGCAAGAAGGCGAACAAGGCCGCGTGTGTCGCGCGGGCCTGCGCGCAACACGGTGCCGGCGTGGACGTCGCCAGTGTCGGCGAGTTGGTCGCCGCGCTCGCCCAGGGCGTTCGTGGCGACGACCTGATGGTGACCGGTCCCGCCAAAACCGACGAATTGCTCTGGTTGGCCGCCCGGCACGGCGCGCTGGTCGCCGTGGACGATCTCGGTGAACTCGACCGACTCGCCGGACTGGGCTCCCGCGCCGGGCGCGCGCGTGTGCTGTTGCGCGTGCTGCCCGCGGCCTCGGCGAGCCGGTTCGGCATGACCGCCGACGAGATCGACAGGGCGCTGGCGCTGCTCGGCGAGCGCGAATCCATCCGTCTGGAGGGATTCAGCTTTCACCTGTCGGGGTATGACGCGGTGGCGCGGGCCGAACTGGCGGGCGAACTCATCACCCGCTGTCTGGCCGCCCGAGCGCTCGGGCACCCGGCCACCACCGTGTCGATCGGCGGCGGCTTCGGCGTCGACTACGTTCCGGCCGACGCGGCGGCGGAGTTCACCGAACGGGTCGGCCGGCAGTGGTTCCATTCGGGCAAGTCGTTCGAGTCGTACTACCCCTACCACTTCCCCGAGCCCGGACCGGCCATGCTGACCCAGATCCTCGCGCACGACGAACTCGTCCGGCGACTGCGCGACAACATCGTCCGGCTCGCGATCGAGCCGGGGCGCGCGTTGCTCGCCCATGCCGGATTCACCGTCTTCCGTGTTCAAGGCAGCAAGACCAGGCACGCGCACGGGCACCCGTACCGGTTGCTCACAGTCGACGGCAGCAGCCTGAGCCTCTCGGAGCAGTGGTTCGAGAGCGAATACCTGCCCGACCCGCTGCTGTGGCCCGCGGGCCCCGGGGTACCGACGCCTACCAGTGTCGGCGCCGCCACCTGTCTGGACTCCGACATGCTCAGCTGGCGTCGCGTGCCGCTGCCGCGCGCCGCCGAGATCGGCGACCTACTGATCTACCCGAATACCGCCGGTTACCAAATGGATTCCAACGAGTCCGCCTTCCACGAGTTGCCGATCCCGCCGAAGGTAGTCCTGCACGACGCGCCGGGCGATCGCTTCCGCTGGACCTGCGACGGCAACTAGCCCCGACCGACCCGACCGAGGAGACATCCCATGCCGCTCGTCACGCGTGTGACGGATCTGATCGGCCGCACGCCACTGTTCGAGCTCGCCGCCACCTCGACCGGCACCCGCCTGCTGCTCAAACTCGAGCAATTCAACCCGACCGGTGCGGCAAAGATCAGGATGGCGCGCGAAATGGTGCTCGACGCCGAGCGCCGCGGACTGCTGGCCAGTGGCGGACACATCATCGAATCGACATCCGGAAACACCGGGCTCGGCTTGGCGGTAGTGGCTGCCGAACGTGGGTATCGCTTCACCGCGATAGTCGACCACCACGCATGTAAGGACAAGTTACGCGCGATGCGAGCAACGGGTGCGGAACTGGTGTTCGTCGCCGACGAGGGCGACGACAACCTGGCCACCTCGGCACGGGAGGATCTGGCCGAGGCGATGGCGGCGGAGCGGGACGACGCGTATTTCACCGAGCAACACAACAACGATGCCAACGCGGTCGGCTACTACGCGGTGGCCGAGGAATTGCTCGCGGACGCCGACCGGGTCGACATCCTGGTGTCGGCGGTGGGCACCGGTGGTTCGTTGTTCGGCACCGCGACCCGGTTACGCCAGCTCGGGTGCCCGCCCTATGTGATCGGCGTCGAGCCGGTCGGGTCGATCGCCTTCGGCGGGCCGGGCGGACCGTATTGGCAATCCGGCACCGGCACCCCACCGGGCGCCACTATCGGAACCGCCGTGGACTACTCGTTGCTCGACGAAGGCGTGAAGGTCTCCGACGCGGCGGCCTTCGCTACCGCGCGCGCCGTGGCCGCCAAGTTGGGCCTGATGATCGGCGGGTCCGCGGGCGGCTCGGTGTACGTCGCGCTCACCCGACTCGAGGAATTCCCACCCGGCTCCACCGTGGTCACGATCGTCTGCGACGGCGGTGAGAAGTATCTCGACACGGTCTTCGACGACGAGTGGATGACCGACCGCGACCTGCTCGACGCCGACGACGAACGCGAGGTGCTGGACATGCTGGAGCGCTACACGCCCGCCGCCCGCCGCAGCGGATTGGTGACGGCGCGATGAGTCGCCCTCGCGTCGCCCGGGCAACCCGCACGGCGGCGTACGAGTCGACCATCCCGGCGATGTGGGCCGGGCTCGCCCCGTCGATGACGAGCCCGTCGCCCGTGAGGGAGGACCGGTGAACCTGTCGAGCTTTCACGCCGACGGACGACGCCTGACCGCGCTCGCGACGCCTATCGCGCTCACCCAACTCGCGCAGATCGCCGTGTCCACCACCAACATCGCGCTCATGGGCACCCTCGGTGTGCGGCAGGTGGCCGCGGGCGGCTTGGCGCTCGTACTGTTCAATCAAATCCGCACCATGTGCGTCGGGTTGATCACCGCGAGCGGCAACCAGATCGCCACCGCGGTGAGTACAGCGGGCAAGCGCGGCGAGTCGCCGAATCGGGAGATCCGAGACCTGCTGCGGGCGAGTTTCCTGATCGCCACGGTAGCGGGCCTGGCGGGTGGTGCACTGCTCATCGGACTCGGTTGGGCGCTGCGGTGGCTCGGGCAGGATGCCGGCGTCCTCGCCGACGCACGGCCTCTGATGGTGGCACTCGCACCAGGACTGCTGCCCTGCCTGTGGTTCCAGGCGCTGCGCCAATACACCGTCGGGATGCAGCGCCCACAGGCGTTGCTCTTGGTGACGCTCGGGTCGGTGGTGCTGAATCTGCTGCTCGCGCTCGGCTTCATCCACGGCAGAGCGGGGCTGCCCGCACTCGGACTCACCGGCATCGGCGTCGCGACCTCGCTGGTCTTCCTGATCACTTTCGGCGTGTTCTGGGCGATGGTGCGGCGCGACGCCCAGTTGAGCCGCTGTCTGCCGATGCGACCGCTGCCGGTACGACCGGCCACCATCCGCGCCGAGTTGAAGCTGGGCGCTCCGATCGCGCTCACCTACGGCTCCGAGGCGGGCATGTTCTCCGTGTTGGCCCTCGTGATGGGCAGCATCGGCCCCGCAGCGCTGGCCGCGCACAACGTGGTCTACCAAATCATCTACATCGTCTTCCAGGTGGCGATCGGCCTGTCGCACGGTGCGTCGATCCTGGTCAGCCACGCCGTCGCACGCGACGAGTACGCCCATGGCCGCGGGCTGGCGTGGCTCGCGCTACGACACGTTGCGGTGGTCGCCGCGGTGACCGGCGCGGTCTATGTGATCACCCCGGATCTGGTGCTGCGGCCCTTCCTGAATTCGTCCGACGCCGACACCATCCGAGTGGCACACACCCTGCTGTTGGTGGGGATCGTGTTGCAGTTCTTCGACGCTGCCCAGAACATCGGCGCCGGGCTGCTGCGCGGGCTCAGGGCGACCAACGCCGGCTTCCGGCTCTCGCTGATCGGCTACTGGGGTGTCGGTCTGCCCGTCGCCCTCCTGCTCGCCTTTCCGGCCGGTCTCGATGCCGCAGGGGTCTGGTGGGGACTCACGGCGGGACTCGCCACTACCGCGATCCTCATGCTGCGTCGATATTTCGCGCTGCTCGACACCGCGGAGCGCGAGCGGCCCCACTTGCTCCCGGAAACTCTCACCGCCCCGAGCTGATCAGGCGCATCCGGGGGCGAGGTACAACGCTCTTCGGCACCTGGCTGGCTCGGCAGCTGATGACGCATGGTCCGACACCGAACCCTCATCTGCCCGCAAGCATTTCTTCACCGAATGTCAGGGATCCTGTTTTCGGTCCGTCGCTATCCTGGCGTAGGAATCCAAGTCAATGGCGGACCCCGCCGGGAGGGACGTTCGGTCCGGTGCCCATCATCAGAGTCGCGGAGCACCCCCGTCCGGATCATGTGTTGTTCCATTTCAGCGACACCCATCTCCTCGCCGGCGACGATGCGCTGTACGGCGACGTCGACGCGGAACTGCGGTTACGGCAGCTGCTGGAGCAGGCCACGGCCAGCCGAATCCAGCCGACCGCGATCGTGTTCACCGGCGATCTCACCGACCAGGGGGAACCTCTCGCGTACGACAAACTCGCGGCGATCGTCGAGCCATTCGCCGATAGTTTGGCAGCGCCCATCGTGTGGGTCACCGGTAACCACGATGATCGCGGCGCGCTCCGCACCCGGCTGCTCGGCGAGCCTGCCTCGACCGCGCCACTGGACCGGGTGCACCTGATCGACGGCTTGCGCATCATCGCCCTGGACACCACCGTTCCCGGACATCACTACGGTGAGATCACCGGCGATCAGTTGGACTGGCTGCGCTCGGTGCTTGCCGAGCCAGCCCCGTTCGGCAGCATTCTGGCCATGCACCATCCGCCGGTCCCGTGCGTGCTCGATCTCGCCGTCGTGGTGGAGTTACGTAACCAGCGCAGCCTGGCCGATGTGCTCGCCGGCAGCGACGTGCGCGCCATCCTCGCGGGCCATCTACACTTCTCCACCAGCGCCACCTTCGCGGGCATCCCGGTCTCGGTGGCGTCAGCGACCTGCTACAGCCAAGACCTCGGCATCACCGCAGGCGGCCTGCGCGGTCGGGACGGCGCCCAGGCCTTCAACTACGTGCACATCTATCCGGACACCGTGGTGCACTCCGTGGTCCCCATCGACCGGGGCCGGACGGTAGGCACGCCCGCCACCCCGGAACACGCCCGGCAAAAGCTGGCGGACGAGGGCATCGTGATACCACCCGCGGCACGCATCCCACACGTCATGCGGCGCCGGTCGCCGACTCCGGAAGCGGATGACGAGGCGGTTCGCTGACTCGCTCCCACGGTGCCGGATCCGGGTAATATTCGGCAAGGAACTCCGAAACCACTTGTGCGCGTTCAACTTCCGATATTTCAGGAAAGCTGCCGTCGTTCAGGCAGAAGAAGTCGACGTCGCGTGTGCGCGCCAACCCGTCCAGCAAGGCAAGACCCTTGCGCACCGTCGTGTCGACGTAGCGGAACTTCGCCCCCTCCTGCGGCACGGCGCGGCCCGTCAACAGCGCGTAGTAGTGATACAGCGAATTGGTGACGGAGATGTCGGTAGCCGAACGGAACCGGCTCGCGCTGGTGCGCGCGAAATCGTCCGCGAATTCCGCTTCCAGCTCCAGCAGGACGCTGCGGCGCAGCGGAACCGGCGCATGCTCCAGATGCCGGGTGATGATATGACCGAAACGTTCGGCGAGCAGCGCCCGGTTCACCCGTGCGGCGTTTTCGAAGCCGCTGCGCCGTTCGTTGTTGCGGCCCGCACCGATCCTGGTGTCCGCTTCGATGAACCGGCTCACTCCCGCCGGTGTGAAGAACATGGACGGACGCACCGGTCGCGCGAAGAACATGTCGTCGTTGGAGTACAGGAAATGTTCGCCGAGTCCTTCGATATGCTGCAATTGGCATTCCACCGCATGGGAATTGAAGGTCGGCAACGCCGCAGGGTCTCGGAAATGGTCTACCGCCCGCACCACCGTCACGTTCGGATTCGTGGTCAGCCAGTCCGGGGTCGGCGAATCCGTCGCGATGAATATTCTGCGGATCCACGGCGCGTTCTTCTGCACCGAACGCAGCGCGTATCTGAGTTCGTCGATCTGCCGGATCCTGGCGTCCGCTGCGTCGCCCTCACCTACCACGACCTGGGCGAGCATTCCGGCACGGCGGGCGCGGAATTCGGGGTCGGAGCCGTCTACCCAGGAATAGACGAGATCGATGTGGAAGCCCACGTCGGTGGGTTGCGGCGCGAACATATCCACCAGAGTCGGCCAAGCGCGGTCGAACAATCGCACCTGCGTGCGCCGCACGTCGGCGGCATCGAAGACGGTGCGGGTCAACGCGTTCGGGCGCGGACAGGTCACGGTGTCACCGTGGTATTCCCACAGTTCCAGATCGACGTGATGGGCTCGGTCGCGATCGCGCCCGAGCCGGAAGACATTGTGCTGCGGCTCCCGCTCGAAGAATCCGGCGGATACCGCCGCCGCCACCACCCGCCGAACCATCGGGTGGTGCGCCGCATCAGCGGCGAGCACGAGCCGGTCCGCACTGTCTCGCACCAGTAGGAACGGCACCTCCGCCGCGGCCAACTCCGCACGCAGGTAACCGAGATCCTCGATCATCGCGGTCGAAACGGCGAGATTGCCCACCGTCTGCCGCGCCACCATTTCTATCGCGCCCGAATCCACTGCCGCCCTGCCCAGCATGGCTGCCTCCACTTCTGTCCCCGCGCCGATTCCGTCCATCTCCGGGTCCGCGCCGAGGTCGAGCCGCCACCGCGCCGATGCCATGACATCGACCGGCAGCCACGCGCCCGGGCGCGGTGACATTCAGAAGTGGGGAAGGGTGCCGAAGTGCAGCGACGAATTGATCACCCGATATCCACACGACTGGTTAACCATTTCGTTTTCACCTCACTCACGGCTGGACGCCGAAGCGTCGTAGATCGAAACGCTGCACCTGTACGCGGTAACACCGAAGAAGACGAGAGCAGCAATACGCGAAGCCGGACAGTCATCGGCCGACAAAGAGCGATGTCCCGGATAACACCGAGCACCATTACGAATGATGCAACGCAGGTGGCATTCCGTCAATCGGAACAGCCGCGCTCGCCGAGGCCACGCCCATCAGTCGACCGAGCCTAGCACAGCTTCTTGGCATCCAATTAGGATAGCCTCACCATAGTCACTCGAAGGCAGAGCCGCTGCGCATCGTCATTGTGTTCGGAACCGAGATGGGAACAGCGGAGGCCGCCGCACGAGCAGTCCGGACAAAGGGCGCAGCGCCAGCAGACAAGAGACGCAGCGCCTTAGACTGCTAGCAAGCGCGGCACAGCCCGCCGCGCGCGGCGATCTATGAGGTGACGAAGATGGCAGCCGGAGCGAGCCCCGCGCAACGTCAAGACCACTCGACCGATCATCCCGAACTGGACGTGCTTCCAGAATGGCCTTTGGAGACGATCGGAGTGCTGGTCACGACTGATCCCGCACCACACGCGATCCCGGTGTCCTGGCCGGTGCGTGCGGGCGATCGACAGATCCTGCTGAGTCTGAAGTTCGACCGCGGTTCACTGGTCCGGCTGCGCGAGCGGCCCGATGTCGCACTGCTGATCCTCGGTGGCGGGAACGTGGCGATGTGCGCACGCGGCACCGCGCACGTCGTCGCCGACGAGATGCCGGACGCCCCCGATTACGTGGCGGTCCGCATCGACGTCGACGTGATCGACGACCACCGCCAGTCGGCCTTCGCCGTCGACCAAGGCATCCAGCGCACCGTCCTCGACGACGAGAGCGAACTGCGCGCGCTGAAAGAGCGTGTGAGCACGCTGCAATCCTGGGTTAACAACCAGAACTGAACCGGCACAACTGTTCCCGGTATCAACACCAGAGAGGCGGCACCGGCCGTGCCGCGCGGAAGGGGATCATGAGCGTCACTTTGGCCAAAGGCGGCAATGTTTCGCTGTCGAAACAGGCAGCGAATCTCACCAAGGTCTCGGTGGGTCTCGGGTGGGATGTGCGCACCACCACCGGCGCCGATTACGACCTCGATGCGAGCGCGCTCGCCTGCGGGTCGAATCTGAAGGTGCTTTCCGACCAGCACTTCATCTTCTACAACAACCTGCGCTCACCCGAGGGCTCGATCGAGCACACCGGCGACAACCTCACCGGAGCGGGCGAAGGCGACGACGAGGTGATCAACGTCGACCTCGCGGCAACGCCGCCGACGATCACCAACATCTTCTTCCCGGTGTCCATCCACGACGCGGACGCCCGCAGTCAGTCGTTCGGCCAGATCCGCAACGCGTTCATCCGCGTCGTCGATGCCAATACCGGCATCGAACTAGCCCGCTACGACCTCACCGAAGACGCCTCCAGCGAAACGGCGATGATCTTCGGGGAACTGTACCGCCACAACAACGAATGGAAGTTCCGCGCCATCGGCCAGGGGTATGCGTCAGGTCTCGGGGGCATAGCCCGCGACTATGGCGTGAACGTCTGACCGCCTTCGGATTCAGCGATTGCAGGACGGGTCTTCCGCTCGACGGACTGCGGACATCGAGTTCGGAAGACCCGCCCAGCATGGCCGTGGTCGCTTCTCGCGCACCCATGCCTGACGCAGCCAACATCGCCAGAGCTGCCCGCACTCGAAATCGTCGCCGCTTCCCCGCTGTCGACCGCGCGACGCCGACTCGGCTCCGCACACCTACATCGCTGGAAGTTGTTCCCCTTGAACCAGTTCGATGTCCAATTCGAGCTTGATCGTGGTGCCGACAGCGGCCACTCCCGCGCGGACCACCGCGTGGTAGTCGATCGCGAAATCATTGCGGTGCAACACTGTTTCGGCATGGAAAGCGGCCCGCACGCCGCCCCACGGGTCCGCTCCGAAGCCACCGTAGGTCACATCGAGTTCCACCGGGCGACACTGCCCGTGCAGGGTCAGTTCACCGGGCATCACCCAGGTACCACCACCGGTCCGACGCAGTCCGCTGCTGGTGAAGGTGATGGTCGGATAACTGTCGACTTCCAGGAAATCGGACGAGCGCAGGTGGTTGTCGCGCATCGGGATACCGGTATCGATACTGGCCGCTTCGATTTCGGCGTACCCAGACGTCAGATCGAACGGCTCGGCGATATCGAGCCGCCCACTCAACTCGGAGAAGCGGGCCTTGATGCTCGCGATACCCAGATGGCGGGCGGTGGCGATCACCGTCGAGTGCATCGGATCGATCGTCCACGGTCCCGCCGGCGGCAGTGCGACCGCACCCGCCTCCGGCGCCAACGCGTTCTCGCCGAGAAGACCCGTTCCCGCCGAGGAGATCTGGACGGTCCGGGCTACCGGCTGACACCCGACCGCGGTGAGAACCGCGGTGTGCACGCCGGGAGGCAACGGCTCGGTATCCACCGCACCGGTCTCGTCGGAGACCGCACGGGCGATCTGGCGCCCGCTCATATCTGTCACGATCAACACCGCGTTCGGCACCGGCCACCCCTCGGTGGTGCGAATGCGGGCGGTCAGCCCGGTCATGAGCGGTCCTCGGACCCATAGCCGAGCTGCAGATCGTGGCTGATCTCTCCACCGGTCACCATGACTTGGCTGGTCACCGGTGGGTAGCCGCGGGCTACCACCGTGTACTCACCTTCGAACAGATCGGGCACGACATAGCGGCCGTGTTCGTCGGTGCGCGCCGTGGCAGTCAAGTCACCGGTCGCGTCGAACACAGTGATCTGGATATCCGACAACGTTCGGCCACCATCGGCCGACGCCGACCCGGTGAGTACGGCCACGGGCGTCAATCCGATGTCGTGGCGCAGCAACCCGCTGTGCGGGACCACCAGGGTGGTGGCAGAGGGATGGGTGCGTTCGGCGACAGCGACGAGGGTGTAGGTACCCGAGACCACACCGTGGCAGAGATAGCTGCCGTCGGCGGTTGTGGTGGTTGCGGCAACGACCTCGCCGTGTGAGTCGGTCAATGTGATGGTCGCGCCCGCCAGTGGTTCGTGGCGGCCGGTCGTGCGGACCGTGCCCGAGAGTTCACCGGAACCGGGCAGGGCGACGTCCAACTGTTGCGGTTGCGCACCGACGGCGACGTTGATCGCGGTGGGTTGGTGTCCGGGTGCGGACACGATCAACACATAGTTGCCGGGTCGAGGTGTGTCGATGGCGTAGCCGCCGTTGGACGTCACGGTGGCACGCGCGACTTGGTGTCCTCGTTGATCGATCAAAGTCAATGCGGCAGCCGGCACCGGGCAGCCGTCTTCGCGGTGGATACGGCCGCTCAGGGGCCCACCGCGGTGGCCGGCTCCGGCGGAGTCGGCCGGTGGCGTGGACACCTGCACGGCAGCAGCGACATGGTGATCGGCGGGCTCGACCGAGGCGCGCTGTCCGAACGCGCCGACGAGCACCGGATCGGATTCGGGTACCACGCGCGGGGCCGCCTTACCCATCGGGATACAGGTTGTCAGCACGCTTGCTACCACAGCCGCCGCCATCGCGATGAAAAAGGTCGTGTGGAAGCCGTCCCGGGACGGTAACAGGTGCGAACCGAACGAGATCGTCATGTGTGCCAGAACCACGCTCATCACCGCCGCCGAGGTCGAGGTGCCGATCGAGCGCATCAACGAGTTCAAGCCATTGGCCGCGGCGGTTTCGGTGATCGGCACCGCACCCATGATCAACGCGGGCATCGCCGCATACGCCAAACCGACACCACCTGCCACGATCACCGCCGCGAGCATGATCTCCCACACGCTGTTCATCAGCACCACCGCGCACAGATAACCCACCGCGATCACGGCCGAACCAAGCATCAGGGTGACCTTCGGCCCACGCGCCGCCGACAACCGCGCCGACACCGGAGACAACAGCATCATCACCAAACCGGTTGGCGCGAGCGCCAACCCGGCCTCGACCATCGACAAACCGAAACCGTATCCGGTCCGCTCCGGCGCCATCAGCAACTGCGGAAACGTCAGCGACATGCCGTACAACGAGAACCCGACCGCGACGGACGCGACATTGGTGAACAACACCCGGGGCCGCGCCGACACCCGCAGATCGACCAATGGCGAACGCTGTCGCAGCTCGAAAAAGCCCCAGCCGAGGAAGACCACCACCGCGACCGCGAACAGCGTCAGGATCGACGCGCTCGCCCAGCCCCAGTCCGCACCCTTACTGATTGCGATCAGCAGCGCGAGCAACGCGATCGAAAGACCGGCCGCACCGCCGAAATCGAACCGCGCCGGTGTGCGCACCGGCGATTCGGGCACCAACAGGAAAACCGCCACGGCGCAGAGAACACCCAACCCGGCAGAAGTCCAGAACAACACATGCCAATCCGCGTTCTGCGCGATCGCCGCCGCCACCGGAAGACCGATCGCACCACCCACACCCAACGTCGCACTCATAATCGCCATCGCCGACCCCACACGCTCGGCAGGCAACTCATCGCGCATGATGCTGATCCCCAACGGAATCGCACCCACCGCAGCACCCTGCAACGAACGACCCACGATCTCCGGCACCAGCGCCGAAAACGACGCACACACCACCGAACCAGCAATCAACAAAATTAGATTCGCAAACAAGACCCGACGCTTACCCAGCGTGTCACCCAAACGACCACTGATCGGCGTCGCTACCGCACCAGCCAACAACGTCGCGGTCACCACCCACGAAGCATTCGACGCCGAGGTACTCAACAAAGCCGGCAACGACGGAATGATCGGAATAACCAGTGTCTGCATCAACGAGACCACCACGCCGACCATGCCCAGCGTCGCGATCAACAAACCCGGCACAGGACGACGCCGATCACCGGAATCAGAAACAGCCGAAGGCATGTCCACAGCAACAGTCACGTATGCACGGTACACATCGTATGTATCATGCACAATCTGCGGTCGGCGTGATACCCGCGACATACCCTGGCGGTGCTCGACTCCGGTCCACCGCCCGCGCGGCGCGGACCACACTCCTGTTCGAGTCGATCTCGATCTCGCGGCACTTCACGCATGTCTATTGCGGCCCTAGGGGTTCCAGTTCGACCATCGGGCGTACCCGCTCCCGACCCGCTTTGCGGATCGACGCACCGCCCAGCCTGCGCGATCTCGCCGAGTCCTTCTGCCCCATCATGCGCACCGCCGCGGTGGTATCGACGCCGGGTCGTCGAGCGGTCCGGCACGATATCACCGCAGCTGGGCAGACTCATCGCACGAGTTATTGAGCGACTCGTCACCTCACTTCACAGCGAATTTGCGGTTCCAGTCCGCGGCGATCGTCGTCGGATTTGGGCCTGTTCGTCCATTCCTTCCGCGTGATGTACCGGAAGACAATTAGTGCAGGCACCGTAGTCATCGGCAGGACAGCGAATCCCCAGCCGCCGAAAGCGTGAACTAATACCGGCGATATGAGCGGACCTACGCCCAGACCGATGTCCGAAATGAGGCCGAACCACCCGAACGCTACTCCAGGATTATCTGTTGGTAAACCCTCCCGCAATAGAATTGCGGCTAAGTACCGCACGGCGAAACGTCCGGACCGCTTGTAGTTCCAGGGGTTTCCCGCCGCCGAGCGGAAACCTCGTGTTCGTTTCGAATTTGTTTGTGATACCCCTTGGCTATGTTTGCGGCTCGAATCGCGTCGATGATCGCCACCGGTCGTCGATCTCGTTTTCGGCCAGCTCATCGCCGCGTTCTACGTCAAATACTGTTTCCTCCTCGGAAGAAACCTATCCCTCGTGACACCGATGTGTAGCGCCGCCTCATGCACCCACGAATGCGACTGCGTACGTATATATTTCGTGCATACCAACGTTGACCACATTGCTGTACAACGTGTTACGTGTGTACTGCCCACGCCCGCCCGCGTACCCGAGTCGGCGATCGACGACCCGCTGGCGAACTCGCTTGCCGTCGCCTTCCGGAAAACCCTCACCTCGTGACGAGGCGAACACCCGTCGTCTTGCGCTACGGCCCCGCAGGGCATCACGCACATCGGACAGTGGCTGGGTCACGATACGTGTTCGGCTGTCACCAGCAGAGTTTGATTCGCATCCCATTCCCACATCCGCGGCACTCGCCGCGACAACAGGGCGATAGCGCGCGGGGACGATGTTCCCGCCGGACCAGACCTGAGCCTTCCTGGACTCGTTGTGGCGTAGCACCATCCTTCGCATCAATACTCCTCATCGTCGTCGGCAGCCGAAGTCGAGCAGACTGCGCGACTCGGCGTCGTGCTGTCCTTCGCTTCGCTGCTGGCACCAGTGATGATAGGAGCGCCATGCGGGCGCCATTTGTCTGTGAACGCAGAAGAGTTGCGGTTGGGCGCAAGCTTTCACCACTCGGCTCAACAGTTCGCCGAAGCGTCGTCACCAGCACTTATCAGTGACCCGGCAGTACCGTTGAGTCAGGTCGGCCAGTGACTTCGCCAGTCGCCGGTGTCAAGTGGAAGGCCTTCGCCGCGGACGGATTCGGCGGCATCCTCAGCCGCACGGATGGCGGCAGCGAAAGCGAGGCTCGCTTTGCGGACTCGTTCCTCGGCGCTGTCGGGGCCGCCGAGATGGACGACGCGTAGGGCTTCGGGCCGGACGGCGGGATCGCCGGCAATATCCGATGCGGAGCCGAGGGATTCGCACTGCTAACCGGTCGGTGCGGGCACGGACGCGCGGCTGAGCAGACTCCGCATTGGTTCGACGAGGCGGTCGAGCGGATCGAGGACAATCCGTGGGCCCGTCCGCCGGAGGCCGATCAGGCGCTCCTTGGTCATCCCGGCTTGCGGCATACGTTGCCGCAGCGCCGACGCAAGCCGCCGGTCAGGTGCGCCTGGTCCGCGTACTCACCGTATTCGAGACACCTCTGGCGGCAACCGGCGTCCCCCAGAGAAATTCGACAGGACAGCCGAACACGACAGCACCCGCGCCGACGTAGCACGCAAGATCGGCCACCTCATGCGCTGTCCGCGCGGCGGTGTTATTCGTCGTCGAAGGCTCCGCAGCACACACCGAGAACTTCGATCTCGTTCGAATAGCGCGACCGGAATACGACAGCCGACGAGAACGCACCGGACTGCTGTAAACCTTTCCGGCTCCTCATTCCACCCCACAAGGGGATCGCGTATCAGGGCAGTGGCGATCTTCTTCGAGTCCAGGCATGGTCTTCGACGCGTGCCGCGTGATGGATTTGACGATGATCAGTGCCGGCACTGTAGTTAGGGCCAGAACCGCGAAGCCCCAGCCGCCGAAAGGGCGCACCAACAACGGCGATACGAGTGGTCCAACGCCGAGACCGATATCCGAGATGAAGCCGAACCAGCCGAATGCCATCCCAGGATTATCTGTTTCAACAGTCGAAAGCATTGTGCGAATCATTACGTACGCCATCGCCAGGGTGATCATCGTACAAATAAAGGCACCCGAAAACAACCAGAGCGAAGAGATGAAAGGAATCGAGATCAGAACTGCCGACCGGATCACCAGCACACCCCCGAACATTGCCAAAGGTTGGTCACGACGCGTTATGCGCCCGGTAACCGCAGCGACAACCGCGAAACAAACCAGGGCGATCGACAATATCGCGGACAAGTGACGGGTATCAGCTTTCAAAACATCGTGCACGTAGAGTGGAAACATTGGCTCCAGACCCGAAAAAACGATGTTGCCGAGCATGTCCAGTACGCCCAACCCCAGCACCACGCCGGTGACGCCGCCCGCAATCGAAGCTCGACCCCGATTACCTCGCCGTGTCTTCTGCTGGTCGCGTTCGACCGCCTTGCGGGTACCTGCCGCTCGGACGGAGACCGCGAGTGCGCCAGCGCTTGCCACAATAATCAGACTGCCCAGAAAGAGGACGCGATGGAAGGTCATGAATTTCGGAAACAGCGCAATCGCGACCGGTCCGAAAGCCGTGCCCGACATCGCCGCGAATCCGAACAAACCCATAGCGCGGGGTTCTCCCCCGGGCCGATCCTTTCCAAGCAGACCGACCAGCCGGTACAGCGCCGGCATCGACAATCCTTCGCCTATTCCCCACAGGATGCGGAAACCGATCAGCACCCATCCCGAGTCCGCCAGGCCAACGCCGAGCGAGCCGAGCGCAGTGACCAACAATCCGATGATGGCGACATGCCTGGCGGTATACCGATCCGACAACCACCCACCCAAGGGTTGCACCATCGCCTTCGCGAAGATGAAGCATCCGAACACGAGCCCGATAGCAACAGGACCCATTCGGAATTCGTCGGACAAGAAGGGCACGAATGGGACGAGGGCGGTATATGCGGCGTTCTGCAGACAAGCGACCACAAGCAATCCGGCGAGACGGCCACTGCCACTTGACATCAGAACCCCATGTAGGCGGACATACTTTCGTCCATCTGTCGCATTCGGGAGCCCAAGCCGGCATCGGTTTTCGACGTATGGTAGACGAAAGTATGTAGGTCGGTGAAATACAATCCGTGCCGTCTTTTGAATTCGTAGGTTCTTCTGCCGTAATCGACCCACCGACATCCGAGCGCAATGGCCAGTTCGACGGTCTCTGCGAAGAGAAACACATACGGGTGATGAGTGTTCAAAGCGGGATAGTGAACTCCCGCGCTCCACACCACGCAGCTGTCCTGATGAATGAAGGTTATCGATCCGGCCAGAATCCGACCGTCCGCTTCGGCCGTGAGCAAGACCATGCCCGGCACCGTAGTGGCGGCCTCCAACGTTGCGAGGTCGTAGACCGGTGGGTTGTCGTGGTTCGAAGCGACCTGTTCGGTGAGCGCCAAGAATTGCGGAAGGTAATCGATAGCGTCGGAACCCCATCGCTGGACAAATTTTACTCCCGCTTCGCTTGCCCTGCGATGACGCCGCCGCATATCGGACCGCCCCGATTTACTCAAGGTACCGATGTAATCGTCGAGCGATTTCGGCAAACGCGCCCGGCAGGTCGCATCGAGTCGGATCTCAGAGTCGGGAGGCCGCTTGTCCCGCAGCACGGATAACGCCGGGCCGAACTCCAGATTCGTGACCAGCAAAGCCTCAGCGGACCAACCTTCGGCAGCGTCGAGAGCCCGATCGAGTACTTGGAGAACACCCTCGGAGCTACTGCAACTATTCAACGGATTGGAAAATGAATAGAGGCTCGACAGTACCGCCACCGGATAGCGTAAAACATTTTCCGTCATATTTGCCGCAACTTCGCCCATACGCCAATAAACTGATCCGGACAGGAGATATAGCGGAACGAAGGACGTTTCTCCGACGGTGTTCTCGAAGCTGAATAAGCAATGGTCGAGAATATCGTCTGCGGTCGTGCGGATCATAAATTCGTGCCACTGCCTGGTCCCGAAGAGAGCGCCACAGGCAATGGCGGCATCGGACACCACGCCAAAACTATCCGATTCGATGCACTGGTCAAACATTATTACGCGTTCCTCACAGACAACTCACCACCACGACCTACGGCGACAGACGTTAGCACGACTAAGTTACACACCGAAGGCTACGGGCGCCGATGACCGTTCCAGCGGGGCGACGGGACACCGCGTGTCCATTTCGAATTCGTTTGCGATGCCTGTTGCCTATGACGGCATCCCGCCGATTATCGGTATCTCATCCGAATACTTACGCATGTCCGCTTGCTCGACGTCGATAAACTTTTCCTATCAAAAGAAATACCCTTTCCTATCAAAAGAAATCTGTCATTCCCACGCGACCTGCCCGCGAACCGCAAGTCACATCCACATCCGAATGAATCTGTGTCCATGCATCTTTCGTATGAGTCGGCGCCTATTGTTCGTAGATGCAACGACTTCCGTAGGGCAAGGATTCCGCCGATTCGGATTTCGAGGTCGGCGACCCACATCCGATCGGGGCAGCCCCACCCTCCATTGCCCGACCGGAATCCACCTACGCTGAGGCGGAGGCGAATTCACCTCGCTGTGGTTCGGCAGCAAGATCGACAGCAGTCCAGCGAACATGGCGGACCCGCCGATTCACCGTCGCTGCCCGGTTACCGGACGACAGGCAGGAGCCGTGTTGCATCATGTGTCCGAGTGGACTCGCATTCGCGCAGCTAGCGTCGGATCGCGGACAGCCTGAACTGTCACCGATAACGGAGGGTCCGATTGCACTGCTCATCGCAACGGGACATCACCGTTCGATCAGACCGGCCAGTGACGTCGCCAGTCCTCGGCGTCCAGCGGAAGTCGTTCGCCGCGAACGTATTCGGCGGCATCCTCAGCCGCGCGGATCACGGTGGCGAAAGTCAGGGTGGCTTTGCGGAGTCGTTCCTCGGCACTGTCGGGACCTCCGAGGTGGACGACGCGCAACGCTTCTGGGATCAGGTCAGGTGGGAGACCGGCTTTGATGCTTCGGGCGATGATCTTTTCGGCTAGGGCCAGGGCGGGTTGGGCCATGGCAATGCCGTCCAGGCAGGAGCGGCGGGACTTCTCGGCGGTTTTGCTTTCCTCCCAGGCGCGCTCCTGGGCAGCGATCTTTTCTTCGGCCGTGGCGTCGGAGGCGACGCCGGCGGCACGTAAGTGCGGGCTGCGATTGACCAGTTTGGCGACTAGTGCGGCGGCTACCTCATCGACGGTGAACTTGCCTGCGGCCTCGGCGATTCGGGAATGGAAGAGGACCTGCAACAGCAGGTCCCCGAGCTCCTCTTTGATGCTCTCGGCGTCCTCGTCATGGATGGCGTCGAGCAGTTCGTAAGTTTCCTCGAGCAGATACGGGCGCAGGGAGTCATGTGTTTGGGTTACCTCCCAACCGCCGAAATTCCATAGGCGGTCCATGACCTCGACGGCACCGGAGAGTCCTGCCGCCACCGCCGCTGCGTCGGACTGCGCAGCCGAGTGGTCAGCCGGCTCGAGATGACCAGCTCGGTGGGACGATGCCCGCCCCGCCATGAGGTTTCGCTCGGCCCGCAGAACCGATTTCTCGCGATCGGTCCCACTCATCGGACCGACATCTCGGTGGCCACGGTGAGATCGACCGCGCCCTGGGCCTTTCCGTCCAGGGCGAGCAGCAGATCGGCGACGAACTGGAGCAGCACCACGTCGCGGACCCGGTCGGCGCCGACACTGTCCTGCACGCGCGGCAGTGGAAGCTGCACGACACCGGACGCGGCGCGGTATCCCGCACTCGGGTGGAGCCGCTTGAGACGCATCTGCTTGGAATCGGGCAGGTGCAGCGGCGAAATCTTCAATGTCGTTCCGGTGAGCGCGATTTCGGTGACCTCGTATCCGCGGGCGACAAGCCGCAACTTGGCTACCGAGACCAAGCGGCCGACCTCGACCGGCAACGGACCGTACCGGTCGACCAGCTCTTCTACGACCAGCGCGAGCGCCGAATCATCTTGGGCAGCAGCCAGTTTCCGGTAGGCCTCCAGGCGGAGACGGTCGCTGGCGATGTAGTCGGGCGGGATGTGCGCGTCGACGGGCAGGTCGATGCGCACCTCTTTGATCTCCTCGGTGGTGATCGGCTTACCGTCAGCGGCCGCGCGATATGCCTCGACCGCCTCACCCACCAGACGGACATAGAGATCGAAGCCGACGCCCGCGACGTGGCCCGACTGTTCGGCGCCGAGCACGTTGCCCGCACCACGGATCTCCAAGTCCTTCATGGCGACCGCCATACCGGCGCCCAAGTCGGAATTCTGGGAAATGGTGGCCAGCCGGTCGTAGGCGGTCTCGGTGAGCGGTTTTTCCGGCGGGTACAAGAAGTAGGCGTAGCCGCGCTCCCGGCTGCGCCCGACCCGGCCGCGCAGCTGGTGCAGTTGCGATAGGCCCAGCGCGTCGGCGCGTTCCACGAGCAGCGTATTCGCGTTGGAGATGTCGAGTCCGGTCTCGATGATCGTGGTGCAGACCAGGACGTCGAACTCGCGCTGCCAGAAGCCCTGCACGGTGGACTCCAGCGCGTCCTCGTTCATCTGGCCGTGCGCGACGGCGACCCGTGCCTCCGGCACGAGATCGCGAATCCGCTTGGCCGCTTTGTCGATCGACGACACCCGGTTGTGCACGTAGAACACCTGACCGTCCCGCAGCAGCTCGCGGCGGATGGCGGCGGTGACCTGCTTGTCGTTGTAGGAGCCGACATAGGTCAACACCGGATGGCGCTCCTCCGGCGGGGTGAGGATGGTCGACATCTCGCGGATCCCTGCCAGGCTCATCTCCAGGGTGCGCGGAATCGGCGTCGCCGACATGGTGAGTACATCGACGTGGGTGCGCAGCGCCTTGATGTGTTCCTTGTGTTCGACGCCGAACCTCTGCTCCTCGTCGACCACCACGAGGCCGAGATCCTTCCAGCGCACGCCGGTCTGCAGCAGCCGGTGCGTACCGACCACGATGTCGACGCCACCATCGGACATACCTTCCAGCACGGCGCGGGACTCGGCGGGATCGGTGAAGCGCGACAACCCCTTCACGGTGATCGGGAAGCCCGAGACGCGCTCGGCGAAGGTCTGCAGATGCTGTTGCGCGAGCAAGGTTGTCGGCACGAGCACGACAACCTGTTTGCCGTCCTGCACCGCCTTGAACGCGGCGCGCACGGCGATCTCGGTCTTGCCGTAGCCGACATCGCCGCAGACCACGCGGTCCATCGGGACCGGTTTCTCCATGTCCGCCTTCACCTCGGCGATGGCGGTCATCTGATCGACGGTCTCGGTGAACGCGAACGCGTCCTCCATTTCCTGCTGCCACGGCGTGTCCGGCCCGAACGCGTGGCCCGGCGCGGCCTGGCGGGCGGCATACAGTTGCACCAGTTCGCCGGCGATCTCCCGCACGGCCTTGCGCGCCTTGCGTTTGGTATTGGCCCAGTCCGAGCCACCGAGTTTGGACAGGCTCGGCATCTCACCGCCGACATAGCGGGAGAGCTGGTCGAGCGACTCCATCGGCACGAACAGCCGGTCGCCCGGCTGGCCGCGCTTGCCCGGCGCGTATTCGATCACCAGGTATTCGCGGCGCGCACCACCGACGGTGCGCTCGATCATCTCGACGAATCTGCCGATGCCGTGCTGATCGTGCACCACCATGTCGCCCGCGTTGAGCGCCAAGGGGTCCACTTGGTTGCGGCGTTTGGCCGGCATCCGCTTGCCCTCGGTGGGCGCGGTGACCCGGTTGCCGGTGAGGTCGGATTCGGCGACAACGACCAGACCCGCGTCGTCGAATATCAGACCGTCGTGCAACGAGCCGCACAGCACACCGACGACGCCCGTGCTCGGCTCGGCGCCCGACGCCAGCGTCGTCGCGGGCACCTCGGCATCGGCCAAGCGTTCCAGAATGCGTTGCGCCGTACCGTGCCCTGCGACGACCACGACAGCTCTACCGCCGGTGGTGACATGCGCGCGCAGTGACGCGAACAGGGTCGCCACCAGCTCGTCGGAACCGCGCGCAGCGGGGCCGGCCAGCACCGGGAGCACCACCTCGGCCGGATCGCCGGAGGTCAGCGGGCTCAACGTCCACCAGGGCAGGCCCTGCCGATCGGCGCTGGCGTGGACCTCGGGCAGTGGACGGTAGGCCGAGGCGGCCAGGTCGAGCCCGTGCCCGCCGAGCGGCGCGGCGCCGCCGAACGAGGCCGCCGTCCAGGATGCCTCGAGGAACTCCTCGCCGGTGCGCACCAGATCGGCCGCACGGGTGCGGATCTTCTCCGGATCGCACAGCAGCACATGGGTTCCCTCGGGCAGCACCTCGGTGAGCAGCCGCAGCTGCCCTGGCCGCAGGACCGGCAGCAACGCCTCCATACCGTCGACCGGAATGCCCTGTGCGAGCTTTTCCAGCATTTCGACCAACGCCGCGTCGGCCGCGTTGTCGACGGCGACCTCGGCGGCGCGCTCGCGCACGGCGGCGGTGAGCAGCAGTTCCCGACACGGCGACGCGACGACCCCCGCCACTACGACGTCCGGCAACGAGCGCTGGTCGGCGACGGCGAACGGACGCAGCTCGGTGATCTCGTCGCCCCAGAATTCCACGCGCACCGGGTGATCGGCAGTGGGCGGGAAGACGTCCAGGATGCCGCCGCGCACCGCGAACTCGCCACGCTTGCCGACCATGTCGACCCGGGTGTAGGCGAATTCGACCAGGCGCAGGAGCAATTCGTCGAAGTCCAGTTCGATGCCGACGCGCAGCACGATCGGTTCGATGTCGCCGAGCCCGCCCGCCATCGGCTGCATGAGCGACCGCACGGTGGTCACCACCACGCGCAGCGGCTCGGGAAAGTTCGGATCCTCGGGGTGCGCGATCCGGCGCAGCACCTCGAGCCTGCGGCCCACCGTGTCGGCGCCGGGCGAGAGCCGCTCATGCGGCAGCGTCTCCCAGGACGGGAACTGCGCGACGGCCGACCCGAGCATCTCCTCCAACTCGACGGTCAGGTCATCGGCCTCCCGCCCGGTCGCGGTCACCACCACCAGCGGCCGCGCGGCCGCGACGGCCGCCGCCACGAACGGCCGCACCGCGGACGGCGCGACCAACTCGACCGACGACGTGCCGATCAGCTCCGCGACGGTCCGTAGCGAGATATCGGCACCGGCCGCGGCGGCCAGTCCCGCCAACGGCGGGCGGTGGGTGGACATCGACAACTCCTGAGCGCAGGCGGGCGTTTCGAGCGGCCAACCGAGTCTAGTCAGAGCCTCCGACACGCCGAACAACCCCTACGAAGAGGGCACAAAACGCCCCGGTGCAGCACCTACCCGACTGCATCGCACACAAGCACCGAAACACCCCCACAGGCCGACCCCACGTCCGAACGACACATCACCGCACCCCTCCCCGCCGACCACACACCTGACAACCACCGAACGTGAAGCACCCACCCGACCCGAAACACCGCACCCGACCCGCTGGCTGCGAGCCCCGCAGCCGACCGTCCGACTCGCATAAGCCACCGAGGTCGGTCCTACGCAGAGCCACGACGACTACCAGAGGACTCCCACCCGCAATCGCTGCCTGACAAGTATCGCGCGGCGCCCAACTCGCCCCCTACCCCGCCGAGCCCGAACACCGAACTCGCCCCCAACACCCGCTCCCCACACTCCTAACCCGTCGAGGTCCGCGCGGATGCGAATCAGATCGACCCGGCGCACCGCGCGCGGTGTCGGCCGCGCTGTCAGCGCTCGCCGCGACGATCGACTGTCCCCGCGGCGAGCGCGGAATGATCGGCTGTCCTCGTCACCGCGAAGTCGACTGCGGCGAAGTCGATGTATTTCAGCTTGTCCCTGTCGATGAAGCGACCCGCCGGCACGTCGCGGATCGCCGCCTCGTGCGCCCAGTGCAAGTCCTACACGCACGTTCGCGGCCCGAACTCGCCCCAACCCCACCGAACCCAAATGTCCGCTCGCCGCACTACCAACCCACCGCGTCCGGTACGTGCACGAGAGCCCCGCGGCAGGCCGACCGACAGATCTCGCACAAGACACCAAGGTCAGTCTTACGAAGAGCCAGGACGACTACCGCGGGGCTCCACCCATAATCTCTGTCTTACGAGCACCGTTCGCGGCCGGCTCACAAGCGGGCCGCGAACACGCAGCGCCGCAGGCGCTGCCAATCGAACAGAGCCACATATTACGGCACGTACCTGCGCAGCCGTCGTGCCGCGAACTCCCGGAAATACGACAGCTTCTCGGCAGGGACGAGCGAGGGCAGCAGGAAGTACCAGGCGCGTTCCATCCTGGTCGCCATCTGGTCGATCGTCTCGGTGCCGACTGCGGTGATGTGCACGCCCGCGGTCACTTCTTGCAGCAACAGGCCGATGACTTCGGCGTCGAGGTCGGGTTCCAGGTCGCCCTGGGCGATGGCCCGTTCGGACAGTAGACGGTAGGTGTCGCCCCAGGTCTTGGTGATGTTGTCGCCTTGCCCGCCGCGGTAGTCGCCGATTTGGTGGGTCAGCTTGAGCATGGCGCCGACCATCGGGTCGTTCATCGATAGGTCGGCGACCACGTAGGTGATGCCGATGCACGCTTCCAGCGCGGGCACTCGGGGATCGAAGAATCCTTGACACGAGCTGACCAGTCGTTCGTTGCCCTGGTCGACTACGGCGCGTGCCAGCTCTTCCTTCGAGCCGAAGTGAAAGTACAAGGCGCCCTTGGTCACGTTGGACTGCGCGATGATCTCGCTCAGGCTCGCGTTCGCATATCCCAAGCGCAGAAAGACATCGGCAGCGCCCGCAAGGACGGAATCGCGGGTGATCTCCGCGCGCGCTTGCCTAGCCATCAGATCCGCCTGTCATCCCAAAACCAGCCATCCTGAAGTAGACCGACATCCCGAAGTAGACCGACTTACCGCCCGAACAGCATCCAGAGGATGGGTGAACCGTACCACCAGGCGCGCGCTTGGCAGCGAATTCGAGGATTCGATCAAGCCAGTCGCGCAATTTTCTGGCTAACATTCGGGTGTCACGCTCCGGCGCCCGCGCGCCATTCCGAACTGAGCCGTGGGTGCGCCTCCAGATGACTCAGGCCGTTCCAGCAGAGGTTCACCAGATGCGCCGCGACAACTTCTTTCGACGGTGTGCGCTCGTCGAGCCACCAGGTTGCGGCGGTGGCGACCTGGCCGACCAATGCCTGCGCGTACAGGGTGGACAGGCTGGTGTCGAAACCGCGGCGTTCGAAATCGCCTGCCAGGATGTGCGCTACCTGGTTGGTCGCCTCGTTGAGCAGGCTGGAATATCGCCCTTCGGCGGCGGCGGCGGGCTGATCGCGTACCAGAATTCGAAACCCGTCGGTCCGTTCTTCGATGTAGGTCAACAAGGCGAGCGCGACCTGCTCCAGCCGAATCCGGGACCGATTCTGGGTGAGCGACGACGTGATCATGTCGAGCAGCATCGACATCTCGCGATCGACGACGACCGCGTACAGCCCCTCTTTGCCGCCGAAGTGTTCGTACACCACAGGTTTCGAGACCTGGGCACGTTGCGCGATCTCCTCGATCGAGGTCGCATCGTATCCGCGTTCAGCGAACAGCGCGCGACCGATCTCGATCAATTGTTGGCGCCGTTGGGTACCCGTCATCCGTGGCCGGGAAACCCGATGCTCACCTGAAGACACCGCTCCGCCTCCTCGCCCAGGACGTCACCATCACCGGCGTCAACCTTTCCAGACTTGTCGGCGGCACACCCGATCGGCCCTATGCTCCCCCGGCCGATCGGGTGCGCGACGAACCAGGGGCCCTCCTCCAACAAACCAGCTGATCTCGCACGAACATGGGCAACTCGCCGGGTACGCTCGAAATCATCACGCCCGCGACGCCGGACCGAGCGCACGCCTCCTCGCATCCGACCGGAGACGCGGGAAGGTAGATCAACGGATCAGTTCGACGGATGGGACGTCGGCGTGCGAGGATCTTTCCCGTGCCGTGGGCACAGCGGCGGAGATTCCCGAACCGCCGATGTGGCAATCCGCCGTGGTGTAATGGCAGCACCTCTGATTTTGGTTCAGATAGTTCAGGTTCGAGTCCTGGCGGCGGAGCTCGACAGCACGATGACCTAGCGTTGGCCCGCACATCGCTGACCAAGTACCAAGTACGACGACAGCCCCGCACGAGGACAGGCAGCCGAGGGAGATCCATGCCACAGCAGACCGCCGTCGTCGTTCTCGCAGCCGGTGCCGGAACGCGAATGCGGTCGAAGACCCCCAAGGTACTGCATTCGCTGGCCGGTCGGAGCATGCTCGCGCACGCGCTGCATGCGGCGAACGAGATCGACCCCGCCTACCTCATCACCGTGGTCGGGCACGACCGGGAACAGGTCGGCGCGGCGGTGTCCGCGGTCGGCGCCGTCCTCGGCCGGGACATCACGCTGGCCATCCAGGAAGAGCAGCTCGGCACCGGACATGCGGTGCAGTGCGCGCTGGCCGCGCTGCCGGTGGGTTTCACCGGTGACGTCCTGGTCACCTCCGCCGACGTGCCACTGCTGGACGGGCACACCCTCTCGGCACTGCTCGACGAGCATCGCAGCTATACCGAACGGTCCGCGGTCACCGTGCTGACGTTCGTGCCCGACGACCCGAACGGGTACGGCCGCATCGTCCGTGACGCGAACGGCCGGGTGGTCGAGATCGTCGAGCATGCCGACGCCACCCCGGAGCAGACCGCGATCGTCGAGGTCAACTCTGGCGTGTACGCATTCGACGCCGCGGTGCTGCGCACCATGATCAGCCGGCTTTCCACCGCCAATGCCCAGCATGAACTGTATCTGACCGACGTGCTGCGGCTGGCTCGCGAGGCGGGCCACCCGGTGCACGGCGCGCGCTTGATCGACGCGGCCAAGGTCACCGGCGTCAACGACCGAGTGCAGCTGGCCTCGGCGGCACACACACTCAACCGCTACATTCTCGAACGGCACATGCGGGCCGGGGTCACGATCATGGATCCGGCCTCCACCTGGGTGGACGCCAGTGTGCGCATCGGCAGGGACGCCGTGTTGCGGCCCGGCGTCCAGTTGCTCGGCAGCACCGTGATCGGCGAGGACGCCGAAGTGGGCCCGGACAGTACGCTGACCGATGTTGTTGTCGGCGACGGCGCCACGGTGGTCCGTACCCATGGCGAGGGGGCCACCATCGGCCCGCAGGCGGCCATCGGTCCGTTCAGCTACTTGCGTCCCGGCACGGTGGTCGGTGATTCCGGCAAGTTGGGCGCGTTCGTGGAAACCAAGAATGCCTCGATCGGCGCGCATTCCAAGGTGCCGCATCTGACCTACGTCGGCGATGCCACCATCGGGGAGCACAGCAACATCGGCGCTTCCAGCGTCTTCGTCAATTACGACGGAGTGGCCAAGCACCACACCACGGTGGGCTCGCATGTGCGCACCGGCAGTGACACCATGTTCGTCGCGCCGGTGACCGTGGGTGACGGCGCGTACACGGCGGCGGGTACCGTACTGCGCAGAAGCGTTCCGCCCGGGGCTCTCGCGGTGTCCGGTGGACCGCAGAAGAACATCGAAGGCTGGGTGCAGCGACACCGTCCCGGGACGGGCGCGGCACGTGCGGCGGCGGAAGCCATCGCGGCCAAAGAGATGTCGGGTCAGGCAATCGAGCAAAAGGATGGCAAACAGCAGTGACCGCGTCATGGATCGATAACCAGAAGAACCTGATGCTCTTCTCGGGACGCGCCCATTCTGAGCTGGCCGAGCAGGTCGCCAAAGAACTCGACGTCGCCGTCACTCCGCAGACCGCGCGCGATTTCGCCAACGGCGAGATCTTCGTCCGGTTCGAGGAGTCGGTGCGCGGATCCGACGCCTTCGTGCTGCAAAGCTTCCCCGCGCCGCTGAACCAGTGGCTGATGGAGCAGCTCATCATGATCGACGCGCTCAAGCGCGGCTCGGCCAAGCGGATCACCGCGGTCCTGCCCTTCTACCCGTACGCCCGGCAGGACAAGAAGCACCGCGGTCGCGAGCCGATCTCGGCCCGCCTGGTCGCCGACCTGCTGAAGACCGCGGGCGCGGACCGGATCATCACCGTCGACCTGCACACCGACCAGATCCAGGGCTTCTTCGACGGCCCGGTCGACCATATGCACGCGCAGGTGCAGCTGGCGGAATACATTCGCAACAACTACAGCCTCGAACACATCACGGTCGTGTCCCCCGATTCGGGCCGGGTCCGGGTGGCCGAGAAGTGGGCCGACTCGCTCGGCGGCTCGCCGCTGGCGTTCATCCACAAGACCCGCGACCCGCTGGTGCCGAACCAGGTGAAGTCCAACCGCGTGGTCGGTGACGTCGAGGGCCGCACCTGCATCCTGATCGACGACATGATCGACACCGGTGGCACCATCGCCGGCGCGGTCAACGTCCTGAAGGAGGCCGGGGCCGGTGACGTGGTGATCGCCGCGACGCACGGCGTGCTCAGCCCGCCGGCCGCCGAACGTCTCGCCTCCTGCGGCGCCAAGGAGGTCGTCGTGACCAACACCCTGCCGATCAGCGAGGAAAAGAAGTTCCCGCAGCTGACCGTGCTCTCCATCGCGCCCCTGCTGGCCCGCACGATCCGCGAGGTCTTCGAGAACGGATCGGTGACCGGCCTTTTCAACGGCAACGCCTAGGTTCGACGGCAACACGTAGGCGACAATCCCGCGAACGGCGGCACGGACTCCAGGCCGGGCCGCCGTTTTCGCAGCTAGGGTACCTTCGTCGGGGCGATCGCTGGGATACTCGAAGCATGGACCGTGACCCGTTGGATACCGACATGGGGGACGATGATCAAGCGGACGAGATCCGCGCCTATGAGCGCAACGTCGAAGATCCGCCCGACGACCTGCGCATTCCCTATCGCGAGAACGAAGACGACGGTCGGCTCGGCATCGCGGACGAACTCGACCAAGAGTGGACGCGCAGCGGTCAGCGTGCCGAAGAGGCCGAGGAAGACCAGCGGCCCGCCGAGGTGGCCGCCATCGAGATCGTCGACGACAAGGATCTTTGACTCCCGACGCGCCACACCGTCGTAGTCGGCCATGGCAGCGACGGCGTCGTGGTACGCATAGCTGGTGTGACCAGGGGGACGACACGAGGAGGGTGCGATGAGCACGCCGAAGGATCCGGATGCCTCGGATGACGCGTCCGATCGGGCGGCCCAGTCGCTGTCGAAACATGCCGAGGAATCCTCCTCCGCGCCTGACGACAAGCCCGCGCCGCCGACCAACGAGGAGGCGGCGCAGGGCGGCACGCCGCCGACCACCGAGGACGAGCCCGGGCCCGCCGCGACACCGCCCGTTGGTGAATGGTGGGAGCCCACCCACACGCCACCCGACACACCGGTGGCTGGGCAGTGGGGGGCGCAGCAGAGCGGGCAGCCCACCGAACCTCGCCCATGGGGCGCCGACAGTCAGGGCAGTGCGCAGTCGTGGAGCGGGGAACCGCCCGCACCCGGCCAGCCGTCGGTGACCGGGGCGGTGGGCGACTCGGCACCGCAGGACGACCCGACCCGGCAGTTTTCACCGGGCGACCACACGCAGTTCGGGACGGGCAATCCGCCGGCCGGGCAACCGTACCCGTCGGGAGCCCAGCAGCCGTACCCGCCGAGCGGACCACCGCACTATCCACCGGGGGGCGTCTTCGACAACTCGCCGACCGCCGGGCCGCAGAACCCGCCATACGGGAGTTATCCGTCCTACCCGCAGCAGTACCAGCCATACGGCGCCGCGCAGCCACAGTCGCGCAGTCAGCTGTATTCGATCATCGGGTTCGTCTGCGCGGCCGCCGCGTTGCTGTTCTGCCCGATTCTGTTCGGGCCTGCCGGGATCGCCCTCGGCATCGTCGGGCACAACAAGGGCGAATCGCTCGGCAAATGGGCGGCGATCGCGGCGGGTGTCGGGATGGTAGTCGGCTTCATCATCGGGTTCGTCGTGTTCTCCGGAGACTTCGGAACGTAGATTTTGCGGTATGCGTCGATTCGGTGGATTCCCGCTATCGGGACTCGATTTCTATGAAGACTTGGAGTCGGACAACTCGAAAGCGTTCTGGACCGCGCACAAGAGTGTGTACGAGGAAGCGGTGCGCGCGCCGATGGTCGCGCTGACCGCCGAGCTGGAGCCGGACTTCGGTACCGCGAAGATCTTCCGTCCCTACCGGGACGTGCGCTTCGCCAAGGACAAGTCGCCGTACAAAACCGCTCAGGGCGCAGTGGTCGCCGCCGCCCCGGGTGTCGGTTGGTACGTCCAGATCGGCGCCGCCGGGCTGTACGTCGGCGGCGGTTTCTACCAGGGGTCCTCCGCTCAGATCGCGCTGCTGCGTGCCACCATCGATGACGACGTACGCGGCCCGGAACTCGCGGCGATACTCGGGAAGCTCATCGAGGCGGGCCTGACCATCGGCGGAGAGAAGCTGAAGACCACGCCGCGCGGCTACGGCGCCGACCATCCGCGCATCGATCTGCTACGACACAAGTCTCTCACCAGCGGCAGGGAATTCGGCGCACCGGATTGGCTGGATACGTCACGCACAGCCGATGAGGTCCGCGCCGTGTGGGAGACGATGCGGCCGCTGATCGAATGGCTGGCGGCGGTGGTTCGCGGCGCGCCCTCGTCGTAGTGTCCGTCCGTCGCGGCATGTCCGTCCGTCGCGATGACGGGGAGACGTCAACGCCGTTCGGCGAGTACCAGGGCGAAACGTTCGTCAGGATCGGTCCACACCTGCTCGGTGTCGAAGCCGGCCGCCGCGAGTTCGGCAGTCAAGCCCGCGATCCGGAATTTCGCCGAGATCTCGGTGCGCAACTGCTCGCCGCGGGCGAAGTGCACGGTGAGATCGAGTTCGCCGACGGTGACCGTCATGTCCTCGGTCGCCTCCAAGCGCATTTCGATCCACTCCCGCGCCGAATCCCAGATCGCGATGTGCCGAAACTTCTCCGGTGCGAAGTCGGCGCCGAGCCGGGAGTTCAGCACACGCAATACATTGCGGTTGAATTCGGCGGTGACGCCCGCCGCGTCGTCGTAGGCGGGGACGAGCACCGCGGGGTCGACGACCAGACCCGCGCCGAGCAGCAACTGCTCGCCCGGCTCCAGCACAGTGTGCACGCTGGCCAGGAATTCGGCCCGTTCTTCGGGGACCAGGTTGCCGATGGTGCCGCCGAGGAACGCGATCATCCTGCGGCCACCGCGGGGCAGGATGTGCAGGGTGTCGGTGAAATCGCTGACCACACCGCGCACAGCCAGCCCGGGGAACTCGGCCGCGATATCAGCCGCCGCGGCGCACAGCGCGGCCGACGAGACATCTTGGGGGACATAGGACTTCAGCGGCGCCCGGGTGGTCAGCGCGGTGAGCAGCAGCCGGGTCTTGGCCGCGGAACCGGCGCCGAGTTCGATCAACACCTCGGCCTGGGTGGCGCGTGCGATCGCGCCGACCACTCGCTCGAGCAACGCGCGCTCGGTGCGCGTCGGGTAGTACTCGGGCAACTCGGTGATCCGCTCGAACAGCGCACTGCCCGTGGCATCGTAGAACCATTTGGGGGGCAGCCACTTCTGCTGCGCGGTCAGACCCAATCGGGCGTCCGAGCGCAACGCGGCGGTCAGGTCGTCGTCGGATAGGTGGATCTCCAGCGTCGGTGTGGTCATGGCACAGGCCTTTCCGGGTCAGAGAAGCGGGTCGACGGACAGCTCCCCGGGCCTGGCGCTGACCAGGCTTCGGTCCGGGATGGACCGCCATCGAGGGTCGTCATCGAACGGCTCGGAGGACAGAATCGCGAAGGTGTCGGTGACCAGCGCGGACAGCGAGTGGTGGCAGGTGCTCCCCCACAACTGGGCACCGTCCGACAGCAGGAAATTCAGGCGGGCGTCCGGTGTTCGATCGAGGATCGCGGCAATGAGCAGACGCAGGGCCGCCGGAGCCGCCGACCACGTACCGTCCGGCGATCCGGTCGCCAGGAGATCGCACAGAATCACCCAGAGCGCGGCGGTGTCGGTGGCCGATTCCGCCTCCAGCAGCCGGACCGGCGCGAACAATTCCTCGGCGCCGAGTTCTGCCGCGGTACGCGCGAACTCCGCTGCCACGTCGCTGAGCGTGCCACGCCAGTCCGGAACCACACCGTTGTGGCTGAAGGCCCAGCGCCCGCGGGTGAACGGCGCGCACGCGGACCGCTCCACCGGCATCCCGATGGTGGCCGAACGCACCGCACCGAGCACCGCCCAGGATTCGAGGTGTGGGAGCACCTCGTGCACTGCTGGATCGGTCCAGATCGGCGCGGCGTTGCGGTAGCGGCTGACGGCGATCGAGTCGTCCGCGGTCTCGTGCCACCAGGCGACGCCGAAGCCGTCGGCATTGATGGCGCCGCCGCGGCGCATGTCCTGGGGATCCCAGGCTTGGGTGACCAGGGAGTGCGAACCGAGTGTCAGCATGTCGCCGACTCGAACCGGCGGGCCGAGATAGCCCAGATGTCTACACATCGGCGCCCGCCGACATCATCGGCACCGGGTTACCCGCATCGCGCGGCGGCCAACTCCTCATCCCGACGGCGCAGGGGTCGCTCACTCGCCCTCCCCCGGTCGCAGATCCCGCGCCAAGCGGAACCCGGCGAAAATCTGGCGACGGATCGGATGATCCCAGTTGCGGAAGGTACCGCGGCAGGCGACCGGATCGGTGCCGAAAGAACCGCCGCGCAGCACACGATAGTCACCACCGAAGAAGACCTCGGAGTACTCCTTGTACGGGAAGGCGCGAAAGCCCGGGTAAGGCTCGAATCCCGACGCCGTCCATTCCCAGACGTCGCCGATCAACTGGTGCACCCCCGCCGGCGACGCGCCGGTCGGATAGGCGCCGACCTCGGCGGGTTCCAGATGGCGCTGCCCCAAATTCGCGGTGTCCGGGTCAGGATCGGCGTCGCCCCAGGGGAATCGGCGCGACGTGCCGGTCGACGGGTCGAACCTGGCCGCCTTCTCCCATTCGGCTTCGGTGGGCAGCCGCTTGCCGGCCCAGCTCGCGTAGGCCTCGGCCTCGAACCAGCAGACATGCACCACCGGCTGGTGTGGGCGCAGCGGAGTCATCACCCCGAACACCCGGCGCCACCAGCGTCCGGTCGGGTCGCACTCCCAGAACTGCGGCGCGACCAGGCCCGCCTCCGTGCGGTGTGCCCAGCCGCGGTCGGACCAGAGCTCCGGCCGGTCGTAGCCGCCGTCATCGACGAAGGCGAGGTATCGCTCGTTGGTCACCGGCGCAGCGTCGATCGCGAAGCCGGGCACCGACACTCGGTGGGCGGGGCGCTCGTTGTCCAGTGCCCAGGGGTCGGTAGAACTGCCCATGGTGAACTCCCCCGCGGGGATCACGATCTCACCGTCGACCGGTGCCGAACTCGGCGGCGCGGGCACGGCGGATAGCACGGCGGCGCCGGTACGCAGCTGGTGCGTGGCGAGCATGGTCTCGTCGTGCTGCTGCTCGTGCTGTGCGATCATTCCGAACGCGAAGCCGTCGTCCACCAGCGGCTTGCCGCGCAACTCGCTGCGTTCCAGCACATCCCACACCCGGTCGCGCACGGTGCCGACATAGCCGCGGGCCTGGTTCGGTGCGAGCAGGGGCAGCCCGGGACGATTCGCGCGGCCGTGTTTGAAGGCGTCGTAGAGTTCATCGATGTCGGCGCGCACCGGTTCGTGGCCACCGACGTTGCGGACCAGCCACTGTTCTTCCTGATTGCCGATGTGCGCGAGATCCCAGACCAGCGGGCTCATCAACCGCGAATGCTGAGCTACCAATTCGGCCTCGTCGAGGCAGTCCGTCAAGGCGAGGGTGCGCCGACGCGCCCGGGCGAGCGCGTCGGCGATCCGGTCCCGTAACTGTGCGGTGCCGGAGTTGTCGGTCGGGGGTGAGTGCGGAATGGTCACGAGAAACATCTCCGAGGTTCGTTCTGATCGACGGCGGCGCAGTCGCGAGTGCGTACGCAATGCGAGCGGATTCGGCCCTTACTTACCAGATCGACCGACACCCGGTCGACAGTGCGCGGCGGATCCGCCGTCACGCCGCGGCCCCCGGTCGGTGTGGTCCGGCGCCGGTGTAGTTCTCGGTCGGGGTGCGGCCACTGCGACATCGTTCGGCGGCGGATTCGATCTCGCTGGCGCCGGCCGCGGTGACCGCGTGGGCGGCGGCCAGCCGCAGCAGGTCGACCGCAGCGGACCGGATCTCCGGGTCGGCCAGACCGTAGCGGGCGGCGGCGAGCCAGTGGCCGGCCAGGAGCGCGGCAACCGAGGTCGCCTCGGCGATCACGCACGGACTCGACAGAAGCGCCTCCAGCACGTGGACCGGGGTGCTCCAGGTATCGCCGGGCTGGGCGTCGAGATAGCGGACCTCCAGATGACCCGAGGCACGTACCGGCGGGAACATCGTGGTCAGGTGGTAGTCGAGGTCGCTGACGTCCGGCCGGCGGCCCACCTCGTCGTCCAACGCACCGGAGAGCCAATCGGCGAAGGTCGCGCCCGGCGGTGCCGACCATCCGGTGTCGGTGCCGTTCGGACCCGGGGACACGACGCTGTCGGGCACCCGTACACACAGCAACGGAACGTCCAGCGCCCACTTGCTGTACGCGGCAATCGGGTCGGTCCAGTCCATCACGGGCGGGCGGGTACGGGCGTTGTCCAGGCGCAGCCAAGCCCGCATCCGCTGGGACGCCCAGGCGCCTGCCGGAGCGCCGCGCAGCGCGGGCGAACAGGCGAAGGCGGCCAGCAGCGCAGGTCCGACCGCATACAGCGCGTTCCACCGCGCGGTCACCTCGGCACGATCGGCGCCCGCGTCGACGCTGACCTGGGTGGCGGCGGTGTTGCACATCATTACCTTGCCGAACGGCCCGATGCCGCCGAATACTTGCTCCATAGCGCGGTAGCGCGGCAACTGGAGCAGACGTTTCGGGCGGCGGTCCGCATCGGCGGCGAGCGAGACGGTCCGGATGGACCGGGATTCGAGGAGTTTCCGCAATAGGCGGGCATCGTCACGCAGTCGGTCGCACAGCTGCGCGGCATCAGCGTAGGGAGCGCTGGAGAGTTCTATTTGACCACCGGGTTCCAGGGTGACCCGGCTGCCCCCCGGCAGTGCGAGCGCCGGCGAATCGGGGGCGATGGACCGCGGTGCGTACGGTCCGAGGGCATCCGCTAGATCGGACAATTGCGGACGCGGTGCGGCCGAGGGGCCCGACGCCGAACACTCACCTTGCACCGTGAGCCACTCCAGTTCGGCACCTACAAGGTCAGGTGGCCCGAGCTTGAAGCAGACGCCGCCCACGTACGCTTCCGCGGCGGCACGCGACGACAGTTCTCCCTGTTCGGGGACACACTGGGCCGACTCAGGTTTATCGACCGTAACCGCCATGCCAACCTCCACTGTGGGTTCCGAGTCGTCGTGGTCTCGAAGTCCGCTGTTCTTCTGTTATCGCCACATCGCGCGGTCCTATTCCAGTCCGATGCTGACGTCGGCCGGGTTCGGTCGGACTCCCAGCACCGCGGGTTCATTCAGCGTAGCCAGGGAGAGCGACACAAAACTTACGAGAAGCCGAACATCGCACCCGCTAGGGTCGGCTGCATGCTGGATGACGATCGGGTACGAGCCGACACCCCCGGATGCGCGTCCGAGTCCGAACTCGGCCCGGTATTTCTCGACAGCGCGGGGTCATCGCTGTCGCCGCGGGTCGTCACCGACACCGTGATCGGCCACCTGCTCCGCGAGACGGAGATCGGTGGCTACCGGGCCGCGAACGAGCGGTCGGACGATCTCGACGCGGTGAAGACCACGATCGGCGCGCTGATCAACGCCGCGCCGACGAGCATCGCGCTCAGCGACAGCGCCACCCGCTCCTGGGCGGATTTCTTCTACTCGGTCCCGCTCGCGCCCGGTGATCGGATCCTGGTCGCCGAGGCCGACTACGCGAGCAATGCCATCGCCGCCCTGCAACGCGCTCGCTCCGCCGGTGCGACAGTGCAGAAGATCCCGAGCGACAGCAGCGGGCAGATGGATCTCGACGCGTTGGCCGTACTGGTCGACGAACGGGTCAAATTGGTCTCGGTAGTACACGCGCCGACCAATGGCGGCCTGGTGAACCCGGTCGCCGAGGCGACGAGGATCGCGCATTCGGTCGGCGCGCTCGTGCTGCTGGATGCCTGCCAATCCGCCGGGCAACTGCCGATCGATGTGGCCGAACTCGGCGTCGACGCGCTGGCCGCCACCGGCCGCAAGTGGCTGCGCGGTCCGCGCGGCACCGGATTCCTGTATGTGCGGCCGGAATTGGCACGGTCCATGGAGCCCCAACGGCTCGATCTGCACGGCGCCGAGTGGACCGGGCCGGACGACTACCGCCTCGCGCCGGATGCCAGCCGTTTCGAGTTCTGGGAGTGCGACGTCGCCGGGCGGCTCGGGCTGGGCGCCGCGGTGCGGTATCTGCTGGATCTCGGTCCCGACACGGTGTACGCCGCGATCGCGGCCCGCGCCGAGCATCTGCGCAAGACCCTGCCGGAGATCCCGAACGTGACCGTGCGCGATATCGGTATCCGGCACAGCGGCATCGTGTCGTTCACCGTCGACGGCATCGAATCCACGCAGGTCCGCGACCGATTGCTGGCACAGGACATCACGGTCTCGGTCAGCCACGCCAGCTCGACCCTGCTGGACATGACCGGCCGCGGTTTGACCTCGGTGGTCCGCGCCTCGCCGCACTGCTTCGTCAGCTTCGAGGAGCTGGACCGGTTCGTCGCGGCAGTCGGGGCACTGCACGGCTGACCCGAGCGGTAGGTGCAGAGCGTTCGTCCATTCGTGCACATCGCGCCGGTGCTGTTGGGAACGGGAACCCGTCTGCGATAGACGTCCGCGTCCAACTGGAGCGGGATACCCCTCGGCAGCACTGGCCCGCTCGCCGACCTACCGGCATCCCCGGCAGCACCCCGCGTATCGGCGCCAGCTGACTGCGCTGTCGGATAGCCGAAATGGTCCTGATCGCCAATCGCGACACTGTTCGATCGTCAACGCCAACACTACCGACTTCGCACGCGACGCCGATGTTCGACACCGGTCCGACTGCTCGGGCTGCGCAGCAGCGTGAAAACGATCATTTTCTCGGGGTCGGGCCGTCAACCCTTACATGCGATTGAACGGTAAGAGTGCGGTGGTGTACGGGGCGGCCGGCAATATGGGCGGCGCGGTAGCGCGCGCGTTCGCCCGAGAGGGCGCGCATGTGTATCTGGTCGGACGGACCCAGAAAACACTCGACGAGGTGGCCATGGAGATCACGGACCTAGGCGGCCGCGCTACGGCCACTCGGGTCGACGTGTTCGATCGAGCAGCGATCGAGGCCCATGCCGATCGCGTCGTCGAGCAGGCAGGCAGGCTGGACATCTCCTTCAACGCGGTGGGCATGAGCGCGTTGCAGGATGTGCCGCTCATCGATATGAAGTTGGAGGACTTCATGACCCCGATCACGGATGCGGCACGTTCGCAATTCATCACCGCGACCGCGGCCGCCCGCCGGATGACTGCACAGCGCTCCGGCGTCATCGTGTTGCTGTCGACCTCGGCCGCCGGGGAGTCCCGCCACCGTATGGGTGGGTTCAACGTAGCCTGTGCTGGAATCGAAGCCCTCAACCGCAGTCTCGCGGGCGAACTCGGCCGCGACGGGGTACGGGTCGTGTGTATCCGCCCCAATTTCACCCCGGAGACTGCCCCCAGCCTGCCCGAGGATGACCGGCACCTTCAGTCATTGATCCGCGACACCCGCCTCGGGCGACTCCCCCGCCTGGCCGAGGTCGCCGAGGCGGCGGTGTATGCCGCGTCTGACGGAGCAGGCGCCATGACCGGGGCGGTCCTCAACCTCACCTGTGGTGCCCTTGTCGACTGAACCGGGACCGCTACGAACCACATTCGTCACAGACCTGTCCAGCAGTGGCACCGCACCAGAAGGCCGAAGCGGTCGGTGATCGTGACAGCGGCGCGTGACATCGCGCGCCGCGGGCGGCGCGCCGAAGCCGACGATCCCGAACGCGAGGTTCCCGCAATCGGATCGCCTACCCGACGTTGTCCGAGGACGCGCGGCCTTGCCCGCCGAGGGTGTCCATCCGTGTTGGGTCAGCGGACGAGACGGTAGGTCACATGGGTGATCTGCGTGGCTGCGCGTGACGAGATCTGCTCGAGCTGTAAAGGCGGAACGCCGTCGAAGAGGCGGATTCCGCCGCCGAGTGTGAACGGGATGATGTGTAGACGCAGCTCGTCGAGAAGTCCGGCGGCCATGTACTGGTTGACGGTCGTGGCGCCGCCGGCGATGGCGACGTTGCCGTCGCCGGGCACCGCGTGTGCCTGCTTCAATGCGGCTTCGATCCCGTCGGTGACGAAGTGGAACGTGGTGCCACCGCCCATGACCAGGGGATCACGCTGATAGTGGGTGAGCACGAACACGGGGGCGTGGTAGGGAGGCTGTGGCCCCCACCAGCCCGTCCAGTCACCGCTCCACTCGCCACGGATCGGGCCGAACATATTGCGGCCCATGATGAAAGCCTTGGCCTCCGTGATCGCGTCGAGTTCGGCTCGGTTCTCCTGCGACCTATCGAACATCCAGGCGTGCAAGATCGACCCATCGGCGTCGCCGAAAGGTCGCTGCTCGGTCTGATTGTTGCCGGCCGAGTAGCCGTCCGCCGAGATCGAGATATCACACACGACCTTGCTCATGCCAGTGCTCCTTACACCATTGGGACTCCCGCACGGCGTCGCCGGTACTGTAGACGGCGCTGGGAACCCGAATTCATCGGGCGCGCAGAGTGTGGCCTGGCAAGGATGCACCGCCCCCTGGTAGCCCCTTTTCAGGCAAGATGCGCCTCCAGCGCCCTTGCCACCAGCGTTGGTATGTCGACACCCGGCTCGATCAGGCCAAGGCTGCGGTTGGCCTGCGCGGCGGCGATGCCGTGCAGGTTTGTCCACAGGGCGATCGCGCGATCGCGCGGGTCCATCGTCCCCGGCGTGGCGGCGGCACCCACCAGGTCGGCGAAACGCGCGAACAGCGGTAACGTGACCGACCTCAGGTTCTCGCCGGAGCCCTCGAGCAGATCGTGGCGGAACATCAGGGTGAACATTTCCGGCCGCTGCGCGGCGAACTCGATGTATTCGGCGCTCGTGCGCGCGAGGCGCTCACGCGCCGATCCGGCATCCACCGCTGCGAACCGGCCCGCGAGTTCGGCGAATCCACGTGCCGCGATAGCGGCGAGCAGCGCGTTGTGGGTGCGGAAATATCTGCGCGGCGCGCCGTGCGAGACCCCTGCGGCCCGGGTGATGACGCGCAGCCCCAAGTGCGCCGCGCCGACCTGCTCGAGCAGGTCGACGCCCACGCTGACCAGGCGTTCGCGCAACGGTTCGTCCTCGACCATGCAGACATTGTCTACGCGCGCCACCGCATTGCCATACCGCCGCGCGTAGACATTGTCTACGGCCATCGTGTAGACAGTGTCTACATTCCTGTCTCCCGGAGGTCCACGTGTGGTATCTGCTGTTCAAGTACGTGTTACTCGGCCCACTGCTGCGTGTGCTCGGCCGACCCGAAGTCGTAGGGCTCGACAACGTTCCGCGCACCGGACCGGTGATCATCGCGGCCAATCACCTCGCGGTGATCGACTCGCTCTACCTCGCGCTGGTTGTGCCACGGCGAGTGACGTTCTTGGCCAAACAGGAGTACTTCACCGGGCGCGGTGCGCGAGGCCGGTCGACCCGATGGTTCTACTCGGCGGCCGGACAGGTGCCGGTCGATCGGACCGGGGGCAGCGCGGCGGCGGATGCCCTGGACGCCGCCGCCCGCATCCTGGACGGTGGCGGTATTTGGGCCATCCATCCCGAAGGAACCCGCTCGCCCGACGGACGAATCTATCGTGGCCGCACCGGCGCGCTGCGGGTCGCGATGGCAACCGGGGCGCCGGTCGTTCCGGTGGTCCTGTCGGGCACCGATCGGGTGAACCCCCGCGGCAGCCGCCTGCCGCGGTTCGGCAAGGTGCGCGTCGACTTCGGCCCGCCACGCCACTACCTGCCCGCCGCCAAGCACCATGCGGTCCGCACCGCCACCGACGAGCTGATGCTGGAATTGGCGGCGCGCTCGGGCCGGTGCTATGTCGACCGCTACGCGGCCGCCTTCCGCACACCTGCTTCGAGGTCCTGACCTGGGGTTCCCAGAAGGGGGGTTAACGCACCGGGAGAATGGCGGGATAGTTGATGGAGGCCGGGTTCGAGGCCGACAGCTGGTGATGAGGAGTGGATGTTGAGTAGGTTCACCGACGAGATGTACGCGACGGCGCAGACCTCCGAACGTGGGCTGGTGACTGGTGAGCCAGGAGCGCCGCTACGTCGCGGCTGGGGAGCGATCCACCAGATCGCCCGGCGCATGGCAGGCGGCTTGGCCGCGGCCGGAATCGGGCACGGTGACGCGGTCGGCGTGCTGGCCGGGATGCCCGCGGATATCGCCCCGGCCTGCCAGGCCATCTGGATGCGCGGTGCATCGATCACCATGCTGCACCAACCGACCCCGCGCACCGATCTCGTCCTCTGGGCCCGCGACACCGAGTCCGTGCTGACCATGATCGAGGCCCGCGCGGTGGTACTCGGCGCACCGTTCGAGGCGGCCGAATCACTGCTGCGTGAGCGCGGCATCACCGTGGTGCGGGTCGACCAACTGCCGGACGGCCCCGAGATCGACCCGGTGCCCACCGCCGAGGACGATATCGCCTTGCAGCAGTTGACCTCCGGTTCGACCGGTTCACCGAAAGCGGTGCGGATCACGCACCGGAACTTCTATGTCAACGCCTACGCGATGTTCGACCGGGTGAAGTTCCAGCTCGACCACGACGTCATGATCAGCTGGCTGCCCCTGTTCCACGACATGGGCATGGTCGGATTCCTCAGCGTGCCGATGCAATTCGGTGCCGAAGTGGTTTGTGTGACGCCGATCGATTTTCTGACCCGGCCTTTGCTGTGGGCCGAACTGATCGACAAATACCGCGGCACCGTCACCGCGGCACCGAATTTCGCCTACTCGCTGCTGGCACGACGGCTGGGACAGGCCGATGACGGCACGCTCGACCTCAGCAGCGTGCGCTACATGTGGAACGGCGCGGAACCGGTCGACCCGGACACCATGGATGCGCTGGCCGACGCCGGACAACGTTTCGGGCTCAACCCGATGGCGCTCACCCCGGTATACGGCATGGCCGAGACAACGCTCGCCGTCTCCATTCCCGACCCCGGCCACGGCCAGGTCCTGGACGTCATCGACGCCGATCTGCTCGAGGCGCTCGGCAAAGCGGTGCCGGTGCCGGACGATCCCGGCCATGAGCACGGGCACAATATCCGCAGGTTGCCCACCCTGGGCTACCTGGTCGACCAGCTGGAAGGCCGGATCGTCGACAGCGAGCGCCAGCCGCTGCCGACCCGTTCGGTGGGCGTGATCGAATTGCGCGGCCCCGCCGTCACTTCCGGCTATGTGACGATGGACGGTTTCCGCTCCGGTCAGGACGCCGACGGCTGGTTGGACACCGGCGATATCGGCTACTTCACCGAGGAGGGGCTGATCGTGGTGTGCGGCCGGATCAAGGATGTGATCATCATGGGCGGCCGCAATATCTATCCCACCGATATCGAACGCGCGGCTTGCCGGGTGACCGGCGTCCGTCCCGGCAACGCGGTCGCGGTACGCCTGGACGCGGGCGAGAAGCGGGAGAGCTTCGCCGTGGTGGTGGAGAGCAACAGCCACCAGAACCCCGATGAGGTCAAGCGAATCGAGCACGAGATCGTGCACGAGGTGTTCTCCGAGGTGGGCGCCCGGCCACGGACCGTCACGGTGCTCGGTCCCGGGGCGCTGCCGAAAACCTCGTCCGGCAAGTTGCGCAGGGCCGCGACCGCGGTCCATCTCCCGCGCGGATGATCCACTGCTGAGTTCCGGTCAGGTGTGGAGTCGGTTTCCATCGGACCTCCACACCCGGCCGGAAAGCACCGGTGCCGAAGACCGGCCTGTACGGTCGAACCGACCCAGGCTCCGGCATTCGGCACGACGACCCGCACCACCGGCTGCTGCCGCGCCAGCCCGACATCCGTTGCTCGCATGACCGATCCGACCACCACTGAATCCGAGCCGGAGCGCCCAGCAGCGCGAGCGGTGTCCGCTCAGTGCAATTGGTTCTGTGCGGTCTCCAGCCCCACCCGAAGCAGCAACTCCACCGCATCGGCGGCCTGCTCGACGATCACCGGGACCTCTTTTCGCTCCGGCGTCGAGAACGGCTTCAGGACATAGTCGGCCGGGTCTTGGCGCCCCGGCGGACGGCCGATGCCGATACGTGTGCGCAGATAGTCTTTGGTGGTCAGCGCACTGGAGACGGAGCGAAGGCCATTGTGCCCGCCCTCACCGCCACCGCGCTTGAGCCGGATCGCGCCGAACGGGAGGTCGAGCTCGTCGTGCACGACGATCACATCGGTGGGCGACACCGAGAAGAACTTGGCCAGCGCGGCCACCGACCGTCCGGACAGGTTCATGAACGAGCGCGGCTTCGCGATCAACACCTGGCGGCCGTCCAACCGGGCCTGCAACAGGTCGGCGCCGGATTTCTTGTGCACACCGAAACGGCCGCCGACGCGCTCCGCGAGCACGTCGGCGACCAGAAAACCGACATTGTGCCGGGTGCGTTCGTATTCGGGGCCTGGATTACCCAGTCCGACCACGAGCGCGGGCCCGGTCGACGATTCGGTGCTACTCAGCGCTCTCGGCCTCGGCCGCGGCGGCCTCGGCTTCGGCCTCGGCGGCCGGAGCGGCGATGACATTCACGATCAGGGTCTCCGGATCGACGGCCAGGGTGACACCGGCAGGCAGTTCCAGCGAGCCCGCGGTGATCTGGGTGCCCGCCTCGACACCCTCGACAGAGACCTCGATCGCCTCGGGCAACTTCAACGCGTCGGCCTCGATGGAGACGGTGGTGGCCTCCTGGGTGACCAGGGTGCCCGGGGCGGCGTCGCCGACGACGGCGATATTCACGTCGGCGGTGACCTTCTCGCCACGCTTGATGATCAGCAGGTCGGCGTGCTCGATGTAACGGCGAATCGGGTGCACCACAACGGATTTGGTGAGCGCGAGCTGCTGCTTGCCGTCGATGACCAGGTTCAGCACCGCATTGGTGCCGTGCTCGCGCAGAATCGCGGCGAAGGCCTGGGCGTTGACCGACAGGTGCTTCGGGTCGGCCTGGTGGCCGTAGAGCACGGCGGGGACATTGCCCGCGCGGCGAGTACGGCGGGCGGCACCCTTGCCGAACTCGGTACGTACGGCGGCTTCGAGAAGGTTGGCGTCGGACATGACTGGATCTACTCCTACGGCTCTTCCGGGCTGTCAACGGTTGATGTCAGGGGCTGCTCACACCTGACTGGGTTGGTCTACTCGTCGGGCGAAGACCGAACGAGGACGGCCGGAAGCCGAGCCGCGTCGATCACGGTGCGCAAATCAGGTCTGCGGTCACCCTCGCCGAGACAACCCGAACACCATACCGCAGCACACGTGCTCCGATTGAATCGGGTAGCAACCACCGCGTCGTGCCGCGATCGGGCCGGCCCAGGCGGCGGCGAAGCTCGCTCGCTTCGCCGCGGGGGCCCGTCGCGTACGCTGGCGTGGTTGCCGATCGGTCGTCTGAAAGGTTGTTCCGTTGAGCGCCTCCCCTGAGGGTGTCGTCGCGCCCGCACCCCGCGGGTTACCCGCCGAGGTCGCCCGGCGACGCACGTTCGCGGTCATCTCCCATCCCGACGCGGGCAAGTCGACGCTCACCGAGGCACTCGCGCTGCACGCGAGGATGATCTCCGAGGCCGGCGCCATCCACGGCAAGGCGGGCCGCAAGTCCACGGTCTCGGACTGGATGGAGATGGAGAAGGCGCGCGGCATCTCGGTCAGCTCGACCGCGCTGCAGTTCAACTACCGTGCCATGGGGTCCGACGTCGACAGCGTGATCAACTTGGTGGACACCCCCGGTCACTCCGATTTCTCCGAGGACACCTACCGGGTGCTCACCGCCGTCGACGCCGCGGTGATGCTGATCGACGCGGCCAAGGGTTTGGAGCCGCAGACGCTGAAGCTGTTCCAGGTGTGCCGCCACCGCGGCATCCCAGTGATCACCGTCATCAACAAGTGGGATCGTCCCGGGCAGGCGCCACTGGAACTACTCGACGAGATCAACGAGCGGATCGGCCTCACGCCGACGCCACTGTTCCTTCCGGTCGGGATCGCGGGTGATTTCCGCGGCCTACTGCGCCGCGGTCCCGACGGCGCACCCCTGGAATACATCCACTTCACCCGGACCGCGGGCGGCGCGACCATCGCACCGGAGGAGTCGCTGACCCCGGCGTCCGCCGAGGCGCGCGAGGGCGAGGCGTGGCTCACCGCCGCCGAGGAGAGTGAACTGCTCTCGGCCACCGGGCAGGACCACGACCAGGAGTTGTTCCTCGCCGGGCAGACCTCACCGGTCATCTATGCCTCCGCGATGCTGAACTTCGGCGTGCGGCAACTGCTGGAGACTCTGGTCGCGCTGGCGCCCGCGCCCGGTCCGCGCCGCGATACCGGCGGCAACCCACGCGATACCACCGACCCGTTCAGCGCGGTCGTATTCAAGGTGCAGGCGGGCATGGACGCCGCGCACCGGGACCGGCTCGCCTTCATGCGGATCGTGTCCGGCGAGTTCGAGCGTGGCATGGTGGTCACCCATGCCCAGACCGGACGGCCGTTCGCCACCAAGTACGCGCTGACCGTGTTCGGCCGGGAGCGCGCCACCGTGGACACCGCCTACCCCGGCGATGTGGTCGGCCTGGTCAACGCGACAGCACTGGCCCCGGGGCACACGTTGTTCGTGGACAAGAAGGTGGAGTTCCCGCCGATCCCGTCGTTCGCCCCCGAGCATTTCGCGGTGTTGCGCGCGCAGAGCGCGGGCAAGTACAAGCAGTTCCGCAAGGCCATCGATCAACTCGACTCCGAAGGTGTCGTGCAAGTGCTGCGCAACGACGTCCGCGGCGACGCCTCCCCGGTACTCGCGGCCGTCGGCCCGATGCAGTTCGAGGTGGTCACCGCGCGCATGCTGACGGAGTTCAACGTCGAGACCTCGATGGAGCACCTCGGCTACTCGCTGGCCCGCCGTACCGACGCCACCTCGGCAGCTGATCTCGGTCGGCAGCGCGGGGTCGAAGTATTCACCCGAAGCGACGGCGTGCTGCTGGCGTTGTTCAGCGACAAATGGCGGTTGCAGTACATCGAGAAGGAACATCCGACGTTGACGTTGGAACCGCTGGTCGCTACGGCCGACTGAGTTATTCGGCCTCGGGGTTATTCGGGCTCGTGCCCGAGTTCTCTCGGGGCGGGGCGGCGCCCGGGTTGCGTTCGACCGAAGCGATGCCGTCCTCCTTGGCGATCAGTCCCCATCGGCTGGAGGTGAGCCGCAGACTGGGCAGGTCGCTGAGCGAGAGCACCACCTCGTAGGTGCGCTCGTATCCGGTATGCGAAATCCGCCAGTGGCCGTCGTCGCAGCGGATGTAGCGGTCGGAGTAGAAGGCCGCGCCGCGCAGCAGCATGTTGTGGGCGGGAATCAGGACGGTGTCGGCGAGGTACCAGGTGCCGGTGGCCGAGTCGCCCTCGATATCTATCTCGGGATGGTCGCAGCGGTGTTCGGTGATCACATGTGGACCGAGGGTGTTGCGCATGAAGGCGAGAAACGCGTCGCGCGATTCGAACTGCAGATATTCGCTGTAGGTGGCGGTAGCCTCCGGGATCATGGTGTCCGCAAACTCATCCCATGATTTGGTGTCGAGACTACGCAGGTAGCGGAACTTCAGTCGACTGATCGCCGCCAGGTCGTCCATACCCCGTTCGTCGCGTCCGCGATCACGCGTCGGCCTCGGATCATCGCGCACCTGCCCGTAGTCGATCGGCCCGGCGTCGAAACGCAGCCGTGCACCAGCACGCTCGCCGCGCTGTTGCGGAGCCGGACGAACTCCCTGGTCACCACGCTGTTGCGGTCCAGGGCGAACCCCCTGATCACCACGCTGTTGCGATCCGGGACGAACCCCCTGATCACCACGCTGTTGCGATCCGGGACGAACCCCCTGATCACCACGCTGTTGCGGTCCAGGGCGAAGGCCCTGGTCACCGCGCTGCGGCGGACCGATGCGAACTTCCTGCTCGCCACGTTGCGGCGGACCGACACGAACATCTCGGTCTCCGCGCTCCTGCTCACCGGTGGTTACGCCCCGGTCTCTACCCACTTGCCGGTCGATCCCTGCTGCCGGGTCGCCGCGCTCCTGCCCGCCAGTTGCCTGATCCATACCTCCACAATCCCATCCGAAGCCACGCCACTTCAGGAATTGGGAGATTTGTATCAGATTGCTATCACTGTTCGACCGGTCTGCTGCCGAAGATCAACTTCCGATAGTGAAACAGGTCCGGCAGAAATCCTCGCCGAACTCCGTGAGCCGGAGACTCTTGCGCACGATTTTCGGCGCCCGACCTGCCTTTTTCAGTGCTGCTTCGACCACCGGCTGCACCTCGAGCACCATGTACCGACTCAATACCACCGGATCGTCGGAGGTCAGCGTCAATCCGAGGCGGTTGAGATTGACCAGATAGGCGCGCGCGCGATCCGGGTAGCGCACCCCCGCCTGCTCAGGCACGGAGCTCAGATCACCTTGCACCAGCTCCGAGCCGATACCGAGCGGACGGTTGGTGCGCACGTCGACCGACGGTTGCGGACCGTTGAGCGCCATGAAGCGCAGCATGCGTGCCTCGTCGGGGGCGAGCTCGTCGAGAATGCGGTCATAGGCCGGGTGCACCTCCTCGGTGAAGTAGACGTCGGCCGACCTGGCCAAAAGTGCGTCACCGCGACGGCGCAGTTCCTCGATACTGGCCGAGCGGAAATAGGAGCCGACAGTCAGCGCCTCCTGCGAAGCGGAGCCATTGGACGTCGGGACGTAGCTGACGATCTCACGCACCGACCCCTCGGTGACGCCGAGCGCGCTGCGGGCCATCGAGCGCAACGCGTTTCCGGTTCGTTCGGCGATTTCGGCCGAGGACTCGCCGTCCAGCGCCGCCTGGGTGATCTCCTTGGTGACATCGACGGTGGTGCCGACAGCCCACTGCCCACCGCGAACGACCGTGCCCGCGGCGAGTCCTGCCGCACGGAACACGCCGCGAATCAGCCGTGCCTCATTGCTGATCTGCCGTTGTTCGGCATCCGAACGGTGCTCAACGGCGTGGAAACCGGGTCGGGCCACGTCCTGTCCGGTCCTGTCGTCTGCCACGTTTTCTCCGATATCGCCGGGTGAACGAATCCGACCCACAGATTACTTCCCGCTGCGGCGATGGTCATTGCCGCCGTCCGACTCGGACAGTTCGACAATCACCGTGATCGACATCTCGAACCCCCACCACCGGCCTGTGTACTCGCGGTGTAAGCAGGGGGTCGACGAACAATGGCGATCCTTTGCGGACCGGGTGCTAGTTTTGGTTGCCGGTGAGGCGGCGGTCACCGGTGTATCGGCAGGAGGGTGTCGTGTTAGAGAGCGTTTTCGGAATCCACCCCACAATCCTCCTCGAGCTTGTGACGATTCCGCTTTTCACGGGGATCATCGGCTACATCACCAACTGGACCGGCGTGCTCATGCTGTTCAAGCCGGTCGCGTTCTACGGCATTCACGTCCCCGGTCTGCGCGCGCTGTATCCATTCCTCCCCAAGCGAATTCAAGTTCTGCCGCTGCTGCGACACGACGGCAGATTCGGATGGCAGGGCATCGTTCCGTCGCGCGCCGACAAGATGGCCAGTATCGCGGTCGACAAGGGTCTGGCCAAACTCGGTAGCGTCGCCGACTTCTACCGCGAGCTGGAGCCGGACAAACTCGCCGAACATCTGGCCGGCATCGCCGACGCGCAGATCAAAGACATCGTCGAGGAAATCCTCCGGCGTGAGCATCCTCAGCTCTGGTACAACCTTCCGGCCCAGGTGCGCGACATGGTGCACGCCAGGGTCCGCCAGCAACTGCCGGAGATCCTGCGCGAGCTCACCGAGGAATTGGGCGCGAATATCGATCAGCTGCTCGATGTGAAGCAGATGGTGATCCGCTACTTCCAGGCCCGGCCACACCTGCTCAACACCCTGTTCCAAGTACTCGGCGCCAAGGAACTGCGATTCATGCAGAACTTCGGTTTCTACTTCGGCGCGCCGATGGGCGCGGTGTTGGTCGCGCTTCTGCACCTGACCGGATGGTCCACCCTTGTCGTGCTGCCGATCGGCGGCGTGATCATCGGCTGGATGGTCAACTGGATCGGGATCAACATGATCTTCGCACCCGCGTATCCGAAGTGGTGGTGCCCGTGGCGGCAGGGCCTGCTGATCAAACGGAAGTCCGAAATCACCGACGGTTATGCCGAATTGGTGTCCAGCCAGGTGATCACCGTGGCGAATATCGGCGACGAGTTGCTCAACGGCCCGCGCTCGGATCGCACCATGCAGATGCTCGAGGACACCCTGCGCCCCGCGGCCGACCGAGCACTCGGGCCCGCGCGGCCCGCGGTCAAGTTCATGCTCGGCAGCCGTGAGTACGACTCGCTGCAATCGACACTCACCACCGAAGCCATGACGATCGCGCCGATCGCCTTCGCCGATCCGGAATTCAATGTCCGTCAGGGCCGGCAGATCAACCAGTACATCGCCAAACAGATGGCGGCGTTGTCGCCGCCGGACTTCGTCGACATGCTGCGCGCGGCCATCAAGCAGGACGAGTGGTTGCTTTTCGTGCATGGCGGCGTGTTGGGGCTGTTCGCCGGATACGCTCATATCCTGATCTTCGGAACAGGAGTGGCGACGACATGGCTGTAACGGGTTCGGACGACAACGACATCGAGGCCGTCGAGTACTCCGACACGCCGAAGGACAGTAGCCGACCCGCCAAGGAGATCGCGCGTCGGTCCGCCTCGGATGTCGTCCGCATCGACGAATCACCCACTCGGATACCGGTTCCCATGGCCACGGTGCGTGCGGCGACCGGTGTCGCACGCGTCGCCTGGACGGCAGTCACCGGGGTGACCGCGTGGAGTGTCGGTACCGCGGTCGGCGTCACATCGACCGTCGTACGACGCAGCATCGAGGGCGCGCCGCCGCGAGAAGTTCTGGCAGAGGCCGAGTCCGAGGTGCGCGACGCGATGCGCAAGGCGCTCGGGCTCCCCACCACCGCGGACACGCCCGCCGGAAATGACGTGCCGACGCTGCGTGAGCAGGGCGCCGCGCTGCTGCGCTTGTCGGCGAACGCGCACGACGAGGACGACAATCACCCGGCCTTCGCGGGCATACTCGCCGAGCTGACCCCGGACGAAGCACGCCTGCTGCGCTTCCTACATTTGGACGGACCGCAACCGTCCATCGACATCCGCATCGGTCGCCCGCGCGCGCTCAGCGCCGAACGCATCGGCTCGATGCTCACGATGATCGGCGAGCACGCGGGCCTGCGCTTCCCCAACCGAATCCAGCAGTATCTGATCAATCTGCGCAGGCTCGGCCTGGTCGAGCACGCGCGCGAGCCGATCGGCAACCCGAACCGCTACCAACTGCTGGAGGCCCAGTCGTCGGTGCGGGAAACGCTGAAGCGCTCCGGGTTCGGCACGAAGGTGATCTATCGCAGCGTGTTGCTCACCGACTTCGGCCGGGATTTCGTGCGGACCTGTCTGCCAGCGATCGTGCAGGACGGACGCGCCTCCGGGCACTAGGCGGCGAACCAACTACACGCCGTCGGCCAGCTCCAGCCAACGCTCCTCGGCCGTGTCCTTCTCCGCGCGTACCTGCTTCAGTTCCGCGCCCAGCGTCACCAACTTGTCCGGGTCGGTGACGGCGTCGGCGAGCGCGGCATGCAGTCGCTGTTCACGATCGGACAGTTTGTCGATGGCGCGTTCGAGCCGGGTCAGTTCCTTGCGCGCCGCGCGGTAGGCGGCGGAATCGGTGGCCGCCGCAGCGGCTGGCTTCTCCTCTGTCGCGGTCGCGCGGACCCGGCCCGCGCTGATCGACGCGCGCTTGTTCAGATATTCCTCGATGCCACCGGGCAGGTTGGTGAGTTTACCGTCGCCGAACAACGCCCAGGTCGAGTCGCAGATGCGCTCGACGAGGTAGCGGTCATGGCTGATCACGACCAGGGTGCCTGCCCAATTGTCGAGCAGATCCTCCAACTGCTGGAGGGTATCGATGTCCAAGTCGTTGGTCGGCTCGTCGAGCAGAAGCACGTTCGGCTCCGACATCAGGATTCGAGTCAGCTGCAAGCGTCTGCGTTCACCGCCGGACAGATCGCCGACGGGAGTCCGCTGGCGGGCTGGGGTGAAGCCGAGTCGCTCGGCCAGCTGGCCAGCGGAAATCTCCTTGTCGCCGAGCATGATTCGCTCCGCCACCTGCTGCACCGCCTCCAGCACCCGCAGATTCGTCGGCAGGTCGTCGAGCTCCTGACGCAGCCAACCGATCTGCACGGTCTGGCCCTGGATCCGCTTCCCTGCGGCGAGCACAGGGCCGTTCCCGCTCTCGTCACCGGCCAGCGCGCGCAGCAGTGTGGTCTTGCCGGACCCGTTGACGCCGACCAGGCCGACTCGCTCTCCCGGCGCAAGTCGCCAGGTCAGGTCGCGCACCAGCTCTCGGCCGTCCGGCGTGGCGAGGGTCGCGTCCTCCAGTTCGACCACCACGCGGCCGAGCCGCTTTCGAGCGAAAGCGGCCAGCGAGACGCTGTCGCGCGGCGGCGGGACGTCGGCGATCAGCGCTTCGGCGGCCTCGACCCGGTAGCGCGGCTTGGACGTGCGCGCCTGCGGGCCCCGCCGTAACCAGGCCAGCTCCTTGCGGGCCAAGTTGCGCCGCCGCGCCTCGGTGGCGTCCGATTGGCGGGCGCGTTCGGCGCGCGCGAAGATCCAATCGCCGTATCCGCCCTCATAGCTTTCGACCTTGCCGCCGACCACTTCCCAGGTATTGGTGGCGACGGTGTCGAGGAACCAGCGGTCGTGGGTCACCACGACGAGCGCGCTGCGGCGGTTGAGCAGATGCGCGGCCAGCCACTGCACGCCTTCCACGTCGAGGTGGTTGGTCGGCTCGTCCAATACGAGCAGGTCGAGTTCCCGGACCAGGGCGGCGGCGAGCGCGACCCGGCGGCGCTCCCCACCGGAGAGATTGTCGACCAAGGTATCCATGCCGAGATCGGCGATGCCGATGCCCGCCATGACCGAGCGGATGCGAGCGTCCGCTGCCCATTCGTGCTCGGCGAGCGCGTCGGTCAGCGCGTCGTCCGCCAGACCGGCGAGCACGACGGAGCCGACCGTCGCACCCGCTGGGAGCACGCCGCGCTGGGTCACCACCGCCATGCGCAGGCCGCCGACCCTGCTGACCCGGCCGAGGTCGGGCTGCTCGATACCGGTCAACACCTCGAGCAGGGTGGTCTTGCCGCCACCGTTGAGGCCGACGACGCCGATCCGTTCACCGGCGTGTATGCCGAGCGACACGTTGTCCAGTAGGGGTGTGATCCCGAAGCTCTTATGGACCTGTTCGAGATTGATCAGGTTGGACATGGATCCTTCCGTGTCTTGCCGCGGCAGGCCGATGCTGCCCCCGGGTCAGCGTACCCACCGTCCCCGAACGGCCACTCGACCGGCGAGCAGTGCGAACACGCCAGCGCGGTTGCATGACGAACAGTGTTCGTTTACGTTGAATTCGACGAACACCGTTCGTTCCAAGCAATCCGATCCGGCACTCCCCAGAATTACGCCGCAACGCGGGAGGCCCACCTCGTCGCGCCGAGGTGTCGGTGGGCGGCACCGTCCCCGCTCGTCGCGCTCTCCTGGAGGTTCCATGCATACCGGCCTCGGCCTGCCCATTTCCGATCCCGCAGCGCTGCTCGACTGGGCCGAGCGCGCCGACTCGAGTCCATTCCGCACACTCGGCCTGCTCGACCGGTTGGCCTACGACAACCCGGAACCGCTGGTCGCGCTGGCCATGATCGCCGGCGCGACCAAGCGCGTCACCGTGCAGACCGAGGTACTTCTCGCACCACTGCGCGATCCGGTGTTGCTCGCGAAACAAGTGGCGACGCTAGACCGCATGTCGGGCGGACGCCTGGTGCTCGGGCTAGGCATCGGTGGACGCGTGGACGACCATGTCGCCGCGGGCATCGACCTGCATACCCGCGGTCGCCGCCTCGACGATCAGCTCGCACTCATGTATCGCCTGTGGGCCGGCGAGCCCTACAGCGCCGAGTGCGGGCCGATCGGTCCCCCGCCGCTGCGCCCCGAAGGGCCGGAGATCTTGTTCGGCGGGTTCCAGCCCATCGCACTCGACCGTGTCGGCCGCTGGGGCGGCGGGTTTCTCAGCGCTGCGCCGCCGTCCTGGGCGAGTGCGCTGTTCGATACCGTGCGCCGCTCCTGGACCGACCACGGCAGGCCGGGTGCGCCACGCATCGTCGCCCAGGTCAACGTCGCGCTCGGCCCACCGGACGTGATCACCGACGCCCGCGCCGCCATGCGCGCCTACTACGGCTTCAGCGACTACACCGAGGGCATCCTCGCCGGGCTGCTCACCACACCCGCGGAAATCCGCACAACTGTCGCGGAATTCGAGGATCTCGGTGCCGACGAGGTGATGTTCTACTGCTACGGACGCGAATCAGACCAGGTCGATCGACTGGCCGACGTCATCGCCTGAGTTACCCCTGCCGGGATACCAGGAGTCCGTTCGCGCGGCGTAGCCCGACACCACCCCTCGCCGGATCCGCATCCGCGGCCGGAGTCGAACGGTCAGTGTTTCACCGGCGGTCCGTCGCCGAGAATGCGCGCCCCGGGCACCGGGCCGCTGGCCGTCCGGACGCTGCGGCACACGCCGGCGCCCGCGAGTTCGGCCGCCACCGACACCGCGGATTCCTCGCTCGCACAGAGGAACGCGCAGGTGGGCCCGGAGCCGGAGACCAGCCCGGCCAACGCGCCCGCCGCCAGGCCCGCGCGCAAGGTGCGACGCAGTTCCGGTTTCAGTGACAGCGCCGCCGCCTGCAGATCGTTGCCGAGCAGTGGGGCGAGTTGGGTCGGATCGCCCGAGGCGAGTGCCTGCATCAACTGCTGCGGTTCGCCGATTCGGGGCGGTTCGCCGAGTTCACGCAGGCGATCGAGCTCGGCGAACACCGCAGGCGTCGACAACCCGCCCTTGGCGAAGGCGAGCACCCAATGGAATGTACTGCGCGACAGGACGGGAAGAAGTCGTTCGCCGCGCCCGGTGCCCAGCGCGGTGCCGCCGTGCAGTGCGAACGGCACGTCGCTGCCGAGTTCGGCCGCCACCGTGACGAGTTCGTCCCTGGACAGACCGAGGTCCCACAGTTCGTTCAGGCCGATCAGCGCGGCGGCGGCATCCGCGCTGCCGCCTGCCATGCCACCCGCCACCGGAATGCCTTTGGCAATGGCGATTTCCACCAGCGGCGCCCGGCCGCCGATATGCGCGAGCCGGACCGCGGCCTTCCACACCAGGTTCGTCCGGTCGGTCGGCACATCAGCCGCGCCTTCACCGGTAACCCGTACAGCCAGCGCGGCGGCCGGGGCGATCCGCAGATCGTCACTGAGGGACAGGGCCTGGAACACCGTGGTCAGGTCGTGATAGCCATCGGCACGCAAGTCGCCGACTCCGAGATGGAGGTTCACCTTCGACGGCGCGCGCACGGCAACGGGGCTCGGCACTACTGACAGCACGATGCACAAGCCTAATGGCGCGACCGGACGAAGTCTGCCCGAAGCCCACACGAAGCAAGGCCGCCGTCTCGCCCGACGGAGTTTCCGAGCAGACGATGCGGCGCCGAGGCAGATCGCCATCCCGACCGCACGACGACGCATCGAAGATCACCGCTTGCGCCCAAATACCCTCGGGGGGTATGTTCGCCGTGTCGGGTATACCCCCCGATCGTATGATTGTCGTCGAGCGAAGGAGTCGGGCATGCCCACCACCACCTACACCGTCACAGGAATGACCTGTGGGCACTGCGTCAACTCCGTCACCGCTGAAATCAGCAAGATCGAGGGCGTCACCAGCGTCGACGTCGACCTCGCCAGCGGCGCGGTCCGAGTCGACAGCAGCACCCCGATTCCCACCACCACCATCAGCGCCGCGGTGGACGAAGCCGGCTACCAACTCGCCGACTGATCTCCAGGTTTCGCACCCACGCGTAGCTCCGCACACCCCACGCGCCACACCTGCGTGCGCGACATCGAACCCAGGCGCGCGCTACGCCTGGGCGGCGAGGCGGACGAAGGCCGCAGTGTCGAGAGTCTCACCGCGGGCGGTGGGCGAAATGCCGGCCGCCAGCAGGCGGCGTTCGGCCTCGGCGGGCGAGCCCGCCCATGCGGCGAGTGCCGCGCGCAGGGTCTTGCGGCGTTGCGCGAAGGCGGCGTCGACGACCGCGAAGACTTTTCGGCGATGGTCGGCGCCCATCGGCCAGGGCGGCTCGACGTATCGGTCGATCCGGACCAGACCCGAGTCGACCCGTGGGACCGGCCAGAACACTTGGGTGCCGACCGCGCCCGCGCGCCGGACTGTGCCGAAGAAACCCGCCTTGACGCTCGGCACGCCGTAGGTGCGGTTGCCTGGTTCAGCGGCGAGCCGATCGGCCACCTCGGCCTGCACCATCACCAACGCCACCGCGATGCTCGGCAATTCGGCGAGCAGGTGCAGCAGCACCGGCACCGCCACGTTGTAAGGCAGATTGGCCACGAGGGCGGTCGGCGCCGCGGGCAGGTCCCCGGCGGCGACCCGCAGCGCATCGGCTTCGACGACCGACAACCCCGCGGCCAGCTGCGGCGCCCGATCCGCGACGGTCACCGGCAGATGCCGGGCGAGCACGGGATCGATTTCGACCGCGACCACCGAATCCACCACGTCCAGCAGCGCGAGAGTCAGCGAGCCGAGCCCCGGCCCGACCTCCAGAACCACGTCCGCGCGCCCAACCCCCGCGGCCGCGACGATCCGTCGCACCGTGTTCGCATCGTGCACGAAGTTCTGCCCGAGTTGCTTGGTCGGCCGCACCCCGAGCCGCTCGGCCAACATCCGGACCTCGGCGGGACCGAGCAATGCGGCGCTGCCACGAGCGGCGATTTCAGGTTCGGACACCTCGAGAATCTACCAACCGCCCGCTCAACTCATGCCGAGCCGGCTCGTGCACGCGGGCCACGCGCCCCAGCCCTGCCTGGTGCGGGTGACCTCGGCGATCGCGATCTGCTCTTCTCTGGTGGCCAGGTCGGCGCGCGGTGCGTATTTCAAGCCGCCCTGCCGCTCCCAGGTGCTCTGGTCGAATTGCACGCCGCCGAAGTAGCCGTTGCCATTGTTGATCGACCAGTTACCGGTCGACTCGCAGCGGGCCAACGCGTCCCAGATCGCGCCATCGTGCACCTCCGGCACCTCGGTGCCCGGCTTGGCGCCCTTGCGCACGGTTTTCGGCTGCGCGGTCACCTTCACTGTCGAACCGACCGGCTTGCGCTCCACTTCCCTGCCATTGACCATGAGGACCGCGAACGTGACGTCCTGGACGCCGGGCGCGCCGGGGGTTTCCACCACCGAGCGGCTCATGTTCATGGTCGGATCCTCGATGACGTTCTCCGGCGGATCCAGCGGCATGGTCTCGGTGCGATTTTCGGTCCGTTTGCGCGTCACCGTGATTCGCAGTCCGTCGGTCAACGGGGTGGATGCTGCGGGCTCGACGGAATCCTGCTCGAGCAACGGGACGCCCGCGACACTCAGGAATTCACCCACGGTGGGGGCGGCCAGGCGTACATCCACCAAGCTGCCGATGCCGTCGAGCAGCGACACCGAGCGTGGGGTCGCGATACGCAATGCCGCGCCTGCCAATGGCAGCCGTTCATTGCGCGCGGGCGAGACATACACCTCGCCGGGGATCTTCAGCTGGTCGAGCGCTTCGCCCGCGGTCAGACCGGTGGTCCACACCTTCTGGGTCATTCCGTCGACCGACAGATCGACCTGGCGAGCGCGGTTGAGCGTGATGGTCGCGCCATCGCCGATCCGCGCGGCCAGCGCGGGCGCCACCTTGTCCCGGTCGGTCACCACCAGGCCCGCGGTTTTCAAAGCGCCGCGCACATCGCGCGACATCGTGCTCCGCAGAACCTTCTCGCCGTCCACGACAACGGTGACCGTCTTGCGATTCACGATCGCGAGTCCGGCGCCGATGATCAACGTCAGCAGCAGCGCGCCGACTGCCAAATACAGCAGCGGGGACCGCGACTGGTTGATACGGGCGAATGGAGACATGGTCACAGCACGATAACGAAGCGCCCGCATACCGACAACCACAAGCTGTGGAGCAGCACCTTTTCAATATCACGGTGAGATATAGACACTGCAGGTAAATCACAAATCGTCGCTGAAATGTGATATACAACACACCATCCAATTCGGCCCCTGCGGCCTATCTCCGCACCGCGCGTGAACGAGCCGGACCGGAACCGAACCGCGTCAGATGCGGTAGACCCGGCGTGCGTTGGCGGTGGTTATCTCCGCCAATTCGCCGGGATCCTGTTCCCGCAATTCCGCCAACGCGCGCACCGTATAAGGCAGGCAGTACGGCTCGTTCGGCGCGCCGCGAAACGGATGTGGCGTCAGATATGGCGCGTCCGTCTCGACCAGGATCTGATCGTCCGGCACAAGTCGGGCCGCTTCGCGCAGTTCGTGCGCGTTCTTGAAACTGACCGTCCCCGAAAAACTGAGAATGTAGCCTTCGGCGACGCAGGACAGCGCCATATTCGAATCCGAGGAAAAGCAGTGAAAGATCACGGTGTCCGGCGGACCCTCGTCCAGCAGCACCGTCAGCAGGTCGTGGTCGGCATCGCGGTTGTGGATCATCAGCGGTTTGCGACTGCGCTTGGCCAGGTCGATATGCCAGCGGAAGCCTTCGATCTGAGTTTCGACATCGGCGCAGCCGTCCAGCTTGCCCGGCCAGTAGTAGTCGAGACCGGTCTCGCCGATCGCGACCACGCGCGGGTCGGCGGCCAGCCGTTCCAGCTCGGCCTTCGCGGCGCCGTCGAGCGCGTTCGCCCTGGTCGGATGGAGCGCGACGGCCGCGAACACGCGATCGTCCCAGTGCGCGGCTCGCACCGCCCACTGCGCGGCGGCCAGATCGTCGGCAACCGTCACCACCTGACCGACGCCGACGGAGGCGGCCCGGTCCACGATCGCGGCGGTGGAGGCCGCGTCGGTGGCGCCACAGGCGTCCAGGTGGGTGTGCGCGTCCACGATCGGCGCGAGCGGCGCGGGCAACTCCGGCGCGGGGCGGCGCGCGCTCATCGGTGACCGCCGCCGAGAACCACGGACCCAAATCCGGGTCCGGGCGCGGGGACCCGCGGATCGATACCGGGGATATTCACGCGAGCGAAGAAAACCACGCGCATTACAGTAGACACACCATGAGCCCAGCCGACCGCCCCGCCTTCTACGTCACCACCGCCATCGCATACCCGAACGGTGCGCCGCACATCGGACACGCGTACGAGTACATCTCGGCCGACGCCATCGCCCGGTTCAAGCGACTCGACGGCTACGACGTCTTCTTCCTCACCGGCACCGACGAGCACGGCCAGAAAATGCAGCAGGCCGCGGTCGCCGAAGGCATCCCGGTGGAAGAACTCGCGGCGCGCAACTCCGACGTGTTCGAAGCGCTGGACAAGACGCTCGACATCTCCTTCGACCGGTTCATCCGCACCACCGACGAGGACCACCGGGCGGCCAGCGTCGCGATTTGGGAGCGGATGCTCGCCAACGGCGACATCTACCTCGGCAACTACTCCGGCTGGTACTCGGTGCGCGACGAAGCGTTCTACACCGACGAGGAAACCACGGTGCTCGCGGACGGCACCCGCATCTCCACCGACTCCAAGACGCCGGTCACCTGGACCGAGGAGTCGAATTACTTCTTCCGACTCTCGGCCTACCAGGACAAGCTACTCGCGCTCTACGACGAGCATCCCGAATTCATCGCACCGGCAACGCGGCGCAACGAGATCGTCAGTTACGTCAAGGCCGGCCTGAAAGATCTGTCCATCTCGCGCACCACCTTCGACTGGGGCGTGCCGGTACCCGGCCATCCCGACCACGTCATGTATGTGTGGGTGGACGCGCTGACCAACTACATCACCGGCGTCGGCTACCCGAACGCCGAATCCGCGGCGTTCCGGAAGTTCTGGCCCGCCGATGTGCACATCATCGGCAAGGACATCACCCGGTTCCACACCGTGTACTGGCCAGCGTTCCTGATGTCGGCCGGCATCGAACTGCCCAAACGCGTTTTCGTGCACGGGTTCCTGTACAACAAGGGCGAGAAGATGTCCAAGTCGGTCGGCAATGTCGTCGATCCACTGGAGTTGGTCGAGAACTATGGCCTGGACGCGGTGCGGTTCTTCCTGCTGCGCGAGATCTCCTACGGCCAGGACGGCAGCTACAGCCACGACGCCATCGTCGGCCGGATCAACAGCGATCTGGCCAATGAATTCGGCAATCTGGTGCAGCGCAGCACCAAACTGGTCGCGCGCGACTGTGGCGCCGTAGTACCCACGCCCGGCGAGTTCACCGACGAGGACCGCACCCTACTCGATCTCGCCAACGGCCTGCTGGAGCGGTGCCGCGCCGACTTCGACGCCCAGCAGATGCACCTCGCCCTCGAAGCGATCTGGCTGACGCTCGGCGAGACGAACAAGTACTTCTCCGCACAGGCGCCGTGGGCGCTGGCGAAGTCCGGTACGCCGGAGGATCTCGCCCGCGAGGCCACCGTGCTGTATGTGACCCTGGAGGTGCTGCGGATCGTCGCGATCCTGGTGCAGCCGGTGATGCCGGGTTCGGCGAGCCGGATTCTCGATCAGTTGGGTCAGCAGAACCTGAACTTCGCCGACATCGCGACGCCGATCGTGCCCGGCGTTGCCCTGCCCGCGCCTGAACCGGTGTACCCCAAGTACCTCGAGCCGAAAGACTGACTCACGATGGTCCGGTGCTGTGCCTGCGCCGGACCATCGTGTGCCGCGCGGGCACGCACTGCCGGATCATGGTGGTGCGCGACAACGGTCGTGCGGTGAGCGGTGCCGGGAAGGTCACCATGACGTCCAGGGCCGGGCGCTGACCGCTATCGAAGCCGAACGCGCCGACCAACAACGCGCCCAACGCTTTCGCGGCGTGCCGCAGCAGTTTCTTCACTGCACTCTCCCTCGACGTCGGCTGTACCGGTCAGTACTCGAGCAGGTCCGACGGTACTCTCCCCGCGCCGCGCGCGGACCGATTCGACCACTCCGTAGACCGTGGAATGCGTTGTCGGATAATGAAAGAACGGTGTGGGGGCCGGACGGCGCCCCAGACCGCATGCGATCGGTACGACGACGTCCCGTTCGGTATCGGTTCCGGCACAGAGAGGCACACATGCGCGAGGAGAATGCCGCGGCATCCGTCCAGCGGACCAGCTTCGCCGAGCGGCACCGCGCGGCGCGCGAAGCCGTGCTCACCTCGCAGCGCGGCAGGCTGGTCGAAGCGATGGTCGAATGCGTCGACCGCAAAGGTTATCCCGCCACGACGCTGACCGACCTCGTTGCCAAAGCGAGGGTTTCACGGACCACCTTCTACGACCACTTCGCCAACAAAGAGGAATGCTTCGTCGAGGCGGTGCATACCGGGGTCGACATCGTGGCGACCAGAATCGCCGACGAACTCGGGCAGCTTCCACCGGATGCCGACGCGTACGCCAAGATCGAATCCATTGTCGTCACGTTTTGCCAGACCGTCGCCACCGAGCCGGATTTCTCGCGGCTGGTGCTGGTGGATTCGTTGACGGTGAACCAGACCGCCGTCGACTACCGCGATTTGGCCGCCGACCGATTCGCCCAGTTGTATCGGATCTTCTACGACCAGGCGCGCGCGGCCGATCCGACTCTGCCGGAGATCTCGGACGAGTTGATCGCACTGATTCCGGACGCGATCGGCGAGCGCACACGTCGGGTCATCGTGTCCGACGGGCCCGCGCGGGTGCCAGAGCTGGCGCCGTTGTTCGTCCAGTTGGTCGTGACCGTACTCGGCCTGCCGACTCGATCCTGACAGTCGCGTGCGATCCGTGGCAGGTCACACCCTGCCAAGTTCGGGCCGACACCGAACGGTGTGCCCCGACGCGTCTACTTCCAGCGCTCGAGCAGTCGGTCGATCTCGGCGGTCAGCGCGGCCTGCAGGAATGGTCCGAAGCTGACGCGGGCGACGCCTTGGGCCGCGAGGGCCGCCTTGTCGGCCTGGTCCGGAAGGACGGTGGCGCTGATCGGCAGCGGCAGCTCACCGGTCAGACGGCGCATGTCCGCCTCGGCGTGCCGACCGACCGGGAACAACACGTCGGCGCCCGCCTCGGCGGCCAGCCGCAGACGCGCGATCGCGCGATCGACGCGGTCGGCCTCGTCTCCGTCGTTGCGCAGAAACAGGTCGGTACGGGCATTGACCACGACGTGCACCCCCGCGGCATCGGCGAACCGGCGCAGCCCGTGTACGAGGTCGGCATGCTCCTGTGCCGTCCGCAGCCGTCCGCCCTCACTGTGCACGGTGTCCTCGATGTTCAGCCCGATCGCACCGGCCTCGAGCAGACCCTCGATCAGTTGCGCGGGCTCGAGCCCGTACCCCGACTCGATGTCGACGGACACCGGGACATCCACCGCCGCGGTGATCTGCCGCACCCGAGTCGACAACTCGGCGAAGGTCATTCCTTCTCCGTCCGCACGCCCGATCGAATCGGCGACCGGATAACTGCCCACCGTCAATGCCGAAAATCCGTCCGCCACAGCGACTTTCGCGGACCACGCATCCCACACCGTCGGAAAGACGCCGGGATCGCCCGGGCGATGCAACCCGAGAAACGCTTTCGCCTTGCTCTCCAGAGAACTCATACCGACGATCATGCCGATACGACTCCGGCACCCGACACTCCGCACCCCTCCCCGCGACGTCCAGCGCCGCACACAGGGATGCTCGGCGTCCGAGGTATCGGTGCAGCGCACGACGAACCCCGATTCACGTGCCGCGAGTCAGGCCTCCTGGTGACGACGAGCCACCAGGACCGCGTCATAGAGTTCGCGGCGCGAAACGGCGTGCACGGAGGCGACCTCAGCGCACGCGTCTTTGAGTCGGACTCCGTCGGCGATGCGGGATTCGACCTCGTCGACCAGATCAGCGGGGTCTGCGGTGGTCGGGTGGGCGCCCGCCAGGACCACGGTGATCTCACCACGCGCACCCTCGACCGCCCAGTCGGCGAGTTCGGCGAGAGTGCCCCGAACAACCTGCTCGTAGGTCTTGGTGAGCTCACGACAGACCGCCGCACGGCGGTCGGGACCGAGGACCTCGACCGCGTCGGCCAAGCACTCGGCGAGACGGTGCGGCGCCTCGAAGAAGACGCAGGCACGCGGCTCGGTGGCCAGAGTACGCAACCATTCCCGACGCTGACCGGCTTTGCGCGGCGCGAACCCGTCGAAGCAGAACCGTTCCACCGGCAAGGCCGACAGCGCCAGGGCCGTGGTCACGGCCGAAGGACCGGGCAGACAGGTCACGGGCAGATCACGGGCGACGCACGCCGCGACCATGCGAAAACCGGGATCGCTGACCGACGGCATGCCCGCGTCGGTCACCAACAGCACGGTGCGCCCGTCCTCGATCTCGCCGAGCAACATCGGGATCCGTGCGGTCTCGACATGGTCGTAGAAACTCACCACCCGCCCGGTGATCTCCACACCGAGCGCCTTGGCCAGCGATTTCGTGCGCCGAGTATCTTCGGCGGCGACGATATCGACACACGACAGCGCCTCGCGCAATCGTTGCGACGCATCACCGACATCGCCCATCGGTGTCGCCGCCAGCATTAGCCTGCCCGCCGTCGCCTCGTCCGCCACCACACTCCCGTCCACGCCCTACTCCGACCAGGACCACCCTATCCACCTGCATCGGGCCCGCCCGGCCGGTGGCACACCACGAAGACCCTGCTGAGCACGTGGCGGCCGATGTCCCACTCCTCGGCCGGTCCGCCGCGGCGAAATCTTCGATGCGAGATTGTGACTGGCCGGCTGGGTCCCGCATGGTAAAGGATTCGGGCGCTATTCGGCTCACCGATGCGCGACCGGGAAGCGGGCACAGCATACGATCGGGGCGTGACCCAGGTGACCGACCAGCGCGCGACCGCATCGTTGGGGGCCGTGCCCTCCTGGTCGAGCCCGGGGCCGCTGCGGCCGTCGCCCGACTTCGGACCCGTCGATCGGCTCCGAGGCTGGTTGGTCACCGCGTTCCTCACCGCGATCGCGGCGGTCACCCGGTTCACGATGCTCGACTATCCGACCGATGCGGGCACCCCGGTGTTCGACGAGAAGCATTACGCCCCGCAGGGTTGGCAGATGCTCACCGGCGGTGGGGTCGAGGACAATCCCGGCTACGGCTTGGTCGTGCATCCCCCGGTCGGCAAACAGCTGATCGCCATCGGCGAATGGCTTTTCGGCTACAACGGCTGGGGCTGGCGGTTCACCGCCGCGCTCGCGGGCACAGTGCTGGTGCTGCTGGTGATCCGAATCACCCGCCGCATGGCTCGATCCACTTTGATCGGCGCCATCGCGGGCATTCTGCTGATCGCGGACGGACTCACCTTCGTCTCATCGCGCATCGGGATGCTCGACATCTTCATGGCGTTGTTCGTGACCGCGGCCTTCGGCTGCCTCATCGTCGACCGTGACGAGGTCCGCACCCGAATCGCGCGAGTGAGCACAGAAGGCCGGATCGACCTGACCGATTGGGGGCCGCGCCTCGGCGTGCGCTGGTGGCGCTTCGGCGCGGGCGCGCTGCTCGGCCTGGCTTGCGGAACCAAGTGGTCTGGCATCTATTTCATCGCGGCCTTCGGTCTGCTGAGTGTCTACTACGACCTCTCGGCGCGGCGAGCGTACAAGGTGCGCCGTCCCTGGCTCGGCGTCGCCGTTCGCGATGTCGGGCCCGCGCTGTACTCGCTGGTGCTCGTGCCGCTCGGGCTCTACCTGGCCAGCTACTGGGCCTGGTTCGCCGGCGAGACGAGCGTGTACCGGTATATGGCAGGCAATCCCGCCAGTTCGACGGATCCGATCGGCACCGGCGGGTTCTGGTCGCACATCTTTCCGGACGCCCTGCGTTCGCTCTGGTACTTCAACGCCAGATCGCTGGAATTCCACACCGAGTTGACCAACTCGGCGGGCAACCACCATCCCTGGGAGTCCAAACCGTGGACCTGGCCGATGGGCCTGCGACCGATGCTGTACTACTACGCCGACAGCGGCGTCACCGGCTGTGGTCAGACCCAATGTGTGAAGGCCGTGATGCTGATCGGTACGCCCGCCATCTGGTGGATCGCGTTGCCGGCCCTTGCCTGGATGCTGTGGCGCGGCGTGGTCCGGCGGGACTGGCGCTACGGCGCGGTGCTGGTCGGCTACGGCGCCGCGCTGCTGCCCTGGTTTGCCACCCTGGATCGACAGATGTACTTCTTCTACGCCGTCCCGATGGCCCCATTCCTGATGATGGGCGTGGCGCTGGTGCTGGGCGATGTCCTCGGCCCGGCGCGCCCGAGCCCGATACCGCGCAGCCCCGCCGGAACCTATCTGTCCGCGCCGCCGAGCGAACGGCGCAGCCTCGGCCTTCTCGCGGTCTGTCTCTACCTCGGCCTGGTGATCGCCAACTTCGTCTGGCTCTGGCCGATTCTCACCGCCCTACCGATCACCCCGGGCAATTGGCATGACCACCTCTGGCTGCCCAGCTGGCGCTGAGTGCCCACGCTGGTCGGGCCGACCCGACCGGTGTGTCAGCCCTCCAACGCTGCCCTGATGTAGCGCAGCGCGGCCTCGTCGTCCAGACCGAGCCGCCGGACGGTGGCGACATAGGCGCTGGCGGCCCGTCCCGCGACATCCAGAGTCGGGTCGCCCGATGACGCTATGAAAGAGCCCTGCCTGCCTCTGGTCTCCAGCACCCCGTCGGCCTCCAATTCGCGATAGGCGCGCGCCACCGTGTTCGGGGCCAGCCCCAGCTGGGCCGCGAGCGCGCGAACGGTCGGGATCTTGGTCCCGGCCGTCAACGTGCCGGCGCGCACCTGGGCGATCACGCCCACGCGCAACTGCTCATACGGTGGTACGGACGAATCATGCAAAACGCTGATGCTGAACATGGCCCACTCACGCGTCATTTCGGGACAGTGGGCACGACAGGCAGCGGGGTCCGCCGCGGCCGGAACCCAGTTCGGAGCCGGGGATGCGCAGCACCTCGATGCCCGCGTCCTCCAGTCTGGCGTTGGTCATCTCATTACGCTCGTAGGCGACCACGACACCGGGCGCGAGCGCGAGGGTGTTGTTGCCGTCGTCCCATTGCTCGCGTTCGGCGGTGACACCGTCCAGGCCGGTGTCGATCACCCGCAGCTTGCCGATGCCCATCGCCTCGGCCGCCGCCGGCAGGAACGGCTCGGGACCGCGGATGCCGACCCGGCCGTTGCCACTGCGACCGGTGTATTCGTCGTCTTTGCGAATCGTGAACGCGCACAATGAGTCTCGAACCGCCGGATACATCACCACGGCATCGGCGTCGACCATGGTGCACACGGTGTCCAGATGCATGGTCGCGCGGTTCTGGGCGATCGGAACCACGAGCACCGTGTGCGCTATATCGTCGTCGAACAGGCTGCGCGCCAATGCTTCCGCGCCCGCGGGCGAGGTGCGTTCGCCGACACCCACCGCGACGACCCCCTCGGAAAGCAGCAACACGTCGCCGCCTTCGATCGGTGCGGTGTGCGATTCGTAGGCGCGGCGCACCCCGAGAAAACGGGGGTGGAAAGCGTAGATGAGATCGGTGAGCGAGGTCTCTCGGCTGCGGGCGGGCAACGCGAGCGAAGTGATCGCGACGCGCGGGCCGACCCAGAACGAGGAGTCCCGGGTGAACAGCAGATTGGGCAACGGATCGATGACGAAGTCCGCGCCGTGGTGCATGCGGCGGACCAGCGAGGTCGCGTCGGGACCGAACGGCAACTCATCGAAGGTCATCCCCGCCATCAGAATGTCGGCAAGCTCCCTGGCCGGCACGCCGCGCAGGAAGGCGGCCAGTTCGCCGGCGAGAGCATGTCCGAGCCTGCGCGCGTCGACCGCGGCCGAGATGCCCTGAACGCGGGCGGCGCCGCTGACCGCGAGCGTCTCGGCGAGCAGGTCGGACAGCAACAGCACCTCGGTACCGCGCTCACGCAGGACGCTCGCGAACATGTCGTGTTCCTGCTGTGCGCGCTCCACCCACGGGATGCCGTCGAACAACAGCTGGTCGTTGTTGCGCGGGGTCAGCCTGCGCAGTTCGTCGCCAGGCCGGTGCAGCAGCACCGTACGCAGCGTGCCGACTTCGGAGGTCACCGCCAAACGTCGGCCGTTCCGCTCGGGGTCGGGCGCCATCACGTCCGGATCCTCTCCATGCCGCGCGGGCACAGCATCTGCTCCATGATCAGACCGTAGTTCGCCGCGCGCCGAAGAGCACGGCAATCCCGTCTTCACATGCCGATCGGCCCGCGCTGTCCGATTTGCGCCCCACCCATCAAAACCTGAAGTATGGTTGAGGTGAATGGAGGAGAATGCATGTCGACAGCGGATTGGCGCGCGAAGGAGCTGACCCCCGGGCAGCTCTCCGAGCGTAGTGGAGTCGCGGTTTCCGCGTTGCACTTCTACGAACGCGAAGGGCTCATCACGAGCAGACGCACCAGCGGGAACCAGCGTAGATACACCCGTGAGACCCTGCGCCGCGTGGCCTTCATCCGCATTTCCCAGCGAGTCGGCATACCGCTCAGCGAGATCCGCGCCGCCCTCGATCAGCTGCCGGAGGGCCGCAACCCCACGCGGCGGGACTGGGAGACGCTGTCCACCACCTGGCGGGCGGACCTCGACGACCGGATCAACCAGCTGATCCGCCTACGCGACAACCTCACCGGTTGCATCGGCTGCGGTTGTCTGTCGCTAGGAAGCTGCCGCCTGGTCAACGAGCACGACCGGCTCGGCGCGCAGGGGCCGGGCGCCCGCGTGCTCGACGTCCACCTCAACTGCCCGACGAAGCCAGCAACCTGCTGAACCGAGCGCTGGTGCGGCGCATGGCGAACTCGTAGGGGAACGCGAATTTGCGCGCCCACCAGTACCCGAACCGGATATCGAACGAGGTGTAGACCAGAAAGCGGTTGTGCTCGATGCCACGCAGGATCGCCGTCGCCACTCGTTCCGGCGGCACCGCGTGGGAAGCGAAGGCCGCGGTGAGCCGCTCGATCTTCGGGTTGTCCTTGTTCACCCCGGCCAGTTCGACACTGTGCACCAGCGGCGTGTTCACCGCACCGGGTACCACCAGATGCACCGTGATGCCATGCTGCGCCAGATCGAAGCGCAACACCTCCGACACACCGCGAATGCCGTATTTGCTCGCGCTGTAGGCCGCGTGCCAGGGCAACGCGAGCAACCCTGCCGCTGACGACACGTTCACCAACGCACCGCCCTTGCCCGCGCGCACCATCGACGGCACGAAGTTCTCGATCACGTGGATCGGGCCCATCAGGTTGACCTCGACCATCTGCCGCCAGTGCCGATGCTCCAGATTCTCCACCGTCCCCCAGGCCGAGATGCCCGCGACGTTCATGATCACATCGAGGCTTCCGTGTTCGGCGTGTACTCGCTCGGCGAAGGCCGTGACCGCGTCGTAATCGGTGATATCCAGCGCGTCTGCCGCGATGACGACGCCGCCGGCCGCGCGGATGCCGGCCACCGTCTCGTCCAAGCCAGTGGCGTCGATGTCGGTGAGCACCAGTTCGGCGCCCGCCGCCGCGGCGGCCCGCGCCGTGGCCCTGCCGATCCCGCTGGCCGCGCCCGTCACCAGAACTTTCGCGCCGCGTACCGTCCTACGGCCTGCTCGCCTGCGACCAATACCAAGCACTGCGCATCCCATCTCGAATCACCGAATCGGTTCCCCGCAGGGTACTCGAGCGGCCTACTCGGCCACCACAACCGTTAGCGGCCGAGTACCGCGAGCATGCCGGCCACCGCCCTGGGCCAGATGAATTGTTCGGCGCGGCTGCGCGCCGCCGTGCGCCGCCCGGCGTGCGGCATGGCCAGCACGCCGGTGACGGCCTGCGCGAACGCCGAGGGATGATCGGCGGCAACCGCGCCGCAGTCCGAGGTCACGATGTCGGCCAGTGCAGAAGATCGGCTCGCCACGACCGGTGTACCCGCCGCGAGCGCCTCCAACGCGGCGAGCCCGAATGTCTCGTGTGGACCGGGCGCCAGCGAGACATCCGCGGTCGCAAGCAGATTCGCCACCATCGCGCGTTCGGCGATGAACCCGGTGAAATGCACAGCAGGCAACCCGCCGGGCAGCGCCGACGCCAGCCGGTGGAGCGTTGCACGCCGCGGCCCGTCCCCCGAACCACCAGCCGGGCCTCGACACCCGCTTTACGCAGCGCGCCCACTGCCTCGATGCTGCGGTCCACCCGTTTCTCCGCCGACAACCTGCCGCAGTGCACCAGCAGCGGGCGCCCGGGCACCCCGAACTCCGCGCGCAGCCCGCGGTCCCATCGACGTGGGCTGAACAGGTCCAGGTCCACGCCGAGCGGCACCAACTGACATTCGGCGCGCCGATACGCGAGAACTCCTGACGGGCGAACTCGGTGGTACAGACGACGACGTCGTAGTCGGCGGCCGTGCGCCGGTTGGCCGCGTCGGCACAGTGGCGCGCCACCGGACCAGTCAGGACCTGGCCGAGCAGCCGGTCGAGTCGTTCATGCGAGATCATGACGCCGGCCACGTCGCGCCGCCGTGCAGCGGCCGAACCCGCGCAGCGTCAGCCGATCGGACACCTCCAGTACGTCGGGCCGCGGCCCGGCCAGCACATCGGCCACCTGCCGCGGGTCGGCTGCTCGGTAGCCGCCGGTGCGGGGAATCACCAAGGCGGGCAGCGTTATCCGCACAACCCCGGTGGGGGGCATCTCCTCGGCGCGCTGTGGACCCGGCACGATCAGATCAGCACCACCCGGAAATTAGGTTTATCACCAGATCGTGGAGATTGCCAGGAACGATTCTCAGAGACGGGCTGGTTCCGCACCAGGCTCTTTGTTCGACCCGATTTTTTTGGCGATCATCTTTGAAAGAGGTTCGTGTGAGTCACGGCTCAGGTGTGTGCCGTCAATTCCCGGACACGCGACGGTAGCCGCGTCCACGAACAAAACCTTGCGCTTGTCAGCGACGCGGCGTATCGCCGCGCCGAGTTCGCGTGATTTGCGCACGGAGTCGGCGTCGTACTCGGAACTTTGCTCGGCAAACGCAGGCTGGTCGGCATCGAGATGGATCGGACTGACCAGCAATACCGCAGGCACTCCACCGGTTCGGGTCCAAGCAGTATGCTCGATGTTGTCGATATAGCCCTCGAGCGCGGTTGCGACGGCGTCTGTTTCTCGACCGAACTTGGTTTTGAGATCGTTGTTCCCCAGCATGATGACCACCATGTCCAAGGGCGAGTGGCTGCGCAGGCATGGTTGAAAGTAGGTACGGCCATTGCGGTCATCACGATCGGGGTCGTCCAAGTCGGTGGTACGACCGCCGAGACCTTCCTCGATAATGGCGTATCCGGTACCCAGAAGTTGCTGTAGCTGCCCGGTCCAGCGCACGTCGGCCGGCCATCGGCCGCGCCCTTCGGATGGTTGGCCGAAGGTGTTGGAGTCACCGAAGCACAAGATGGTAAACGCGGCAGGGTTGACGATCAAGGTCGGATTCCTACGGGTTGGACGGATACGCCGAGGCGTTCGGCAACGCTGACAAGCCCATCCAGCCGTTGCCTACCTCGACGGGTCAGTAGCTCGTTGGTCAGCGTGTGGGCCAGGGGTATGTGACCAACGAATTCCGGTGCCATCGAGCACGCATGACGAAGCGTATCCACGGCTCCCACATCATCTCGATTGTGGATCTGGGCTTGTGCAACGTTGATGAGCCTGCGGCTGCGCAGCGTGGGCGGAATTCCGGCACCACCCCCACCGACAACAGCAGCAAGTTTTAAAGCTTCACGCGGCCGATTCGCCCCAGTCTCGTTGATAACACCGAAACTAGCGGCCGAGGTGTGACCGAACACATTGGACGCCTCGGGTCTACTGGCATACTCGTCTTCTAGCTGCGTCCCGGCCGATTCGCATAAGCGTAGATATCTTCGTGCCTCACGGTAGTCCCCGGTTCGAGAGGCTGCGAATGCTGCATAGCATAGAAGTTCTCCCCAGATTGCGATATGGCGCGGGGTGGCTGTGGACAAACGCGGTTCAATATCGGTAGCTGCTTGGTCGGCGTACGCGGCTGCATCGTCGTACATGCCGTTTTTCGCCAACAACCATGACTGCGACCCTTTAATAGCAGCGCGTGTCAGTTCGTCTCCGCTCTCCGCTGCCAGTGCATCTGCGCGGACGAGCGCTAGGGCAGCTAAGTCTTCCTGCGCCACGTAGCCCAGAAGATTTGATGAGGCGTGCAGTAGTTGAGCGACCGAAATATTGATTTGACGCCGTGGCTCACCTGTCTCCGCCTCAGCTGCGCTATAGGCGCTTGCTAAAGCGGCAGGGAGCGCCCGTTCCATTTCGCCGAATCGAGCCGAAAAGAACAAATCCCATGCGCGAGTTACCGCAGCGGTCAGTTCCAGCTGTGCTCCTGGCGACGTATCTGGAATGCATCCCATAAGCACTCGCCGCAGATGAAACATATTGCCGTCATTCGAGCCGCTGCTCGAGTCATCCGGGATTGCTTTGTCGGCAGGTCGCAGGGGCACCGCGGCGGGAGCGTCGGACAGCATTGCGTCAGGAGCAAGGAGGTCGGTGAGTTGTTCAGGGGTGACTTTCAACGCGACAGCGAGTTTGGGCCACAGCCACGCCAGAGGCTCACTCTTACCGGCCTCCCAGCGCACCACGGTTGACCGCTCCACGTTTACACGCGCGGCCAACGACTCCTGAGTAAACCCCAGAGCCTTACGGCGCTGCGCGAAACCGCGACGCACCCCGCGCCCAACAGTCGCCATGCCCTTCACCTTCCACCCCTACACCCGCGCTCAGCGGGGCATTGCCTCTTTCGCGCCTCATTAGTGCTCAGTGTGCGCTCTGGTCCGTGGTCGCTGCCAACGGTTGGCTGCAGGGTACGGCCGAAACCTAGTGCGTAGCAATGGAGGCAACGAGCTATGACCAGTCAAGATACAGCGCGGCGCAGCACGGTCAGTCCTCGGACAGTGAGCCCTGTGGGGGGCGTGCTGATCACGGTTTGGGCCGTGCGATGAGCTTCCCCGAATCCGAGACGGCAGAGCGATTGGAGTGGGAGCGGTGGTTGCTTGGTATTGCCGGGGAGCTGCCGCCGCTTCTGGACTGTCACCAGCTCGACAAGCGCGGCCGGTGCATGGTGTGGCGTGAAGTGCGCGGCTGGTGGTGGCCGTGGCCGATGCGGATCACGTGCACGGTGCGCGCCTGGCTGGGTTTCTCCCTGCGCCACCTTGACCGGTTTGCGCCTTCGATCATCATCGGACGCAACACAATTGGGGGGATGCCGTGAGTGTCGTCCGCTTGTATCCCAGCTATCTGAGACCGCCCGATGCCCATCCGGCCGCCGCACCCGAAGAACTAACCCTCGTGGCGCTGGGGAGCAGCGGCAAGTCCCTGGGCAGGGCGGAGAATCTGTCGGTGCTTTTCGCGCGCCGCGCGGCCATCGCGTGGGGGTTCTCGCATATGGCCGATACCGCTGAAAGCATTACATCGCACCTGGTCACTCGAGCGGTGGAACTTACCGGGGTCCCCAGCCTGCCGCCGCGCTTTATCGAGGTGATGAAAGACTCGCCGCCGCTGATCGGTATCCGGCTGAGGCTCATCCGGCCCGGTTTGCTTATCGAGGTGTGGGACAGCAAAAGTGGTGCCCCGCTTCCGCCAGACGGTGAGTTTCTGGATGACAATTTGGCCGCTGTGCAAAGGCTCAGCGATGAATGGGGCTGGTATCGGGCACCCGGCGGCGGGAAAGTCATCTGGGCCAAACTTCACCACTCCGCCGACCGTATGCCGCACCGAACTGTTGGCCGCTATTCCTATCCCGAACCCGATCCTCCGATCATTGCCTTTTCTGATGTGCCCGTGATGCAACGAACGCTTGACGGGCTACAGCAACAAGTCAACACCGCGAGAAAGGTGCATCATGACTATCTCTAGCCAGGACACGACGACGGTCAACCTACCGGCCAATCCGGATGTTGCCGAACCTCGAGCCCACATCCACCCCCTCAGGCTCAGTGGACGGCGTCAGGGAAAGTTACGGGCGGGCGTGGTCGGCCTCGGTCGGCAGGCACTCGACGATCACATACCGGGGCTCAAAGAGTCCGAGGGTGCTGAATTAGCGGCGGTGTGTGATGACGACCCGGAGTTGGTGCGTGAGCATCAGTACCGACTGAATGTGGGTGGCTATACCGATTTTCATGAGATGTTCCGCAAAGAGCAACTCGATTTGGTTATTGTTACCGTGCCACACCACATCGGGCGTGCCGTTATCAGCGCTGCGGCTGAGCATCGTGTTCATGTGCTGAAAGAGAAGCCGTTCGCCACCACTATTTCCGAAGCGCATGACCTCGCGCAACAGTGCCGGAGTGCCGATATTCAGCTCATGGTCACGTTGCAGCGTCGTTTCAATCCGATTTATACGAGCTTTATGCAGTTGGCCGACCAGATCGGAACACCGTTCATAGTGGAGGGGCAATACACGCTGTTTGTCGATGATCCCTCTGAGGGGTGGCGCGGTAAATCGGCGATGGCTGGAGGCGGTTGCGTCATCGACATGGGCTACCACCTCATTGACATGGTCCTGTGGTACTTCGGCCTACCCGATCGCGTGTTGGCGGACATGTCGGTACGGGCCAGACCAGACCGCATCTACGACGCCGAAGACACCGCACTCGTTCATTTCGGCTACAACTCCGGCCTGTACGGGTCGCTGCTGCTGTCGCGGTTCATCGGTCCGAAAAGTGAGCAAATCAGGCTTGTCGGCAGTAAAGGCGTGGTGCATTTAGAGCGTGGACGGCTACGCCGCCTCACCAACGGCGGCGAAGTCATCGAATCGCTATCGCGTGAACAGTCATGGCCCTCGGCGGCAACCTGCCAGATTGATTATTTCTGCCGGGTCATCGAAGGACTACGCCCGAACCTCAGCGGCCCAGTAGAAAACCTCGCGCACATGAGTTTCATCGCGGCTTGCTATGAGTCGGCCAATACACACACCTACGTAAATCCGAAGGGGACGCCGTGACCAACCCTCTGGCCTTGCTCGGAGGAACACCAACCGTTCGGCATGACGGCCCACATTTCACCTGGCCACCACTGGGAGACAGCGCAAGAAGCGCTGTGCTGGCCCAGCTCGAATGCGCAGTATCGATTTATGACCGTTCTGGCGTGGTCGAAGAATTGGAGAACGAACTACGCGAGTACCACGGTATGGCACATGCCGTGCTCACCAGCTCCGGCACGGCTGCTCTCTATTCGATGTACGCGGCGTGCGGCATCGGCCCCGGTGATGAGGTGATAGCCCCGGCATACACGTTCTTCGCCACTGTGACGCCGCTGCTCCACCTGGGAGTGGTGCCTGTGCTGGCCGACTGCGACACGACCGGCAACCTCGACCCCGACGAAGTAATACGGCGCATCTCTCCAAATACCAAGGCGCTCATCGTTACCCACATGTGGGGTCTGCCCGCCGACATGCCGGGGTTGCAAGCGGTCGCGGATGATCACGGCCTGATCCTGTTGGAGGATGGTTCCCACGCCCACGGCGCGAGCATAAACGGCCAGCGCGCCGGAACCTTTGGCCGCGCTGCCGCTTTCAGCATGAACGGTCCCAAACCGCTATCGGCCGGGGAGGGTGGTTTTATCCTCACCGACGACACGGAGGTCTATTACCGGGTGCTCCTGCATGGCCAGTACAACAAGCGGTGCCGTAACGAGATCCCGCGAGAGCATCCGCTCTACCGCTACGCCGTCACCGGTACCGGGCTCAAGCACCGCATTCACCCCTTGGCGGCGAGTCTCGCCCGTGACCAGCTCGCGAACCTCGACGGCTACCTAGACGGCCGGGACAGAGTCGCGCGGTACCTGCGTGATCAGCTCAGCGACCTAGCGGGCATCACCGTGCCCTACGTACCGGCCGGGGTGCGCCCGTCCTGGTACGGGCTGACGCTGCGATACCGGGCCGACGAGCTGGGCGGGCTTCCCATACAGCGCTTCTACGATGCGCTGCACGCCGAAGGGTGCCGCGAAGTAGACCGGCCCGGCTCCATGTGCCCGCTGAACCTGCTGCCCCTGTTCCAGCAACCCGAACCGCTGCTACCGGCCTATACAGATGCGCTGGCCTACGGCCCCGGCGAGTTCCCGCAAGCCGAGGCCGTACATGCCACCACGCTGAAACTGCCCGTCTGGCACCGTGAGGAGGATATGCCGTTGGTAGACAGCTACATCGAAGCGTTCCGCAAAGTCTCCGACCGATACCGTGACCTGTGAAGGATGAATCAGAACAATGGTCGATTCCGCGTTGATTGCCCGTCTCACCGCTGAAGCCGAAATAGACGGAATACAGCAACTCGTTGTGGGTGCTGTAGTGGAACACAAGGGCACGGTGCTTTTGCTCCAGCGGCCCAAGGATGACTTCATGGGTGGGATATTCGAGCTGCCCAGCGGAAAGGTTGAAACTGGCGAGACCCTGGATGCAGCCCTTATTCGCGAAGTCGCAGAGGAAACCGGCCTGAACGTAACTGACCTCGGCGAATTCCTCGGCAGCTTCGATTACAGGGGTGGCAGCGGAAAGAGGAGCCGTCAATTCAATTTCACTGTGGCGGTGAGCGTGCCGGAGCCAGTGAAATTGACCGAACACGACGCTTACACGTGGACGGGCATCACGGAGGAGCTGCCCGTCACCGATGCGGTGAAAGACGTGCTGAACACATACCGCGCGATATAGATAAGCCACCGGTCAGGATCACCAACCGCCCGATCCCGATGCTGGTCGAAGACAAACCCGTCGCGGACGCCGCCTGTGACAGCGATCCCGGTGAACTCGACATCGATGACGCGATCCGCGTCCTCGCGCGTCCACCACACCTGCGACCTGCAATGCCGCCTGCGGGGAGTGTCTGGCCACACTCGCAGGCAAATACGGCCAGGACGTGGCCAGCAGCGCGGCGCGGCCCGTGCACTTCTACGACGCGCTGGGTCGCAAGTTGGCCGAGTTGACCCGCGAGTACCTGCGTCTGATGGAACAGCGACCGGACCGGTGGGCGAGCCGAGGGAAGATGGGCCGGACAGCGAGGATGGAGTGCTGTCCGGCCCATCTCATTTCGTGTGTGGCGCAACGGCAGTCGGGGTCGTTCGCGACATGTTGCGGTAGCCCGGCGACGGAGCGCGGGCGTGCCGCTTGGCGTACGACCGCTCACACCCGCCGGGTAGCCACCGGCATGATCCGAATCGCTTGCCCTTCGACTGTCAAAGGGTTCGGGTTGTGGAGTGTTAGTCCGCGTTGGGCTCACTGTACAGCGAAGCCGCAGTTCATCGATCTGCGGGTTTCGCTCTGTGCGGTAACGTGTTTCCAGATTCGCGTCACAAACCGGCCACCACGCAACTTGACGGCCAGGTCACCGCACTCAACTGAGCGGCATTGGTATCAGGCCAGCTGCGCCTCATCAATCTGGTCGTCGCTCAGCCCTAGTTACGCATCGCCACCCGCCTCTCGCAGCACCTCGAGGACACTGCCTTTGCTCAAAACTGGTGTCCCACGGCGACATAGCCCTCGCCGAGGTGATTCAACGCGGTGCGCAACCCACCCGAGCGCGGACCGTAGAAGTTCGCGAGCTGAACGATGCGCGCCTCGCCGATCGTGCAGTGGATCGGGTTGCCGCCGGGACCACTGCGCCCAACGATGCGTGAACAACCGTGAAAGAACCGGCGGATCAGGCGGCGCCGCCCCGGATCGCCGGGACCGGCGACCCGCGGTTCAGTGCGTCGGCAGGCCGCGACCGGCCCGCGGCAGATCGAGGTCGAGCGGAATCTTGCCTGCGGCCAGATGAGATTCGACCTGCTCGGCGGGCATCGGCCGCGCGATCAGAAACCCTTGCGCCCGATAGCAGCCGAGACCGACCAGGGTGCGCGCCGCGACTGCCGTCTCGACGCCTTCGGCGACCACGCCGAGGCCGAACGAGCCGGCAAGGCCGATAATGGATTTTACGATAGCCAGATCGTCGGTGCTCGCACCGAGGCGTTGCACGAAGCCCCGATCGATCTTCACCGCGTCCACCGGCAGCGCCTTGAGGTGCGACAGCGAGCTGTATCCGGTACCGAAGTCGTCGATGGCGATCTGGACACCCATCCGTTTCAGGCCACGCAGCGTGACCTGCGTCCGGGCCAGATCCTGCACCACGACGTGTTCGGTGATCTCCAGGCACACCGAACTTCCGTCGATTCCGAACAGTCGCAGGATGTCCTCGATGCGCTCGACGAAATCGAGGCTGACCAATTGCACCGGCGACACGTTGATTCGCATCACCACATTGCCCGCCATGCCGCGGCGACGCCATTCGGCGAACTGCGCACACGCGGACCGAATTACCCAGCGCCCCAGCTCACCGGCTAGATTGGTGGCCTCGGCGACGGTGACGAAAGCACCAGGGGGCAGCAGTCCCCTGGTCGGATGCAGCCAGCGGACCAGCGCCTCCAGCGCCACGATGCGCCCCGTGCGCAAGTCCACCTCGGGTTGATAGTGCAGCAGCAGCGAGCCGTCGGAGACCGCGCCGCGTAGGTTGAGTTCCACGTCGTCTTGCAGTTCGAACTGGGCGCGCATCGTGTCGGTGAATACCGCGACGCCGTTGCCACCGCCGGACTTCGCCGACAGTAGCGCGTGATCGGCGCGGCGGAGCACATCGGCGACCGTGGTCTGCCCCGGAATTCCCAGCGCCACTCCCACGCTCGCACCACGACTGACGGACTCCCCGCCGACGGTGACACGCCTGGCGATCAACTGCTGGATGCGGTTGGCCTCGTACTCGGCCGCCACCGCGTCCATGGGTTTCGCGGGAACGATGACGAATTCGTCACCACCCAGTCGAGCGATCATGTCGTTCGGGTCGAGATTCTCCCGCAGTCGCGTCGACAACGTGCGAATGAAATTATCCCCCGCGGTGTGACCGAGGAAATCGTTGAGTGCTTTCAAGCGATCCAGGTCGAGGAAGAAAGCCGCCACTGGGCCGGGACTGCCGGTGCGTAATCGATCTTCCATATGTTCGAGCAGCGCGCGCCGATTGGCCAGACCGGTCAGATCGTCGTGCAGCGCGATATATCGGAGCCGTTCCTCCGCGACCACCCGCGCCTGCAACTGCGCGAAGAGCGTAGCGATGGCCTTGAGCACGTTGAGTTCGCGGGTGCTCCATTCCCGATCGCCGGCCTTCACGAATCCGAGCGCACCGGTCGGCTCACCTCTGGACAGCAGCGGTACGGCCGCCGAGGTCACCGCGGCGATACCGGAGGCCCGGCGGACCGTTTCCTGATACTCGGCGAACTCCGGAGTCGGGCGGGCGACCAAAGGCTCGGTCGAGTGTTCCAGCGCGCGGAACACCGGGTCGGCGTTGTCGAAGTAGATGACACCGAGCGGATCCGGGTCGGGTATCTGCTGCCGGTGCGGCCACTCCGCGATCAGTACGGTTGCCCGACGTTCGCGGTCGGTGTGTCGCACATAGCTGAAATCCACGTCGAAGTACTCGACCAACTGAGCGAGCACGCGTTCGGTCGCGGCCACCATCGTCGTGGCGTCCACACCCATCAGCTCCGAGGCGACCTGAGTCACCAATGAGTCGAGTGTCCGCCGTGGCACATTGTCTCCGATCGCGCTAGCTACTGGTGTCCACACCGAGCCCCGGACGCCGTCTGCTGCGAACCGTGGCGGCGGGGGCGTAACTCAGGCGAAGCACCAACGCCATGGTCTCATGCTCAGGCACGTCCAGCAGGTTCAGGAAACGGCCCTGAAGTGACGCTAGTGTATCCGCGAAGTCGGGGGAAATCGCGGTAAGTTCGCCAGGGCGTCGGGAATACAGGTATACGGGCGAAATCGGTTGCACGCACAATCCGAGCCGTTCAGCCTGCACCCATACCTGGCCAACCGCCGCACCGGCCTCAGCAAACTCGGTCAACCCCGGTTTCGTGCCCTCGAAAGTCACCGCCACAATGGCAGAACTGGACAGCACACGGTCATAGGTGTATTTCCCAAGGGCCGCACCGGCGGACCAGGATCGCAACTGCGCCATGACGTCCGCGCGTGTAGTGATCTCGAACGCCGCCCACTCGTCAGCGGCGAGTTCGAGGCTGCGGGCGTCGATGCCGGTATCTGGGTCGTCGTCGGGCCAACGGACTTCGGCCAGCATTTCCTCGTACAAACGCGGCGTCAGATACCTGATTCGATCGGAGTCGCCCAGCAAACGCGCAGCTTCTTCAATGTCCGGCCGATCGACCACCGTGCGCAGCCGTGCACCGGCTGATTCGGCGAGCGCGGCAAGCGAGCCGAGGACACCGTCGGCCAGCCGCGCGCCGGTACCGACCCGCCGGTTTGTCGCGCGGTGCAGCACCGCGGGATAGTTCGCGGCGAGATCCGCGTTCCGGCCGTCGCCCCACCGAATACTCGCAACCAGCTCGCCCGACCCCGGGGCACCCTCGATGAACTCGTACGGACCGAGCATGCCGTGTGCGGCCGCCGCGACCCGCGCGTTGTACACGGCGGCGCCGAGCGCGACGGCGCTGCCGCGATAGCCGATATCCATTGCCGCGCTGTACTCCGTCGCCAACTCGATGCGGAGGCCACTCGGGCCGGGATGCAACGACCAGGGCTGCATATTGCCCCCGGATGGCGCCCGCTGCGCGCACGCGAGTACATGGTCGATCGGTCCGGCGGTGGACGCCGTCGCAGCCTCCGCCCACACCAGGTCACCGGTCGGCGGCGGGTCGGCCACCTCGTCCAGATGAGATTCCAGATCCACCCGGACCCGGCCGGATTCCAGCTTCACCCCGAGCCCGATGCGCCGGACGGCGGCTGCGGCACTCGCGGCGCCGAGTGCGACGTCGCCGGCCAGCTGCGGCCAGCTCGTCACGGTCTCACCTACTTCGACCAGGCTCGCGCCGAGCCGGGCGGACAGCCCGGACGCGCCGAGCAATTTCACCACGAACGGCGCCTTCTCCCGTGCGGTCAGCCCGCGCAGATCGGCCGCGCTGATATCACCCAGCAAACCGTGGAACGCGGGCCGCTGCGGCTCGAGATCGAAGCGTTCGACATCCAGCAAACCACGGTCACTGGTCTCCATCAGCAAAGGAATGCCGTGCCTGGCCGCCGCCATGCGGATGACAAGCTTCATATCGAGCGAATCACATTCCTCGACGACGATCGCGAGACCGTCCAGAAAATCGTCCACCGAATTCTCGTCGACTCCGGCGCCGAAGATCTCCACCGGCAGATAAGGATCCAGCTCGGCAATCCGGCGCGCGGTCACGACCGCTTTATTGACGCCGATATCGAACAACGTGCCGGGAACTCGATTGAGATTGGACAATTCGATTTCGTCCAGGTCGGCCAAGCGCAACCTGCCGCAAATGCCTTCGAGCGCCAGCAGGTGGGCAATGGCGTGCCCCGCACTTTGCCCGACGATTCCGATGGCGAGACCCGCCAGGCGATCCTGCTCGGATCTGGTGAGCTTGTTTCTGTTTCGGTCCAGACGAATCGCTCGGAATATTCGCGGCCCCGGTAACCCGACCACCGCGGCACGCCAGGGATAGTAGATCCACCGGTCGGATTCGGGCCCCTCCGAAATATCCGGCGCGGCAACCATTTTTCCGTACTCGATACGCAGCAACTCGCGAAGGTCGGTGAATTCGATACCCGGATCGTCGCGCAGTGCGGCCAATGTCCGCGCGTCTTCCGGATCGGACTGGTCGATGATCAGCGGCCGATGGTGCGTCCCCCTGCTGCGGTCACCGCCCATGCCCACACCCACCCGTGACTCCCGTTGCGACCCGATGCCGCGCTTTCGGGAGACCGGCGCCGGCCACGGCCAGCACCTCCTGCTCGGCGACGACCAACGACCGCTGCGATTCCTCGGCAAACGCCGAATAGGTCCGGTTGTCCCACCACAGCGGAACGGTCCGGTAGCGGTCATCCGGATAGGGCACCGCGGGAATCCGTTCGGCGAGCACTGCGCCGCATTCCTGATGCCTGCCCGTGGTGAACGAGGCCGCCGTGGCGAAACCGTAACGCGCACCGAGCAAACGCGCGCCGTGCAGCACGGCGCGCGAGATGGCGGCACTCAATTCGGCGCGCGCGGGTGCGGCGCGGGAGACCCACGCGCCCTTGGCCTCGACCACCCCCGCTGGTATCCGATCGGCAATCATTCGGCGCAGATCGCTCTCGCCGGCATGTCCCGCCCACTCGAGCAGCGCGTGCGCCTGCCCTGCCGCGGTGTAGGGACCTTGCATCCGGACGCCCGCGACCACGTCGCCACCGGAGTCGACCGCGGCGAAGAACAGCGAAGTCGATCGACCATCGACGACCGCGTCGTATTCGAGTGCGTGCTCCACCCCGAAACACCGGTAAACATCCAGCGCCCCATCAAGATACCGGCGCCAGAGCACCGGCTGCGAGTCCGGTTCGGAGACAAAGAACGCGCACTCGGATTGCGTGTCGTAATACCGCAGCACTCCCCGCCCGAGGAAGTCCGCCGGCACGACTGCAACCACTTCCACAGTCATGGTGTTCCTACTCCATCGCCACGCGCCCATGCGTGATAGTCCAGCCTCATGTAGCACCCCCACGGCCCATGAGCCGCGATGAAGTTGCCCAGGGCAGTATCCGTCATCCGACAGGAATTGACCAGCCGTCCGGCTAATATTCCGAAAACTTATCGTTTCTAGCGTTCTTTCCGCAGGTCAAACGGGCTATGTCCGATTCAGAGCGGAATGTAGAGACCGGTTGGTTCGAAGTCAGTTATCGGACAGCAAACTAGACGAGGATGGCGATGAAGAGTTCGACAGACTCCGGCCCCCGCCAGATCTCGATCTCTTCTCGGTACGCTCGGGTGATCTCGGCAGATGCCGTCGCGTCGTCTACCTGTGCCCACACATCCTCTACCGGATCGTGATAGTCGCCATTGGGCACGAAACGCGCGTAGATGCCTTTCGGCACTCGCACCAGGATATCGCCTACCGGAACGGCGTCGGCCTCCGGATATTCGAAACAGACCACCGCGTTGTAGTTTCCGGCCGGATCCGGGACGTACACCGTGTACATCGGACGATCCGCACCCGCCCGATCATGCAGACGGTCCTTCAAGAACTCGATCAGGTCGCTGTTGCTGACCTTGAAACTCGGGCGCACCCGCGGGACAACCAGCCCGCCGTAGATCCCCTCGGCGCGCACCACGATCGCATAGCTCATCGCGCGTCGACCGCCAAGTAGAGATCGATCTTGTAGGCATGCGGATAACACTCGAAATCGCCGGTATAGGTCCGCTTTATCTGGTTGTGCTCCTCGGCATAGGCGATCTGGGTCCACAGGTCGGTCATCACCTGTGGGAAGTTACCGACCGAGGAGAACCGGGCATAGGTGCCCCGCGGCAACCGGGCGACCAGGTGACCGCGAGTGACGTCGTCGAACGCCGCGCACTGATAGCCGACAATCTGCGTGTTGTAGGTACCGAGTTCCCCGGTGTAGTCGGTATAGGCGCTGGCAAGCGGCCCGCCGAGTTCCTGATGCAGGACGGCCGCCCAGGCGGCCTCCAGATCATGGTCACGCAGTTCTCCGAGCGCACGCTTCGGGCTGCGCACCGGCAATCCGGCAACCCACATCTCGTCTCGCTCGACGATTTCAAACTGCATGCGAGGACTCTTTCGAGGTGATCCGGAGGGCGTAACCCACAGCCGGTCGGTCAGGAAGGCCATGCTATCAACCCGGACCAAGCGGTACCGATCACCTATCCGGCACATTTCGGACCGCGACACCCCGCTGAACTGGACAGATGTCCGAGGTTGCCGGGTATGGACGAGCACGATGCGATGGCCTGCGGCCCGATCAGGGTGCGCTCGGGTAATGCATAGTGAGCACACATCGTCCGGCTCGCTGAGCACAGGAAGAACTGCTACCACCGAACGGAGTCCAGATGAAGCATGGTGACAACAGGCCGGCCACCACCGCGCGCCTGGACGCGGCCCTTGACCATCTCGTCGTTGCCGGCAGTTGACATGTGCCGTTCGATCACCGAACTCGACGCCGCGGTCGCCGACTGCTTCGCCTGTCCGCGGCTCGTGGCCTGGCGCGAGCTCGTCGCCAGGGAGAAACGCGCTGCCTTCCGCGACCAAACCTATTGGGGCCGACCAGTTCCCGGATTCGGCCCGGCGGACGCAAGAATGCTCATCGTCGGACTGGCCCCTGCCGCGCACGGCGGCAACCGGACCGGGCGCATGTTCACCGGAGACCGCAGCGGGGACGTGCTCTTCGCTGCGCTGCACGCCGTCGGTCTGGCCAATCAGCCGACCGCCACCAGCATCGACGACGGCATGCGGCTGACCGGCGTGCGGATCACCGCGCCGGTGCACTGCGCACCACCGGACAACAAACCGACCTCCGGCGAGCGGGACCGCTGCCGGCATTGGTTGGACACCGAATTGTCGTTGCTGCGACCGACATTGCGCTCGGTGGTCGTGCTCGGCGCGTTCGGCTGGCAGGCATTGCTCCCGGTGTTGGCGGACGCCGGCTGGATCGTGCCGCGGCCACGACCGAAGTTCGGCCACGGAACACAGGTGGAGCTGGCCCCGGTCGAGATCGACCGGCGACCGCTGCACCTGTTCGGTTGCTATCACGTGAGCCAACAGAACACCTTCACCGGACGGCTCACACCGGCCATGCTCGAGGCGGTACTCAGCGACGCGGCCGCGACCGCCGGAATCGACGCGTCCCCGCCGCACGGGTGAGATCGTTTCGGACCGGTGTTTCGGTTCGGCGGCTCAGACGTGGTCGACCAGGGCCGGGAAACCTGCCTCGTGGGCGCAGTGCGCGCAGCAGAAGAAGTCCCCGCGCGCCTCGACGCCGTGGCCGACGATCCGACACGAGCAGTGCGTGCACACCGGGGCGAGTGCGGTGATCGCGCATTCGAAGCTGTCGAAGACGGCGGATTGCCCGTTCCGGGTAATGGTGAACGTCTTGTCGTACTCGTTTCCGCAGGTGTCGCAGGTGGCCATACAGACTCACCTCTCCTCTCGGCTCGATGGACAGCTCATCACGCGTTACCCACACGAGCGGAGGTGAAACGGCCTACTCCCGCTGGTCGGCGGTGGCCGCCGCCGACGCCGAGCCAGGCCGACCCGTCGCAGCCCACCGTGTGTTCTCAGGTCAGCCGCAACGCCTGAACCGGGCAGCTGTCGACAACGAGTTCGAGCAGTTCGCGATCGGACGCGGCTACCGTAGCGGGTCGCGGTGCGACGATTCCGTCGTCACCGATCCGGAACATGTCGGGCGCCAGAGCCTCACACATGCCGTGCCCCTCGCACACAGTGCGGTCCGCGACGATCTTCATCGGGCGAGCCGTTCCAACCGAATCGGCAGCCCATCGGCGGGCATCGGGCCGGTTCCGGCGACCAAGGGCACCGCATAGTCGTCGGGAACACTCCAGTGATAGTGCAAGAGCATCTGGTGCACCACGGCCTTCACGGTCATCGCGCCGAAGTACAGACCGATGCACTTGTGTGCGCCGCCGCCGAAGGGAGCCCAGGCGAAGCGGTGTGATTTGTCCTCGCGGCGGTCGTCGGCGAATCGATCGGGGTCGAAGACGTCGGCATCATGCCAGTACTCGTCGGTGCGCATGATGGCGTACGTGCTGCACAGCACCAACGTTCCCTTCGGCACGTAATAGCCGAGAATGTCGGTGTCTGTGCTGGCTTCGCGAACTTGCTGGGCCACCGGCGAATAGACCCGCAGCGCCTCTTTGAACGCGAGATCCAGGGCGGGAAGACGGTCGAGATCGGCGTAGTCGAGTGACGGCTTACCCAGCGCCACGGATTCGGCGCGCAATCGCTGCTGCCATTCCGGGTTTCTCGCCAGTTCATAGACCAGCATGGACGATGCGATCGTGCTGGTGTCGTGGGCAGCCATCATCACGAAGATCATGTGCTCGACCACCTCCGCGTCGGTGAAGGCGTGCCCTTCCTCGGTGGTCGCCCGGCACAGCACGCTGAACAGGTCGGCGCCGTGGCCCGCGCGCTTGGTCGGCAGCTCGCGACGGAAATACTCCTCGAGAACCTGCCGCCCGCGCAACCCGCGCGCCCACACCCCACCCGGCATATTCGTTCGAATCATCGCCGCTCCACCGCGCACCGCGTCCTCGAAAGCACGCTGCAACCGAACCGCCTCGCGGCCGAGTTCGGCGCCTGCGAAAACCTCGATGGCCTGCTGGAGCAGCAGCTTCTTGATCGCGCTGTAGACACGGAAGTCGTTGCCCGGACGCCAGTCCGCGATCGCGCGAGTGATCCGCGGTGTCGTCATCTCCTGGTAGCCGATCAGCCGTGGTCTGGTGAACGCCTGCTGCATGATCCGCCGATGGAACAGATGCTCGTCGAAATCGCGCAGCAGCAGCCCGCCGCGGAAGAACGGGCCGATCAGGAATTCCCAGCCGCGCTGAGCCGACAATGCCTTGTTCCGGTCGATCATGACCGCCTCGAGCGCCTCCGGGCTGCTGATCCCGACTACGCGACGACCTAGCATGCCGAACCACTGGATCGGCCCCCATCGGTCGAATCGTTTGCGCGCGAAGGCAATCGGGTCCGCCAACGCATGCAGGGTGTATCCGACTCCGGGAAAGCCGAAGTCACCCGGCACCGGTTTCAACCCGCTGCCCGGCGGGGGCTCCGCCAGCGGCCGTGCCGACTCGGGGTAATACTCCGCCAGCCGCGCACCCGCCCGCTGCGCACGCCAGGCCATCCTGACCCGCGCCTGGCGGACAGTGTCGGAAAACTCGTCGATCGTCTGTGGCACAAGAAGACTCATACCCGTCATCCCTTCGCGGCGCTGCGAACCTCGACCCTATCGCCTGTGCCGAGTCGGCGTGGTGGCCGACCGTTCCGCGGCGCCTCGACAGCAGGCGCCGCGCGGATATACGACTGCTCAACGCTCGCCATAGTCTTATCGGCCACCCCGGCTGCCGGTATGACACCACGCACCGGTGGACGAGCCACGCCGAGTTCGTTGAACTCGGCGTGGCCGAGGTCGTGTTCGCTGCGCGGCACGACCGGAAGAGTCCGCCCTCGAGAGGTGCGGAGACCACGGTGGCCGGTCCGTCGGCTGAGCCGGTCGGCCGCATCGTCAGCCGAGGGCGGTGGTGATCTTTCGGGCCATCGCGGCCACGACGGGGTTGGGCTGCCCCTTGCCGGGTTGGGTGGCGGCGTCGACGGCGACGGCGATGGTGCTGCGGAAGTTGTCGGCTTCGGCCGGGTCCTGCTGTTCGAGCAGGCGCACCGCGGCGGTCAGGGCGGGCAGTACCTGGTCGGCGAGTGCGGCGACGGTCTTGCCCGGCAACTCGATGTCCCTGGACTTCGCGGCGAGAACGTGTCCGACCAGGCCGGTGGCCGAGGTCAGGGCGATGGAGCCGTGAGTGATGCCTTTGTGCGGTGCGCCGGCAGCGGCCAGCAGCGCGACGGTTCCGTAGGCGGCGGTGCGCAGGGTGGTCTTCTCCTGGTCGGTGCTGGCGATGGTGTTGGACATGATGGTGTGCTCCTTCGAATTCGTGGTGTCTTGCTCGGCGTGCGCTGTGCTCGCCGAGCGGAACCTGATCACGGAAGAAACAATCGCCTGCCGTCCTGACACCAGACCGTCATCGTCCTGACATGGCCCCTGACACGGTGCTGTCGCGCGCAAACGCCAGCTCGAGGGCACGTCGGCGGTGATCAATCGCCGTGTCTTCCACCGCTTCCGGGACCGACGGATGGCTCGGGGCCGGGCCTTGCCGTCGCCTCGTGACCTACCTCGGCAAGCAGGCGGTGTCCCTGCTCGGCTTCCGGTGCGTCGCCCGCAGCCTGTGGACCTGTCGCCACCGCAAGATCGGGTGTGGGTGGAGAATCCGGGCGGCGGGGAAGCAGCAGCGGGCTGGCGAATATCAGCAATCCCGCGAGCGTGATAGCCGTGCGGGGACTGGTGACGTCGGCGAGCAATCCGCCGAGCGCACTGAGAATGGCGATGGCGGCGTTGCTGCTGATCGACCATGCCGACAGCGTGCGGACGACGCGGTCGTCGGGTATTCGCTCGAGTCGATAGGTGGCGAGTACCGGGTTGTACAAGCTCATGCTGATGATGATCGCGAACTCGACAGCGATCACCGTCGCGAGGCCGACAACACCGGGCTGGACGAAGGCGAGGCCGATCAGCCAGACCGCGCGCAGCGTGCCGACGGTGCGGAGGACCCGGTGTTGCCCGTACCGTGCCACGACACGGCTGGCCAGGCGTGAGCCGATGAGTCCGCCGACGCAGGGAGCGGCGAAGGCGAGGCCGTACTGCCAGGGTGGGAATCCGAGCCGGCGCAGCAGAAGCACGGCCAACAGCGGCTCGGTGGCCATGATCAGTCCGCTGACGAGCAGATGGTTGAGGTAGAGCGCCCGGAGGCCGGGATGAGCCAGCAGGTGCCGCCAGCCGTCGAGCAACTCGCCGACCCGGACTCGGCGCCGGCCGGTTCGCCGCGGAGGTTGTTCGCGGCCTCGAATCGTCGCGACCGCCAGCGCGGAGAACACATAACTCAGCGCATCGGCCACAACGGTCGTGACCGGTCCGAACAGGCCGATCGCCGCCCCGCCCAGGGGTGGCCCGACGGCGATCGAACTCCACGTCGTCGACTCGAATCGAGCGTTCGCCACGAGCAGGTCTTCCGGCTGGACAAGGGTTTTGAGGTACGCGCCGCCGGCTGCGGTGAAGGCGATTTTGGCCGCGGCGGTCACGGCCGAGACGACCATCAACTGGACGAAACTCAGCCGGCCGAGGGCGTAGGCGATCGGGATCGTCATCATGACCGCGAACCGCGCCAAGTCCATCGTGATCATCACCGGTCGCTTGTGGCGAAACTCCACCCAAGGCCCGAGCGGCAACGCGATCAGCGCGCCCACTGCCGGCCCCACCGCGGACAGCGCGGACACCTGAACAGCGCTGGCGTGCAACACCAGCACGGCGATCAGCGGTAACGCACCGAACCCCAGCCCGGAGCCGTAGGCGCTGACTGCATAGGACGTCCACAGCCAGCCGAACTGCCGGCCGAGAGATCGTCTGGCCACCAAGCTCCGTACCTCCCGCTTCGAGCAACTCGCTCTGGATCGCTGTGCTCAAAGTAGGACCGAGGAGGCGAGATCGAACAACTGGGCCGGCGGCGAACCACGACCGTTGTCGTCGCCAGGGTTTGCTGCGTGGCCCTGCGGGACGAGATCGCGAGCGGACGCATTCGACACCAAGGTGTGGGCATTGAAATAGACACAGCACATTTCGCGCTCCACGGCGACGTTCAACTGATCGACGGACCGCGATAGCTCGCCCCCGTGCGTCGACTTCGCGAGCCGGTGCCGAGTCGTGACGGCTACCGCAGCGACGAACAGGTTCTTCGCTACCCGCCGAGTGCGGCACCGATCTGGTCAGACCCTACTTTTGGTGGCCGCACCCATGATCAGCGGTCGGACGATCGGGGGCAGTCCCCGCCACGACGCTTCCTGAACGTCGTCGAGCTCCAGCCCGCACGCTCGAATCAGCTCGAGGGTGGCACGGTTGCAATGGCAGCCCTCCGCGAACCGGCGCCACGGGACGGCGAGGCGGTCTTGCCAATAGGCAAGTCGCGGTGACCGGGAACGCACATGCTCGAGAAACAGCAGCCGGCCACCGGGACGCAACACACGCTCGATCTCCCGCAGTACCGGATCAGGGTCGTCGACAGTGCACAATACGAGCGTTGAGACGACCGTATCCACGGTGTCATCCGCGAACGGCAGGCGTTCTGCCGAGGCGTCGAGCACACGCGCCGAACGTCGACTACGACGCAGCCTCCGCACCAACCGCGTACGCATCGCGGCCTCCGGTTCGGTCAAGATCAGCTCGTCGACGTCGTCGGGGTAGTACCCCAGGTTGAGACCGGTACCGCTGCCGAGTTCCACAGTCCGACCCGTCGCGTGGCCGAGCAGATCCCGCCGACGAGCTCCCATACCCGCCCGCTCGCCCGCCCACAGCAGCGGGTCGTACAGCAGTGCGAACGCTCGCGCCCACCGGTCCGAGCCCGCCACCGCTGCCATTGGCACGGTGCCACCGCTCATGGTTCCGACGGTACGCGGGCGGGCTTCAGCACGCATGGTCGCCGTGCGCGAATCCTGCGGAAAATGCCAGTGTCCACCCGCTCGGCCTGTTCGGATACGAAATGTCCGGGGTAGTAGATGACTCCGACAGCCGAGACGCCCCTGGTCCGCGTACCGGTTGGCCGAAGCTTACGTAGCCTGCTGCGGCGGCCGATGCCACGGAGCACATTTCGACCCCGCCCGAGCCCGAGGCCGAGGCCGAGGCCGATGAAAGCCCGGGTCAGACGCCGGCCATCACGAACGACGTGCCGACCGCGTTCGGGACGAACGCATCGGGCAGTGCCGCCGCGAGCCGGTGCTGAGCCTTCCACCCCGTGCAGTGCGCGGGCACCAACACGTCGGGCGCCATGTCGATGAACGCGGCGACGGTGGGTTCGATGATCGGCTCGAAAGCCGCTCCGGTGAGATGGAAACCGCCGAGCAGCCCATGGAGTCGATCCACCCCGGTCAGCCGCAGCGCGTACCGGGCGATATTCACCGCACCGGCATGCCCGCACCCGGTGAGCACGACGAGCCCCTTGCCGCGGACGTGGACCACCAGTGCCTGCTCGTCGAGAATCGTTGGGTCGGGCTCCCACTGCCCGGCGCGCCAAGCCTCGTGGTGGGGCAGCCCGCGCTCGAAGTCGGTGGTGCGGTCGACCTCGCCGGTGATGAGCAACGAGCCGTCGAGCAGCAGCGAGGGCTGCCTGCGCTCGATCACCTCGAGTCCCTCGGCCTCCAGCGTCGAACGGCTCAGCGTCGGCAGTTCCCACGCCGGCTGGTCGGGAACGGCGAAGCGCCGCCTGCTCCACACCAACGGATGCACCGCGAGCGGCAGGCCGCTGCGTCCCCGCAGTTCGACCAGCCCGGTCAGCCCGCCCGCGTGATCGAAGTGGCCGTGACTGAGCACCACCACCTCGATGTCGCCCGCGTCTAGCCCGAGCCGGTGGAAGTTGGTGGCCATGCCGGTCGGGGACACGCCGGTGTCGAACAACACGGTGTGCGAGATGCCGCCGCGGCGGGTGGTGACGAGCGCGGAGAAGCCGTGCTCGGCGAGCAGACCGGTATGCGTCTGGCCGTCTACGAACTGCGGGGCGTCCACCTTGGGGATCGTGGCGTTGCGCGCGCGCCGGGCCGGGCCGACGTCGTCCATCAGCGCGTCGTAGCTGTTGTCCACCAGCGTCGTGATGACGACCTCATCGACCGGCTCCAGGGAAATGGGGTCTACCGCCGTGCCCTGCACAGCGCGCGGGCGGGACGCGGCGACCTCGCCAGGACTGCCACAACCATCACACATACATCCACTGTGCACCCGATGCACGGTGTGGATGTCGCGCCGTGGCTTCGGATCAGGATGGCCAGCGCGACGGACACCCCGAATGTGTCGCGGTTGCGAACACGCTGACGCATGGAATCATCGAATATGTGTTCGATGATTCGCGTCTGGTCTATCGGCTCAGCGACGGCCGAATAGTCGAACCCGGCCACCTCTACCGCCTACGTGACGGCCGATGGGCGGAGCCGTGGCCCAGAGCTTGCCCGCAGTGCGGACGACAGTTCGGTCCGAAGCGCATGCTGGCGGGTTCGCTGGCGTGCGTGCAGGCCGGAGGCATTCACCGCCTCCACGCGTGCATCCGGTGCGGGTACGTCGTCCACACGCCGCCGATCACACCGGACTGCGAGCACCCTCCGACCCGCTCGACCTGAACCGAAATCGGTCGTGCCCGATCTCGGCTAACCGGGTTCAGGGTCGGAATTGCCGGGCGGTGTTCACGAAGTGATGTGAACGTCGCCTTCGCGGTGGTTTCCGCAGACGAAATCATCGCCGCCCAACTCGATCTCATTCGCCCGACCATGACGCGACACCGAGCATGATCACGAAACGCTCACTGGCCGACACTCTTTCGAATGCGGCACGCCGTATCGGTGTGCGATGGTTGCGGGTATGACCAAGTCCGACGGGGGTTTCGAGCCCGTCTTCTGCACCATCGTGCCTCCGCACATCCTCGACAAGCTGACGCAGCAAGAGGACCCCGCACTCGCCGCGGCCGCGCGCAGGACCCTCGAGCGCGACGCCTACGAGCGCACCCATCGCCGCCTGACCACGGTCATCGGTCCCCTATCCGCCCTCCCGCCTGCCGGAGCGCCGACCGACCAGCCCCAGCGCACCATCTACGACGCCCGCCACGGCACGGAGCTGCCAGGCGAGAAGGTCCGTGCCGAGGGCGGCGACCCGAGCGGGGACGCCACCGTCAACCGCGCCTACGCAGGCCTCGGCGCCACCTTCGAGTTCTATCTGAAGGTGCACGCGCGCTCCTCCATCGACGGCGACAACTGGCCGCTCGATGCGACCGTCCATTACGACCAGGACTACAACAACGCCTTCTGGAATGGCGAGCAGATGGTGTTCGGCGATGGTGACGGCGAGATCTTCCTCGACTTCACCGTCCCGATCGAGGTCATCGCCCACGAACTCACCCACGGTGTCACGCAGCACACGGCCGACCTCAGCTATTTCGGCCAGCCCGGCGCCCTCAACGAGTCGCTGTCGGACGTCTTCGGCTCGCTCGTCAAGCAGTACACGCTGGGCCAGACCGCTGCCGACGCCGACTGGCTGATCGGCGCGGGACTGCTCTCCCCGCGCGTCACCGGGAAGGCGCTGCGCTCCATGAAGGCGCCGGGCACAGCCTATGACGACGATGTTCTCGGCAGGGACCCGCAGCCGGCGACCATGGATGACTACGTGCACACCGGCCGTGACAACGGCGGCGTCCACATCAACTCCGGCATCCCCAATCATGCCTTCTATTTGGCCGCCACGACCCTCGGCGGCCACGCCTGGGAGAAGGCGGGGCAAGTCTGGTACGACGTCCTGACCGGCGGCGAGCTGAAGAAGGATGCCTTGTTCGTGGACTTCGCGAAGCTCACGGTCGCGGCGGCCAAGGCCCGCTTCAACGAGGGCGAGGAGCTGAAGGCCGTGCTGAAGGCCTGGGAACAGGTTGGGGTGCGAACGTCCTAGTTCCGTACTAGACACGGATGCATGCGTATTCAAGTGCGTCGCATGGGCGGATTCGCGGGCATCGAGCGGCACGGCGAGGTGGATACCTCAACGCGGCCCGACGCGAGCGAGTGGCACACTCTGGCCGAGCGAGCCGTGGCCAGCGGGCACAGCACACTGCCCCCCGGGATTCCCGACGGGTTCAGCTACGAGATCACCGTGGACGGCGAGACGTTCTACGCGGCGGATCCTCGGCTGACCGAAGAGCAGCGGATGCTGATCTCCAGGGTCCTGAAGGAAAGAGCCTGAGACCCGGATAGAGCGGATTCTGATCGACCACGGAACTCGCCGGCGCGACCAGCCGCGTCCATGATCCGACACCTGAGCCCGGTTACGGCTCGATGACGCCGATCTGCCACCATGAGCCGCTGCCCCATTCGTCTGCTCGGGATGTCCTGCCGGAGGCGTCGCCACGGCCAGGACACATGACGACCAGGCACCGCAGAGTCTTTCGAAGGAGAGTCATGTCGTTTCCCAAGCTTCCCCAGCCGGAGCCCGGTGAAGTGCTGTTGGTCTGTGCCTGCTACGAGGACGGCACGGCACTGTGGGGCGGACTACAGGACGAGATCGGTGGCCGCCGGGAAGGCGATGTACTCGTCATCGGGGACAGCGGGGTGCGGCTACGACCGATCGAGGACGACGGGTGGGACTCCCTGTATGGCGGAAACGTCCCGGCGCTTGTCGCGGACGGCGGACAGGCGCCGTCGGTCGTCGTCTTGGCCGACGTTTCGGTGGGATACGGCGGGGACGGGCCGTTGCTGGTGGACCTGGCGGCGGTACCCGGGCGCGGCGTCCGTGTCGCGCCGGACCGGCTCGGCGAGATCCTGGCCGACCTGCTGAGCGGCGCACTCACATTCGACCACCTGGTAAGCGACATGGACGTGTGCGGCATGTACCAAGGAGACGGCGGTCAGCCGGCCTTTCCCGCGCCGACGGCGACGCCGCGCCGGGAATTCCCGACCCTGCCCTCCAGCGCCGGCGTACTGCTGGTCCGTACCTTCTTCGACGACGAGGAGGGCTGGGGCGCCCTGCTCGACGAGTTGGGCGGGACCGACGACGATGGCCGAGTCGGCGCGGACCTGGACCCGGACGAGATCGACGTGGACCACTATCCGCTGACAGCGTTGGTCGTCGACGACCGGGACTTCGACGGCCTCCGGTCAGGTCAGGTCCCAGCGCTGGTCTCGGCGCGCGAGGAAGACATTGATGAGCTCACCACCATGGTCGTGCTCGCCGATGCCAGGACCTTTGCCGAACCCGACCGCCCGCTGACCGTTGTCGACCTGTACGACACCCCGGGACAGCCCGCCGTCCTTCCCTGCCGCATGGTCGGATCGATGGCGTGCAACCTGGAGATCAGCAACATGGACTTCTTCGAGTTCGTCGCCGTGGCGGACACGCAGCCATGGTGGGAGGAGGACTGATCGGGCGCGATGCTGCCCTGCGTCCATCACGCCGTCGAGATCGAGTGATGGTGAAGTTCATTGATCGTCATGCGGTGGTTCTGGGCGGTGCGATACAGAAGTCAATCCACACTGGAGCCTGTTGGGTAGTCGCACTGCGCACACTGAAGGCCGTTCTTCACCGCTCGACTATTAATGCGGTGCGATTCAGAACCACCCAGACATACATATCGTTGATCCGGTACGCATCGTAGCCGCGGATGGCAGCATATCGTCCCACGTCCGACAGCACATTCATACGATCTTCCAGTTCGGCTCTTTTCGCGGAGTTTTCGGGCTGTTGTTCCCACTCGGCGCGGATCGATTCCAGTTCCTCGTCTCGTTGTGCGGTCAGGGAGCGTAAATCGGTCCGCAGCGCGTCGGGGTGCATCGCCATACGGAGCACACCGCCCGGGTCGGCGCTACCTGAGTCGCCTGCCCAATGCTCGGCCATCTCCCGAAGCCGATTTGAATCAGGCTTGCTCGAACCAGGTTCGCGGCCATGGACATACATACCGCTGCCGTCACCACCCCGCCCGGGAAAGAAATTGTTGCCGGTTTTGAATTCCGCCACATCCTGCAGCCTTCTGACGCCTCGGGACATTTCTATCCAACCCCGATCGATAGCCGCACGCATGCCCTCGGCGTCTACGAGGCGAGGCGGGCCGTCAAACCCTTGGCGCCGGAGTATCTGCGCCAACGCCTGATCGCCACGCTCGTAGCGCAACGGGCCCTCGATAGCGAAATTGAGCTGGTGGTAGTCGAGACCATTGGTCAGACTGCGGTCAGTGGCGCGCGAATCGATCCCCCGGACCTGCTGCGCGATCTCTTCGTCGGTTTGTCCTATCCCGGAAACCCGGCAAAGTCCATGACCGAGTTCCCGCAGTGGACGCTCGTGAACTTCGGCCATACCCCTTGTTACCCGACGGAGTCTTTGGACCAATTCGGCGATCACCTTACCCCACAGTGTGATTCCTCCGGCCTCGACAAGCTGAGTGGCGTCAGCACAGGTGCAGCGAAGAACCTCTCCAGCATAGACGAAATCCATTACCGGGGAGCAGGGTTCGACAGGCCGACAGCCGACTCCGCAGCACCGCCAGTGCGCGCCCGCGGCACGTCTTCGGACGTGAACCCATGGTCGCCCCGCGCGGTTACCCACCGGGAGCGCGTCGGCAACGCTCTCGCGCCACGCGCGCAATGCCAGGTTTTCGCGCGCGTCGAGCCGGTTGACCACCGACGAATTGCGGACAAGCCCGAAAAAGCGGGCACGATCTGTAATTTCGATCGGAATTCCGCACCGGAAGCGGCTATGCGAGGAGCAGAATGACCGATCGAGATTGCTCGATTCGATTCGACCCGAAGGAGCGTGATCGATAGTGACAGGTCAACAGGTGGCAAAGCGTGGTGCGCTCGTTGCGGCACTGTGCGCCGGTGCGTTCGCGGCGTCCGTGGCCCCAGCGGCGGCGGATCAGCCCGCATTCGTGAGCATCGGTGTCGTCCACACCCTTGGCGACGCATGCTACGGCCAAGGGCAGGCGGGGATCTCGGCACCGACCGGCGCCCCTGGCACCACGCGTTTCGGAATCAGCTTCGTCAAGTACACCCCGACATTCGGCCAGCCCTGCACCTTCAAGGCTCTCGCCAACTGGCGCAACCTCGACACCGGCGCGACCGGAACAGTCACCGTGCCGGTCACCGATAGTTCATCGTCGAACCAGGCTCCCCCGACGGTGTTCGCCGACCTGCCGACCGGCCCGGGGCGAGTGCAGGTCAGCGTGACCACCGACCGACTGCACTTGCCGGTGCCGACGGTCGAAATCCGGATTCCCTGAGTTCTCCGCCGCCCCACTGATATCGCGGTTCGAGATCCGGACGACGATAACGACAGAAGGCTCGTGCCGAATTCGGCACGAGCCTTCTCATTGCATCGAAACATTATCGGACACTATGCGCCTCGACACACCAGCTGCCGTGCACCAGTGGAAACGTGGGTGATACGCAACTAGACACATCGGCCGCGAATGCACCACCAGTCCTCTCGAACTCGAAAAGCGTTGGCGCAATGGTCTATCACAAGTGCGCACGGAAGTTGTGCGGAGTGCCGACAGCGGCGGGCAGGAGCCGGACACCGGGGCGGCCGATGTCTTATGATCTCGATGCCCGCACCATAGCGGTATCCGGCCGAGCACCAGCCGGCCCGGCCTCTCGATCGCCCGCGCCGATAATCGGCACCCGCGCATGGAGGTAGATTATTGACCACGCCACCGGATCCGGTCCCAGCATCACTCGTCCCCCATAGACGTCGATGAACAGCGCGTGGCTCTGTACTCGCCGGAGTTCGCCGCAGATCCACACCGTGCCTTTCGCGACATGCGCGACCGCTACGGCTCTCTGGCACCGGTGGAACTGGCCCCAGGCGTCCCCGCCACGCTGGTGGTCGGGTATCGCCCCGCTCTGAACATCCTCAACGACCCAGACCATTTTCCGGCCGATCCTCGGCTCTGGGAGAAGGACATTTCCCCTGACTGCCCGGTGCTGCCGGTCCTGCAATGGCGGCCGAACGCACCGCGTACGACCGGCCTCGAACATGCGCGGTATCGGCCGCCCTCGACCGTGTCGACCTGCACGCACTGCACAGCACCCTGGAGCGGATCGCCATACCGCTGATCAACTCGTTCTGCTCGGACGGTTCGGCCGATCTGGTCGGCCAATACGCGTTTCCGCTCGCGTTCGAGGTCGTCAACGCCATGCTCGGCTGTCCACCGGAGATCAGCCAGAAGGCAGCGGTGGCGACCACTGCGATCTTCGACGGCGTCGATGCCGAGGAAGGCAACCGGCTATTCGGTGCGGCGGTGCTCGAACTGGTCCAGTTCAAGCGCGCCGAACCCGGTGACGATGTGACCACCCGCCTGCTGAACCACCGCGCCGGGCTCGACGAACTCGAGATGATCCATCAGGTCATAGCACTCTACGGAGTCGGAATGGGACCGCTGCAAAGCCTGATCATCAATACCCTGCGGCTGATCCTGACCGACGAACGGTTCGGCGCCAAAGTGCGCGGGGGCGCCCTGTCGACCCGGGATGCCTTGGACGAGGTCCTGTTCGAAGATCCGCCGCTGCCCAACGCCAGCGTCACCTATCCTCGACAGCCCATCCTGATCGACGGAATTTGGTTGCCCGCCCACCAACCCGTGGTGATCAGCCTGGCCGGCTGCAACAGCGACCCCGAGATGGGCGCCGGCAACCATGCCGGCAACCGCGCGCACCTGGCATGGGGCGCCGGACCACATGCCTGCCCGGCAAAGTCGACCGCGTACCTGATCGTCCAGGACGCCATTGATCAACTGCTTGATGCGGTGCCCGAAGTGCGACTCGCGATTCCCGCCGAGGAACTCACCTGGCGCCCGGGGCCGCTGCATCGGACGCTGGCCGATCTACCGGTCACCTTTCCTGCGTCCCCGCCGTTGCTCATTCCCTGAGATCACCGCGCGGCACCCGCAAACGTCCGATCCCCGGTCCAGGCCATTTCGGCCGAAGCGCTATGGCGTGCCGTCGACATTCGGCGGGTCGTAGATCGTGATGAAGACGAGGTCCTCGGTGCCGGTGTTGGTGACACTGTGCTGCGTGCCCTCGGGAACCTTGATCACGGTGCCCGGTTTCATGTCGAACGTATTCCGCTCGATCCGCACCGTGCCGACGCCGGCGGCGACGTAGAACGCGTGGTTGTAGGTGTGCTTATGCGGGGGAGATCCGCCGCCTGGGCCGATCTTGCACAGCTGGGCGTTGAATGCGGAGGTGTAGTCGTCGGCGCCGATCACGCTGTCACTGAGCCAGAAGTCCTTCTGCCCGTATGGAGGCTTGTGCCAGACGACATCGTGCTGCTCGATCGAAGAGCCGGTCGCACTCTCTATGCCGGTCATGCGATTCTCCCTTCGTATTCGCTGGTAGCGATGCTCTTACACCATCGATCGTTGCTCCGTCTCGCTCCTCGCGCCAGTAAGCTTCCGGCCGCGCGATCTGGCGCGCCTTCCCGCGGCCGGCTCCGGCGGCAACAGTGTCGGAGAGCCCGCTCAGAAACGCAGTTCGCGGACGGTGTCGAGGTCGATTCCGTGCCTGGCGTAGATCTTGATCGTGTTCTCGCCGGTGAGGTCGGCCTCGGTGTAGCCGAGCAGTTCGGCGATCCGGATGACTTCATCCTTGGTCGCGGCTTCGATCTCCAGGTATGGCGGAATGTGCGGCCAGGTGTCGATCTCGAGCTGGGCACCGTCGAGTACGCAACTGATCCGTTTGGTTTCCTGGTAGGACTTCGCGGTGAAGCCCATCATCTCGAGCAGAGCGTTGGTGGCGGCGAAGTCGTCGACACCCACCTCGACTTCATGGGTGCCGTCGATGGCGTCGCTGGTGATCTGCTTGACGGCGAGTGTTGTTCCGTTTCCGTTGTCGCGCAGCCTGATCCACTTCGATGCATCGCCCGGCGTGATGTCGTAGACGTAGCGGCGCATGAAGCGCTCGCCGAGTTTCCGGCCGCCTTTGTCCACGATGTGCTGTTCGATGGTGTCCGGGTCGATACCGAGGATCTTGGCTTCGTGCTCGATCGGCACTGCTACTCCTGTTCCGGTTGGTGGGTCGGCTGAACTTACCCGGCGCAGGGCGCACGAGTCCGTATCCGGTAGGAGCCGTCGACTCAGTAAAGACCGGCGACGGCCGTACGGTAGACGACAGTCTCGGCCCGATCCCACGACCAACCGCTCTCCACTACCAAAGTGCGCCAGCCCGTCGGACCGAACCAGAACCACAGCAGATCCGCCGATTCCGTCACCGGATAAAGCGGCGGGGGATTCAATCCATGTAGATGGCGGGCGGTGGCATGCAGCGCGTCACGGTAGGCCGCGGTGGCGCGCTCCCACAGCGCCGCACCGTTCTCGTGAACGGGTAGCGCCTTGCGAATCGCCTCGTACACCGTGAACTGGCTCTGGTTGCCGAGGCGCGTGCCGTGGGCCAGTGCCTCGAGGACCGACTCCGGTGTCCGCAAGGCGAGCACACGCTGCATGGCCTGTTCGTAGCCGGAGGCCACCACACCCTGCTCGACAATCCGATCCAGGATGTCGCCCTTGCTCCCGACACTTGCGAAAACGGTCTGCGACGCGACGCCGGCCGCGGAGGCGATGTCCGCGACGGTCACTCGCCCGTAACCGCAGTCGGCGAACAACTCGGTCGCCCGCAGCAGGATCAGTGAGCGCGTCTGCGCCGCGGCTTGCTCGCGCAACGGGGAGACGTATGTGCGCTTCGCGGACATGGTGCAACCCTATCCGAAATGAACGCATATCAACTCTATTCATTAGACGCCATATAGTGTCAATTCCGCCGCACAGGATGAGATGCTCGGCGCGACCCTGCCCGGTGGACCCACCAGCACACAGTTCCGGATAGCGGACTGGCGAAAGGATCGACCTCATGGGGATGGACACCATAGAACTGGCCCACGGGCTCTTTCGGATCCTCGAGACCGGAGATTCGGCGCTGGCCGCTGATGTCGTGGCCGCGGACTTCCACAACCGCGATGCTGTCGTCTCGCCCCCTGCCTGCGCGATACCCGGACCCGCGGGAGTCCTCGCCTCGGGCGCATGGATGCGGTCCGCCTTCAGTGACCTGCGCTTTCCCGTCCTCGGCAGCGCTCGCAACGAGGAGCAGATCTGGCTGCGGCTGCGCATGCAGGGCCGCCACACCGGCCCCTTCGTCCGCTTCCGCGACGGCGTCCTCGACCAGGCCGTACCTCCCACCGGACGCGAGATCGACTTCGAACAGATCCACGTCCTCGACCTCCGCGACGGCAAGGTGATCAGGCACGAGGCGGTACGCGACGACATCACCATGCTGGGTCAACTCGGCGTCTTTCCCCCAGACCCCGCCACCGCCGTGCGAATGCTCTCCTGGCGGCTGACCGGACGAGCCTCTCGCGCAGCCGCCGACGTCACGAAGCGAGCGGCCGATGCGGCCGCACTGCTGCACGCCGGGCCGTTCGAGACCCGCTGAGTTGCCAGCGTGACGCCCCGTGTCACGCAGTGCGCGTTTCGGGGCGGCAGTTCGGCTATCGAGTTTCGGCGCCCATCCGGGGCGCTGAGCGGACTGTGCGTGTTCCGCGGCGCCGGCCCAAAAGGTGAAGCCGCCACCACCATCACCTGTGGTGGCGGCTTCCTGTGGAGTAATACCCGGCCGTGTGGTCAGCCGCGGGTGCGGTGTTCGTCGACCTGCCGCGGCGGTTGCGGGAGGTTGGCCGTCGCCAGCGCGTCGGGAAGGAGCGCATCGGGGAAGTTCTGGTAGGTGACGGGGCGCAGGAAGCGGTCGATCGCGGTCATGCCGACCGAGGTGAAGCGGCTGTCGGTGGTGGCGGGGAACGGCCCGCCGTGGATGGTGGCGTGGCCGACTTCCTGCGGATGCGCGAAGGCGTTCACCACGATGCGGCCGGTGCGCCGCTCCAGGATGGGCAGCAGCCGGGCGGCGTGGCCGTAGTCGGGGTCGTCGATATGCATGGCCGCCGAGAGTTGACCGCGGAAGCTCCGGGCCACCGCGAGGAGTTGGTCCAAGTCGGTCAGTCGGACCAGGAGCGCGGACGGTCCGAAGACCTCCTCGGCCAGCGTGGAGTCGGCGAGGAATCGGTCCCCCTCGACCTCGAGCAACTGCGCGCGGCCCTCCCAAGCGCCCTGGGGCTCCGGCCCCGCCGCGAGGGTGGTAGCACCGGAGTTGCGCAGCCGCTGCGCATTGCGGTCATAGGCGTCGTGGATGCCCGGTGTCAGCATCGTGCGCGCGGCCATCGCGCGCACCCGTGCGACGGCCGCGGCGCGCATCTGGGTGTAGCCGGGGCCGTCGACGGCGAGCAGGATGGCCGGTTTCAGACAAGCCTGGCCGACGTTGACGAGCATGCGTTCGGCAAACCCGTCGCCGATCTCGCCTCCACGGGCCGCCAACGCCGCGGGCAGGACGAAGGTCGGGTTGACGCTGGTCATCTCGGCGAAGACGGGAATCGGGTCGGGGCGCAGCTGGGCCCGACGGTACAGGGCCATGCCGCCGGCCTCGGAGCCGGTGAAGGTAACCGCCTTGATCAGCGGGTGGTCGACCAGGGCCTCGCCTATCTCGTTGCCGGCTCCGCGGATCAGGGAGAACACGCCCTCAGGCAGCCCGCTGTCGGCGACCGCGCTCTGGATGGCGCGCCCCTGAAGCTCGGACGCGCCCGGGTGGGCGTTGTGGGCCTTGACGATGACCGGGCTGCCCGCCGCGAGCGCGGCGGCGGTGTCGCCGCCGGCGACGGAGTAGGAGATCGGAAAGTTGCTGGCGCCGAAGATAACGACCGGGCCGATGGCGATCTTCTGCATGCGGTGGTCCATGCGCGGCCGCGGCTTCCGCTCCGGCTGCGCGGGATCGATAGTCACGTGACGGAAGCGGCCCTGGCGGACCACCTCGGCGAACTGCCGGAACTGGACGGCGGCCTTGGTTGCCTCGGCCTCGAGCTGCGCGACAGGCAGGCCGGTCTCCAAAGCCGCCCGCTCGGCCAGCTCCCGGTTGATCCTGTCCAGCCGGTCCGCGATCAGCTCCAGGAACGCAGCGCGCTCCTGGGGGCTTGTGCCGTTGTAAGCGTCGAAGGCCTCGTCGGCCAGGCGTGCGGCGCGGTCGACCTCGGCCGATCCGCCGAGTGCGAAGTCCGGCTCGATCTGGCGGCCCGTCGCGGGGTTGAGCGCTTTCATCGTGGAATCGGATGCCGACACGGCGGACGAGCCGATCGGCATGGCTCCGGTCAGTGCCATCTCAGTTCTCTCCGTTCTTCAGCGCCTGCAGCAGTTCTGCGGTCGTGGCGATGGTGTGGGCGTAGGTGGGGCCGTTGAGCTCATGGGCAGCGTGCATCATCTCGGGCTGGAAGGCTGCGGTGGCGTCGCAGACGAGGGTGACGCGGTAGCCGAGTTCCATGGCGTAGCGGGCGGTGGACTCGATGCAGGTGTTGGCGAGCAGACCGATCACGATGACGTGGGTGATGCCATGCTGCTTGAGCTGGAAGTCCAAGTCGGTGTTCGCGAAGCCGCTTTGGGCCCAGTGCTCCTGGACGATCACTTCGCCGTCGGCGGGCTGAAAGTCGGGGTGGAATTCCCCGCCCACGCTGCCCATGGCGAAGGTGTGACGCTGCTGGATGAGCAGCTGGGTGGGGTTGGGGTGATCCCAGTCGTCGTAGTCGCCTTCCCGCCAGCGGCGGTGGGGCACGAAGAAGATCCGCAGGTGCGCCAGCCGGCCGGCGTCGACCACGGCGCGCAGGTTGTCCAGCAGGGAGACCTCGGTCGCCACGGGCTCGACCAGGGGCCAGAGCTTGCCTCCCTCGGACAGGAAGTCGTTGTAGGGGTCGACCAGCAGCACCGCGGTGCGGGTGGGGTCGTAGGTGTCGGTCATGACAGTCCTCACTCTGACCTGATCAAGATGATGTACCTAATCCAGATTCAAGATGACATACATCATCCTGAGCCGTCAAGGAGAATCGGCCAATGGCTGTATATGATGATCATCATCCACATATTCGGACGCCAGACATGCGGAACCGCGAGGCACGAGTTCGAGTGGCGTGACGGCCGCCCTGCCGATGCCGACGTGAGGACACGCTACGAGGCGCCCGTGGCGGCCGATTCCCACACCGGCGCGGTAGACAGACACTCCGATTACGGATGACGGCTGGCCGTAGCCGACCCGACCCCCGGAGCGCACATCAGAGCAATCGCCAACCGGCGCCGCACCGGCGCCAGATAGCAATGAGGAAGACATGACCCGCGATGAACTCCGCAATATCCTGGTCGGCGCGTGGCGCCTGGTTTCGTACAAGGCCACCGATATCGAGAGCGGGGAGGTCGTCACACCCTTCGGGTCGCGACCGCGGGGGCTCATCATGTACACCGCCGACGGCCATATGTCGGCCCAGATCATGCATCCCGAACGGCCCAACTTTCGGGCGGGAAGGCTCGAGGAAGGACTCCCCGAGGAGCTGTCCGCGGCGGCCGTCGGCTACATGGCTTACGGAGGAAGCTATGAGGTCCTCGAAGCCGACCGCGTGGTCCACCACGTGAAACTCAGCCTCTTTCCCAACTGGGCGGGCGGCACGCAGACCCGGGTTGCCAACTGGGACGGGGAAAGACTCCGGCTGATCCTGCCCGAGCCCGCCATGATCTGGGGTGCGCGCCGCAATGGCGTTTTGACCTGGGAACGCGCCCAGTGACCGCGCCTTGCCATCCTTCCTCCGCGCCGGGCGGTCCGTGCAAAGCCCGAGAAGACACTCTGCCCATTCTTGCTGCACGTCCGGACTTCGGTCGGATCGAGGCAAGGGGCTCGATGCACTTGCCGGCCGCCCCCCGAGCATGAGCCGGGGCATGACCGCCCGGACCATTGCCTGGGAGAGTACCGATATATATGATGACCGTAATCCAGATTTTGTTCAGTCCGTCCTTTCGGATTCGGGGAGGTCATGACATGGGGCATTCCCAGGCAGCCAAGGCGGAGTCGCGTGAGCGGGTCCTACGGATCGCCGCCCGCCGTATTCGCGAGGAAGGAATGGCCCGGCCGGGTGTCGCGGACCTGATGAAAGAGGCAGGCCTGACGCACGGCGGGTTCTACAAGCACTTCGATTCCCGCGACGACCTGATAAATCAGGCAGTGACGCTAGCTCTGCTCGACGGGGAAACCAAGATGACGGAGGCTGCTCGGCGGAACGCCGAGAAGCCCCACCTGGGACTGATCGACTCGTACCTCAGCACTCGCCACCGGGACGCTCCGGGAACCGGATGCGCCTTGGTCACACTCGGCGCCGCGGCAGGCCGCGCTGGAGCCGAGATCAAGGAGGCGTATCAAGATCAGGTACAGAGTTATCTGGCGCTCCTCAGCGAGACAGCGGACGACAGGGCCCCCGATGAGGCGCGGGCCGACGCCATGCTCACACTGAGCGCGCTGGTCGGCGCGTTGCTGATGTCGCGAGCGGTGGCAGACCCGCAGTTTTCCGATCAGCTTCTACAGACAGTCACAGAGCGGCTCGAGCGCACGGCCGGGAAAGTCTGACGGGCAGGCGAAGCAAAGGACGCCGTCCACACCGGCGCATCCAATCGAGCGCGATCGGGCGAACGAGGGCTTCCTCGGGTCCCACCTCGGAGTCGGTGCCTACGCGCTACTGGAGGCCTCAGCTTAAGGGGCCACAGGCTCTCGAGCAGGACTCCGGAAACAGAAAATGTCCCTCACTTCTACCCGCTACCGCATAGGCACTCGGGTACAAGTGAGGGACATCTGGTGGAGCTAAGGGGAATCGAACCCCTGACCTTCTCGATGCGAACGAGACGCGCTACCAACTGCGCTATAGCCCCGTGCGGCTCCGGGGAACCGCGCTGTGACACTGTATCAGGCCACCTGCCGCGTCTCCGAATCGGTAATCTGACCTGCCCGGATAGTAACCCTCAGGCGCCTGCGGCACGGCGGATGTCGCGCCCGGTGCGGGTGCGCAGAGCGCGGGCGGTGGCCGGATCGAAGGGATCGAGGTGGTCGAACATGGGGTCTTCGTCATCGGGCTCCACGAGTACTGAGCGGCGACGGAGGGCGCGGGCGGTATCGCGGTCCATACTGCTGTGCGGTTCCGGGACGCCGGCCCGGCGCTGACGGTTGCCCGCTTCGCCGTGCTGTTGGCCGCGAGTGAGACGGGCGGCGCGCCTGCGACGGATCTCCTCCTCCATTCGCACCTGCTTGCGCAGATAGGCCAGATAGCCCACCAGCACGACCGTGGCCAGCCCACATGCCCACCACAACAGTGCGTTGAACACGACCGCGAGCGCACCGCCCAGCAGGGCGGCGAGCACTAGGCCGAGCACTGCCCGCTGCCGAAAACCGTAGCGGGCCGCGCGGGCGATCGCGTCGGCCTCGGGGTCGAAGCCGCCGCGACCACGCCGAGATGGCACGAACTCTGGTTCGTACCAGAGATTTTCGTCGTGTTCGTCGTACTCGTCGTACTCGAAATCGTCTAGGCGGGCGGGTGCGGCGCTCCACACGGGAGGTATCCTGGCCGCGGCCGGTTCGAAATGGCTTTCGCCCACACCGCCATCATCGGCCGCCGGGTCGTTCCACGCAGCCACTTCCGCAGCTTCGTAGTCCTCCGACTCGCCGTAATGGTCCGCCGACTCGCCGTCGTCCGGTGTGGGGATATCGCGGCCGAGGTCGGCCCCCTCGTCGTCCGATTCAGCACCGAGGAAGTCCCGATCGTCGGATTCACCGGCGCGGAAGGCGCGGTCGGCCAGCTCGTCGTCATCCGATTCACCGGTATCGAGGTCGACCTCGGTCAGCTCTACGTTGTCCGATTCGGCGTCAGCGATGCCGGATCTCGCGGCCTCGGCGGCCACGGTCACGTCTTCCTCGTCAGCCTCGGTGACGGACTCGTCGGCCGGTGTTGTCATCCGGTCCTCCGCATCATCGCTGTGGGAATACTTTCTCGGTACGCGGCGGGGCCGCCAGTTCGGATCGGTTTCATGCCCGGCAGCCGGGCCTTTTCTGAGTCGTCGTTTTCCGCCGCCGCGGTGCAGGACTCTGGTCGCCAGCGCGGCGTCGGTGGTCCTGCGTATTCTCGGATGGCGGTCGGCGAGGATCGGGAACAGGACGAAGACCCAGAGCACGACCAGTCCGATCCACAGGATCGAATTCGGCATCTCGGTCAGCACCTCCGTCCCCGCCTGGATTCATCCGGCTCGGCCCGCGAGCGGTGCGTAACACGCCCCGCGTCCGCCGGCCTCCGTCCGACACTGCGGCGTGGACACCGGTCGCCTCGCAGGCTCCCTGCCGGTGTTGCAAGACGCACCACCGACGTCCGTAGGCTAATTCCGGGTAGCGGTCAGGTCCGGCAGGCGCGCCGTGCACATCCGCCACACCCGTCACATTTCCACCAATTCCACCGCGCGTCGGTCGCACCGGGCGCGTCGGGTTCACAGCAGGGTGGCGCGCCCCTCTCGAACCAGCCGATCCAGAACTGTCCCCGTGAGTTCCTCGACGGTCAGGCCGACCAGCAGGTGATCCCGCCACGCGCCGTCGACGTCGAGGTAGCGTCGAAGCAGCCCTTCCTCCCGGAACCCGACATTGCGCAGCACCGCCTGGCTGGCCAGATTCTCCGGCCGCACGGTCGCTTCGACCCGATGCAGACCGACCGGCCCGAAACAATGATCGAGGCCGAGCGCGAGCGCTGCGGTAGCGACACCCTGTCCGCTGAGGTCCTTGGCCACCCAGTAGCCGATCCAGGCCGAGCGCAGCGCACCCCGCACGATGTTGCCAACGGTCAGTTGCCCAGTGAAGGCGCCGTCCACCTCGATCACCAAGGGGATCATCGCACCGCGGCGCGCCTCCGCCTTCAGACTCGACCACAGCGCGGGCCAGTTGGACGCGTGATTGCGCGCCTCCCACGCCCCGCGTCCGGTCGGCTCCCACGGCTCGAGATGCGCCCGGTCGCGCAAGCGGATCCGGCTCCACGCCGCCGCGTCACGCAGTCGCACCGGACGCAACGTCACCCGCCCCGCGTCGACCCGGACCGGACCGAGTCGCGCAGGCCATCCCGGATGCTGCGTGGCTCGGAACACATTCATGGATTCCACGCCTCAGCCACGCTGCGCGAGAAAGGCGACCTGAACCTCGTCACCAGTGCGGATCTCGGCATCGTCCGGATCGATCACGATCAGGCTGTTCGCCTCGGCGAGCGTCGCCAACAGATGTGAGGACGAGTTCGCACCACCGAGCGGCTGCACGAGGTATTCGCCGGTCGCCTCATCGCGTAAGAGTTGTGCGCGCAGATACCCTTTGCGCCCGATCATGGAACTTATCGGAGTGATCGTCCTGGCGCGCACGATCCGACGCATGGGTTGCCTGCGTCCCAACGCGATTCGGATCAGTGGTCGCACCATCACCTCGAACACCACCAGCGCACCGACCGGGTTGGACGGCAGCAGGAAGGTCGGCACCTCGTCGCGGCCGAGTCGGCCGAAGCCCTGCACCGATCCAGGATGCATGGCCACCCGGGCGATTTCGAGTTCACCGAGCCCTTCGAGCGCCTCGCGAACCTGCTCGGAGGCCCAGCCGCCGACCGCGCCCGCGATGACGACGACTTCGGACCGCACCAACTGCCCCTCGACCACATCGCGGAGGCGCCGCGGATCGGAACTCACGATGCCGACACGGTTCACATCCGCACCCGCGTCCCGCGCGGCCGCGGCCAGCGCGTAGGAGTTCACGTCGTACACCTGTCCGGGGCCGGGCGTGCGATCGATATCGATCAACTCACCGCCCACCGAAAGCACCGACAACCGCGGGCGCGGATGCACCAGCACCTTGTCTTGCCCGACGGCGGCAAGCAGTCCCACCTGGGCCGCGCCGATGATGGTGCCGGCGCGTACCGCGACATCGCCCGGCTGCACATCGTCACCGATGCGCCGCACGTAATCGCCGGAGCGCACCGACTCATACACCTTGATCCTGGCCCGCCCACCGTCGGTGAAATCCAGCGGGAGCACCGCGTCGGCCAGCGTCGGCATCGGAGCACCGGTGTCCACCCGGACGGTCTGTCGCGGCTGCAACCGAATCGGCTGCCGCGATCCGGCCTCCACCTCGCCGACTACCGGGAGGGTCAGGTCGACGAGATCACCGTCCTCGTTGCGGATGTCGGCGCCCGCGGAGGCGACGTCGACACTGCGCACCGCGTAACCGTCGATCGCGGCCTGATCGAAGCCGGGCAGCGGCCGCTCGGTGACCACATCCTCGGCGCACAGCAGGCCGTGGGCCTCGGAGATCGCGACCCGGACCGGGCGCGGCGCGACCGCCGCCGCGGTCACCTTGATCTGCTGATCCTCAACCGAGCGCATCCAGCCCTTCCTGATCCTCTCCGCACTCCATCCGACTCCGCCGCACCGTGTTCGCGTGATCCCGACGCGGCGCACCCGCGTTCGCGCACACCGCGGTGAACCCTCATTCGTACCCGACGGTCCACTCTCGGCGAAACCCAACAGGCTCGTCAGTCGTAGGTCGTCAGCTGCGGATCCCAGTCCGGACCGAGTCGGTGCTCCAGCCACTCGCGCAAGGCGGGGCCGTATTCGGCTCGCTCCAGCGCGAAATCGACCGCAGCACGAAGATAACCGCCCGGGTTGCCCAAATCGTGGCGCGACCCACGGTGCACCACCACATGAACCGGATGACCTTCGGAGATGAGCAGTGCGACGGCGTCGGTGAGTTGCAGTTCGCCGCCGGCGCCCGGATCAATCCGGCGCAGCGCGTCGAAGATGGCGCGATCCAAGAGGTATCGGCCCGCGGCGGCGAAGGTCGACGGCGCGTCGGCAAGGGCGGGCTTCTCCACCATTCCTTTGACCCGCAGCACATTCGGGTTCACCGCGTCCGGCACCGGCGCCACGTCGAAGACACCGTAGGCGCTGACCTCGTCCTTCGGTACGTCGATGGCGCACAGCACCGTTCCACCGCGCTTACGGCGCACCCGGCTCATCACGTCGAGGACACCGCACGGCAGCACGAGGTCGTCCGGCAGCAACACCGCGATGGCGTCCTCGTCGTCGTCGAGGGCTTTTTCCGCCTGCGCGACCGCGTGGCCGAGCCCGAGTGGCTCTTCCTGCACCACGGAGGTGACGTCGAGCAGCCCGGGCGCCTTGCGCACTTTCTCCAGCAGATGGAATTTGCCGCGCTCGGCGAGCGTGCTCTCCAACACCAGGTCCTCGACGAAGTGCGCGACCACACCGTCCTTGCCCGGCGAGGTGACGATCACCAGCCGCTCGGCGCCGGAGCTGGCGGCTTCGCTGGCGACAAGTTCGATACCGGGGGTGTCCACCACCGGAAGAAGTTCCTTGGGCACCGTCTTGGTCGCGGGGAGGAATCGTGTTCCGAGCCCGGCCGCGGGCACCACGGCTGTGCGGAAGCACGACACCGGCACGGCGTCACCAGGCTGTCCGGCCTTTGCTGTCATACGCATACCCTATCCATCCATCACGCCGCCGGACCGGCGTCGCGCCGACCGGTACCGGGGTGAGCCTATGGTGATCACCGTGGAGATGCCCGGCGAGCGTGCCAAACATGCGTGGCGCGCCGAATTACTCGCCCGGCGGGCCGTGGTGAGCGCCGCCGATCGCGCGAACGAGGCGATCGCACTCGCCGCGGCGGCTGGTTGTCTCGGCGCACGTGCATGGGTCTGCGCGTATGTACCGGTTGACGCCGAGCCCGGCTCCACGGCGATGCTGGACGCATTGCTGGCGGGTGGCGCGCGGGTGCTTCTGCCGGTCACCGGACCACCGGGTCCGCTCAGTTGGGGCGAATACACCGGCACGGATAGTTTGCGTCGAGCCCGCTTCGGCTTGCTGGAGCCTACGGGCGCGGTACTGCCCCCTACGACCGTCGGCCGGGCCGAGTTGATCCTGGTCCCGGCGCTAGCCGTCGACCGGCGCGGCGTCCGGCTCGGACGTGGCGCAGGCTACTACGACCGCACGCTGTCGGCCGCACGCGCGGATGCTCGCCTGGTCGCGGTGGTCCGGGACGACGAGTTGGTCGACCGGCTCCCCGAGGAACCTCATGATCTGCGCATGGGCTGGGCATTGACGCCGCACGGCGGCTTGCGACAGCTGGGCGGCAATAGCATCGCGGAATGAAATACCGATTGGCGGTGTTGGCACTGTCGGCTGTAGAGTGCCAGATTGACGAACCCGCGGAGGATCCTGTGCCAACTTATTCGTACGCGTGCACCGAGTGTGACAACCGCTTCGATATTGTTCAGTCCTTTTCCGACGAGGCCCTGAGCGTCTGCTCGGAGTGCTCTGGGAAGCTGCGCAAGCTGTTCAACTCGGTTGGCATCGTTTTCAAGGGCAGCGGTTTCTACCGCACCGACAGCCGTGGTGGCGCTTCCACCGCGAGCGAGCCCGCCAAGTCCGACAGCGGTTCGAACAGTTCTTCGGCTCCGGCCACCGAATCCGGCGCGTCGAGCGGTGCCGCTACGGCGGCCAGCACCGCTGTAGCCAGCTGATTCGACGGTTTTCCACAACCCGTTCGGGATATTCACAGTCCGCGGTTCTCCCCACCGGGTCCGTGCGTCCGCGGCCATAGGATCCGGCCATGACTCGCACACTCGCCACTCTCGGCCGGGGCGGCTGGGACTCGGTGTGGCAACGCCCACCCTGGGCCGACGCCGTGCTCGGTCGACGGCTACTCGCCGCCGCCTTCGCAGTGCTCGCAGCCTTTCTCTTCTTCCGCGGCGACCCTGGCGCCGAGCGCACGACGATCGTGCTCGCAGATCGAGATCTGGCGCCGGGACACCTGCTCGCGGCGGGCGACTTACGTTCGGCGCCGCGCGAAGCGGGCACCCTACCCGCCGGAGTGGTCGCCGACCCGGCCGCGCTGGTGGGAGCGACCCTGACCGGCGCCATGCGCGAGGGCGAGGTTTTCACCGACCTGCGCGTCGTCGGGCCACGGCTCGCCGCCGCGGCCTCCGGCACGCGTGACGCCAGGATCGTTCCGATCCGGTTGGCCGACACCGCGGTCGCCGAGATTCTGCGCGCAGGCGACCGCGTCGACGTGGTCGGCGCCGAGGAAACAGCCGGACCAGGCACCCGACCGGCCCGAACCCTTGCCACCGACGCCGCCGTCATCCTGGTCGCCGGCCCCGGCGACGGACGTGGTGACGCCGAACGCATAGTGCTGGTCGCCATGGACGCCGAACGCGCCACCGCTGTGGCGGTGGCCTCGCTGCGCACTGCACTCACCGTCGTCTTCCATTGACCGACATACCGGCCGAACCAGTTCGCCAGTAATTTGCCATTGCCGTCTACTACCATCTGGCATACCGGCAGGTGGGGACCGCCGAGCACGACTGGTCAGCTCCACACGAAGAGGAGACATCGGCAATGCTCAAGGGTTTCAAGGAGTTTCTGTTCCGCGGCAATGTCGTCGACCTGGCGGTTGCCGTGATCATCGGTACGGCGTTCGTCGCGATCATCACCGCGTTCAGCAGTGGTGTCGTCAATCCGATTCTCGCCGTCTTCGGCGGCAGCGACGAGGTCGGTCTCGGTTTCCGCCTGATTGCCGACAAGCCAGCAACGTTCGTTCAGGTCGGCCCGATCATCACAGCCCTAATCAACTTCATCATCATCGCCATAGTGCTGTACTTCGTGCTCGTGGTGCCTGCGACACATATGAAGAAGCAGGTCCGGCCCGACGACTCCGCCCTGACCGATTCGGACATACTGATCCAGATCCGCGATCTTCTCGCCGAGGCTCGGGCCAGCGAAGGCGGACGGCACGAATTTTGAAATCGACCGCGCCACAGAGGGAAGGGCCCGTCACGACGAGCCCCTTCGCGTTTGTTCGAATGGTTACCCACGCTCAACCGAGGCTGAACGGCGCTCCCCACAACGTCACCCAGGTGCTGACGTTCTCGGTCTCGACCTCGACGCTGACAAACGCCCGCGCCTGCGCGTAGCCGCCACAGCCGGACAGACCAATGGTTTCATCCGCCCAGGTGACCGAGCCGTGCGTGCCTTTGAACCTGATATTCGTCCGGTGTGCCGAGTTGCCGAAGTCGTCGGCCTGCTCGAGGTCGAGGACATAGAAGGACTTGGCCTGACCAGGACCCAGCGACAGATTGCCGCCGGAGTTCGCCCCGACCGAGGGCCGCATGTTCTGTCCGTCACTCCAGTTCACACCGGCGTCGGCACCGCCGGTGGCGCCGCCGCCCGCGATGTTGACCTGGCAGCCGACGGTGTAGCCGGGAAAGAGGAAGCCGCCCGCGGCGCCGGACAGCTCGACCTGAGCGCTGCCCGACACCCACGCGTTGCGATGCAGCGGGGTCGAGCCCATGGACGGATTGATGGTCGCCGACTCGCCGACCAGACGAATCGTCACCACGGTGCCGTCCGACAGCGTCTTGGTGAGCTCGCCGCCCGGCAGCGGAACGAAGGTGTCGGCGTTCGCCGCACCGGTCGACAGCAGACCTAACGCTATGGCAGCAGATGCGCACAGCCCGGCCACGCGCACCGACTTCTTGTGGTCGATCATGATGTTGTTACCCCTCCAGAATCGAGTTCGCCTCGGCGAGAATAGTTTTGACGAATCCGGTCGGCTCAGCCGATGCTGAACGGCATCCCATACAGGGTGGTCTTCGAGTAGTCATCGCCGATGATCTCGACAACCGTGTAGGAACGCGCCTGGGCGTAGCCGGCGCAGCCTTGGACTTGAATCTCGGCATCCTGATACTCGACGGCGTACACGCCGGGCTTCAGGATGTCCTTGTAATCAAGGCTGACGAACCGGACCTCGCCGGGACCCAACTGCAACCCGATCGAACCGCCGAGACTCGCGCCGCTGACATTGACGCCACCGGACACGCCCGCGGAGATCGCGTCATCAGCGATGCTGACCTGGCAGCCGACGACATAGCCGGTGCTGATCTGCGAAACCCCATGGGTCGACGAATTATTGGTGCCCGGTGCGTTTCCCGGGCCATTGGTGGGCCCGATTGTCCCTTCGGGCGTGACGGATACGTCGGCAATGGCATTCCCCGTCACCCACACGACACGGCCGGCACCGTTCGCAGCCAGGGAAGGGGAGATCACGGCGCGTTCACCCACATGGGTGAGAGTGACGCCAGGGCCGTACTTCTGGCCGTCCGGCAACGGCACGAACACATCGGCATTCGCGGCACCGGTCGAAAACAAACCAGTGGCAACGGTTGTCACGGTGGCGGCACCAGCGATGCGGACAGCTCGGGACAGTCTGTTGGTGCGGCGGTACTTGGTCATACTTTCCTTGTCAGGTTGCGTCTGTCCACCCTGCGGTGTTGGGGTGGGCAGGTCGCTCGAGGCCGACGGTGCCCGATGGAATGTGCTGTCCACCAGGCGGTCCGCCGACATCGCAGGTCGAGCGAGCGCGGCCCGTACACTATTATTCGGCACCAACCAGACTTTTCAGGAATTTCAGGCAAGCCACGTCGAACCGCCAGCGATCCGCATGCGATCCGGCTAGGATCGCGAGTGATGTTTCACAGTAATCGGTTTCACAACGAAATGGGCCCGCCGCAGATGCGACGAGCCCATTTCGTTGGTGCCGGCGGGCTTTTCACCCGCGATCACTCAGCCGAGACTGAAAGGCTGACCCCACAGCGTCACCCAGGTGACGACGTTGTCGGTCTCGACGCTGACGCTGACGAACGCCCGCGCCTGTGCGTAACCGCCACAGCCGGACAGACCGATGGTCTCGTCGGACCAGGTCACCGAGCCGCTGGTGCCCTTGAAGGCGTTACGGGTCTTGTGCACCTCGTTACCGAAGTCGTCGGCCGCCTCTTGGTCGAGGACATAGAAGGACTTGGCCTGACCAGGACCCAGCGTCAGATTGCCGCCGGAGTTGGCGCCGACGCCGCCGGTGACGTTTTGGCCGTCGCTCCAGTCCACGCTGCCGTCGACCCCACCGGTGGCGCCGCCGCCCGCGATGTTGACCTGGCAGCCGACGGTGTAACCGGGGAAGATCTTTCCGCCGGCGGTGCCGGACAGCTCGACCTGAGCGCTGCCCGACACCCATGCGTTGCGATGCAGCGGGGTCGAGCCCATGGATGGATTGATGTTGGCCGACTCGCCGACCAGACGAATCGTCACCACGGTGCCGTCGGACAGCGTCTTGGTGAGCTCGCCGCCCGGCAGCGGAACGAAGGTGTCGGCGTTCGCCGCACCGGTCGAGAACAGGCCCATGGCCACGGTGGCAGCGGCGCCGACACCGGCCATCCGTGCCAAGTTCTTACGGTTGAACATGGTTGTTACCCCTCGAGGGTTGAGTGAGTCCGCTTCAGCGGGAAGGTGGTTCGTTGGATTCGACAGATGTCAGCCGATGCTGAACGGCATCCCGTAGAGCGTGGTCTTCGAGTAGTCATCACCGATGATCTCGACGACCGTGTAGGAACGCGCCTGCGCGTAGCCCGCACAGCCCTGGAGCTGGATCTCGGCGTCCTGGTACTCGACGGAGTAGACACCAGGCTTCAGGATGTCCTTGTAGTCGATCTGAACGAACTTGACTTCACCCGGGCCGAGGTTCAGCCCGATCGACCCACCGGCGCTGGCGCCGCTGAGGTTGACGCCACCGGACACGCCGGCGGAGATCGCGTCATCAGCGATGCTGACCTGGCAGCCGACGATGTAGCCGGTGCTCAACTGAGACGCGCCGTGCGTCGAGGAGTTGTTGGTGCCGGGGCCTCCGGCTGCACCATTGTTCGGGCCGATGGAGCCCTCCGGTGTGACGGAGACGTCGGCAATGGCGTTGCCCGATACCCAGACAACGCGGCCAGCGCCATTGGCCGCCAGGGATGGCGAGACCAGAGCACGCTCCCCCGTCCTGGTGATCGTCACGCCAGGTCCCACCTTCTGGCCGTCCGGCAACGGCACGAAGGTATCGGCATTGGCGGCACCGGTCGATAGCAGGCCCATGGCAACTGCCGCGGCGGCGCCGACGCCTGCGACGCGGGCACCGCGACGCAGGCCGTTGGTGCGGTTCTCGCTCATACTTCCCCTCATCAGGTTCAAACAGTCAGCCTCGACCATCGAGGCTGGACTGGTCCCTCTCAGGCCCAGCTCAGTGTGTCCATACATTGTTGCCGATGCGTAACCGGCTGTAATTTCGGCGCAACGACCTGGCTGGCTATGGAACCGAGCCAGGTTCCGTCGAGGTCGTCTCACCGCGCGATACTCCGGGCCTGGTGGGATCCGGTTGTGGTGGCTCGATGGCGAACATTAAACGCTCGGAAACAACGCTGCAACGCAAGCTTTCGTAAATTTCAAAGTGACGTAACTCACAGTTGCGAACATTTTGATATGGCATGACGTGCATAAATGTCCAACCGCTACCGCCGGCGGGCCCAGGTCATTCGCCATTCGTCACAACAGCGCCAGTGCCGGCATACGGGACAAGACCGTAAATATATCGCGCGGATTACTTTCAGAAGGAAATGATTGCGCGTTAATTGCGGCATCCGGGAGCGCTAATACGTAGCTACTACGTAGATAGCTCGCTCAACCGTGATGCGGCGGAACCTGCGCACGGAGCCAATCGTCGGAGGATCGAGGGTCGTCGCGGTCGTCTCCGCGCTCGTCACCGGTGGTCTCGGGCAAGGTCGCACCGAAAATCTTCGCTAGACGCGCATCATCCCTCGCCCGGCGAATCGCCGGGCGAGGGCTGTCCGAGGGCGGCGTAGTCGTGATTATTCGACCAATCCGGACAGCTCGCCGATCACCCTGCTGGCGAGCGGACCGAGTGTCGCCATGCCATCACGAACCGCGGACCGGCTGCCGGGCAGATTGACCACCAGGGTGCTTCCGGACACGCCTGCCACCCCACGAGAAAGGCCCGCATCCAGTGAGCCCGCCACCCGACCGGAGGAACGCAGCGCCTCACTGATTCCCGGCAACTCACGGTCGAGCACCTGCGAGGTGGCTTCCGGCGTGACGTCCCGCGGGGACATACCGGTACCACCGACCGAGATCACCAAGTCGACACCGCCGATCACCGCGGTATTCAGCGCGTTACGGATCTCCACCTCGTCGGCCTGCACCGACACCGACGCGTCCACGAGGAAACCGGCCTCGGTGAGCAGCTCGGTAACCAGCGGTCCGAGCGAGTCAACACCTCCATGCGCCGTTCGATCGTCGACGACCACCACCAGAGCACGCCCCGCCACAGGAGCATCGATTTCCATGCTGCTCACCGTAGCGCCTGCGTCGAACAACTCGGCCTCCGCGCTGCGAACGTCGCCGTCGACGCCGATCAGTCGGGTCTGTCCGCCCGGCACCACCCGCATCATCGGCCACCCTCCGCGGGCGCACCGGAGAGGGTCACCTCGACGGTCTTGGCATTGTTGCCTTGTTCATCCGTGTAAGTGACCTTCACTTTGTCTCCTGGTTGGTGCGAGCGGACCGCCGCGACGAGCGCGTCCCCGGAATCGATCGGCCGGTCATCGAGTCTCGTCACGACCACTCCAGAGGGAAGGCCGGCACGAGCGGCAGGACCATCCGAGGTGATGTCGCGGACCTTCGCGCCGGAGACCGTCTGAGCCGGATCCTGCTGACGCGCGACGCTGACACCCAGTTGGGCATAGGTAGCCCTGCCGTTCTTGATCAGCTCGTCGGCGACACGGCGGGCCTGATCGACCGGGATCGCGAATCCGAGCCCGATGGATCCGGTCTGACCGCCGGCCATCTCCGTCGGTCCGAGTGTCGCGATCGCGGTGTTGATGCCGATGAGCTTGCCGCTGCCGTCCACCAGAGCACCACCAGAATTTCCCGGATTGATCGCGGCATCGGTCTGAATCGCGTCGATCACCGGACTGACTCCACGACTTTCCCCGCTGCCATCACCGGATGTCACGACAGGTCGGTTCAACGCCGAAACGATGCCGGTGGTGACCGTGCCGGCCAGGCCAAGCGGCGAGCCGATCGCCACAACCGGCTGGCCGACCTGCAAATTCGCCGAGCTGCCCAGTTCGATCGGAGTGAGACCGTTCTTGCCGGAGACCTTGATGACCGCCAGGTCGGAGACCGGGTCGGCTCCGATCAACGTGGCCGGCGCGGTACTGCCGTCGGAGAACATCACGTCCATCTTGGCGTTCGGTCCACCACCCACGGCCACGTGATTGTTGGTGAGAATGAGGCCGTCCGCGGACAGCACCACCCCGGAGCCCTCGCCTTCCGCTTTGCTGCTGGCCACCTTGATCATGACCACGCTGGGCAGGACCTTCTGCGCGACCGCCTGGGTGGAGCCGGCCGGGGCGTTGGCCACGTTACTGAAGTTCGGCTTCGGCGCATCCAGTGCGTTTGTCACTGGCGCGCGGCCATCGTCGGTCCGGGTTGCCAGCGCGCCCACCACGCCACCGACGCCACCGCTGACCAGCGCGAGCGCCACCGCGCCTGCGACAATCCCGGTGCGGAACGAGCGGCTGGGCGACGCGTGGTGCGCGCCATACGCGGCGTTCGGCGGGGGGAAGGGACCCGTGACGTACTCCGGGCGGGAGAACTGCGCGGTCGGATGGTGCGCCATCGGGTGCTGCGGCTCGTGCGGGATGTAACCGGGGCCTGGCGCCTCCTGCGGTCCGAATACGCCCCCGACCGGCGCGGGTCCGGCTTCGACACCCAGCGGGGCGCCGGTCACCTGGCCGTAGAGTTGCTCGGTCGGCCGATCCCCCGACCCGGCACCTGCCGTCCCCGGCTCCTCCCGGCGATCCTTCGAATCCTCGGTCATCGATTCCTCGTTTCTCCTCACGTCTGTCGACCACTGTGGCCGCGGCGACTGAGAGCGGACTGAGACCGTGCTTTCAGTTTTCCGAGATGTGCGATTGCGGTGGTGTGCATTGCGCCCACTGGTGGCACTCGACCCCGGCGACAATCACCGGCCACTCCCATCGTCCCGTCGAAAATTACGATACGCAGCTTGCCGGCCCCCTGCTCTGGCGGCGGTTCACCACGCGCCCCGGCGATACGCCACATCGCGCGGCGAACCGGAATCCGCCACAACAAATCCCGCCGAAACAATGCTCGAAGTACCACACAGTCGGCGAATATTCAGCACCAACACGATCACCGCGGTGGAAATTCGCCGCCATTGTGCTTTCGCCCCGCCGGATCGGCCCGACAGTCGCATCCGTACAAGACGCGATGCTCACTTTTCACTCGTCCGCATCGTTCGCCCCCGCCTCGCCGGGGAGAACGATGCGGACCACCGCACCACCACGATCCGACGTATCGATCGCGATGGTCCCGCCGTGCTTTGTCACCACCTGCTTCACGATCGCCAAGCCGAGACCGGAACCGGGCATCGACCGCGATGACGTGGTCCGATAGAACCGCTCGAACACCAGCTCACGCTCCGCGGCGGGAATTCCCGGTCCCGCGTCGTCAATGGACAACTCGAGCAGACCGGGACCGCTCTCCCGCATGCGGAGGCGGACCTGGGCACCGCTGGGGTTCCACTTCGCCGCGTTATCGAGCACGTTGAGCACCGCGCGCTCCAGCCCGGCCTCGTGCCCGTAGACGAACCACGGGCGCAGGTCCGCGACGAACTCGATTCCAGTCCGGCGGCGCCGGGCGCGCCCGAGCGCATGCTCCACCACTTCGCCGAGATCCACCCGTTCGTAGACGGTTTCCGGCGCGTCCTCGCGAGCGAGATCGACCAAGTCGCCCACCAGGGTCGACAGCTCTTCGATCTGGGCGAGGACGTCCGCCCGCAATCCGGCCATATCCTCGTCCGGTATTCGAGGCGCGCCAGGACGACCCGCGGCGATCAGCAGCTCGGTATTGGTACGCAATGACGTGAGCGGAGTGCGCAATTCGTGGCCGGCGTCGGCGACCAGCCTGCGTTGCCGATCGCGAGACTCGGCCAACGCACGCAGCATCGTGTTGAAACTATCTGTGAGTCTGGCCAGTTCGTCATCTCCGGTGACCGGAATCTGCGTCAGGTCGTCGGTGCGGGCGATTCGCTCGGTGGCCGCCGTGAGCCGCGCGATCGGCCGCAGTCCGGTGCGGCCGACCGCCGTTCCCGCCGCGGCGGCCAGCACGACGCCGCAGCCGCCGACTACGAACAGCAACCAGGCGAGCCGGTCGAGCACCTCGCGAGTCGGGTCGAGTCGCTGCGAGATGACCAGCGTCGCACCCGAGTTCGTGCGTACGGCCAGGACACGCTGATTGCCGACGGTGCGCAGCGACGAACTCAGCTCGCCCTGCGCGACCTCGAGTTCCTGGTTCCCGACCGGGGGATCGGTCGATTGCGGCGGCGAATACGGCCTCAGGTCGGGAAATATCAGGGCGATGCCGGTGTCGTTGTAGAAGGCGGTGGCGACCATCAGATTCTGGATGTTGAAGCCATACGGGTTGCTGGCGATCACAGCGCTGGCCCTGGTACGCAACTGCGCGTCCACGTCGGCATACAGCGCCCGCGCGACCAGGGCGTACGCCGCGATCGACGTCACGGCCACCGCGATCGCCACCACGGAGGCGGCGAGCAGGGTCACTCGCCAGCGCAGCGAGATCGAACGGGTCAACGGCATCGGCGGCCGCATGTCGCGGTGTTCGATCGGTCCGTTGCCGAGTGCGGCGACAACGGGGCGTCTGGGAGCGGTGCGTGCCATGATCGCCGGCCTACGGAGGTGTTTCCCGCAGCACGTAACCGACGCCGCGCACGGTGTGGATCAGCCGGGACTCGCCTTCTGCCTCGGTCTTGCGGCGCAGATAGCCGATGTATACCTCGAGGGCGTTGCCGGAGGTCGGGAAGTCGTAGCCCCACACTTCCTCGAGAATGCGGCTGCGGGTGAGCACCCGGCGCGGGTTCGCCATGAGCATTTCCAGCAGCGCGAACTCGGTACGCGTGAGGCTGATCTGGCGGGCAGCGCGGGACACCTCGCGGGTCACCGGATCCAGCGACAGATCGGCGAAATTCATCGCCTCCGACACCTCGCCCGGATCGGCGGTGGTCCGGCGCAGCAGAGCACGTAGACGCGCGAGCAATTCCTCCAGTGCGAACGGTTTCGGCAGATAGTCGTCGGCCCCGGCATCGAGTCCGGCAACGCGCTCGGATACCGAATCCCGTGCTGTCAGAACCAGAATCGGCAGATCATCACCCGTGCTGCGCAAGCGTCGGCAGACCTCCAGCCCGTCCAGCCGGGGCATCATCACATCCAACACGAGGGCATCCGGCCGCTGGGCGGTCGCTTTCTCCAGCGCGTCCACGCCATCCACCGCGAGATCGACAGAGTAGCCGTTGAAGGTAAGCGACCGGCGCAGCGATTCCCGGACGGCGCGATCGTCGTCGACTACCAGAATGCGCATGCCACCAGTTTGACCGCATCGACTGAGAGGTAACTGAGAGGACACCGCCGACACGCCGCGGCGTGTCGGCGGCGAACCGCCTTCGGCGCGGCACGCCTACAGACCCCGGATGACCAGCGGCTTCCACCGTGATGTCGAGGTGTCGACGTGACCCTAACGCATTCCGACGCGAATCATGTTCTCTATAGCCATATTCGGCAATTTGCGGGCCAGGTCCCCCGGATTGCCGATGATCACTCTGCACGGTATGTTCCGTGCGGTAAAAAAGAAGACCTCTCGTTGGTTCTTTGCGGGTTGAATCAATACTGAACAGCCACGCGCGACCGAGGTCACTCGCGAAGCGGAGGCGACGGAAGCGGATGGAAGCTGCACCGCGGTCCTGGCAATTCACCCTGTCGAACTGGTCGGTAACCCGCAAGGTCGGCATGGTGCTTGTCCTTCCCGTGCTGCTGGCCACCGTCTTCGCCGTGCTCCGAATCAACAATGAACTGCGTACCATGGGGCAGTTGGACGCCGCCACCGAACAGGCCATCATCATCCGCCCAATCGTCAAGTTCGGTTCAGCCACCGAGCAACTCGGCGTGATCGCGACTGCCACCTGGGGCAATACCGCCGACCCGCAGACCGACGCGGCACTGACGAAGTTCGACAAGGGACTGGCCGACCTGGAGGCCGCGCTGCACACCACCGAAGCCGGTAGCCGAGTCACCTCGGAGCTCGCCTCGGCCGTCGCGACCGGCACCACCATGCGCAATAGTCTGCGCAACGGCTCGCCCGCGATGGTCGGTGAACAGGCCGACGAGATCATGGTGCGGATCGGGAACGCGCTCGCGCTGTCTCCCTCCGTCGACGACCTGGTCATCCAGCGGTACTTTCAACAGCTGGCCTCGGTGCAGACCGCGCGGCGGATGCTCACCCAGCAACGCATGCTGGTCGGCTCGCCGGACGCGGGCCGTAACTCGAGCGTGCGGCCGCGCGTGTTGGTCGCGGCGGGCGCCGAGGTCACCATGATCTACCAGTACGCGCAGATCCTGCCGGACTACGCGGGCAATATGCGCCCGTTGCTCGACGCGGTGCAGACCCGGCTCGGCACATTCAGCCAGAACGTCGCCGACCCGGCGACCCATCCCGCCGTGCTCGACTCGCTGCTGGTCAGCTCGGACACCTATGAGAAGACCACCGCGCAGCTGATCGACACCATCGACAAAGCCCTGGCGGAGCGCACCATCGAAGCGCAGACCGGCGCGCTGCGCGAGACGACGATCGTCATCGGCATGCTGCTCGCGGGCTTGGCCTTGGCGTTGTCGGTCGCGCGCACCCTGGTCGTCCCGGTGCGCCGGCTGCGTCGCGACGCGCTCGAGGTCGCGCACGTCAAGCTGCCCGACGAGCTCGCCGTCGTCCGCGCGGGCGGCGCCACTCCGGAGATCACCCCGGTCGCGGTACACAGCACCGACGAGATCGGCCAGCTGGCCCGCGCCGTCGACGAGATCCATGAACAGGCCCTCAATCTCGCCGCCGATCAGGCTCGTTTGCGCCTCCAGATCGGGAACATGTTCGAAACCCTGTCCCGCCGCAGCCAATCGCTGGTGGAGCAGCAACTGGCCCTGATCGAGAACCTCGAACACGACGAAGACGATACCGACCGGCTCCAGAGCCTGTTCCGTCTCGACCACCTGGCCACCCGCATGCGCCGCAACGGTGACAACCTGCTCGTGCTGGCCGGCACCGCGTTGCGCCGCGGTCTGCTGCACCCGGTACCGCTGTCGGACATGCTGTGGAGCGCGGTCTCCCAGGTCGAGGACTACCAGCGGGTCGAGATCGGAACGGTTCCCGACGGCATCGTCGCGGGTGAACCAGCGGTCGACATCGAGCACCTACTCGCCGAACTGATCGACAACGCGCTGCGCTACTCCCCGCCGACCACACCGGTGACCGTGATGGTGTCGCGCGCCGTCGATGGCGGCTACCTGATCGAGATCACCGACCGCGGCCTCGGCATGTCCGCGGAAGACCTACAGACCACCAATGACCGGCTCGCATCCGGTGGCGAGGTCACCGTCGAGACCGCGCGCCGGATGGGTCTTTTCGTCGTCGGCCGATTGGCAAAGCGGCACACCATCACGGTCAGTCTGCGGCGCACCTCGACGACGACGCAGCAGCCCGGTATCACCGCCAGCGTGCATCTGCCCGGCTCCTTGGTCGCGCCGCCGATGGACGCGACCGATCCGGCAGGCAAACCGCTCGACCTCACCGCGGAGCATCAGCTGCCCACCTTCACCGCCCCGCCCGCCGGGACGCAGCGAAACCTGGTGCCGGTGCCCAGTCTGCCGCAACGCGACACCGCGCGCTTCGGCGTGACGAGTTCCGGACTGCCACAGCGCCGACCCGCCATCCGGGTCGCCGAGGTCGCCGACCAGCCCCCGCCCTCCGCGCCGGTCGGCCGCACCGACAACCCGGCGGATCAGCCCGCCACCCAGCCGTGGCCGGTGATCACGCCGCACGCGGACAGCGACCGCACGCCGACCGGCGCGTTCGGGCCGACGACGGCCGCGACCACGCAGTCTCGTGCCGAGAAGCAGACGTCCGCGCACACCGACCTGTGGGCCGAGATCGACGACAGCGACGACGACAGCACCGGCCCGAGCCCGACCGTGCCGCGCGAGAGCGCCGCACCCCAAACCACCGCCGGATCCGGCCTTCCGATCCGGAAGCCGGCCGCACCCGCCGACCCGCCGCAGGAAGGGACACCCGAACCCGCGACGGCAACGTCCACCCGACTGCAACCGGTCGCGGGCGCGTCGCCGACGCCGATCTACCAACGCATGGTCTCGGAATGGCTGGTCGAGCCCTCGGCCGTGCAATCGTCCGACAGCGCCTGGTCGTCGCCTGGTGACGCCGGCTGGGTGGCCGCCGAGGACGCCAGCCACCCGACGACGACCTCGCGCACCGTCGGCGGCTTGCCGATTCGTCGGCCGGGCGCCCAGCTGGTGCCCGGCGGCCTGACACCGGCGGACGAAGCCGCGCCCCGCAATCCTGAAGAAATCCGCAACAACCTGACCAGGCATCTCAGTGGGGTCCGCAGCGGGCGGGCCAATGCGCAGTACAACGACGGAGGGCTTGCATGACCAACGCGAACAACAGCACCACAGACGAGAATCTGAACTGGCTGGTTGCCCGCTTCACTCGGGACGTCCCCGGGGTATCTCATGCGGTGCTGGTGTCGGCGGATGGCTTGTTGCAGGCCACCAGCCCGAATTTGCCGAGTGATCGGGCCGAGCAGCTCGCCGCCGTCACCGCCGGCCTCGCCAGCCTTTCCATGGGCGCGGCTTCCCTGTTCGACGGCGGAAAGGTAATGCAGTCGATCGTGGAGATGCAGCGCGGCTACCTGCTGGTGATGAGCGTCGGCAACGGCTCGCACCTGGCCGTGCTCGCGAACAAATCGCACGATATCGGCCGCATAGGCTACGAAATGGCCTTGCTGGTCGACCGGGTGGGCTCGGTGGTCACCGCCACCGCCCGTACCGCTGTCTGAGCGTGAGATGTCCAACCCCTACGGCCCCGGACAACGACCGACCACTCGCGTCCGGCCTTATGCCCTGACCTCAGGGCGCACCGAACCGGCGGTCGACCTGCCGCTCGAGGCGGTGATCGAGACCTTGTCGTACACTGCACATCTCGACTGGCCGACCGGCGATATTCGTGCCGAGATACTGCGACTCGGCGCGCACCAGTTGTCGGTCGCGGAGATCGCCGCGCATCTGGATCGTCCGCTCGGTATGGTCCGGGTGGTGATCGGCGACCTCGTCGTCGACGGCACGGTGCGCGCGCATTCGACCCTGACCGAAGAGGCGAGCTATGACGAGCGCCGTTCCCTGATGGAGAGGACTTTGCGTGGACTCCGCGCCCTTTAGGAATCCAGCGCCCACTGGGAATCTCGGGCCGAGTGGGAATTCCGGACCGGGTGGCAACCCGGGGCCGGACAGCACCAAGAACCGAGTCGCCTCGACGAAGATCGTTGTCGCAGGCGGCTTCGGCGCGGGCAAGACCACGTTCGTCGGCGCCGTGTCGGAGATCGTTCCGCTGCGGACCGAGGCGATGGTCACCCACTTCTCCGACGGAATCGACGATCTCGCCAGTACGCCGGAGAAGGAAACCACTACGGTCGCCATGGATTTCGGCCGAATCATCCTGCCGGGCGATCTGGTGCTCTACTTGTTCGGCACCCCGGGACAGCGTCGTTTCTGGTTCATGTGGGACGACCTGATCCGCGGCGCGATCGGTGCCGTCGTGCTGATCGACGCCCGGCGTCTGGAAGACAGCTTCGCCGCGGTCGACTTCTTCGAAGCACGCAAACTGCCGTTCCTGATCGCGGTGAACCGATTCCCCGACTCGCCGCGCTTTCCCATCGCCGAACTGCGTGAAGCGCTTTCGGTCCGTGAGGGTGTCCCGATCGTGGATATCGACGCGCGTAATGCCGGAGAGGTGCGCCAAGCGCTGGCGGCCGTCACCGAGTACGCGATCGCCCAACTGAAAGCGAAGGAACTGGAAGGAACTGCCCCGCATGCATGAGGGCGCGGTGCTGGCCGCGGGCGAGACCGTCGACCAGTTCGCCATGGGTTACTGGCTGATCGCACTGTCGGTGGGGATCTCGGTGCTCGGCGGGGTGGTCGGGCTGGCCTGCGTCGTGCACGGCGCCCGTTCGGCCGGATTCCGACTGGTGTGGCTGGTCTCGGCGGCAGTGTCGCTCGGTGGCGTCGGGGTGTGGCTCGCGACATCGGTGGCCATGCTCGGCCTGCGAGTGCCTGGTAGCGCCACACGCTACGATCCGGGCAGGTTGATCGCCGCCATGGTGATGTCGATCATCACGGTGCTCGCGGCACTGCTCATCATCGGGCGCACTTTGCGGCTGCCCCTGCTGCTTTCCGGCGGACTGGTGCTCGGCCTCGGTATCGGCCTGACGCACTACCTCGGTATCGGCTCGATCGATATCCAGGGTTCGGTCGATGTGACGGTCTGGCCTGCCGTCGTGTCCGCCGCTATCGCGGTGATCACGGCGACGGCGGCGCTGTGGTCGTTCCAGGCCCTACACTTCCCGCTGGCCAGGATCGCGACCGTGCTGCTGTTCGGCATCGGCGTGGCGGCGACGTACAACACCGCGCTTGCGGCACTGCATTTCGACATCGACCGGTCCGCCAAGGTGCCCGGCGGTGTGGAATTGTTCGACTTCGTCTTCCCGATGTTCGTTGTCGGCCTGCTGGCGTTGACGGTGCCGATCTCGGCGGTCCTGATCGCGCCGGACCGGCGCGAGTTTCGGACAACCGTGGCCGAGCCGCGCGGGCCGAAGCCGCAACCCGCGCACTGACCTCGCCCGGTCGACCGAGTGACCCGGCACCGTGCGGAATCGACTGCGCCGGCGTGGTCGGCCCGGGGGCAGCCGCCGAACCGACGCCGCAAGCCAGCGCCAGGTGCCGTACGACCCAGTCGGGCAAGCGGGTTCCAGGTTGCCCCTGCCCCGATAATTTTTCGCCGACCGACCTAAGGTGAGAGTCATGCTTTTCGAACCGGACTCCGCCATGGGATGTCCAAGGCGCGGGCTTTCCGCGCGGCGGGCGGGGCTACCCGTCTCCACCGATCGTGGCCAGTGAGATTTCGTTGCACAGGAGGACCCGGACGTGACGCCGGAGCAAGAGGCAGTGCTGCGCGACATCCAGATTCAACTGCGCGGGCCCGACCTGTCCGGCTGGCCGCAGCTGGGCACCGAGCTGGACGGCAGTCATCGCACGATGGTGAACGGGCTGGCCGCGGCGCTGGTCCGGATCGACGAGCTGGAGCGCGAGTCCACCGAATTGCGAACGCAGGTAGGCGAATTGCGTACCGAAATCAGCGAACTGGAGGCTACGACGGCCGAGCTGGCCGAACAGGTGGCGCGGCTGAACGGGCGGCAGTGGCCGTGGCCGCTGTCCCTGATCGAGGGGCCCGCCGCCCTGGTCGGCGAACAGTTGGCCCGACTCGAAGCCCTGTTGCCAGACTTCCCCGGTTTGCCAGGTCAGCGTGACGATGTCACGCGCGCGCCTGACGGCAGTGGCACAGCCGCGGCGTCAACCTCGGAAAACTGAGCCGCAGAGCCCTGCGTTCGCGCAGACCGAGAGCGGGAGAGGGCGATCGGGGGAAGATCGGGTATCGGCGAATGCCGGGAAATTTGGCGATGAGCGGGTTCTCCTGGGAGCCAGAAGAACCCGCCCTCCCGCACGAGAATACCGGTGCTACGGCCACTAATGCATCACTTTTTCAGGACTTTTACGCCTACGAAAAACCAACTCTCAGTATGTAATTCGCCCATCAGCTACTCCGGCGCAATCCAGACAAACGCAATCTTGCCGCATACCACCCACACTATCGGTTGCCGAAAGATTGCTATCGCTCGGCGGCGTGCGCCCGCACCGTCGTATGCCCCTGGACCACGGCACGTGGTCTTCGATCGAAAATGCTCCGGCGCGTTCGACACTCCGTCGTCACCTGGCGAGTTATCGTCGCCTTGCAGGAGGCGCTCGCGCGGCGCCACACACCAAGGTTCGTTCGAAGGAGTTCGTATGGCCGTCAATGTGGTGCTCGACAAGGCTCTCGACAAGGAATACGAGAACAAGTCACTCGACGAAATCCTGTCCGCCCCACCTTCAGCCCTGGCAGGTCTCACCGAAGCGCACGACAAGCAACTGCTGGAAACCCTCAGAATCAAGACGATCGCCGATCTGGCCGACAACAAGTACTTCCGGCTTGCCGCCGCCCTCGCGGACCTCGCCAAGAAGGAAGGCTGATCGCTAGAACACGAGCGGACCGACCGGGATCGGCGTCCGGTCGGCCTGCCGCGTACCGGCGCGATCGGACGCCGCTCAGATCCGATCGAGATCGATCAGGCCGCGGCGCACAGCAGCGACCAGCCTGCGCGGCACCTGCCGCACAACACCTCCGACCGTCACCGGGACCAGGTCCGGTGCGGTCGCCTTCCAGTTCGCCCGCCTGCTGCGGGTATTGGACCGCGACATCTTCCGCTTCGGCACCGCCATGTCAGGCCTCCTTGCGACGCGTCACGCGCTTGCCGTACTTACGCTCGAACTTCTCCACCCGGCCCTGGGTGTCCAGCAAGCGGTGCGCGCCGGTCCAGAACGGGTGCGAGTCCGCGGTCACATCCACTGTCAGCAATGGGTAGGTGTTGCCGTCGGTCCACGCCACCGTGCGAGCACCGGCGGCCGTGGACCGAGTAAGGAACTGCTTTCCGGTACTCGCGTCCTCGAAGACCACCGGGTGATAGTCCGGATGGATACCCTTCTTCATTTCGCCTCTCCTCTCGGGCTTTTCCCGTCTTCGACGGCCAGAGCCGCCGTCTCATCGCTGTCGCACGGGTCGGCATGCCACTCCCCGAACGGGTCCTCCCACTGCGCCACCCGATCCGGCGCCCGCTCGACGAGTCGCATTTCCTCGTCTTCCACCAGCGCCCAATCCAGCGCCGCACGGATCTGGGCGGGATCGGCGTCGTGCACCAGGATCACCAGCGAGACGTCCCGATCGCCGAAGCGCTCATTCCAGCGCATCGCAGCCATCGCCCTGCGCTCCGGGTCCGTCTCGGCCAGTTCGTCGTCGGACATCGCGGCCAGCCAGCGCCCCGCGCCGCCCACCCGCAGGCCGCCACCCGCGGACTCCAGCCACACCACCTCATCGGGCTGAGTGGCCAGCCATATTCGCCCGCGCGCGGTGACCACGCCGTCGAAGAGCACATCGAGCGCTTCGTGTAGCCGAGCGGGGTGAAACGGCCTCGCCGCGGCGAATTCCACGAGTTCGACGCCGTACTCGCTGGTCAGCGGTGGCCGGCCGCGCAGAAGCGGCGCGTGTGCATCGAATACCCGGCCGCGCCGCGAACCAGCGGGAACGCGCTCGAGCAGTGCTTCGACGCAGGCGGGTGTGAGCTCGCGCGGATCGTCGACCCAGACGAGCGGCGCGCCGGGCGCCAGTCGGGCCAGCACCGCGGCGAGCTTGCCCCGGTCGGTCCGCCCGTAGCCCGCCGAGTCCACGGCGATGACGGCATCGGTGAATTCGACCTGACCGACAGCGATTTGCGCAACCGTCCGGTCGTCGTCAGCGGCGGCCAGTCCGCGCTCGGCGAGCGTCTCGTCACCGGTGGCGTCGGCAAGCCAGGCTGCCGCATCCAGACAGGTGAGTATCGACGACACCCGTACATCGCGGGCGGCCGGTCCGTCGAGCCGACCGACCACGCCGGTGACCACGACGTGCTCGATGGCCTGACACACGGCTTCCGCCTCGAAAGCGGAATCGAGTGCGAGGACGATACGACCCACATCCTCGCGCTGGGCGAGCGTGCAAAGCAACGGAAGCAGGTCCCTGCGTAGCGTGCAGGAGACGCAGCCGTGCGCGAGCTCGAGCACGGCCGAGTGGTGTTGCGTCGCGCTGCGCACCGTGCGGTGCACGATGCCCTCCCGCAACTGGGCGAGATCGTGTCGGACGACAACGGTACCCGGGGTCTCGCGCAACGCCGCGGCCGCGCGATCCACGCCGTCCGCGGCGAGTCCCACGAAACCGGCGAGGACCACCACGGACGTCCTCCGGTCGGACTCGGGTGGGAACAGGGTGGAATCCGGCGCTGACACCAGCAACCCCTTTCGATAACGATTTTCATTTACTGCGGGGCAACGGTACATTGCCCAACAGTCGTTGTCGAAAATGATTATCATCTACTGGAGGGAGTTGGCATGTCCGCCCACTGCCAGGTCACCGGACGCAAGCCCGGATTCGGCAAGTCCGTGTCGCACTCGCACCGACGGACCAGCCGGCGCTGGAACCCGAACATCCAACGCAAGACCTACTACCTGCCCAGCGAGGGCCGGCGCGTCACGCTGACCGTCTCGGCCAAGGGCATCAAGACCATCGACCGGGACGGCATCGAAGCCGTGGTGGCCCGGATCCGAGCACGCGGCGACAAAGTCTGAGGAGCAACCCATGGCATCGAAATCGACCGACATCCGCCCGATCGTCAAGCTGAAGTCAACCGCGGGCACCGGGTACACCTACGTGACCCGCAAGAATCGCCGCAACAACCCGGACCGCCTGGTCCTACGCAAATACGACCCGGTCGCGCGCAAGCATGTCGACTTCCGTGAGGAGCGCTGACATGGCGAAGAAGTCGAAGATCGCCCGCGACCGCCAGCGCAGGGCGACGGTGGCACGCTACGCCGAACGCCGTGCCGAGCTGAAGGAGTTGATCCAGAAGCCGGACATATCGGACACCGCCCGCGCAGCCGCCCACGCCGAACTGCAGCGCCAGCCGCGTGATGCCAGTCCGGTACGATTGCGCAATCGGGACGCCGCGGACGGACGACCGCGCGGTCATCTCCGGAAGTTCGGACTTTCCCGTGTGCGTGTGCGCGAGATGGCCCACCGGGGCGAACTCCCCGGTGTGCGCAAATCGAGCTGGTAGACAACCGCTGATCTCGTCAGAAGGAACCCCTCACATGGCAGTCAAGCGAGCACCGTCGAAGAAGGTTCGCGCCGAACAGGCCCGCCGTCCGAAGAAGAACCCGCTCATCGCCGCGGGTATCGAAATGGTCGACTATAAAGACGTGAACCTGCTGCGTACGTTCATCTCCGACCGCGGCAAGATCCGCAGCCGCCGGGTCACCGGGCTCACCCCGCAGCAGCAGCGTCAGGTCGCCATCGCGGTGAAGAACGCCCGTGAGATGGCGCTGTTGCCGTTCACCAGCAGGTAGGTGCGGACATCGGGCGAGCTGAGCCAAAAGACCTCGACGCGCGCCTCAGGCTCGGGAGAGTGAATGAGCGGACCTCACCGCCGAGCTCGATAACCGCCCACGCACAACGCTCGGCTGGGAAACCCAGCCGAGCGCCTGGCAACACCAATGTCGCGACAACCCCCGCAATCCACCGCGCACCGGGTCGTCGCTGTCGCTACCGCATCACGGAATGGTCAGCACCTGGCCCGGGTTGATCGCGTCCGGGTTCGGAACGCCGCTGGCGTCCGCGATCTCCTGGTAGCGGTTGCCGTCACCATAGAAGCGCTCGGCGATCGCCCACAGGGTGTCGCCCGACTCAACGGTGTAGGTACGCGGCTCCGGCGCGGGAGATGGAGGGGGAACCTCTTCGACGAACTCGGCAGCAACCTGCTCCTGCTCCTGTTCCGGCTCCGGTGCGGGCAACGGATCGCCGGTGTCGGTACCCGAGGCCCACAGCGCGCTGCCGTCCCTGCCGTAGAGCACGATGTTACGGTCGGCCTGCACGGTCAACCGATCGGGCTCCGTACCGTTGGTCTCCGTCGCCCACGCGGCGCCGTCACCCTTGTAGAGGACGAAGTTGCCATCATCCTGCAGGGTGGCCCGCTCAACGCCCTGATCGTGAGTCTGCGTAGCCCACACCACGTTTCCGTCCGGCTCGGAGAGCACCAAGTTGCCATCGGCCTGCAAGGTCAGGGTGTATGCACCTCCTTGGAGGGACTGGCCCAGTCCGAGTTCTTCGCCTACGTGCAGCGTGTCGCCCACGATTCTTCCTTTCGAGGAGGGCTGGTAGATCATCCGACATCGATGCGCGCCGAAACCTTCTGGCGCACAACACCGCCGAACTTACTGCCCGCTTCCGGCTTTCGATGGGATCGACGCGCAGGGTTCGCGGAAGGTTCACTATGGAGTTCGCCGTAGCGCATAGTGCACCAGCCGGTCGGGCACGCCGACTAGGGTTGACGGCATGGATCGGATCCCCGGCGGACGCGCCGCCGCAGCAGTCGCCGTAGTGCTCGTCTGTCTCGTCGCCGCGGGCTGCGGCGGCTCGAACGACAGTGGGCCACAGCAGAACACCGGCACCACGACAACCTCGGGGCCGAGCACACCGACCGAGAACCCGAAGGGGAACCAGGGCAACCAGTTCACCGCCGATCCGACCATAGTCGGCGCGCATCCGATTCCGTTCACCTCATGGACCAGGTTGGCGGACAACAGGATTGCGGTGAACTTCGAAACCGGCTCCCCGGAGTGCTATGGCGTCGACGCCTCGGTCACCGAGACCGATTCCACGGTGACCGTCGAACTACGCTCAGGCACCCGCGCGGACGCGGTAGGGCGAATGTGCACGATGATTGCGATCTTCGGCACGCTGGAGGTGCCGCTGAAAGCGCCGCTCGGTGATCGCACAGTGCTCAGCGCGGTCTGATCGCAGGAGTGGTCCCGGCGCGGACAATCCGCACCACGCCGAGATCGAGATTGCTGCTTGTTTGCGACAAACCATTTCCGGTCGGTGCGGCACTGCCCCGGAACGGGACTGCCCACTGCGCCGCTCGCTAGGTCACAGTTCACGAAGTGCCTGTCGGCTCGTTCTACACCCCGGTTACCGCCCAACCAACAGAACGCCGCGTCGGATGATTTCGTCCGACGCGGCGTTCTGATCGATGGCGACCTCAGTGGGCGAAGTGGCGGGCGCCGGTGAGGTAGAGAGTTACCCCCGCCGCACGGGCGATGTCGATGGTTTCCTGGTCACGGACAGAACCGCCGGGTTGGACGATCGCGCGCACTCCGGCCTGGATCAGCGTTTGCGGACCGTCCGGGAACGGGAAGTAGGCGTCGGAGGCTGCCACCGAGCCCTTGGCACGGTCACCGGCGCGCTGCACCGCGAGGCCCACCGCGTCTACCCGATTGACCTGGCCCATGCCGACTCCGACCGACGCACCATCGTGTGCCAGCAGGATCGCGTTTGACTTCACGGCCCGGCAAGCGCGCCAAGCGAATTCGAGATCCGCCAGAGTTTCCGCATCGGCGGCCTCGCCCGCGGCAAGGGTCCAGTTGGCCGGGTTGTCGCCTGCGGCATCGAGCACGTCGCGCTGCTGCAGCAGCGCGCCTCCGCTGATCGGGCGCAGTTCGGCACCCGTGCGCCGCGGTGGCTGCGCGACCAGGATGCGCACGTTCTTCTTGCGCTGCAACACTTCCACGGCGCCGTCCGCGTAGGACGGGGCGACGATCACCTCGGTGAAGATCTCGGCGACCTGCTCGGCCATCTCCACGGTGACCTGGCGGTTCGCGGCGATTACCCCGCCGAACGCGCTGACCGGATCGCACGCGTGCGCTTTGCGATGCGCTTCGGCGATGTCGTCGCCCAGCGCGATGCCGCAGGGGTTGGCGTGCTTGATGATCGCGACCGCGGGGGCCTCGTGATCGAACGCGGCGCGCCAGGCGGCATCGGCGTCGACGTAGTTGTTGTACGACATCTCCTTGCCGTGCATCTGCTGCGCCTGCGCCAGCCCGAGGCTGCCATCGCTGGTGGTGTACAACGCGGCGGCCTGGTGCGGATTCTCGCCGTAGCGCAGCACTGCCGACCGCGCCCAGGTACCACCGAGCCACTCCGGGAATCCGGTCGTGGCGTCAACGGACGCACCGTCGACGAGCACGTTGGTCATCCAGCCGGCGACCGCGACGTCATAGCTCGCGGTGTGCTGGAAAGCTTTGGCTGCCAAGGCCGTTCGCTCGGCGAGGGTGAAGCCGCCGGATTTCACCGCGGCCAATACGTCGTCGTAGTCGCCGCTGTCGACGACCACGGCCACCGAAGGATGATTCTTCGCCGCGGCGCGCACCATGGACGGCCCGCCGATGTCGATCTGCTCGACGCACTCGTCAGGGCTCGCCCCGCTCGCCACGGTCTCGGTGAACGGGTAGAGGTTCACCACCACCAGCTGGAAGGCTTCGACGCCGAGTTCGACCAGCTGGTCCACGTGCTCCTGCTTGCGCGAGTCGGCCAGGATCCCCGCGTGTACCCGCGGATGCAGCGTCTTGACCCGCCCGTCCAGGGTCTCCGGGAACCCGGTCAGGTCCTCGACCTTGGTCACCGGAATACCCGCGTCGGCGATCCTGCTCGCGGTGGACCCGGTCGAGACCAGCTCGATGCCCGCCGCGTGCAGACCGGTCGCGAGCTCGGTCAGACCCGTCTTGTCGTAGACGCTCACCAGCGCCCTGCTGATCGGCTTACGTTCACTCACCGGAGAACTCGTTCATCTGGGATAACTGCCTTTCGTCCGTCGGAGACAATGCCTCGCGTCGCGACGGCGGCGACAACGTCCGCCAGCAACCGACGCTCGACAACCTTGATGCGCTCGTGCAGAGTGACCTCGTCGTCCTCGGGGCGTACCGCCACCGCCTCCTGCGCGAGGATCGGCCCGGTGTCGACACCCGCGTCGACCAGATGCACGGTGGAGCCGGTGATCCGCACCCCATAGGCGAGCGCATCGCGCACCCCGTGCGCGCCGGGGAACGCGGGCAACAGCGCGGGGTGGGTGTTGATGATTCGGCCGCCGAATCGGTCCAAGAAAGCGGGGCCGAGCAACTTCATGAAACCCGCCGACACCACGAGGTCGGGGGCGTAGACGGCGACGGCCTTGGTGAGCGCGACATCCCACGCGGCCCGATCCGGAAAGTCGTTCAGCGCCAGCCGGAAATGCGGCACGCCCGCGGCGTCCGCGTGCTCGGTGGCGGCGCAGGCGCGGTCGACGCCGACGGCGACGACCTTCGCCGGATAGTCGGGTGCGGACGCGGCGTCCAGCAACGCCCGCAACAGCGAGCCGGTGCCTGACGCGAGCACGACAACGGTGGCCGGCGCCGCTGCGGGCTTCCACGGGGCGTGCGGAGACGTCAGCGCTCTACTCCTGCGATCGATCGGGTGGCGGACGGATGCGACACCGCCGGGTTAGAGCCTAACGACCATCCACCGGGTCGTTGTCCGGCAGGTCCGCCTCGACCACCTCGGCGTCGAGGATGTCGGGTGTGGTTTCGGAGTGGTATTCGTGGCGGGACGCGATCGCGGGCCGTTCATCGACCAGTTCGCCTTCCAACTCCGGCCCGTCGTACTCGTGGTCGTAGTAGTAGTAACCATCGTCGTCGTAGTGGGCGTGGTCTACGTCGGGATAGTCGTCGTAGTAGGCGTCGTCGTCGTAGTAACACTCATCGTCATCCGAATCGGTGTATTCCGCGGGCGGCGCCCCGACCGGAACGATGAACCAACGCGCGAACACAAGACCCGCGTATCCGGGGACGGCGAGCCAAGCGAACACGATCACCGCGAAGATCGGCAGGTCGAGCCCGACTCGACCGAACGTGCCGAGTTCACCGCCCGCGATGGCGCCGAGCACGACGAGCGCGACAGCGGCCAGCGCCGCCGAGGTCAAGGTGGCCCACGGTGCGTCGATCCGGTCGGTCGAGTTCCGCGCGCAGTCCAATCCGCCGAGCACACCGATCGCAGCAGGCAGAAGCAGCAACGCGACCCACCACCACGCCCACGGCCCTGTGGGGACCGCAACCATTAGCGGTACGGCCGGGATAGGGCCGCCCACCACCGAAAACACCCCGAACGAGGCGGCGCCGAACTGCGCACTGGAGCCGACGACCACGCCGACGGTCTGCACCACCAGGTTCGGCAGATAGGCCAGCGAGAGCAGCGTCAGTCCGATCACACCCGCGGCGTTGCCCGCCGAGTGGTAGGTCTCGCCTACCCGAGGCACGTGGACGAGAAACGACAGCACCGTGACCGCGGCGGCGCAACCCAGCAAGCGGAAACCGGAACGGCCCGCGCCATAGAGTCCGGAGACGGCCCAATCGGGCAAGCGCAGTAGCACGACGAGCCGACGCCGGATGCGGATCACGATTCCCGCGACGGCAGCAAGCAGGTACAGCCCGATGACCCAGGCGAACGCGGCAAGCGGGTTCGGCGGCTGTAAGGCGATGACACCGGAGGCATCCTCGGCCACCGCCAGACAGACCGCGGTGACCAACAGCGGACCGGCCACCGCGGCGCCGACGATCCAGCCGAGATCGACCCTCGTGCTGTCCGGTTCCACGGCGCGTGCGCATTCGCGGCCGGCCAGCCAGACCAGCAGTGCCGTCGGCAGCAGTGGAAGCAGGCCGAGCGTGGTCTTGCCGATGGTCAGCGGAACCTGGTGCACGGCAAGCCAACCGGCGGCGATCGCACCCGAGGTGCCGGCCAGGTCGCTGCCCGCGGACAACAACGCGCCGAGCGCGAGAATGACGACGACGGCCAGCGCGATGGCCGCGGGGCGACCCGCGACCAGGACGAGCACTCGAGCCCGTTCGGGGGTCAGCGACAGAAACCCGACCTCGTCCACGCCGCGGTGCGGCTTCGGCGCCCGCGACCCGCCGGTCCGACGCACCAGGGAGTTTCTGGAGGAGCTCATGGCTTTTCAGCGTGGCATCTTCCCCGGCGCGAGCGGGTCAGGCGCGCCGCGCCGGGGATGATGCCCGTGCGTACTACTTGTTGTCTTCCGAGGGCCGGAATGCCTGGGTGGCGTCGGAGGACGATTCGCTCCCTTGCTCACCGCCGAACGGCTGGCCCTGCTGGGCTTGCGGTTGACCGAAGCTCGGCGCGCCGTATGGCGACTGCTGGCCGCCGAACTGCTGCGTCGCGCTCTCGTCCGGTCGCGGCTGCGCACCGTAGGGCGAAGCCTGCTGGGCCGCGCCGTAGGGCGTGCTCGGCTGGCTCTGCCCATAGGGCGACTGCGGCTGACCGTAGGACGGCGCCGACTGCCCCTGGCCGTAGGTCGGTTGGCTCTGGCCATAGGGCGAAGGCTGCGCCGAGTACTGCGGTGGCGCGGGCTGGCTGCCGTAGCCGGGTTGCCCGTAGGGGCTGCTCTGGCCGTAACCGGGCTGGCTCTGCGCGAACGGTGGCTGGTTCTGCCCGAACGACGGCGGCTGCTGGCCGTAACCGCCCTGGCCGAAACCGCTCGGCGGGGTGGCCGGGCGCGGCGCGGGCGGCTTCAGAATGCCCGCCTCGAACAGCAGCGCGGCGATCGCCAGCGCGGCTTGCACGAAAGCGAGCACGAGTACGACGTAGGCGCCCCACTTCAGCTCGGCGCCCGTACCGAAGTTGAACGACTGGAACAGCAGCGCGAGAAAACCCGCGGTCGAGGCCGCCGCGGCCGCACCGATCAAACTCTGCTTCGGCAGCAGCGACAAGCCGGCGAGAATGCCACCGAGCAGCAGCAGTCCGAGTAGCGGCGAGCCGGACGCCACCTCGAACAGTTTCGCCGTCTCCTGACCGCCCACCCGGGTGCCGTCGAAATCGAGCGGCTTGCTGCCGAGGAAGGGGAGGAAGCCGAGCAGGAAGTTGATCACCCCGAGCGCCGCTACACCGACCGCCAGGAGGAACGGCAGGCCTTTGGCATCGGAACCGGCGGCGCTCGAACCTGAACTGGCACCACCCGCAGCAGGTGCTTGACTGGACGGTGCTGAGGGTGCGGGTGTGTTGTACCCGGAGCCCCCGGTCGGGTATGACATGTCGTCGTCTCCTAGGTCGAGTCGTACAGGGTCTTTCACGGCGGAATCTCGCTTCTGACGCTACTGCACTCCCGGAGCCAGGTCACCCTTGACCGAGTGGTCGGACCACCCGATTCGACCTCGCCAGACGGGCCACGAGCAGGCCAGCGGCGCACTGTGATTGCTCCGGACCGAGATCGTTCCCGCTCGGTCGTGCGACTGCAGGTTCCGGTATGTCCTCGCCGCCGACGGGCCCGCTCGCCGTTGTCCGCGCTGGCGGCAGTCGCTGAGGCAGGTGTGCATCGAGCCCGCCGTGGTCCGGCGATACCACGCCGAAGGAGACCGGTGCCGGTACGCCCGACAGCAACAGTAAACGTGCGATGGTCACGGTGGTTGCTTTCACACTGCCAGGGTTCTCAGTACCGGGGAATGAGCTGTCCGACAGCCCACCCCTGACCGAGTGTATGGCTGACCAAAGGCCCAGCTGAACCTCTCCACCTGCTGTCTCGTTGTCGATAGGAGGAACAAACGAAAGGTTCCCCGACCGATAGAACAGATTCCGCGCGTGGTTGGTTCAGGACGCTCAGCTTCTGCCCGAGCCGAGCCCGGCCACCACACATGACGAAGGCCGCCTCCCGATCGGAGGCGGCCTTCGTGCGTTGCGTGGATCAGGCGCTGATGCTGGCCTTCTCCAAGATCTCGCGAGCGAGCGCGGCAGTCTCGGACGGCGTCTTGCCGACCTTCACACCTGCGGCCTCCAGCGCGTCCTTCTTCGCCTGGGCGGTGCCCGACGATCCGGAGACGATAGCGCCCGCGTGGCCCATCGTCTTGCCCTCGGGAGCGGTGAAGCCCGCCACGTAGCCGACGACCGGCTTGGTGACATTGGCCTTGATGTAGGCGGCAGCCCGCTCCTCGGCGTCGCCACCGATCTCGCCGATCATCACGATCAGCTTGGTCTCCGGATCCTTCTCGAACGCCTCGATGGCGTCGATGTGGGTGGTGCCGATGACCGGGTCGCCACCGATGCCGATCGAGGTCGAGAAGCCGAAGTCCCGCAGCTCGTACATCATCTGGTAGGTCAGCGTGCCGGACTTCGAGACAAGGCCGATCGGCCCCTTGCCGGTGATGTTGGCCGGGGTGATGCCGACCAGCGATTCGCCGGGGGTGATGATGCCGGGACAGTTCGGGCCGATGATCCGGGTCTTGGCGCCCTTCTCCACGTTGTAGGCCCACGCGTACGCGGTGTCCTGCACCGGGATGCCCTCGGTGATCACCACGAGCAGCGGGATTTCCGCGTCGATGGCCTCGATGATGGCGTCCTTGGCGAACTTCGGCGGCACGAACGCGATGGACACGTCGGCACCGGTCTCCTTGATGGCCTCCGCGACAGTGCCGAACACCGGCAGCTCGATCGCGTTGCCTTCCTTGTCGGTGTGTGCGACGGTGCTGCCCGCCTTGCGCGCGTTGACACCACCCACAATCTGGGTGCCCGCCTTCAGCATCAGCGCGGTGTGCTTGGTGCCCTCGCCACCGGTGATGCCCTGGACGATGACCTTGGAATCCTTGTTCAGGAAGATAGACATTGTTTTTGTCCTTACTCGGCCGTCGTTATCGGGCGGCAGCCAGTTCGGCGGCCTTGTCGGCGCCTTCGTCCATTGTCTGCGCCAGCGTCACCAACGGGTGCGCGGCATCGACGAGGATCTTGCGGCCCTCGTCCACCCGGTTTCCGTCCAGCCGGACCACCAGCGGCTTGTTCGCGCCGTCGCCCAGGATCTCCAAAGCCTTCACGATGCCGTTGGCCACCGCGTCGCAGGCGGTGATGCCGCCGAACACGTTGACGAACACGCTCTTGACCTGCGCATCGTTCAGGATGACATCGAGACCGGCGGCCATCACCTCGGCCGAGGCGCCGCCGCCGATGTCCAGGAAGTTCGCCGGCTTCACGCCGCCGTGGCCCTCGCCGGCGTAGGCGACGACGTCCAGGGTCGACATGACCAGGCCGGCGCCGTTACCGATGATGCCGACCTCACCGTCGAGTTTGACGTAGTTGAGGTCGTTCTCCTTGGCCTTGAGCTCGAGCGGGTCGGTCGCATCCTTGTCCGCGAACGCCTCGTGGTCCGCGTGCCGGAATGCCGCGTTCTCGTCCAGGGTGACCTTGCCGTCGAGCGCGAGGATCTCGTCCTGCGGGGTGCGCACCAACGGGTTGACCTCGACCAGGGTGGCGTCTTCCTTGACGAAGACCTCCCACAACTTCTGGATGGTCACCGCAGCGGCGTCGAGCACGTCGGCGGGCAGGTGGCCCTGCTCGGCGATCGAACGCGCGAACGCGAGGTCGACGCCCTTGACCGCGTCGACGGGGACCTTGGCCAGCCGCTCGGGCTTGGTCGCGGCGACCTCTTCGATCTCCATGCCGCCCTCGACCGAGCACATGGCCAGGTAGGTCCGGTTCGCGCGATCCAACAGGAAGGAGATGTAGTACTCCTCCGCGATGTCCTTGGCCTCGGCGACGAGCAGTTTCTTGACGACATGGCCTTTGATGTCGAGGCCGAGGATGTTCTGCGCGTGCGTCAGCGCGTCGTCCGGGGTGGCGGCATACTTCACGCCACCCGCCTTGCCGCGGCCACCGGTCTTCACCTGGGCCTTGATCATCACCGGCTTGCCGATTTCCTCCGCGATGGCGCGGGCTTCGGCGACCGTGTCCGTGACGCGGCCCTCGGACGAAGGCACTCCGTGCTTAACGAAGAGCTCCTTCGCCTGATATTCGAAGAGATCCATGTACTCACCGTCTCGTCTGCGTTGTGATGACAACGTCTTTGTTGGCGGCCCGACGTCGGAAGCGGGTCGGGTCGGACTCTAACCAGTCACATGGACGGCCAATCGGCCACATACATCGTAAGTGGCGCAGGTCACGGACCAGTGCCGACAGCGGCAAAACCGCTGGCCAACACTACCGACGAGTAGGTTGCCGACGCCGCGCCAGGTAGAGCCGCCGAACCGGGAACGACGTCGGTCTACTACATCTTGTCGTCGAAGAACCCCTTCTGGATGCCCATAGCGCAGTGAGATATTCCCCGCACACTGAGTGATCAATCTCACATGTTTGAATCCAAGGGTCGCTGCGCTTGTGGCGACGCAATCGTTTCGTTACCGTCATTGCGGTCGATGTCACAGCACGGTCACGACAGGAGGACGGCGAGCTTGACGCAGCACAGCACTCCGCAGACGGAGAGCCGCTCCGCATATGACCCATCGACGCCGCTGACCAGCAGGCATTCAAGGATCTTTCGCTTCACGATGTGGCACCGCCGATGAACCATCGCTCCACCTTCGCTCCCGATAATCGCACTCGGTCGGGACATCGTTACCGTCCCGACAACGAGCCCTTCGGCCAGACAGGCGGGCACGAGGATCCTTCGGTCGACCGACAGCGGAATTCGCTCTATAGCGTGACGTCCGCGCCCGCCGGATACGACTTCGCCGCCTCGGGCGAACGAAACGACAGCATGAGCTACGACCAGAGCGCGCGCTACGACGACGCCGGCAGCGCCGACAACTCGTGGGGCACCGACAACGCGTGGGGCACCGACAACGCGTGGACCCAGCAGGAGTGGTCGCAACAGAACTCCTGGTCCGATGGTGGCGCGTGGAGCACCGGCGACGCGTGGGCCGAAGAGGACTCGTGGGCGGCCGAGGACAGCACCTGGACGCCGGCGGAGACCTGGTCTTCCGAGGCGACCGAATCGGGAGAAGCCGAATCCGAGTCGGACGCCCCGGCTCCCACGGTGATCCCCGGCCGCCGCAGCGCGCACAAGCGTGGCGGTGCTCATCGGATGCCCGCACCGCCCGCCGCCCTCAAAGGCCGCGCCGCGGTCGCCGCGGTCGCCGCCGGTGCGGTCGTCGCCGCCGGGCAGGCGGCGTTCGCCTCGCCGGAACAGCCGGCACAGACGGTCGACTACGAAGCCGCGGGCCAGATCCACGAGATCGCCGCGCAGTCGATGAACGTCGCCGACCCCAGCGCTTCACCGGAATCGCCACAGGTGCTGAACGTTTCGGCGGCCGCCAATCTCGACCAGTTCAACGACATCCTGCACAAGGGCCAGAAGTACGCGGAAGACCTCGCCGCGCAGGAAGCCGCGAAACTTCGTCCGCTGTTCACCAAGTTCGCCGCGGGAACCTTCACCTCCGGATTCGGCGCCCGCTGGGGCGTGCAGCATCTGGGCATCGACATCGCCGGTCCGATCGGCACCCCGATCGTCGCGGTCGCCGACGGAACCGTGATCGAAGCCGGTCCCGCCGCCGGCTTCGGCATGTGGGTTCGCCTGTTGCACGACGACGGAACTGTGACCATCTATGGCCACGTCGACACCACGACGGTGTCGCAGGGCCAGCACGTGCTCGCCGGCGACCAGATCGCCACAATCGGCAACCGCGGCTTCTCCACCGGCCCGCACTGCCACTTCGAGGTCTGGCTGAACGGGTCCGACAAAGTCGATCCCCTGCCCTGGCTGGCCACTCGCGGCATCAGTCTCGGCCCGCAGCGCGACTGACAGCACGCCGGTGTGAGGGTCCGCGTCCCGATATTCAGCTAACCGGCGCCATGGCAATCGCCAGGCCGACCAGCACTACCGCTTTGGCGACCTCCAGGCCTATGTACCAGTAGTGCGCGGTCGAGCGGGGCAGGTCCTCGCCGGACAGCACGCGATCGGTGCGGCGGCTCAGCGGCGGTCGCACCACCAAGACCTGGACAGCCAGGAGCGCGACCGCGGTGGCGAGCCATACCCAGTTCGCCGCGGCGGACGAGACGATCGAAGCGGCGAGCACCAGCAGCGTGGCGAGTACCGACTCGGCGATGTTCAGCGCGCGGAATACCACGCGGCCGATGCCGAGACCGAGCGGCAGGGTGATCCCCGGCGCACGGAACTTCAGTGGCGCTTCCACGAACGAGATGGCAAGCACCATGCCGAGCCACAGCATGGGCAGAAACCACAGGATGTGCCGCGCGACCGTGTCCATACTCGGACCCTACTGATGCGTCGACGCCATAGACAGGGCCGAAACGCGCAACCGCGGGGCACGGCTCGGATCGCGCGGTTGTGTCCCTGGATCGCTTCGGAGCGTGGATCGCTTCGGAGCGCTCAGAGTTTCACCAGCGTCCGGCTGTATTGCGGAATCAGCCGGATCTTGCCCGCGGTGCCGAAGTCGATCGTCACCGTGGCCAACGGCCCGAAGCCCTCCGCGGCGACCACGCGACCCAGCCCGTACTTGTCGTCGCTGACTCGATCTCCCACGGCGAGTATCAGATTGGTGTTGTTGCGCGCCGTGCCCCCTGGCGCGGGCCTGCGTGGGCCACGATCGCGCAGTCCTGGCCGCGGCTCCGACCAACCGTCGCCGCGGGTCCAGTCCCGCTCCGACCCGTCGTCGCTGCCGCGCCGCCGGATGCCCCTCGACGCGGACGACCCGGCGGGCTCCAGTCGGCGCCAATCGATGAGATGCCCCGGAATCTCTTGCAGAAAGCGCGATTCCGGATTGGAGACCGGCTGGCCCCACCCCGAACGGACCACCGCGCGGGTGAGATAAAGGCGCTGTCTCGCCCTGGTGATGCCGACGTAGGCGAGGCGGCGTTCCTCGGCGAGCTCGGTCGGATCGCCGAGTGCCCGCATATGCGGGAACTGGCCGTCTTCCCATCCGGTCACGAACACGACGGGGAACTCCAAACCTTTGGCCGTGTGCAGCGTCATCATCGTGACGACGCCGGAGCCCTCGTCCGGAATCTGGTCGGTGTCGGCGACCAGCGATACCCGCTCCAGGAACGCGGCGAGCGAACCAGGGTCCGGCTCCCCCTCGCCCACCTCCGACAGCAGGCCCTCCTGCCGGGCCGCTTCAGCGTTGTTATGCGCCTCGGAGCTGAATTCCCGTGCGACGCTGACCAATTCGTTGAGGTTGTCCAACCGGGCGCCGTCCTGCGGGTCGTCCGAAGCCGCCAACTCGGCGCGGTAACCGGTGCGCTCCAGCACCGCCTCCACCATGTTACCCACATCCGGGAAGCCGGACTCCTCACGTTCGCCCGCCGCCCGAATCTCCGCGAGCAGATCCAGGAAACCGGCGATCGCGCGCTGTGCACGCGTATTCAGCAGCGCCACCTTGTTGTCGGCGGCATCGCGCAGGGCGGCGGCGAATCCGATCCCACGCTGTTCGGCATGTACCGCGACGCAGGCTTCGGCCCGATCGCCGATGCCTCGGCGTGGGGTGTTCAGGATTCGGCGCATACTCACCGCATCGTCCGGATTCTCCAACACCCGCAAGTAGGCGACGATATCGCGCACCTCTTTACGCTCATAGAAGCGAACGCCACCGACCACCTTGTACGGCAGCCCCATCCGGATGAAGATCTCTTCCAGCGCACGGGAGTTGTTGTTGGTGCGATAGAAGACCGCGACGTCACCGTAGTTGGCGTCACCCTGGTCGACCAGCCGGTCGATCTCGCGGGCGACGAACGACGCCTCGTCGTGCTCGTTGTCTGCGACGTAGCCGGTGATCAGGTCACCCTCGCCGGAGTCGGTCCACAGCTTCTTGTCACGTCGGTTCTCGTTGCGCGAGATCACCGCGTTGGCGGCGGAGAGAATGTGCTGGGTGGAGCGGTAGTTCTGTTCCAGCAGAATGGTTTTCGCGTCGGGGAAGTCTCGCTCGAACTCCTCGATGTTGCGGATGGTCGCGCCGCGGAAGGCGTAGATGGACTGGTCCGCATCGCCGACGACGCACAGTTCGCTCGGCAGTACCCGATCCGCACCCGAGTCCGCCAGGTGGTGTCCGACCAGCTCTCGGACCAGGACATACTGCGCGTGGTTGGTGTCCTGATACTCGTCTACCAGGACATACCGAAATCGGCGGCGATAATACTCGGCGACCTGCGGATGATTCTGTAGCAGCGCCACCGTCTCGCCGATCAGGTCGTCGAAGTCCAGCGCGTTCGCCGAGCGCAGCCGCCGCTGATACTCGGTGTAGACCCTGGCCACCAGACCGGACAGGTCGGCGTCGTCCGCTTCGGCGTCCGCGGTCGCCCGGACCGGGTCGATGAGTTCGTTCTTCAGATTAGAGATCGCGGTCGCCAAGAGTCGTGCCGAATACTTCTTGGTGTCGATGTCCAGGTCGCGGCTGATCATGGTGAGCAGTCGACGCGAATCGTCGGCATCGTAGATGGAGAAATTCGAATTGAGGCCGGGCAGCAGCGCGGCCTGCATCCGCAGGATGCGAACGCAACTCGAGTGAAAGGTAGACACCCACATGGTGTCGGCGCGCGGGCCGACCAGCCCGGTCACGCGCTCGCGCATCTCCGCGGCGGCTTTGTTGGTAAAGGTGATGGCGAGTACTTGGCCGGGAGTGACGCCGCGGGCGGCGAGCAGGTAGGCGATGCGGCGGGTGAGCACCGCCGTCTTACCCGACCCCGCGCCCGCCACGATCAGCAGGGGAGAACCGGTATGCACCACCGCGGCACGCTGCTGCGGGTTGAGGCCGTCCAGCAGTCGTTCGGCCTCCTCGGCGCGACGCCGCGCATGCTCGATGCGCCGCTGTTCCCGCTCGGCGTCCGACGGTAGTGCCGCCCGAGCGGTGGCGCGCTCCGCCCCCTCCTCGGCATTACCGCCCGCGACCTGGGGATTCGATATCGGATCCGGGTGCCCGACCGGACCGGACTGCGTTATGGGAGCCACCGTGATGTCCATCGTCCATCCACGCTACCGGCGGGGACCGACAGACATGTAGTTCCGGGCCGAGTACCGGCCGTTCGGCCCCGGTCGAGCGAGCCGGGCGCAGACTCCCACTGATGGGAAGTGGGGGCAAAGCGACCAGGGCTTCTCACGAGATATACAAAACAATCGTTTTGCATACCCCCCACCCCATGGCACACTGGCGACATGTTCCGCACTCTCACGACACTTCCCGTCCGGCCACCCGCTGGATATCGTGAATGCGGAGCCAATACTTGAGCGCACCTTTCTTGCGGGGACGATACAAGCCCCCAGGTCTGTTTCACGGTGAAAGAACTGATCGGTAACGAGCCATCTGCACGCACCGATCCATGTTCTGACACGAGGAGATGAATGATGAGCACGCCTGCAACGACGGCCGGGTCCGATTCCGCCCTGCCGCAGACCGAGGCCGAGATCGACCAACTCCGCAAGGAGATCGACCGCCTCGATGCCGAGATTCTCGCCGCCATCAAGCGCCGCACGGAAGTCTCCCGGATCATCGGCCGGACGCGGATGGCGTCCGGCGGGCCGCGGCTCGTCCACGCCCGGGAAATGAAGGTGCTCGAGCGCTTCAGCGAACTCGGCCAGGAAGGTCACACCCTCGCCATGCTGCTGCTGCGCCTCGGCCGCGGCCGCCTCGGCCACTGATTCGGCCTGTTCCCGGCCGTAGAGCTCGCCCCCCGAACCCCGCGGCGATCGCAAGACCGTCGCATTCCAGAAGGCCGCCCCGGGTGTGCAGACCCCGGGGCGGCCGTTTCATGTCCGCGCAGCCGTGATCCTGTCCATGTTCGCGGACCATCATCCGGCTTTCTCTCGACCACCGACCGCTGCCACCTCGGTCCAGAGGTCACACCTGAGCCGTGTCGAAATATTCGACGGTCAGCGGTGCCCGCCGGAGTCGATCGTGCCGCGTGATCGAGCATCTGCCTTGGTCGGTGCGAGCCGCTCGCGCGCCAGGGCGGCTGTGGTCAGGTGAGGGCGATGTACTTGGTGGACAGATACTCCTCGATACCCTCGGTGCCGCCCTCCCTACCGAAGCCGGATTCCTTGACGCCGCCGAAGGGGGCTGCGGGGTCGGAGATGACGCCGCGATTGACGCCGACCATCCCGGACTCCAGCCCCTCGGCGATCCGCAAGGCGCGGTCGAGGTCACGGGTGTACACGTAGCTGACCAAGCCGAATACGGTGTCGTTCGCGGCGGCCAGACCTTCGGCCTCGGTCTCGAATCCGACAATCGGGGCGACCGGGCCGAACACCTCCTCGCGCAGGATCCTGGCCCGCGCCGGTATATCGCTGAGGACGGTCGCCGGGTAGAACCAGCCGGGTCCTCCGGGCGCCTTGCCGCCGAGCCGCACCCGAGCGCCTGCCGTGACGGCGTCGTCGACCAGTTCGCTGACCGTGTTGAGCTGATCCTCGCTGATCAGCGGGCCGAGCGTGGTAGCAGGGTCGGTCCCCGGTCCGAGCGTCACGCTGCTGGACATTGCCTCGACAAGTTTGGTGGTGAACTCCTCGAGTACGCCGCTCTGCACATGGAACCGATTGGCCGCCGTGCACGCTTCGCCGCCGTTGCGCAGCTTCGCAAGAAGCGCCCCGGCGACCGCGCTATCCACGTCGGCGTCGTCGAACACCACGAACGGCGCGTTGCCACCGAGTTCCATCGAGGTGCGCAGCAGCCCATTCGCGGACTGCTCCACCAGCTTCTTGCCGACCTCGGTGGAGCCGGTGAAGGTCAACTTGCGCAACCGAGGATCGTCGAGCAGCGGCTTGGTCACCGCGCTCGATCGACTGGAGGTGATCACCGACAGCACGCCGTCGGGCAGACCGGCCGCACCGCACAGCTTCGCCAGCAGCAACATCGTCAGCGGCGTGGCCGAGGCGGGCTTGACGATCATCGTGCAGCCCGCCGCCAGCGCGGGGCCGATCTTGCGAGTCCCCATTGCCAGCGGAAAGTTCCACGGCGTGATCGCCAGGCACGGGCCCACCGGCTGTTTGTGCACAATGATGCGACCGGCGCCGGACGGGGCGTGCAGGTAACGCCCGTGCACCCGCACAGCCTCCTCGCTGAACCACCGGAAGAACTCGGCGCCATAGCGAACCTCGTTACGGCTCTCCGGCAGGGCTTTGCCCATCTCGAGGGTCATCAGCAGCGCGAACTCCTCCGCGCGCGCGGTGATCTGCTCGAACACCTTCCGCAAGATCTCGGCCCGATCACGCGCGGGCACCGCCGCCCACTCGGCCTGTACCGCGACGGCCGCGTCCAGCGCACGCACGGCATCCTCCGGAGTCGCGTCCGCGACCTGCGTCAATACCTCACCGGTCGCCGGATTGTGCACTGGGAAGGTGCCTGCGCCAGTGGCATCGACGGGTCCGCCGATCCACAATCGCTTCGGTACGGATTCGAGAACCTCACGTTCGGACACCATGGGGCAAGCCTAGGCGGCCTGCCCGATCGACGCCGTCGAGCGACATCGGCGGCGCATATCAGCACCCTCGATTCCGTCGATGCTCGGTCGATAGCACACTCCACGCACGAAACCGGCACGATTCGGAACAGAAATATCGCACCCGGAGCAAGACTGGTCGGCTCGGCACAGTCGGCACCGGCACGACGACACCACATCGTGACCCTCTCGGCGAAATCCCGGTGTGACATCGAGTCCTCAGATCACGCACGCGGCAGGCGCCCGACTCTCCGAAGGCTTTTCGTGCACTCCGCGGTGCCTGCTTGTACTCTCGGCGAACGTGAGCAGCGACATCACCGCGACGGCGGCATGGCGGAAACTGCACGATCACTACGGCGCCGTTTCCGGACGACACCTGAGGGAGATCTTCGCTGACGATCCGGTCCGAGGCAGCGAACTGACCGTCCGGGTGGGCGACCTGCACATCGACTACAGCAAGCACCGCGTGACCAGGGAAACCCTGCATCTGCTCGTCGAATTGGCGGACGAGGCGGGCGTGCCCGAACGCAGAGACGCGATGTACCGGGGCGAGCACATCAACACCTCTGAGGACCGCGCAGTCGGCCACGTCGCGTTGCGGATGCCCGAAGGCGAGACCGTGGCCATCGACGGCGTCGACGCGGGCGCCGAGGTGCATGACGTGCTGCGCCGAATGGGCGAGTTCACCGACGCGGTACGCTCCGGGGAATGGCGCGGCGCGACCGGGGAGCGCATCACCACGATCGTGAACATCGGCATCGGCGGTTCGGACCTGGGCCCGGTGATGGTGCACCAGGCACTGCGGCACTACGCCGACGCGGGTATCGGCGCCCGATTCGTCTCGAATGTCGATCCGGCGGACCTGGTCGCGAAGCTCGACGGACTCGACCCGGCGACCACCCTGTTCGTCGTGGCCTCCAAGACCTTCGCCACGCTGGAGACGTTGACCAACGCGACCGCGGCTCGGCGCTGGCTGGTCACCGCGCTCGGCGCGGAGGCGGTCGCCAAACACTTCGTCGCGGTGTCCACCAACACCGACCGCGTGGCGGAGTTCGGCATCGACACCGCCAATATGTTCGGCTTCTGGGATTGGGTCGGCGGCCGCTACTCGGTGGACTCGGCCATCGGGCTTTCGGTGATGGCAACGATCGGCAAGGAGCGCTTCGCGGAGTTCCTCGCCGGAATGCACACGGTGGACCAGCATTTCGCGTCCGCGCCGCTGGCGGCGAACGCCCCGGTGCTGCTCGGCCTGCTCGGTGTCTGGTACTCGAACTTCTTCGGCGCGCAATCGCATGCGGTGCTGCCCTATTCGAACGACCTCGGCCGCTTTCCCGCCTACCTGCAACAGCTGACCATGGAGTCGAACGGCAAGTCGGTGCGCGCCGATGGCACCCCGGTCACCACCTCGACCGGCGAGATCTTCTGGGGCGAACCGGGAACCAACGGCCAGCACGCCTTCTATCAGCTACTGCACCAGGGCACCCGCCTGGTGCCGGCCGATTTCATCGGGTTCGCCCGTCCCACCGATGACCTGCCTACCCGCGACGGCACCGGCAGCATGCACGACATCCTGATGAGTAACCTGTTCGCGCAGACCAAAGTGCTCGCATTCGGCAAAACCGCCGAGGAGATAGCTGCCGAGGGCACGGGCCCGAAGGTGGTGCCGCACAAGGTGATGCCGGGCAACCGTCCGACCACCACCATTCTCGCGCCACAACTCACCCCGTCGGTGGTCGGCCAACTCATCGCCCTCTACGAGCACCAAGTCTTCGTCGAGGGCACCATCTGGGGCATCGACAGCTTCGACCAGTGGGGCGTGGAACTCGGCAAGCAACAAGCGCTCGCCCTCGCTCCATTGCTCACCGCTGCGGAAGAACCTGAGCCGCAGGATGACTCGTCCACCGACACGCTCATCCGCTGGTACCGCGCGAATCGCTGACATCGGCCGGGTGCGGCTGAGCGGCCGCTACTGCCCACCCGGTCGACTGCCTCGCCAGCCGCCCACCGTCGGTTTTCGAAGTCGCCTTCAGCGGGAAGTCCTGCGCAGTCGAACTCGGCGTCGACCTGGGTCGCATCGCCGAATTCATGGACTACCCGGCGTGAGTTCGATCGACTGGGAACGGGCGCCCCCAACACCCGCCTCGGCGGGTCTTGCGGCTGGTCGCGGTCGCGGTGTCGGTGATCCGGCGCATCTGCTCGACCATCGAGCACGGGGCAGCACGAACCGGCCCAGGTGCTCGCGCTGCACGATCAACAGCCGCGGCACTGTCCACATACGGCTGGGCCCGTTTGCCGCACCTCGACTTCGAACATTTACACCCACTTTCCGCGACACCGCTACTTCACTCGACCGGTGGTAGGTGGAGCTCCCGCCGCTGAGGAATGTTGTGCGATGAGCATCCCTCAGCATTCGGCGACCGAGTAACGTCCGCAATTCTCGCGCAGTATCAGATCGGCGCGTGCCCTGGTCGTCGCGATCAGGTCCGCGTTGCGCAGATCGCTGTCGCGCACCTTCGTCGCCGCGGCCGCCGGTGTGCGGCCACCACCGATATGCCTGCGCAGCAGGCGATCTTCGATCACTTCTCGCGGCGCGTCCAGGTACCAGCATTCGTCGAGCAGGGTTCGCACCGCCGACCACATCCGGCCCTCGAAGTCGTCCAGCAACAGATAATTGCCCTCGGTGAGCACGATGGACTGCTGGTCGAACACCACACCATCGGGTACCGGCGCGTCGATGGTTCGGTCGAACGTCGGCCAGGCGACTGGTTCTCCGACCGGCGTGCTGCGCAGCCGATGCAGGCCAGCCACGTATCCCGCAACGTCGAAGGTGTCCGGTTCCCCTTTGCGCGCGAAACTTCCCCTGGCACACAACACGTCGTTTGTCAGGTGGTAGCCGTCCATCGGCGCGATCTCGGCGACGGCCGCCCCCGCCTCGGCATCGATCGCCTTCCGCAACAAAGCCGACAATGTCGACTTGCCCGCTCCGGGCGGACCCGCGATACCCACGAGATACCGGCCTCGGCCGACCCGATCCAACACCCGCCGCGCCAACCGGTCCACCGGTCTCTCAGCGAATTCCCCAGCCACCGCCGCACCATACCGCCTTGTGACCTGCACATCACGGCGGCAGAACACGACGAGAAGTTTGTCAGACGAACGCGCGCTCGATGATGGCGCCGGTATCCACCCCGACCGGCAATGTGCCGAACGCGATGCCCCAGTCGTCGCCGAGCCGGGTGGCGCAGAAAGCGTCGGCGACGGCTCGGTGGCCGTGCCGGACCAGTTGTGCGCCCTGCAGCACGAGTGCCATCAACTCGACGACGCGCCGCGCTCGGTATTCGATGTTGTCGAGGTCGGACAGTTCCTTGCCCACCCGGGCGATCGCGTCGTCCAGTCGCGGGTTCTCGCCCTTGGCGAGCGACACCTCGTTGAAGTACGCCTCGACGGTATCGGGTTGACGACCCATGGCGCGCAGAGCATCCAGCGCCGCGACGTTGCCCGAGCCTTCCCAGATGGACATCAGCGGCGCCTCCCGGTACAGCCGAGGCATACCGGACTCCTCGGTATAGCCATTGCCACCCAGGCATTCCAGTGCCTCGGCCGCGTGCGCGGGCGCCCGCTTGCATACCCAGTATTTGGTGACCGCCAACGCGATGCGCCGCAGCGCCGCTTCGGCCGGGTCCTGCGTGGCCCGGTCGGTGGCACCGGCCAGGCGCATCATCACGGTGGTCGCGGCGTCGGATTCGATCACCAGGTCGGCGAGCACGTTGCGCATAGCGGGCTGGTCGATCAGTGCGGCGCCGAACGCCTTCCGATGCCTGGCGTGGTGCACCGCGTAGACCGCGCCGACCCGCATACCGGTGGCCGAGCCGATCACGCAGTCCATCCTGGTGACATTCACCATCTCGATGATGGTTTTGATGCCGGCGCCCTCCGCGCCGACCAGCCAGCCGGTGGCGTTCTCGTACTCGATCTCGGCGGACGCGTTGGACTTGTTGCCCAGTTTGTCCTTGAGCCGCTGGATCCGAATCGGATTGCGGCTGCCATCCGGCAGCACCCGGGGCAGCAGGAAACAGGACAGGCCACCGGGTGCCTGCGCCAGCGTGAGGAACATGTCCGACATCGGTGCCGAGGTGAACCACTTGTGTCCCACGATCCGGTACGAACCATCCGGTCGCGGGGTCGCGGTGGTCGTGTTGGCGCGGACGTCCGAGCCGCCCTGCTTCTCGGTCATCGACATGCCCGCGATGAGTCCGGCTTTGGTGGACGGTTCTCGCAGACCGAAGTCATAGATGCGGGAGCCGAGCAACGGTTCGTATGTCGCCGCCAGATCCGCGTTGTGCCGCAGCGCGGGCACCACCGCATAGGTCATCGAGATCGGACATGTGTGGCCCGCGTCGGCAACGCCCCAGGTGTAGAACTTCGCGGCGCGTGCCACGTGCGTGCCAGGACGGTCCTCCAGCCACGGCGTGCCGTGCAGGCCGTGTTCGACCGCGACTTGCATCAACTTGTGCCAGTGCGGATGGAACTCGACCTCGTCGATACGACGGCCGTAGCGATCATGGGTGCGCAGCACTGGTGGGTACTCATTGGCCAGCCTGCCCCATTCCTGCGCCTCGGACCCACCCGCGAGCGCACCGAGCTCCCGGACCTCCGGTTCCGCCCAGCCCGCACCTTCCCGGTGCAGCCCCTCGATCAACGCGGGATTGCGCGAGACGTCGAACGGAACGATGTCGGGTACCTGGTTGAAGACTTCATGTGTCCGCATATGACACTCCTTGTTCCGACCGAGCGCCGAGTACGCCCGGGTCCGCACGCACCCCCAGCGCGCGCACAGCGAAAGCGACTAGTTCGGGGACGACGGATTCCCCCTGTGACGCGTCGGCCAGCGGGCCGACCAGCACTTCGCCCAGCGCGCCGACCAAGGCGGCCGCGCTGAGCTTCGAGTCTTGCGGCGGCAGTTCACCCCGGGAAACCCCGTCGGCCACTGCCGATTCGAACACCTCCGCAAAGGCGAGCCGGAAGGTCAACCGTTCGCTGTCGACGACGGTGTCGACCGGTTCGACAAGCAGCACGTAGGCCAGTTGCGGGTTCTTCAACGCACGACCGGCGAAGGTCTCCACCGCGGCGGTCACCCGCTCGACCGCCGTCCCGACGGCGCCGGCCTCGGCCACCGCCGCGACCTCACCAGCGACCACCTTGCGGAAGACCGCGCTGATCAGGTCGGTCTTGCTGTTGAAATTCTTGTAGACCGTGCCGGTGGCTACGCCCGCCTCGGCCGCGACCGCCGCCATGGACAGCGCCGCGTACCCGCCACGGGACAGGACTTTCGTCGCGGCCTGCAGGATCAGCCCCGCTTGTGCGTCCAGGCGGGCCTGCACGGCGGGAGTTCTGCGGTAGGCCATACAAGAAGTGAACCATCGATTCATTTCTTCAACAAGGGCGCTTTTACGGCGTATGGTCGAGCGCGTGACCGTACTGATCGAACGCAACGGCCCCGTGACGACGGTGATCCTGCACCGCCCCGAGGCACGCAATGCCGTCGACGGACCGACCGCGGCCGCGTTGGCCGACGCGTTCCGTGAGTTCGACGCCGACCCAGCGGCGGCAGTCGCTGTCCTGTGGGGTGACGGCGGGACCTTCTGCGCGGGAGCCGACCTGAAAAGCCTCGGCACCGAGCGGTCCAACCAGGCCACCGAGGACGGCGACGGGCCGATGGGACCGACCCGGATGCGGCTGTCCAAACCGGTGATCGCCGCGGTCTCCGGGTTCGCCGTGGCGGGTGGGCTCGAGTTGGCACTGTGGTGCGATCTGCGTGTCGCGGAGCGGGACAGTACCTTCGGCGTGTTCTGCCGCCGTTGGGGCGTCCCACTGATCGATGGCGGCACCATTCGCCTGCCGCGCCTCATCGGCACCGGCCGCGCCATGGACCTGGTGCTCACCGGACGTCCGGTTGGCGCCGAGGAGGCCCTGCAGATGGGACTGGTCACCCGGGTGGTGCCGACCGGCGAAGCCCGCAGCGCCGCGGAGGGACTCGCCGCGGAGCTGGCCGCGCTGCCGCAGACCTGCCTGCGTTCGGATCGGATGTCCCTGCTCGAGCAGGACGGGATGACCGAGGAGTCCGCGCTGCGCAACGAATTCCGGCACGGGCTGCGAGCGCTGGACAACGGTGCGCTCGACGGCGCACAGCGGTTCGCGTCGGGCGCGGGCCGACACGGCGCACCCACCTGAGCACGATGGGACGCATGAGCGTCGTCGACGAGATCTTTCTGCGCACCCACCGCGGGCTGGGCACCCCGATCGCCCTGCAAGGGCTGTGGCGCACCGCCGACCGGGTCGATCCAGCGCTGTTGGCACAGGTGCACTCCGCCCTTCGTTCAGGACCGCTGGGGCGCAGGGTGAGTCGGCCGCGGGTACCCGGCGCCCGCCGGTCCTGGCAGCGCAACACCCGCGCCCATCAGCTCGTAAGCACCGAGGTCGTGCTGTCCGACACAGCTCTACTGGACTGGGCCGACGCACAGGGCAGCGACCTCGACCCGGAATTCGGTCCAGGGTGGCGCCTTTCGAGCGCCAGGTTGACCAATGGCGGCTCGATCATCGCCCTCACGTGCTCGCACGCCCTTGCCGACGGCCGCGCGCTGGTGCTCGCCGTGGACCGAGCGCTGGGTAGTCCCCACCCGGAGGTGTCGGGATCGGGGGCGAGCGACTCGGATTGGTTCGATGCCTTGCGCCAATGGTCGATTGTTCTGCGCGGCACCGCTGCCGCGATCCGTCGCGGCATTCCCCGCAACCCCGCCGCCACGACTCGGGCGCCGGAGCCGGCGATACCCACCGGACCGGTCACGCACAGTGCGATCCTGCAATGCCCGGCCCCGGAGTGGGATCGGGTCGCCGCGACCACCGGCGGTACGGCCAACAGTCTGTTCATCCAGCTCGTCGCGACCATACTGTGGCACAGCGGATTTCCGAACAACACCATCGAAGCCAGCCTTCCCGTCGACACCCGCGACGAACCCCAGGTCGACAACGACCTCGCCATGACGGAGATCGCGGTCGTCCGCGGCGACACCCCCGCGACAATCCGCGCATCGGCCAGATCCGCCTACGAGCGGCGGATCCACGCACCCGGCGGTATCCCTGAGGAACTACTCCAGGTGATCCCGGACCGCTGGGCCCATGCGTTGTCCAGAGGCGCGGGTGAGCGAGACATCCTGTGCTCCAATATCGGAACATTGCCCGCCACGCTGCGGGCCCTGGGTCCGCACCGCTGCACCGGCGTCGCCGCCCGCGCCATCCATCCCGATCTCACCGCTGCACAACTGCCGCGCACCAGACTTTCCGGCTACCTGTGCCGCATCGGTGACGATTATGTGCTCAGCCTGGTCAGCCTGGACCCGGCGCGCATCGAATCCGCCGCCGCGCTACGCGCATTGGCGCTGCGCACGACAACCTCAGTCGGGCTGTCGGCATACGCGTGGTGAGGTCGGCGCACGAGGTCATCGCCGTTGTCGAACCGTGCGCAGACAGGCCGGACTCGATGGTCGACACGATCCTTACCAGCACCGTGGCCGATCGTGTCGGCAACTCGCCGGACCGCAGCGATTACTCTCGCTGAGCTGGACCTGACGGTAAAGTGCCAGTCCACACCCGCCGAACACAATCCATGACGATCGTTGGGTGCGAGGCCGCGCGTGAACTTCCGTTTCGACGACCACTCGACTGGAGCGTGATGAACCGCAAGCATTCGCGTTTCCTGGCCGTGCTCACCGCAATGCTGGTGGCTGCCACCGGCACTGTCGCCGACACGACGGCCAGCGCGGAGCCGGGGGAAATCAGTGCAGGCGGATTGCATCTGATCGCGGCGGTGAATTCGAACGCTGCCGTACCCGCCGGCGGAGATGTCCCATTCATACCTTTCGCGCACTCGGTCAAGGTGTCCGGAGACTTCTCGGTCCTCCTCGACGGAGTCTCGTCGCTGCGTAGCGGACTGATCGGTGTCGGGTATCTGATCGGCTGCGCCGTGGACCTTTCCAATGGTTTCACGATAGGTATCGCCCCGGGTGTCGGCGTCAACGCCTCGATCACACCCTTCGTCAGCCTCGACGGGGCCCTCAATCTGGAGATGGACGCTCCGCCGAGCGTCACCATCGGCGGCAGCGTCGGTGTCCAGCCCACCATCGGTGCCGAGGCGAACATGGAGTTCGAACTGGACGTGACTCTGGCCCCCGGCACTGTGACCGCCGTAATTATCGGCGCGGCGCTCCTGGATGAGGATGCGGAGTTCCCTTACACGTTCGCCCACAACAATTCCCCGTTGAATGTCAGCTCGTGTATCCCGCAGGCCTCGGCGATACCATTCATCACCGTCCGTGCCGACGCACGGAACGGCTCTTTGCAGACGACGGGTTACGGAAATCAATTCGTGTTCTGAAACGCGACTGCGGCACCCAGCCGAGCGTTCGACCGGGATGCGAGACGGTCCATAGCCATTCCCCCACGCCCCGGCAGATCGACAGGCGCATGCGGCGATCCATAACTGCTGCGCATCAACACTTTACGATCCGCGACCTCCGATGGTCCGATCACGATTCGGCGACGCGGAGGCCGATCCCGTACACGGCCGAAGCCAGCGACCGGCTCGGCACCGTCGCGGTGATCTCCGCTGTGGGCTCGATGACGAACCCGACCGAAACGATGCCCGCCATTCGTCGACTCGGCCTCGATCGACGGGAAAGCACGCCCCATCGGCGGCCGAACTCACGGTGAGCCGGGAAGCGACCGTGCGGCCGCACGGTGGACGTCACACCGGGATTGGGACCTACCGATCAGCGCACCTGAATCAAACCGGGTTCGGTCCGCCGGAGTACGTCGGATGGAACGGCGATGCCGGGTGCCAGGTCGCCGGAGTCGACCGGTGCGCCCCACATTCGACGCACCGGTAGCACGCCGGCCCATACCCCGCCCGCCTCGATATCGGCCGGGTCGTCTTGGGGATCGCCCACGCGGATCTTCACCGACGCCTCGGTGAGATCGAGGGCGAGCACCATCGTCGCGGCGAGTTCCTTGGCGCTCGGCGAGCGCACCCGTGACCAGGCGCCTGGTGCGGCGTGTTCGACAACCACCCGCAGCCCGTGGATCCGCTCGGCGGGTTCGGTGACCTCGACGGCACGACCGAGTACCACCGCGGAGCGATAGTTCATCGAGAAGTGCATGGCCGAGCGTGCGTAGACCACGCCGTCGACCAGCGTGACCGCGACCGAGACGTCCGACGCGATGGCCGCGCGCAGGTTTCCCGCACCAGTCGAGCCATGGAGGTAGAGCGTGTCTCGGTCGCGCCCGTAGGCGGTCGGCAGCACCACCGGCGCCCCGCCGAGCAGCACACCGAGATGGCAGACGAGCCCGGCGTCGAGCACCGCGTCCAGGTCGGCCCGATCGGTCCGAGCACGGTCCCGCAATCGGTTAAGTGTGCTGCGCGGTGTCGGAGACAGCGGAGGCCGTGAGCTGGCTGATTCGGTCATATGCTCAGCATCGGTCCCTCAATGGCATTATCGAAGTGCCAATCCAACGATATTTTCTCAGGCCACTATGCGAGGTGTCCCGTGCTCGACCTGCCGCTAGCCCTCGATCGAGAGCTGCCAGAACCGCTCTCGATGCAGGTCGCCGACGGGCTGCGGCGCGCGGCCGCAACCGGACTGCTGCGCAGCGGCGACCGGTTGCCGTCCTCCCGCTCGTTGGCCGATCGGCTCGGCGTGAGCCGCACCGTGGTGGCCGCTGCCTACGACCAGTTGCACGCGGAGGGCTGGATCAACGGCAGGCGCGGGTCCGGCACCTATCTGACCACCGCCCCGGCCGTAATACCCGCGCGCGACGCGGTAACCGGTAGCACCGACGGCACACCTCGGCTGTTCGACCTCGGCCCCGGCGCTCCGTGCGCCGAAGCCATGGATCCGGCCGCGTGGCGCCGGGCTTGGCGGTCCGCCGCCGATCACGCTCCGCTGGTGCGCAAGGACCGGGCAGGCGAACCGGAATTTCGCGCAGCGGTGATCGAGCACCTGTTACGCCACCGCGGCCTCGGCGCGGGAAGCGACACCGTGCTGCTCGCCACAGCCGGAACCAGTTCCGCCGTAGCCGAACTGGCCGCCGCCCTGCTGCGCCCGGGTGATGTCGTCGCGATGGAGGACCCGGGCTATCAGCGAGCGGCCGGAGCGTTCGCCGCAGTCGGGGTCCAGGTTCTTCCGGTTCCGGTGGACGAGCACGGCTTGCGTGTCGACTTGGTGCCGCCGAAGGCAAAGGCCGTGTACTGCACACCGGCACACCAGTTTCCGCTCGGCGCGCGGATGCCGGCAGCCCGCAGGGTGGAGTTGGTCGAGCACGCGCGCCGATCCGGAATCGTCGTGCTGGAAGACGATTATGACGGCGAATTGCGCTACGATGCCGCACCGCTGCCACTGCTCGCCACCATGGCTCCGGATGTCGTGGTCCACCTCGGCACGACGAGCAAGATTCTGTCCCCGAGTCTCGGCGTCGGCTGGCTGCTCGCCGCACCCGAGATCGCCGAGGCAGTGCTCACTCATCGGGAGCGGACCGGAACCAGCCCGAGTCCGGCGGGCCAGCAGGTGCTCGCGGCCTTCGCCGCGCACGGCGATCTGGCCAGGCACCTACGCCGGCTGCGCCGCGCGCTGCCACCCCGTCGCGCGCTGGTGGTGACCGAACTGGGCCGGCGTGGGCTCGACGTCGTCGGCGACGACGCCGGTTCTCATGTCGTCGTCCCGGTGGACTCGGCGCAGACCGAGGATCGCGTTGTCGCGGCGGCACAGACACGCGGCATCGCACTCGACGGCTTGGCCCGACACCATCTCGGGCCCCGCCGCGGCCACTTCGGCGTCGCACTCGGCTACACCGCCCTGTCCTGGTCAGACCTGGTCGCCGCGGTCCCGATCGCCGCCGATTGCCTGAGCCGGCCCGTAGCATGGTCCGCATGAGCGAACAGGACATCTTGGCGCGCATCAAGGATCTGGTGGACCAGGAGCACAAGCTGCGCTCGCAGGCAACCAATGGTGAACTGGATCCCAAGACCGAACGCCAGCGTCTGGCCGAACTCGAAGTGATGCTGGATCAGGCCTGGGACCTGCTACGGCATCGCAGGGCACGGGCCGACTCGGGCGAGTCGTCCGACGGAGTCCAAGCCAATTCGGTGTCGCAGGTCGAGGGCTACCTGCAGTAGCCGCCGCCATGTCGAGTACACCAACCGAGTACGACGTCATCGTGATCGGTGGCGGGCCGGCCGGCGAGAATGCCGCCGCCTACGCCATCGCGGGTAGCGACCGCACCGCAGCCATCGTCGAGCGCGAGCTCGTCGGCGGCGAATGTTCGTACTGGGCCTGTATCCCCAGCAAAGCGCTCTTACGGCCGGGCCACGTGCTGGCGGCCGCACGAACCATGCCGGGTGTCTCCGCCACCGGACTCGATGTGGCGGCCGTGCTGCGCCGACGTGACGCGTTCGTGCACGACCACGACGACTCGTCGCAGGTCGACTGGGCCCGGCACAGTCATATCGAGGTCGTGCGCGGCGCGGGCCGGCTGACCGGGGAGCGCCTGGTCGAGGTCGACGGGCGGCAGCTGCGCGCCAGGCACGCGGTAGTGCTGGCCACCGGGACCACCGCCAACGTCCCCGATGTGCCCGGCCTGCGCGCGGCGCTGCCGTGGATCTCCCGCGACGTCACCAATCTGCATGAGGTCCCGCGCCGAGTCGCCCTGGTCGGCGGTGGCGTGGTGGCCTGCGAGGCGGCGACGTGGCTGGCCGCACTGGGCGCCGAGGTCACCATGCTCGTGCGCGGCTCCGCCGTCCTTGCCTCGGCCGAACAGTTCGCGGGTGAGCGGGTGGCCGCGACGCTCACCCAGGCGGGCGTGCGGGTGCGGTTCGGCACCGAACCGACCGCAGTCGAGCGTCCGGCAGCCGTGGCCACCGGAGAGGGCTGGATCCACGGCGGTCCCGCCACGGTCCGGTTGCGCAGCGCGGAGGGAGAGTCGGAGATCGTTGTCGACGAGATCGTGGTCGCGGCGGGACGTGCGCCTACCAGTGCGGGGCTGGGACTGGCCACGGTCGGCCTACCCGGCGGTTATGTCACGGTCGACGACCATCTCACCGTAGGCGGGGTCACGGGCGAGTGGTTGTACGCCGTCGGCGATGTGAATGGGCGCGTGGCACTCACACATATGGGCAAGTACCAGGGCAGAGTGTGCGGCGACGTGATCGCGGCACGGGCTGAGGGCCGGCCGCTGGACGACGGGAAGTTTTTCGCGAGTTCCGACCACGGCAAGGTGCCGCAGGTGGTGTTCACCGCACCCGAGGTCGCCTCCGTCGGGCTGACCGAGGCGGCGGCCAGGGCAGCGGGCCACGCAGTCGAGACGGTGGAACTCGACATCGTGGTGGCCGGATCGTCCCTGACCCGCGACGACTACGCGGGCCACGCGAAACTGGTCGTCGACAGCGCCACCGACACACTGCTCGGCGCCACGTTCGTCGGGCCGGACGTGGGCGAACAGCTGCACGCGGCGACGATCGCGGTGGTCGGCCGGGTACCGCTCGCGACGATGTGGCACGCGGTGCCGGCATTTCCGGCCGTGAGCGAATTCTGGTTGCGTCTATTGGAGCAGCGGCGCGCGTAGCTACCATCGGTGAATGGTGGCAACGAGAGATATCACGACCGCGGACGGAGTCGTCCGCGGACGCCGTGGCAACCGCGTGTCGCGCTGGCGTTCCATTCCCTACGCGGCTCCTCCGCTGGGAGACTTGCGATTTCGCGCCCCGCGACCGGTCGACCCATGGTCCGGTGTTCGCCAGGCCACCGCATTCACCTCCGCGGCGATGCAGCACCGCTCCGGCGCAAGGACCGGACCGCGTAGCTTCCAGCCGACCAGCGAAGACGCGCTGACACTGAATGTCACTATGCCTACGCGGCCGTCCGCGGTCCCGCGCCCGGTGTTGCTCTTCATCCACGGCGGCGGCTACCTCACCGGCACGTCCGCGCTGGCGCTGTACTCCGGGTCGCGGTTGGCACTGCGCGGCGACGCCGTGGTGGTTTCGCTGAACTACCGCCTGGGCGCGTTCGGTTACCTCGACTTCAGCGAGTTCGGCACGCCGGAACACCCGTTCGACACCAATCTCGGACTGCGCGACCAAGTGGCCGCATTGGAGTGGGTGCGCACCAACATCGCGGCGTTCGGCGGAGACCCGGACAACGTGACGATCTTCGGCGAGTCGGCGGGCGCGCACGCCGTCCTCACCCTGCTCACCACGCCCGCGGCGAACGGCCTGTTCCATCGGGCCATCGCGCAGAGCGCGCCCGCCGACTGGGCGGTGACCGCCGACGAGGCACGCGTCTTCGCCCGCCGCTGCGTCGCGGCGCTCGGCGCCACACCGGACACCGCCACTACCGCACTACGCACCGCGGGCGCCAATGACATCCGCCGCGCGGTCGACCGCACCATCAACCAGGTGCTGCGCGAACAGCCGGGGCTGTATCCCGCATGTCCGGTGGTGGACGGTGATTACCTTCCGCGCGCACCGATCGACGCGATCAGCGCGGGCACCGCGCACCGGGTGCCGCTGATCATCGGAACGACCCGGGACGAAGGCACGCTGTTCGCGCGGTTCATCGATGAATTGCCGACCAGCCCGGAGCGGCTACGCACCGCACTCGCCGGCTCTGGTGACAACGCCGAATCCCGGATCGCCGCGGCGTACTCCGGTTATCCGCGCTCGAAGGCCGCGGTGCGCGCCGGCGGCGATTTCACGTTCTGGCGTCCTTCGGTGACCGTGATGGAAGGCCATAGCCGGCACGCGCCGACCTACGCCTATCGCTACGACTTCGCGCCGCGCGCACTGCATCTCGCCGGGCTCGGCGCCACCCATGCGAGCGACCTCATCCCGGTCTTCGGTGCGGCGGACTCCCCATTCGGCCGCACCCTCACCGCCGCCGGCGGTCGACGCGGGCTGCTCGCGGTCACCGACCAGTTTCAGGACAACTGGCTGGCGTTCGCCCGCTCCGGCACACCGTTGCCCTCGTGGCCCGCCTATACCGCGGAGCGCAGGACCACCTTGATCATCGACTACCCCACCCGACTGGAACACGACCCGGAGACGGCGAAACGCCTTGCCTGGCAAGGTGTCCGGGCGCCCACCCTGGTCTGAGCCGCCACTACTTCAGCAGCCGGGACATCCGCCGGTCGGCGAGCACCTTGCCACCGGTCTGACAGGTGGGGCAATACTGGAACGACCGCTCGGCGTAGGAGACCTCGCGGACGGCGTCGCCGCAGACCGGGCAGGCAAGCCCGGTCCGGGCGTGCACCCGCATACCGGAACGCTTCTCACCTTTGAGCCGGGCGGCGTCCTGGCCGACCGACCGCCGCACCGCGTCGGTGAGCACGGCACCCATGGCCGAGTACAGTTCGGCGACCTTGTCCGGGGCCAAAGTCTTCGTGTTCGCGAATGGTGAGATCCGCGCCGTGTGCAGAATTTCGTCCGAGTAGGCGTTTCCGATACCCGCCAGCAACGACTGGTCGACAATGGCGGTCTTGATCCGTTGCGAAGTGCCGTGCAGAATCTCCGCGAACTGCGCTTCGGTCAGCTCGAGCGCGTCGGGGCCGAGCCGAGCGATGCCGGGTACCAGCTTGGGGTCCTCGACGATATACACCGCCAGGCGCTTCTTCGTGCCCGCCTCGGTCAGGTCGAAGGCAGGTGTCGCGCCCTCCGTGGTGAAGAAATGCACCCGAAGCGCCAGCGGACTCTTACCGCCCGGTTTAGGCGGGGTCGGGCTGGGTTCGTCGATCCAGCGCAGCCACCCACCGCGCGACAGATGCGTCACGAGCCACAACCCACCGCATTCCATACCGAGAAATTTCCCCCATCGGCCCGCTCCCGTCACGTCCCGGCCGGACAGCGCGGTGACCGGAGGATCGAACGTCTTCACCGCGCTCAGCGCGGCCACGTCGACACGCCCCACCACGGCGCCGACCGCGTGTTCCCGGAGGAACTGCGCCAACGCCTCCACTTCCGGTAGCTCGGGCACGCGTCAAGACTACCCAGACCTACCGACAACCTGCGGGTTCCGCCGCACCGCCGCGACCAGGCCGGCTATCCGCCGCGGCGCAGCAGATAGCTGTCCATGATCCAGCCCTTGCGGGCACGCAGTTCCGCGCGGCGGCGCACAATCTCGTCCCGCACCGCGGGCAGCGGGCCCTCGATCAGCGTCTCGTCGGGCATCCCGAGGTAGGCGCCCCACCAGATGTGCACGTCATCGCCCGAAATCGCGGTGAACGCGCAGTCACCGTCCAACATGACCAGCGCGTTGGGTGTGGCGAGCCCCTCTTCGCGCAGCCGACGACCGGTGGTGATGTGCACCGATTCGCCGATGTCGTGCAGAACCACGCGATGTCGTGCGGCCAGTGCCTGTGCGCTGGTGACCCCGGGGATCACCTCGTAGTCGAAGGTCACCTCGCCGCGCGCGAGCACCCGCTCGATCATCCGAAGGGTGCTGTCGTACAGCGCCGGATCACCCCACACCAGAATGCCACCGACCCCATCCACCTCGGCGAAGGCCGATTCCAGCAGCGCGGACCTGCGAGCGTGCCAATCCGCTACGACGCCCGCGTAGTCGGCGGGTCGGCGATCACGCGGCGGGTCGGCGATCGGCACGATCCGGTACGGCCGGTCCATGTGCTCGGCCAGGATCGCGGTCCGTACGTCGATCAACTCCTGCGCGGCCTCGCCCTTGCCGATGACAAAAAACGCCTCCACTCGCCGCATCGCCTTGACGGCCTGCACGGTGACCTGGTCGGGGTCGCCGGCGCCGATGCCGATCACGTAGAGCTTGCGCATGGCCGCGAGCTTGCCAGGTCGGCGGAAGACTAGAGTTGGCAGGTGTGGCCCCTGACTCGCTCCATCCGGCTTCCGCCCCCGATAGCCAGTACGAGGACCTGCTTCGTCTGGTACTCACCTCCGGCACGAAAAAGGCAGACCGCACCGGGACCGGTACCCGTAGCATCTTCGGCCACCAGTTGCGCTACGACCTCACCACGGGCTTCCCACTGATCACCACGAAGAAAGTCCACCTCAAGTCGATCATCTACGAGTTGCTGTGGTTCCTGCGCGGCGACTCCAACGTCGGCTGGCTGCGCGAACACGGCGTCTCGATCTGGGATGAATGGGCCGACGCGAACGGCGAACTCGGCCCGGTCTACGGCGCACAGTGGCGGTCGTGGCCGACACCGGACGGCACCCACATCGATCAGATCGCCCAGGTGCTGCACACACTGCGCACCAACCCCGATTCTCGGCGCATCATCGTCTCCGCATGGAACGTGGCGGAACTGGACAAGATGGCGCTGGCTCCCTGCCATGCGTTCTTCCAGTTCTACGTGGCCGACGGCAAACTGTCCTGCCAGCTCTATCAACGCAGTGCCGATCTGTTCCTCGGTGTTCCGTTCAACATCGCCAGTTACGCGCTGCTCACCCACATGGTCGCGCAGCAGACCGAGTTCGAACCCGGGGACTTCATCTGGACCGGCGGCGACTGTCACATCTACGACAACCACCTCGAGCAGGTCACCGAGCAGCTCGGCCGCGACCCCTTTCCGTTCCCGACGCTCCGGCTGCGGCCCGCGCCGACCCTGTTCGACTACCGCTACGAGGACGTGGAAGTGGTCGGTTACCAGCATCATCCGGCCATCAAGGCCGCGGTGGCGGTGTGAGCCGCACCATCGGGCTGATCTGGGCGCAGACTCGCGACGGGGTGATCGGTTACCAGAACAGCATCCCCTGGCGCGTACCGGAGGACCTGGCGAACTTCAAGGACGTCACCTGGGGCCACCCCGTGGTGATGGGCAGGCGGACCTGGGATTCGCTGCCGCCGAAATTTCGTCCGCTGGCCGGGCGCCGCAATATCGTGGTGACCAGGCAGACCGACTGGACGGCCGAGGGGGCCGAACGCGCCGCAGGGGTGCCCGAGGCGCTGGCACGGTGCGCTTCCGACACGGTATGGGTCGCTGGTGGCAGCGAAATCTACCGCGCCGCCATGGATTTCGCGACCGATCTGCGGGTCACCGAGATCGACACCACCGTCGACGGTGACGCCTACGCACCGCTGGTCGGACCGGAATGGACACCGGACGAACCGGAACCCTGGCGTACCTCCAAGACCGGCCTTCGCTTTCGCGTCCGGCACTACACCCGAGGGCGGACCACCTGATCGGCGACCGCCACGCCGCGCAGATCCGGTCGACCAGGTCGAACACGCCCGACTGCGTGCGGGGTGGTCGAACACGACCCGCGCCGCGACGGTCTCAGGCATACTCCTCGATATGGGCCGGACGGACCCTCGTTCGTCCGAACGCCTGAAGCCGTTGCCACCAGCCCGGCATCGGCTGTGGTGATCTGTGAAAGGCGGTCCATGGACAAGAAATCGCTGACTGCGGTCGCGCGCCAACAACTGAAGTTGGCTGCTGCCGCCACGAGTGGACGCAGTTCACAAACCATCTACGGCGGCCACACGCATTCTTTACGGCAGACGGTGGTCGGCCTGTCGGCCGGGCAGAGCCTGGCCGAGCACGACAACGCCGGCGATGCCACCCTGCTGGTGCTCAGCGGCACGCTGACCTTGATCAGCGGCACCGACGAATGGAAGGGCTCGGCGGGCGACCTGATCGTGGTGCCCAAGGCACGCCACAGCGTCAAGGCCGTCGACGATGTCGCCTTCCTGCTGACAGTGGCCAAATAACAGCCACATCATGCGTATCGGTCGAGCGAGCCGGGCACTAGGGTGTCGATCATGGGTGAGCCGCAGCCGATCCTCGAACCGCTCGCGCCGACCGCGCTCTTCCTGGTCGCGACCATAGACGACGGCGGCGAAGCGGCGGTACGCGATCTGCTCGCCGACATCGCCGGTCTGCGCCGTTCGGTGGGGTTCCGGCTACCGGGCGCCGGACTCGCCTGCATCACCTCGATCGGTTCCGCGGCGTGGGACCGGCTGTTCGCCGGACCGAGGCCCGCCGAGCTGCACGAGTTCCCAGGCTTCGTCGGTGCGCGCCACTGCGCGCCCGCGACGCCGGGCGACCTGTTGTTCCACATCAAGGCCGAGTCGCAAGGCGCCTGCTTCGAGTTGGCCATGGCCATCGGCCGGGAACTCGAAGGCGCGGCCACGATTGTCGACGAGACGGCGGGCTTCCGCTACTTCGAGCAACGCGACCTGCTCGGTTTCGTCGACGGCACCGAGAACCCGGAGGGCCCCGCGGCGGTCTCCGCGGCACTTGTCGGTGACGAGGACCCGGTGTTCACCGGCGGCAGCTACGTCATCGTGCAGAAGTACACGCACCCGCTGGCGGACTGGAACGCCCTGTCGGTCGAGGAGCAGGAACACGTGATCGGCCGGACCAAGCTGGACGACTTCGAGTTCTCCGACGAGGACAAACCCGCCAACTCGCATGTCGCGGTCAACACCCTCGTCGATCCGGACGGCACCGAGCGCAAGATCCTGCGCGGAAACATGCCCTTCGGCAGCGTGCGCGACGGCGAATTCGGCACCTATTACATCGCGTACGCGGCCACACCGAGCGTTACCGAACGCATGCTCACGCGCATGTTCGTCGGCACCGAGGATGCCGCGTACGACCGCATCCTCGACTTCTCCGTCGCCGTCACCGGCACCTCGTTCTTCGCACCGACCGTCGATTTCCTCGACGATCTTCCGCCCGCCCCGTCGGATGTCGGGCAATCCATGGAATCCCTCGGCACCGACGCCGTCGAGCAGGCGGTGCTGGCCGGTGCTGCCACGCTGACCGGTGACGGCACCCTCGGTATCGGCACGTTGAAAAGGAGCACTCGGCAATGAACAACCTGCATCGCGAACTCGCGCCGGTCACCTCCGAGGCATGGGCGGCCATCGAGGAGGAGTCGAAGCGCACGTTCAAGCGGCACATCGCGGGCCGCCGCGTCGTCGACCTGTCCGGCCCGCACGGCACCGACTACTCCGCGGCAGGTACCGGTCACACGACACCGATCGCGGCACCCGACGACGGCGTGCTGGCCCGCCAGCGCGTGGTCGCGCCCTTGGTGGAACTGCGGGTGCCGTTCACGCTGTCGCGCGAGGAACTCGACAACGTCGAGCGCGGCGCCAAGGACACCGATCTGGACGCGGTGAAGGACGCCGCGAAAAAGATCGCGTTCGCCGAAGACCGCACGATCTTCGAGGGATACCCGGCAGCGAACATCACCGGAATACGGGCGAGTTCGTCCAATCAGCCGGTCGCCTTGCCCAGCGACCCCCGACTGGTCCCCGAAGCGGTCGCCCAGGCGTTGAGCGCACTACGGTTGGCCGGTGTCGACGGGCCATACTCGGTACTGCTCAGCGCAGACTTGTTCACCCAGGTCAGCGAGACCTCCGACCACGGGCATCCGATCCGCACCCACATCGAACGCCTGATCCCGGAGGGCGAGATCGTCTGGGCGCCCGCCATTACCGGCGCGATCGTGCTCACGACCCGCGGCGGCGACTTCGATCTACGCGTCGGCCAGGACGTATCCATCGGATATCTGTCGCACGACGTGGCGACCGTCCAGTTGTACTTTCAGGAAAGCCTGACCTTCCTGGCCTACACCGCCGAGGCCGCGGTCGCACTCACGGCCTGAACCCGGATCCACCGACGGCATTTCGCAGTCGTGAGAATGTGGATCGAGATGCCCTGTGAGCTGCAGTGATGTGGCTTGTCGAAGGAAACCGTATCCACCGACAAACAGGAAGAGGCGCACATCATGCGCGCAGTGGTCCTACAAGAGTTCGACACTCCGCTGATCCTGAGCCAGATCGACAAACCCACCGCCGGGCGGGGCCAGGTGCTGGTCAAGGTGCAGGCCAGCGGTGTCAACCCGCTGGACACCAAGATTCGAGCCGGCAAGGCGCCGCACGCCAAGAGCAAGCTGCCGGCCGTACTCGGCTTGGATCTGGCCGGCGTGGTCGAACGGGTCGGCGCGGGGGTAACCGAGTTCGCATCCGGCGATGAGGTCTACGGCATGACCGGTGGCGTCGGTGATCTGCAGGGCTCACTCGCCGAGTACGCGGCCCTCGACGCTCGTCTGATTGCCCGTAAACCGACCTCGCTCACCATGCGCGAGGCCGCGGCACTGCCCCTGGTGGTCATCACGGCGTGGGAGGGCTTGGTCGACCGGGCGCAGGTCCATGCGGGCCAGAAGGTTCTCGTGCACGGGGGCGCCGGTGGTATCGGCCATGTGGCCGTTCAGATCGCACGTGCTCGCGGCGCCGAAGTCTTCGCCACCGTGTCGCCCTCGCGCTTGCAGGTCGTTGAGCGCCTGGGGGCCACGCCGATCGACTACACAACCACAGCCGTGGACGAGTACGTCGCCGAATACACCGGCGGCGACGGCTTCGATGTCATCTTCGACACGGTCGGCGGTCCTGTGCTCGATGCCTCCTTCGCCGCGGCGCGCACGCACACCGGCCACGTCCTGAGCGCCCTGGGCTGGGGTACCCATAGCCTGGCCCCCCTTTCCTTCCGCGCAGCCACCTATTCGGGTGTTTTCACCCTGTTGCCCATGCTGACGGGCCAGGGGCGGGAGCATCACGGGGAAATCATGCGTGCGGCGGCAACCCTCGCCGACGCTGGATCGCTCGCGCCCTTGCTCGACCCCAGGCGCTTCACGCTCGACACGGTCGCGGACGCGCATGCGATCGTGGAGAGCGGCACTGCTCGCGGCAAGATCGTGATCGACATCGACTGACACTCGTCGGTCCACGAGCGGACACTGCCGTATCGGAATGTCCGAGCCAGCGCAGTAGCTCGACGAGTTCGGTGTATTGCGGAGGTGGACGGCATCAGGATCACCGAGTCGCGCCACGAGCGAGGCCACCTGGCTGCAGTTCGACGCGTGCGTCGGCCACCGATGGGAAATCGACGGTGTGCGCCGGTAGCCGAGCAGGCGGTACCGTCATGCCCGGCAGTGCACCAGAGGCAGGTAGGTGAGATGACAACGGTGCGAGCGGGTGTGGTCCCGACGCAGCGCGCAGTGGTCTACGGCGTGCTCGGCATTATGATGACCGTGACGATCTGCGGTGCGTTTGTCGCCGCGTTCGGCATCAATCGGGTGTTCACCGGCCTGCTGGCGGGTGCCGTCGCGGGCGTCGCCGTTCTGTCGGCGCTGTTCACCAGGGATGCCGTCGTATTGACCGATCACTCCATCTACCGGTGCACGCCGTGGACGGTGTCCAGCATCGACTGGAATCGTGTGGTGGCCGGTCGGTTCGCCCTCGATGAACGGTCTCGCTGGTCACTGGCGCTGGACCTGTCCGGCGGCGACGAACCTTACGGCGAACTGGTCTTGCTGTCGATAGCTCCGGTGGTCCGCCCGGTCGCGGGCGCCTACGACCTGCGCAAGCGTGACCAGGTCACCGAGATCCGGGCGATACTGCGCCGCAAGCGTATTCCGGTGACGGTGCTCCCGCAGATCGCGGGCGCACTCCAGGAGCATTGGCAGATCGCGTCACCGACCCACTGATCATCCAGATCAGCGCGCCGATCGCCGACTGCGCGCGTCGCGATTGTCGCACGGACAGCCGCGATAATCGGTGACACCAAGCGAGCCGGGGCATTTCCGACCCACCTGGTGGCGATCGACTATGCCGACGACATCACCTCGGTCCCCGGCTCGTCGCCGGTTCTCACGACATTCCGTTCGGTGTGTCCGCGAGCGACAGTGTGCAGGTTGAGCCTGGTGGGTTTGAGGGCCTCGGCCACCAGGCGGGTGGCGTACCCGGGGTCCGCACGTTCACCACAGGTGAACACGTCTACGAACGCGGCGCCGAGTTCGGGGTAGGTGTGGATGGACGCGTGCGACTCAGCGAGCAACAGCAGGACGGTGACGCCTTGCGGCTGAAATCTTTTGGACGTGATGTCGAGAACCGTGGCGCCGGCGACGGTCAGCGACCCCGCGAGGATTTTCCGGAGCAGATCCTCGTTGTCCAGCAGCGCGGAATCGATACCCTCGAGTTCCGCCATCGTGTGTCGGCCGATGAATGCCCCGACCGGCGTGATCTCTTCGCGCACCTCCGTCACAGTCGCCGCCAAGCATCACTGAGTACGGCTCGAAGTATCTGCTCCATCTCGGCGAAATGCGATTCGTCGCAGATCAGTGGCGGGGCCAACTGAATGATCGGGTCACCGCGGTCGTCGGCTCGGCAATACAGTCCGGCTTCGAACAGAGCCTTCGACACGTATTCGCGCAACAGCACCTCCTTCTCCTCGGTGGTGAACGTTTCTCGAGTCACTTTGTCCTTGACCAACTCGATGCCGAAAAAGAATCCGTCGCCACGAATATCGCCGACGATGGGGAGGTCATAAAGCCGATCGAGATAGCTTCGGAAGACGTCGGTGTTGGCGCGCACGTACGCGTTGAGCTGTTCGCCCTCGATGATATCGAGGTTGACGAGAGCGACCGCGGCCGCGACGGGATGCCCACCATAGGTGAAACCGTGCGCGAACCAGTCGCGATCGGCGCGGAACGGTTCGGCCAAACGCTCATCGGCGATCATCGCGCCGAGCTGGGCGTAGCCGGATGTCAACCCTTTGGCGCAGGTGATGATGTCGGGTTGCAGATCGTAGCGCTGCGAGCCGAAATACTCGCCCAGCCTGCCGAATCCGCAGATCACTTCATCAGCTACGAGCAAGACGTCGTACCGGTCGCAGATTTCTCGAACGCGACGAAGATACCCCGGTGGCGGCGGGATACTGCCACCCGCGTTCTGCACCGGTTCGAGAAAGACCGCGGCGACCGTGTCCGGCCCCTCCTGTTCGATGGCTTCGGCTATCTGGTCGGCGGCCCACTGCCCGAATTCGTACAGGTCCGATTCCCGATGATGGCGCCGGTAGTAGTTCGTATTCGGCACACGAACAACCGTTGGCACGAGTGGCTCGAAATCATTACGTGCGGTGGGCATTCCGGTGATCGACAACGCGCCCATAGAGGTGCCGTGATAAGACATCACCCGCGATACCGCCTTGTGCTTGAGCGGACGGCCGGTGCGCCGGAAGTAGGCACGGGCAAGCTTCCACGCGGTTTCGACCGCCTCGGAACCGCCCGAGGTGAAGAAGACTCGGTTGAGATTGCCCGGCGCCAGGTCGGACAATCGCTCGGCCAATTCGATCGCGGGTGGGTGGGCATAGGACCAGAGTGGGAAGTACGCCAATTCGCCCGCCTGTTTGGCGGCCGCCTGAGCGAGTTCCTGCCTGCCATGACCGACTTGCACGACGAAAAGCCCGGACAACCCGTCGAGGTAGCGGCGGCCTGCCGCGTCGTAGATGTAGGGGCCGTCGCCGCGCACGATAACGGACGCGGCCGAGGTGTCTTGAGTGGAATGGCGAGTGAAATGCATCCACAGGTGATCTGTAGCGGCACTGCCTGCGCCGATGTCGTGACCAGTCACAATTACTACCTGCATCTGGGACCGGTGGGGCCGGTACCCGTTTCGGTGATTCGGTCGCTCGAGTCTGCCGCGCGGACATGGGCTGGTGAAGTCGGGAAATCCCTACATTTGTCGGAGTACACCGCGCCCATAGCGGGAGCCGGGCACGTCGTGTCGTCTCGTCACGGCCGCCGACCCGCTGCCGCTGGCTTACTTTCACGTGAAGCGCGCCGCCGAGCAGGCGAAATCTTATATTCGCCGAGGCCGGCGTCGGCGAGTCGACCTGGGAGAACTATCCGGCCGAACGCCCGTACCGCACGTCGCACGCCGAACGTGAGGTGGGGCTGAACATCAGGCAGATCCCTGTAGTATCTGCGAGACGCCGAGCGCTTCGAGTGTGCAGTTTCGATCCGAGCGGCGAGGCACGAATCTGGAAGCACGATCATGGGTAGTGGTATGGCTGCGCGACTCCCGCCGAAGACATTGCGCGAGGCGCACCGGAAAAATGATCAGGCCACGTACGGGCTGTGCCAACTCGACGTCGAATCATCTTTCCTTCGGCCGGTGCGCTACCCCTACGGCACCAGCGCGGCGGAAGGGTAGCCGTGTCCGTCGAAACAGTGACACCCGAAACACATGTCGACCTCATCGTCGGCGCCACCGGAGTAGGCAACAGCGCACGCGCTATCAGCCAGGCGCAGCCAGATCCGCAGGTTCCGCCACCACGAAGTGCGTCCCGACCTGCTGTTCGACCTTTCGGTCGACTCGACCCACACCGCCGACCTCGCGGCCGCGGTGACCCGCGAGCACTCTTGCTACCGTACACAGCAGCAGCGCGCCTTCGACTCGCTGCTCACTCGCACTCCAGCGCTGGCGGTCCACGACAGCGTGCTTCCTTCACCACAACAGGCGCCACTATGAATCACCCTGCTACACCCAGCCCCTCAGTCATTCTCTGCGGGGCCGATGGCGAAGCTATCGGCTACCTCCCAAAAGACCAGGTGCATCACCGAGACACCCCCCTTCATCTGGCTTTCTCCTCGTACATTTTCGACAGCGATCGTCGCCTGTTGGTCACCCGACGCTCATCGGCGAAGGCGACGTGGCCGGGCGTCACGACCAATAGCTGCTGCGGCCACCCCGAGCCGGAGGAACCGCTCACCGACGCCGTGCGACGTCGCGTCCACGAAGAACTCGGCGTGAAGGCGGAAAACATCACCCTGGTCCTGCCGACTTTCTCCTACCGCGCTCAAATGCCGAATGGAATCGTCGAGTACGAACTGTGCCCTGTCTTCACGGCCACAGCTGAATCGACCACGCTTCAGGCAGACCCTGAGGAAGTGGACGGCGCCGAATGGATACCGTGGCACAGCTTCGCGACACGTGTGTGCGACGGCACCCTCGAGGTCTCGCCTTGGTGCCGGATGCAGGTGGAGCAATTGGTCGAGTTGGGTCCGGATCCACTGCGCTGGGCGGCCGGTGACCCGACTCAGCTACCTGCCGCCGCGACCTACTGACAATGGGGGGCGTCGGCCCTGACCGCAGGATTACTCGCTAAGGCTTCAGTCCGCGCAGCACGATCTGCACACCACCCCGGAATTCGTCGTCGGCAGACATATCCTTGGCCTGGCCGGCCGCTTGCGCCAGATGGGGATAGTCCTGCGGGGAAAGTTCCGACAACCCGATCGTCCCCCGACCCGACAGCGGCGCGTAGTGCTTGTTCTGCAGGAAGCCGATCAGGAAGGCGACCAGCGTGCGCTGGGCGATCACCCGTGCCCGTCCGTGGAAGCCGCCCTCGGTGAGCACGGCGAGCATGGCTTCCATCACCCGCAGCGACGCGATCGAGGACTGGCGGTGCCGCAGCACGAGCGGCACGGCCGCCGGATGGGCCGAAAAACCGGCTCGGATGTGTTCGAGCAGCATCGCCATCCGCGCCCGCCAGTCGACCCCGGCGGGCAGCGTCGTGTCGATCGAGACGAACACGTGGTCCACCACCAGTAACTCGAGCCCGTCGCGGTCGCGTACGTAGCGGTACAGGGCCATGGTGGCCATGCCGAGTTCGGTGGCCACCGCACGCATGGTGAGCGCGGACATACCCTCGCGGTCGAGCACCGCGAGGGCAGCCGCGGCGAGATCCGCGGTGGTCAGCGACCGAGGACGGGGCATGGGTTGACAGCGTACAAGGTACGCGCATACTGAACGTAGGCGTACAAGGTACACCTACGAAAGGAAGCCCTCGATGTCTTCACCGACCACCGTCCCGGACCGGACACTGGTCACCGTCTCCGGCGCGCAGATTCAGGTACCGGACCCGGATTGCCTGATCCACCTGCAGTTCCGCCGATTCGCCGGGTGCCCGGTGTGCAATCTGCACCTCCGTTCGATCGTCAGCCGCGCACAGGACATCACCGCGGCGAACATTCGGGAGGTGATCGTGTTCCATTCCAGCGCAGCGGAGTTACGCAAGTACACCGCGGACCTGCCGCTAAACGTGGTCGCCGATCCGACTCGCATTCTCTACCGCGAGTTCGGCGTCGAGACTTCCCCTCGTACACTGCTCGACCCGCGCGGATGGACCGCTGTCCTGCGAGGTGTCGCACACGACGCGCGCGCGACCCTGCGCGGCAAGCAGGCCGCCCCGCCCACGAAACCCGAAGGCGGCGGCCTCGGGCTCCCGGGCGATTTCCTGATCGCCCCGGACGGACACGTGCTCGCCGCGAAACACGGCGAGCACGTCTACGACCAATGGTCGGTCGACGAATTGCTCACGCTCGCATCGGCAGCGGAGCGTCACCTGTGCTGAACATCGAAAGGCCACTTATGGCACGAGCCTGCGCGCTGTTCTTCGGCGGCCTGCTCGCGGGCTCGTTCGGCTACGGCGCGGTCAATGTCCTATATGCCTTTCGCACGGTTGCTCTGGACGTCCGCTTCACTTTCCATACCGCGCTGATGAGCGCGAATGGCTTTGTCATGCAGTCGCTGATGGGCGCGACCTTCCTCAGCACCCTGGTGCTCGCCGTGCGCTCGTCCGCGAGGTACCGCCGGCTCGCGGGCGGCGCGGCAGCGCTCACGGTCGCCTCGTTCCTGATCACCCGGCTCGGCAACGTCCCGATCAACCAGCAGATCAAGGTGTGGGCGATCAGCGGTCGCCCAGCCGACTACGCCGAGATATTGGGCCGCTGGGAAGCGTTCCATATCGCCCGCGCCCTGTGCGCGGTGTTTGCGTTCCTGCTCGTCGCTTTCGGTACCCTGCGCCTGACAAAGGATGCGCGCCCATGATGACCGTCGAACTGTTCGTCCCCGACGACACACTCACCGCCGAACGTAAACGCGCGCTTGCCGAACGCATCCTGCGCGAGCTGACCACGGAGCCCGGAGCGCCGGACTCGGTGTTGGCGAAAGCCCGTGAACTAACCCATGTTCTGGTGCGTAGTCCCGAGGTGTGGGCGACCGGCGGACCGGAGTTGGACGCCGCGCCACGTTATCTGGTACGACTCACCGTCCCGGGATCATGGAGCAACAACAACATCGGCGACCACGTAATTCCGCTGATAACGAGGGCCATCGCCGAAACCGAGAGTGATCCGGATCGGCTGACCCGTGCGCCGCACTGCGTGATCCAGATCGTCGGCCTGCGCGAACACCACATCGGCACCTTCGGCCGGAAACTCGGCGCCACCGAGATCACCAAGCTGATGACGCAGGACTACCGAGAGTCCGGCGACCACGCGCAACCCCCTGACGGGTATACCATCGACCCGGTCTGCGGAATGACCGTGAAACGGTCGACCGCCCGTTTCACCCTCACCCTCGATGGCACCGACTATGCCTTCTGTGCTTCGGTCTGCCGCAAGGTCTTTGTCGAGGAGCGCGCCATTCCCGGCTAGCGCATCTGCGGTCATGGTTGCCCGGCGGACGGTCAGGGCAGCAGCGATCCAGGATCAATCGTGAATTCGAAAGGACTGCGCAAGGTGACGGCGTTCCCCGCCGCCACCCGGTGCGTCAACTGGTAGGCGCCGACATCGCCCAGTTCGTGCGCGAACAGTACCGGCACGGACTCGTCACGCAGTTGCCCCTTGAACGGGTTCGGCTCGAACCACCAATAGTTCGGGATAACGGCTTCGGCATAGACGACGGGTTTGACCATGCGGTCCTGCAGCGTAGTGGATCTGGACACCACCTCGACCACGAGCTGAACCTGTTCGGATGGGATTCCTCGGTCATCCCATCCGATCGGCCCGTTCGCCACTATCAGATCGGGGATCGGCTCGTCGTCGCCGATCAGCACTCCGACGCCGTCGAGCACGACTACACCGGACGGCCTGGCATCCGCTAGTGCGCGCACCAGGCATTGGATCAGCCACTGATGCCGAGGCTTCTGCGCGGCATTCACGACGAGCTGACCATTCAACACCTCGTAGCGCAATCCATCTTCGGGCATGTGTTCGAGGTCGGCAGCCGTCCAGCTGTCGGAACGGGGGATAGGCATCGCCTATGAAACACCTCCAACCTCGTCGAACGATGGCGAAAGGATCGCCACCGATTCCGTCCGAGTCCAGCCGACCGGTCCGGGGGTAGCTGTCGGCGAGAAGCACCGGTCGGTGCTCCCCGCCAGCAGCTCTCGGGTAACCGCTACTCGGCGATCACGATCCTGACCTCGGCGTCGGCTGCCTCCGTCGAGTCACCCGGGGTGACGAACCAGTGGGTGACCTCACCGTCGGCCAAGTCGTCGGCGAGGTCATCGCCGGGGAGGACCGAGAGTGCGCCCGCGGTGGCCGAAGCCAGGAACTCCAGGGCGGCGGCTCGACCGAATGTGGCGACGGTGAACGTGGTGGATTCGTAGTCGATCTCGTATTCCTCGCGCACCCGTTCGGCTAGAGCCAGTGCCTCGGACTGAGTAATCGCCACGACCTCGCCGGCCGTGTAGGTGACGAATGCGGGGTGCTCTTCGCCGAGTGGGCGTACCCGATCGGAGTAGGACACCGGATGCGACGGCGCCGTGGCAAGATCCTGCTTCGCCTGCGGTCCGTCGAGCGCCATCCAACGAATCTCACTGTCGGCCACCGGTTCCAGGGTGATCCCGAACCCGACGCCCGCCGCGGTCAATTCGTCCGCCGACAGCCCACCAGCGAACAAGCAAGCCGCACCGGCCTTCTGCACCGCCCACACCGCGACCACGGCCTCCACCGAGCGCGGCAGCGCCACCGCGACGACATCGCCCGGTCCCGCACCCTGCTCGATCAGCACCCTGGCCAGCTGCGAGGACCGCCGATCCAGCACCTGGTAGGCGATCTCGTCGCCATCGGCCAGCAACGCGGGCGCTGCCGGGTCCTCTTCGACGACGTCGGCGAGCACCTTGGCCACCGTGCGCGCACCAACTCGGCCGACCGGGTCCGGCGCCGACGCCGACGCCGAGATACCGGATTCGACCAGCAGTTGGGCCCGCTCGTTCGCATCGAGAATATCGATGTCGCCGACCAACGCATCCGGATCGCCGATCAGCGCCTCCACCACCCGAACCAGGCGCGCGGACAGGGTCGCCACCTCGTCCGCGGTGAACCGACTGCCCAGGTACTTCAGGGTCAGTTCGAGGGTGGACTCCGCGATCACCAGCAGCGTCATCGGGTAATGCGTCGCGTCGTTGACGCCGACACCGGTGACCGACATGCCGTCGATCGAGCTGGCCGCCGAAATCGCGTCCTTGTCCATCGGATACGACTCGAACACCAGCAGGGTGTCGAAGAGCGACCCGGTGCCCGCCACCCGTTGAATGTCGGTGAGGCCCACATAGTGGTGCTCGAGCAGGTCGGCCTGATCGTGCTGCAACCGCTCCAGCAGCTTGCCGACGGTCTCGCGGTCATCGATCCGCAGCCGCACCGGCAGCGTGTTGATGAACAGACCCACCATCGACTCGACACCGGGCAACTCGGCCGGACGACCCGAGACCGTCGCGCCGAACACCACGTCACCGCGGCCGGTGAGTCGTCCGAGCAGGATGCCCCACGCTGCCTGCACCAACGTGTTCACCGTGACACCGAGTTCGGCGACGTGCTTGGTGAGCTGACGGGTGCGGTCGGCGTCGATCTCGGCGGTCAGCGTGCCGATCTCGTAGGTCTCCGCGGCGCGTGGCTGCGGCGCGAGTTGCGTCGGCTCGGTGACACCGTCCAGCGCCGAGGCCCAGGCGCGCAGCGAAGCAGTCCGGTCTCGCCCGGCCAGCCAGCCGAGGAAGTTGCGGTAGGAGGCCACCCGCGGCAGCGCCGTCTGATCGCCGTGCACCGCGTAGAGCACCAACAGGTCCCGCATGAGCAGCGGCATCGACCAACCATCCAACAGAATGTGGTGGGTGGTGATGGCCAGGTGCCACTGCGCCTCGTCGCTGCGGAACAGCGTGAACCGCAGTAGCGGTGGAGTGGACATGTCGAAGTGCGTCGCCCGGTCGGCCGCGATCTGCTCGCGCAGTTCCGCGGTCCGCTGATCGGCGGGTAGCCCGGTGAGATCCACCTCGCGCCACGGCGCTTCGACCCGATCCAGCACGACCTGAACGGCCTGTCCGTCGGAGTCGGTGACGAACGCGGTGCGCAGGTTCGGATACCGGTCGACGATGCCCTGCGCGGCCGTGCGCAGGCGTGTCACGTTCAGCGCACCGCCCAGGTCCACCACAGCCTGCATGGTGTACACGTCCACGGTGGACTGCGTCATCAGCGCGTGGAACAGCAGACCGGATTGCAGCGGCGAGAGCGGCCACACTTCGGCCAGCGCCGAGTAGTTGCGCTCCCACAGCTCGATGTCGGTCTGGCCGACCCGGACCAGCGGCATGTCCGACGGGGTGAAGCCGCCCGCGTCCGACCGCCGCGCGTGCGTGGCCAGTGCGGTGAGTGCCGCGACCCACAGGTCGGCGAACTCCCGCACCCGTTGTTTGCCGATCAATCCGGTCGGGAAGGCGAACGCCGCCCCGAGCTGCGGTCCGTCCACACCGTCGGTGACGATCGCGTTGATGTCGATCGTCGCGTTGGCGGGCATGTCGAGGTCCATGTCGACATCCAGCTGACCGAGGTCGGCCACCGGCACCCAGCCGATCTCGGCGAGCTGTTCGGGGATCTCCCCCGCCGACATCCGCCCGAGGTAGTTGAAGCTGATCTGGGCTGTGTCGGATCCCGACTTGCCGCTACCCAGGCTCGCCGCGGTCTCCGGATTCAGATGACGCAGCAGGCCGTAACCGAGACCCTTGTCCGGCACCGCGAGCAACTGCTCCTTGATCGACTTCACGATCTCACCCACCGCGGCGCCACCGGCGAAGGCGTCGGTGAGATCGGCGCCGGCCAGGTCGAGCCGGACCGGGTAGGCCGTGGTGAACCAGCCGACGGTACGGGAAAGATCCGCACCGGGGACGACGTCCTCTTCGCGACCGTGACCCTCCAGCTTGACCAGGGCCGCACGGTGTCCGTGAACGGCGTCCGCCTCCGTGGTCGCGCGCGCTGCCGCCGCATCGTCGCCACGCCAGCGGGCGACCGCCATGGCCAGCGCCGACAGCAGCCCGTCGTTCACCCCGCCGCGGTAGAGGCCGGGGATCGCGGTGAGCACCGCGTCGGTGACCTCGGCGGACAGCGTGATCTCGACCCGTTCGACGGTCGCGAACGTGTCGCGGTTCGGGTCGAACGCGCGCGTGCCGATCAGCGGATCCGGTGTCGCCGAAACCTGCTGCCAGAACGGCAGTTCCGCAATTCGCTCCGGTGCGCGCGCGGCTTCGACCAGGCTGTGCGCCCAGCGCCGCATCGAGGTGCCGTTGCCCGGCAGCGTCACCGGCTGACCGGCGACCAGTTGCGACCAGGCCACCGCGAAGTCCGGGATCAGGATGCGCCAGGACACACCGTCGACGACGAAGTGGTGCGCGACGATCAGCAGCACGTCGCGCCGCTTGCCGTCAGGTCCGACGGCCGGTTCGCCCACTGCTGTGTCATCTTCCGCCCGGCCGGTCGCATCCGCGCCGAACGCGAACCAGACGAACTGCGCCATCGCCGCCTGCGCCGGATCGAGCCTGCCCAGCGCCGCGTCCAGCGCCTCGGTACCGACCCTGGCCAGTTCCGCGTCGTCGACGTCGGCGGGCAGGTCGACCCGATGCACCAGGGCATCGATGTCGACCGCACCGCGCGGCAATGCCTCGAACCTCCAGTCGGTGCCGACGCGACGCAGCCGCGACCGGAGCACGTCGTGGTGGTCGAATACGGCCGCGACGGTGCCGACCAGAGTCTCCCGGTCGATACCATCGGGCAGCCGCAGCGCCATGGTCTGCGAGAACCGCTGGTAGGACGAGCCACTCGCGAGGATCTGCGCCATGATCGGCGTCAGTGGGATATCGCCGACACCGCCGCCCGGAAGTTCCTCCAGTTTCACCTGTTCGGCGCCCGCGCCGAGCACGGCTATCTCGGCGAGCGAGGCGACACTGCGCCGCTCGAACACATCGCGCGGGGTGAACACCACGCCACGCGCCTTGGCCCGCGAGACCAGCTGGATGGACAGGATGCTGTCGCCGCCGAGCGCGAAGAACGAGTCGTCCAAACCGATCTGCTCGACCCCGAGCACCTCGGCGAACACCTCGGCGATGACCGCCTCGACCTCGTTGGCAGGCGCGCGGAACTCGCGCGGGGCCAACTCCGGTTCGGGCAGCGCCTTGCGGTCCAACTTGCCGACCGGGGTCAGCGGGATCTCGTCGAGCACCACGATGGCCGTGGGCACCATGTGCGGCGGGAGGCTTCGCGACGCGTACTCGGTGAGCCGTGTCGTTTCGATCTCACGCCCCGACGTGGCCAGGACATACGTGACGAGAATCGTGGCGCCGGCCGCGGTCTGGCGGCCGAGGGTGATCGCGTACTCGACGTCCTCGTGCCGGCCGAGCACGGTATCGATCTCGCCCAGTTCGATCCGGAAGCCGCGGATCTTCACCTGGAAGTCCGAGCGGCCCACGTAGTCCAACTCCCATCGCACCGACGGTAGCGCGGCGTTGCCCGCCCGCTCACCGGGTTCGGCGAACCAGCGCACCACGTCACCGGTGCGGTACATCCGCGCGCCCTCGGTGCTCCATGGGTTGGGCACGAACCGTTCCGCGGTGAGATCGGCGCGGTTGTGGTAGCCACGCGCCAGCGCGCCACCGGCCAGGTACAACTCGCCCGCGACACCCGGTGGCACCGGGTTGAGCCGGTTGTCCAGCACCAGGGCCGACATACCGCGCACCGGACGTCCGATGGTGATGTGCCGCCCAGGGGTGAGGGCGGCGTACGACGAGATGATCGTCGTCTCGGTCGGGCCGTAGGCGTTGAAGTACTTGCGTCCCGGCCACCATTTGGCCAGCAGTTCCGGTGTGGTGACGTCGCCGCCGACAGAAGCGACCTCGAGCGCCGCCAGCCCTTCGGGATCGACGGTGCCGAGCACCGCGGGGGTGATGATCGTGTGGGTCACCCGCTCGGTGCGCAGCAACTCGGCCAGATCCGGACCACCGATGATGGTCGACGGCACGATCACCAGCGTGGCGCCGATGTAGGCGGCGCACAGCCATTCCAGCACCGACGGGTCGAAGCTCGGCGAACAGATGTGCAGGAACCGGTGATGCGACTCGAGCTGGTACAGATCGGTAGCGACGCCGACCAGTCCACCCATACCCGCGTGGGTCACGGTGACGCCCTTGGGCATACCGGTCGAACCCGAGGTGTAGATGACATACACCGGGTGCCGCATGGCCAGCGCGGAGATCCGGTCCGCGTCCGTCACCGGCTCGGCGGACCGGCTCTCGACCAGCGCGCCGAACTCCGGATCGTCCATCCGCAGCCACTCGACATCGCGCGGCAGTCGGTCCACGTACTCGCGCGCGGTGATGCCGATGACCGCACCGGAGTCGTTGACCATGTGTCGCATGCGATCTTCGGGGTAGGTCGGGTCGATCGGCACATGCGCGCCACCGGCCTTGGCCACCGCCCAGAATGCCGCGACCATCTCGTAGGAGCGCGGGAACGACAGCGCCACGATACGTTCCGGTCCGACGCCGCGTGCGATGAGCACGCGCGCCAGGCGTGAGGAGTACTCGTCGAGTTCGCGGTAGGTGATCGATCTGCCCTGGTAGCGGATCGCGATCTGCTCTGGGTTCTGCTGCACGCCGCGCGTGAGCAGGTCCGGCAGCAGACCGGTGGCCATGACGTCCTCGCCGTACACGCGTGTGAGCAGGTGCTGCTCGGACGGGTCCAGCAGTGGCAGGTCACCGATCGGGGTCTCCCGCTCGGTGGCGATCGCGGTGAGCAGCCTGGTGAACCGCTCGGCGAACACCCGCACGGTGTCGTCGTCGAACAGGTCACGCGCGAAGGAGAACTCCGCGTACATGCCCGCGCCGTCCGGGTTCTCCCCCGCCTCCCGGATGGTCCCTGCCTCGCGAATGGTCAAAGACAGATCGAACTTCGCGATGTCGACGTCGAAATCCACCGCACCGACGTGCAGTCCGGGCAGCTCGAAGCTGCTCTCCGGCAGGTTCTCGAACGACAACGCCACCTGGAACAGGGGGTGGCGCGCGGTGGAGCGTTCCGGGTTGAGCAGTTCCACCAGCCGCTCGAACGGCAGATCCGCGTGCGCGAACGCCTGTAGATCGGCATCCTTGGTGCGGGCGAGGAACTGCCCGAACGTCAGGTCGCCGTCCACTTGCGAGCGCAACACCAGCGTGTTGACGAACATGCCGATCACGTCGTCGAGTTCGGCTTCACCACGACCGGCCACCGGGGTGCCGATGGCGATGTCGTCGGTGCCGGACATCCGCGCGAGGAACAACGCGAGTGCGGCGTGCACGACCATGAACGGCGTCGCGTGCTGCTGCCTGCCGATCTCGGTGAGCGCGCGGTACAACTCGCCGTCGATCGGGAACACCACGCGTCCACCGGTGAACGACTGCGTCGTCGGACGCGGCCGGTCGGCGGGAAGGTTGAGTTCGTCCGGCAGCCCGGCCAGCGCGGTGCGCCAGTGTTCGGCCTGCTGTGAGATCAAGCTCTCCGGATCGGTCTCGGCGCCGAGCACGTCGCGCTGCCAGAGGCTGAAGTCGACGTACTGCACCGGCAACGGCGCCCAGCCCGGTTCTACCCCGGCCGAGCGGGCCGCGTAGGCCAGCATCACATCCCGGGTCAACGGGCCCATCGACCAGCCGTCGGCGCTGATGTGGTGCGCGACGAACACCAGCACGTACTCGGTGTCGGCTCCGGCGGGGGCAACTTCCGCCGCACCTCCGGTCGTGACGTGGAACAGCTTGGCGCGCAACGGAATCTCGGTGGTCACGTCGAAGCCGGCGGAAACGATCTCGATGATCCGCTGCTGGATGTCCGCAGCGGCGACCGCCTCCGGCGTCAGGTCCGGTACGGCCTGCGCGACCGGCACGATCACCTGGTGCGCCGCACCGCCCTCTTCGGGGTAGCGGGTGCGCAGCGTCTCGTGCCTGCTGACCACATCCCCGACCGCCGATTGCAGCGCGTCGACATCCAGATCGCCGCTCAGCCGAATCGCGACGGGGATGTTGTTGACCGCCGAGTCGGTGTCGAACTGGTTGAGGAACCACATGCGCTGCTGCGCCAACGACAGCGGAATCCGCTCCGGACGCGGGCCGGCCACCAGCGCACGACGGCCACCCGCCCCCGCGTGCTGCTCGACCCTCGCGGCCAGCCCGGCCACCGTGGCGGCTTCGAACAGCACCCGCACCGGAACCCGCCCGTCCAGCGCCGCGCCGATCCGCGCCGCGACCTGCGTCGCCAAGAGCGAATTACCGCCCAGCGCGAAGAAATCGTCGTCCGCACCCACCCGCTCGACACCCAGCACCTCGGCGAACACCGACGCCACGATCTCCTCGATCGGCGTCGACGGCGCCCGGAAGACCTGAACCTCGAACTCCGGCTCCGGCAACGCCTTCCGATCCAACTTGCCGTTCACGCTCAACGGCAAGCCGTCCAACACCACGAATGCCGACGGCACCATATAGGACGGCAAGCCCGCCGACAGCGCCGACTTCACCTGCGCGACATCGACGCCGGCCTCGGCGTCGCCGGGCACGAGGTAGGCCACCAACCGGTCACCGGTCTTCGGATCGGACTTCGCGATCACCGCGGTCTGCGCGATCTCCGGCCGAGCCAACAGCGCGGCCTCGATCTCACCGAGTTCGATACGGAAGCCGCGGATCTTCACCTGGAAGTCCGTGCGGCCTCGGTACTCGAGTTCACCCGCGCTGGTCCATGCGACCAAGTCACCCGTGCGATACAACCGGGTACCCGGCCCGAACGGGTTGGCCACGAAACGATCCGCGGTCAGATCCACCCGACCGAAGTAACCACGCGCCAACTGCGCACCGGCGAGGTACAGCTCACCGGAGACGCCGTCCGGCACCGGCCGCAGCCGGGAGTCGAGGACGTAGACCTGACTGTTCCATTCGGGCGCACCGATCGACACGGCGGTCTCGTCGGCGAGGGTGACGCGGTGGCTGGTGATCGACACCGCCGCCTCGGTCGGACCATAGAGGTTGAACAGTTCGGTACGCGGATTCGTCCGCAGGAACCGCTGCGCCACCGCACCCGGAAGAGCTTCACCGATCGCCAGCACCCGCCACAGCGAATTCGGCATCCCGGCGGTCAACAGCGCATCCAGCATCGACGGCACCACATGCAGCGTGGTCACCCACTCGCGTGCCATGAGTTCGTTCAGGTACGTCGGATCCCGATGACCGTCGGGCGAAGCGATCACCAGGCGGCCACCGCACACCGCGGCCGACCAGAACTCCCACACCGAGAGGTCGAAGGTCACCGCTGTCTTCAGCAGGACCGCATCCGCGGCATCCAGACCGAACTCGACGTTCTTCCACTGCAACTGATTCGCGATAGCGCCGTGCGACACCGCCACGCCCTTCGGGCGGCCGGTCGAGCCCGACGTGAAGATCACATACGCCGTGTTCTCCGGACGCAGCGGTCCCACCCGATCGGCGTCCGTGATCGGCGCGGCGTCCACACCTGACACATCGAGTTCATCAATGCGCACCACCGGCGCGACGTCCGTCTCGAACTCCGCGGCCGCATCGGTCAACACACACACCGGTGCCGCCGTCGCCAAGATGTAGTTCGTACGCTCGGCAGCCTGCTCCGGATCCACCGGCACATACGCACCACCGGACTTCGCCACCGCGTACATCGCCACGATCAGATCCACCGAACGACGCAACGCCAGCGCGACCCGCGACTCCGGACCGACACCCAGCGAAATCAAGTGCCTCGCCAGGCGGTTCACCCGCATGTCGAGCGCACCGTAGGTGATCGACGCACCGTCATCGGTGACGAGCGCGACCTCCTTCGGCCCGGCCGCGACTGTGGCGTCCAGCAGCGACACCAGCGTGGCGGACGTATCCACCGGACGCTCGGTCGCATTGCGCGCGGTGAGCAGCCGGGACCGTTCGGCGGCGTCGAGCAGTTCGATGTCACCGACCGGAGTGCGCGGAGCAGCGATGATCTCGCCGAGCAAGCGGGCGAACCGGTCGACGAAGCCCTGCACCGTGTCGTGATCGAACAGGTCGGTCGCGTAGGTGAAGAACCCGGTGATGCCCGCGGGCTCACCGGCGTCGCCGTAGCGGTCGGTGGCGATCAGGTGCAGATCGAACTGGGACAACTCGGTGTCGATGTCCAGACCCGCCACGGTCAGACCGGACAACTCCAGTGTCGCCTGCGCCAGGTTCTGGAACGACAGGCCGACCTGGAACAGCGGATGCCGCGCGGTCGAACGGACCGGGTTGAGCACCTCGACCAGCCGCTCGAACGGCACGTCCGCATTGGCGAATGCCTGAATGTCGGTTTCGCGCTGACGAGCCAGCAGATCGGCGAACGCCTCGCCCGCGTCGACACGGGTACGGAACACCAGCGTGTTGACGAACATGCCGATCAGTTCGTCCAACACGGCTTCGCCTCGGCCGGCCATCGGCGTGCCGATCGCGATGTCCTCGGTGCCGGACAAACGAGCCAGCAGAACCGCGAGCGCGGTGTGCACGACCATGAACAGCGTCGCACCCTCCGCGCGGGCCAACTCGATCAGCGCCTGATGGGTCCGCGCGTCCACCCGAAGTTCGACCTTGCCACCGGCGAACGACTGCACCGCGGGCCGCAGCCGGTCCGCGGGCAGATCCAGCTGGTCGGGCAGCTCGGCGAGCGCCTGCTTCCAATAGGCGACCTGCTTCGCGGCCACCGATTCCGGATCATCCTCGCTGCCGAGCAGTTCGCGCTGCCAGATGCTGTAATCCGCGTACTGGACCTCCAGCGGCGCCCAATTCGGCGCCTCACCGACCGAACGTGCGGCGTAGGCGATCATCAGGTCCCTGGTCAGCGGGCCGACCGAGGAGCCATCACCAGAAATGTGGTGCACGACCATCGCGAGGACGTAGTCCACCGAGTCGCCCGCGGCCGACGCGGTGGTGTCCGCCCCGTCGCCGGCGATCTGGAACAGCGCGACCCGCACCGGCACCTCGGTGGTGACGTCGAAGATCGTGGAAGTCAGTGCCACCACGGCGGATTCGATGTCCGCGGGCGCGACCACCCGCACGTCCAGCCGCGGCACGGCCTGCGCGGGCGCCACGATGACCTGCACCGGACCCGAGTCGGTCTGCGGGTAAATGGTGCGCAGGATCTCGTGCCTGGTCACCAGGTCCGCGATCGCGGCCCGCAGCGCGGCCACGTCCAGCGCGCCGGTCAATCGCACCGCGATCGGCACGTTGTAGGCCGCCGACTGGGTGTCGAACCGGTTGAGGAACCACATCCGCTGCTGCGCCAGCGACAGCGGAATCCGCTCCGGCCGTGGGCCCGCCGTGAGCGCGCGACGCCCACCCATATCGGCGTGCTGCTCGACCCGGACCGCCAACGCGGCCACGGTGGACGCGTCGAACAGCAGCCGCACCGGCACCCGCGTGTTCAACGCCTCGCCGAGCCGAGCTGCGACCTGGGTGGCCAGCAGCGAGTTGCCGCCCCAGCCGAAGAAGTCGTCGTCGAGCCCGAGCTGCTTCGACTCGCCGCCCTCCCGTTCACCGATCCGCAGCACCTCGGCGAAGGTGTTCGCCACGATCTGCTCGATCGGCGTGACCGGCGCGCGGAACACCGCCTTCTCGAAGGTGGGCTGCGGCAGCGCCTTACGGTCCAATTTGCCATTGGCGTTGAGCGGCAGCGCGGCCAGCTGAATGAGCACCGACGGCACCATGTACGACGGCAGCTCGGACGACAGCGCGGATTGCAGCCCGCGCTTATCGATCTCGCCCGGCGTCGACGCCACCACATAGGCGACCAGGCGATCGCCGGTGCTCGGATCGTTGTGCGCGATGACAGCCGCCGCGCTCACCGTGGCCTGCCGCAGCAGCGCGGCCTCGATCTCGCCGAGTTCGATGCGGAAGCCGCGGATCTTCACCTGGAAATCGGTGCGGCCGCGGTAGTCGAGTTCGCCGGTGGCGTTCCAGGCCACCAGGTCACCGGTGCGGTACATGCGTGTGCCGGACGCACCGAACGGATCGGCGACGAATCGGTCCGCGGTCAGCTCGGGGCGACCGAAATACCCGCGCGCCACCTGCGCACCCGCCAGGTACAGTTCGCCCGACACACCGACCGGCACCGGCCGCAACCGCGCGTCCAGCACGTAGACCTTGCTGTTCCACTCCGGAGCGCCGATCGAGACCGATGTCTCGTCGGCATCGGTGACCAGGTGACTGGTAATCGACACCGCCGCCTCGGTCGGCCCGTACAGGTTGTGCAACGCGGCGGTGTTGGCCCGCCGGAACCGCTGCGCGGTCCCGGCGGGCAGCGCCTCGCCGATCGCCATAACCCGCCGCAGCGAGGTCGCCAGCCGGCCGTCGCATTCGGTGAGCAAAGCATCCAGCATGGACGGCACCACATGCAGCGTCGTGACGCCGGTCGTGCGTATCAGATCGTTCAGATAGGCCGGATCACGGTGCCCATCGGCCGCCGAGATCACCAGGCGGCCACCGGATACCGCGGCCGACCAGAATTCCCACACCGACAGGTCGAACGTCGCCGCGGTCTTCAGCAGAACCGCGTCATCGGCGCCGAGCCCGAAGGTCGTGATCTCCCACCCCAACTGGTTGACGATCGCCGCATGGGGCACTGCGACGCCCTTGGGCTGGCCGGTCGAACCGGACGTGAAGATCACGTACGCGGTGTGCGCAGGCAGCAGTGCGGCGTGGCGTTCGTCCGCGGTCACCGGACCGGCGGGATACGTGTCGAGGTCGAGCGTGTCGATCTGCACGATCGCGGTGGCCGCGGTACGGAACCCGTCCCGTCCGGTGGTCAGCACGCACGCCGGTGCGGCGGTGGCCAGGATGTAGTCGGTCCGCTCGGCGGGCTGGTCGGGATCGATCGGTACATAGGCCGCACCGGATTTCGCGACCGCGTACATAGCGATCACCAGGTCGGTGGAGCGACGGATCGCCAGCGCGACCCGGTCCTCCGGGCCGACCCCGCGTTCGATCAGGTAGCGGGCCAGACGGTTCACCTGAGCGTCCAGCTCGGCGTAGGTCAACTCCTGCTGCCCGGTCGGCTCGTCGGCGACCAACGCCACCGCGTCCGGTGTCGCGGCAACCGAGGCGTCCAGCAGCGACACCAGCGTCGCGGTGCGCGTGGAGCCCGCGGAACGCGCCGCGAGCAGAGCGTCGAGATCGTATTCGGTGTCGTTCCACACCGTGAGGATGCGGTCGCTCTCCTCCGGCGCGAGCAGATCTATCTCGCCGACCTGCACCGTGGCGTCGGCGACGACGGCGTCGAGCACCCGCACGAACCGGTCGGCGAAGCCCTGCACCGTGGCCTCGTCGAACAGGTCGGTGGCGTAGCCGAATTCGGTGATGATCTCGGCGGGGGTGCCGTCCTCGCGGTACCGGTCGTACAGCGTGACGTGCAGGTCGGTCTTGGCCAGTTGCGAGTCGAAGTTGACCGCGCTCACCGAGAGCCCGGGCAGCTCGAAGGTGGTCTCGGCCAGGTTCTGGAACGACAGGCCGACCTGGAACAGCGGGTTGCGCGCGGTCGAACGCACCGGGTTGAGTACCTCGACCAGGCGCTCGAACGGCACGTCCGCATGGGCGAAGGCCTCGAGGTCGCGGTCCTTCACGTCACCGAGCAGATCGGCGAATCGGTCGGCGGGCGCCACCCGGGTGCGGAACACCAGGGTGTTGACGAACATGCCGATCAGGTCGTCGAGTTCGCGTTCGCCGCGGCCCGCGATCGGAGTGCCGACCGCGATGTCGTCGGTGCCGGACAGGCGAGCCAGCAGCACCGCGAGCGCCGCGTGCACCACCATGAACAGCGACGCGTTGTGTGCGCGCGCCAGCTCGTGCAGACGGGCGTGCCGCTGCGGGTCGATCTCGAAGCGAATCGCCTTGCCCTGGAACGACTGCGCGGGCGGGCGCGGGCGGTCCGCGGGCAGTTCCAGCTGGTCGGGCAACTCCGCCAGCGCTGTCTTCCAGTACGCCACTTGCTGTGCGGCCAGCGACTCCGGATCGCTCTCGGACCCGAGCACCGCGCGCTGCCACAGCGCGTAATCGGCGTACTGCACCGGAAGCGGCTGCCACTGCGGCGTCTCACCCTGGACACGTGCCACATAGGCGGCCATCACGTCCCGGGCCAGCGGACCCATCGACGAGCCGTCGGCGGCGACATGGTGCACGGTGAACGCGAGCACATGCTCGGTCGTGTTCGATCCCGCCCCACTCCCACCGCTGATCCGGAACAGCGCCACCGACAAGGGCACCTCGACGGTGACGTCGAAGGTGGTGAGCGCGAACGTGATGACGCTGCGGAGCAGGTCCTCCTCGGCGACATCGATCGGGGTGAGCACCGCCGCGGACTGCGCCGCGGGGCGGATCACCTGGTGCGGTCCCTCTGCCGAGCGCGGGTAGGTGGTGCGCAGCACCTCGTGCCGGGCGAACACGTCACCGATGGCCTGCGCCAGCGCGGCCACGTCGAGCGTGCCGGACAGCCGAACCGCCAGCGGAATGTTGTCCACCGCCGAAGTCGCCGTGTCGAACTGGTTGAGGAACCAGTACCGCTGCTGCGCGGGCGAGAGCGGAATCCGCGCCGGACGCTCGACCGCCTCCAACTTCGGCCGGTCCCGCCCGGATCCGGCGTTGCGCTCGACCCGGGTGGCCAGTGCGAGCACGGTGGACGCCTCGAACAGGTCACGAACCGCCAGCCGGGTGTCCAGCGCGGCGCCGAGCCGCGCGGTCACCTGGGTGGCCAGCAGCGAGTTGCCGCCCAGTTCGAAGAAGTCGTCGTCCAGGCCGACCCTGGCGACGCCGAGCACGTCGGCGAAAGTGCCCGCCACGATCTCCTCGATCGGGGTGGACGGCGCACGGAACACCTTGGCCTCGAACACCGGGGCGGGCAGCGCCCTGCGATCCAACTTGCCGGAGGCATTCAGCGGGAACTGATCGAGCACCACGAACGCCGAGGGCACCATGTACGCGGGCAGTTCGCCGCCGAGCTCCGCGCGTACGCCGTCGATGTCCACCGAACGGCCCGCGGTCGCGATCACATAGGCGACCAGTTGGTCGCCGAGCCGATCATCCGAACGCACCACCACGACCGCCTGCGCGAGCGATTCCAACGCCGTCAGCGCCGACTCGATCTCACCCAGCTCGATCCGCAGACCACGCAACTTCACCTGGAAATCGGTCCGACCCAAGTACTCCAGCTCACCACCGGCCGTCCAGGCCACCAGGTCACCGGTGCGGTACATCCGATCACCGTCGGCGCCGAACGGGTCGGCCACGAACCGGTCCGCGGTGAGTTCCGGACGCGCGACATACCCGCGGGCCAGTTGCACGCCCGCGAGGAACAGCTCACCCGCGACGCCCACCGGCACCGGATTCAGGCGCGGATCCAGCACGTACACCTGGGTGTTGAACACCGGAGCACCGATCGGCACCGACACCGTGTCGGCCTCGGTCACCTCGTGATACGTAACATCGACCGCGGCCTCGGTCGGACCGTACAGGTTGTGCAAACGCGCACCGGTCAACTCACGCAACCGCTGCGCCGTCACAGCGGGCAACGCCTCACCCGAGGCGAAAACATTACGCAGACTTGCGCATTCGTCGGCGTGACCCTCCGCACCAGCCGCCTGCGTGGCCACGAACCTACTCGCGGACTCCGCCAACGAACTCACGAACACCGACAGCATCGACGGCACGAAGTGCGCCGTAGTAACCCGCTGTTCGGTGATCGCCTGTACCAGGTAGCCGGGGTCGCGATGACCATCCGGCTTCGCGACGACCAAACGCGCGCCGACCTGCAAGGGCCAGAAGAACTCCCACACCGACACGTCGAACGTCGCCGGCGTCTTCTGCAACACCACATCGGTGCCGTCCAGGCCGTACTCGGCCTGCATCCACACCAGACGGTTCACGATCGCGGCATGCGAGACCGCCACACCCTTCGGACGACCGGTCGAACCGGACGTGAAGATCACATACGCCGTATTGGCCGGACGCAGCGGCGCCAGGCGCTCCGCGTCCGTGACGGGCGTGTCCGTGTAGTCCGCGAGCGACACTCGGTCGATTTCGATCGCCCGGATCGCTCCCGCGTCGAACTCCTCGGCCGAGGTGGTCAGTACACATACCGGATTCGCAGTGTCGAGCACGTAGTGGGTGCGGTCGGCGGGATGGTCCGGGTCCAGCGGCACGTACGCGGCACCGGCGACACCGACCGCGTACATCCCGACCACCAGGTCGATCGAGCGGCGCATGCCGAGCGCGACCATCGCGTCCGGTCCGACGCCCAGCGAGATCAGGTGACGGGCAAGGCGGTGCACCCGCGCGGCGAATTCGGCGTAGGACAGACTCGTCCCCTCGAACGTCACCGCGATCGCGTCCGGCGTCCGCTCGGCTTGCGCGGTGAACATCGAGACCAATGTGGCGGTCCGGTCCACGACATGCGCGGTGGCGTTCCACCGCTCGACGACCTCGGTGCGCTCGACGGCGTCGAGCAACTCGACGTCACCGACGGTCACCGAGGCGTCCGCGACCACAGCGGTCAGCATCCGCACCAGCCGACGCGCGACGCCCGCGATGGTGCGCGTGTCGAACATATCGGTCGCGTAGGCGAATTCGGCCGTCATCCCGTCTGCGGCACCGTCGTCGCCGACCCGGTCGGCGAGGTTCAGGTGCAGATCGAACTTGGCGGTCACCACGTCCAGCGGCACACCGGCCACCTCGAGTCCGGGCAACTCGAACGATGCCTCTCCGGTGTTCTGGAACGACAGCATCACCTGGAACAGCGGGTGGCGCGCCTGCGAGCGCGCCGGGTTCAGGATCTCCACCAGCCGCTCGAACGGCAGGTCCGCGTGCCCGAACGCCGCGAGGTCGGCGTCCTTGGTACGCCTGAGGAGTTCGGTGAACGGTTCGGCCGCGTCGATTGTGCTGCGCAGGACGAGCGTATTGACGAACATGCCGATGGCGTCGTCGAGCACGGCCTCACCGCGGCCCGCGACCGCCGTGCCGATCGCGATGTCGTCGCTCCCGGACAGCCGGGTCAGCAGCGCCGCGAAAGCCGCGTGCACCACCATGAACAGGCTGGCCCCGTTCGCGCGGGCCAGTGCGTTCAGGCCGCGCAGCAGGTGCGCGTCGAGCGAGAACTCGTACACGCCACCGCGGTGCGACGCGACCGCGGGACGCGAACGATCCGAAGGCAGATCGAGCTGATCGGGTAGGCCGGCCAGGTGCTGCGACCAGAACGCGACCTGCTGGGCGATCAGCGAGGACGCATCGTCCTCGGAGCCGAGCGTCTCGCGCTGCCACAGCGCATAGTCGGCGTATTGCACCGGCAGCGGAGCCCAAGCGGGCGCCTCGCCGCGCGAGCGCGCCGAGTAGGCCACCATCACGTCGCGCGCCAGCGGCCGCACCGACCATCCGTCGCCGGAGATGTGATGCACCACGAACACCAGCACGTGGGTGTCGGGCTGCGAACCGTCCATCGAGCCCGCGATTCGGAACAACTCGGCGCGCACCGGAACCTCGGCGGTGACGTCGAAGCCGGTCAGCACCAGCTCGCTGATCCGATCCTGGATCTCGGCCTCGGACACCTCGATCGGGGTCAGGTCGAGCACACTGTGACCGGCGGGCAGCACAACCTGCACACCGTGGCCGTCGGAGGTCTCCGGGTAGACGGTGCGCAGCACCTCGTGGCGGTCGATGACGTCGGTGACGGCCTGGCGCAGCGCCGCGGTGTCCAGCGATCCGGAGAGCCGGACCGCGAGCGGAATGTTGTTCACCGCGGTCTGGTTGTCGAACCGGTTCAGGAACCACATCCGCTGCTGTGCCAGCGACAACGGAATACGGGACGGCCGCAGACCCGCGACCAGTTCGCGGCGGCGTCCAGTGCCCTGGCTCGCCTCCACCCGCGCGGCCAGCGCGGCGACGGTCGGCGCCTCGAACAGCATCCGCACTGGGATCCTGGTGTCCAGCGCGGCGCCGAGGCGGGCGACCACCTGGGTGGCGATCAGCGAGTTGCCGCCCAAGTCGAAGAAGTCGTCGTCGAGGCCGACGGCGCGCTCGCCGTCCGCGACCACCACGCCGAGCACCTCGGCGAAGGTGTCGGCCACGATCTCCTCGACCGGGGTGGACGGCGCACGGAATTCTCGGGCCTCGAAGACGGGTTCGGGCAGCGCGCGCCGGTCCAGCTTGCCGTTGGCGTTCAACGGCATGGCGTCGAGCACCACGATGGCCGCGGGCACCATGTACGACGGCAGTTGCGCGGACAGGTGTGCCCGGACCTGGACGAGGTCCACCATCGCACCGCCGGCAGGCACCACGTAGCCGACCAACTGGTCACCGACGCGTGCGTCGGAGCGCACCAGCGCCACCGACTGCGCGACCGAATCGAGTGCGGTGAGCGCGGTTTCGATCTCGCCGAGTTCGATACGCAGGCCGCGCAGTTTCACCTGGAAGTCGGTGCGGCCGAGGTAGGCGATGGCGCCGGTGTCGTCCCTGGTGACCAGGTCACCGGTGCGATACATCCGGGCGCCGGGCGCGCCGAACGGGTTGGCGACGAATCGGTCCGCGGTCAGGTCGGCGCGGCCGAGGTAGCCGCGGGCCAACTGATCACCGGCGAGGTACAACTCGCCTTGGACATCAGCCGGCACCGGGTGCAGACGCGCATCCAGCACGTAGGCCTGAGCGTTCCACACCGGCAGGCCGATCGGCACAGCGCCGTCCACCTGGTCGGCCACCGGCCCGTGCGTGGCGTGCACGGTGAATTCGGTGGGACCGTACAGGTTGTACAGCGCGGCGGAACTCACCCGGCGGATGGCGACGACCGCGTCGGCGGTGAACGCCTCACCCGCGACGAACAGCATCCGCAGCGAGGCGAGCGCGTCCGCGTCGGCCGGGTCGATGGCTCCCGCGAACACGGTCAGCATCGACGGCACGAACGAGGTCATGGTGACCCGCTCAGCCGCGATCACCTCGGCGAGGTAGTGCGGATCGCGGTGTCCGTCCGGGCTCGCCACCACGATCCGGCCACCGGTGGTCATGGGTCCGAACAACTCCCACACCGACACGTCGAAGGTGGTGGGTGTCTTGAACAGCACGATGTCGTCGGCGTCGATGCCGTATTCGCCAGTGATCCAGCGGATCTGGTTGATCACGGCGGCGTGTGGCACCGCGACGCCCTTCGGGCGTCCGGTGGAGCCCGAGGTGAACATCACGTAGGCCGGGTGCTGCGGCCGCAACGGCACGATCCGCTCGGTGTCGGTGATCGGCGCGTCCGAGTATCCGGACAGATCGAGTTCGTCCACGGTCAGCGTGGCACGGCCCGCACCGTCGAACGCGTCGCGCGTGGTGGTCAGCACGCACACCGGATCGGCTGAGTCGAGCACGTACTGCACACGCTCGTCGGGCTGGTCCAGGTCCAGCGGCAGGTAGCCACCGCCTGCCGCGTGCACCGCGTAGGCCGCGATGACCAGATCCACCGAACGGCGCATGCCGAGAGCGACCAGTGTCTCGGGGCCGACACCCGCCTCGATCAGATGGCGGGCGAGTGTGCGCACTCGGCCGGCGAATTCGGCATAAGTCAGCGACGTCCCGGTCGCCGGGTCGACGACCGCGACCGCGTCCGGCGTGGCCTCGACCTGCGCGGCGAACTCCTCGACCAGCGTGCCGGCGGAGGCGAACGCGTGTGCGGTGTCGTTCCACTCGCGCAGTGCCCGCTCGGTCTCCCGCTCGTCCAGCAGGACGACGTCTCCGACAGCCCGATCAGGTTCGGCGGCAACAGCTTTCAACAGGCGACCGAACCGTCGTCCGAACTCGACCATGGTGTCCGCGTCGAACAGATCGGTGGCGTAGATGAGTTCGGCGGTGATGCCACCGGTCGGCGCGCCGACGCCGGTGGACCCTCCCGCGGCGTCCCGCTCGGAGAGCACCAGTTGCACGTCGAACTTGGCGACGTCGATCGGCAAATCGACGCCACTGACGGTCAGCCCGGGCAGTTCGAGGCTGCTCTGGCCGAGGTTCTGGAAGGACAGCATCACCTGGAACAGCGGATGCCGCGCTTGCGAACGCGCCGGATTCAGAATCTCCACCAGCCGTTCGAACGGCAGATCCGCGTGTCCGAATGCCGCGATGTCGGTGGCGCGGACCGTTCGCAGCAGATCGGTGAACGTCGCGTCACCCTCGATCGGGGTGCGCAGCACGAGAGTATTGACGAACATACCAATCAGGTCGTCGAGTGCGCGTTCGCCGCGCCCGGCGACCGGGGTGCCGATGGCGATATCGTCCTCGCCGGACAACCGGGACAAGAGCACGGCGAGCGCGGTGTGCGCGACCATGAACAGCGTCGCGCCCCTGGTCCGGGCGAGTTCGGTGAGCTTGCCGTGGGTTTCGGCGTCGATGCCGAAGGTGTGCGTGGCGCCGCGCCCGGTGGCGACCGCGGGGCGCGGCCGGTCGGCGGGCAGATCCAACTGCTCGGGCAGCGCGCGCAGCGTGCTCGACCAGAACGAGATCTGCTCGGAGATCACCGAATTCGGATCGTGCTCGGCGCCGAGCACTTGACGCTGCCACAGCGCGAAGTCGGCGTACTGGACCTCGAGCGGCCGCCAAGCCGGCTCGCCGCCGTCGACGCGAGCGCCGTAGGCGGTCATCACGTCCCTGGTGAGCGGGCCCATCGAGAAGCCGTCCGCCGAGATGTGGTGCACCACAAGGGCGAGCACATGCTCGGTCGGGCTGATCTCGAACAGCCGCGCACGGAACGGCACCTGCACGGTCACGTCGAACGCGGTCAGCACGAGTTCCGACAGCTGCTGGGGCAGTTCGGCCTCGGTGACGTCGATCGGCGAGAGGTCCGGAATGACCTTGGCGGTGGGTACGGTCCGCTGGTACGCGGCGCCGTCCACCTCGGGGTAGAAGGTGCGCAACGACTCGTGCCTGGCCAGCACATCGGCGACCGCGATCTGTAGCGCCTGCCGGTCGAGCAGACCGGACAGCCGGACCGCGGCCGGGATATTGTCGACCGCCGACTCGGGGTCGAAGCGGTTGAGGAACCACATCCGCTGCTGGGCCAGCGACAGCGGGACCAGTTCGGGCCGCGGCTGCGGCACCAGTGCCGCCCGCGCGCCGGCACCCGCCCTGGTCTCCGCGCGGGCCGCGAGCGCCACCACGGTGGAGGCCTCGAACAGTTCACGGACGCCGAGGTCGGTGTCCAGCGCGGCGGCGAGCCGGGCCGCCACCTGGGTGGCGCTGAGGGAGTTACCGCCGAGCGCGAAGAAGTCGTCGTCCAAGCCGACGCGTTCCAGGCCGAGCACGTCGGCGAAGGTGGTGGCGACGATCTCCTCGACCGGCGTGGTCGGAGCGCGGAACACCGCGGCTTCGAACACCGGCGCCGGCAGCGCCTTGCGGTCCAGCTTGCCGGAGGCGTTGAGCGGGAATTCGTCGAGCACGATCACCAGCGACGGCACCATGTACGCGGGCAGCTGCCGCGCCACATCCTCACGAACCAGTTCGGTGTCCAGCGCGGCGCCCGGCGCTGTGTGCTGCGCAGCGATGACATACGCGACGAGCTGGTCGCCGGTGTGTGCGTCGGAGCGCACCACCACGACCGCCTGCGCGATCTCGTCCAGTCCGGTCAGTGCCGACTCGATCTCACCGAGTTCGATGCGCAGACCACGCAGTTTCACCTGGAAGTCGGTGCGGCCCAGGTACTCCAACTCACCGTTCTCGGTCCAGGCCACCAAGTCGCCGGTGCGGTACATTCGCGCCCCGGCCGGCCCATACGGGTTGGCGACGAACCGGTCACCGGTCAGGTCCGGCCGCGCGACGTAACCGCGCGCGAGCTGGGCGCCGGCCAAATACAGCTCACCCGCCACACCCACCGGCACCGGGCGCAACCGCGAATCCAACACATACACCTGTGTGTTGAACACTGGCGCGCCGATCGGCACGGTGTCGGTGTCGGTATCCACCACCTCGTGGAACGTGACGTCCACCGCTGCCTCGGTCGGGCCGTACAGGTTATGCAGCGCCGCACCGGTCAGTTCGCGCAGACGGTGCGCGGGCTTGGGCGGTAGCGCCTCACCGGAGGCGAACACCAGCCGTAGCGCATCACAGCGCGCCGCGGACGGGTCTGCCACGTCAGGTCCCGCGGACGCGATCGAACTCACGAACACCGCGAGCAGGGAAGGCACGAAGTGGGTGACGCTCACCCGCTCCGCACTGATGATCTCGGCGAGGTAGGCCGGGTCGCGATGCCCGTCCGGCTTCGCGACCACCAGCCGCGCGCCGATCTGCAACGGCCAGAAGAACTCCCACACCGACACGTCGAACGTGGCGGGTGTCTTCTGCAACACCACGTCGTCCGCGGACAGTTGGTAGGCGGTCTGCATCCATACCAGGCGATTCACGATCGCGGCATGCGAGACCGCGACACCCTTCGGACGACCGGTCGAGCCGGACGTGAAGATCACATACGCGGTGTTCGACGCACGCAGCGGCGCACGGCGATCCGCGTCCGCGATCGAGGCCTCGGACAGCCCACTCAGGTCGAGCAGATCGATCCGCACCTGCGCGGTGTCGATCTCCAGATCGCTACCGGAGGTCAGCACACACACCGGGTCGACCGTGCCGAGAATGTATTCCGTGCGATCGGCCGGATGATCCGGATCCAGCGGCACATACGCGCCGCCCGCGACGACGACGGCGTACATGCCGACGACCAGGTCGATCGAGCGTCGCATCCCCAGCGCCACCGCGGATTCCGTGCCGACACCGCGCGCGATCAGCCAGCGGGCCAGTTGATTCACCCGGCCCGCGAACTCGGCGTAGGACAGAGTTGTCCCCTCGAACGTGACCGCGGGCGCCTCCGGCGTGCGTTCGGCCTGGTCGTAGAACATCGAGACCAGGGTCGCGGCCTGCACGGAGCCGCCGTCTCGACTCGACAACACCGCAGCCACATCGAACTCGGTGTCGTTCCAGCCGGACATGACGAGTTCGCGCTCGGCGGTGTCGAGCAGCTCGATGTCGCCGACCGCCACGTCGGGCTCGGCGCCGATCACGGTGAGCACCCGGACCAGTCGGTCGGCGATGCGGCGCACCGTCTGCTCGTCGAACAGGTCGCGCAGGTAGCCGGCGCGCACCCGCAGCCGCGAGTCCAGCTGCGCGATCAATGTCAGCGGGTAGTGCGTGGCGTCGGCCGCGTCCAGGCCGACCACCGCCATGCCGTCGATATCCGACGCCTGCGCCTGCAGGCCCTCGGCGTCGACCGGGTAGGACTCGAACACCACCAGCGTGTCGAACAGGCCGCCGATGCCGGCGCCGGCCTGGATGTCGGCGAGGCCGATGTGGTGGTGGTCGAGCAAGTCGGCCTGCTCGCCCTGGGTCCTGGTCAACAGTTCCCGCACGGACTCCGAGGGATCGAAGCGCACCCGCACCGGCACGGTGTTGATGAACAGACCGACCATCGACTCCACACCCGCCAGCTCGGCGGGACGCCCGGAGACGGTGGTGCCGAACAGCACATCGTCCCGGCTGGTCATCCGGCCGAGCAGGATGCCCCACGCCGTCTGCAACACAGTGTTCGGCGTGACGCCGAGCGATCCGGCCAGCGCGGTCAGCCGCGCGGTCGCGGCCTCGTCCAGGTCGAAGAAGTACTCGCCGGACAGCGCGGTGATTTCGCGACCGGCATCCGGGCGGGCCAGCAGCGTCGGCTCGCCGACCCCGCGCAGCGCGTTCGACCACGCGGCCAGCGACACCGAACGATCCTGCTGCCCGATCCATGCCAAGAAGTGTCGATAGGAACGGGCCGCGGGCAACGCCGACGTCTCCGCATGCGCGGCATACAGCACCAGCAGGTCCCGCATGAGCAGCGGCATCGACCAGCCGTCGAGCAGGATGTGGTGATTGGACACCACGAACTGCCAGCGGGCCCCGCCCGCCGCCGACGCGTCCGCCACCTGGATCAGCGTGAAGCGGATCAGCGGAGGTTCGGTGAGATCGAAGCGACGCATGCGGTCGGCGGCGATCAGGTCGTCGCCGTCACCTCGAGCGATCCGGTCGTGCTCGGCCCACGCGACCCGGACTCTGTCCAGCACGATCTGCACCGGATTGCCGTCGTTGTCGGTGACGAACGCGGTGCGCAGATTCTCGTGGCGATCCACCAATGCCTGGGCGGCCGCGCGCAGCCGGACGGCGTCCACCCGCCCGGTGAGCGTCAGCACCGCCTGCGCGGTGTACACGTCCACCGAACCGGCGGCCAGGCGGGCGTGGAACAGCAATCCCGCCTGTAGCGCCGAGAGCGGCCAGACGTCGGCCAGCGCGGGGAACCGCTGCTCCCAGCCATCGATATCGCGTTGCGTCACCCCCCGCCTCGATCCATCGCCCGCGGTGCGCACGAGCGAGAAGTCCGACGGGGTGTGTCCACCCGCACCGGGCGACTGCGCGTGGCGGGCAACCGCTTCCAGCGCCGCGGTCCACAGTTCGCCGAATTCGCGCACGTCAGCGGCGGTGAACAGGGTCGAAGGGTAGCCGATATTCGCAGTCAACTTGTCGCCGACGACGATCGCGTTGACATCCAGCGGCGCCATCGCGGGCATGTCCGCGTCGTAGGCGCCGCCCAGCGCGCCGAGTTCCGGCGCGGGAATCCAGCCGAAGCCGCGCAGCGACTCGGGCACGTCGCCCTCGGAGACCCGGCCGAGGTAGTTGAAACTCACCTGGCCGGGCAGCTCGCGGGGCAGCTCGGGCGCGGTGTCGGCGTTCAGGTAACGCAGCAGACCGTAGCCGAGGCCCTTGTCCGGGACCGCGAGCAGTTGCTCCTTGATCGCCTTGACGACCGTTGCGAGCGCGGGCCCGCCGGTGAACGCGGCATCGATGTCGATACCGGACAGATCGACCCGGACCGGGTAGATCGCGGTGAACCAGCCGACGGTGCGCGACAGATCCGCACCGGGCGCGAGGTCCTCTTCGCGACCGTGGCCTTCCAGCCGCAGCAGCAGCGAATCATCGCCACGGGTGCCGACCCGGCGCGCCCGCCACTTCGCGGTGGCCAACGCGAGCGCGGTGAGCAGCCCGTCGTTCACGCCGCCGTGGAACAGCGCGGGGACAGTGGTGAGCAACGCCTTCGTGACCTCGGCGGACACCTGGACCTGGAGCTTCTCGACGACGCCCGACGTGTCGATCGCCGGATCCATCGGTCGCTCGGTCAGCAGCGGATCGGCCGCGGCGACCACCGAACGCCAGTAGTCGAGTTCGGCGACCCGCTCGGCGCTGGCGGCCTCGCGCTGCAACGCGTGCGCCCAGGCCCGCATCGAGGTGGCCGGTGCGACCAGCTCCGGCGCCTGACCCGCGGTGCGCTGGCCCCAGGCAGTGACGAAGTCCGGCACCAAGATGCGCCACGAGACACCGTCCACCACCAGGTGGTGCGCGACCACGATCAGGCGTCCGGCGCGATCGGCGGACGAGGGCTCCAGCCAGACGAAGCGGACGACCACACCGGCGGCGGGATCGAGCCGGTCCAACGACGCGTCCAGTGCGGCCGAGGCGATCTCGACCAACTCGGCGTCCGCGACACCCGCGTCGAACTCGGTGCGGTCGATCAGCGCGTCCACGTCGACCGTTCCCGGCGCGGCGGTCTCGACGACCCACTCGTCGCCGGCACGGCGCAGGCTCGCCCGCAGCATGTCGTGCCGGTCGATGACCGCGCCCACCGTCGCCGCGATGCCCGTCTGATCGATGCCGACCGGTAGTTCCAGCGCGAGCGTCTGGTTGAACCGACCGAATGACCCACTGCGCTCCGCCATGAAACGGATTACCGGCGTCAGCGGCATCGTGCCGACACCCCCACCGGGCAGTTCGGCGAGCGTCACGGCGGACGCCTCGGCCGCTTCGGCGGTTTCGGCGACCGCGGCCAAGCCCGCCACGGTGCGCTGCTCGAAGACGTGCCGCGGCGTGAACACCACACCTCGCGCCTTGGCCCGCGAGACCAGTTGGATCGAGACGATGCTGTCTCCGCCGAGCGCGAAGAACGAGTCGTCCATGCCGACCCGTTCCAGACCGAGCACCTCGGCGAAGACCTCGGCGATCGTCTGCTCGACCGGCGTGCGGGCCGCGCGGAACACGACCTCGGCCGCGAACACCGGCTCCGGCAACGCCTTTCGGTCCAGTTTGCCCACCGGAGTGAGCGGAACATGGTCGATCACCATGATCGAGGAAGGCACCATGTACGCGGGCAGCCGGTCCTCGACGTGCGCGGTCAGCGCCGGCACGTCGATCGATTGTCCGTGCACGGCCACCACGTACGACACCAGCGACGTCGCGCCCGCGGCATTGCGGTGTCCGACGGTGACCGCAAAGTCCACCGTCTCGTGCGCGGCGAGCGCGGCGTCGATTTCGCCGAGTTCGATGCGGAAACCGCGCACCTTCACCTGGAAATCGGAGCGGCCGACATATTCGACCTCGCCGGTGCTCGTCCAGCGCACCACGTCACCGGTGCGGTACATCCGCGCGCCGGGTACCGACGGGTTGGCGACGAAACGCTCGGCCGACAGCCCCTGCCGCGCGTGGTAGCCGCGAGCCAACTGGATGCCCGACAGATACAGCTCACCTGCGACACCCACCGGAACGGGCCTGAGCTGGTCGTCCAGGATGAGCGACTGCATGCCGCGGGTCGGACCACCGATGGTGATCCGATCACCGGGCGCCAGCGGGTCGCTGATGTTCGTCATGATCGTGGTCTCGGTCGGACCGTAACCGTTGTGGAAACGGCGGCCCGAACCATTCGGTGCGCCACCCCACTTGAGGACCAGGTCGGCGGGGACGGCCTCACCACCGGCCACGATCACCCGCATATCGGCCAGGGCGGCCGAATCCAACGAGGCGAGCACCGACGGGGTGAGGAACGCGTGCGTGACCCGCTCGACCCGGATCAGTTCGGACAGCTCCTCGCCGCCGTACACGCCGGGCGGGCAGACCACCAGGGCGCCACCGCGGCCGATCGCGAGCAGGAACTCCAGGATCGAGGCGTCGAAGCTCGGCGAGGCGAAATGCAATGCGCGCGTGTCGGAATCGACGTCGTAGCGCTCGTTCTGCTCGTCGCGGAAATTGGCGAGGCCGGCGTGGGTGACCACGACGCCCTTGGGCACACCGGTGGAACCCGAGGTGTAGATGACATAGGCCGGGTGCTCCGGACGCACCGGACGCACCCGATCCGCATCGGTGACCGCGGCACCGGAGAATTCGGCGACATCCAGTTCGTCGAGCACCAGCCACTCGACCGAATTCGGCAGTTCGGCGCGTACCGACGCCACCGTGAGACCGACCGGCGAACCCGAGTCCGTGACCATGTGCGCGATGCGATCGGCCGGGTAGGCCGGGTCGATCGGCACGAACGCGGCGCCGGACCTGGCTACCGCCCACTCCGCGAAATACGACTCGTCGGACCGCGGCACGGCGACCGCGACCAGATCTTCGGTGCCGATGCCCCGGGCGATCAGCAAGCGAGCCAGGCGGTTCGACCGCGCGTCCAGTTCGCCATAGGAGACACTTCTCCCCCCGAACACCACCGCGGGCGCCTGCGGATCGATCGCGACGGCCGCGCTGAGCAATTCCGGCAGCGTCCGCGCCGGGGTGGCCGCAGCGCCGGTGCGGGCGACCAGATCGGCTCGTTCGGCAGCGTCGAGTACGTCGATGGCGCCGACGGTGATCGCCGGGTCGGCCGCGATGGCCGCCAGCACGCGCTGCCAGCGCTGCACGATGTGTGCCGCGGTGGACTCGTCGAACAGCTCGGTGGCGTAGGTGAGCGCCAATGCCATGGCGCCGGAGCCGGATTCCCCGCGCTCCGACAGCGTGAACTGCAGGTCGAAGCGCGCGATGTTCTCTTCCAAGTCCAGCGCGGACACCGACAGACCGGGCAGCTCGAGGGTGGTGCGCTCCAGGTTCTGGAACGCCAGCATCACCTGGAACAGCGGGTTGCGTGCCTGCGAGCGCTCCGGCGCGAGCAGTTCCACCAGCCGCTCGAACGGCACGTCGGCATTGCCGTAGGCGTCCAGGTCGGTGCGGCGCACCCGGTCGAGCAGTTCGCCGAACGATTCCGCCGCATCGATTCCGGTGCGCAGCACCAGCGTATTGACGAACATGCCGACCAAGTCGTCGAGCGCGGCCTCGCCGCGCCCCGCGATCGGGGTGCCGACCGCGATATCGTCGCCGCCGGACAGTCGAGACAGCAGGACGGCCAGGGCGCCGTGCATCACCATGAACAGCGATGCCCCGCGCTCACGCGCGACGGCTTCCAGCGCGGCGACCAGCTCGCCGGACAGCTCGCTGTGCACCGTCGCACCGCGGTGCGAGGCGATCGCCGGACGCGGACGATCCACCGGCAACGCCAGTTCGTCCGGGATACCGTCGAGCGCGCGCTGCCAGTACGCGACCTGCCGGGCCAGCAGAGACTCGGGATCGCTCTCGGCGCCGAGGATCTCGCGCTGCCAGACCGCGAAGTCGGCGTACTGCACCGTCAACGGCACCCAACCGGGTGCGCTGTCCTGAGCGCGCGCCGTGTAGGCGGTCATCACGTCTCGGGTCAGCGGCCCCATCGAGAAGCCGTCGGCCGCGATGTGGTGCACCACCACCACGAGCACATGCTCGTTCGGCCCTACTGCGTATAGCCGGGTGCGCAACGGAACCTGTTCGGCGACGTCGAATCCGGCGCCGGCGAACGCGGTCACCGCCGCGGTCAGCTCGGTCGGCGTCACCGGTACCGCGTGCATATCGAGGGTGATGTCCTCGGCGGGAACGATCACCTGGACGGGGCTGCCGCCGTGCTCCGGGTAGCGGGTGCGCAGCGACTCGTGTCTGCGCACCACATCGGCGACCGCGAGCCGCAGCGCGGCGACGTCGAGGGCGCCGGTCAGCCGAATGGCAATGGGCAGGTTGTAGGCGGCGGAGGTGGTGTCGTATTTGTTCAGGAACCACATGCGCTGCTGCGCGAACGACAGCGGCACCAGTTCGTCGGCCGAACGCCGCCGCGCGACCAGGCGTGCCCGCGCGTCGCCGTCGGCGTGCGATTCCACCCGTGCGGCAAGGGCTTCCACGGTGGACGCCTCGAACAGCGCGCGCACCGCGACGGACACGCCGAGTGCGGCGCCGATCCGGGAAACCACCCTGGTCGCGATGAGCGAGTTACCGCCGAGGTCGAAGAAGTCGTCGTCCACGCCGACCCGCTCCAAGCCGAGCACGTCGGCGAACACCGCCGCCACGGTCTCCTGCACCGGGGTGACCGGCGCGCGGAACGCGCGAGCCCGCGCCGTCGGCGCGGGCAGCGCCCGCCGGTCCAGCTTTCCGTTGACGGTCAGCGGAATCCATTCCAACCGCACCAGCGCCGAGGGCACCATATACGACGGCAGCCGCTCGGCGGCGCCGTCGCGGACCACGTCGAGCACCGGCTCGACATCGGGTTCGGCGACCACATAGGCCACGATCCGCTGATCACCGGGTTGGTCCTCCCGCACGATGACCGCCGCCTGGGCGATCCCGGGTTGCGCGAGGACGGCCGATTCGATCTCGCCGAGTTCGATCCGGAAGCCGCGCACCTTCACCTGGTCGTCGGCGCGGCCCAGGTACTCCAGCTCACCGAAGCGGTTCCAGCGCGCGAGGTCGCCGGAGCGGTACAGCCGCGTCCCCGCGGCCTCCGCACCCGCCATTGGGTTGGCGACGAAGCGGGTGGCCGACAGATCGGCCCGGCCGAGATAACCGCGGGCCAATTGCGGTCCCGCCACGTACATTTCGCCCGCCACCCCGATCGGGACCGGCCGCAGCCTGCTGTCGAGCACATAGACCTGCAGACCCGCGACGGCGCGGCCGACCACACTGCCCGAGGCGGCGGCGATGGTCGCGGCATCCAGCGCGCGGTAGGACACGTGCACCGTGGTCTCGGTGATGCCGTACATGTTGACCAGCAGCGGCGAGCCGGCCGGGGGGTTCGCGGAGCGGCCGTCGGCTCCCGCGCCGTGGCGCGCCACCCAGTCCGACAGCCTGCGCAACTCGAGCGCCTCGCCGCCGAACACCACGTAACGCAGCGCCAGCGGCGCCGCGTCCGGCGCCGCGTTCCGGTCCGCCTCCGCCAGTTGATAGAAGGCCGACGGCGTCTGGTTGAGCACCGTGACCCGCTCGGTGCGCAGCAGCTCCAAGAACTGTTCGGGCGATCGCGAGGTGTAGTAGTCGACCACCACGAGGGTCCCGCCGAACAGCAGCGGACCCCACAGCTCCCACACCGAGAAGTCGAAGGCGTAACTGTGGAACAGCGTCCACACATCGTCGGGTCCGAATCCGAAGTCCCGGTCGGTGTTGGCGAACAGCCGCACCACATTTCGGTGCGCAACGGCGACGCCCTTGGGTCGGCCGGTCGAGCCGGAGGTGTAGATCACGTAGGCGACATTGTCCGGTGTGAGCGCGGCCACCCGGTCGGCGTCGGTGATCGGCCCGTCGTCGGCGTCCTCCACGTTGCCGGTCTCGACCGCGAACCCGTCGAGCACGACGGCGGGCAGTTCGTCTGGCACGGTCACCTGGACCGTGGAATCGAGGATCACGCTGGTCGGCCGGGAATCGGCCAGCACGTAGGCGATCCGGTCGGCCGGGTAGGTCGGGTCGACCGGCACATAGCCCGCGCCGGTCTTCACCACGGCCAGCAGCGCGACAACCAGATCGAGCGAACGCGGCAGAATCACCGCGACCAGCGTTTCCGGTCCCGCGCCGTCGGTGATCAGCCTGCGCGCCAGCACGTTCGCGCGCCGGTCCAGTTCGGCATAGGTCAGCGTCTCCACGCCGAAACGGGCCGCGATGCGGTTCGGGTGCGCGGCGACCGCCGCGTCGAACACGGTCACCAGCGTGGCGCCCCGGTCCGCGAACGCGGCCGTCCGGACCTCGACAGCGGCTTTCCGGTGCCGCTCGGCGGCGCCCCGGACCACCGGCTCCGTCGCCCGCGCCACGCTGTCGGCACCGGAGGACACCCACCGCTGCGCGACATCGAGGCGCTCGGACTCGCCGAGCAGATCGATGTCGCCGATCACGATCCGCGGATCATCGGCGACGCCACGCAGGATGCGCACCAGACGGTCCGCGAAGGCGGCCACCGTCTCCGGGTCGAACAGTTCGGTGGCGTAGTTCCAGGACAGCGCCAGCCCGCCGTCGGCAATCTCGCCGACCGTGAGTTGCACGTCGAACTTCGCAGTACCCGGGTCGAATTCGACGATCTGCATGTCGAGTCCGGACAGCGACACAGCGCCGAGTTCGGACGCGGACGCTGCCTCGAAAGTCAGCGCGACCTGGAACAGCGGGTGGTGCGCCTGTGAGCGCGTCGGGCTGATGACGTCCACCAGCCGCTCGAACGGCACGTCGGCGTTGGCGAAGGCGGCCAAGTCGGTGCGGCGCACCTGGTCGAGCAGTTCGCCGAAGGTGGCGGCCGGATCGACCTCGCTGCGCAGCACCAGCGTGTTGACGAACATGCCGACGATATCGTCGAGCGCGCGTTCACCACGCCCCGCGATCGGCGTGCCGATCGCGATATCGGTGCTGTTGGACAACCTGCCCGCCCAGGCGGCGAGCGCGGCGTGCACGACCATGAACAGCGTCACGCCGTGGGCGCGGGCCAGCTCGGCCAACGCGTCGTGCAACTCGGTGTCGATCGAGAAGCTGTGTGTGCCACCGGCATTGGAGGCGATCTCCGGGCGCGGGCGGTCCGCGGGCAGTTCGATCTGGTCGGGCAGGTCCCGCAGCTGCTCGGTCCAGTAGGCGATCTGGCGCGCGGCGACGGAGTGCGCGTCGTCCTCGGCGCCCAGCACGTCGCGCTGCCAGAGCGCGTAGTCGGCGTACTGAACCTCGAGCGGGGCCCAGGAGGGGACTTCACCTCGGGTGCGTTCGATGTAGGCGAGCACCACGTCACGCAACAGCGGTCGCAGTGAGAAGCCGTCGGCGCTGATGTGGTGCATGACCAGGACCAGAACGTGGTCGGTCGCGGACCGGGCGAGCAGGTTCGCCCGGAACCCGATCTCCTCGGTCACGTCGAAACCGACGCTGGCGAGCTCGACGATCCGCGCGGCCAGTTCCGCCGCGGCCACGGGTTCGGCGGTCAGGTCGATCGCCACCTCGGCGGCGGACCGGACGCGCTGGTAACCGATGCCCGCTACCTCGGGATAGACGGTGCGCAGCGCTTCGTGCCGCGCGAGCACGTCGCCGAGCGCCGCGCCGAGCACGGCCACATCGAGGTCACCGGTCAGGCGCAGCGCCACCGGGATGTTGTTCACCGCGGTGCGGCTGTCGAACCGGTTGAGGAACCACATCCGCTGCTGCGCGAGCGACAGCGGCACCAGCTGTGCGGCCTCGCCGGTCGGCAGCGGCACCGGGTCCGGGCGCTGCTGCGCCGTCAACGGCGTCCGGCCGCCCTGTCCAGCAGCCGATTCCATCGTCGCGGCCAGCGCGACGACGGTGGACGCCTCGAACAGCGTGCGCACCGGAACCTGGGTGTCGAGCGCCTCGCCGAGCCGGGCCGCCACCTGGGTGGCGACCAGCGAGTTGCCACCGAGTTCGAAGAAGTCGTCGTCCAGGCCGACGCGGTCGACGCCGAGTACCTCGGCGAAAGTGTCGGCCACGATCTCCTGCACCGGGGTGGCTGGCGCCCGGAACACCCTGGCCTCGAACACCGGCGCGGGCAGCGCCTTGCGATCCAGCTTGCCGGAGGCATTCAACGGGAACTCGTCGAGCACCACGTAGGCCGACGGCACCATGTACGCGGGCAACTGCGCGCTGAGCTCAGCCCGCACCGAGTCGACGTCCGCCACCCGGTCCGGATCCGCCACGAGATAGGCGACCAGTTGGTCGCCGAGCCGATCATCCGAACGCACCACCACGACCGCCTGCGCGAGCGATTCCAACGCCGTCAGCGCCGACTCGATCTCACCCAGCTCGATCCGCAGACCACGCAACTTCACCTGGAAATCGGTCCGACCCAAGTACTCCAGTTCACCACCGGCCGTCCAGGCCACCAGGTCACCGGTGCGGTACATCCGATCACCGTCGCCGAACGGATTGGCCACGAAACGCTCGGTTGTCAGGTCGGGGCGGGCCACGTAGCCGTGGGCGAGTTGTGCGCCCGCCAGATACAGCTCGCCCGGCACGCCGGCGGGCACCGGCCGTAGCCGCGAATCCAGCACGTAGACCTGGGTGTTGAACACCGGAGCACCGATCGGCACCGACACCGTGTCGGCCTCGGTCACCTCGTGATACGTAACATCGACCGCGGCCTCGGTCGGACCGTACAGGTTGTGCAAACGCGCACCGGTCAACTCACGCAACCGCTGCGCCGTCACAGCGGGCAACGCCTCACCCGAGGCGAAAACATTACGCAGACTTGCGCATTCGTCGGCGTGACCCTCCGCACCAGCCGCCTGCGTGGCCACGAACCTACTCGCGGACTCCGCCAACGAACTCACGAACACCGACAGCATCGACGGCACGAAATGCGCCGTAGTAACCCGCTCCTCGGTGATCAACTGCGCCAAATAGGCGGGGTCGCGGTGCCCGTCCGGCTTCGCGACAACCAAACGCGCGCCGACCTGCAAGGGCCAGAAGAACTCCCACACCGACACGTCGAACGTCGCCGGCGTCTTCTGCAACACCACATCGTAGGCCGCGAGACCGTACTCGGCATGCATCCACACCAGACGGTTCACGATCGCGGCATGCGAGACCGCCACACCCTTCGGACGACCGGTCGAACCGGACGTGAAGATGACATACGCCGTATTGGCCGGGCGCAGCGGCTTGTGCCGATCCGCGTCGGTCAGTGGCGCGTCCGCGAACTCCGACAGGTCGAGCTGGTCGATACGCACCTGCCGGGAGGCGGTGGTCGCCAGATCGGAACCGGAGGTCAGCACGCACACCGGTCGTGCGGTGTCCAGAATGTAGTCGGTGCGCTCGGCCGGATGATCCGGGTCGAGCGGCACGTACGCACCGCCCGCGACGTTCACCGCGTACATGCCGACCACGAGGTCGATGGACCGGCGCATGCCCAGGGCCACATACGATTCCGGGCCGACGCCGTTGCGCTTCAACCAGCGCGCCAGCCGATGCACTCGGCCGGCGAACTCGGCGTAGGACAGACTTGTCCCCTCGAAGGTCACCGCGTCCCGGTCCGGCGTGCGCGCCACCTGCGCCTCGAACAGCGAAACCAGGGTTGCCGCGGCATCGCCCACCGGCGACGTGAGCGCGGCGTCGACCGAGAATTCCGTGGCGTTCCACCGCTCGATCACCAGTGATCGTTCGGCGGCGTCCAGCAGCTCGATGTCGCCGACCGCGGCCGACGGCTCGGCGGCGACGCCGCGCAGCACGCGGACGAAGCGCTCAGCGAACGTCGTGGCGAACGGGCCGTCGAAAAGATCGCTGGCGTAGACGAGTTCGGCGTCCATGGTGGTCTCCGCACCAGGCGCCTCGCTCAGCGTCAGTTGCAGGTCGAACTTCGCGGTCGGCTGGTCGATGCTCAGCTCGGAGACGGTGAGGCCGGGCAGTTCCAACGAGGTGCGCCCGAGGTTCTGGAATGACAGCATCACCTGGAACAGCGGGTGACGCGCCTGCGAGCGGACCGGGTTGAGCACCTCGACCAGCCGCTCGAACGGCACGTCCGCGTGCGCGAACGCCTGCAGGTCGCGCTCGCGCACCTGGGTGAGCAGATCGGTGAACGACTCGGCGGCGTTCACCTGGGCGCGCAGCACCAGGGTGTTGACGAACATGCCGACCAGGTCGTCGAGGGCCTGCTGGCCACGCCCGGCCACCGGGATGCCGATGGCGATGTCGTCGGAGCCACTCAGCCGGGCCAGCAGCGCGGCGAAGGCACTGTGCACCACCATGAACAGGGTGGTGCCGTGCGTGTGGGCGACCCGGTTCAACTCGTCGATCAGCTCGCCCGGCACGCGGAACCGATGCGTACCCGCCTGATAGGACGCGACGGCGGGCCGGGGGCGGCCGGCCAGTCGCAGCTCGTCCGGCAGGCCCGCGAGCGCCGCACGCCAATAGTCGAGCTGCTCGGAGATCAGCGAAGTCGGGTCGTCCTCGGAACCGAGCGTGTCACGCTGCCACAGCGCGAAGTCGACGTACTGCACGGCCAGTGGCGGCCAGCCCGGCTCGGACGCCGAGGTGCGCGCCACATAGGCGGTCATCAGATCACGCACCAGCGGCCGCATCGAGAACCCGTCCGCGGCGATGTGGTGCACCACCACGACCAGAACGTAGTCGTCGGTGCCGAGCCGGTAAGCGCGCAGGCGCACCGGCGGTTCGGCCGTGGTGTCGAAACCACGCTCGACGAATTCGTAGAGCGCGCCGAGCAATCGGCCCTCGGCGACCGGCACGATCTCCAGGTCCGGGATGGCCCTGGTCGCCGGCAGCACCCGCTGATAGGCGACGCCGTCCCGGGACGGGTAGATGGTACGCAGCGATTCATGCCGCGCCACCACGTCGGAGACCGCGCCGCGCAGCGCGTCCAGATCGAGCACGCCTTCCAGTCGGACCGCGGCGGGAATGTTGTTTGCGGCGGAGTCGGCGTCGAAGCGGTTGAGGAACCACATCCGCTGCTGCGCGAGCGACAACGGCGGGTGATCGGGACGGGCCTGCGCCGTGAGGGCAAGGCGCGCACCGGTACCCGCGTGCGACTCGACTCTGGCGGCCAGCGCGCCCACGGTCGGCGCCTCGAACAGCGTGCGCACCCCGACCTCGGTGTTCAATGCCGTGCTCAAGCGGGCGACCACCTGGGTGGCCACCAGCGAGTTGCCGCCCAACTCGAAGAAGTCGTCGTCCACGCCGACGCGCGACACACCGACCAGCTCGGCGAACACCTCGGCCACGATCTCTTCGATCGGGGTGGACGGCGCACGAAACACCTTGACCTCGAACACCGGCGCGGGCAGCGCCCTGCGGTCCAGCTTGCCGGAGGCATTGACCGGGAACGTGTCCAACACCATCAGTGCCGCCGGGATCATGTAACCCGGCAACGACGCGGCGATCGCGGCCTTCACCTGGTCACCGTCGACGATCGAGTCCGCCTCGGCGACAACGTAACCCACCAACTGATCGCCCGCGTGCGCGTCGGAACGGAGCACGACGACCGATTGCGCGACCCCGGGTTGCGCGAGCAACGCGGATTCGATCTCGCCCAGTTCGATGCGCAGGCCGCGCAGTTTCACCTGGAAGTCGGTACGACCCAGATACTCCAGCTCACCGTCAGGAGTCCAGGTGACGAGGTCACCGGTGCGGTACATCCGCGCGCCGGTGGCGCCGTACGGGTTGGCGACGAATCGATCCGCGGTCAGGTCCGCACGACCGAGGTAGCCGAGCGCCAACTGATCGCCCGCCAGATACAACTCACCCGCGACACCCGGTGCGACCGGGTGCAGACGGCTGTCGAGGACGAAGACGCGGGTGTTCCATACCGGGCGTCCAATCGGCACCGACACGGTATCCGCGTCCGTCGCTTCGTGATACGTCACGTCGACGGCGGCTTCGGTCGGGCCGTACAGGTTGTGCAACCGAGCGCCGGTCAGCTCGCGCAGCCGGGCCGCGGTCGGCGCGGGCAGCGCCTCACCCGAGGCGAACACCTGCCGCAAGCGCGGCGCGGTCAGGCCCTCGCCGTTCTCGTTGCCGAGCGTGGCGACGAACACCGACAGCATAGACGGCACGAAATGCGCTGTCGTGACGCCCTTGTCGGCGATGATCTGGGACAGGTACACCGGGTCGCGGTGTCCGTCGGGGCGCGCGATGATCAGCCGGGCACCGGTCTGTAAGGGCCAGAAGAACTCCCACACCGACACGTCGAACGTGGCGGGCGTCTTCTGTAGTACCGCGTCCTCGGCGCCGATCGGATATTCGTGCTGCATCCACAGCAGACGGTTGACGATCGCGGCGTGACCGACCGCCACGCCTTTCGGGCGACCGGTCGACCCCGACGTGAAGATCACGTACGCGATGTTCTCCGGCCGAAGGGGTTGCGTGCGTTCGCTGTCGGCGATCGGCGCGCCACTGGAGTCCGCGTATCCCGGAACCCCTTCGATACCCTCGACCGGGAGCGCCGTCACCTGTGGCGGCAGCTCGAGGTCGAACCCGTCCGCCGAGCGGTACAGCACCATCCGTGGCCGCGCGGTCTCGATGATGTAGTTGACCCGGTCCGCGGGCTGGTCGGGGTCCAAGGGGACGTAGGCGGCACCGGTCTGCACCACCGCGTACATCGCGACGACCAGTTCCGTCGAACGCCGGATCGCCAGCGCCACCAGCGATCCCGGACCGACGCCCGCGCCGATCAGCTGCCGTGCGATGCGGTTGGCCCGCTGCTGCAGCTCGCGATAAGTAAGCCACTCGTCTTCGAAGTCCAATGCGACCGCGTCCGGCGTCGCCGCCACCTGCGCGTCGAACAGCGAGACCAGCGTATCGGCGCCCACCGGGTGCGCATTGTCGTTCCAGTCGACCAGGACCCGCGCGTGTTCCGCCGGCGTGAGCAGGTCGATATCGCCGACCGGCACAGTCGGGTCGGCGGTGACGGCCGCGAGAATTCGATCCAGGCGTCGCGCGAACGCGGCGACCGTCGCCTCGTCGAACAGGTCGAGAGCATAGGAGAACTCGGCCGACATCCCCGCCGCGTCACCCTGTTCGTCCTGGGTCTCCGAAAGCGTCAGTTGCAGGTCGAACTTGGCGAGCCGGGCATCGTAGTCGATGCCGTTGACCGAGAGACCGGGCAGCTCCAGGCCGGCCTGCCTGGTGTTCTGGAAGGTCAGCATGACCTGGAACAGCGGATGTCTGGCCTGCGAGCGGGCCGGGTTGAGCACCTCGACCAGCCGCTCGAACGGCACATCCGCGTGGGCGAAGGCGTGCAGGTCGGTCTCGCGGGCCGTGGCGAGCAGATCGGCGAAGCTGGACGCGCCGTCCACCTGGGTGCGCAGCACGAGGGTGTTGACGAACATGCCGATCAGGTCGTCCAGCGCCGCCTCGCCGCGGCCTGCGACCGGGGTGCCGATGGCGATGTCGTCGGTCCCGCTCGCCCTGGCCAGCAGCACCGCGAGCGCGCTGTGCAGCACCATGAATAGTGAGGCGTTGTGCCTACGGCCCAGTTCGACCAATCCGCGCTGGGTCTCGCCGGAGATCACGAACGGGTAGGTCCCGCCGCGGTAGGAGGCGACGGCAGGACGCGGCCGATCCGATGGCAGCACCAATTCGTCCGGCATGTCGGCGAGTTCGCGCGTCCAGTACCGAATCTGGGTGGAGATCAGTGAACTGGGGTCGTCTTCGGAGCCGAGTACCTCGCGCTGCCACAGCGCGTAGTCCGCGTACTGCACCGGCAATGCCGACCAGGCCGGCGCCTCCCACGAGGTGCGGGCGGCGTACGCCACCATGACATCGCGGGCCAGCGGGCCCATCGACCAACCGTCGGCCGAGATGTGATGCACCACCATGCTGAGCACATACTCGGTCTCGCTGATCTCGAACAATCGTGCGTGCAGCGGCACTTCGCTGGTCACGTCGAACGCCATCGAGGCGAGCTCGACCAAATGGTCGATCAGGTTGTGTTCGGTCACCGGCACCGGAGTCAGGTCCGGCACGATCTGTGCGGCGTCCAGCACCACCTGGACCGGACCGCCGTTGGTTTCCGGGAAGACGGTGCGTAGTGACTCGTGCCGGTCGATCACGTCGATGACCGCGACCTGCAGCGCGGCGATATCCAGATCGCCGGACAGCCGAATGGCGACCGGGATGTTGTTCACCGCCGAGGCGGTGTCGAACCGATTGAGGAACCACATGCGCTGCTGCGCAAGCGACAGCGGCACCTCGTCCGGACGCTGACGGGCGACCAGCGCCTTGCGCGCGCCGTCTCCGGCGTGCGACTCCACCCGCGCGGCGAGCGCGGCGACGGTGGACGCCTCGAACAGCATGCGCACCGGCACCCGGGTGTCCAGCGCGATGCCCAGCCGGGAGGCGACCTGCGTCGCGATCAGCGAGTTGCCACCCAGCTCGAAGAAGTCGTCGTCGACGCCGACCCGGGTGACGCCGAGCACCTCGCCGAAAATCTGCGCGACGATCTCCTCGATCGGCGTGGTAGGTGCACGGAACTCGCGCACCTCGAACACCGGCGCGGGCAGGGCCTTGCGGTCGAGTTTGCCGGAGGGGTTGAGCGGAAACGACTCGAGCACCACGATCGCCGACGGCACCATGTACGCGGGCAGCGTGCGATGCAGAACGTTCTTGATGTTGTCGATGTCGACCGGACCACCTGGCGTGACCACGTAGGCGACCAACTGGTCGCCCGCGACGGTATCGATGACCAGTACCACGGCCTGGGTGACCGCGGGGTGCTCGAGCAGGGCGGTCTCGATCTCGCCGAGTTCGATGCGCTGGCCGCGGAACTTCACCTGGAAGTCGGTGCGGCCGATGTACTCCAGCACACCGGCGTTGCCCACCTCGGGATCGCGCGGCTGCACCCAGCGCACCAGGTCACCGGTGCGATACAGCCGGGAGCCGGGCGCGCCGAACGGGTCGGCGACAAAACGTTCCGCGGACAGGTCGGCGCGACCGTGGTAGCCGCGGGCGGTTTGCGCACCGCCCAGATACAGCTCGCCGGCCACGCCGACCGGAACCGGGTTCAGGCCCTCGTCCAAGACGTAGGTCTGCGCGTTCCGTACCGGGCGCCCGATCGGCACCGTGCTGGGTGCGACCTCGTTGAGATGCCAGGCGGTGGCATGCACGGTGAATTCGGTGGGTCCGTACAGGTTGTGCACCGCGGCGGTGGAGAAGTGCCGGAACGCGGTGACCGTGGTCGGCGGCAGCGCCTCACCGGCGACGAGAACCGCACGCAGCGACGCGCATTCGGCCGACGACGCGGCGCCCGCGAACACCGAGAGCATCGAGGGCACGAACGAGGTCATGGTGACCCGGTGCTGTCCGATGGTGTCCGACAGATACATCGGGTCGCGGTGGCCGTCGGGGGCGGCGATCACCATGCGCGCGCCGACGGCCAAGGTGCCGAACAGCTCCCACACCGAGACGTCGAAGGTGACCGGCGTCTTCTGCAGGATCACGTCGGCCGGGTTGATCCGGTATTCCGCCGTGATCCAGGCGATCTGGTTGACCACACTGGCGTGACTCACCGCGACACCCTTGGGGCGCCCGGTGGAGCCGGAGGTGTAGAGCACGTAGGCCGTGTTCGCCGCGCGCAGTGGCGCTCGGCGCTCGGCATCGGTGACCGGTTCGTCGCCGAACTCACTCAGGTCCAGCGTGTCCGTGACGAGTACCGGCACCTCGGCGGCGGTGACGTTGTCCGTGGTGGTGGTGAGCACACAGACCGGTGCCGAGCTGGCCAGCACGTAGTCGGTGCGCTCGGCCGGGTGGTCCGGGTCGATCGGCACGTAGCCACCGCCCGCGGTCATGGTGGCGTAGAGGGCGACCAGCATGTCCACCGACCGGCGGATACCGACGGCGACCAGTGACTCCGGACCTACACCCTCGGCGATCAGTTTGCGCGCCAGACGATTCACGCGCGCCGCGAACTCGGCGTAGGTCAGCGTGGTCCGCGGGCCGAGCGCGGCTGTGTCGCGCCCTGCGCCGTCGAACACCACGGCGATATCGTCGGGCCGCGTCCGCACCTGCCGCTCGAACAGTTCGAGCACGGTGGTCGCGGGCACGTCGTACGCGGTGCGATTCCATTCGGTCAGCACCATGGTGCGTTCGGCGTCGTCGAGAATCTCGATGTCGCGAACCGGGACATCCGGGGCGGAGACGGCGGCTTCGAGCACGCGCAGGTAGCGGCGCCCGAATTCGGTGACCGTCGCAGCGTCGAACAGGTCGGTGGCGAACGAGATCACGGCCGCCATGCCGACGGGCTCACCCCGCGCTCCCCGCTCCTCGGTGACGGTCCATTGCAGGTCGAACTTGGCGATGTCGACCTCGAGCTCGTCGGCGGTGGCCGAGAACCCCGGCAGTTCCAGGGCCGCGTGCGACATCTCCTGGAACGACAGCATCACCTGGAACAGCGGGTGGCGCGCCTGCGAACGGGTCGGGTTGAGCACCTCGACCAGCCGCTCGAACGGCACGTCCGAGAATGCGAACGCGGCGAGATCGGTTTCCCGTGTCCTGGCGAGGAAGTCGGCGAACCGTTCGTTGCCGTCCACCTCCGAGCGCAGCACCAGGGTGTTGACGAACATGCCGATCACGTCATCGAGCGCCTGCTCGCCACGCCCGGCCACCGGGGTTCCGATGGCGATGTCGCCGGTGCCGGACAACCGGGCGAGCAGCACCGCCAGCGAGGCGTGCATCACCATGAACAGGCTGACGCCCTGGGCGCGGGCCAGCGCGACCAGGCGTTCGTGCAGCGCGATGTCGACCTCGAAGCTCACTCGACTGCCGTGGAAGCTCTGTACCGAGGGGCGTGCGCGATCCGCGGGCAGGTCGAGTTGATCCGGTAGACCCGCCAAAGCCCGCCGCCAATAGGCGATTTCGCGAGCGGCCATCGAGGCGGGATCGGACTCGGCGCCGAGCAGTTCGCGCTGCCAGACGCTGAAGTCCTGGTACTGCACCGGTAGCGGGGCCCAGCTCGGCGCCTCGCCCGCGGCGCGGGCCAGGTAGGCGGAGGCCACGTCGCGCGCCAGCGGGCCGAACGAGAAACCGTCGGCCGCGATATGGTGCACCACGAACGCGACCGCGTAGTCGGCCACCCCGTTGCCGCGCGCACCGGAGACCGCGAAGATCCGAACCCGGATCGGCAACTCGTGCGACACGTCGAACCCGCGCGCAGCGAATTCGGCCAGCGCACCGGGCAGTACGGCTTCGTCGATCGGCTGCACCTCGATTCCGAGGTGTACCTGGTCGACCGGCAGCACCTGCTGATACCCGCCGTCCCCGGACTCCGGGAAGATCGTGCGCAGCGACTGCTGGCGTTCGACCACGTCGAGCAACGCGGTCTGCAACGCGTCCGGATCCACTCGGCCGCGCAACCGCACCACGAACGGCAGGTTGTAGGTCGGCACGGTCGGGTCGAACTGGTTGATGAACCACATGCGCTGCTGCGCGAGCGACAGCGGAACCCGGTCCGGCAGCTGCTGGGCCACCAGTGGCGGGCGGGCGGCGTCGGTGGGGGCGGTATTCTCCACACGCGCCGCGATTCCGGCGACGGTAGGGGTCTCGAACAGCGCGCGCACCCCGATCTGGGTGCCGAAGGCCGCGCCGATCCGGGCCACCACCTGGGTCGCGACCAGCGAGTTACCGCCGAGGTCGAAGAAGTTGTCGTCGATGCCGATCCGGCCCTGGCTCAGCACATCGGCGAAGATGCCCGCCACGATCTGCTCGGCCTGGGTGCGTGCCGCCCGGAATCCGCCCGCGTCGGCGCTGAACACCGGCTCCGGCAGAGCCTTGCGGTCCAGCTTGCCGCTGGTGTTGAGCGGGAAGGCGTCCAGCACCATGATGGACGCGGGCACCATGTAGTTCGGGAGTTTCTCCGCCGCGAACCTGCTCAGTTCCACCGGATCCACGGTCCGGCCGGGCGCCGCGACGACGTAGGCGACCAACTGCTGGCCGGTGGCGGTGTCCACAACCAGCACAATCGCCTGGCTGACCGCGGGATGGGCGAGCAGATCGGTCTCGATCTCACCGAGCTCGATGCGCTGGCCGCGGAACTTCACCTGGAAGTCGGTGCGGCCGATGTACTCCAGCGTTCCCGCGTCGTTCCAGCGCACCAGGTCACCGGTGCGATACATCCGCTCGCCCGTCGAGGACAGCGGGTTGGCGACGAATCGGTCCGAGGTCAGGTCCGAGCGTCCGCGGTAGCCGCGGGCCAGCTGGCGTCCGCCCAGGTACAGCTCTCCCGGCGCGCCGATCGCGGCCGGACGCAGCCGCGAATCCAAAACATAGACCTCGACATTCCACTCCGGAATGCCGATTGGCACGGTCACCGTGTCGGCGGCCGTCGCCTCCCAGTAGGTCACCGAGACCGCGGCCTCGGTCGGGCCGTACAGGTTGTGTAGCCCAGCGGGAACGGCGCCCGCGGCGCGACCATCAGCGGTGATCGCTCTGAACTTCGACGCGGTCTCCGGCGGCAGCGCCTCACCGATCACGAAAACCGTACGCAGCGTGGCGCATTGGGCCGGGGTTGCGTGCTCGACGAACACCGTGAGCATCGAAGGGACGAAGTCGGTCACGGTGACCCCGTGCCGTTCGATCATGTCCGCGACGTACAGCGGGTCGCGATGGCCGTCCGGCGACGCGATGACCAGCGTGGCGCCCACCATCAGCGGAAGGAAGTAACCCCACAGCGACACATCGAACGTGGTCGCGGTCTTCTGCAGGTATACGTCCTCGGCGGTCAGCCGATACTCGTCGAGCATCCACAGTTGCTGGTTGACGATCGCGTGGTGTGTGACCGCGACGCCCTTGGGCCGACCGGTCGACCCCGAGGTATAGATGACGTAGGCGGTGTTGCCCGGCCGGAGCGTGGCGAGCCGGTCGGCGTCGGTGATCGGGGCGTCCGAGTATTCCGACACGTCCAACGTGTCGATCTCCACCCGGCGTACCGATTCGGGCAACTCGAGATCGTCCGAGGACAGCGTCAGCACACACACCGGAGCGGCGCTGTCGAGGATGTAGGCGGTGCGATCGGCCGGATGATCCGGATCGATCGGCACATACGCGCCACCGGCCTTCAGCACCGCGTGCATACCGATCACCAGCTCAACAGAGCGGCGCATACCCAGCGCGACCAGCGATTCCGGGCCGACGCCATCGGCGATCAGACACCGGGCCAGTCGGTTGACCCGCGCGTCGAACTCCGCGTAGGTCAGCGTCGCGCCCTCGAAAACGAGCGCGATGTTGTCCGGGGTGAGCGGCATCTGGGCGTCGAGCAGCGCGGCGAGCGTGGTATCCGGAACCTCCTGCTCGGAGTCGTTCCACTCCAGCAGCGTCCGATCGCGCTCGTCGGACGTGGTGAGCGGTAGACCCCACACCGCCGAGTCCGCGTCGGCGGCGAGGAAGCGCTCGAAGAACTCGAGAAAGCGGCCGTGCTGCCGGTGTGCCTCGTCCTCGGTGTAGAGGTTCGGGTTGGTCTCGAAGTCGATGTGCGAACGGGTGCCCGCGACCGATCGGTAGAAGTTGACGCCGAGGTCCTCGATGCTGCCGGTGGACAGCAGGCTGAGTTGGCCGACAATCGGCCCGAGCACCAGCTGGTCGTGGAACAGCATGATGTTGACCCACGGCCCGAAGAACTGGGTGGTCACCACGCCGTCGCCGGCCGCGTCACGGCGGATGTCCTCGTGCCGGTACCGCTGGTGGCGCAGCGCACCGGACACCTCGATCTGGACCTGCCCGAGCAGCTCGGTCACTGTGGTGTCGTGGCCCACGTGCAGTCGCAGCGGCACGATGTTCGACGACACGCCGCCGGAGCGGCGCATCGCGGCGGTGGTGCGTGCGGTCACCGGCAGGCTGAGGATGACGTCCTCGACGCCGTTCCACTGCGCCAGATATGCCGCGAATCCCGCGAGCAGCAATCCCGCGGGCGACGAATCGTGTCGCGCGACTGCCGCGTCCAGCAGCGTGTTCTGTTCGTCCGACAACGCGGCGCTGGCGATGCCGTTGATCGCCGCGGGCGGCGCGGAGCGCCCGGTCAGGCTGGTGCCTTCCTCCAGCCCCGCGACCCGCTCGGCCCAGTATTCCTGGTCGGAAGCGAAACGGGTGCTGTCGCGGTAGGCGATCTCCTGCTTGTAGAGCGTGCGCAGGTCGGTGGACTTGGCTACCTCCGGCTCGACACCAGCGACGTACGCCGTGTACAGCTCGGCGATCCGGTTGACGAAGGTCATGGAGCCGAAGCCGTCGAAGGCGATGTGGTGCGCCCGCGAATACCAGTACCAGTGATCGTCGGACAGCCGCAGCGCCGCGGATTTGACCAGCCGGTCGGTGGTCAGGTCGATGGGGCGGCTGTATTCCGCGCGCATCCACCTCTGTGCGGCCGCTTCCGGATCATCGTTGCCACGCAGATCGACATACTCGACGCCGTCGTAGGCGCCGATGCTGTGGTCGACGAACTGCAACGGCTGCCCGTCGCGCTCGATGATGCGCAGGAACCCGGAGCCCATCTCATGCGACGCGTCGACACTCGCGCGCGACAGCAGCTCTACGTCGAGCTCGCCGCGGAGGTCGACGTACTGCGCGATGTTGACCGGCACCTGCGGGTCGACATGCTGCGCGTACCAGATGCCCAGCTGGGCAGGAGACAACGGGAAGGTTTCGGGCGGCAGCAGGCCGGGTTCCGCCCCAGTACCCGCGTGTGCCCGTTCGCCACCAGTTTCGCCGTTTCCGCCGAAATCCAGCCGGTCCAACCGTAACCTCGCTTCCGGAACACCACGCAAGCGCTCCCCGACGACACCCGGACGGGACGCTCACCTATCCAAGCGTGGCGCCTGCATCTCCGGGTTCAATTCTCATATCAATCAGGCAAATAATGTTCATTCGAACTATCTGTTCAAGGCCGATCTCGTTACATGAGTTCGACCGTGCCCAACGCCCTGCGACCGGCTCTGCCGGGACTGTCATTGCGAATCACCGGATCAATCTACCGTCGCGGTAGGCACCCGACCAACCAATCGTCATAGCTGATCGACATCACCACAGGCAGTGGCGTTGTGGTGGCCCTGTTGTCGTTCTCACATCGCGGACGCACGGGCATCCGGCGGTCAGGATCGGCGCAGGCGAGCTGGATCGTAGAGGTGGGATCCGGCGCACGACTCGGTGGACGACAGCGCACGCCCCACCAAAATCACCGCGGCCTGCCGCACCCCCACGTCTTCGACCTGGTCGGCGATGTCGGTCAGGGTACCGCGCAGAACCAGTTGCCCAGGCTGGCTGGCGCGATAGACGACGGCGACCGGGCAGTCCGGGCCATAGTCGGCGGTGAGCTCGGCGGCAAGCGCACGTACGCGGGTGACGGCCAAATGCAGCACCAGGGTGGCGCCGGTGGTGGCGAAGTTCGACAGGGCCTCGCGCTCGGGCATGGCGGTCGAGCGGGCCTGGGTGCGGGTGAGCACGACCGACTGGACGAGTTCCGGCACGGTCAACTCGGCGCCGAGCAGCGCTGCCGCGGCGGCGTAGGCGGGCACTCCAGGCGTGACATCCCAGGAGATGCCGTACGCGTCGAGCCTGCGGGTCTGCTCGGCCAGCGCCGAATACAGCGACGGGTCCCCTGAGCACAACCGGGCCACATCGTCACCCGCGGTGTCGGCGCGCACCAAGTGGTCCGTGATCTGGTCGAGGTCGAGATGCTGGGTGTCGATCAGTTCGGCCTCGGGCGCGCAATACGCCAGCACATCCGGGTCCAGGTAGGTGCCGGCGAACAAACACACCGGCGCGGTACGCAACAACTCGACCGCACGCACTGTCAGCAGGTCGGCCGCGCCCGGCCCGGCCCCGATGAAATGCACGGTCATACTCGCGAGTCTATGCCCGTCCCGCTCCCCGACTGCTCGTCCGCGACGACCGCCGCCGACATCGACGAACCACCCCGGGGTACATCGCAGAGGTGCGCCGTGCGCGCAGAGCACACCGCGGGAAGCGCGGCGACCGGACGAGGATCGGCGGGTCAGCCGATCGCGTCGAAGTGGGCGATCACCTTCGAAGGCCGCACTCGGACCACCAGTTCCCCAGGCACTCCGTTGCGCTTTCCGAATTCCTCGGCCCGATCCGCACCCACATAGCGTCCGGCGATCGCGGTGGCGATCCGCAACAGTTCGTCCGGGTCCTCCGAGAGCGTCACGTTGCCCTGGACCTGGATCGACGGGTACGGCGGTGTCTCCGCGTCGACGCATACCGCGACGCGTCCGTCCCTGGCGAACGCCCTGCCTTTACTCGAGGACTTACCCGTATTGAAGACCAGCTCGCCGCCGTCGACGATGAACCACACCGGCGTCACCATCGGCCTACCGTCGGCGGTGACGAACGCCACCTTGCCCGTCCGGGTGCCGTGGCCGAGAAACTCGCGCACATCGGGATCCACAAGTGAGGCCATCCGCCCACCCTAGGTCGTCTTCGCTGTCGCGACGGTCACCGAGTGGGCATGTCGCGCGGACTTCCGGATCGCCGCCGGCGGTCCGCTCGGTCGAACAGCGCTGTCGCCGCAAGTCTCGATCGCACTGTTGCGAACGCGCGCCCGGCGTGATCAGACGATTTCTCGAACGCTGCGGAATCAGTGTGGGAGGCCCAGGAGTGCCTGGCGCTGGGCGTGCACTCTGGCCCGAATCGCGTCGACAACTGCCGCGACCTCCGGTCTACGCAGTGTCTCCGCCCGAGCGACAAGCCAATACGCCAATGTCACAGTGATCTCGTCGGCGAGGACCCGGACGAGGTCGGAGTGCCGGTCGGCCATGAAGCAGGGCAGCAGGCCGAGGCCCGCGGCAGCACGGGTGGCCTCGACGTGAACGAAAACGTTGGTGGATGTCACCGATTCACGCATGGTGGGAACGAAACTGGAGGCCAAGTCGAGGTCGTCGACTTGGAGCATGGACTCGATGAAGTAGACCAGCGGATATCGTGCCAGGTCGACGATCCCGCGCGGAGTTCCGTTTTCCCGCAGGAAGTCTCGGGAGCCGTAGAGGCCGAGGCAGTAATCGGCCAGACGGAAGGCCGTCGCCCGGTGGACTTGTGGTTCGCCGACCACCACTTCGATATCCAGACCCGAGCGCTGTTGGGAAGCCCGCCGGGTCGTCGCCACGATCTCGACGGCGATCTTCGGATGCCGTCGCCGCACCTCGGCAGCCGCGGGCGCGGCGAGGTACGCGCTGAATCCATCCGTGGCCGAGACACGAACGACTCCGCGCAGCACACGGTTTCCGGTGGCGTCGGCGGCGAGCGATTTCACCGCCGATTCCACGGCTTCGGCCGCGGCCAACGCCTCGCGCCCGAGGTCGGTGAGTTCCCAGCCGCCCGCCACCCGCGTCAGCACCCGACCACCCAGGGTTTGCTCCAGCGCGGCGATACGGCGGGAGATCGTGGTGTGGTTGATGCCGAGCTCCTCGGCAGCCGAGACGAACCGGCCGGACCGGCCGACCGCCAGCAGAACCAGCAGATCATCCGCGCTGGGTCGACGCGCAGATCCTGGTGACACCGCGCTCATATCTGCATTCTCGCAGACATACCGTGCGGATCTGGTCATTGCGGACGCGGAAGACCTGCACGAATACTTCGGTGCAGCCAACGGATTGTGGGGGCCATCACATCACCTGTCGACGGTGGCCCCCGGCACAAAGGAGTGTTCGATGAGCGTGCGAACTACATTGTGGCCCACGGGCGGCAGCCCGGACGGGGCACCGACCGGCCTGAAGCGCGTCGTGGCCGCGTCGATGGCGGGCACGGTGGTCGAATGGTACGAATTCTTTCTCTACGGCACCGCCGCCACACTCGTGTTCAGCAAGGTGTTCTTCGCCCAAGGCACCAGCGATCTGGACGCGATCCTGGCCGCTTTCATCACCTACGCGGTCGGCTTCGCGGCACGTCCGCTCGGCGGCATCGTCTTCGGGCACTTCGGCGACAAGTACGGCCGTAAGAAGCTGCTGCAATTCAGCCTGGTGCTGGTCGGCGCCGCCACCTTCTTGATGGGCTGTCTACCGACCTTCGCGCAGATCGGATATTGGGCACCCGCACTACTTGTCGTACTCCGCTTCATCCAGGGATTCGCGGTCGGCGGTGAGTGGGGCGGCGCGGTCCTGCTCGTCGCCGAACACAGCCCGAGTCGCGCGCGCGGCTTCTGGGCGAGCTGGCCGCAGGCGGGCGTACCCGCGGGCAACCTACTGGCGACCGTGGCGCTGCTCGTGCTCACGTCCACCCTGTCGGACGCCGCGTTCCTCAGCTGGGGTTGGCGAGTGGCTTTCTGGCTGTCCGCGGTGGTGGTGCTGATCGGTTACTACATCCGCACGAAGATCACCGACGCGCCGATTTTCGTCGCGGCGCAGAAAGAAGCCGAACAGATCAAGTCGACTTCGCTCAGCGTCGTCGAGGTGCTGCGCCGCTACCCGCGCGGTGTGCTCGTCGCCATGGGGCTGCGATTCGGCGAGAACGTCATGTACTACCTGGTGGTCACCTTCACCATCACCTACCTCAAGGTGCAGGTGCACGTCGACACCACGGTGATCCTGTGGTGGCTGCTCGCCGCGCACGCGGTGCATTTCGTGATGATCCCGCTCGTGGGCATCCTGTCCGACCGCTTCGGCAGACGGCCGGTCTACCTGGTGGGGGCGCTGACCGCGGGCACCTGGGGTTTCTTCGCCTTCCCGATGATGGACAGCGGCCACAACCTGGTCATCATGTCGGCCATCATCATCGGCCTGGTCTTCCACGCGCTGATGTACGCCGGACAGCCCGCGATCATGGCGGAGATGTTCCCCACCCGGATGCGCTATTCCGGAGTGTCCCTCGGCTACCAGGTCACCTCGATCGTGGCCGGGTCGCTGGCGCCGATCATCGCGGTCCGGCTGCTCAACACCTACCACTCCGCGGTGCCGATCGCCTGGTACCTGGCGGGCGCGGCGGCGATCACCGTGATCGCGGTGCTCGCGGCCACCGAGACGAAGGGACTGACCTTGGAGAGCGTCGACCTCGCGGACGTCGAAAGCCTCGGCGCGTCGACCGCGAAAGCGGCGGTGCGATGAGCGACCTCGACGGACGTTCCGCCCTGGTCACCGGTGGCGCGAGCGGGATCGGCGCGGCGTGCGCTCGGGAGTTGACCGCCCGCGGCGCCCAGGTCACCATCGCCGACATCGATGCTGGCGCCGCCGAGACCCTGGCTGGTGAACTGGGCGGAAAGTCCTGGGCGGTGGACCTGCTCGACGTCGAGGCGCTGGAATCGCTGGAGCTGTCGACCGACATCCTGGTCAACAATGCCGGGGTGCAACACATCAGCCCGATCGAGGACTTCGCGCCGGCACAGTTCCGCGATCTACTCCGACTGATGGTCGAGGCGCCGTTTCTGCTGGTGCGCGCGGCCCTGCCGCACATGTACCGGCAGGGCTTCGGACGCATCATCAATATCTCTTCGGTGCACGGCCTACGCGCCTCGGAGTACAAGGTCGCCTATGTGACGGCCAAGCATGGCCTGGAGGGCCTGTCGAAGGTCACCGCGCTCGAAGGCGGCCGCCACGGTGTGACGAGCAACTGCGTCAACCCCGGCTATGTCCGAACCCCACTGGTGGACAAGCAGATCGCCGACCAAGCGATCGCGCATGGTATCGCTGAGCAGGAGGTGGTCGAGAAGATCCTGCTCACCGAGAGCGTGATCAAGCGTCTCGTCGAGCCGGCGGAGGTCGCGGCGCTGGTGGGCTGGCTCGCGTCGCCGAGCGCGGGCATGGTCACCGGCGCGTCCTACACCATGGACGGCGGCTGGAGCGCGCGATGAGGGCGTGCTCAGCCGAGGGCGGCCAGTGCCATGGCGCGCAGCACGGGCCTGGCCCGGACCGCGGTCGCCGTGGTCGCGCTGTACGGGGTGGAGTTGATCAGACCGAAGACGGCGTGGGCCTGCACCCGCGCCGCCTCCTCGGGTAACTCCGGATGCAACTCGCACAGCACCGCCACCCAGATCTCCACGTAGTGGCGCTGGGTGCGGCGGATCTCGTGGCGAGCCGCGGTGGGCACGTTGTCCAGGTCGCGATCCTGGATGCGGATCAACTCCGGCTCGCCGAGCGCGAAGTCCAGGTGGTGGTCGACCAGCCCGGCCAACGCCTCCCGCGCGGAGGTGGTCGCCGCCACCACCGCGTTGCCGCCGTCGAGCAGCCGCTGACTCACGCCGACGAGCAACTCGACCAGCAACGCCTCCTTGTTCGGGAAGTGGCGGTAGACCGCGGGGCCGCTGATTCCGACGGCGGCGCCGAGATCGTCGAGCCGCATGCCGAGGAACCCACGGTCGGCGATCAGCCGGGCCCCGGCCTCCAGCAACTGCACTCGACGTTCCGCTTTCAACCGCTCACGGCGAGTGAGCGTGACGGTTTCTACGCTGGTCACCCCCGCTCCTTTCCCCCGATGTGGACAGCTCGGTTAACCAAGACTAACCTGAATTTCAGTTATCGTCGACTAACTGGACGACAGGATGGCGTGATGACCGTTACCGAAGAGGCCGTCGGCAACCGCGCCGCGCACGCGGCGCTCGCCCACGACCTGCGTACCCGCCTGGCCGCCGCGGCGCTGGGCGGACCCGCGAAGGCACGCGATCGCCACGTCGCGCGCGGCAAACTGCTGCCCAGGCAGCGAGTGGACCAGCTGCTCGACCCGGGCAGCCCGTTCCTCGAGCTCTCGCCGCTCGCCGCGACCGGGATGTACGGCGACGAGTCTCCCGGCGCCGGGATCATCACCGGCATCGGTCGAGTGTCCGGGCGCGAATGCGTGATCGTCGCCAACGACGCCACGGTCAAAGGCGGCACCTATTACCCCATGACGGTGAAGAAGCATCTGCGCGCGCAGGAGATCGCACTGCAGAACCGACTGCCCTGCCTGTACCTGGTCGACTCCGGCGGTGCGTACCTGCCGCGCCAGGACGAGGTATTCCCCGACCGGGAGCACTTCGGGCGGATCTTCTACAACCAGGCGACCATGAGCGCCAAGGCAATCCCGCAGATCGCCGCGGTACTCGGCTCGTGCACCGCCGGCGGCGCCTACGTGCCGGCGATGAGCGACGAGGCCGTGATCGTGCGCGACCAGGGCACCATCTTCCTCGGGGGGCCACCGCTGGTGAAGGCCGCGACCGGCGAGGTGGTCACGGCCGAGGAACTCGGCGGCGGCGAACTGCACTCGCGCACGTCGGGGGTCACCGACCACCTCGCCGAAGACGACCAAGACGCGCTGCGCATCGTACGCCGCATCGTGGCCACGCTCGGCCCGCGCGAGCCGAACCCGTGGGAGGTGCTACCCACTGTCGCACCCGCGGCGCCGGAATCGGAGCTGTACGACGTGGTCCCCGTCGACCTGCGCACGCCCTACGACGCGCGCGAGGTCATCCACCGCGTGGTGGACGGAACCGGCGGCGGCGCGAGCGGTTTTCACGAGTTCAAGGCCGAGTACGGCAAGACCCTGGTCACCGGCTTCGCGCGGATCCACGGCCACCCGGTGGGCATCGTCGCCAACAATGGCGTGCTGTTCAGCGAATCGGCCATGAAGGGCGCGCATTTCATCGAGCTGTGCGACAAGCGCAAGATCCCGCTGCTGTTCCTGCAGAACATCACCGGATTCATGGTCGGCCGCGACTACGAAGCCGGCGGCATCGCCAAGCACGGCGCCAAGATGGTCACCGCCGTGGCGTGCGCGCGGGTGCCGAAGCTGACCGTGGTGATCGGCGGCTCCTATGGCGCGGGCAACTACTCGATGTGCGGGCGTGCGTATTCACCACGGTTCCTGTGGATGTGGCCCAATGCCAGGATCTCGGTGATGGGCGGCGAGCAGGCGGCCTCGGTGCTGTCCACGGTGCGTGGCGACCAACTCGACAGCAGCGGGCAACCGTGGTCGAGCGAACAAGAGGAAGCGTTCAAGGCCCCGATTCGTGATCAATACGAGAGCCAGGGCAATCCTTACTACTCGACCGCCCGCCTCTGGGACGACGGCGTGATCGACCCGGCCGATACCAGAACCATACTCGGACTTGCCCTTTCGGTATGTGCGCAAGCTCCGCTCGAACCCGTCTCCTACGGCGTCTTCCGGATGTGATCGCGATGCTGAACCAATCCGTTCCGGTCGAATTCGACACGGTGCTCGTCGCCAACCGCGGCGAGATCGCAGTGCGCGTGATCCGCACGTTGCGGGCCATGGGCATTCGTTCGGTGGCCGTCTACAGCGATGCCGACGCCGACGCGAGGCACGTTCAGGCGGCCGATATCGCGGTTCGTCTGGGCCCCGCGGCCGCCCGGGCGAGTTACCTCGCGATCGACAAGGTCGTGGCCGCCGCCGTGCGCACCGGCGCGCAAGCGGTGCATCCCGGCTACGGTTTCCTCTCCGAGAATGCCGCGTTCGCCGCCGCACTCGCCGAGGCGGGCATCGTCTTCCTCGGGCCGTCGGCCCGGGCCATCGAGGTGATGGGTGACAAGATCGCCGCGAAGAACACCGTCGCCGCGTTCGGCGTCCCCGTGGTGCCCGGCATCGCGAAACCCGGGCTGACCGACGACGAACTCATCGCCGCGGCGGCCGAGGTCGGCTATCCAGTGCTGGTCAAGCCTTCCGCGGGCGGCGGAGGCAAAGGCATGCGCCGGGTCGACGATCCGGACCTGCTGCCGGACGCGCTGGTGAGCGCACGCCGCGAGGCCGCGGCCGCGTTCGGTGACGACACCCTGTTCCTGGAACGCTTCGTCACCCGGCCCCGGCACATCGAGGTGCAGATCCTCGCCGATCGGTTCGGCACCGTACTGCACCTGGGTGAGCGCGAATGCAGCCTGCAGCGGCGCCATCAGAAGGTGATCGAGGAGGCGCCCTCGCCGCTGTTGGACGCGGACACCAGGGCCAGGATCGGCGCCGCCGCCTGCAACACCGCGCGCAGCGTGGATTACCTCGGCGCGGGCACCGTGGAGTTCATCGTCTCCGCCGACCGTCCCGACGAGTTCTTCTTCATGGAGATGAACACCCGCCTCCAGGTCGAGCACCCGGTGACCGAACTGGTCACCGGCGTCGACCTGGTGGAATGCCAGGTTCGCGTGGCGGCCGGGCAGAAGCTCGCGGTAGCGCAGGACGAACTGCGGATGGTCGGGCACGCGATCGAGGCCAGGGTGTACGCCGAGGATCCCGCCCGCGGATTCCTGCCCACCGGCGGCATGGTGCTGGAACTGGCCGAACCGGAAGGCGACGGGGTGCGCGTCGATTCGGGTCTGCGGGTCGGCACGCTGGTAGGAAGCGATTACGACCCGATGCTGTCCAAGGTCATCGCACACGCCAGCGACCGTACCGCCGCGCTCGCAAAACTCGATCGGGCGCTGGCCGATACGGTACTGCTCGGCGTCACCACCAATATCGAGTTCCTGCGCTTTCTGTTGGCCGACCCCGACGTCGCCGAAGGACGGCTGGACACCGGCCTGCTGGACCGGAGGGTCATCGATTTCGCTCCCGCGGTTGTTGGCGACGACGAGTTCGCCGCCGCCGCCACCTGCCACTGGCTGCGGCGCTGGCCGACAACGCAGAGCGATCCCTGGAGGGTCCCGTCCGGGTGGCGGATCGGGGCCGACGCGCCGACGCCGATTCGCCTCGCGTGCGGTGATCGAATCGAGCACGTCTACCTCTCCGGCACGCCAGCCGACGGTGCGGTGCGCATCGGTGACGGCGAAGAATCGCTATTTACCGCGACCTTCATCGGCGGCGACGAGCCGTACGCCGGAGTGCTCACCCTCACCACAGACGGCCTGCGCCGCGAATACCGGGTCGCCGAGCAGGACGGACTGCTGTGGGTGGCCGGCCCGGCCGGCATCGCGGTGCTGCGCGAAGTCGCCGAGATCGGCGTGCGTGGCGACAGCGACCAGGTCGGTGACGCCGAAATCCGCAGCCCGATGCCTGGCTCGGTGATCGCGGTACCGGTCGTCGCGGGCGCGACGGTGCGGGCGGGCGCCGCGATCGTCGTCGTGGAGGCGATGAAGATGGAGCACACGCTCACCGCGCCGGTCGCCGGAACCGTCGAACTGCTGGTCGAACCCGGTGCTCAGGTGCGTCTCGACCAGACGCTGGCACGCATCGTCGCCGCACCCGTCGAACCGCAGCCCGCCGAACACGAAGGGATCCCCGTATGAGTGGTCGAGGCCGGAGGCGGCAGCGAAGCATCACCACGAAGGGCTCCACTCATGCGGAAAAAGACACAGCATGAGTCGAGCCCACAGGCGGCAGCGAATCGTCACCACGGAGAGCTGCACTCATGCGAAAAAGGAGATGGCATGACCGACTTCTTGTCGACCGGCACGCTGCCGCAGGAGTACCGCGATCTCGCGCTGACAGTGCGCGACTTCGCGCGGTCGGTGGTCGCCCCCGTCGCCGCCGAGCACGACGCGAACCACACGTTCCCCTACGAAGTGGTCGCCGGTATGGCCGAGATGGGGCTGTTCGGGCTGCCTTTCCCCGAGGAGTACGGCGGCATGGGCGGCGACTACTTCGCGCTGTGCCTGGCGTTGGAGGAACTGGGCAAGGTCGATCAGAGCGTCGCGATCACTCTGGAGGCGGGCGTCTCGCTCGGGGTCATGCCGATCTATCGGTTCGGTGACGACAAGCAGAAGCGGGAATGGCTGCCGCGGCTGACCAGCGGCCGCAATCTCGCCGCGTTCGGGCTCACCGAACCCGGCGCGGGCAGCGACGCGGGCGGTACCAGAACCACCGCGGTCGCCGACAGCGGTGAATGGATCGTCAACGGCAGCAAGCAGTTCATCACCAATTCCGGCACCGACATCACTGCGCTCGTCACGGTAACCGCCGTGACGGGGCACTCCAGCGGCAAAAAGGAGATCTCCACCATCCTGGTGCCCACCGACACACCTGGCTTCGTCGCCGAGCCCGCCTACAACAAGGTCGGCTGGAATGCCTCCGACACCCATCCGCTCAGCTTCACCGACGTGCGTGTGCCCGAGGAGAACCTGCTTGGCGAACGCGGCCGCGGCTATGCCAACTTCCTGCGCATCCTGGACGAGGGCCGGATCGCGATCGCCGCGCTCTCGGTCGGCGCCGCGCAGGGCTGTGTGGACGAGAGCGTGCGTTACGCCAAGGACCGCGAAGCTTTCGGCCAGGCGATCGGACGCAACCAGGCCATCGCCTTCAAGATCGCCAGGATGGAAGCGCGCGCCCACGCCGCGCGCGCCGCCTACTACGACGCCGCGGCATTGATGCTGGCGGGCAAGCCGTTCAAGAAGCAGGCATCCATCGCGAAACTCGTGGCCAGCGAGGCCGCCATGGATAACGCCCGCGAGGCGACGCAGATCTTCGGCGGGTACGGGTTCATGAACGAATACGCGGTCGCCAGGCACTATCGGGACAGCAAGATCCTGGAAATCGGCGAGGGAACAACGGAGGTGCAGCTGATGCTGATCGCGCGGGAGCTGGGGTTGTGACGCCGCGGCGCAGGGTGGTGCAACGCGGGCTGTGGTTCGAAGAGTTCGACACCGAGGTGGTGTACGAGCACCGGCCCGGCCGCACCATCACCGAGGCGGACAATGTCCTGTTCACCACATTGACCATGAACACCCAGGCGCTGCACCTGGACGCGGCGTTCAGCGAGCAACTGCCCCCGTTCAACCAGCGGCTGGTGAATTCGATGTTCACGCTGTCCACGCTGGTCGGTCTCTCGGTCGCGCAGTTGACCCAGGGCACCATCGTCGCCAACCTGGGTTTCTCCGAGATCGCCTTCCCCAAGCCTCTGTTCCACGGCGACACCATGTACGCCGAAACAGTGGTCAGCGACAAGCGCGAATCGAAGAGCCGCCCCGGCGAGGGCATCGTCACCTTCGCGCACACCGCACGCAACCAGCACGGCGACATCGTCGCCACCGCGGTCCGCAAGACACTGGTCCGCAAGGCCCCGGAACCCGCATGAGCGGTCAGGCCCGAAGACGGCAGCCCCGCGTAACCACGAAGGGCCCCGCTCATGCTCGAAAGGACACAGCATGAGCGGTCAGGCCCGAAGACGGCAGCCCCGCGTAACCACGAAGGGCCCCGCTCATGCTCGAAAGGACACAGCATGACCTGGCAGGCCCGAAGACGGCAGCCCCGCGTAACCACGAAGGGCCCCGCTCATGCTCGAAAGGACACAGCATGACCTGGCAGATGGCCGGTCCGGCCTGGCTTTTCTGTCCGGCCGATCGGCCGGATCGCTATCGGAAGGCCGCCGCGGTGGCCGATGTGGTGATCCTCGATCTGGAGGACGGGGTCGCCGCGGCCGACAAGGCGGCGGCGCGCGCGGCGCTGGTCGACACGGCACTGGACCCCGAGAGGACCGTGATCCGAGTCAACGCCGCGGATACCGACGAGCACGCGCTCGATCTCGCGGCGCTGGCCGAGACCGGCTACCGCCGGATCATGCTGCCGAAATGCGAGTCCGCCGAACACATCACGGCGCTGCCGGATTTCGAGGTGATCGCGCTGATCGAATCACCGCTCGGCGCGCTCGCGGTGGAGCGGGCCGTACTGGCCCGCAACGCGATCGGCGTCATGTGGGGTGCCGAGGACTTGGTCGCCGGGCTGGGCGGCGCCGCGAGCAGGCAAGCCGACGGCAGCTACCGGGATGTGGCGCGCCATGTCCGGTCCAGCACGCTGCTGGCCGCCAAGGCGTACGGGAAGTTCGCGTTGGACTCGGTGTACCTGGATATCCGCGATCTGGACGGCCTACGCGCGGAGGCTCTGGACGCGGTCGCGATCGGCTTCGACGCGAAGGTCGCGATCCATCCGAGCCAAGTGCCGGCGCTCCGGGCGGCGTACGCCCCTTCGGAAGACGAAATCGTCTGGGCGCGTGGGGTACTCGACGAAGCGCCCAAGCACCACGGAGTCTTCACCTTCGAGGGCAGGATGGTCGATGCCCCCGTGTTCCGGCATGCCGAGCAGATCGTGCGGCGCGCCGAGCACGCCTGACCACTTAGTTCGTACAGTCAGGAGGACTGCGATGCAACCACAATGGGTGCCCACCGAAGCAGACATCGCGCAGGCGCGCATCACCGACTTCGCGACGTTTGTCGCGGAACGCACCGGGGCCCCGGTCTCGGACTACCGTGCGTTGTGGCAGTGGTCGGTCGATGACCTGGCCGGGTTCTGGCGCATGCTATGGGAGTACTTCGCGCTGGGCGACGTGGCAGGCGACGTGCTGGGCAGCGCTGAAATGCCCGGTGCGCATTGGTTTCCCGGCACCCGGTTGAACTATGTCGATCAGGTGATCCGTCAGTTGCGCAGCGACCGCCCCGCGATCAAGTCGGTCAGCGAGGACGGTCCGGTGCGTGAAGTCTCCTGGGCCGAGTTGATCGACAGCACCGCCGCCTTCGCTCGCACGTTGCGTTCGCTCGGCGTGCGGCCTGGCGACCGGGTGGCCGGCTATCTGCCGAACATTCCCGAGACGATCGTCGCGTTTCTGGCGACCGCGAGTATCGGCGCGGTCTGGAGCGCCTGCGGCCAGGACTATTCGCCGAAGGCGGCGCTGGACCGGCTCGGGCAGCTCGAGCCGACGGTCCTGGTCACCGCCGACGGCTACCGCTTCGCCGGCAAGGCGCACGACAAGCGCGCGGACATCGCGGCACTACAAGCCGGTCTCGGCACGCTACGCGCCACCGTCGCGGTATCCCAGTTGGGGCTCGACGTCCCGGACGCGACCCCGTGGCACGAAGCGGTCAGCGACACCGAGGCGATATCTGCGGTGATCACCACGGAGACAGTGGATTTCGATCATCCACTATGGATCGTGTTCTCCTCCGGCACCACCGGGCTACCCAAGGGCATCGTGCACGGGCACGGCGGGGTAGTACTCGAACACCTCAAAGCCCTGGCCCTACAGTCCGACATCGGCCCCGAGGACACGTTCTTCTGGTACACCAGCCCGAGCTGGATGATGTGGAACTTCCAGGTTGCGGGCCTGTTGGTCGGGGCGACCATTGTCTGCTACGACGGCAGTCCCACCTATCCGACACCGGACTCGTTGTGGCGCATCGCCTCCGAAGTGGGCGCCACCGTGCTCGGCACCAGCCCCGGTTACGTACTCGCCTGCATCAAGGCGGGCTCGGTGCCGCACACCGACCATGACCTGTCCGCGCTGCGCACCGTCGGAATCACCGGTTCCTCGCTGCCCACTTCTTCGGCGCTGTGGCTCGGCGAGAACGTCGGCGAGCGAGTTCAGGTCTCCTCGATCAGCGGCGGGACCGATGTCGTGTCCGCGTTCATCGGCGGCGTCCGCACCGTGCCGGTATGGCCGGGCGAACTGTCGGCGCCGTACCTCGGCGTCGCGCTGGACGCCTTCGACCAGACGGGGCAGCCGGTGCGCGGGGAGGTCGGCGAACTCGTCGTCACCGCGCCGATGCCGTCCATGCCGGTTCGCTTCTGGCGCGACGAGGACGGAAAGCGCTATCACGAAGCGTATTTCGACACCTATCCCGGCGTCTGGCGGCACGGCGACTGGATCACGATCACCGACCACCACAGCGTCATCGTGCACGGGCGCTCCGATTCCACGCTGAATCGGCACGGCATTCGGATGGGAAGCGCGGACATCTACCAGTCCGTCGAGCGGCTGCCCGAGGTCACCGAGGCCCTGGTGATCGGCGCCGAACAGCCCGACGGCGGGTACTGGATGCCACTGTTCGTGGTCCTGGCCCCGGGCGAAGAGCTGACCGAAGACCTGAAATCGCGCATCAACAGCACCATCCGCACCGAGGTGTCGCCGCGGCATGTCCCCGACGAGATCATCCTGGCACCCGGCATCCCGCACACCCGGACCGGCAAGAAACTCGAGGTACCGATCAAGAAACTGTTCCAGGGCGCGGACCCGGCCCGCGTGGTCGAGCGCAGCGCGGTCGACAACCCTGATCTGCTGGACTGGTACGGCACGATCCGCCCGAGCGGGAGCAACTGACATCTGGGTCGAGCCCCACGCCCTCGGCTTCCACTGCGCACAACTCCGCGAATCGCGGACCGGTACTCGGTAGCGCTCGATGCTCAGGACACGAGGGGTCGCTCGTCCGACTCGGTCAACTTCACGATGTACAGCCCGCCGCGCTCGGCCTTGACATCCGTCACCTGAAATTGCGTGCCCGGCAGCAGGATGAATTCTTCTTCCTCGGTGAACGCGGAGAAATCGCGGATGCTCACAGCCCGGGTGGGCAGCACCTCGAAGAGGGTTCGCTTACCGCGACTCCCGAGGAATGCCCGCGCCACACTGGGCTCGGACGTGCAGGAGGACACTCCCCACCAGGTCACGGTCCGACCTGGCGAGTATTGCGCACGCAGGTCCAGCGAGACACCGCGCCACAACGGCTCGCTGCGGGCGGGAAGCCGTGCGACCGCCGAGAACAGCAGTCGCAGGTACGGCAGGTATGGGGTGAGTTTCGCCCGGTCCGGGGAGCGCAGGACGGTGTTGATCTCCCGATAGAACGCGGACTCGTAGGTGTAGAGGTGCAGTGCGGCGATCGCGGCGGCGGGCAGACCATCGGTTATCTGGTCGGCCTGCCGCTTGCCGAACTCGTGCGAGAGTTCGGCGTGCTGATCGAGACCGGACAGCAGTGCGGCGACCGGAGCGATGGCGTCCTGGAAATCCATGAGCGGGGTGTCGAACACACCGGTGATGGCGGGGAGGACGAGGCCCTCGTCCTTGACCCCGGCCAGCCGTTCGAGATACAGCTGGTGTAACTCCATGGTGGACGAGATGAACGCGCCCATGCGTTCGGCGATGTCGTGATCCGTCCCACCGGCTTCCGCCGCCCGCGTGTTCCACCCGGTGCTCGGCAACCAGTCGATCTCGTCGGCGCCCAGTGCCGTGAGGGCCGCATTCACTGTGGCGAAATGGTCACCGTCGCAAAAGATGTCGCCCTGTGCGGCCGGATTGGGGTGGTCTACATGCCGGACGTCGACCTGGGGGTATTTCTGCTGGAGTCGCAGGACGACTTTTTTCACACTGCGCGCGTGGGACCCCCACCACGCGAAGACGACACCGCGGTCGGCTTCGTCCGCGTTCTGCTTGGCCTCGAGGATCTCTTCGATGATCCGCTCGGCGACAGGACGCCAGAACGTAGTGTGCTGGTCGGTTCCCATCGCCCCGTCGCTACTGGCGGTGAGCGCCGCGTTCAGCAGCAGCACACCCTGGGTGAGCATCGCCTGGAACCATTCCGGGGGCTGAACGGCGTCGCGCTCGTGCAACAGTGCACGGATGTCGGCGATCGGGGTCTTCTTGGGTATGCCGTACTTCCACATCGCAGCTGCCTTGATAATGCAGCGGATGCTGACGACCCGGCCGAACTGGCTATCCTTCCAGTGGTGGAAGGTGTTGTCGAACATGGCGATACCGGTGGCGCTCTCCGGCCGCGGGTACGGGTTCTGGCCGAAGATGACGACCTTCCACTTGTGCGGTGGATTGGGCTTGAGCGCTTGGAAGGTCAGTTCCCGCACCGGGACGACGTGCGGACCACGGCCCGGGCCCATGAACATGGCGGCGTTCGGCTGCGCCTCGATGACCGGCTTCAGCACGGGAAGCCACGCTTCACCGCCGCCTTTGAACAATTCAGCCAGGGCCAGCGGATCATTCGTGCTCACCACCGGCACTATAGGTCATGAAATGCCCTCGGACAGCGGCCATGTCGGTCGGGACCGGTAGCGTCGCGCACGACGTAGAGACCGCATCGCTATGGGAGTGGATTATGAGCATGAACCGTAAGCAGGCGCCGCTGAGGGTGGTGTTGACCGACATCAACCCGCACGTGGTGGAGGCGTGGCGGGCGGCATTCGCCGACAACCCCGAGATCGAGATCCACCAGGGTTCGATCTTGGATAAGCGCGTCGATGCCTGGGTTACCCCGACCAACTCTCGGGGTCGGATGGACGGCGGGGTCGACGCGGTCATCAAGCAGCACCTCGGAGCGGGAATTCAACTGCGAGTGCAACGGGCGATCCGCGATCAGTGCGCGGGGAGACTTCCGGTGGGCAGCGCGATATGCGTTCCGTCCGGGGCAACAAACCCGCGGTACCTGGTCTCCACGCCGACAATGGAGACGTCCGAACAGAACGTCAGCGAGACCCTGAATGTGGCCTTGGCGTGTGCCGCCGGGTTCCAGGCGATCCACCGGCAGAACAACGACGCGCCAGGCAGCATCGCATCGGTGGCGTTGGTCGGCATGGGCGCCGAAACCGGCAACGTGCCTGCCCGTGTGTGCGCCAACCTGATGTGGACGGGTTACACGTTGTTCAACGACTACTCGTTCGATGATTACGACGACCTGCGCAGCACGATCATCGCGCAACTCGACGACATCGAGAATACGCCCGACGACCAGCGGGTACGCATCGCGCGACCGGTGCGCCCCGGGTCCGGCCGCTGAACCGCGCCGGTCGCTGATCGTCCGACCGCATCCGTGGACCGTGTAAGTCGACCAAGTCCAGCGCACATCGTGGGCAGGCGAAACCGCATGCGACATAGGGGCGCTCGATGGTTCGGATGTCACTTCACGGGTTCCGCGGATGACGGCTCCAAAACCGGATGAGGCGGTGTCACACTTGGTCGATGAACTCCGAATCTCCCATGACAGCGACCTCTCCGGCGGGTGGCGCGGTCATCAAGCGTGCACCCGAGATTGCTCGAGCCACCGCGGCAGATGAGGATGACATTGTCCGCGCGCTGCTGGCCGCCTCCCGAATTGCCTACGCAGATCTCCCCGGCGCCGAAACCGGTGGTGTGGAGCGTCTGATCGCAGACATGGCCTCACGTAAACCCCACGACTATCGAAAGCTTCTCTCCGATGGCAGCTCAGCGATTTTCATTGCCCGCGTGGACGGCGACGTCGCCGGATACATTCAGCCCATCTACCGTCCGGACCGCACGGGCCAGCTGGTCGCCTGGCATGTGTTGCCCGAGTACCAGGGCCACAAGGTCGGTAGTCACCTGATGCGTCAGGGCCTGGAATTTCTGGGCGACATCGATATCTACTCGATCACTACGGTCGGCACCGTGGCCGAGGCCATGCACCGGCACTTCGGCTTCGAGGAAGTCCTGAGCGTGCCGCCGGACCACGACTGGCGCAAGACACCGCCCCCGATGGCGTTGGCCGGTCTGACAGCGCCCCAGGTTCCGCTGATTCTCGAACGTGCCCAGCGGCGACTCATCCTTGAACAGATGCGCGCGGCTGCTGATGGCTCGGCGGCCGCCGGGAGCTAGCCAACCGGCAATAGGTGGTGACCGTCGGTTGGCAACCGCCATTCGTTCAGCGCCGCAAGCGTTGTGCGATGGCGGTCCGCAAGGCTGCCGCCGAGCCCCGCACTATCAGCCCCACCGCGACCAGCGGTGCGAACAGCAGCCACGGCGAGCCTTGGTGATAGTCGCAGTAGAACCGCAAGGCGCTGCGGTGGTGGCTCCGGATCTTGCGGAACGGCGCCGATCGCATGCTGCCGCCCTCGCGGTGACGGATCTCGACACGGGGGTCCAGCACGACCCGCCATCCGCCGCGGTGCATATCGAGCGCCATCTTGGTTTCCTCGAAGTAGAGGAAGTACCGGGCGTCGAACCCGCCTACGGCGTCGAACGCGCTGCGCCGGAACAACATGCAGCAGCCGGAGATCCAGTCGACGTCGCTGACCGTGGCCACGGAATCACCGAAATACGCGCGGGTCGCGGGATTGGTGGGCCACACACCACCGAGCAACGCGTGCGCGATTCCCACTGCGAGCGATGGGAATCGACGCCCGGTCGGATAGGGCGAGCCATCCAGTCGGGCCACCTGCGGGCCGATCATGCCGATCGTCTCGTCGGTCATAGCGGTCTCCACCAGCGCGGCTATCGAACCAGGTGCGAGGTGTGTATCCGGGTTGGCGACCAGGATCCACTCGGCATTCGTCTCCGCCGCGCCTTGGTTGATCGCGGCGGCCAAGCCCACGTTCTTGCTGTTGCGAATGACCTTCCCGCCGAACTCGGCGACGATATCGGCACTGCGATCGGTCGAGGTGTTGTCGACACCGATCACGTCGAGCGACAGCGGGTCGACTGCCGCCGGTAGCGATGCCAAGAACGGAGGTAGATCCTCGGCGCTTTGGTAGGTCACCAGGACCAGACCGACAGTCTTCTCATCACGAGCGGGCATGCCCGCGAACCTAGCAGGTACGAAGCCGCGACGCCGCCCCGATCCCGAATACCGACTTCGCTGCCACTTCGACCGCCCTGACCAGCCGATTCGATTCTTTCGACAGGTATCCGGCCGCTCCGATCGCGTGAGCGGTTCAGTCCACCTCCCCAGACAGCCGAGAGCACCTCCGTGCGGCGGTCACCGGCAGCGACTCCGAGACAAGACATATCGCGGCCGTTGCGCAGTGCCGCCGTTCATCTCCGGATAACAGATCCTCCACCGGAGACACTCAACTCCGCGACCGGCATACGACCAGGTAGTTACGATGTTTGTCATGAGTGTCGACAATCGCCGTACGGCGCGGAAGGCGAGCAGCGGCGACTCGGCACCTGGGGAGATCCGGCGGAGGCCGAAAAATCGCCGTGCCCAGATCGCGGCGGCGTCGGCTGCCGCGTTCGGCGCGCTCGGTTATCACGGCGTGAGTATGGAGGACATCGCGGGCGGGCTTGGGGTCAGTTCCGCGGCGCTCTACCGCCATTATCCGAGTAAATACGCGCTGTTCCGGGAGGAACTGTTGCGAGTCGGCCGGGCGATGACCGAATCGATCGAGTTGCCCGAGGAAGCAGCCGACTGGCCGCCCGAGCAGCGACTGCGGCATGTGATCGACGCACTGGTCGCGGTGACGATCGAGAACCGCCCCACCGTCACCCTGGTGCGCTGGGAGGGTAGATACCTCGACCCCGAGGACCAGATTACGCGCAACGAGCAGCAGGCCGCGGTTCTCGACGCGCTGGGCACTCACTTGTCGGCGCTGCGGCCGGATCTGACCGACGACGATCAACGGATACTGCGCGCCGCACTGCTCAGCACGGTCACGAGCATCGCCGATCACCACGCCAACCTTCCGGTGAAAGCGATTGCCCGCCTCCTGCGTTCGGCCGCTTGGTCGATCGCGCACACGAACCTGCCCGAGCAGCGCGCTGTCGAGCCGGTCACCGTGGTGGAGATCCCGAGTTCGTTCAAACACGAACTCCTGCTACGCAAAGCGGTGGAACTCTTCCACGAGCGCGGGTATCCGAACGTCAGCGTGGAGGATATCGCCGCGGCCGCCGGCCTGTCGGCCGCCTCCGCGGTGTACCGGTTCTACCGCGGCAAGAGCGATATCCTCACCGCCGCGTTCCGCCGCGCCGCGGAGCAGGTCTCCGGCGCCATCGGCCCCGCGGTCACGGCGGCCACCGACTCCGCGGACGCACTCACCACATTGATCACGCAATACGTCGCGGGATCGTTTACCGAGCGCGATCTGGCCTTCGTGTATTACACCGAATTCCAACATGTTCCGGCCGAGGACCGCGCCATGCTGCGAAACATCCAGCGGCTCAGTGTCGAAGAGTGGGCCCGGCTGCTGCGCGACGTGCGTCCCGCCCTCACCCCTGCCGAGGCGAGGTTCCTCATCCACGCGGGCTTCGCGGTGGTGGTCGATCTGGGCCGATCCTTTGGGAACGAGCCGATAGCCGCGCAGGACCGCGTACGGCTGCTCATGCGGCGGGTCCTTTTCGGAGGTCCCGAGTCGCCGCAGGAGCGGGCCTGACCAGTACCACCGGTCGCTGATGTGAATCTGTTATGCCGAGTCGCGCGATGCTCACGGCGAATGTGAAATCCATCAAGAATGTCCTCGAAACAGGAGATGATCCACGAGTTGTCAACCCTGGCTTCCGTGATCATGCCAGCTGGTTGCCGGTGTGACCCAGCCCCTCATGTCGATGACCGCATCCGACCCGTCTAACCGCTCAGCGCAGACACCATCGCTATGAACACCGCCCGCCGACCCACCGCCGCGACGCCACCTCCCTACGGAAGTGGACTGATCGCGGCCACCAGCGGCTCCGCCAGCTCCCACAACTCATCCGGAACCAGCCGACGCGCCAACCCATCCACCACGACCGCTCTGCGCACAACCGATTACGACGCGGCAGCAACGATTCTCGTCGGAGACAACATCGATACCCCGGATCCGTTGGTGATCGGTCATTCGATTTCCTATCGGCCTCGGGAAAGGCGGCTTTCCCCGACAGCTGGTTGGACTACCATCGCGGCATGGGCGTCCAGGAAAGCCGTGTTGTGGACAAGGCGGATGGCGCGAAACCGCCGCGGGTGATCCGAAAACGGCCGCGGAATCGACGAGCCCAAATCGCGGCAGTGTCGGCGGAGGCTTTCGGTGCGCTGGGCTACCACGGCGTGAGCATGGAGGACATCGCGTCCCGGCTCGACATCACCTCCACCGCGCTCTACCGCCACTATCCGAGCAAGTACGCTCTGTTCCGCGCGGAGGCACTGCGACTGGGTAGCCTCAGCGAACGGGCGGTCCGGTTGCCGGACGCCGCTGCCGACCTGCCCGCCGAGCGCAGGCTCGAGCAGGTGCTCGATGCCCTGATCGCCGGCTCGATCACCAATCGGCGCAGCGCCGCGGTGCTGCGCTGGCAGCGGCGTTACCTCGCGGACGCCGACGCGGCCGTCCTGGCCGCCCAGCTGTCGACCGTGAACGCGGTGCTCATGTCGCTGCTCGCCGAGACCGAGCCCACGCGGAGCACCGGTGACCGCGCTGTCCTCGCCGCCGCACTGCTGAGCGTCCTGAGCAGCATCGGCGATCATCATGTGTCGATACCGGTACGCGCGCTCGCCGCTCTGCTCGGCGCCGCCTGTCACGCGGTCGCCCACTGTGCGTTGCCCCCGCCCGGCGACACCGCCGCCCTCGCGGTGACCGAGATTCCGCTGACCTTCAAACACGAGTTGCTGCTCGTCCGTGCGGTCGAACTGTTCCATCAGCGCGGTTATCCGAATGTCAGCGTGGAGGACATCGCCACCGCCGCGGGACTGCCCGCGTCCTCGGCGGTATATCGGTTCTACCGCAGCAAGGGCGATATCCTCGCTGCCGCGTTTCGTCGGGCGGCGGATCGGGTGTCGGCCGCCATCGGGCCCGCCATCGCCGCCGCAGACACCCCCGAGCAGGCGCTGACCAGGCTGATCGAGCTGTACGTCACGAGTTCGTTCGCCGAACGCGAGCTGACCTTCGTCTACTACGCCGAGATCGGCAATGTGCCACCGGACGACCGCACCGTGCTCCGCAACATCCAGCGACTCACCATCGACGAGTGGGCCAGGCTGCTGGTCGGCGTACGTTCCGAACTGTCAGCGATCCAAGCCCGGCTACTGGTGCACGCGGCGCTGGCGTTGGTGGTCGATCTGGGCCAGCGATTCGGCGCGGACGATCCGGTGTGCTCGCAGATACGGGTCATCCACCTGATGCAGGTGGTGCTGTTCGGCCGCGCGGCGGACCCGCTGCGGTGAGCGCGGCCATCCGCCGATGCCACCACGTGGAGGGTTCCGCCGAGGACCGACGAGTCCGACATCGGGAATCCACATCACGGCCACGATGTTGCTGAGAGAGAGCCGGCGTTCCGCGCCGCGGTGATGTGCTTACGCGGGCGTGCAGCTCACCCGCATTCGCGCAGTTCCGTCACGTGGGAAGGAACCGATTCCATGAGCACAAACCTGCACGCCCACCTCGCAGAAGCCTCCGGAACCTTCGCCCTCAACGGCGATCTTCCGGTGCATCGGCTCGGCTATGGCACGATGCAACTGACCGGCCCCGGTGTCTGGGGCGATCCAAAGGATCCCGATGCCGCGGTGCGGGTCTTGCGCCGAGCCGTCGAGCTCGGGGTGAACTTCATCGACACCGCCGACTCGTACGGACCGATCGTCGCCGAACAGTTGGTCCGCAAAGCCCTACACCCGTACCCCGACGACCTGGTGATCGCCACCAAGGGTGGGTTTGCCAGGGGCGGCCCGGACGACTGGCGGCCGCTCGGCCGGCCCGAATATCTACGCCAGCAGGCCCTGCTCAGCCTCCGCCACCTCGGCGTCGACCAGATCGACCTCTACCAATTGCACCGCATCGATCCCCGAGTGCCGTTGGCCGATCAGCTCGGGGAACTCGTCCTGCTCCAGCAAGAAGGCAAGATCCGCCACATCGGCCTCTCGCAGGTAACCGTGGAGCAGCTGCGCCAGGCGCGCGACATCGCCACCATCGTGTCGGTACAAAATCTGTACAACCTGGTCAACCGGACCGACGAGGATGTGCTGGACTACGCCGAGCAGGAGAACATCGCCTTCATCCCGTGGTTCCCCATCGCGACCGGCGAGCTCGCCAAACCGGGCGGCCGACTCGACGCGATCGCCACCGCGCACGACGCTTCGCCGGCACAGGTCGCGCTCGCCTGGCTGCTGCGCCGTTCGCCCGTCATGCTGCCGATCCCGGGCACCTCCAGCGTCGCGCACGTCGAGGAGAACGTCGCCGCCGCGCGAATCACGCTGACCGACACGGAGTTCGACGCACTGTCGGCCGCGACCTGATCAGCGCACAGCCGGCTACCGAGCTTTCGGACAACGCACGTAAGGCGCAGGGGCATCCCGTACCGACGGGTGTCCCTGCGCCGTGAGTGGTGAGGAATGTCGCCGCCGATATGTCACGCGCGCGATTCCCGCCGAACTCGACCCGCGTAAGCGCGCAACGCAACTTGCGCTGACCAACCGCCTGCGCGTCGCAGCGAACCCGCAACCTGATCGAGGCCGCGAGCGGGCGGTGTGGACCCGCCGCGGCACGCGCGACCAGGTGCTCGCACTCGACATCCCGAGCCGGCCGCATCTACGCCCCGTACGGAATTCTCAAACCCGGCAAGCTTTCCCACGCGCGAAAGTCCGTCCCGTCGGCGGCGATCGCCCAGCAGCCCGCCGGCGACCGAGCCGTTGCGTTCTTCGACGAGAGCCGGTGATGCGGTAACGCAACTCGACCGATCGCCGCCTGATCAACGCGAATAACCATCGGCCCGGTTATCGGGCACGACTCGTCCAGTCGCGACCAAAGTACAGAACGCCGCCCGCTTGCGTGGACAGGCGTCCGCGCGGCAGGAACGATGTCCCTGCATCACCTGATGTGCCTGCTCGACGGTGAACGGTCGATCAGGCGCGCGGTGCGGGTCCTCGGCGGCGCAGCTCGGTAACCAGAAGCCGACGGCGGCGATCGCCGATACCAACAGAACACACCAGCTGAGCACGGTCAGCATCGAGTCCACGCCCGCTCAGCTGTCGCGCGCCGACCGTACGCAGTACGCCGAAGCGGCTGAGTACTGGCGGCAGTTCGCGCCGTGCCCACCGTGGACGGTGCAGATGAACCGGGCGCGCGCATAGCTGAGACCGAGCGGTTCCTGGGCGCAATCGCGGCTGTACACCAGCCACAAATCCCGGATATCCGAGGGCAACACCTTCATCTTTCACCTCCACTAGAGCAGTGCACCCGGCACCGAGAAGGCGCTACCGGAACCGCGCTCGACCCGAATCGATCCGACCGTGTCGGGACCGCGCGGCAGATCCCGGCGAGCGGGCGCCTTCGACAAGGTTTGGGCAGACCCCGGTGCCGGGTGCTAATCAACAGTGCGCGTTGCGATTCAGTGGATAACAGTCCCGAATGTGGTAATTACGAGTACTTTCCGGTTGTATCGGTTTTATGCGGAGAAGCGAGCTCTATGGTTGACGTCGACTGGACGGGCGAAGCCGTAGAAGCGCTCCGCACGGCAATGAAGCGAAGCCGGTATGAATTCGCGCGTCTGGTGGGTGTCACCCCGCGCACCGTGATCCTGTGGGAGAACGGCCGGACAACCCGGATGCACGCCGCAAGCCGACGTCTGCTGGACAGAGTTGTATCGGATACCGATTCAGTCGTCCGCGCGCGATTCGAGCGGGCCATCGCCGCGGGCCGAAAGTCGACCGTCGACGGCGACAGCGCCGATTCGGCGTCCGATACGTACATCCAGCTCGGTAGGGAAATCGGGCTCGACAAGGAAGTCGAGGATGACGATGTGAGAAGGCGAGAACTACTGGCCTGTCTCGGCGCGGGCCTGGCTGGCCAGGCGGTCGACCTGGTGGCGAGCGAACCGGAGAAGATGCTGGCCGCCCTGGACGCGGGAACGATCAGCGAACGACGGCTCGGATTTCTGGAACAGTCGGCCGAGGTACTCGGCACACGGGTGGTTCAGGTGCCGCCACACGAATTGCTCCAGGCCGGCCTCGAACAGTTTCGCATGGTCCGTGGCTGCCTCGGCGAACGGCAGGCCACCCACCAGCAGGTACGGCTGGTCCGCACGGCCGGCAGGCTGGCCAATGTCGTCAGCGAGATCTTGTTCAACGAAGGATATTTCGGCTCGGCGCGGATGTGGTACGCCACCGCGATCCATGCCGCTCAGGACATCGGAGACCGCTTCTCGGAAGACATCGCTCTGGCCGGTCTCGCCTATCTGCCGACTTATAGCGATAAACCGAAGGAAGTGTTGCAACTGCTGGACGGCCGCCTTGCCGAAAATCCGGCCTACGGCCCAGCTGCCGCCTGGCTGTGGGGAATGGCGGCACGCGCGCACGCCAGCCTCGGCCAGGCGAGCGAGTTCGGGCGCTGTATCGCACGATCCGCCACCGCATTGGAAAACGTCGGACCAGAGGACCTTCCGGTCGGCATTTTTTCCTTTCGCCCGGAGAAGCTCGCCTTCTATCAGGCGATCGGTTATTCCCGCCTCGGCCGGGCCGAGGAGACCGCCGAGGCGGCCACGCGCGCGATCGCACTGTACGACCCGTCGGAGACGATGGAACCTGCCCTGGTCCGCTTCGAGCACGCCACGGCACTGCTGGCCGCCGGGGAGGTCGACGAGGCATGTTCGATCGCGACCAAGGCGATCACGAACTCACGCACCTACGTCGGCCTGACGGTCATCAAGCGCGCCAAGCAGTTCGACTCGGCACTCGGGGGCCTGCGCACCAAAGCCGTCGCGGAGTGGCGCCAGCAAGCGCACACGGTGATCGAATCGGCCGGTGCCACGGTGTGACCCGAATGGGGCGGGGCGCGCCGACAGGCAGGGGGATCTGACCGGCGCGCCCGCGCATTCAGGTGGTTTCGGTCAGTTCGCTTCGTCGGGCGTTGTCTCGATGAGCGACACGGGGCGCGGGTCCACCCAGTGGGTTTGCGCATACCGCAGACAGGACTTGCGGTGGGCGGCGCCGAAGGCGATGGTCCAGCCATCCGGGACGGCCACGAACACCGGCCACAGAGAGTGTTCGCCCTCCGCGTTGATGAGGACGTAGAACTTGGCGGCGTCGTCGTCGAAGGGGTTGTTCATTCTGTTTCTTCTTCCGAGTCGGATCAAAGTTCCGAGGATCCAACAGCGACCGGCTCCACCAGCGGCGTGCAGGCGGTGCCTTCCAGATCGGTCGCCCTGCGCGCAACGTTTCGTGCTGCTGTCTCTCTCGCCACCGACCGGTGGGCACAGATCGAGTACCGCCGTATCGCGGTCCCCGGTGATCGCGTCGACGACACGGGTCGGACCGCGCGGCTGGTCCGCGATAGCCGACTCGTCGAGCAGATCTGTGGTGTGGGTCGGCTGTGCCGGGATCCCCGCCGGTGCCGGACCTTCCCCGAGTCCGGCACCGGCAGAGCTCGTGGTGACCGTGCGATGCTCGGTGGCCGCGTGGTTCCGGGCGACCGTGAGCTGGAGATCGAACTTGGGCACTCCGGTGTCCAGGGTACTGGTGGCTACCGACAGTTCGGGCAGTTCGACAACGATTGCCTCGGCATCGTCGACGCCGAGTCGCGCCCGATGGACGGTCATCGCTGCGCGGGCAAGCACGCGCGGGAACTCCTTGTCCGACGCGATCTCCGCGAGTATGTCGTCACTCGCGCTGGTGCGCTCGAACCGGCTACGGAACCGCCTGTGCTGCTGCGCAGGAGAAAGTGGAACCAGCGGCGGCCTTGGCCGCGCCCGCAGCTGCGCGACCAGGGACGCGCCGCCGGATCCACCTACCCGCTCGCCGAGTTCAGCGAGTGCGCCCACCGTGGTAGCGGTGCGCAACTCGCGGACTCCGAGGGGGCAGTTCAGCCCGGCATCGGGTCGGTGGGCGATCTGGGTCGCCACCGATCCATTGCCGTCGAGTGTGCAGAAGTAATGGCCCAGTTCGATCCGCCTGTGGTCGAGCACCTCGGCGCCCAACTGCTCGCCGTCCCCCGCGTCGTCACATCGCGGCACGACCACGTCGCGGGCCACCGAGTCGACCGTTGCGCGGACGGCCTCGATCTCGGCTCGCTCGATCCGCCGGCCGCCCAGCCGGATCGGGAAGTCGGCGCTCCTGATGTATTCGTGCCCACGATGTGCCCTTCGGCGCGCCGGGTGGCGAGTGCGGTGCGTCCGGTCCCCCACCGAGCGACCATCCGCACCGAACAAGTCGGTCCCGATCAACGCCGCTGGCGACCAGAAGCGTGCGGCGGAGCCTCGGGCGAGCTGTACCCCCGACAGATACAGCTCGCCCGGAACCTCGACCGATACCGGCCACAGCCGCGAATCGAGCACACAGGGCCGGATGGGGAACTCCGAGGCGCCGGTCGACGCCGAGAGAGCATCGGTGCGGCTCGCTTCGTGAAAGGCGACGTTGTGGGCCGCCTTGGTCGGACCATACACAGTGTGCGAGCGAGAGCTGGGCAGCACCCGCAGACGCTGGGCGAGCGCGGCGGGCGGGCCCGCGAGAGAGGCGAACACCGAGCGCAAGGCGGTCCGGCACACGGTGGTTCGGTCGGCGCGGAAGGCCGCCGACATCGATGGCAGGAAATGCGCTGCCGTGCGGTCGAACTCGTCGAGCCCGTGCCGCGGATCGGCGACAGCACGATACGCGCCCCAGCGGGCGGGCAGCAGCGTGCTGAGCCCACCCAACTCGGTACGGTGCACCACAGCCTCCTACGTTCGGCAAAATCACTCAGGCCGAGCGCCTCGGGTAGCACGAACACACCGCTACCGCGGGACTGGTCGGCTCGGGCGCATGGCGAACTACCACGTGCGATTCGGCGAAGGCGCGAGCGGTGTTCACCGCACTCGCGCGGAATCCGACAGATTCGGGTGAAATCGGTGACCCGAGGTCACCGCCGTGGCGAGCATCGCGCCCGCGGACGGTATGCCTAGCGTTTGATCGTTCCTCCAACGTCACTGCCGTGGAGTAGGCGCCGCGGCTAGGTCAGCAACATCACGCGAACGTGGTCCGCGTGCAGTGCGAATGCTAGGCGCTTCCTTAATAAAAAGAAACTATTTCCTCTAAAAATTTTGCCGCGGCGGCCCGCCGCGGCCGAGCAAGCCAGCGAGTCGAGGCGAGACACGATCATCGCCCGCCACTTCACGAGGTGAGGTACCCGGCCGCCTGCTCCGCGATCATCATCGTCGTGGCCTGTGGACCACGGCTCAGCGGCACGGGCACGATGGACAGATCCACAATGAACAGTCCGGTCACGCCGCGCACTCGACACGACTCGTCGACCACTGCGGCTTCATCGTCTTCCCGTCCCATTCGACACGTTCCGGACAGGTGTTGCGAGGTGGCCAGATTCCCGCGCAGCCAGGCGGCGGCGAGATCCGAGCGCGCCGGAATCGGCTCGATGATCTGGTGCGCGTTCATCCGCTTCAGCAGTTCGGTGGCGATCACGACCGCGGCCCGCAGCCGAGTTCGGTCGGATTCCGCTGCTAGGTATCGGTGCTCGATCAGCGGAGCGATCGTGGGATCGGTCGAGCGCAGCCGGAGCACACCCGACGAGTGCGGGCGCATCAGCGCGACGCCGAGGCGGTGTATCCCGGGCGTGAAGGACACGGTGTAGGGGCGAATTTCTACGTCGTCCAGCTCGAGCACGGATTCCACCGGGACAGTGGCCTGATCGCCGGTCTCGACCAGATAGTCGATCCCGATCTCAGGATGATCACTGAATCCGGCGCCGACGTCGGCCGCATACACGATTGGAATACCGAGTGCGCGAAGTTGTTCGGGGGTGCCGATGCCGGAGCGCAACAGCAGCGCGGCCGATTCGATCGCACCAGCGCTGAGCACGATACGGTCTGCCCATTCGGTGTGGATCCGTCCCGCGCGCAGGCAGTCCACACCGATCGCCCGCGACCGGTCGAAACGGAGACGGGTGCCATACGATTCCCCGCTGACAGTCAGGTTGGGCCGGGCCAGCGCGGGCAACAGATAGCCGAGCGCCGAACCGATCCGCCCGTTCTCGTCGATATTGCACGGGACCGCGCCGACACCGTCGGCATCCATCGGCGCGTTGAGATCAGGTACCTCGGGGAATCCGGTAGCCAGACACGCCGCGGTGAACGCCGCGCTGATCGGGGCCGGATTCGTCGTGCGGCGCACCGGAATCGGACCGGAACAGCCGTGCCATGGTTGGTCGCCGAAGTCCAGATCGCGTTCGGTGCGGCGGAACATCGGCAGCACGGCGTCCAACGACCAAGCCGACGAGGTGCCGAGTTTGCCTGCCCATGCGGCGAAATCCGCCGCGGTGGCCCGGACGAAGTAGCCGCCGTTGATCGACCCCGAGCCGCCGATCACCCGGCCGCGCACGATGCGTGCGGCCACGGGCGGATCGGCGGCCAGCGCGACGTCGTATCGCCACAGCCACGGCGATTCCGGACCGATCGGCATGGCGGTCGGGTCGAGCAGTTCGGCGGGGATGGCGCCGGGAGTGGTCCACAGCGGACCCGCCTCCAGTAGCCGCACCTGGTGGGCGGGGTCTTCGCTCAGCCGCGCCGCCAGAACACACCCGGCGGTGCCGCCTCCGACGATGAGTGTGTCGGTCATTTGAACCCACCCGTTCAGCGTCTCGCGGCCACACACGGCGCCGTGCGGCGACGATGCGGAGCGGCAGGCGGAATTCTGGTCATCGGCGCGGGTGACGGTCAGCGGGCCGGCGTGTTGGGTTTCAGCGCTTCCGCGCTGCGCGCGCGGAACGCGCCGAGCCATAGTCCGGTGCCGTAGGCGATGTCGTCGAGTCGTTTGTAGGCGAGGTAGCGCACCGGATCGAGACCACCGGCGTCGCGGTGGGTGAACCAGTCGGCGAGACCGTCGGCGACGGCCATGGTCAACGCGATGCGCCGAATGCGCCGGGACGCGAGCACGGCGAGCAGCGTCACCGGCCAATAATGGCGGCACATGGCTGAAGCCAGCCGCCATATCCCGGCGAAGAAGCCACGAGACAGGTAGATCGCAGCGATCCGGGTCGGGTTGTCCAACTCGGCGAAAACCCGCCGGAGTCGAATCAACGCGGTGATCAGGGTGACGACCCCACCGAACAACCCCCACTTCGTCAATGTGGCGAACAACAGCGCGGCGAGCACCGTCCAGAACGGCACCGACAGCGGCGAGACCATTCCTGCGTGCCGTTCGGCCAGTGCGGCGGCACCGGTGCCGTAGAACAACTTTCGGCCGAACCAGGCGAGGAAGGAAACCCGGTGATCGTGCGCCACGTGCGCGGCGGGTTCATAGCGCAGCCGACAGCCCGCACGCTCCAGCCGCCAGCACAGATCGACGTCCTCGGCGACGCGCATCGACTCGTCGAAGCCGCCCTGGGCCAACAGCGCCCTGCGGCGCACCAGCAATGCCGCGCTCGGCACATAGGACACCAGCCCTGTCGACTGCACGGCCGCCTCGCGCCTGCCGAGATCGAGCGAGGAGCGGGTGTGCTCGTAGCGTGCCAGGGCGTTGGACTCCGGGTCCAGCGCGACGATCCGCGGCGCGACCAGCGCCACCTCAGGGTCGCTGAAGTGGCCCAGCATCACCTCGAGCCAGCCGCTGCGCGGCACCACGTCGGAGTCGAGAAATGCGACGAAGTCGGTTGTCGCCGCCCGTAATCCGGCATTCCGGGCGGCGGCGGGCCCCTGCTTGCGATCGTGCCGCAGCACGGTCACCCGGCATCGCGTGCCACGGTTGCGCGGAATGCGGACCGGTTGGTCTGATCCATCGTCGACCACGATGACATTGTGACCGCGCAGTGCGGCGAGCAACCTGGCCAGTCCTTCGGCATTGTTGTGCAGCGGCACGATGACGGTGACATCGTCCGGTGAGGGCAGCAGCCGCGGACGGGGATTGGCCACGCCGGAGTCGAGCAGCCGCCTGGCAACGACGGCGGACTTCGGACCGTTCACCTCGAGGTACCCGTCGCCGATCATCTCGGCAGCCTCCGGGGCAAGTCGCAGCAACCGGGCCGGCGAACCACCGATCAGGACCCGACCACCGGAGTATGCGCGCACCCGAGGATCGATCCGCACCCCGAATCCATCGGGCAGGCGATCATGGCGCATTCCTGGCATGCTATGCGGAGTTTCACGCGCAAGCATCAACAGTCCGGAAAATGCGAAGGAATTCCGGCCGAAACGGCCACGCCACCGACGGCGATGCACGACTCACCCGGCGCCGACACCGCTTTGGTGATCCCGTTCCAGCATCCGGCAACGAACGAGCAATCGGCCGGTCGTAGACCGAACAACGGTCAGTTCTCAACAGTCAGCACACTTTCAGCTAACGCGCCGGCCTCACGTCAGCGGACTCTCGTCGCAGGCCCGGAAGGGTCGGCGCTCAGGCGAATACGCGGCCGGGCGCGTCGCGCTCAACGTCAACGGGATGGGCCCGGCCCCGCGTGCATCACCCCGCGCCGGCGACCGACGGGAGTGATCGACCGACGAACGCGGAATCATCCGCCCGGCATCCGCGAGCGCCGCCTCGCCGTAACCCCGCACACACTCCGGATCGGGCCCGTCAGCGGGGAGACCAGTGAAGAACTTCGCAGCCATGCACCCGCCTCGACAGGCGTCGTAGTGGCTGCACGACGCACACGCTCCGCCGCCGCTGGGCGCCCGGAGCTGGGCGAACAACTCCGAGGTCCGCCACACGGCATCGAACCCACCGTCCGCCACCACATTTCCGGCATGGAACCGATCGTGGATGGCGAACGGGCAAGCGTACACGTCACCAACCGGGTCGACCAAACAAACCACACGACCCGCGCCACACATATTCAGTCCGGGCAGCGCCTGCCCGAACGCGGACAGGTGGAAGAACGAGTCGCCGGTGAGCACGCCCTCACCATTGCGCAGAAGCCAGTCGTAGAGCACGCGCTGCTGGTCAGGAGTCGGATGCAGTTCGTCCCATACGTCGGCGCCTCGCCCCGACGGACGCAGCCTCGTCAAACGCAAGGTGGCGCCATATCGCTCGGCGATCGCGCGGAACTCGTCGAGCTGACCGATATTGTGCCTGGTCGCCACCACCGACAGCTTGGCGTCCCGGAAGCCCGCCGTCGCAAGGTTTTCCAGCGCACGGACGGCCATCTCGTAGGAGCCCGGTCCGCGCACGGCATCGTTGACCGCGGCGTCGGCCCCGTCCAGCGACACCTGCACGTCGACGTAGTCGGCGGCCGCGAGGCGAACCGCGACCTCGGGCGTGATCCGGACACCGTTGGTGGAGAACTTCACGCCCACGTGGTGAGCGGTCGCGTACTCGACCAGTTCCCAGAAGTCCGGACGCACCGTGGGTTCGCCGCCGCCGATGTTCACATAGAACACCCGCATTCGCTCGAACTCATCGATCAGCGCCTTGCACTGCTCGGTGCTCAGTTCGCGCGGATCCCGGCGACCAGACGAGGACAGGCAGTGCACACAGGACAGATTGCACGCGTAGGTGAGCTCCCAGGTGAGGCAGATCGGCGCGGCCAGACCGGATTCGAAGCGGTCCACCAAGCGCACCGCCCCCTGCGATGACAGGACCTCCCCCACCATCGGAGGTGATGGAGCCGCGCTCACGGTCGCCGGTGACGCCGGCGCACCGACGATCATGTCCGCATCGACCAACTGAGTCAGCGCGGTGACGTACGGCGCGAGGCCGCCGTCGGGCACTCCCGCCGCGCGCAGGGCATTGCGGGCCGAAGCGTGCTCCGGCAGCGACCGCACGATCCGCACGATCCGCGGACTCTTCAGGAACGAAAGTTTGCGCGTGCCGAAGTGGTACAGCAGCGCGCCGAACGACTCCGGACGCAGCGCCACCCGGGGATGCAACTGCCAGCGGGCATCGAGATCGAGCATCGTCGTCACCCGTCCGGCTAGTAGACGCCGCACATACCGTCGATGGACACCTCTTCGATGAGGGTCTCCTCGACCAGCGGCGCCGCCTCGGGCGACTGCGCGATGGCGGGCTCCACCGGTCCGGTGATGTCGACATCGGCATGTCCGATAGATCCGTTTTCCGGCATGTCTACCTCCGCGAGGACGATCCGTGTGCGCGACTACCCGATGCGGCCGCGGTCCCACGATAACGTCATCAGCTGACAAAATGGAACATGTTTTACCCGACGGGACGGCGACCGCATGAATTCCGCCGGTCGCGATAATGAGGCGGCCGGGTGATCCTTCCGCGTGCGGAGACCAACGCACGGCGCCCCGCCTGCGGCGCAGCGCTCTAGACTTCGGATGGAACGCAGCTGAACGGAACGTGACGGGCGAGGCACGCCCACAGTGTTAGAGGTGGCATGGGAGTCGGACGAATGCAGGCGAACGGGGGCGGCAACACACTGTCGGAGTCCGAGATCGTCGAGGCCGCGTTGCGGGTGGTCCGGCAGGACGGTGTGGAAAAACTTTCCATGCGGCGCCTGTCCCGCGAACTCGGCGTCTCCCCCATGGCCCCCTACTACTACGTCGCCGACAAGCGCGAACTGCTCGACCTTGTCGCGACCGCGGCCCTGACCGGAGTTCGCACGCCACCACCCGAATCCGCGCCATGGCAGCAGCGGCTACGCGCCCTCGTCGACCAGATCGACGAGAAACTCCGCAAGCACCCGGGCCTCGGCGACATCCTGATCGAGCAGATGCTCGGCAAACAGTTGGACCTGATCGCCGCGGTGATGGATATCCTGGCCGACGCGGGCTTCGACGACCGCAACGTACTCGCCGCCTACGCGACCATCCACACCTACCTGTTCGGTCGCAGCCGGGTGAATCCGAGAGACCGCTCCGCACCCGCCGACGTGACACTGCCCGACGTGGTCGGGCGGGCCACCCGGTACATCGCCGACCTGCGCGGGCGATATTCGTATGACTTCGGCATGGACGTGCTGATCGCGGGCCTCGAGGCCCAGCTTGTCCGGCAGGCGAAGACCGACGTACGATGAAACTGAAACACGTTCTAGATTTGGCCCGGGGCGGCCATGCCGGTTTCGAGAGGATGACGTGACCACTGTCGAGGTTCCGCACGGCTCGCGCTCGGTCGTGCTGCGAGTATCCGCCGTCATCACCGAGACGGCCGACACCTGTTCGCTGGTCTTCGACATCCCCGCCGAGCAGGCCGAGAAATTCCGCTATCAACCCGGCCAATTCCTCACACTGCGGATTCCCAGCGACCGAACCGGTTCGGTCGCGCGATGCTATTCGCTGGCCAGCTCGCCGCACACCGACGATCGGCCCAAGGTCACCGTCAAACGGACCGAGGGCGGCTACGGGTCGAACTGGGTGTGCGACAACGTCACAGCGGGCGACCAGCTCGAAGTGCTGCCGCCCTCCGGCACCTTCACACCCAAGGACCTGGACGAGGATCTGCTGCTGTTCGGAGCGGGCAGCGGCATCACACCAGTCATGTCGATTCTGAAGTCGGCGCTCGCGCGGGGCAACGGCCGCATCGTGCTCGTGTACGCCAACCGCGACCACGAGTCGGTGATCTTCGCGGGTGAACTACGTGAACTCGCGGAGAAGCACCCGCAGCGGCTCACGGTGATCCACTGGCTGGAGTACCTGCAGGGACTGCCGACAGCGGACGCACTGGCCACCCTGGTCTCGCCCTACCAGACCTACGAGGCGTTCCTGTGCGGGCCGAAGCCGTTCATGGACCGCGTGCACGACGCGCTGCAACAGGTGGGCATACCCCGGTCGCGCACCCATGCCGAAATCTTCAATTCTCTTGCCGGCGACCCGTTCGCCGACCAGGCGCCGGTCGCAATATCCGACGAGGAGGCCGCCGACGCGGCGACCGTCGAGGTCGAACTCGACGGCGAGGTGCACGAGCTGACATGGCCGCGCAAGCAGACCCTGGTGGACATCATGCTGGCCAAGGGATTGGACGTGCCCTACTCCTGCCAGGAGGGCGAGTGCGGCTCCTGCGCGTGCACGGTGCTGGAGGGCAAAGTCGAGATGGACAATGCCGAGATCCTGGATCCGGAGGATATCGAGAACGGCTACATCCTCGGATGCCAGGCGCATCCGGTGACCGATCACCTGAAGATCCAGTTCTGATCGGGCGCGACGCGACCGCTCGGCCGGACGAGCGTTGCCGCGTTGCCGATGCTCAGCGCGCGCGATACTCGGCGCGAACCGACTGCTCCAGATGTTCGGTCGCGTAACTCAACGCGGTGCGGCCCATCGCCGCGGCATGCTGGTCGAGGAAGCCGGTCAGCAGCGACGCATCGATGCGCTTGCCGACTTCGCGCAGCATCCAGCCCAGTGCCTTCTGAATCAGATCACGCCGGTCGCCGAGTAACAGTTCGGCCAGCGCGAACGTGGTCGAGGCGTCACCCGCCTTGATGAACGCGAACGTCGACAACAGGGCCACCCGCCGCTCCCACAGCGAATCCGCCTGGGCCAGGTCGAAAAGCAGCTCGCGCGATTTGTCCAGTAGCCACGGGCCGATGATGTTCTCCGCCGAGACGTCGACCAGATCCCAGTTGTTCACCCGGCCACGACGCACCGCTGCCAGATACAGTTGGACCATCGCCGCGCGGGCTATGTCGTCGAAGGTGCGCGGCTTGGACGCCGCGGCGAACTTGGCGTTCAGGATGACCAACCCGGTGAACCGGTCTTCGTGCACGGCGCTGTCGAGCAGGTGGTCGATCTGATCGAGCGGGAGTGCCGCGAAGCGTTTCGCGACACCCCGGATTGCGGGCACCCGGACTCCGATGAACACGTCCCCCTCGCCGTACTCACCGGGACCGGTCTTGAAGAACCGCTGTGAACCGATCGCGTCGGCAGGGTTGGCGAGTGCGCGCAGCGCCGCCTCGACCTGGGCGACAGTCGGCGCGACGTCGGTCATCGAACGAACCGATGGAAGACTCATCCGCGCGCGCCCAAGACTCGGCCGGATTCGAACGCGGCCGCGCCCGCGGGCAGTTCACCGGGTTTGCCGCCGATGAGCACCCGGACCTCGCCATTGCCGGTGCTCGGGCGGCCGAGCGCGTCCATCCGGCGAATGGTCTGCGCGGCAACGGCTTGCGCGCTGTCGAACAGGCGCACACCATCGGGCAGCGCGGCCAGGATCGCGTCGATCACCAACGGGTAGTGCGTGCAACCGAGCACCACACCCTGCACATCACGCGGAGTCCGCTCGGCCGCGCTGGCGATCGCGGCGTGAGCAGCCACGAGATCACCCCGGTCGATCGCGTCCGCCAGCCCGTGGCAGGCGACGCCGATCACATCGGCGTCGCCGCCGAATTTCGCGATCAGATCGGCCTGGTAGCGGCTGGCCGTGGTTGCCGCGGTAGCCCAGACCGCCACCGATCGGCACACGGCCGCGGCGGGCTTGATCGCGGGCACCGTGCCGATCACCGGGATATCGGGACCGACCTCCGCCCGGACATGCTCCAACGCCGTGACACTCGCGGTGTTGCACGGCAGCACGATCACCTCCGCACCCGATCGAAGGGATGTCCGCGCGGCGTCCACCACCCGGTCGACCACCCACTGCTCCGGTTTCGGCCCCCACGGTGCACCATCCGGGTCCAATTGCAGCAGCAGATCCACATCGGGCCGCAACTTGCGCACCCAAGCGGAGGTGGGCAGCAACCCGAGACCCGAATCGATGAGCGCGACGATCACCCGACCACCGTATTACAGGGCCTCGCGACACCGTGCACGCCCGTTCCGACACCGCGGCCGCACCTGAGCAGTCGTACGCCTGGTAGCGGCGCTGCCTGTGGTTCGAGGCGGTCAGTGGGGCGTCAGCAGATCCGTGACCGGGGCGCTCGCTGCGATTTTGGCGCGGGCCTTCATGACCTGGGCGGTCATACCCGCGCCGACAACGCCGGTCAGCGTGCCGCCCCGGGAGTAGTAGGCGAGGAACTTGCGGCCGTCGTCGGAGACGATCTGGACGTCGTCGGCGGCGTTCGGGGTGCCGAGCGCTTGGAGCTTGACGTCGTACTGGTCGCTCCAGAAATACGGGACGCGGGCGACCGTGGGCGGCTCGGCCCCCAGCAGCGCGCAAGCGAGCAGTTTGGCCTGTTCGCCCGCATTGGTCCAGTGCTCGACCCGCCTACACCGGCCGGTGTCGTGCCGCCACGCGGCCACGTCGCCGACCGCCCAGACGCGGTCCGCCGAGGTGCGGCCGACCTCGTCGGCGAGGATCCCGCCGCCCGCCGAGGGATCGGCGAGCGCGATACCGGAGTCGGTCAGCCATTCGGTCACCGGCCGGGAACCGACCCCGATCACGACGAGGTCGGCGGCGATCTCGGTGCCGTCGGAGAGTTTCGCCGCGCGCACCCGTCCGGCGTCGTCGGTGCGCAGGGTGTCCAGGCTGGTGCCGCACCGCAGGTCGACGCCTTCATCGCGGTGCATCCTGGCGATCAGTGCGCCGACCTCTTCGCCCAGCACCGAAGCCAGCGGCGTCGGCTGCGGTTCGATCAGCACCACGGCGATACCGCAGGCACGAAAGCTCGCCGCCAGTTCGCAACCAATGAAGCCCGCTCCGACTACGAGCGCCGTACCCGCATCGGCCAATTCGGCGCGCAGCGTGGCGGCGTCGGCGTGTCCGCGCAGCACGTGCACACCAGGGGCGTCGGGTAGTCCGGGCAGCCGGCGCGGGCGCAGGCCGGTGGCGATGACCAGCTGGTCGTAGTCCAGTGCGTTGTCGTCGACGAGACGGACGTTGCGGGCTTCGGTGTCGACGGCGACCGCCGCGGTGTTCAGCCTCAGGTCGATCTGCTTCTCGGTGAAGAACTCGCGCGGGCGCAGCGTGGTGTCGTCGGTCTCGCCACGCACGAACTGCTTGGACAGCGGCGGGCGGTCATACGGAAGGCGCGGCTCGTCACCGAGGAGGATCAGCTCGCCGACATAGCCCGCGCGGCGCAGTTCCTCCGCCGTTCGCAAGCCCGCTAGGCCGGCTCCGACGATCACGATCGGCGCAGTCATGCGGCCCTACCTTTCCTGGAACCGAGCAGCCGGTTCGGATCGACATCCGTTACGGACGGTGACGCGCAGCTCACCCTAACGTCTGCTTGGTCTTCGCAGTGGTGAGCTCGTCGTAATCGAATACTCGTCCATTCGAGCGAAATGCCGCATAACCGTGCCCGCAGCGATATTGATCGGTCGGTCAATCAGGACTACACCGAGGTCAGGACATATTCCTAACCCGAGGAGGTCTACATGTTCACCGAAAGCCGCACACAGGATCTGCTAGCTGTCGTGTTGGGGATCTTCGCCGCACTGTCACCCATCTGGGTGAAGACCACCGACAACGCCAGGTGGTCGCTGATCGTGCTCGGCGTGCTCATCGCGCTCGCCGGCCTCGCCCAGATGTACCGTCCCGCCATGGCGGCGACCGACTACGCGATGGGCTTGTTCGGCGTGTTGCTGTTCATTTCCCCTTGGGTCTTGAACTTCACCGAGTACCGCGGCGCATCCTGGACCGCATGGATAGTCGGGATAGTAACGGCGGTGGTGGCCGTGGCGGCCCTGCCGGCGGTGTCGGGGCGGATGCACAGCACGGCTACACATCACTGATGCAGATACCGACTACCCGGCGAGCCGGGCGTCGCCGTAGCGCGAAAATCGACGGCGACGCCCGGCAACTCATTCTGGACGCCGCCGAAAAGCTGTTCGCGGCACAGGGATTCGATGCCACCGCGACGGCTGCCCTTGCTGCCGCGGCAGGCGTCCCGAAAGGACTCGTCTTCTATTACTTTCCGACCAAGGATTCGATTCTCACCGCGCTGATGTCCGAGCGGATGCCCACGCCGCCGATCGACGACATCCACACCCTGGTGGCGCCGGGCGATCCGGCCACGAGCCTGGTCAATCTGGACGCCGCCGTGAATCTGCGCGACCACCATTCGTCGGTACTACGGGTGATCATGTGGCGGGAGGCCGACACCCACCCCGACGTGCGCCGCCAGCTCCGCCATTTTCGCGACCAGATGCTGGAAGCGACCGCCAAGGTGCTGCAGGCGAGCGCGCCGCACCCGATCCGCCCCGGCACCCTGCGCGCCTGCGCGGCGGCCTGGGTGTCGGCGATGTTCGCCGTCGCCAGCGTGGACCGCCTGCACGCACTGGACGGTGTCGCACTGCCCACCGCGGACGAGGTACTGAATATCGCCCAGGTGGTCGCGGCAGGAATGACCCAGCTCGGCTGACATCGCGTACACGAATATCGCGCGCCCGGCACCGTGGCACAGCACAGCACAGCACAGCACAGCAGGGTTATGCACAACCGGCGTGTTGTCCACATTCGCTGGTCGAGGGGGTGTTTCGCGGTCGGCGTTCGACCACGATCGGCAATATGGAAACACCGCAACTCATCTCACGACAGCAAGCGCTGGCGGCGGGACTGTCCGACAAGGACCTGCGACGGCTCTGCCGCACCGGACGATGGCAGCGGCTGCGAGCCGGCCACTATCTGGACGCACCGCGCCGCGATCTCGATGCCTCGGTCCGACATCAGCTATTGGCGATCGCCACCGCCGAGACGACGTCCGAATCCGCGATCACCAGTCACTGTTCCGCCGCAGTGCTGCACGGGATGTCGACCTGGGACATTCCGCTCGATCGCGTCCATCTGACCCGAGACCGCATCAACGGCGGCCGCATGAGCAGGCACGTCATCGTGCACGCGGCACGGTTGGAGTTCGACGAGATCACCATCGTGCACGGAATCTCGGTGACCACCGCGGCACGCACGGTCATCGACGTCGCCCGCTCCGAAGGCTTCGAGCAGTCCGTCGCCCTTGGTGACTCCGCTCTGCGCCACGGCCTGACATCCACCGCCGAACTTCAGGAGCACCTGCGCAGGGCACGCCACCGCCCCGGATGCCGCAAGGCAGGGCAGGTTGTCCAGTTCTTGGATGGCCGCAGCGCGAGTGTCGGCGAGTCGCGCAGTCGCATAGTGTTTCACCGAGGTGGCCTGCCCAGCCCCGACCTCCATGCCCGCGTCTTCTCCGACGACGGAATCTGCGTCGGACGAGTCGACTTCCTGTTTCCCGACCTCGGCGTGATCGGCGAGTTCCGGAACGCGCTCCACGGCCCACGCAGCCGCGAACAGGTCGCAGTCACCGAAACGAAACGAGACGGCCGACTCCACGCTCTCGGGTGGATGGTGGTCCGCTGGACCTGGGACGACCTGGCCGACCCAACCTGCCTGGCCCACCGCATCCACATTGCCGCTCAGCTCGCGGGCCGAACCCACCGCCGCGGCCATTGGACCGCCACCCCGCAACCCTGATCCGCTGCCATCACCGGCGGTGTACAGGCACCGCGAGTCGTCGGAGGTGTGCTGGGTGTACCGGGTCAGTTGGCCTGATCGGCAAGCCCACGCGCACGACTCACCGCATATACCCGGTTTTGCCGCGTCAATGGCTCCGGCACCACGCGAATTCGCGTGATCGGGAGTTGAACCATCACGAGAAACCCCCGTCGGTGCGGGGTGCCCACGCGCAGTCGGAAGCGACCGGTCGCCGGGCGAAGATGGGGAGCGCAACCGCTACTGTTGCGGGATGCGTTGCGTGGTACTGGTGGTTTGCGCTCTGGTATTGAGCGCCTGTTCGCAGACCACCGCGGGGAAGCCGCAGGGAGTCGTCAGCGATTCGCCGAAAGCTGGCACTTCGACCTCGGGCGGGGACAGTACGTTGCAGGAACGGATCAGCTGGGTGCAGGCAGGCAACTCCATCGATCTAGGCGCGTACCACTCGGCAAGGACCGACAACGGCCCGGCGACCGATCTGAAGACCGACATCGCGTTCGTCAGCCCGACCGGCAAGATCAGCTGTATCACCGGTGTCGCTCACAACATCGAGGGATTCGACTGCGAAGTCGAGCTGAAGCAGCCGGTACCCCAGCCCAGGGAAGGCTATGGGAACTGGTTCGGCGGCTTTGTCTCCTACTCCGGGCAGCGGTTGACCGTCGGCCAATTCCGCGGCGACCCAGGACTTTTCATCAATGGCAGCGGGCAGACGCTGCCGTACGACAGCACCGTGACCTTCGAGAACTACGCCTGCCGCCTCGCGACCACCGGCCTGACCTGTGTGAACCCCGCCGAGCGCACCGGCGTACACATGAGCGACGAAGGCATCGTCCCCTTCGGCTGCCTGCAAGAAGTCCCCGAGTCGGAACGCGAACCCTCCGTCGGCCACGCCTACCGCTGCTGAGCCGATCCTGACCGGCGCAGTCTGAGTGCGTCCAGTCGAGCACCTTGTGCGCAGCGGGATGTTCTGATTCCCGCCGCGATACCAACCGAGTCGGCCCGGAGGTGTTCGAGGCTCCGAGGACCCCGTTGCCGTTGACATAAGGCAGCAGAGCGTCTCGTGATCAGCCGCGTAAGCGTTGTGCTACAGCTCACATTCCTACAAGATAGACACGTAGTTGGTGTGCACATAACAGATGTACACCTGAAACACGGCAAGGAGTCGAGCTCATGGACAAGTTCGAAACCACACGGGACGAGGCCCCCGCTCAGTCCTCTTCTGACCAGCCCGTCACGATCAAGATCCGGCACCTGGACAAGAAGGAAACCACCGGTAGCAGCTCACTGTCGGGCGACTAGTAGCCGCCACATGACGCGTCCACCCGGAATCCCTCCCATGCGGGTGTCGGACGCAGGCGACGGTGACCCCTCGGCGAGCGAATTCGATTTCCACAGTTCGTCGAGGGACTGCCAGGTATCTGCGCTGAATATGCTGCAGCCGCGAATCAAACCGGTACATGTCCCCTACCGGACGGTCGACGGCAACGTCCGGATCGGCGCGACGGTTCATGGGATCGGCGTGGAGATCGAGGATCCCGACGGTTGGGTTTGGGCATTGGTCGGCGCGCTGGACGGAACCCGATCACCTGGCGAGATCCTGGCCGCGGTGACGTCCGGTCACCGCAGTGTGGCCGACACCGATGTCACCACGGCAATGCAGCAACTCCTCGCAACCGGTTTCCTGGAGGATGCCGGCGGGCCCGCGCCGGCGGAACTGTCCGAGCGGGAGCGCGAACGCTACTCGCGAGGCATGGCATTCTTCGACTGGCTCGACCGGACACCCCGCTCGAACCCGTGGGACATCCAAATGCGGTTGCGTGAATCCCGGGTACTGCTGATCGGTGTCGGCGGTACGGGCGGGACCGTCGCGCAAGGTCTCATCGCGTCAGGAGTCGGTCACCTGCACTACGTCGATTCCGATGTCGTCGAACTGTCCAATCTCAACCGGCAGGTCCTGTATCGGGAAGATGACATCGGCAAGCCCAAGGCCGAGGCCGCGACAGCACATCTGCGTGCCCTCAACTCTGCGGTGGAGATCACCGGTGACCAGCAGCAGATCGAAAGTCAGGCCGATCTGGCCGACCTGCTCCGACCCGGATACGACCTCCTCGCGCTGTGCGCCGACCAGCCTCGGACGATCCGCAGATGGGCGAACCGAGCCTGCCTGGCCGCTGACATGCCCTGGGTGAGCGGCGGCTATCACGGCCCGCTCGCCTCAGCCGGCATCTACATACCTGGTCGGGGAGCCTGCTGGGAGTGCCTGCACGATCAGGAACTGATGCAGGCCGACATGCGCCTGCCGGCGGACATGGAGCCGGACCAGCTCGGACCGCAACTGCCCTGGCATCCGGCGAATGCCGTGTCCGCCGCCATCACCGGCAACCTTCTCACCCACTTCGCGCTTGCCGTCCTCACCGGTGCGCCACCCATCGAGCCAGGATTTCGGTACGAGGTGAATCTTGCCGTCCCTGGCGTGTCGACCCAGGTGCGACTTCCGCGGCGACCGGACTGCCCGTTCTGCGCGGACGCCCACCGTGGCTGAAGAACCTCCCATGCCGGTCGGATTGCTGCCAACGAGCCGAATTCACCTCCACGACCTGGCGATCCGCGAGGACGGGGGTGAATGGATCGTCGGTCGGTTCGAGGCCCGCCAGTTCGTGGCGGTTCCCAGGGAAGGTGCTGTCGCGATCGACCTGCTTCATGAGGGGCTCTCCGTCCAGCAGGCCACGGAACGGCTTGCCCACTCGGAGGGTTGCGAGTTCGACGTTCTTTCTTTCGTCCGAGAACTGATTGTGCTGGGCTTCGTCGCCGAGATCGACGACCACCCCGTGCCGTGCGAACCACCCCGGCGTGCGTCATTTCCGCGCGTACGCCCCGAGCATGTCCGATTCGCGCAGAACCCGATTCTCCCCGTGCTGTTCGGATGCCTGATGCTTGCCGCGGTAGTGGCATTCGTTGTGCGGCCCGAATTGCGGCCGAGCTTCCGGGATCTGTTGTGGAGCCCGCACGGCAGCCTCGTGCTCGCCCTCAGTTTTGTCACCGGCTGGTCTCTGGTGTTCGTCCACGAGATGGCGCACTTCGTCACCGCGCGGGCCACCGATGTGCACGCCCGGATACAGCTGGGTACACGCCTACAGTTTCTCGTGGCCGAAACCGATATCAGTGGGATCGAACTCGCCCCGCGCAGGTATCGACTGACGGCGTATCTGGCCGGCATCGCGACGAACCTGTCGGTGGCAGCAGTCGCGGTCCTGTTTCTGACCGTGACCGACGAAACCACAGTCGCACACAGAATCCTCGCGGCGGTCATGGTGCTGGCACTGCTTCCCTTGCCGTTCCAACTCATGGTCTTCATGCGCACGGATGTCTACTTCGTCCTGCAAGACCTCACCGCCTGCCACAACCTTTTCGGCGATGGCACCGCGTATGCCCGCTATATCGGAAACCAACTGCGGGATAGGCTCTCCGGGCGGCGCCGCACCCTGAACGATCCCAGTCTCCACCTTCCGCCGCACGAGCGTCGCGCGGTACGCATCTACAGCGTTGTCCTCGTCGTCGGCACAGTGCTGTGTCTGGCCATGCTGGCGACGTTCGCCCTCCCCGCAGACCTTTCACTGATCGCCCGTGCCATCGCACGACTAGGCCCAGGTCAACCACCGGCTGCCAACCTGGACAGCATTGTCGTTATCCTGATCCTCGGCGGCACACACACGCTCTGGGCGGTGACCTGGTGGCGGAAGCGACACCAGAAACAGCGATACAGCACATGACATTCGGGCGCCGGACGCCGAGCCCCGGCTGCACGGCGACCTGACCATGCTCCACATCCTCACACTTGCCGCGAACCGACGGCGTCTCCCGCTTGGCCCTGGTCGAGCGGCTTGCGAACATCTCGATACCGGTGACCGTGGTCGTGGTCTTGTCTCAACGAATATTGAGCATGTCAGGCTTGTTCAGCGCGACCAACGGTCGGCTTCGAGTAGCTTCCGCTTCGCTCGAGTGGCGATCCGGTCGGAGTTCATCACCGCAGGCTCAACGGGGAGGGCTGTCGTTCGAATGTTCTTCACAATCGCCACCAGGTCCGCGATGTCATCGGTCGCGAACAGATTCTCCGGACCGGTCGGCGCCAGCAACCGAATGTCGGTTCCCCGCATACGTTATCCAGGTGTCGATTCTCGTCATCGATCAGGTACCAGATTCTTCCTCCACCGGTGACTTCGTACTGCCAGTGCTCGAGCGTGGCGCCCTTCCACACTGCCGACACCATCGAACCCTCGAGACGATGCCGCCGATCCGGGTTCGCCGATGCCCTGGGATTTGATCGGATCGTGTCGAACGCCCGGCGAAGGTTGCCAGCCACGTGCTGCGACACATGCTCCCAATCGGTACCGGCCGCGGTTGTCGCGAAACGGAGTTCGAATTCTTTGCCTACCGCAGGGGCGCGACACGATCGCCATGCTCCGGACTCACGAGGACGGCTCCTCGGACTCGCGCACCTGTTCGACGCCCTTTCTGGAATTGACCCTTCGGTACCGGTCGCACACTATGACAGAGACCGCGGGAAGCGACAGGTTTCGGCTCCCACGCAAAGTTGTATTTCACTGTTGGGGCGCCGGTTTCGACGAACGCCACATCCGTCGAGGTCGGCGGGACAAGCATGCAGGGCGATAATGGAGGGCCGCGAACCCTCCACGAACCATGTGCCAGCCTGACGGATGAAGGTCGTCCCGAAAACGCAAAAACGGCGCCGCTCCCGAAGGAGCGGCGCCGTTCTCAGCGATTCAGCGAATCACTTGATGATCTTCGTGACGCGACCGGCGCCGACGGTGCGGCCACCCTCGCGGATCGCGAAGCGCAGACCCTCGTCCATGGCGACCGGCTGGATCAGCTTGACGAGCATCTCGGTGTTGTCACCGGGCATGACCATCTCGGTGCCCTCGGGCAGGGTCACAACGCCCGTCACGTCAGTCGTACGGAAGTAGAACTGCGGACGGTAGTTGTTGAAGAACGGGGTGTGGCGGCCGCCCTCGTCCTTCGACAGGATGTACGCCTGGCCCTCGAACTCGGTGTGCGGGGTGGTGGTGCCCGGCTTCACGACGACCTGGCCGCGCTCCACGTCCTCGCGCTTGATGCCACGAACCAGCAGACCGACGTTGTCGCCCGCCTGGCCCTGGTCGAGCAGCTTGCGGAACATCTCGATACCGGTGACCGTGGTCTTGGTCTTGTCCGGACGGATGCCGACGATCTCGACTTCCTCGTTCACGTTGATCACGCCACGCTCGACGCGACCGGTGACGACGGTGCCACGACCGGTGATCGTGAACACGTCCTCGACCGGCATCAGGAACGGCTTGTCGGTCTCGCGCACCGGGTCCGGGATGGACTCGTCGACCGCGGCCATCAATTCCAGAACCGACTCGGCCCACTTCGGGTCGCCCTCGAGCGCCTTCAGCCCGGAGACCCGCACGACCGGCGCGTCCTCGTCGAACTCCTGCGAACCCAGCAGCTCGCGGACCTCCATCTCGACGAGCTCGAGGATCTCCTCGTCGTCGACCATGTCGGCCTTGTTCAGCGCGACCAGGATGTAGGGCACGCCGACCTGACGGGCGAGCAGCACGTGCTCACGGGTCTGCGGCATCGGGCCATCGGTAGCGGCGACCACCAGGATGGCGCCGTCCATCTGCGCCGCACCAGTGATCATGTTCTTGATGTAGTCAGCGTGACCGGGCGCGTCGACGTGCGCGTAGTGACGCTTTTCCGTCTGGTACTCGACGTGGGAGATGTTGATCGTGATACCACGAGCCTTCTCCTCAGGCGCCTTGTCGATCTGATCGAATGCGAAGCTCTCGTTCAGATCCGGGTACTTGTCAGACAGCACCTTCGTGATCGCTGCGGTCAGCGTGGTCTTGCCGTGGTCGACGTGACCGATGGTGCCGATGTTGACGTGCGGCTTCGTCCGCTCGAACTTCGCCTTCGCCACTTCTTTGTCCTCCTGGACTTGTTGGTGCGTGCAGTTGCAGCAGTGCGGTTAATAAGGGGTCGTACTGACGCCCGGCTGTCGGGGCAAGTGTTGCATCTGCCCCGAACGCTGTTACTCGCCGGTCGCCTTGGCGATGATCTCCTTCGACACGTTGGCCGGAACCTCCGCGTACGAGTCGAACACCATGGAGTAGTTCGCCCGGCCCTGGGTCTTCGACCGCAGGTCACCGATGTAACCGAACATCTCCGAGAGCGGAACCAGCGCCTTGACGACACGGGCACCACTGCGTTCCTCCATGGCCTGGATCTGACCACGGCGGGAGTTCAGGTCGCCGATCACTTCGCCCATGTAGTCCTCGGGCGTGATGACCTCGACCGCCATCAGCGGCTCGAGGATCACCGGACCGGCCTTGCGGGCCGCTTCCTTCAGGGCCTGCGAGCCGGCGATCTTGAACGCCATTTCCGACGAGTCGACGTCGTGGTAGGCACCGTCGAGCAGGGTGACCTTCAGGTTGACCAGCGGGTAACCTGCGAGCACACCGTACTGCATGGCGTCCTGCGCGCCGGCGTCCACCGACGGGATGTACTCACGCGGAACGCGACCACCGGAGACTTTGTTCTCGAACTCGTAGGTCGCGCCGTCCTCGCCGACGAAGGGCTCGACAGCGATGATGACCTTCGCGAACTGGCCGGAGCCACCCGTCTGCTTCTTGTGGGTGAACTCGAGCTTCTCGACCGGCTTGGTGATCGTCTCGCGGTAGGCCACCTGCGGCTTGCCGACGTTCGCCTCGACCTTGAACTCGCGCTTCATCCGGTCGACCAGGATGTCGAGGTGGAGTTCGCCCATACCGCCGATGACGGTCTGGCCGGTCTCCTGGTCCAGCTTGACCGAGAAGGTCGGGTCCTCTTCCGAGAGACGCTGGATCGCGGTGCCCAGCTTCTCCTGGTCGGACTTGGTCTTCGGCTCGATGGAGACCTCGATGACCGGGTCCGGGAAGGTCATGGACTCGAGCACGATCTGGTTCTGCGGATCGCACAGGGTGTCACCGGTGGTGGTGTCCTTCAGACCGATCACCGCGTAGATGTGGCCCGCCTGGGCCTCGGGGACCGGGTTCTCCTTGTTGGAGTGCATCTGGAACAGCTTGCCCAGCCGCTCCTTTTTGCCCTTGGTCGAGTTGATGACCTGGGCGCCGGAGTCGACCTTGCCCGAGTACACGCGCACGTAGGTCAGCTTGCCGAAGAACGGGTGCACGGCGATCTTGAACGCCAGCGCCGAGAACGGCGCGGCGACGGCGGCATCGCGGTGGATGATCTCTTCTTCCTTGCCCGGGACGTGACCGTCGGTGCCGCCGTCGTCCAGCGGCGTCGGCAGGTAGTCGATCACGGCGTCGAGCATGGGCTGCACGCCCTTGTTCTTGAACGCCGAGCCGCACAGGATCGGGTAGAGCTCGGAGTTGACCGTCAGCTTGCGGATCGCGCCCTTGATCTCCTCGACCGTGAGCTCCTCGCCGCCGAAGAACTTCTCCAGCAGCGCCTCGTCGGACTCGGCGACGGTCTCCAGCAGTTCCTGGCGGTACTGCTCGGCCTTCTCCTTCATGTCCTCCGGGATCTCGACGACCTCGTACTGCTCGCCGAGTTTGGTCTCACCACGCCACACCTTGGCGTTGTTCTCGACCAGGTCGACGATGCCTTCGAAGGTGTCTTCCGCGCCGATCGGCAGCTGGATGACCAGCGGCTTGGCGCCGAGGCGCTCGACGATGGTCTTCACGGTGAAGTAGAAGTCCGCACCGAGCTTGTCCATCTTGTTGACGAAGCAGATCCGGGGCACGTCGTACTTGTCGGCCTGACGCCACACCTGCTCGGACTGCGGCTCGACGCCTTCCTTGCCGTCGAACACCGCGACGGCGCCGTCGAGCACGCGCAACGACCGCTCCACCTCGACGGTGAAGTCGACGTGCCCGGGGGTGTCGATGATGTTGATCTGGTTGTCTTTCCAGAAGCACGTGGTGGCCGCGGAGGTGATGGTGATACCACGCTCCTGCTCCTGCTCCATCCAGTCCATCGTGGCCGCGCCGTCGTGGACCTCACCGATCTTGTAGGTGATGCCGGTGTAGAAGAGGATGCGTTCAGTTGTGGTCGTTTTGCCCGCATCGATGTGGGCCATGATGCCGATGTTGCGGACCTTGTTCAGGTCGGTGAGCACGTCCTGTGCCACGGAAATCTTCCCCGCTCGTAGCTAGTTGGGATTATCGGGGACGACCCTGTGGTCGCCTCTATGTCAACGCCGGACGCTGCGGATAAGTGCCACGTTCCGGCTGTGCCTCCCGACCCGGACGACGGGCCGGGCAGACGTCACCAGCGGTAGTGCGCGAAGGCCCGGTTGGACTCGGCCATCTTGTGGGTGTCTTCACGACGCTTGACCGAGGCGCCGAGGCCGTTGCTGGCGTCGAGCAGTTCGTTGGCCAGACGCTCGACCATGGTCTTCTCACGACGAGCGCGGGAGTAGTTGACCAGCCAGCGCAGCGCCAGCGTGTTGGAGCGGCCCGGCCGCACCTCGACGGGCACCTGGTAGGTGGCGCCACCGACACGGCGGGGCTTCACCTCGAGGGCAGGCTTGACATTGTCGAGCGCGCGCTTGAGGGTGACGACCGGGTCGGTGCCGGTCTTCTCGCGCGCCTGCTCCAGCGCGCCGTAGACGATGCGTTCGGCAGTGGACTTCTTGCCATCCAGCAGGATCTTGTTGACCAGCTGAGTGACCAGCGGGGACCCGTAGACCGGGTCGTTGATCAGCGGACGCTTGGGTGCGGGGCCCTTGCGTGGCATATCAGCTCTTCTCCTTCTTGGCGCCGTAACGGCTGCGGGCCTGCTTGCGGTTCTTCACACCCTGGGTGTCGAGCGAGCCACGGATGATCTTGTAACGGACACCGGGAAGGTCCTTCACACGACCGCCGCGCACGAGCACCATCGAGTGCTCCTGCAGGTTGTGGCCCTCGCCCGGGATGTACGCCGTGACCTCGACCGCGCTGGTCAGGCGAACACGCGCGACCTTACGCAGCGCGGAGTTCGGCTTCTTCGGGGTCGTGGTGTACACGCGGGTGCACACGCCACGACGCTGCGGGCTGCCCTTCAGCGCCGCGGTCTTCGTCTTGGAGACCTTGTCGCGGCGACCCTTGCGGACCAGCTGGTTGATGGTTGGCATAGACCGGCTTTCCTTATTAGTTAACGCGGTGTCTGGACTTCATGTCTGTTCGGTTGGCGACGCTCCCGGGGCCCTTGGTGGTCACGCAAGCTTCCGCCTCCGGGCCCATCGTTCACGTCGCTGTCCTCGAGCTTTCACTCGCACGTCCGGCCGCGTTTCTCGCGTCCCGAGGTCGGGCGTGTCGCGCGCGCCGCAGGGCCCGGATTCCGGGCACGCTTGAGGCGTCAGCCGCTCTCGCTGGCCTATGGTCACGCACGAACTTGCCCGCATGCTTCCGGGCACAGCGGTCCACGATACCCGCGGCCATGACACACGGTCAAAGCGGGTGCGAATGAATTACCACTACCGCGCCAAATTCAAGGTCAACTCGACCAACTTCTTCGCCGCCCCGCACGGGTCGGGATGACTCGACCCGGGCCGATAGTTGACCCAGAATCCGATGACCCCCTGGTCCGCCGCGCCCGCGCTGACGCCACAGGAGTCCGGATCGTTGGGCCGACGTGTCTCCAGCGCGCGCCTACCTTCGACGGTGATGTTGGTAGTGAGGTAGCCGAGCCGGTCGTTGACGGTCTTCTCGTTGTTCAGCGAGCCGATCTCGTACCAATTGAGCGTCACCATGGCGTTGCCGCCGGGCGCGCCCTCCAGGTCCCACATGCAGACCGCGCCGTAGAACGACGGCATGACGAATGATCCCTCACCGACCGCCTTCTCGACATCTTGCAGTGTGACCACTTCGCACTCGCGCAGCAGCTTGTCGAAGTTGGTGCTGACGGTGCCGCCGGTGCCGGAGCCCGCCGGGTACGCCGTCCCACTGATCGTCCGCCCACAGCCGCAGATGCCGACCACAATCGCGAGCAAGGCGACCGCGGAGAACACTCCACGGGTCCAGCCGCGCCGAAGATCCATGCCGTCCTCCCGTTACTGCAGTCGCTGGACAGTCAGCTCGGCCAGTTTGCGGACCCGGTCACACGGATTGCTATCCCTGGTCGTGAACCGATCGAAGGCCATCGACCACTCGAAGAAGTCGTCGTCGAGTTGCACCGCGAGATCGCAGACCTCGCCGGTCGGCTCGAGCGCCTGAAAGCCGGCACGTCCGCCGACGTCGATCGTCTCCGGGTTGCGCCCCTGGGTCGTGACCCACGCTTTCTCCCTGGCGATCGGGCTGCCGCGATAGGAGGCGAAGGTAACGCTGGTCGAACCGGCGCCGGCGGACTGCCAATTGCAGCTCACCGAATTCTTCAGGGCCTGGGAGATCTGACCGAGACCAGCCAGGTCGCGCACCTCGTCGTCGGTGACATGTCCGCATTCGCCGACGAACGGGCCCAGCGTGGCGACCTTCGGAGGTGGACGCAGTGGGGTGTCGGTGTCGTCGGAGCCGTCGCCCGAACCGCACGCAGCCAACAGCAGAGCGAAGGCCATGCCCAGGACGATCGCCGACGTGATCCGCATGCCTGAGACTCTACCGATGCATCGACCGAACAGGCTCGACGAGACGGCCCGTGGATCGCGCCGTCGGGCGGCGGACAAGCGCCGTTTCGAGCGCTGGCGACACCGCAAATCACCGTCTGGAGCGCGTATCTCGGACAGCTGCACAGTGCGACCGCGCACACATCCTTCCCGCACCGAGTCGGATTGCGGGCAATCTCCGTCGAAGGCCTAAAGATTGCCGCGGGCGGCTTGTTCGCGTTCGATCGCCTGGAACAACGCTTTGAAATTTCCCTTGCCGAAGCCGAGGGACCCGTGGCGCTCGATGATTTCGAAGAATACGGTCGGGCGGTCGGTGAGCGGCTTGGTGAAAATCTGCAGGAGATAGCCATCTTCGTCTCGGTCGACGAGGATGGCGCGGCGTTGTAATTCCTCGACCGGGACACGGACCTGGCCGATACGAGCCCGCAGTTCCGGATCCTCGTAGTAGGTGTCGGGTGTCTCGAGAAATTCGACGCCCTCGCGGCGAAGTGCGTCGACGCAGGTGAGGATGTCGTTGGTGGCGAGCGCGATGTGCTGCACGCCGGGGCCGCGGTAGAAATCGAGGTATTCGTCGATCTGCGAACGCTTCTTGCCGACGGCCGGTTCGTTGAGCGGGAACTTCACCCGGTGGTTTCCGTTGGCGACGACCTTGCTCATCAGTGCCGAGTACTCGGTGGCGATGTCGTCGCCGACGAACTCGGCCATGTTCGTGAAACCCATGACACGCCGGTAGAACTCGACCCACTCGTCCATCTGCCCGAGTTCCACGTTGCCCACCACATGATCGATCGCCTGCAAAAGTCGGTTGGGTGCGCTGGTCCGCCGCTGATAGGTCGAGCACCGGGCGACATAGCCGGGCAGGTAGGGCCCGTGGTAACGGGAACGGTCGACCAGGGTGTGCCGCGTCTCGCCATAGGTAGCCAGCGCGGCCGAGCGGACGGTGCCCCAGTCGTCGGTGTCGTCATGCGGCTCGACCAGGATGGTGGCGCCGTGGGTGCGCGCCCACGCCACGCAGCGATCCACGTCCGGTACCTCGAGCGCGATATCGACCACGCCGTCGCCGTGGCGATCGTGATGGGCGACCAGGGGACTGTTCGGATCGACAGCCCCGGTGATCACGAAACGCGCGGCACCGCTGCGTAAGACGAACGCCTTGTGGTCACGGTTTCCGGTCTCCGGCCCGGCATACGCCTCCAGTCGCATCCCGAAGGCGGATTCCAGAAAGTGCGCGGTCTGCGTGGCGTTGCCCACGACCCAGACCAGGGCGTCCCAGCCGATCACAGGGAAGGGATCGCGGCTAACGTCATGGTCGACCAGCCCGACGAGGGTGCGCAATTCACCGTTGCTGGGTACTGCTCCGGACGAAGCGGTCGGCAGGTGCTCGATGGTCATGCAGCAAGGAAATCGCTGAGGCGCCTGGTAGGCAACAGCGTCGGTCACCGATAGACAGTGTGGCGAATTCGGCTAGGAAGTGTCGCGGATTGCTGGACAATTTGAATAGCATCAGCAGTACAGGCAGGAAGCCTGGCCCGTGCCCCGAACGGAGGCAGTCATGGCGCGCACGCCCGCGAAACTCGACGAGCTCGATCTTGCCATCCTCACGGCGATGCACGAACACCAGAAGGCGGGCATTCTCGAGCTGTCCCGCCGGACCCGGGTCGCCAGGGCGACGGTGCAATCCCGGATCGCACGAATGGAGCAGTCCGGCGTGATCGCCTCCTACGATCCCCAGATCGATGTCACCGCGGCGGGGTTCGACGTGCAGGCTTTCGTGACGCTGGAGATCGCGCAGGGAGCGCTGGAGACGGTCGCGGCCGAACTCGACGCCATTCCCGGCGTGCTCGAGGCCTACGCCACCACCGGATCCAGCGACGTGCTGTGCCGGATCGGAGCCGACTCGCACGCCGGGCTACAAGCGGTATTGCTGAGTATCGACAAGACCTCGTCGGTGACGCGTTCGCACAGCGTCATCATGTTGTCGACGGTGGTGGCTCGGCGCACCCTGCCGCTGTTGCACACACTGAGTCCGGCCGGTACCACCAAAGCGCCCGCCTACCGGTCGACCAACGAATAGCGCGCGATCGGTCGGTCCGATACCGTCCTCACATTGAAATCCATTATGCGGCGACACGATCCGACGAACAGCGGCGACGAATCCAGCGCCTGTGGGCCGGCGCGACGATCGCACAACTCGGGCACCCCGAACCGGCAAACGCTCCGGCTGACCGACGTGTGCGCTGGGCCGGTTCGGTTACCCGGGCCGACAGTGTCGCCACGTGCCGCAGCAATGGCGTGCGTCAGCGCAGCGTGACCACGACCTTCCCCGTCGCGGTGCGGTTGTCCAGTGCCGCGACCGCGGCGGCGGCCTTGTCCAGCGGGTACAGCACCGGGTCCGGCGGCGCGATCTTCCCGGAGGCGAGCAGCGGTTCCACCTCGGCCCACTGCTCGGCGAGATAGCCCGGGTGCGACAGCACCCATTCACCCCAGGCCGCGCCCACCACCTCGACGTTCTTCAACAGCAGCCGGTTCACCTTGACCGTGGGGATCTCGCCCGCGGTGAAACCGACCACCAGCAACCGACCCGCCGAGGCGAGTGACCGAATGCTGTCGGTGAAGCGGTCGCCGCCGACCGGGTCGAGCACGATGTCCACACCACGGCCACCGGTCAGCTCTTTCACCGCCGCCAGCCAACCGTCGGCGAGTACCACGTCGGTGGCGCCATTGGTGCGGGCAACCTCGGCCTTCGCCTCGGTACTCACCACCGCGATCACCCGGCCCGCGCCGAGCGCGGCGGCCATCCGCAGCGTCGAGGTCCCGATGCCGCCTGCGGCGCCGTGCACCAGAACGGTCTCGCCCGCGGCCAGCCTGCCGCGGTTGCGCAAGCAGAAGTGCACGGTCAGATCGTTGAACACGATGCCGGCGCCCGCCTCCAGCGAGACGTTGTCCGGCAGCCGGAACACCATCTGCGCGGGCGCGACGGCCACCTCTGCCATGGCATTGCCGAGTAGGGTCAGCGCGACTACCCGATCGCCCGGCCGCACATGCGCGTCCGCCGGAGCTTCCCGCACGATGCCCGCGGCCTCACCGCCGACGACGAACGGCAACTCGGGCTTCATCTGGTACAACCCGCGTGTCATCAACACATCCGGGAAGGCGACACCCGCCGCGTGCACGTCGATGACGACGCCACCCGGAGCGGACGCGGGCTCCGGCAGATCCACGACCTGAATCGCCTCCGGCCCGTCCAACTTGCTGACCTGAGCTGCGCGCATGTGCTGTCCTCTCTGTTCTTGCGACAGCGTGCGCCGGCACCGACGCCGCCGACCACCAACCTAACTGGCCGCCACACGCTTCTGTCCAGACAACCCGCGAGTAATTCGGTCACAGCGAAACGCACGCGACAGCAATCGGGTGGCAGATCTCCGGGTAAAGATCCGCCGCAGATCATCGCTGGCAGGTTCAACATCTACCCGGCGTCGGACAACGGGTGACATCTCGAACGCGGTCGACAAGATCATGACCGGGGTGCGGTACTCGAATCGACCATTACGGTTCGCTCGACAGCGCGCGGGAATGCCGCACCGAACTCGGGCAGCGCCGACCAGGGTTGCCGATCAACACCGATCGGGCCGGCCGGGACCGAGCAGAAAGAACATTCTGCCTGGTCCAGGCGGTTCCTGGCGGATGATAGGTGAGTACAGGCGGCTCGACGCGAGGGGATGAAGTCCGCCCCGTAAAGTCGTGTCACAACAAGCACCACAGAAAGAAACGCGGCACACCGTGCAGCGCGAGGAGCACCAGTGTCACTCGATCAGCCACTCGCCCCGCTTCCCCAAGAGGGCATGGGCTTTGCTTCGGCGTGGCCCGTGCGGGCTGGTGATGTGGATCCGTACGACCGATTGCGGTTCGATTCCGTCGCCCGCTACCTGCAGGATATTGCCTGGGAAAATCTGCAGAAGACATTCTTTCACCGGAGCGACCCGAATTGGATCGTCCGGCGAACGGTTATCGATGTCATTCGTCCGATTCTCTGGCCCGACGAAGTGCAGCTGCTGCGCTGGTGCTCGGCGATGTCCACCCGATGGACGAATATGCGCGTACGGATCACCAGCGGCAACGGTGGCTTGATCGAGACAGAGGGCTTCTGGATCAATATCGGTGAGTCGACCGGGATGCCCGCTCGGATCAGCGACGACGGCCTCGCCTACCTGGGTCGCACGACCGGCGAGCACCGGCTGCGCTGGCGGCCGTACCTGACCGATGCCACGCCGCCGGAGTCCGAGACCGACCTCCCGTTCCCGGTGCGCGCGACGGATATCGATCAGTACAACCACGTCAACAACGCGTGTTACTGGCAGGCAGTCGAACAGTTCCTGGTCGAGTACCCCAAGTTGCTCGCGGGTCCGCACCGCGCGGTGATCGAATACGTGGCGCCGGTGCTCGCGCGCCAGCATGTGACGGTACGCAGCCGCTACGAGCCGAGCGATCGGAACGGCAGTCCCGTGCTACGGCTGTGGTTCGTCGTCGGAGGGACGACCACCACCGTGGTCCGCATCATGCCGCTGCCCGGCCAGCCCGCCTCTCCGGGACTTTAGGCTGTCCGCCTCTGCGGAGCTCAGGCCGTCCTGGTGGGGTGGCTCGGGATATGCGTTCAGGTCCTGCGTCAAGTGCCGCTCGAGTTACGACGGTGCCCGGCGAGTTACGCATGTCCTTACGAAATCAGTGTCTGGTTCGCGGACGTCTACGCGCCGGCCGGATCTCGGATGATCCGACCGGCGTCCGACACGGTCAGCCGCGGGCGGCTTTGAGCAGGTCGTCCCAACTGGTGAACTTGACCCGCGGACGCCCCGCGGACTTGCCCGCCGCCTTCTCGGCCTGGTCGATCGCCCGCCAGCCCGCGCGGTCCACCAGATCGGCTCGGCGCTGCGCGAGCAGCGTCTGGAGCGCGGCGCGGCCTGCCTCCGGCACACCGAGTCGGCCCATGGTGAAGTCGGCGATCAACTGCTCCGCGGTCTCCTCGGAGTCGACCCGGTTCGAGCCGATAACGCCACGCGGACCACGCTTGATCCAGCCGCTGACGTACACGCCCGGGACCGGGGCGCCATCGGCGCCGATCACCCGACCGTGTTCGTTGGGCACGATGCCGCGCTGCTCGTCGAACGGCAGGTCGCCGACCGGTTCGCCGCGGTAGCCGATGGATCGCAGCACCAGCGTGGTGTCGATTTTCTCGGTCCGGTCGGTCGCCACGGCCACCTGCCGCCCCTCGAGATCGACCAATTCGTTGCGCACGACCTCGACCGATTCGACCCGGTCGGCGCCGGTAAGCGCGGTCGGCGAGACCAGGTAGCGGAACACGATCCGCCGGTTGCCGTCGGCTCGGCGACCGGCGGCGTACTCCTTGGCCAGGGTGTACTTCAACGTCAGCGACGGCTCGATCTCCGGATCATCTAGCACTGCCTGGCTCGCCTGGTCGAGCTCCAGGTCGACGTCGTCGACGACGATATCGACGCCTTTCAGGTGGGCGAGGGCGAGAAACTCCGAGGAGGTGTACGCCGCCTGCAGCGGGCCGCGCCTGCCCAGCACGACGACCTCGCGAATGGTGCTCTGCCGAAGCGCGTCCAGCGCGTAGTCGGCGATGTCGGTCTTGGCGAGTTCGTCGGGGTCGGCGGTCAGCACCCGGGCCACGTCCAAGGCGACGTTGCCGTTGCCGACGATCACGGCCCGCTCGCCGGACAGGTCGAACGTCCGGTCGGCGTAGTCGGGGTGGCCGTTGTACCAGGCGACGAACTCGGTGGCGGAATGGCTGCCCGGCAGGTCCTCGCCCGGCACTTCGAGGCGGCAGTCGGTCGAGGCGCCGACCGCGTAGATCACGGCATGGTGGTGCTGCAGCAGTTCGCCGTGCGAGATATGCGTGCCGACCTCGACGTTGAGGTGGTACTGCAGCGTCTCGCGGCGAAACGCCGACTCGAACATGTTCGCGACGATCTTGGTGCCCGGATGATCCGGAGCGACACCCGCGCGCACCAAACCCCACGGAGTCGGCAGCCGGTCGAACATCTCGATCTCGACATCGGCCCTGCGCAGCAGTTCATCGGCCGCGTAACAGGCCGCCGGCCCGGCTCCGACGATCGCGACGCGCAGCGTCCCCAGCTCCTTCGGCGGACGCGCGGGAGCGACGATCGGAGTGAAGTCCGACTCGAGCGGATGCCGTTGGAAGTACGCGGCATTGACATCACGGAATCGGGCCAACGATTCGGTCAGGTCGTCCTCGGAGTAGATGGCCTCCACCGGACACGCGTCCACACAGGCGCCGCAATCGATGCAGGTGTCTGGGTCGATATAGAGCATCTCGGTCGTCGCGAACTCCGGCTGGTCCGGGGTGGGACGAATGCAATCGACCGGGCACTCGGAAACGCAGCTGGCGTCGTTGCAACAACGCTGCGTGATTACGTAGGCCATATTGTGCTGATCCTCGGAAATGTACGTGGGCTGTGGCCACCCAGGGGGTTGCGGTGGACAAAAGCGGCGTCTGGCACATCCACCCCGAGAAGTTCCCGCGGCGAACGTGCTGTAGTGCCGCTATCAGTTTGCCTCGAGTGTGGTCCAGACCTCACCTTCAGAGGGCTTACGGTATCCCCATGGTGCGGACTCTGATCCTCATGCGACACGGTAAGTCGGCGTACCCGGATGGCGTCGGCGATCACGAACGACCACTGGCGCCGCGGGGGCGCCGTGAAGCCGGACTGGCCGGCGAGTGGTTGCGCGAGACCCAACCACCGATCGACGCCGTACGGTGCTCGACCGCCACGCGCACTAGGCAGACGCTCACCGCCACCGAAATCACGGCGCCGGTGGTCTACGAGACCGGGATCTACGACGCGGTCCCGGCATCGCTCATCGAACTGATCCAGTTCAGCGACGTCGACGTGGCGACGCTGCTGCTGATCGGGCATTCGCCCGGCATGCCATGGACGGCATGGGAATTGGCGAGCAACCGCGACTGCGCACCGGCGATCGAACTCAGCAGGAAGTTTCCCACCTCGGCGCTGGCCGTGCTGCGATTCGACCGGCCGTGGGCCGACATCGACCAAGGAACCGGCGAACTGACGCACTTTCATATTCCGCGCTGACCGCTCACAGTTCGGCGAGCGGTCAGCGCAGCAACTTGCCGCCGACCACAACGACCGCACCGAGGATGACCAGCAGCACGAACGCGGCGAACCCGCCGAACAGCCACCACACCACGCCGAGCGCGAGCACGAACGGCGCCACCGCGATGGCGGTGATCACCGGGCTTTCCTTGACCGTCGCCCAGGCCGAACGAGCCCTGATCCGATCGATGTCCTTTCCAGGCATGCCCCCAGCGTAGGCGCGAAACCGAGACTTTGTCGGTACCCGATGGGATGCTCGCCGCATGGATTGGAAAATCGAGCTTGTCGCCATTCCGGTGACCGACGTCGACCGCGCCAAAGACTTCTACACCAAGATCGGCTTCAACGCCGATCACGACCACCGCGTCAACGAGAACTTGCGCTTCGTTCAGCTGACCCCGCCCGGTTCCGGCTGTTCCATCTGTCTCGGCGAGGGCCTCACCGAGGCTGCGCCGGGCAGCGTCGAGGGCATGCAGATGGTGGTGGCCAGCGCCGAGAAGGCCTACCAGCAGCTGACCGCCGCCGGCGTGGCGGCCACTCCGGTGCAGGACCTCGGGTGGGGACTGTTCACGTTCTTCGCTGACCCGGACGGCAACAAATGGGCCGTTCAACAAGTGCCGGATTACAGCAGCTGACCGCGGTCGCGGGGGGGCCGCGGGGGGGGGGGGGGCGCCCCGGGGGGAGGGGTTTTTTTGGGGTGTGGGGGAGAAAAAACGTAATTAGAGGGGGGGAGACCCCCA
>NZ_JBEZDA010000006.1:0-208741 GCF_040647855.1 Nocardia sp. NPDC049220
CGGTATAACGTTTTTATAAATAAAATCGTTATAAAACCGTTATCTTTAAGTAAACTCCTCATTCTTCGTCGTTTACTTAAAGATAACGGTTTTATAACGATTTTATTTATAAAAACGTTATACCGGATTTTATTTTTTGATTTTCGGGTTTTTATTTTTTTGGTTTTATTTTTTCTAAGGTTGAGTTATGTAATTAACTCACCTTTTCGCGTGCGCGTAAATAAATACTCACCTTTCCAGAGAAAATCTTTAGTGGTGAGTTATTATAAATAACTCACTATTGCGGGCGTGGGATTATTTATTACTCACGTCGGCTTGTCAAGTCGGTACGCGTGTCCCGCGTGTTGCGGATCGGGCAATGTCCCGGACACGCTCTCTCACCTGCGTTTATGGGGTTTCCGCTTGCTCTCGTTGTCGCTGTCGTGATACAACTCGTGGCATGACTTCTCGCAGCTCGGCTCTCGTTTCGTCGGCACCGGTTCGCCGGTTCGTCGGCGTTTCCAGCTGGGTTTCGGCGTTGCTTGTTGGGGTTTTGGGGCTTGTGCTGGGGTGCGGAGTGGCATCCGGTGGCGGTTTCGTGGCAGCTGAGTTCAGCTGTGTATCAGCAGTTTTCGCCGGATCGGTCTCGGCCTGGGTCTCGGCCTCCGGCGCCGTTCGGTCGGCGTGGTCGGCCGGTCGTAAACGGTTCGAATTTGTCGAAGTTTCGACGCCGGTATGGGTATCAATTTCCGGATCGCCCGAAATTGCCCGCCATTTCCGGGCGAATTCATACATTAATTGTGGCTTCATTACAGGCTTTTCGAAGGCCGCCTGATCTGTTTTATTACACCATTTTATTGCATAGTGGCAATTGTTCAGCATCCATCTTTGCCCGGAAGCTTCCTTCTGGGTTGAGGTGGATACGTGCTGTATGCCACCGGGCTGGTGGGCGCACCGAACCGTCGGCGCCACGCGGTACGTCGGGCTCTCTGCGCCTCTGGACGCTCGGGGGGTACGATCACCCACCCGAGCGGTGGAAGTGCGGCAGCGGAGATTCTGGAGGCTCTTTTGGTGGGTCGGGTTTTACGACAGCACACCACACGATCCTGCGTGGATCGGGAGGTGTGAGGCACGCGTCAGGTCTTCGGGGGAGGGGGCCGCTGCGATGCCCCCAGCTGGAAGCCTCTCAGACCGAGGAACTTTCGTCGGGGTGGTGCCCCCCGGTCGCACCGGGCTGTTCCGACGAAGTGCGTTGCGAATGGGGCGCTTTGCGGCCTGCTGGGTGAAAGCTGTTGGTGTGCGGACCCGGTCGATGAGTCCATGATCCTGGCTGACCGCATCCGGGTGCCTTTCGCCCCGGCTCGGCTGGTCTTGTTCGGGACCGCGGCACCGGCACCCTTCGGGCGTCATTTCACTAGATCTAGTGAAATGCGGTTGCCGGCGTGGTCTCGGGTGCGCCGCCAGCCTGACCCGTCCTGTGTGCGTGCCGTCCTGTGTGCGGCGTGCGTGGGCCAGTGGGGTGGCCCTACGCCGCCCCGGCGGGCTCGGCTGTGGGTTATGTCGCGGCGCTGGGTAGTTGTGTCTGGCTGGTTGTCGTGCAGATGCGAAGATTAGACCGGTCGGTCGGAGGTTTCGCTAGGTTCGGCACTTTACTCTTCGCCTTCTGGCAGAGAGGGCTCTCGCTTCCGAGGCCGAGCGGAAAGTTTTCGGCTTCCCCCTTCTGGTTTCGGCGCCCCCTTGCTGCCTGTGGGGGTTCCCCAGGGACCTGTGGGGGTGGGTGGTCCTCAGCCTGTGGCTGCTGCTGAGCATGCTGGCGATTGTCCTTCTGCTGTGCCTGCCAGTGTGCGTCTGGCTGCACTTCTCGATCGGCAGGCCAATCTTCACGACCGGCTTTCCCTCCCCTAGGTGGTGTGGGGTTGTTCCTCTTCTACTGGCTCATCGGGTGCCGCAGTGTGGGTGAAGAAGGCAGCGAGATTACGGTTTCGCCTTTCCTGCAAGCTGGTCGTCGAGAACCTGGTGTGGACGTGATGTCGTGGTGTACCTCGGCCCCCTGGTGGATCCCTAGGGTCATGGAGCGTTGGTTACCCCGTTCCCCCACGCGGGCGTGGTGGAGGGCAAAGAGGGCACCTCCACCGGCGTCCCCTGGTGGAGGTGGTGGCGTCCCCTGGTGGAGGTGGTGGCGTCCCCTGGTGGAGGTGGTGGCGTCCCCTGGTGGAGGTGGTGGCGTCCCCTGGTGGAGGTGGTGGCGTGAGGCGCCGCCACTGCTCGACGAGGGCGGCGTAGGTCTCGGTGGTGATCGGGGTGGTGGGTAACTTGCGGGTGCGTGCCCGTTGGGACGCGGCTGCATGGTGACGCCGTGGTCCGCGCCGCACCCGGACCACACGGGTGGACAGGAACACCGGCCCCGGCGGCGCGTCCAGTAGGAGCCGGCCGAGCAGGTGGTGCGGATGTCGTACATCAGCTCGTCGTGCTTGCCGCCCTTGCGGATCATCCGGTTCGGCCGGTCCAAGTCGTCGATGCAACTTGCATGACCTTTTCGGTGCGGCGCGGGCGTACAGCATCGCCCACAGGGTCCGGTCCTCGAGGCGGTGCGGGTCAGCGCGTCGATGTCGCCGCGGTCGCGTACGCGCAACCCATTTCGGCTGCGGCTCGCGGTCCGAGCCTTCGAGAACGGCGTCTGCCGGCGGTGATCCAGCCCTTCGCGAAATTTGCCATGGCTGAGGCGATCGCGGTGCGGATGTTCAGGTGCACCGCTGTCGGCTGCGTCAGTGTCGAGTTCGTTCAGGCTGCCGATTCCGGCGAAGGCGGTCGGCAGCGTCGAGGTGTGGGCGTGCACGGTCTGCGGTGAGGTGATCCGGCCCCGAACGCCCGCGGTTGTTCCTGTGTCAGCGCAGGTACTCCGCCAGCGCTGGGCTTGCCGCCGCCGGTGTCGGCGGCGAGCGTGCGGCCGTCAGCAGCTACTGACATTCAGATGACGAATCGCAACCAACACCAACTACATCTGAACCACTTCACTAAACCTCGACAGGACCACAGAACACACACTCAATTCAGAAGCTTCCAACCAAAGATCGTCAGCACACCCTTTGCACCAGTTCGATGCCACGGTCTCATTTCGTCCGGCGAAACTCGTAACGTGGCGCTATGGACGCCAACGAATCGCCCGAGTACTGCCCGAATCCGAGGTGTGGATCTGTAATCGTGCAGCCGCGGCGGGGCCGCCGGCGGCGGTGGTGTTCGGACGACTGCCGTCGACGCGGCCGGGAGCAAGGCATCCGTATTCACGAGGTTGTGTGCGAGCGGGAGGTGTGGCGTCCGGAGCGGATCTCGGTCGACCGACAGATCGCGCGACTGTTGGACGACCAGGACGCCACCGAGCAGTTGCTGCGCGGTTTGGTTTACCGTTGGCGCCACAGCGGCGGCCCTGATGACGAATTTCGGCAGCGGGTGACACCGACATTGCTTGAACTGTGGCAGGCGTTCCACAGTGCGTCCGATTCGGGCGCCGTGCAGGATCTGCCGATGAGAGTGCCGACTGCGGCTGCCGAACAGCGCGCCGCGGTCACCCGCGTGTTGTCCTCGCCGCGCTCCATCGCGACGGTGCTCAGCCACGTTGGCGACAAACTCGCCGCCGGGCAACTGCGCGGTGGCGCGGACGAACCGGTCCTAAACGCTGTTGCGTATCTGGCCAGAAAGGCGTTCCGGCGATAACCCTCGGTGTGGTGATCGGTGGCAAGCGAGCGAAGCTTGCGGCATCCTTTCAAACACCTCCTGAGGTGACCAGTAGGAGGGACTTGCGGTGCAGCGTGCCCGGACCCGCACCCCGTTGAGTCGAGCATGATGTTGATCTGGGCCGGTCGCCTCGAATCGGTTGGCGCGCCGATATCAGCGGCAAAGCATTGGTCTGCTCCGGTGAGGGTCGAACGTGCGTTGCTGTACCGGCTCAGCGGTGTGCGGGTCCGGGATATGGTGCTGAGTCGCCCAACACCGCCCAACACCGCGCGGTGTTGGGCGGGTGGGACGTCAACTATTCGGCAGTGTCACGAAGGATCTCGCCGTGCCGATGTCGGCACCGGCCGCGGAATCCACACTCACCGTCTGGTCGACCTCCCGCGGGCCATGTGTACGCCTCAGCTGGGCACGGGCGGGTGTGTGGGAGTCAGCGGCGGCCGGTGTGGGTGCAGGAGCTGCACGGGTAGTAGTTGTGGCCGTGGCCGTTGCGGCGGATGTTGAGCAGGTCGTCGCGAGTGTGTACGGGGGTCCAGACTTGGCCGCGGCGGCATTGCGGATGTGGGCAGGGAGATCCGGCGCGGTATTCGCCTTCGGCGCGGTACCAGCGCAGGTTCATGCCACTGCGGTTGTTTCCCAGCGTCCAGCCCAGATAGTCACGGGTCTGGTCGGCGGCGGTCAGGTGGTAGGCGATGTCCTCGCCGAACAGGTTGCGGGCGTACCGCCAGCAGTGTTCGCGGTCGGTGGGTTCATGCCGGCCTGCGAGTAGCTCGGCCAGGGCGTCGGTCGGGATCACGAATTGCTTGGTGGCGGCGTCGATGTGGCCGCACTGCCGACAGGTGGCCCGCGTGCCGGGAATGCCCTGTTTCAGGCATGCGTCGGACAGTTCCTCTTCGCAGCAGGGGCAGTGGTGCGCGGCGCGGTAGGCGGCGCTACCGGCGGGGGACATGCAGCACTTGGGCCGAAGGTCCGGGGTGCCGGGCCGGAACGGGCGGGCGGGGGGTTCGGGCGTGGTGTGTTGATGGAGGGGGCAGCGGGTGGCGGTGTGGTTCATGGGGTGTCCTCGTGTGCGTGAGGGGTGAGGGGTGATCAGGTCACCACAGGCCGGCTACGGGCATGCGGCGCACCACCCGTCCGTACCAGTTGCGCACGATCAGCCACCGTGCGCCGCTGGTGTCCGTGGTCAGTCGGAACCGTCCGCCGCGGGGAACCGTCACTGTGACGGCGCCAGGACCGCCGAAGCGTGGTTGCACGCGAACGCACTTCTCGGTCATCGGCTTTCCCTTGTCTGCCAGGTACATGGCTCGTGTCTGTACGTCGAGACAGCGGCCGGTGATGCGGCTACCGAGTGTGGCGGCCAGGCGTGCCAGTGTGGCGGGATAGCGGCCGAAGTGTCCTGATGTCTTGTGGCAGTCGATTACGTACAGCATTGCTGTGGACCTTCCAGTGGTTGCCGAGTGACCTTGTGGGCGTTGCAGGGTTGTTGGTGGCGTTGCGGTTTCCCGCCGATGGGGTGGGTGTGGGTTCAGGCTCGGCTGGGCTTCTTCCGGAGCGGGCTGGTCTGGTCGTGGGTGGTGGGTGGAAGCGATACGCGGAACCGGATGTAGTCGCCTGCGGGAGTGGTCGTGGTGGCCATTTCCGGCAGGGTGTATCCGGCGGGGTGAGCGGCGGGGTGGTTTTGGATCCCGCGGCCGAGGGCGGCGACAGCGGCTTGGTCGCCGAGGCCTCCGAAGGCGAATGTCGCCGAGAGGTTTTCGCGCAGCCGTGGGATCAGTCTTTCGGTGGTGGTGATCAGGACTGCGATGCCGTACTGGCGGCCGTGGGCGAGCAGGTCGATCACGGCGGTGGTGTTGGCGTCGGCGAGGTTGTTGCGGTGTTGGATCTCGCGGGTGCGGCCGGGTGTGCGGGCGAGGAAGGTGGTGTAGTCGATGACGACGACGATCTGCGGCCATTCGGTGGTGGGGCCGGCCTGCCAGAAGTCGGTCACGCCGAGTGTGTCGCTGATGCGTTCGGCGCGGTGGCGGCGCAGTTCGACCAGCTTGTTGAGCACCGTGTTGGCTTCGTCGATGTCGTCCCCGGTCAACGCCGTCAGCACCTTGTTGTTTGCCAGCGAGCCGTAGTTTCCGGTTAGGGGAGTGGGGGTTTTGCCGTCGAGGATGATCCAGGCGGTGGGGTGGGGGTCGGTCCGGGTCAGGTGTAGGACGAATTCTGATGTTCCGATGCGGCCGTAGAGGGCGACGCCGGGGGTTGTGGCGAAGTTCAGCGTGACGGGGTTGCCGAAGTCGTCGACGCCGCAGTGGCGGCTGGCGATGTGCGTGTACGCCGGAGCAGCAGCGGTGGCGGATACCGGGATGGTGGTGGTCTGCAGGGTCAGTTTGAGGCGGCCGGCGTCGCACTGCTCGACTGTCACCCGCGGGACTTTCCAGGCGTTGGCAATTTTGATGCAGTTCCTGGCGACCTTCTTCTCGTCGACTTCGGGCACGCCGTCGATGTCGATGATGACGATGACGTGGGTGGTGGTGGCGCGTGTGCTGCGGATGCGGGGGGTTTTGAAGCGGCGGTGGCGGCGGTTACGGCCGAACAGCGGAGCGGTCCGGGTTCCGTGTAGACGCAGGCGTACAGCCAGCTGGGGCCAGGTGCGGCGTACTCGGGCGGCCAGGCGCTCGTTGCGACGGTGGGCGGGGTCGCTTGCGTACCAGACGCGCCAGCCCAGGCCGTAGTAGTCGGCGAGGGTGTAGGCGAGGAACGCGGCGAACAGAGAGGCGACGACCCACACTGTGGGCGGCAGGGCGGGCAGGGGTGTCGTGCTGGGCATCGGGTCCTCCAAGGGACTCTCGCGTGTGATTTAACACTATTCTAGTACATTCGACACTATTACACTAAATTTAGTGAAAACCGGCCATGGGGGTGTGCGTGGTGATGTGGTCAACCCGGCGAGAGCTGGACCATGCCGGGCCGCCCCTACACACGCCTGGGCGCATCACAAGAGGGGGCGCGCACGGCCAGGGCAATCTGCGTGAGATGCACCGGGGAGCCGCCTTGGCCGCTTCGCCCCGTATCGAAGTCACCATCGAGGACTCTGGGCCATGTTTTCCGATACCGCTTATTGACTGCGCCTGCACCCAGGTGCGACGGTATAAGCGATATCGTTTATTAGTTCAGGGAGGTTGGTTCGGATGAGTGACCGTGTCCGCGGGATGACCGAGCAGGCCATGCTCGATCGGATGGCTTCGATGGTGAAGCACGCCCCGGAGGTTCGGCTGGCGGTTGAGGCCGAACCCTGCCGCACCGAGAAGCAATTGCGGAAGAAGGACGAACGCGAACGTCGCCTCAGTCACCAGTCTCGCGGCCACGATCGACAAGGCCGCGATCGCAGCCAGACAGGGCGGGGCCGCTGATGAGCGAGTTCGGGTCTACCAACGCGAGCGATAGTGCGGAGCGCGGTCCTGGCCGCCCGCCGATCGGGGATCCGAAGCCGATCCGGTTGGGCAAGTGGCTTACCACGGCTACCGATGCGCAGGCCGAACGCGAAGGACGCAGCCGCGCCGCGCTGGTACGCCGCGCGGTGCATGCCTATGTGAGCCCAGGCACCGCCGCGCTGGCCGATGGTGCGCAGTGGACCCGAAACCGCAGTGGTGACCTGTGGTGGGGCGGCGAGTTCAACTACCCCTCCGAAGGGGAATCGCGCCTACTCGAGGATTGGAACGTCTTCACGGACAAGGCCGAGTGGGATGATGCGCCCCCTGGAACAGTGGCCGCGGTGGTGACGTGGCAGGGCAATGGTGGCGGCCCGTCACAGAGCATGTCGATGGAATCGGCAGAGGCCCTCGGGCGGTCGCTACTGAGCTTGGTTGCGGTACATCGCCTGGCGAAACTGTGGGACACGTCAGTGGCGGCCCTGATGGCGACGTTGGTAGAGGAGCTGACCGGCGAACTCGACCCGCCATCCGCGAAGCTGGAGGCCGCGCTGCGTAATCCAGAGCGCGTGAACGCCGCCCTGGCTCGACTCGGCAGCACCGCAGATTAGGGGTAGCCCCCACCCGCCGAATACCAAATGGGCCCGAAGTTTCGCTCCGGGCCTATTTGTGTGGACGATCAGCCTTTTGAGAACCCGTTGTCACGCAGTAGCGGGGCGCGTGTCGCGGTGGCACGATCCCGTACTGGATTTCGGCTGCGGCGGGGATGCCGGGAGCGCTGTCGAGCTCGACGACGCTCCATAGTCAGCCGACGCGTGGGCAGAACGGCGAACGGGCATCGGCGTACAGGAGGAGGTGAGTCATGTCTCAGACCGGAGTCGAACCGGGCCGCGCCCCATGAGGGACGGGCTAGCCGAGCCGATATTCCACGCGTCCGGTCTACCGGCCGCCGGATCAAGTACCTCGGTTTAGACCTGCACTGACATCGCAACCAGAAAGGCCACCCGGCACTGTGCCGGGTGGCCTTTCTGGTGTTTGCGGAGCCTGCTTAGATCTTCGGCCGGCGGTGGCATCGGCCGAGGCGAGAAGCAATCCGGCGGTTCGCCGGTGAGGACTGGCCTGCTGATGCGCTCCACTCGCCGGCGAGAAGTCAGACAGCCCAGTCCTTCAACGACATCAGACGAGCGGCACTGCGACCTCTTCGTCGAGTCGGGCGGCGAATTCTTCGATGGTCAGCCTCAGTCTCCTGTCGTTGCGCTTTCGTCCATCACATATTGCGCGGCGGCGATCAACGCGGCAGCCAACGACAAAGCGCGCCCGGGCGTCGCGGTCGGGTTGGATACGCCGACCGTCGAGATCCGACCATCATCGTCGAGTCGCACCCGCGAGTACTTCTCTTCAGCAACCGGCCAGGATCTGTAACCCCACTCGTCGACCTCGGCCTCCGGCAGGTTCACCAGCGCGCACCTCTGCTCATCGAGCCAACCACTGAGATCCCGCGCCCACGTTTCCGCAACAGCTACAGGCATATCTGGGTTGCCGGCTCTCAACGCGTTGGCGATCGCAACCTGGTTATTCAGTTCCATCGTGATTCTCTCGTTTCTCCTGGTGTTGCTGATGTTTATGGGGCTCCAAGTGCGTGCGGAACCCGACAGCATCCAATCCGCCGATAGCGCCAACAACTCCCGCGTCCGTGAGATTGAAACTCCAAAACCCGCCCCTGTCAGCCCGTGCGATCACCTGCGCCCATGTCAACTCAGGTTTTAGTCCGTGCACGACAGCTGGCAGGTACTCGATACCCGACGCGCGCTCCCGCACGATCGTTACTGCGGTACCTTCGTGGAGCCATTCGAGGCTATTCATCTCGTTTCCCTTGGCCTTGCCCTTGTTTCGGATCGTTAGCGGTCCACTCTCGGTCGCCCTGGCGACCACATTTGCGTCGGAGCCCCATTCGGCGTTCATCGCCTGGAGCACACGGATCGTGGTTCGGACCTGTTCACGCCCCTTCTCTTCCGGGATGCTCAACTTCCGCAACAAATTCGGCGACCACCACTCAACAGAGTCGTAGCCCAGCTGGCGGTTGATTCCGCAAGCACCTTCGCCGCGAGCAACGCTTCGTCTCGGGTGACAAGAGGGGAAACAGAACGGGGCATGGCTACTCGCCTTCCTGTGCAAGCTGGGCGAGCATCGCGGCCGAATCACCCTGGCTGGTCACGTACCCGCCAGTCGGGCCACAAGCAGTCGGGAAACCCGTCTCCGGGTACAAGATGTTGCCCCGGTAGCCGTCGACAGAAACCTTGTCGCCCTTGAACAACCAGACACGAAGGTTGCCGAGGGAATCGACACCGGAAGCGATATAGTGGCCAGGTGGTGTGGTCGAGTCGCGGCCGGACCAGTGAATGGTGACGTCGGACAGGTTGAATCTGGACATGTCATCAATCCTTACTGCTGGTTGGTGCGCGGGTCGTCGGGTCCGACCAGGAGGAAATACCGGTTCTTATTGGCGGGGTCGTCGCGGTGGTAACTGGTCAGACCGTCGAACGTGGCGCCCTCGCTGGGGCGGTAGCGGACACCGTTCGCGAGGACGATCCGGTCGTTATCCACTCGCGTAACCGTCGCGGTGACGATCTTCTTGGTGCTGTAATCGCGGGTAGAGCAGTGCAGTTCGTACACAGTGGTACCGGGAGTTGCCCAGTCAGCGAATGGTGCGCTCATGTTGTGGTCCTGACTTTTGTAGGTGTGATGCTGTGTTGGTGGGTCGTGCAGGGGTTGAACCTGCGGTGTCGCTATCGCCATTCGCGACACACTCCCAACGAGCAAACGACCCTTCGAACGGGGCGGAAGATGGTCACTCGGCGAGTTCGGGGAAGTTCTCGGCCACCCACATGTCATGGACGTCCTGACCGACAACATGCGGCGGCCGGATGCCGGCATCGAGGTAGGCGGAGAACTGATCGGCGGTGATCTTCGCCTTGATCACGCGGCGCTCGGCTTCGAGGTTGACCGTGGCATTCGGGCCGAAGAAATAGGCATCGTTGATGTCGTCGGTGAGTCGATAGAACTCGTTGATGTTGTCGATAGCTTCCCGGGTGAGGGTCATCGAATTCTCCTGTCGTGAATGACGTCCTGGTGTCGTGTCCCGGCCCGGAGTCGAACCGGGCCGCGCACCATGCGGGACGGGTCAGTACGCGAACTCGACAGTCTCGCCCAGTTTCTCGGCCAGGCTCTCGGCAGCCCAGCGGGCATCCCGATAGCAGGTGACGTACCAGAGAGTCGGCTCGTCGATCTCTACGCGTGGCCAGTTGCTGGCGTGATGAATGCTGACCCGCTCATTCGGGCGGTCGTCGGACTGGACCAGGATTACCCAGTCCGGCGCTTCCTCGGCGATGGTGTCCGGCTCGCCGAGGGCTTCGACCAGGCGCGAGAAGGTGGCTTCTATCTGGAACACGGCACTCCCGCATTCCGGTCCTGCGAGGCATCGGGGTGCGGGTGCGAAGGTGCCGTCGGTGTGCATGGTCGCCATCGGATTCTCCTGTCAGGGTCTGGGGTCTAGTGGTCAGCACCGCGCCCGGGGTGCCGGGCGCGATGCAAACGACTAGGGCGCCAGCGTCGGCGTCACGCGGCGCGTCCACTCGGCCATTTCAAGGCCGTGCGAGGACGCGAGGAACTCGCAGTAGCCTTTGACGGAGTCGGTCATCCCGATGGGGTTCCAGCGATCGCTGGCCTCGACGGCCGCTATCAAGCGCGGGATGTAGGGAAGTTCCCTATATATCCAGGGTCGATTTGCTTGCCGCAGGATCGGATACAGGTCCGCAGTTGATACCTCGACGGCAGGGAGATTCCCTGCGGTTCGAACTGCATCATCGAGGTTGCGCAGCGCAGGGAACAAGCTGAGTGGGATGACATGTTCGCTTATCAGCATCACCAGAGACATGAGATCCGCTGTCGATACAGCGATGGTCGAGCGGTGCTGACGTGCCCGCCATCGGGCGTTCGGGCGGTCCTCGCTGTATGCGCTCCAGCCGCAGGTGCATTCGGCCTTGGTCATCATGGTCGGCACGTACCGGCCGCATGACCCGTTCGACTTGGTCTTGTACCGCTCACCGGTCTGCCATTCGATGGTGCGCGTCCGGTGGGAGCCGGTTCCGGTCCAACGCTTCGTGGCGGTCATCTGTACCTCCTGTCGGGGTTCGGGTTCTAGTTGTCAACACCGCGACGCAGAAGCACCTAACCGCTGATCGACTGCGAAATGTATTCGGATGCGGCGGGGAGGGAGGCGACCGAAGCAATGTGCCCGGACGGTCCGTTGATCACGAACTCGTTGATGGCGTGGTTGCGGGAAACGGTCCAGCCGGTGATGTCGGCGTTGGAATCCCGGTCGATCGCCTGGTACCACGTGACGATGTTGATTCCCATAGGCGTGCCGTAGAAGCGCTCGGGAAAGGTGGTGACGGTGCTCAGGGGGGTGAACATGACGTTGATGGTCGTCACGGTCTGCTCCTTCGGGGTGGATTGGGTGCGACGAATGTCGAGTTCGTCGCGGCGAAGCGCGGCCCAGTCCGAGTCTCCTGTCCAGGCTTGATGCGCTTAACCAGACCCTACCAGAGTTTCACCAAATTTAGTGAAATAGTCATATATTCACTAACTTTAGTGAATATCAGTGGCGCCTTCCCGGGGAGTCCGCCGCGCGACCGCTCTTCCACCCAGCTCAAAGCCGTGCGCTCTCGGACGCCTGGACAGGATCTATTGCCCCTCGACTGCATCATCACCGGCACCATGGACGACGCGAGCATCGGCGCGCAGCTCGTGTCCGTGTGTCGATGATCAGGGCAGCTTTATCGAGTGACCGGCCTGGCGGCGAGTACGACGCCGTTCTCCCGGCCGGCCGTAGACGAGCTGCAACTGGATCCGTAGACGAGCAGCGCCCCAACGGGCGGCCGAGGTACTCGGCGCCGGCCACATCCGTAAGACCTCCATACATCGTTCGACGCATGCTTGTCCGGCCTGGTTCCTTCGGTCGCTCGGACGGCCGCCGGTGAACCCGCACCGATTCGTGCCGGCGACATCACGCAACCAGGTTCGGGCGGTCAGTCAGCTTGTCCGGTGTCGTCATTGACCGCCTTCTCGGTGAGATGCCACCAAGGGGCGTAAGTCGAGAACGTCCAAATCGAGCCGTCAGCGGCAGTCCACACGCCGCCAGGACGCGGCTGCGGCGGAAAGCGGAACCAGCGGGCAGCATGGTCCCGGTTCATTTTGCTGTGGATCGCGCTCGGGTGGCGTGAGACGTCATCAATGCGGGGCATGGTTTCAGTCCTTGTCGGTGTCGAGCAGCGCGAGGTAGGTGTCGACCGCGGCACGCAGTTTCTTCGCGGTATCGACGTCTCGGCGGTTCTGGAACTTGTCGGCGTAGTGGCGGACACGTTTGGTCGATTCGTTGCGTGCCTGCTGCTGTCGGTAGCTGGCCACACGTGGATCTCCGAGCGGCGCAAGGTACACGACGCGATCCGACGAGCTGGCGACGCTGCGTCGAAGCCAGGTGTTGTCACCGATCTTCTTGGTGTGGCCGATGTTGAACTTCTCGGTGCGACCTTCGACTGTGATGACGACATCCCGCTTACCGATCTTGGTGACCATGGCCTCCGACACGCTCTCATCGCGGTAACGGCCAAAGATGTGAGCGACAGTGGCGCCGACAGTGAGCCACTCGAGGCCAGGTGTTTCGGTCATGTCGGTTGTTCCTTACTTCTCAGCGCGGGGGTCGTTCGGGCCGACAAGGAGGTAGTAGCGGGCAGCTGACTGCGGGTCGTCGCGGTGGAACGACGCCGGCAGGGTGCTCGTCAACTCCGACATGCGGTAGCGGGCGCCGTTCGCCAATACCACCCGGTCCGCGGTTACGCGCTCAACCTGGGTCTCGATTGTTTTGATCGTCCGGTAATCACGAGTGGTGCGGTGCAGTTCATAGACCGTGGCGCCTGGGACAGCCCAGTCAGGGGCAGTGGTTGTCATGTTGTTGTCCTTGCGTGGTGGTGGTCAGCAGAATTCGTAGTTGACGAACGGGTGTCCGTCGATGTCGCGCCAACGCCGTTCGGACGGTTCCTCGTTGGCCGGCCAACGCGCATTCATGTGGAAGTCGACGTCGACCGGACGTGCGGTCGCCTTGAGCCAGAACACGTCGAAATCCACCGTGGACCGCTTTCCGAAACGATGACGGTTCCGGGTTCGGACAGGTGGTCCTGCACCGACTTCAAATCGAGATCCGGGTGTGCGCGCCACAGGAATTCGGAGCTTGCAACGTATTGCCCGATGTGCAAGCCGTCTTCCCTGCCAGGGGTTTTCGCGGTGCGGGCGTAGTAGTTGTCGGACATTGAGTCGCCTTTCGGTAGATGGTCAGTGTGACTATGTGGTGGGTCGTGCAGGGGTTGAACCTGCGGGTGTCGCTATCGCCATTCGCGGCACGCTCCCAACGAGCAGACGACCCCGATCGTGTGTCAGGTGGTGGACTGAGCCGGCAACTCGATCAACTTCATCGGAAGCTCCTATCGGGTAGTGGAATCAGGTCTGTCGCGTCCGGCCCTGAGCCGAACCAAGCCAGGCGCCATACGAAACGGGTCAGTCGAGAATCGAGGCAATGCCGAACATGTCCAGGGCACTGCGCATCTCCGCACTCGGCATCTGACGTGCCTTCGTGGCCAGCATGCAGCGCCGCTGGGCGTGGCGGTCGGCCGACGCCAGCCACAGGGGGCGGTTGTCCAGATTGGCATCGGTCGTGGCGTTCTCACGGTGACGTGCTGAGACGGCGGTGCAACGGCTGATTTCCATTGCGAGGCGTATTGCGGTGTAAGTGGTGGCCATGATGGCGGTTCTCCTATCGAGTACAGGTCTGTTGTGTCCCGGCCCGGAGTCGAACCGGGCCGCGCACCATGCGGGACGGGTCAATCGAGGATCGAAGCGAAGCCGTACACGTCCAACGCGCACCGCATCTCAGAAGGCGGCATCTTCCGCGCGACCGCGATCAACCCACGGAACCGGCCGTTCATGCGGTCAGCCGCCCAAAGCAACCGCTCGTTGTCCGGGTCGGCTGCAGCATCGCACCGGTACTGGCCCACGGCGGTCGCGCAGCGGTCGATCTCCTCGGCGATCAGCGGTGCCATACCAGCGAGGTAAACGGGTGCAGTGACGTGGTCGTTGGTGGCGGTCATCGAGGTTCCTGTCTGCGCGAAGAGTTGAAGGTTGGTGCTGGGTCGTGTCCCGGCCCGGAGCCGAACCGGGCCAGGCGTCATGTGCGCGATAGCGGTTCTAGTGGCTGTCCGGCGAGTGGGCGATCAGCTCTCCCCACAGGTCGACCAGCGGTTCCCCCAGCAACAGCCGTGCACGCTCCCGATCGCGGCCACTTTCAACGAGCATGGGAGCCCGCGCCTCCACGTACCCTTTCTTGGTGTGCGTGCTCCGACGTGCCGGTTCGATCGCCAACCAAACCTTCCGGCCGTCATCGGTCTTCACGCACCAGCTGCTCCCGTACCTCGTGGGAAAGACTTCGGCGTCGACGATGCGTCCGGTCGCCAGTTCGACCATCACGGGGTAGTCCTCGATGACCCAGTACCGCTTCGGCTCGGCCTCCAGGATCCGATCGACGCATTCCAAGCATCCGCATCCGGCGTTCCATCGGGTGACGGTGCCGTGTGGTGCCGTGGCGCGGCACTCGGGGCACCGGCAGCCGTTGCTGTACCGGGTTTCAGTGCCATGCTCGCCAAGCTTGGCGTCTGTGGCTTCGCGGTGGGCTTTGCGCTCGGCGGCGGCCTGCTCGTTCCGTATGGCGGCGTATCGGTCCCGCAGCATCTTCTTCAGTTCGGTGACATCGAGGCCGACGCGTTCAGCGCAGGTGGAGCCGATTTCATGCGTTTCCTCGGTTGTGCGGTGGCGAATCTGCACGCAGATCGCGATTGCCGTCCCGCAGTGCCAGCACGTGCCGCCGGGCAGCTGCACCCCGGGTGCGGGCTGGTAGTAGCGGGTGTCGTAGCCGGTGATCACATAGTCGGCGAGCGGGGCGATGGTCGCGGTCATCTGTATCTCCGATCAGGGCAAAAACTTCGGGTTCCGGGGACCGCGGCCCTCCGGAGTGGGCGCGATGCAAAGGACTACTAGGCGGAGGCGCCGGTCCATGCTTCAGCGGCGGCGATTACTGCGGCCTGGAGCGAGCGGTCGTGCTGGGTGTATGTCCACTCCGGGTAGGCGCGAAGGGCGGCTTCGATCGCGTTGGCCCGCGATCCGGAGTTGGTAGGTAGGGCGTAGACCTCTGCCGCGGTGAGCGCGTTCTTGAGGCCGGTTTTGTGGCTCGGACTGTTGAGGTAGGCCATGCCGGCGCGGCTGAAGCTGAGGTGGTCGGCGATTGCGGTAGCGGTCATCGGAGATCTCCTGTCCGGGTTGCTGCAACCACCCTACCATATTTACACTAAATTTAGTGCAATCAAGCCATATGCACTAAAATCATTCAAACCGGCTTGCGTTAGCTTCTCTGGAGGACCCGATGCTCACCACCCCCATCGCCATCTATGCAGCCGACTTCTCCGATCGGGGCGCCGGCAACGACCGCCACCTGTGGACGCCCGGCAATCTGCGGCACGTCGTGGCTGCACTCGACGGCGCCCCGGTCGTCCTCACCACCGACAAGCTCACTGGTCACACCCGCATCGGCGTCACCCTCAAGGAGGTTGTGCTCAATTCGTATGCTGCTGGTCGCAACGCGCTGATCTACACCGACAAGTTCGGGGACCACGCGGTCAGTTGCACCGATCTCGGGCCCGCAATCGTGCCGATCACCGAGTTCGCCGCAGGACACGACCCCAAATGGGTTGCGCTCGAGACAGTCCGCAACGAATGCAGCGCCGCCATCGACTACATCAAAGATCGCGACCACGACGGGAAGCTCACCGGCCGCTACACCGCGAAGCCCGGCCTGCGCTGGGTTGATGTCGAGTTCACCCCATGCGACGAGGAATGGCCGACACGTTACCGCGTCGAACTCGACCTCATCTCAGCCACCGCCTAACCATGATCGTTGCCGGGTGTAGCGGTGCGAGTCGCATTGGTTGTTGGTCATGCACGGTGCGCGTGAGGAGGCTTCGGCCGACGATGGAACCTGCGATAGCGGCCGTAGATGTGTCCGTGCGGGCACTATCTATGCAGTGCTCCACAGTCTCGTCGCCGATCCCGCTGGTCATTTCGTGTGTGTCAGCCACGCCCAGCGTTGTGGGCGACGTTCGGCGAGCAGGTCGATCAGATCGCGTGAGCGTGCGGCAATGTTGTGTCGTTGCAGAACCACCAGATGCTCCCCTGCCTGGTGGATGGCTGCTGAGTTCGTGGTGTCGTAGCGTTGTCCGCACACGCACTCGAAAGCATGGCCGGCACCGCGGATTTGATGTGTGGGGTTGTCCCAGGTGAGATGGCTGAAGATGTCGAGCAGGTCTCGGGCTGTCGCTGTCTTCGTGAAGTTCCTCGGGGACACGATCTCACCCAGGCTGTTGATCTCGGTGAGGTCGATCCACTTGGGCAGCAACGCTACATAGTCGTCGCGGACCCCGGCGGCGCGCATCTGGTCTGACAGTTGCAGGGTGCCGTCGTCGGTGTAGACGGGCTTGCCGCGCGGCCAGAGGATCGTCGGTCCGGCCAGCCGCGTCTGTTCCCGCAGTGTCAGCTGTACATTCCGCTCCACGACCTCGATAATCACCGCTTCGCGGCACATGACGAAGGCGCCATCTTGCGCCGCGAAGTCCGGGTCGACCTCTGGTGTTCCGATCGGTTCGACCTGATACACATCGCCGGGGGATCTGCGGGCGCGGCGATCGATGTACCGTGCCGCGTAACCCATCGCGGCACCCAAATGTGTGGTGAGGTACACCCTGTCCGGGTAGTAGATCGCCTTTTCCACATGGTCGGGGTTGTATACGGCGTTCATCTTGACTTTTGTCGCCGGCAAGATCGTCTGACGGCGTCGCTTACCTGGAACACCACCGTGGTAGTAGATCGGCATCCGCCCCTCCTGGTCGTCGAACTCGTGATCTGGCGGCTGTGGTGGGGTCAATTCCCGTGGACGAGTTGAACCCGGCCAGGTCGTGGACGCCCCGAGGAGCCACCGATCGAGGTAGCAGGTGGCGCTCGCCACCACCGCGATCCCGTCGAGTTCACGGATCCGGGTCGCCGAAAGCAGCACCTACACCACGGAGCGGATGACATGTCAGCCGCTCCGTGTGGGTTGATAGTCGGAGTGATCACCATTGCCCCCGAATTTGCAGTGCCTTACGAAACATGATGGCAGGATGGGGCTCTCGGGGGGCCTGGATCGACCCACGTGACGCCTCTCATGAGCAGGCGATTGGCTGGAGTGCGTCTTGCTTGTGCGTGACCACCGATAGACAACCTCCACCTTCCGCCCCGCAGAAGGGGAAGGTGTTCGTGCTCCTGATAGGAAGGAACGCCGTGTCGATCGAGCATGGCCATAACTCCGTTGTGTTCTTGGACAGCCGTCGACAAGCGGACGGAGACGACGATTCATTGGTCTGCGGATGCGGCAGTGTGTGGTTCACCCTCGATGGGCGGAGCGCGGGGCTGGACCAAGACGCCGGCGCGGTGACTCTTCGTCGCGACGGCGGCGTGAAGGCATACTGCGGCATACCCACCTGCGTGGAGTGCGGTGCGACCGCGATGGCGGACGGACGCGACGTGAGGCCACCCCTGGCATAGCCCCCCGTGGATGCGACAACGGGACCGACCATGGGATATATAGTCGGGCCCGCTCATATCGCCGTCCGCAACTACCGAAGTCGGTCTTGACCACGACTCGGGCCGGGGCGGTTGCGGCGTCTGCGGTCCCTATGGGCAGTCAACTGCAGGCGATTCTTTTCGAAGCGCCGCGCGGCGTCGCGCCATCGCTCAGACTCGGACCGGCGCTGACGCTCCGGATCGGCTGATGGCGTCGGCCGGTGGACGACCTCGAGGCATGGCGCCGAGGCCTTGTCCTTGGGCGTCACGTCCACGTGACGCGGCAGCGAGATCAATTGGGGGTCAGTGCATTGTCGACATCGTCGTGACGTGCTCCGCGGCTGCGCGGTAGGCCGCCACAGCGGTGATGCGCCGCCGGCTCAGCTGCTGGCCGAGATCCCGCTCGACGGCCGCGTTGGTGGCACGCAACTCGGGGTTGTCCAGGGTCCAGGTGTCGGGGTAGCGGTGCGCGGCAATGAACTTCGCGTTGCCGATGAGCCGGTCAGCGAACATCTCGATCACGGTGGTATCGGCGTGGGCGCCGTTGTCGAGCCGCGGCCGCCGATCGGCGTGGGCGTCGATGAACGCGAGAGCCTCTGGCACGGAGCGGATCCGGGCGCCGGTCTCGGCGATCGCGCGGCCGATGATGCGGTCCGGTGACCAGCGCGCCGACATGCCGTCTTCGACGGCCAGGTCCATGGCGGTGGTGACCGCGTCGGGGCAAGCGAGCACGTGCAGGTCCACCGCGACGACGGCCTGGACGACGATATCGGGGTGGTCGCGTCCGGCTTGGGCTTTGGTCTGCTCATCGAATGCGGTGCCCAGCACCGCATCACGCAGGCGCTCGGCGCGGGCGTCTGGGTAGCCGGCGGCGCGGGCGTGGGCGTGCAGCAACTCGGCGGAGCGCAGTTCGTCGTATCCGGTGGGGTTGTCGCGTCGGCGGCCGTGTCCGTATACGGCGTCGCTGTAGGCTTCGGCGGCGATGGCGTCGAGGATGTCGTCGATGCTCGCTCCGCAGCGGGTGAGGTGCTGGTGCAGGGCTGTGATGGCGTCGAGCAGGCCGCCGCCGTGGTGGTAGGCCGCCAGGACTGCGAACTCGGGGCGCTCGAGGTCGCCGATGATGCGGCCGAGCTGCCCTGTCGCGGGGTCGCCGTAGAGGGTGGTCACGATGTGCAGGCCGCGGGCGGCCAGCACGACGGCTTGGTGGGCGCCGGGATGGTCGAGAACCGAGGCGGGCAGCGCGGTACGCAGGGCGGCGATCTGGGGTGTCAGCACCGCTTCGGGTAGGGGATTGTGCGGGTCGAGGAGCCGGTCCCGGATCTCGGTGGCAGCTGCCGCGGCGGCCGGTGAGTTGTCCTGGCACAGGTCGGTGTAGCTGCGGGCGTGGTGCGCGAACTCGACGGCGGTGTCCATCAGATTTCGAGGTTCCTTGTCTTTGTGGTGTTGCGGGCTGTCAGGCCGGACGACGGTCTCGGTCCGGACGCGCCGTGTGCCATCGCGACCTACTTCTGGTCGGTGCTGTCACCGGTGACCGCGGTGGCAGCGTGCGGCGGGATGGCTTCGGCCCAGTGGGTGGTGTGGGTGGTCACGATGCGCATGACCACGCGCACGGTGTAGTCGGCGCGGCCGAGCCAGTGCGCTCGTTCGGTGTAGTCGGCGGCCGCGGTGTAGGCGTCTTGGGCGTGCAGGTAGAGGGTGTAGGGCAGTTCGTCGGCGACAGCGTCGGCGTCGCGGATGAGTCCTGCGGCGGTGACCAGCGCGAATTCGTAGTGCTGCTGCGGCAGTGGGGGCGGGAACAGGATGTCGAGTTCACCGAGGCTGGGCAGTGGCTGCAGCACCGGTGCCGGTGGCGCGGCCGGGGCGACGGGGATGTCGGCGTATCGGCATGGTGTCGCCGACCATCCCGGTACGCCGAGGTCGGCGGCTTCGCCCGCGAACTGCTTGCAGGCGATCGTGGCCTCGTCTTCGGTGTCGAACAGCAGTGGTTGCGGGTCGGTGGGGTGCGTGTCGGGGTCGGGGAGCAGGCGGGGGCGGTCGTGGCGGTCATCGGCGGGCAGCAGCAGCACCCATCGAGGGATGTTTGGGGAGATGGGGGTGTTGTCGCTGGCAGGATGGCTGCTCATCAGCGTTCGTTCCTCCGGGGAATAGTGGGGGGCCGGTGTATTCGAGGCGGGAATCGGTGGATGCAGGGGTGGGCGTTCGAGATTGCCGTCATTCCGCGTGGTCGGCCAGGACGAGGGTTTCTATCTCGCCGCACTCGAACCACGGGTAGCAGCGCTGGAATATCGATCGGCGCGACAGGTCGCGTCCCAGCACGCTGGCGGCCCACGGTTCGCCGCGCTCGGCAAGCACACGCTTGACCTGCGCGGCCACCGTGGGATTGACGTAGGGCGACATGTTTGCCTGGTGCCATCCCAGGGTGCGGAGTTCGGCAAGGGCTTCAGGGGTCAAGGTGGTGGTGTGCATCGCAACCTCGAGGTCGGGGACTGTGCGTGGGGGCGGGTGGGTTCGTGGGAGGGGATTCGGTGTGGCTGAGCTGATGTAGCGGCTACAGCCTCATCTGCCAGCCGGCGGTATGGCCTGCTCCATGCGAGGAGCCCGCAGAGAAGTCGATGAGCCCGACCGGCGCCGCAGTGGTCTTGCTGTTTTCGATGTCGGTGCAGAACATGGCGCAGCCGTTGGCGGCCGCGGGGGCTACCGGCGCGGGGGCGGTGGCGTGAGCTGGTCGGGCAACAGAGGCGGTCTTGCTGTATTTGGTGTCGGCGGGGGTGTATTCGGTGTCGGTGCAGAACATGGCGCAGCCGTCGGCGGCCACGGGCGCGGTTACCGGGGTGGCGGGGGTGCGATCGGTAGTCAGGACCAGGGCGCCGAAGATGATCGCTCCCATGATCGGGAGAAGAAACAGCACGGGGTTCCGCAGTGTCAGCGACACGATGCGCCCGATCGGCCCACGCCGCCGCCAGCGCCGCGTCGAAGTGGTCGAGGACTGGTAGCGAGACCGGTGGGATGCGCCGAGACCCATGGAACAACTCCATTCAAAATCTGGTGTGACACTTTTCTTTACACTAAATATAGTGAATCTTCTTGCATTGCACCAGTGCTGTGTGCAATCTTGTATTCTGTGTCCATGCCAGATACCGTCACCCTCCTGCGCAGCCTCGGGGACTTCGCCGTCCGCACCAAGGAGCTGAGCAAAGCGATGACCACCCTCCGCGACGATCTCGCCGCCCAGGCCCTGCGGGAAGACCATCCGAGCAGTGCCGTCCAGGAAATCGGCGGGTATCCCTACTACGAAGCCATGCGCAAGCCCGTCCGCGAGCGCGGTGTGCGAGCAGGCAAGCCCGGCCGGGCGCGCTCGGTCTACACCACCAAGTCCCCCGCTGCCCGCACGGTTGCCAAGGCCGTCGCCGAGCTCATCGACACCGGCGAGTACGCCCCCGGCGCTGCGCTACCCGCGCCTGAGGCGCTGGCGGAGACCCACCAGGCCAATATCAACACTGTCCATGCCGCATTGCGCGCGCTCATCGACGCAGGCACGCTCGCCGAGGCCGGTGATGGCACTCTCCGGGTTGTCGACAGCGCTGTCGTCGACTCGCCGTTGACCAACGAGACCTACACCGCGCTCACCGATCTCGCCGCTGTGGTGTCCGCACTGGGCAACGACATCGCCGAGTTCATCGCGCACGCCGGCGCGTCACAGGCTCCTGTTCAGGCAGAACCCGCGCAGGAACATCAGCGCAAGCAAGCGGTCACGACCGCCGACACCGACAGCGCTGAACCCGCGCCGGTGGACACCGTGCTGGCGGACACCGTGCCGCCGGTGGCCGAATCGACCGCCGCACCAGGGCAACAGGACACGCAGGACGATGAGCTCATCGCCGAGGTGTGGCGGCGGCGGGACACGCTGCGTGGGCTGAGCAAGACCAAGCTGGTGAACATGCTCCGCAAAGGCGTGACCCGCCGTATAGATGGCGGGATCATCGACTTCGACAGCGCTATGCCGCTGAAAGATTGGACCGATATAGAGCTGGCTGAGGCCATCCTGCGGATGGAATTCAGTGGGCTCATCGACACCGACAAGGTTCGCCACCGCCCACACCCAACGCTGTGACAGCTGCCCTCACGACATACCGCCACCGATGACGTGAGGACCCAGCGCTTCCCACGACGGTCCCAGCCTGGTGTTGAGCTGCACCAGCCCCCTTGAAAGCTGTTGATCGGCTCACACTTCAGGACAGAGATCCGACCGATGTCAGCGAATTGCCCGCTGAGTGGGCTGCGTCGGGAAGCTGGGCGTCTACGAGATTCATCCCCCGCCCTCATTGCAGGCGAGCGCGGGCCAGATGGGCTCCAGCGGACTACGGCGGGCTCCGCAGCAGTTGGTGGCTTGTCGACCGACGCTGTCAAGTTCCCGTATATTTCGAGACGTCCTATGAACGAGAGAAGCCGACCTCGTTGCAGCGAGACCGGCTTGGTCGGTGGCTCTTCTAGAAGAGTCCACCGCTCTCACGTAGGGCGTTTACGAAGTGGTAGACCGCCTCTGCAGCGTTTGCCAGGTGGGCCCTCCAGAGACACACGTCTCTGGCGGCGGCCCATCTTCGTTCTTTCACCCGTCGTGTAACGGTGAGCACTCATCTTCGGCACCCATCTCCAGCATCGAATTGGTCAGTGGTTGGGCTGTGTGTGGAGCGATGTCACTCCCCCGCGCCGCTGTGACTGGCCCTGGAATCTGGTTGGTTCGTCAGCGGGGCACTTTCCAGGTCTCGATGATCTGGGCCGTTGGGAAAGGTGCAGCGCACCCGGCGGTGGGTGTCGTAGAGCCCTTTCCCGTAGCAGCGTTCAGGGCCGCCATCCACCTGGTAGCTGTACACCCACGTCCACGCCGGTCCCTGCTGGGTGATCATCGGGTAGTTCTTCTCGCGCGTCACCCGGACTTGCTTCGCATTCTCGGGGTCGTCACATCCGATGATCTGCTCACGGATCAAAGACGCCATCGGAATCTCCTGCCGGGGTTTGGGTTTGTGGCCAACACCATTGCACCCACTGTGGTGGGTGCACCAGAAGCGGCTCAGAACTCGTCGCGGTGTTCGTTGATCCAGTAGTCGGCGACCGGGCCGACGCTGTACGCGAGCAGTGCGTCCGCGCCAACGCCGTTGACGATGTGGGCGATCATCTTGCACAGCTGGTATGGGCTGCGCTGGCGGACGTCGGAGGCAAGCTGAATGTTCATGCGTCCGGTTGTGAAGCACTTGTAAAGCGCACGGGCCGCGATGTGAGTGGCCTGGTCCAGGTCTGGGGTGTGGTGGACGCTGCCGATGGCGGCGAGCACGTGTTCGGTGCGGTTGCCGTCGTACGCGAAGCCGTACTCATCGCGGAGAACGAACCGCTTGGTGCGAGGTGCGATGCGAGCGGCCTTGGCGATCTGTGCGGCGGTGACGGTCATCTGAATCTCTCTGTGCAGGAGGGGGTTTAGCAGTCAGCTGGGGGTGTCTTGATGTTGAAACGACCCTACAACCCCAAGGGGCAATTTCACTAAATTTAGTGAACTCATGCTTCATGCACTAGATATTCCAAGAACCCGGGCTTGGGTCGTCGGATTCTGCTACGCCACCCGTGATCGGTGGGATCCGCGATTCAGGGGGAGGTGATAGGAGGCCCGACACCAACATCCATCGATGGGTGTGCCGTCACAGATCGCCGATAGAACCACATGTCTTTCCGGACACGCGGGCAGGTCGAACACTTCCGGACCGTTGATGTGTTCTGCTGTGTGTCGGGGCCGGATCGGGCGTACTGCACACGCCCGATCCGGTTGCTTGGCAAAGAGAGTCAGACAGCGGCGAATGCGGCGGCCACGAGCCGGGCCAGTGCCGCCGTGTCCAGCGTGTCGCCACGGCGCGGGCGAGTGACCCGCCCGCCTGACGTCAGTGGCAGGTCCATCACTCGAACCTCGCTGTGGGCTTCCTCGTCCAGCCATGGCGCGCCCTGCTGAATCGCCCGTGCACGATCAGCGGTCATGAGCAGGTCAGCGACCGAGCGCCGTTGCGTCGTCACCTCATAGCGTGCGCGGACGCGGCCGATCACAATCCAATCGACAGCGAGCCCGTCGAAGTCGGCGGCGAAGTCGCACAACACGACCGGGGATCCGCCGCGAGCCAGGTGCCACGCGGTGGTGCGGTCGCGGACGGTGCGCCAGCCACGAGCCCACATCGCTGCCTCTACTCGCTGCCACACCTCGTCCGATTGGCGGGGTCCGCGCAGATACACGATGGGCTGCGGTGCGGGGGCCGTGGGCACGTCGCCGTTCTCTCCGCGGCCCAGGATGCCGTACACGCGTTGGCGGCGTTTGCGGTCGCCGAGCGCTTCGGCGATATCGGAGACGATGACACCGTCCGCGTGCTCGTCCCGCACGATCTGCTCGAAAGCTGCTTGTGCGGTGGACACGGCTGCCTGGGCAGCGCGGATACGGTCAGCCCCAGATGTTTCGGTGGTCGTCATCAGTTCTCCAATCGAGCTGGGTCAGCGGCATTCGTCGCAGAATGCGTCGGCGATGTCGCGTGCCGGATCGGCGGCCCATGCTCGCACCAGATCCGGCACCGGCATGAGGTCGGTGAGGTTGAGGCAGTTTTCGATACGGGATCGGTTCGGGTTTCCGCCGCGGAATCCGATCCACTGCTCGGCGGAGGTCTGAGCCAGCAGCACGCCCCGAGCCCAGTTGTGCCGAGCTTCGGGCATGCCCGTGGTGCGGCAGATGCGGTCGAGTTCGTCGATCGTTTCCAGGCGCAGCCGCTGCGCCCACTCCACTTGGCGTTGCGAGCCGAGCAGCCCGGGCCATCCCAGTTCATCGGCTACACCAGTGGCGGCGTCGGATGTCACGGCTCGGTCGGTCGCGGCGCAGTCCGGGCAGTTGAACCGGCCCAGCCCGGCGGCTTTGCGTTCGCGCTCTCCGTGCACGTTGGTGCCGTAAATCTGTCGCTCGCTGGCGTGTCCGCAGCTGTGTTCGATCGTGTACCAGGCCATGCTGCTGCGGCCTATTGGTCGGTATCGGAGGTGGCTGCGCGGATGGCGTCGATGACGGGGGCGATATCTCCGTCGAGCACGCCTTCCCCTGCGGGTTGGAGGGTCTCGGATCCGAATTCGCTCTCGCGCTCGACTTCAAGCCACCATCGGACCGCGCTGGTGGTGGCGTTGAGGGTGAGTCTGCCGATGTTCAGGTGAAGGATGGCGGTGTCGATGTATTGCGGGTCGGGGCGGTCGGCGGCGTTGTCGTCGGCCCAGCCGCCGATATCGGCGGGGTCGGGTCGAGCGCAGTCGAGGACGCCGACTGTGGTGACACCGGGTAGGGGGTGGGTGTCGAGGTGTTCCATGATGCGGGCGGCGGTGTCGGGGGCGTACGTGGTGGTCACCGGTTCGGGCCTCTCGTAGCGGGGCGAGTGTCAGTAGCGGTTGGTCAGGGAGTCGATCAGGTTGGACGCGGCCGACTTGGTCAGTGCGCGAACAGCGTTCACGTCGATGTTGCCGTCGGCGGTGTAGAGCCCGGTGGTGGTGGCGAAGCCGCCGCCCTCGCCTGATGTGGTGCGGCGAGCGAGAAGTTTGACGAGGTAGTCGACCTGGCGGTCGGTGACGGGTTCGGTCGCGCGGCGGTGGGCGGCGGTGGCGTCCTTCTCCTGCTGGGCGGGGGTGCGTGGGTTGTGTCCGTCGCGGCGGGCCTGCTCTGCGCACTGGCGTACGAAGTCGGCGAGTTCGCTGGTGCGACGGAACTTCTTGTCGGCGGCTGCGCGTTTGGCGGCGCCGTCGTAGCCGAGCAGGCCGGCGATGTGTTCGATTTGGTCGAGCAGTTCAGCGCGACGGGCGGCGGCGGCTTGGGCGGCGGTGGCGCGTTCGATCATCTGGTCGGCGCGGCGCAGGCTGGCGCCGGAGATTCCGTCGAGCCATTCCGGGCGGGTGCGCAGTTCGACGGCGATTTGTTCGCGGGTGATGCCGACTTTCGCGGCGCGAGTGATGAGGTCTTGGGCGGCTGCGTCGCCAATTGCGGCCATGGTGAGGTCCTTTTCCTGGTGAGGGGCCATCTCCCTCTCGGCGTGTATGACAATCATACACACGCGGTCTGGGAGGTTTCCCAGCACTGATCGCACGTCGGCATCGGCAAGGGCAGCTCATCGCGCATCGAACCAGGCGCCGCGCACACCACACACACATCGGTCGCCGCTGTAGCCAGCTCATCGCAGACGCTCAGCTGCGTCTCGATACTCCGCACGACAGCGGATGCAATCGGACGGTTGCCGACACCTGGCGATCGGACCGGCGCGACCCGAACAGCCCTGTGGGCGAGCGCTTCCCAGCCCCGGTCTGTGCGCGTGGAAGCGTCATCCACGGTGCTGGCGCTGGGCGCTGGATCGGTGACGATGCGGTCGCTGAAGCAGCCCGAGCATTCACCACCGGATCGGCGGCCCGACCATGGATGGGTGAGGCACTGAACTGGCGCAAGGTCGCAGGTGTGGGTTCGGCGGCGAGCGCGGCGCTCGGCTGCTGGCTCGGTGGGTACCTGCTGGGTCCAGTCCACTCCGGCCAGCAGGTGCCGCAGGAACGCGATGGGTGCGTTGATCCGGTTGGGCCAGTGCACGCCGCGTTCGATCGTGTACCGGGTCAGTCGTGCGGCGATCATCTTGCCGTCGTAGCGGGTTGTGTCGATACCCGCCTCGACCAGGGCATCGGCGACCGCGCCGATGTGCCAGCCGGGTCGGCGAAGGTAGCGCTGCGAGCCCAGGTTCAGCCATTGTCCGCGGTCGAGGCCATGGCAGTGGGTGACCACCTCCGCAGCTGCCAGTTGCAGGTGCAACGGCCTGGGATCGGCGTCCTTCCAGGGCTTTTCGCTCGTTTTTCGAGAATTTCTGGTCCTCGCGTGCGCGCTTCGCGCGCGCGTTGGTGATTTTTTCCCAACGAAAGACGAGTTGAGAACAAAACTACTACCTGTACCAACGAAACGTTCTTCACCTACTCCAGTAGGTGAAGATAGGTCCTCCCGGCCGCGATCGACGAGTACGGATGTGGCCGCCGGCGCAACGGCGGCGGGCGCGGCGGCGCGGTGTGCGCGGCGGGTGACCCGGCCCAGGCTCGCGGACTTGCGCCGCGGCGCCAGCGGCTTGTCAGCCGGTGCGGTGGCGCGGGGGATGGTCAGGTGCCAGACGCTGGCGGCGACGGCTTGGTATCCGCCGTGGTGGGCGCGGGCGGCGGCGCGTTCGTGTGTGTAGAGGTGTCGGCCGGTGGCCATGTCCACGGCGAACCCGAGTTTCAGGACTACCGCCCGGGCGCGCTCTACTGTCGAGTCGCTGAATCCGCTGCGGGCGGCCAATGTCGCGATCGAGGCGGTCAGTCTGCGGCCGGTGCGGGTCTCAGCGCCGGCGGCCATCACCTTCGCGATCTTCACTACCGTTCGCGCGCAGGTGTGTTGACGCTTGAGCAGCACGCGGCCGTGGTCGGTGTCGAGGACCTGCTGCAGGCGTTGCAGCCACTGCTGCGAGCTGTCCCATGCCGGCACCTTCGCCGAGGCACCATCGGCGAGCGGCAATGACCACGACCCACCGACCTGGTCGGTGTTCAATCGGTCGACGATGGTGTCGATGTTGTCGGTGGATCCGGGCGGGTTTTCCCAGCTCGATGCGGTTGTGGTCGGTGAATCGCGAATAGGGCCTTCACCCGTGTGCGGGCATGACCTATCATCAGAGCTGCTCATCAGGCAGTTCCTTTCGGGGAAACACCAGCAGCACCAACACGGGAGTGTGGTCCCGTGGTCCGGATTCCTTTGTGGTGAAAGGGATCCGGGAAGATCAGGTGTTGCTGGACGGATGTGGAGTTAGGCGGAGTGTTGGGCACCGCGCTGGTGCTGTAGGGCTCACCTCCGGTCGAGTAGGGATAGGAACGCTCGACACCCGGGCGCCCGGACCGGTCCACGCATCGGCGTGGCGGTCCGGGCCAGGCGGGAAGATCAGATCGGCGTGAGGTGGATTCCGCCGGTGTATGCCGTCATCGTTTTCGGTGATCCCGTTATCGCGCATAGTGGCTGCGTCCGGCCGGCAGGAGCGGGCGGCTGGAATCGGGATGGTGTGTTCGGCAGCAGCTGCACGGTCTGTCGGGCCCTTTCACGGGGTTCGTCGAGCCTCGGTGCGCGTGCTGGAGGGATCTGGATCGGCCCCACGAGTGGATCGTGTCGGACCTTGCCTGTATCCTCGTGCTTGCGAATCAAAACTCGTGTTTTGGATCCCCGCCCTCACCTGTTTCGCGACTTCGGAGGGCGGGGTTTTCTTTTTGTCTGTGTGCCGAACCGGTTCGCGCGCACCAGGTGTGCGGAGTCGATCGCCACCATCGAATGTCACTGACTTCATGACAGATCTAGAACAGTCCGTCACATCTATCTACAACATAAGATGTTGTTCCACACCATAATCGGGTGGTGGGTGGCCTGGCAATACGCCGAAAAACGTTCTTGTGCATTGGAAATCACAGAGAGACACGCCGCGGGAGGGCTTTACACTCGTCGGGTGAATAGCGCCAGTGGCTCCCGCCGCACTGCCCGTGATGTTGCCGCAGCGATCGGTGAACACATCGACGCCGGCATCCTGTCATCCGGCGAAGCGCTGCCGACAGTCCGCGAGCTCGCGGAGACCTATGGTGTCTCGGTCACTACCGCGCACAAGGCCCTCGATGTCCTCACCGATGAGGGCCGCATCGTCCGCCGTCGCAACGCTCGCCCCCGAGTCCGCGACATCGGCACAGCCCCCACCCCGGTCGAGGACCTGGCCACCGTGTACGACGATCTCTCGGCTGTCGTCTCCCAGCTGCTCCGGGTCACCGCTCAGGTCGGCGAGATCCACCTCGACACAGCACGCGCCGCCGTCGGCCCCTCGCGGCGCGGCGCGGTGAAGACCTCACCTTCTCCCGTCGAGCAGCTGGCCACCAGGCGCGATGACCTCGCCGGCATCCCCACCCAGCTCGCGGCAGTCGCGACACAAATGGCCGCGATCCTCGGCTACGTCGACACCGTCAGCGTCCGTCTCGCTGCCTCCGCCGCTCCCCGCCGCGGGCGACCGGCGGCCGAGAAGCAGCAGCAGCCCTGACCTCAGGATTTTCCGTAGCGATGCCTCGCCTCGTAGTCGGGTTCGTGTCGTAAAATTCTCGACATGAACCGGGCTCGGAGCCCGGGCCGCACGGTGTGGGCGCCCAAGCGAGGGCTGCGGCTCCGGACCGGCGACCCGACTTGCACGTGTGGATGCGAACCCTTGTGCGCTGCAACTCTTCTCGCCGCGATCCGGCGGGAGGCAATGCACTCGGATGCCTTCGACTGCCCGGGACGCAAGGAACCTGAAGCCCCAACGATCTCCCCCGGCACTGCCGAGCCGATACTGCCGCGAGCGGCTTGGTGGCGGCCATGACCAAGCCGCCGACGTCGAATATTCCCCTGCCGGAGGCTTGGCGTCCTACCAGGGAGCGTGCGCCGCGGCGCACGACCGCGAAGCGCCGGCGGCGGCCTTCCGGACCGGTGACCGGCGCCGAATTCAAGGTGATACGCGAAACGCTCGGATTGACCACCCGATGGCTTGCCGACCATCTACAGCGCCCCGAACGCACGGTGCAGCGCTGGGACTCCGGTGCGACACCGGTGCCGGAGTGGGTACGCGAGCAGATGAGCCAGCTGCAGACACTCACCGCCGAGCATGTGCGCGCCGGCGCGGCCGCCTGCACCGGCCGGGCACCACGGATCTGGACCTACCGCACCGACACAGAGTTCCGCCACCACCACCCCGAAGTGGACTGGCCCGCCAGCTGGCATCGCGCTGTCGTAGCCCGCATCGCCGAACAGGTCCCCGAGCTGGTGATCGACTTCTGGGTGCCCAAGCAACAGCCGCCGACCAGTCCGTCCACCGAACCGCCGCCCGCGCGGAGCCGGGTGCGGCGTGCCCGGAAACCGTGACCGCGCACGCACCCAAGTGGTGGCAAGCTTGAGCCCCACGCACAACTGTCGAAAGTGCCTCTTGCAGAATGTGTTCGCCGCGAGTGCGCTTGAGCTGTATGCCGATCAGGCCTGTCCACTGTCGTGCTGGTCTACGGCAACGCGGGCGGTCGTGAACCTCTGAGCAGAGGCGATGGGGATGGACTGGGCGACGCACAAAGAGATGACCGAAGCCATACTCCGTCCTACACCGAACATCTCGGGCACCAACTCCTCGACGTCATTCACCGCAAAGCGTGTAATGAAACTGGCTGCCAAGCTCCCGGCTGCCGCACCTCGATCGCCCGGGCATGCGCCCGCGTGTCATGACGGATGCGACACTCGATGTCATGGCAACCGATGAAACCGGCGTCCCGCGGCGCACGATCCGGATCCCTGACGAGGAATGGAACGCCGGCATGGCCGCCGCCGCCCGCAACGGCGAAACCCTCTCTGCCGTGATCCGCCGTGCCATCACCAGCTACGCCATGGAACAAGCCGCCGACACCACCGAATACCACACCGAATATCGCGCGACGTCCAAACTCGACCTCAACGGCGCACCCCGTCGTCGTCACCAACCTTGTCGGCGACATCGACACAGTCCGCCAGCTCTACCCAGCCGTCAAATGGCACCTCGAGGAACATGCCGTCTCGCCCTATCAAGCGAGCAAACGGCGCCGGTGACTGCCGGGCCTGTAACCACCTCCTTAGATAGCGAGAGGCGCCCGTGAGATACGAAGTAGCTGGCGAAGGACACCCGACAAAGTTCCCGGACGAACCATGGAACGGCCTGGGAGAAAAAGGGTCTCTTCGACTGCCATTCTCGTGGTTGGCCCACTCGGTGTGCTGGACCCTGAAATATGTCAAGTTCCCCTCGGTGCCTTCTCGCCCCTGCTGGGAGTGGAACATCTACGACCACGAGGAAGAGCGTTGGCTGAAACCGAGGCTGTTTCAGCAACCTAACGATTCGGCTTCCCACCGTGCCCGCAAGTGTCGGCTCTGTGAAGCAGCAACCCACCAAACATCGACCCGAACTAGCAGTAAGGAACCGGAGAACGCCCAGCGCGACCGACGTCTGCGTGTCAACAAGCACGCGCAACTCCGGGAGCAGGAGCGCGCGATCGGTCAAATGCCGGTAGGGGAAAAGGGATTCACTGTGCCATGGGCAATGTGGGTCGACCAGGAAACCCGCTACTGGTTGCGGGCGGATTTCACAACCATTCCCGAAAAATCTGGTACTTCCTCGATGCTGATCGAGCGGCTGGAAGAAGGGTTCCGGGTCCGGCCGGAGCGCCCCCACGACTACTACGCCTTCTCCAAGCCCGCCAGCAGCGGACCCGCACGGCACTGCGAGCTTCTCCCAGTTGTCGAACTGATAGCCCCCGACACCGCCGCCCACCTCAGTTCGGCAGACAACACCTGACCCACGACAAAGCCGATCCGTGACGACCTGCTCCCCCATCCGACCGAACCTGAGCCGCCGCGGGACGTCGACGGTCAGAAAGTACTCAGGTGAGCGGCAAGTTTGGTGTCCAGTTCGCGTAGGCCACCGAACCCGAGTGTGCGGTGTGTGGTGGATGGTGTCGCGGGCGGATCGGACTTCGCTGGCAAGGCGGGGCGAACCTGCCGTATCGGCGGTGTGGGCGAGGATGCGGGCGGCTTCGTCGGCCTCGCCGATCAGGCACAGCGCGGTGTCGAGGCCGACATCATCGGGCGAATCCGCGAGAGAGCGTGAGGGCCGGGTCGGTCAGGTCGACGCACCGCTTCGTGGCACTGTGTCGGAAAAACAGCAAGGAGGCGTGCGCCTCGGGCTGCGCGAATCTCTCGACCGCTCTGGGCAACTGGAAGTCCGGGCGGGCGAGGCACTCCAGGTCGTCTGACCTGCAGGTGGCTGACGGATAGCCCCCTGTCGGTGACCGGCCAGTGAAGCGCTGTTGTCGGCTAGGCTCGGCTGCTATGGCCGTTTATCTCGTTACCGGCGCAGCCGGGTTTATCGGTGCGAACTATGTCCACTTCCTGCTCGAACGTGAACCGGAAGCGCAGGTCGTGGCGGTCGACTACATCGGGTTCGCTGGAAACCTGGCCAACCTGGATCCGGTGATCGACCGGATCACCTTCGAGAAGGCCGACATCGCCGACTTGGAGGTGATGGAGGCGCTCTACCGACGTCATCGCCCCGACTACGTGGTGAACTTTGCTGCGGAATCGCACAACGACCGGGCAATCCTCGGCCCGTCGGCGTTCATGCGGTCCAACGCCCTGGGCGCGCAGGTGATGGCCGAGTGCAGCCGACTGGTCCCGGTCCGCTCGCACGTACACGTCTCGACGATCGAGGTTTACGGTGAGCTGCCGGCCGGGCAGAAGTGGTTCACCGAGCGCAGCCCGCTGAACGCGAAAACGCCGTACTCGGCGGCGAAGGCCGCGGGTGATCAGATGGTGCGCGCCTACATGGCGACCTACCCGGAGATGAATATTCGGATGACGCACTGCGCCAACAATTTCGGCCCCTACCAGCTGCCGGAGAAGCTGATCCCGCTGGGGGTCACCAATGTGCTGCGGGGCCGCAAGATCCCGGTCTACGGAGACGGCCTGCAGAGCCGGGACTGGTTGCATGTGCTCGACCATTGCGACGCGGTCCACCAGGTGCTGCACGCCGACCTCGGCCCCATCCCGAAGGAGGCGGCGACCGATCCCGGGCTGCTGCCGATTTTCGACATTTCCGCCCGCCACGAAGTCACCAACATCGATATCGCCCGCTTTGTGGTGCACGAGCTGGGGTTGGATCCGGCCGAGTGGATCGAACACATCGAGGACCGGCCCAACCACGACCGCCGCTACGTGATCAACCCGGAGAAGCTCGAGCGTGAGCTCGGGTGGCGTCCGTCGCGGCAGTTCGATACGGAGATGGCGGCCACAGTCCGCTGGTACGCCGCCAATACCGGCTGGTGGGAGCAGATTCTCGCTGACAAGGGCGAGCTCGGTTTCGACTGGTCTCGCGTCGCCCTCGAGGGTCAGGCGCGGCCGGTCAGCACGCAGTAGCCCTTCGGGTCGCGCCACGGGCCACCGTGGTCGCGGAACCGGGCCCGGACCGCCTCGCCGACACAGACTTGCAACGTGGCCCGATCCGGGGAGCCGGCCGGAACCTCGAACGCGAACCGGGCCAGGACATCGGCATAGTGCTGGACCGGCTCCGGTTCGGGAAACACCAGGGCGTTGTCGCATCGGTTCACAGTCACGTCGCTGAACTCGTTCCGCATCAGCAGCTCGACACGATCCACATCGACCGCGTCGGCTCCGATCCGTCCTGGATCGGGTGCCCAAACCTGGGTGGCGGTGCGTTCTGTGTATCCGAGCCGGGCGGCGTGCTCGGCGACCAGCCGCCGTAATCGCGGTGCGGTCTGGACGTGGTTCATCGTCACCACCGCGATCCCGTCGCGCTTGAGGACCCGGTGCCATTCGGCCAGTGCGTGCGCTGGGTCGGGCAGGTAGTAGATCAGGTGCATCGCGGATACCCGGTCGACCGATGCGGCCGGGAACGGCAGTTCGGTTGCGTCGGCGAGGACTGCCTGCACGCCCGGGTGGGCGGCCGTGGTGGTGACCGCCTCGGCACGGATGTCGGTGCCGACGAGATCACCGCTGTGCCCGGCCGCGCACAGTGTGTGCAGCAGCGCGCCGGTGCCGCAGCCGATATCGAGAACATGTTCGCCGCCGGTGAGGGCGAGTGCGGTCCTGACGTCGGTGTAGAGATCGCGCTGGTGCGCGGAGTAGCGGGTGTGGATGTCGATCTGCTCGGCCAGCAGGTCTATCGGCTCGCTCACTACGGCCGCCCGGGTTTGGTGACGACGTGACAGCCGATGACCAGGGCATCGGCAGGGCTGGAGAACAGGAACGCCAGGGCTTGTTCCGGGCTGGCGATGATCGGTTCCCACCCCGAATTCAGACTGGTGTTCAGCACGGCCGGGATCCCGGTGAGCTGGTGGAACTGTTCGATCAACCGCCGGTATACCCCTGTCCCAGCGTCGACGGTGTGTGGGCGGCTGGACCCGTCGACGTGGATCGCAGCGACGATCGGTGTCGGCGCGGCCGTGGGCAGGGTGAACGACATGAACGGGGCGGTGACTTCGCGTCCGAACAGGGCCGGAAGGTGCTCGGTCAGCACCGATGGCCCGAAGGGGCGGAACTGCTCGCGACGTTTGATCGAGTTGACCCGGCGCTGCATCTCGACCGTCGACGGGTCGGCCAGCAGCGACCGAGCACCCAGGGCGCGGGGACCGAACTCCATGCGCCCCTGGAACCAGGCCACGATGTGCTGGCGGGCCAACAGATCCGCCGCGGCCGCCGCGGGGTCGTCGGTGGTGGTGAACTGAGCACCGCAGTCGGTGAGGGTGGCCGCGATCTGTTGGTCGGTCCAGGACGGGCCGAACTGGGTGTGGGTGAGCCGCGACGGCCGATGACCGTGGCCCGCGGCGACGACCAGGGCGGCACCGAGCGCGGTACCGGCGTCCCCGCAGGCGGGGGCGGCGTAAAGGTCGGTGAACCGGGCGGAGGTGGCGAGTCTGCCGGCCATCACCGAGTTCTCGGCGACCCCTCCGGCCACGCACAGCCGGGTGTCAGCCGCATTGCGGTGGCGGTCGACCAGCGCGGTGAATGTGTCCTCGATGGCGGCCTGCACCGACGCGGCGAGGTCGGCGTCCTCGCGGCGCAGGCCTGCGCCAGGCAGTCGGCGCGGGGGCAGGCCGAGCAGCTGGTCGGCGTTGGTCATTGGCAGCTGATCGGTGTGGAACAGCGGATGCCGGTGAAACACCTCGGCGTGGATCCAGCTGGTGTCCAGGTGCGGCCGCCCAGCGTCGGCGCGCAGCAGCGCCGTATATGCCGGGTCGGGGGTGCCGTGCGCGGCGAGCCCCATCACCTTGTACTCGTCGTGGTTGCTGCGTCCGCCCAAGTATTGCGTCATCGCCGCCGCGTAGAGGCCGATCGAGTCCGGCCACCCGATCGTCTCGACCGGCGTGATGGTGGCGCCTTCGCCGCGGAAGACCGCGCAGCAGATGCCGTCGCCGGCCTGGTCGGCGGTGACGATCAGCGACCGGTCGAACCCCGACAGCAGGTAGGCCGACGCAGCGTGGGCCAGGTGGTGGTCGATGTACTCGACGGGCGGGACGTGCCCGAACTGGTACCACAGGTAGGCCTCGAACCGCGGTTCGAACCCGCGCCAGGTGGCGCGCGGGAACGCGATCACATCGACGTCATGGATGGTGATGGCGGCGGCGGCCAGCACGAACCGGATCGCGTGGTCGGGCATCAGCCCGACCGCGTGTTTGTAGCGGATGAACCGCTCTTCCTCAGCGGCCGCGACGATCTCGCCGTCGCGCAGCAGGACCGCGGCGGCGTCGTGGTCGGCGCGGCCGAAGGTGCCGTGAATCCCCAGAACGAACATCGCTCACTCACCCCTGTCCTGGGCCAGCTGCCGGTAGGCGGCGATCGTGGCGTTCAGACCGTCGGCCAGCCCGATAGTGGGTGCCCACCCGAACATGGTGCGGGCCTTGGCCGCGGTGGTGATCTGGCGGGGCGGGTCGCCTCGCCGGCCGGGCGCGAAGTCGATATCGCCTGTCGGGCGGCCGGTCTCGGTGAGGATGTGGCGCACGAGCTCGAGCACCGTCCATTCGTGGCCGGTGCCGACGTTGAACGTCTGCCCGTGCACGTCGGTGCCCGGCAATAGTGTTGCGAGGGTGAGCAGCTCGCAGACATCATCGACGTGGATCCAGTCGCGCCGTGTGGTGCCGTCGCCGATGATGGTGACCGGTTCGCGGGCGAGGGCACGGGTGATTGCGACCGGTACCAGCCAGCCGGGCTCCTGCTGGGGTCCGTAGACGGTGACCGGGCGGAACACCACGACAGGCAGGCCATGCGAGGCCGCGAACGCCGAGAGGTATGCCTCGAATGCGGCCTTGGCGGCGGAGTAGATGGTGGTCGGGGCGACGGCGTCGCTCTCGAGCAGGTCGTCGGAGTTGTTGACGCCGTACAGGTCCGCGCTCGACATGAACAGCAGCCGCGCGATCCCAGCGTCAGCGAGGGCGCGCAGGTAGCCGACCGGGTCATCGGCGACTCCGTCCTGCGGCCGGGCGGCGGTGTTGACCTCCGCAGCAAGGTGAATCACCACATCCCCGCCCCGGATCAGCCGTGCGACGACGGCCGGGCTGTAGATCGAGGCCTGCTCGAACAGCACCCGCTCGTCATGGAGGATCTCGGCAGGGATCTTCTGGATCCCGTACTGCAGCGGGTCGATGAGCACCAGCCGGTCGAACCGGTCGAAGGCGGGGTCGGCGTGGATGCGGCGCAGCAGGTTCACGCCGATGAAGCCGGATGCGCCGGTAATCACGAGGTTGGGCACAGGAATTCCTCTTTCACAGATCGTTGATGCTGGTCGTGACCGCGGTGATGACGCGGTCGATGCTGGCTGAGTCCATTGCGGTCCACAGCGGCAGGCAGATGTGGCGGGCTGCGAAGTCATCGGCGGCCGGGAAAACGTCGCCGAGGCCGAGATCGGCGAATACCGGCTGTCGGTGCAACGGCTGGTCGTACACGCCGCGCGCCAGCACGACACCCCGCTCAGCGACGAGGTGGCGCAGCCGGTCACGGTCGATGCCCTGCTCGAGCACGGCCACGCACTTGTGGCCACTGACGTCCTCGTCGGCGGCGAGCGCGGGAAAGGTGAGGCCGTGTCCGCCAAGGTAGCGGCTGTACCGGTCGATCACCGTGCGCCGAATGTGCCGGTCGCGGTCGAGGTGAGAGAACTGCACGAGGCCGATCGCCGCGCCGATCTCTGTCATCCGCCAGCTGCTGCCCGCCATGACATGGAATCCGGTCCGGTCCTTGCCCTGGTCGCGGGCAGTCCGGGCGGTGGTGACGAGGTCGGGAGCGTTGGTGGTGATCGCGCCGCCTTCCCCGCCGGTGGAGATCACCTTGGTCGTGAAGAACGACCACGCCGCTGTGTAGCCGAAACTTCCCGCCCGGATTTCGCCGGTTCGGGAGCCGTGGGCGTGAGCGGCGTCCTCGATCAACGGGATACCTGCCTGGGCGCACATCCCGGCCAGCCGAGCAAGATCCGGCGACAGGTAGCCACCGATGTGGACCACCACGACCGCGGCGACATCGGAATCCAGACGGTGTTCGACATCAGCCAGATCGGGGTATAGGCCGCCGTCGTAGAGCCGCAGCCGGGCGCCGGCCTGTAGCGCGGCCGCCGCGGTCGCGTAGTTGGTGTTCGTCGGCACCAGCACCACCCGGTCGCGAACGCCAATAGCGCGGAAGATGATTTCCAGCGCCGTGGTCCCGGAGTTCACCGCGACCGCGTGCGCGGACCCGGCCATCGCGGCGGCCGCCGCTTCGAACGCGGTGGTGTGCTCGCCCAGGACCAGCTTCCCGGATCGCAGGATCTGTTCGATCGCCGGCATAACCGCTCGCACATAGGGCTCGGGCAGGGCTGGGGTGAACGGCGGAATCATCGCGCCTCCACCTCACGGTGCGCAGCCCACGGCGGCAGCGACACCAGCTCGGCGACCTCGCCGACTGATGTCCGGTCACTGCAGGCGATGGGTAGCGGCTGCGGCGCACCCAGCAGCGAGGCGGCGATATCGCGGGAGCCGTGCAGCGACAAAGTCATCTTGCCTGGCAGTAGCGTTCGCAGGCCGGTGATGTTCTCGCTCGCGTGGTCGATGGCCGCGTAGTCGGGAGCGGTGCCCCACTGATCGCATACCCGGGTGTATTCAGTTTTCGAGCACACCCACGACTGCGCACCAGAGTGGTCGATGACCCCAGGCACCAGCCACTCTGTCAGCTCCAGGTCCAGCGCAGTCGCCTCAGCGGCCGGCACAGGCCACCGGCCCGGCCCCGTGACGCGGCGTTGCACACCGCCATATCGCGAGGCCAACACCACACCTGGAACGGCGGCTGGGGCGAGCGCGGGCCAAGAAAACTCGAGACCGACGATCGGGCGGGTCACGGTACCCGGGTAGGCGGTCATCATCTCCAGCCGCGAACTCAGCTGCGCGGCGACCGTCGATCCGGACCGCTCGAGCAGTTCGCCGGTCCCGATTCCCGCGCACACCACCACGTTCGGGGTGAGAATGTGCTCTCGCGCGGTGTCGACCGCCCGGACGTGACCGTCGTCGATGACGATGCGTTGCGCACCGGTCGCGACAGCGATCTCGACCCCCAACGCGACGCATCGGGTGGCGAGCTCGACCAGCAGGGCGCGGGTGTCGATGACCAGTTCCTCGACCGCGCGACCGACAACGTCGTGGTGTCGAGCCACGACCTCACCGATTTCGCTCGGGTCCACATCGTGGTAGGCGATGCCCTGCCCGTGCCAGAGCGCCTCGTAGGCCTGCATAGTCTCTGAATGCCCCAGATACCAACAAGATTCGGCGCCGACCACGCATTCCGGGAAGGACTCGGCGAACCCCGCTTGGGCTTGCCGGCACGAAGAGACGATTTCGGGGTGCCATCGGGCATACAGCGCACCGGAATGGACGATGCCGTGATTGCTGGTCGTGGCGCCGGAACCGAGTAGTCCCCGTTCCAGCACCACCACTTTCCATCCCGCGGCGGCTAGGCGGGCGGCAACCATCAGCCCTGCGATACCGCCACCCACGACTACACATCCGACACTGCGTACCATCTCGACCGACCTTTCATGCTCCAGAAGCCCCGCCGTGTGCAGGCGAAACAGCCGACGCCGTCGCAGATATGGATGCCTTCCGAATCCCCTGCCGGACAACGTCGTACCCCCAAGGGTCGCCCGGAGTGGCGGGCACCGGAACGTAGCAACCCGTAGCACGACCGGCGTGGGATCAGCGGTCGGGCCGGTACCGTGAGGACATGGCTTCCCCGCCCCGCACGGACGTGCACTCCGAACGCACCGTGTACGACGCGTCCCCGTGGCTGCAGGTGACCCTCCACGACATCACCACCCCCGACGGCGTGCCCCGCACCCATCACGCGGTCCGGCTGAACACCGTCGCTAGCGTGGTCGCAGTCGACGACCACGACCGAGCGTTGATGCTGTATCGCCATCGGTGGATCGTCGGCGCGATCGGGTTCGAGGCCCCGGGCGGTATCGTGGAGCCGGGCGAAGCGCCGGAGGTGGGCGCGCGGCGAGAATTGTTGGAAGAGACTGGGTTCGAGGTCGGCGCTCTCGAGCTGGTGGCCGTCCTCGAGCCGATGCCGGGACTGGTCGAAACCCCGCACCACGTCTATATCGGCCGCACGCCGCGTCAGGTAGCTGCCCCCACCGACGCCGAGGAGGCCGCCGATCTGGTGTGGGTGCCGCTAGTCGAAACACGCGAGCTACTCGCGGCGGGGCAGTTGCTCGGCACCGCGACCGCTGTCGGGATGCTCGCCGCGCTACCGGCGGCCGGTCAACTCTCGCACGCGCCGCGCGAGCACGTCGTGACGGTAACGCAGACGCCGTGACCCCACCGTGGTGATGCTCTTCGCGGCTGCCGACAGTCGGCCCGCCGCCTGGTCCAGATCGCCGGTGTGAGCGGCATACTCGGCCAGGTCCAGCACCTGCGCGGCGCGGGCCCGCACGAACTCGTCGGGCAATCTCCGCAGTGCCTGCTCGGCGATTGTGCCGGCAGTGTGATCACCGAGCCGGACCAGCAGGTGAGCGTTCCACCTCTGAAGGTGGACCTCGTTGAGCGCGAGGAACGGCAAGGCCACCTCGTCGCCGGGACGTGCGTGAGTGAGCGCGGTTTCGGCCTCGGCCATCGCCTGCCGGACTGTCGCCGTTTCGCCGGGGCACCAGGTGGCGACCTGCGCCCGCGTCGCAGCGAGCCAGGCCCGTAACAGCATCGGCAGCCCCGGCAAGGCTTCCGCGCGCCGGACCTGCGCCAGCGCCCGAGGCGCATGGCCGGATTCGGACAACATGACCGCGTGCTCGCCGAGGGCGTGCGCCAACAACGTCGGATCACCCGACCGTGTTGCCGCCTGTCTGGCCAGACCGAAATGCCGGTCCGCTGCGGTGTGGTCGCCGACGTCGAGGTCCTGCCAGGCCGCGAGCGCGGCCGTGTCCGCCTGTGCCCGTGCGACGCTGTGCCGGTCGGCGCCCGATCGGCGTGCCCACATCACTTCCAGCGCTGCCACGTGGCCGGCGGTCTGCTTCCGCACGAACGGTGCACCCAGACGCCGGTCCAACAGACGCAGGCTGTTCGTGTGGTGGGCGAGGATCCCGAACAGCGAACTGTCGCTGGGATCCTCATGCTGATCATGCTCCGGAGATGGGTTGGCGGGCGAGAGCTCCAGGACGTTACACAGCAGCCGGGTATGCACAAGGTCCGGCACCGTGTGCCCGTTCTCCCATCGGGACAACGCCACTCGCAGCGAGGCCGGGCTCATCAGCGTGACGTGTTCGAGTGCGGCTCGGCTACGCAGTGCACCCAGCAGCTGGGTTTGGGACCATCCGCGGGCCTGGCGAGCTGAGCGGATAAGGTGTCCGTCCATTCGCGACCGTCCTGTCGACTCGGATTTGCGAGCAACGGCGGTGGTGCCGAAACCGGCACGGTACAAAGCCTTCTCAGGGTCTCACAACGATCCGGCCGGCCGCACCGGCATTTCGATCAAGTGATACGCCAGCACCGGAATCCGGCAGGCGATCACCGCGGGTGTCGACTCGATCGAGCACTGCACCTGGATGACCCCGACGGGTTCGCCCTTGATCACGGCTTGGTCCGCGAGATCGCTGGGCGGCGGAACATGGTGGTTACCACCCTCAATCACCAGGCGCGCGAGGCGAAAGGGCGGCTGCGGTGGCATGCCTGGCGAGAACAGCTGCAGGTCATGCTCCACGCCAGGGTGCGGCTGATACCTGGAAGCGATTCGGGGAACCTGGACCCCCGCACGGCCGCTACGCCCAATCGCGGCAGGTGGTAGCACCTCCGCAGGAGGTCGAGGGTCAGGCCGACTCGCCTCATTCACGGCCCTGGAATCCTGAATCGTCTGCGGGATTCCGCCGCTACCTGCCGACCGGGGCGGCAGGTTCGGTGATCACGAGATCTTCGTACCGGTGTGAGAAAGCCGCCATGGCGGCAGCTTGGTCGTAGCCGTCGCCGGCCTTCACCGGGTTGTATATGCCGTCGACGCTCAGCGCCCAGTGGGCTCGGTAGCCAGCTTGGTACAGCAGAGGAATCACGACTTCGGCGGTGCGCTGGGCGGGCTCGTCGGAATGGTAGCTGGGCAGGTGTGAGCAGATCACTCCCCGGAAGAATCGGTGGTGTACCCACAATTTCACCTGGATGCCGCCGTCGTCGTCTGTGCCGTTGACCGTGACCCCGGCGCTGGTGAGTAGTTGCCGGATTCGTTCCTGGCGATCGCTGATGGCGAGAATCTCGAGAGTGATGGCACGCGACCAGAAGTCCTTGACACGGCGCGCGATCTCGTTCGCGCCTGTCCCCGACCGATAGCCGGCGATCATCGCCTTGATCAGACGGTCATCCGCATCAGCGCGGGCCTCTATGGCGGATGACAGCTCGACGGACGTGGTTGTTGATGAGGGGTTGGGAGTGCGTCTGCGTGTGCTCACCCCCCCAGGGTGCGGTATACATCTATACCAGTCAACTTTTAGACCGGTACAGATGTATATCAGCTCCCGGTATGCATTCCATGACCTGTCACCCGAATCCGCCGTGCGCGCCCACCGATGCAGCAGCACCGCCGGAAACCCGCGCGCTGACATCTCAGGCCTGCGATCGCAGGCGCGCAGACTTTGGTCGAACCTTGCTGCGGCCGACCAGATCCGGCGGGTCCGGTATGCCGAGTTTTGTCTGTTTTCCGCTACCAGGTACACGCTTGGCCACCTTTTCGCCTCTACCCCTATGCATACGTCGGCATAAGGCCTCCGACAGGAGGCGGAAGGAGATCCCGATGACAGACCGAGGCAAGAGCCGCGACGAGCACGTAGACCGTTGGCTGCGAGTCCAGCAAGAGGAAATTCTGCAAGACCTCACAGAACTTCTCGACGTCGAAGCAGGACTCCAAGAGGTCGTAGCGCGCGGCGCACTTCTCGCTCGAGACACGGCGACCCCCTGACAGCGAATCGACTGCACGCCTCGCGGGTTCTCCCTTTTTGGCCATCCGGCGGGCAGCAGAAGCACTCCGGGTCGGGTATCTGATCGGTACGCTCACCATCGGGCAGTGCGCCGACCTGATCGCCGTTCGGGGTGAACCGACCTGCAATCTCGACCTGCTGACCACGCCTAGCCTGGTCGTAGCTGCTGGAACCCTGCACTACCCCGAGCCGAGGAGGAGGGCACCTTCGCGTGAGCGACACCGGCCTCACCCTCTCGTCCGAATACGCCTCCACGACACCGTTGCAGATACGTATCGACACCCATGCCCGCCACAGTGAGCATCACGGCGACCCAGTCCACGCGGTGCTCGACACGCTCGAGTTGACAGGCTCGGAGGCCGTCGCCGACATCGGATGTGGCGACGGCCGGTTCCTCGCCCAACTCGTCGAGTTTGGGCACCGCGGGCGCTTGGTCGGCGTCGATAACTCCACGGCCATGGTCGCTGCCGCGGACACGGTCCCCGGTGTGGAGGGGGTGCTCGGCAACGCCGGGGATCTGCCGTTTGCCTATGATGAGTTCGACCGGACTACGGCACGCCACATGCTCTACCACGTGCCCGACCCGGGGCGAGCGCTGCGGGAATTGCGGCGCATCACCCGCCCCGGCGGGCGGGTCGCGGTGACCGTCAACCACCCCGTAACCTGCGGACGCACACGTCAACTGGTCATCGACCACGCTCGAGGTTTCGGACTCACCCCCGCCGAGAACATGGCAAACGGCGTGAACTCGACCACCCTGCCGACAATGATGAGCGAGGTGTTCCGCGATGTCCGGATCCACTCTTTCGACAACGCACTGATCTTCGACACTGCCGCACCGCTCGTCCGCTTCGCCGAAGCTCTGTTCTCCTTCTGCGGTATCGCGACCGACAGCCCACATCGGGGCTCGGTCCTCGCCGCGGTGACCACCGATATCGAAGCGTGGTTCGCCAGCCACCCCGGTGAGGTATGGCGCGACCCCAAGGGCTACATCGTCGCCACCGCTATCGTTCAATGACATCGAACACCCCTGTCCGCGAGGAGATTCGTACCTGTGAAGCTGCTAGTCACCGGCGGCGCCGGATACATCGGCTCGATCGTCGCCCACCAACTCGTCGGCGCCGGCCACGAAGTCGAGATCGTCGACGATCTGTCGACCGGGTTCATGGAAAACCTTCCCGACGGTGCAGCTTTCCACCGCATGTCGATCCACGATGTCGCCGAGATCATCACCCCGATCGCGGGTTTCGATGCCGTGTTTCATTTCGCGGCGAAGATCGAGGTTGCCGAGTCGGTCCGCAACCCGGAGAAGTACTGGCATCAGAACATCGAGGGCTCGCTGGCGTTGTTGCGGGCGATGCGGGCTGCTGAGGTGCCGCGGTTGATCTTCTCGAGCACCGGGTCGCTCTACCACGGCGACGGAACCCAGCCCTTCGACGAGTCTGCCGAGGTCAAGCCCCAGAACCCGTATGCGGCGACGAAAGCGACGATCGACATGATGATCGCCGGCGAATGCGGCGCGAGCAGACTGGCCGCGGCTAGTCTGCGGTATTTCAACGCCTGCGGTGCGGTCCAGGCCAGCAACGGTCATTGGCTGGGCGAACGGCACGATCCCGAGTCACACCTGATCCCGATTCTGTTGCAAACCGCTGCGGGGCAGCGTGCTTCGTTCACCCTGTACGGGACGGACTATCCAACCCCCGATGGCACCTGCCACCGTGACTACGTCCACGTGCGCGATTTGGCGGAAGCGCACCTGCTGGCGCTCGACGCTATCGAGCCCGGCCGTCACGAGATCTTCAATCTCGGTAACGGGCACGGGTATTCGAACCGGCAAGTCCTCGACACCGTCCGCGCGGTGACCGGCCGAGATTTCCCTGTGGCCATCGGTGACCGGCGCCCCGGCGATCCCGCGGTCAGCGTCGCGGCCAGCGACAAAGCTCACCGGCTGCTCGGCTGGAAACCGCAACGACCCGAACTGGCCGACATCATCACCGATGCCTGGCAGTTCCATCAGGCCACCCATACCAACACCAGTTTCTGACAGCAACGGCACCGCTGCCGACGCCGCATGAGTTCTGCACAGACCGTGGCCTTCGCTCCTCGCACAGACCGTGGGCAGCGCCCTGACGGCTACGGTGAAATCATTCGGAAGGTGTCGCCACGCGCAACCGGTCCGCAGCACAGAGAAGACGCAAACGCTGTTCAGTACATCGGGTCGCGTCGTGTGGCCTGCGCTTTCCAGTGCGCCTCGAGTCGACGCTGTTCAGCCTGTTCGTTCAGTTCGGCGATGAGTGAGTCGCACTGGGCTTGCGGCACTTCCACTTCCAGTCCCACAGGTGTCGGACAGGTTGGATAATCTGGAGGTCCACCGCAACGAAAACGGACGGCTACCAGCCGAATTGGACCTCCGCTGGCAGCCGTCCCGACCGCAAGAGGAGACCTTGCAGCCATGACTACAGTAACCGTGCAGCGCCTCGACGAGTCCACCCCCTCTGCCCTGCATCACCACTACCAAGGCGAGATCGACCCCCAGCCATGCTTCGTTCAGCTCGACACCGAAAGCGGTGAACTCACCGCCGATTGGGACGATGAGGTCGGCCCGGGAACCCCGGAGTCGGTGCAGAACAACCAGGTTCTGCGGTGGACGATCCCGCTCCTGACGGCCGCGGCCGCGAACGGGTTGCTCGAGGAGATCGCGCCGGCGGCCCAGCAGGTGCTCGACGGCTGGGCCATCGACTGGGACGGCTCCAACCACCGAGGGCATGTGACCGAGGACTCCGCCGGGCAGGCCGCGAGCGCCGCGCTGGCCGAGATCGCCACCGAATGCGGTCGCGACTTCGCCGATTCGAACCTGGTGGTCGAACTCGACGCCAGCTACTGGTTCATCAATGGTGACAGCGATCTCGACGATCTCGGGGTGACCGCGTCGAGCACCGACACCGAACTCGCCACGCTCGCCGCCCAGGCCGCAGCCGAAGCAGGCCCAGCTAGCGTCTACGGCTACCAGGTGCTCGATGGTGCACTGGAAGTTCTGACCAGCCGCCGCGACGAACTGGGCGCCGACGCCGAGATCTGACAGGTCTGTCTCCATACCGGCTGGCCTCCACAGGGCTTTGGAGGCCAGCCGGGCTGCCTTCGCCCGCCACACTCTGAAAGGCTCGCGACACCATGGCATCCGAACGCGTCGGCTTCCGCGTGGTCGCGCCGCGGTGCTCGACGCGATCCACCGGTTGCGGCCGCGACGAGTCCGACGACTACGACGAGGTGTTGGCTGATATCGGTCTCGCGCCCAGCGTCGCGCCCAGAGTGGGCTGTTAGGAACTGCGAGGTGAGTGAACGAGCACGACCGCGGCTGCGGCCGCATCAACAGGCCGCCGCCACGGCGGCGGTCGCACAGCTCCTCGGCGGCGGACGAGCGACAGTGGTCGCCGCCTGTGGAACAGGCAAGACGTTCGTCGGCGCGGCGGTCGCGGACCGTCTCGCCCCGCACGGGCGGGTACTGATTTTGGTCCCGACCTTGGAGTTGCTGGCACAGAACGTCGCGGAATGGATGCGGTGGGGCCGCGGCGGCCAGGTGATCGCGGTGTGCAGCCAAGCCGAAGCCTTGCATCAGCACCATCATGCGCCGGTCGGGGAAGTCAGCACATCCCCCGCGGTGATCGCCGCCCTCGGGCGAGTCGAGGCGACCGCGACGTGGTTCGCCACCTACGCGTCCCTGCCGCAACTGACCGCCGCCCAGCATGACCACGGCCTGCCCGCCTTCGATCTCCTCGTCGCCGACGAAGCCCACCGCACCGCAGGCAGAATGGGTCGCCGCTGGTCGAGCGTCCACCACGACACACTGTTGGCCGCGACTCGGCGGCTGTATCTGACCGCGACACCACGAGTGTTCGACGACACCACCGGCGATGAGATCGCTTCCATGCACGACCCGGCCGTGTTCGGCCCCATCGTGCACCGGCTCGGGTTCGGTGAGGCGATCGACGCGCAGCTGCTCGCCGACTACCGCGTCATCGTCCCCGTGGTCACCGATACCGAGCTGGCCGCGCTCGCCACCACCGGCTCCGCCGGATCCGAACTCGCTGCCCAGATCGCGGTGCTACGGGCCGCGACCCAGTACGGGCTGCGGCGGGTCATCAGCTACCACTCCCGAGTCGCGGGCGCGCGCGGATTCGCTACCCGCCTACCCGAGGCCTACCATCTGCTGCCCGCCGCCCAGCGGCCAGCCGACTTGTGGTCGGGCTGGATCACCGGCAAACATCGCCTCGCCGAACGCCACCGCGCCTTGCGTGAGTTACGCAGCGACACACACGACTTCGCGTTGCTGGCCAACGCGCGGGTGCTCAACGAAGGTGTGGACGTGCCCGCGGTCGACGCCATCGTGCTCAACGACCCGAAACGCTCCATGATCGACACCATCCAGGCTGTCGGTCGGGCGCTGCGCACCGGCGGTGTCCGCGGCAAAATCGCCACGATCGTCGTGCCCGCAGTTATCTCTGGCGACGACGATCCCGAATCAGTCTTCGACAGCGCCGGATACACCACGGTGTGGCGGGTCCTGCGTGCGTTGCGTGCCCACGACGACCGACTCGACGAACGCCTCACCGCGCTCGCACGCGACCCTGGCAGTGGTCGCGAGGACGCAGCGGCCGTGTTGGACTGGCTGCACATCGACGGGGTGCCCCGTGCCGGAGATCTCGCGCTCGCGATCTCTTTGCGCCTTATCGACCCGAAATCGGCCGAGTGGCGTCGCGGCTACGCCGCGGCGCGGCGCCACCATGCCCGCCACGGGCACCTCGACACCACCCAGGACTTCCGTGACGACAAAGGGTTCCGCCTCGGCGGATGGTTGTCGTGGCAACGTTGGCTCCATCGGCAAGGCAGCTTGCCCGCTCACCGGGTCACCGCCCTGAACGACCTCGGCATCGTGTGGGAGCCCCGCAAGGACCAGTGGGAACGGGGAATGACCGCCGCTCGCCGCTTCCACGCCGAACACGGACACCTCTCAGTGGAACTGGGCACCATCGTCGACGGGATCAACCTCGGCGCTTGGCTGCACAACCGCCGCACCCGCAGCGAGGCGCTCTCCCCTGCCCGCCGTCGCGAACTCGACGCGCTGGACCCCTGGTGGAATCCACCGTGGCGCCTGTCGTGGCAACGGCTCTACCGATGCGCGTGCGCCTATCACGCCGAGCACGGGCACCTCGAAATTCCCCGCACCCATATCCGCGACAACATGCGTCTCGGCGAGTGGGTGCACGCGCAACGCCGCAGCCGCGACACACTCGATGACCGCCAACGTGAGCTACTCGACGCCCTCGGGATCGACTGGAACACCGTCTCCCCCTTCGAAATGGCGTGGCGGCGTGGCCTGTCCGCCGCGATCGACTACTACGAACAGCACAATCACCTGCAGGTCCCCCAGAAATACGTCGACCCTTCCGGCTACCGACTCGGCATTTGGATCAGTGCCATACGCTCACGCCGTCGACAGGGCAGTCTGCCCTCTGGACGGATTGCAGCCCTCGACGCCCTCGGCATGACCTGGACCGCCCCACCGAAAAGCCAGACACAGATTGCTGACCTCGAGTAGAAGCCGCAGAAGCCTGAACAACAACAAGCCGTCGCAGCAGTACCTGCGTCGGCTTCGATCCTGAGCCTGCTCAGACGTGTCATTGGTTGATGGGCATCGCGACGTTGGCAGGGCCCTGTCGAACAGCAGCTCTTCGTTGTGCCGCGTCGAGGCCGGTCGCCACCCGGCGCGGCGATCGGCCCCGCGCCGCGCACACCAGGCTCTCGTACTGCCCGGCCCCCATAAATTTCCATGGACCGACGCTGTCGAGTCTGCTGTATTATTCGAGACGTCCTCTGAACGAGAGAGGCTGGCCTCGTGCCTACCGAGACCGGCCTGCCCGGTGGCTCTGCTAGAAGAGTCCACCGCTCTCATGTAGGGCGCTTACGAAGTGGTAGACCGCCGTTGCAGCGTTTACCAGGTGGGCCGTCCGGAGACACACGTCTCTGGCGGCCCATCTTCGTTGTTTCACCCGTCGTGTAACGGCGCCCATCTTCGGCACGCTCCCGATGGAGACCCGGAGTCCGGGCTTCCCGGGGCCGGAGTCTTTTTCGGCTTCCAATCACTCCGCTCGTGACAAGCGCCTACCCACCTGGCCCTCGGCCATTACCGCCGTCGTGGTGAACCACCGCATGAGATGCGCCCGCCGAACTCGAAGTCCAGAGAGGGCAAACCTGGTTGGGCCGGCTACTCGGCGGTGATTGCACGTTTTCAGCTGGTGTAGACGCTGCACACTGTTGCCGCCGCTATACCGTGCGCAACACGCATAAATCTGCCCCGTTACGGCAAAAATAGTGTTGCGCACGCCAACAGTAGGCGCACATGCGCACTATTGCCGGTCTTAATGCTATTTTTGACGTATGGCACGAGAGGAACTGCTGCTCGAACTGGCCGATCTGGCGGGGGTTCAGTGGGGGCTGTTCACCTCTGCGCAGGCGGTGGAGCTGGGGTTCACCGCCCAGCAGCTCAAACGGTTGGCCGATTCCGAGCTGATCACCCGGCTACGGCAAGGCGTGTACCGGTTGACGGGCACACCGCAATCACCGGCGGACCCCGTTCGCGCCGAGTGGCTGGCGCTGGAACCCAAGCGTCTGGCCGGCGAGCGGCTCGCCGATGAAGCGCCGGTCGGGGTGGTGTCCCATCGCTCCGCGGCCCGGCTGCAGGAACTAGGTGACATCGACGCGGATATCCACGAGTTCACCGTGCCCCAGCGGCGCAGCACCCGCAGCCACGACGTGAAGTTCCGGATCCGTGAACTCACCCGTCGCGACTGGCACCTCGTCGAAGGACTGCCGGTCACCCGGCCACTGCGGACAGTGCTCGACCTCGCGGCCGACGGGATCGACGGCGGGCACCTCGCCACCATCGTGCGAGACGCCATCCTCACCGGTGATGTCACCCGTGACGAACTCGCGACAGCATTGCGCCCCTTCGCTCACCGCTATGGCATGCCCATCGGCGCCGGGTCCGCGCTGGTCCACAACTTCATCGGCCAAGCGGGAGTCCCGGAGGCGACCCGATCACTGACGCGGGACATCAGTTTCCCCTTCGCCGATCTCACTGCGGCAGTGGCCCAACAAGCGGGCGGCCCCTCGAAAGCGGAGGCAAAGCTGCTCGACCTTCTGCTCAACCAGCACACAGGGACTGCGGCGGCCGCCGTGTGGGAACAATGGACCGAAGACTTCAGGAAGCGTCACGCAGCCGCACTCAACCTCATCCCTACGTCCCCAGCGCTCGACGCTACGCTCTTCAACTCGATCAAATCCCCTGCCACCGATCCCCTACCGAGCATGGCCGCTTTCGTCAAATGGAGCGCGCTGTCCAGTAAGCTCTTTGAGAATTTCTCCGAGGCAGCGCTGAACGCGGAATCCACGCGAGATTCCCACGTCCGGACGACCCCACGCAGCGCTGCAGCCGAGAAGGCCAGTGAGGGCGACAGGGAGGGCGACAAAGGCAGTGACGCCGAAATACCCGACCGACGGCGGATTTCAAAGAGCGATCAATGACCGGCTCAAAAAGCAGGCGCACACACTGAAGCGGCCCACTGCCGAACTACACCGCGAATTCTTCATGCAGCGCATGCTGGCCAGGGTCTTCCGCGATCCTGCTGGGCCCTGGATCCTCAAAGGCGGCACCGGACTGCTGGTTCGCATCCCTGGCGCCCGTCACAGCGAAGATATCGACCTGCTCCACCCCACCACCAGCCTGGATCAGGCATTCGAAGAACTGCGACACCTCGTGGAGACCGCCAGCCAACTGGACCGCCTCACCTTCGGGCTGGACGTCAAAGCCCGCCGCGAGGACGTCTGGCAGCTGCGTGCCACACCACACCTCGGCACCAACGCGCTGCAACACTTCCCGATCGACCTCACCGCGGGGCGACAACTCATCGGCGAGATCGACCGCGTCTCACCGAGACAGGTCATCGAAATACCCGACCTCGACCCGCCACCGATGTTCTCCTGCTACCCCTTGGCCGACCAGATCGCCGACAAACTGGCCGCCATGTACGAGTTCCACGGCGCGGCGCGACTCCCCTCGACCCGGTGGCGTGACCTCGTCGACCTGCTGCTGATCATCAGCAATTTCGAGTTCGATGCCGCGACCACCTGCGCTGCACTCGACAAACAACGCCAGTGCCGCGCCGCGCTCGAGCTGCCCGCCGCCATCCGTGCGCCCGGCCCGACGTGGGAGACCGAATACCCCAAACTCGCCGCCACCACCATCCTGCCCACGCTCCTGCATCCGCTCCACGAAGCCCTGAGGCACCTCGGCCGATGCGTAGACCCGCTCCTGGCCGGCACCCTCACTTCCGGGCGCTGGGATCCTGAACGAAACTGTTGGGACACCGTCGTCTACGCCCACGTATGACCGCATCGGGGCTGAACCGTTGCCGCACTGGATATCTCGGCATGACATGTCGGAGGCTGGTGCGAGTATCGGACCATGGGATCCGAGTCGTGGTTCGGCGAGTGGCAGGCAGCCATACACGCACACCGGGAGAGGATGCAGCGGGCAGCAGGCATCAACAGCGTCCAACTGATCTGCCACCAGGACACTTGGCGCGCACTCGACTGGCTCTGGGAAATTCCCCTCCTCTTGGACAGACATCCAGCCCGGGTGCCCGACAACCGCATCAAGGAGCTGGGAAACGGCAGCGTCGAAGTGACACTTTCCGGCCCGAGTTTGGTGACGTTGCTGAAACTCACCCACCGGCCGCGGGTCGGCCCGGATCGGCGAGCACTCGTCAAGCGGACGTACCAACAGCTCGCGAAAGTCATCGACGTCGTCGATCCGGAAGCCAGTCCTGGCCGACCGATTCCGCCGATCATGCTGGACGACAAGCTTCGCGAGACACCCACGAGCTGAGTATCTCGATTCTTCGTCAGCGCCGTCATGAGGTGAGTTCTCGGTAACCGTCTCTGCTTCAGTGGGTGTGGGTTCGCGTCATCTCGCAGGTGTGCCCGCATCCAGCCGTGCGGTCGGCGTCGGTGTGGACGCCCTCCTCATCGGCGGCGATCTCAATCTGTTCGGCGATCAACCGCCGGCGCCCGCGACCGAGTATGGATTCGCCGACGAGTCCAGCCAGAGCAGCGGCATCCAGCCCTCTCCCGTCTGAAAACCAAGGCGGCGTACTCGTTCAGATCATGGATGGGTTCCAAGCGCGGATGGCAGGGCGTACTCCCCCGCGTTCAGTGTCGAGCACCGCGTTGGACCTTCTGTGCGTCGCCGGGGCGCCTTGATGAGTCCACGATTTGTCTCGACGCCAAGGTTTCGAGACATCATTGTGGAAGTGCTTGCCGGGCAAGGAGTCTCAGGTCACAGAACCGGAAACGGTTGTTACTGAGTAAAATTATGAGACAAGCTCGAGTAGGAAGGTCGAGATGGCGCACAACTGCTCCGTAATCCCCGAACACGTGCACGCTGGAATCCAGGAGGCTGGGTGGTCTGGGATCGTGCTGCCCGAGACCAAAATCAGTGACTACGTGGTGTATCCGGTCATCAACGTCGACCCGGCCGTCTGGGCCGACCGAGTCACCGAACACCAGGGCCCAGAACTCGACCGATCCACCCTCGCCCTCTGGGAAGCCTGGACCGCCGATCTCGGCGAGCAGCCACCCCGGCCGGCGCTGTCGATCGTCGGGTTCATCTCGACAGCTAACCGGCCTGCGGCGGCGCTGCACGCGCTCGACTCCCTGGCCGGATACGGTGCCGGGCTCTGGATCACCTCCGGATCCCACGGCCCGACCCGGTGGGCACTCGCAGAATTCGACGTCGCCGACATGTGGGTCGCGCACACCCGCAACGCTCAGACCACAGTGCTGGTACAGGGACGCCACGGACCCATCAGCACTGCCCGCCGAATGACATCCACCCGGCACAAGGAAGAACTCCTGTTCCAACACGCGCTGGTCAACGGGAGCAACCGTGCTGCTGCCTGAGATCAAACGCGCTCCCAGACTGCGGGCTGTACCCGACCTCAACGACGACCACTACGAAATCCACGCGGGCGCACTCACCCCCAGCCATATCGGGCGAACCATCGCCATCAAAACCGAGACCGCTGTCATCGCGGGACCGCTCACGTCGCTGTGCGAATCACGACTCGAGGGCCGAGCACGCCTCCTTCTGCGCGTCGCAACAGGCAGCACTATCGGCGAACTCACCCTCGGTCTGCATCCCGCACACCCCGTCACCGTCCTTCCGGCCGACTACGCACTCTCCGTCGTCGCTCGAGCTCAGGCCAGCGACGATGAGTGACGCGCAAGGCCATCAGGCGCCACCGGCTGCGGGCCGTTGCGCGGGCACGGCGGGCGCGAGAATGGTGGGGCTGTTCGCCGGCATCGGTGGACTCGAGCTCGGCCTCGGCGCGCACGGCTGGCGCACCGAACTGCTGTGTGAGATCGATTCGGGTGCGCAGGCGGTACTTTCGGCGCACTTTCCTGGTGTCGAGATCCAGGGGGATGTCACCCGGTTGCGTGCACTGCCTACCGGAACCGAGCTGGTGGCGGCAGGATTCCCGTGCCAGGACCTGTCCCAGGCCGGTCGCACCGCCGGAATCACCGGCGCGCGCTCGGGCCTAGTGGACGAGGTGTTCCGGCTGGTGCGCCGTAGACGCGGGCCACGGTGGCTGCTGATCGAGAACGTGCCATTCATGCTGCAGCTGGGCCGCGGGCAGGCGATGCGGCACATCACGGCCGCACTGGAGGAACTCGGCTATATGTGGGCGTACCGGGTGGTGGACGCGCGCGCGTTCGGACTGCCGCAGCGCCGATTGCGGGTGTTGATGCTGGCCTCACGCACCGATGATCCGCGGCCGGTGCTGTTCGGCACTGATGCCGGGCCCCGCACGCTGGGGGATCCGGACATCGATCCCTGTGGCTTCTACTGGACAGAGGGGGTACGCGGGCTCGGGTGGGCAGTGAACGCGGTGCCGACGCTCAAGGGCGGTTCAGGGCTGGGTATCGCCAGTCCGCCGGCGGTTCGGCTGCCGTCTGGGGAGATAGTCACCCCGGGAATCACAGATGCCGAAAGGCTGCAGGGTTTTTCGCGCGACTGGACCGCGCCCGCAGTGACAGCCCCCGGCGTGCGACCCGGACACCGCTGGAAGCTCGTTGGTAATGCTGTGAGCGTGCGCATGGCGAGTTGGATCGGCGGCCGCCTGACTACCCCAACTGGTGAGGCGCTGCCCGGCAACCGCGAGCTGACTGGGCACCGCTGGCCATCCGCGGCGTGGGGCCGAGCCGGGAGGGCGTACGAGGTGGCGGTGTCGGCATGGCCAGTCCACGAACCGTACGAGGACCTGTGGCGCTACCTCGAAGACGCCCCATTGCTCTCGGTGCGCGCCACCGCCGGATTCCTGCACCGGGCTGCCCGCAGCACTCTGCGCTTCCCGCCAGGGTTCCTGACCGACATGCAGAACCACCTACTGCGCATGAAAGAACTTTCTCAGGAAGCAGGATCGTGCCAACTTTCCCCTGAGTCCACGCCTTCTACAGCAGGCCCTGTCTCCGCCGCGTCGAGGAGATACTCACCGGACCCGACGCAGACGGGCCGCCACCGCGGCGAACGTCCGGCTAGCCGGGCTCACGAGGTGGCGTGCTGATGGAGTTTGGATACGCAAGAGTCAGCACCACGCACCAGGACCTCGAACGGCAACTCGTCGCGCTGCGCGAGTACGGCATTCCGGACGAGCGGATCTACACCGACCGCAAGACCGGCGCCACCATGGACCGACCCGGATGGAGGCGTCTGCAGCAGATACTGCGGGAGGGTGACCGGATCGTGGCCACCAACCTCGACCGGTACGGCCGCAACCTGCGCGAGTGCCTCAACATCGTGCACGAACTGCGCTGCCACGGTGTCGGGGTCACGACCCTCGAGGACCCGATCCCGATAGACACCTCCGGTGAGTCCCCGATGGCCGAGATCGCCGTGGCCCTGCTCGCGCTGTTCGCGCACATGGAACGAGTGTTCATGCGTGAACGCGCCGCCCACGCCCGTGAGGTCGCCTCGGCCAGCGGAGTACGGGCGGGCCGGCCACGCAAACTCACCTCCGACCAGCTCGCCGGCGCCCGGGCTGCGCTCGCCGCCGGTCAGAAACCCGACGCTGTCGCCGCCGCGTTCGGCGTCTCCCGCGCCACCCTCTACCGACACCTCGCCGAAACCACCAAACCGAGCACTGGAGACACCGAATGAAAGGACGAGAAATGCACTGGGAGAACACACCAGCCCAGCTGACCGACGCGGAGGTGCGGGCGCTGGCATTGCACGATCCGGATGAGGAATGGGAGCTGCGCGCCGACTTCACCCCGGCCGCCGCCGAACTGGCCGACGCGCTGCGCAGCACCGCGCTGGGGACAGTCGAGGGAGACGGCTACGGGTGTGGTCACGGTGCGACCTGGCTGCTGCCGCCGCATCTGCTGCAGGTGCCGGCGCCGCTCGCACAGGCGATCGCCGGAGTGGAACTCGGGTTGCCGGAGGGGCCGTGGCCGGAGTTCGGGCGTACCCAGTGCCCGATCGACTGGCCCGAGCTGATCGACGCCCACCCCGACGCGCTGACCTGGAATCACGCGATGTTGGAGAACAACCTCGGCGCTGGTGCGGACGCCATCAGCACTGCGTACCGGATCCTTGCCGCCCGCGGCTGCCGTCCGTCCATGGATGTGTGCCTGTGGGTCGAGTCCGACGCCCGGATCGCCATCGAGCCCCTGGCCCTGTTCGCCGACGACACCGTCGTCGATGTCGTGTTGAGAGGCCAGGTAGACGAGATTCTGGTGGCCAGTGGACGCCCCCGCAACCTACTGCGCGACGACGAGCCGGGCGGGTACTGGTGCCTGGAAGCGGCCTGAAAACCTCCTACACAGAACGAGAACCGGCCGGGCTACTACCCGGCCGGTTCTCGCGTTCACAGGGTCGCACAGGACTGGTGGTGGCGGATTCCCGCCGTGGATCAGCTCGAGATGTCATTCGCCGGGCCAGTTCGCGGTGGCTGCATCCACGCACACCGTTCATCCCAGGTAGCCGTGTAGAAGACCTCGGCGCGCTCGGTGTTGTCGCGATCAACCAGTACCGCGTAGCTTCCGGTGTCGGTGTCGTGGAGTTGTATAGACCATTCCGCGGGCAAGGTTGCGCCCACGAACAGGTCATCGTTGACGATCATTGATACCCCCTTGTTGACCCAACTGTTCTCGTTGTCAACGACCCCCGCTGCGGTGAGTTCGTCCCACACCTGCCCATGTCCGTCGACGGGAAGCCAGGATCTCCTGACTACCAACTCCTCCAACTCCTCTCGCTCGCGGAGACGTTCGCGGTGGTAGACGTCGGCGAGATATGAGGCTAAGTCTTCCTGTGCAAGCTCGGGATAGCAGGCAGCGAGCTGGTCGACAACCCTGTGGGCTTCGGCGGCGGCTTTCTCGGAATCGCCACGTTCCGGGGACATCGCAGACAGTGCGGTGACGCGTCGGACTTGTTGAGCTGCGCGCGCAATGTCCCTCGTCAGATCGAGTTGGTAACTGAAATCTTTGGTCATTCTGGTGTTGCCTCTTTGCGTGTGATGGGTGGATTCTCCCAAGACCGTGCGCAATCGCTTACTGTTCGACGCGGTGGTTGTAGGCATCGCGTCCGGCGTCGGTGATGCGCCATCCATCCGGGCCGCTGCGCTCGATGAACCCCCTTGCCTCGAGCTGTCCGAGCGCGGCCGTGATCAGGATTCGCCCGGCGTTGGTCGCCGCTTCGCTGTCTTTGACGGGATCGATCGTGACCGCGATGCGGGTCGCGGTCCATGCTTCGCCGTCGGCGAGGCACCGCATCGCGGCCAGCTGCGGCGGCCCGAAAGACACACGGTCTTCGCGGCTGCCGCCTTTGACGGTGAGCTGCTGGGCGGAGAGGTCCAGAGGGTCCGAGGAAGGTCCGGCTTGTTCTTCGTGCTCAGTCACATGACCTCCCAGAGCAGAGTTTCCGGCGATCGCAGCGCTGCACGGCGTAGTTGCTTCATAGCTGCTAAGTCTGCACGCAGCGCTTCGACATCGGGATAGGTGTATACGCGCTCAGGGACGTCGGTCCACGCGGTGAGCGATGATCCTCGTCGACGCAGCGCGTAGACCAGGTTGTGGCCGATCTTCAGGGAGGCTACGTCCAGATTCCGTGGCAGTGCATCGGTGACTGTGGGAGGCATCAGCAAATGCACTGCATCAGCCCCGCGCCAGGCAGGGATTTCATCGAACTGCAACGGTGCGGTCGGCATCCATTCCGAGTGATGCCATGGGTAGATGCCATCACCACCGCCCGCGATGGTGGGGAATTCGTAGTCTCTACAGTGGGCGCGTTGACCCGACAAGTTCTCCCAAAGTTCCACCCACAGCGCATACAGCGGCATCGGCGTAGCGACAGCGCCGACGGACGCCAGGAATGTCGCCCGCAGACGACGGCTCTCGAGTTCGAGTTCGTCATACCGGCGGCGATCAAGACCTCGCGGGCGATCCAGCAGGCTGTCGAGTGAATCGAGAAGGTTTTTGATCTGCAGTCGCTGCTCACGCAGTCGCTGCGGATCTCCAGCGGGAATGAACTGGGCTACTTCGGCTGCGGAGTTGCACACCGTAGCCATGCCACCGCAGACGCGGCATCCGCCGGGAAGAGAGACTGCCGCTTCGGACTGTGCAATGCGCAGGGATCCGCACGTGCTGCACAGGCCGGTGAAGTCATCGAGATGCACGAGGCCTGCGAGCTCGCGGGATGTACTCCGGATTGGCCTGCTGGAGGACAGTGTGGTGACCATACCTACCTACCTCATTATCCTCGGGCGAGGTCGACGAACCGACTCATGTGCAGCTGATGGGCGACAGTGATGGTGGCGGTGGGGCCGTTACGGTGCTTGCCCACGATCAGGTCGGCTTCTCCGCCACGGGGGTCGTCACGATCGAAGGCGTCCGGGCGGTGCAGGAGGATCGCCATATCGCAGTCCTGCTCGAGGCTGCCACTTTCGCGCAGGTCGGAGACTATGGGTCGTTTGTCGGTGCGCTGCTCGGGGCCGCGGTTGAGTTGGCAGACCGCCACCAACGGCACTTCGAGTTCCTTGGCCAGGAGTTTGAGGTTTCGGGAGAAGTCCGACACTTCCTGCTGACGTGACTCGACCTTCTTGCCGGAGGTGAGCAGCTGAAGGTAGTCCACCACAATGAATTTCAGGTCGTGGCGCTGCTTGAGTCGTCGGGCTTTCGCGCGGATCTCGGTCATCGTCAGGTTCGCCGAGTCGTCGATGAACAACGGTGCGTCGTTGATCTCGCTCATCCGCCGCGCCATCCGCGTCCAATCGTCATCTTTCATCCGGCCCGCGCGGATATCGGCGAGCTTGATCTTCGCCTCGGCTGACAGCAGACGCATGACGATCTCGGTGCGGCTCATCTCCAGGGAGAAGAACACGCTCGCCTGCCCGTGCTTGATCGCCGCGCTGCGGGTGAAGTCCAGCGCCAGCGTCGAGTTGTGTGTCGGGATCTTGGTCGGCCCTGCCAGATACAGGTGATCGCTGCCGGCGACCTGTACACAGCGCACCGGCACGCTCGCGACTTCCCGCACCTCGACGATTCGTCTGGGTTTGAGCCCGTACCGGTCGGGGATCTTGTGATTTGGTTGTCCGTCGCGGCGGCGCACACTGGCGGCGATCTTCTTGGTGGTGCGCACCCCGGCCGACAGACCGCACTCGGAGCTGATGGTCAACCATTGATGATCGGCGTCGGCGACGATCACCGCACCGTCATCGAATTCGACCTCGTAGCAGGGGCGTTCGTGCATGACGTCAGTGGTGGCGACGACGCGGACCGGTTTGTGGTTCTTGTCGAGCAGGTAGTCGCCAACCGCGACGTCACCCATCGTGGTCCACCCCCCGCCAGGGGTCGGTAGTTCGGTGTCCAGGGCCAATGCTTTGCCGACGCCGGGGCGGGCGGCGACGATGATCATCTGTCCGGCGTGCAGGCCGTTGGTGAGTTCGTCGAGGTCGGTGAACCCGGTCGGGATCCCCGCGGCCATCCCACCGTGGGTGGCGATCGCGTCGATCTCGTCCATCGCCGGTTGCAGCAGATCCGCGAGTGGCAGGAAATCCTCGCCGGTGCGGCGGCGTTCGGTGACCTCGTACATTTCGGCCTGGGCGCGGTCGACGACCTCGGCGACGTCTCGGCCGTCGACGCCGGCGTAGCCGTATTGCACGATGCGGGTTCCTGCCGAGACCAGACGGCGCAGGGTCGCTTTCTCGGCGACGATTTCGGCGTAGTAGGCGGCGTTGGCGGCGGTGGGGACGGTCTGGGTGAGGGTGAGCAGATAGGGTGCGCCGCCGATCCGGTTCAGCTCGCCGCGACGGTTCAAATCGGCCGCGACAGTGACCGAGTCGGCGGGTTCGCCGCGCCCGAACAGATCCAGGATGCTGTCGTAGATGTTCTGGTGGGCGGGCCGGTAGAAGTCGTCGCTGCGGATCACCTCGACCACGTCGGCGATGGCGTCCTTGCTCAGCAGCAGCGCACCGAGCACCGACTGCTCGGCGACCAGGTCATGGGGTGGTTGGCGGCCGAAATCCTCATCAGGGGAGGCGATCTCGATGGGCGGGTGGTCAGCGGAGCCGGAGCGGCGGGCGCGGCGCTGCCGCGGCGAGGAGTCGGCGATAGTCACAACGGGAGTTCCATTTCCATCGAATCCGCACGCACCGGATCCGGTGCGCTCGGGGTGATCAGTAATTGCGCGACGCTGACCGGTGGGCGGTTCCGCATGTCCGGGGAGGTCGCGGCGGCGGCAGTGGCCACGAGTGGCGTGGCGGGAGGAAGTGTGTGGCGGGAGGAAGTGTGTGGCGCGGTGCTGGTGTCGTGATCGCCAGCGGGCCCGGTGGCGGGAATGGTTGCCTTGGGCTGGGCTTCACTCGCCGCGCGGCGGTTGTGTGTGCATGGGGTGCTGTGCCCGCCCGGGTGGCGGGCGCAGCGGCGGGAGTACTGGGCACGGGCGGTCTCCTGTTCGCCCTGGCTGCTCAGACGGTATCGCGGGAAACCGGTGTCTGGGTTTGCGGTTCCCACCGGCTGTCGGTGGTGACGAGCGCGAGTGCGGTCGCTGCGGCCCCGTCCAGGTTGGTGAGCGCGTCGCGCATCGTCACCGGCGCGGGCGGTGGCCCGGCATCGGGGTAGGGCGGGATGTGGCGCAGCTCGAGGTACTCGCGGTAGGCGACACGGTGAGCGCGGAAGAATTCGATGGCGCGCGCCAGCCCGACCAGGCTCTGACAACTGTTTCGGCTGGTATCGAACGAGACGTTGCGGCCGTCTCGACACTGGTCGAACCAGCCGGGCCGCAGTCCCAGATACGCGGTCAGCCCCTCGGCCAGTGCTGCGCTGAACTGATCGACCATGACGTAGCGGTCCACCAGCACGGCGGTGTCGGTGTGATCGGCGAGATCGGTGGCGTCGAGGAAGTCGCGTTCGTCGATCGGTTCCCGGTGATCACAGGTGGTGCAGGCCAATTCACGTCCGGTGTCGGTGTCGACGAGCACCAGTTCACCGTCGGCGCGAGGGCATCCCATTCCGCTGGATACATGCATCTACTGCCCCTTTTCACGTGTGGGCGGGCGTGTGGCGATCTCGTAGATCAGCACCCCACACCCGCTTGTTTGCTGTCATGCGATAATGCTAGCATGATCGCAAATAAGTGAGTGGTTCGGACCACCATCCGAACGGACGGCAACAACACCACCCGGAGAAGCCGACAACGACTTCTCCCACTCACTCGAATCTCTCCCGCTCAGATCAAGATCGGAGCCCCCGTGACCGCGACTGCCACCGCTTTCCAACCCCACGACACCAGCCTGAAAGCCGTGCCCGCCACCCCGTCCACTCCTATGCGCAAGCCGCTGCCGCGTGGCAAGGCCAAGAAGTGGTACCAGGCCGTAAACCGGCGCCGCCGCGCAGCGAAGCTGGTTTTGGCTCTGCTCGACCAGGGCATCTACACCCCCAGCCGGGCCACCAACGGCCGTATCCGAAAGATCGCGACCCAATACAACATCGGCGGCACTACGCCTTCCGATATCACCTGCGAGCTGGTCCGGCAATATCTGCGCGCCGCTGCCCGCTGAACCTGCCTACCGGCCCCCAGATGTGCGGTGGCGTGGGATCGACCACCAAATCTTCCACGCCACTCACAACCACCCAGCCACGCAGACAGCCAGCAGGACGAGCCGAACCGCCCCGAGCAGAAGCGATTTCCCTGCCCTCGAGTCCACACCGCCCGTGTCTATTCCGGTCTCAACGTCGCCAGACGCTGTTACCCCAGAACTGGGCCCCTTCCACCCCCGCCCGAAACTGACGAGAAAGCCTCCGCACCGATGATTCCGACCCTGGACCATGACACCGAGATCGGTGAAGACAGCGCGAACAAGCTGCGCCGCGAGAGGCAGTTGAAAGACTGTGTCACCACTCCCTACAGCGTGCTGGCCCCTGGGACCGTTGTCATCTGCGCCCCGACTCCCGACGACGACGGCTGGCGGCTGTATCTCACCGCCCCCGACGGACGCCCCTACACCCACGACGTCCCAGTCGAAGCGCTGTGCGACAGCGAGTCCCAGTTCAAGCGTGCGGTGAAGGAGCGCAACTCTCTCCACGAATACTGGTTCGCCCGCAACACCCTCAGGTTCTCCCACACCGATGCCTGCGCTCACGTTCGACGTGGCTGCAAAGTCACCGCCTCGCAGCTTGCGAGCTGGGGATTCGTCGCCTTCGCCACACTGCCCGCGGGCCCGTTCTACAGCTACGGGCCCGCCACCGCCCCCCGCCGCAGCGCCGCCGCACCGGCCGCCCTGGCCGCCGTCGCCTGATCGCCCCACGAAATCCTCACGCGTCCATCACCTTTCACCACAAAGGACACTCGATGACCACAACCGCCGCCGCACCGGCCGCCACCGCTACCGCCGATGGGTGTGAACGCCTCACCGCCCTCGCTGACAGGTGCGGGTTCGAGACGAACGACCTCTGGGAGCAGGTTCACGACGTAGCCAGCCAGAGCGCCTCCGACGCCAGTAACGGTGGTGTCGGCGCCCAGGTGAAATTTTTGATCGACGCCCTCGGCGAGAGTGCCGCCGAACAGGTCATCACCACGCAGGCAGTCGAGAAGGTCGATGACGCTCTGTCCACGTTGGAGCGTCTCATCCCGGATCTGCGCGCCCACCTGCACGCCAGCAGCGACGAAGCCGCCTTCGACCAGGACATCACCAGCTTCGGGACCGCGTTGACCGAGATGTACCAGACGTTGCACGGGCTCACCGCCGACGACCCCCGCCGTGAGAAGCAGCCCGCGTTCCTGCACGCCCTGCTGGCCGCGCTCACCTCCTACGACACCCTGCGTGTGCGCGAGCAGTACATCGACCGCGCCCGCCTGCTGGCAGGGCTGGCGAAATACCAGGCGATGCTGGCCGCCTACCGCGCGCCGGTCTGCGACCCGATCGCAGTCGACCCCGAAGACGGCTCGGAATACCCGATCGTGTTCCTCGAACTGCCTGCCGACGAAGACGGCTTCGGCGGACTCGGCCCCAACCGACAGTTCACGCGCCATATGAAGCGCAGCGACCTGCAAAAACAGTTGCCGTGGCTGCGGGTCGTGCCCGCCAGCGACCCGGCCGCGCCGCACTGGAACGGCCACAGCAAAGACGACTCCAACCAGCTCATGGACATCTGGGCCGCCACCCCGCTCACCGGCTCCGACCCGTCTCTCGCCCAGGCCACCACCGATGAGCGCTGACCCTGAGGGCTGGCGCGCGTTGGGGGTGGACCTCACCGGCATCGGTGGCCCCTTCGCCGAGGACCCCGACCAGATCTCGCTGTTCGACATCTCTCACGAGCAGCCCCCGGCCCGATTCAGCGCACCCACCCACTCCCCCAGCGGCAAAGCGACACCGCGATGACCACTCCCGTCCTCGCCGCCGCCCTCACCGCCCCCGTACCCGACAGGAAATTCCGATGAACCTCACCAGTTTCCGACTTCCGGCACGCGCCCGGCTCCGCAACGCCGCGTTGGGTGTGGCCGTTGTCGTGGTCGCCGCGTTCGGGGCCAGCGCCTGCGGTGACGGCCGTTGGTGCGAGCACGACGCAACCGACACCGTCGTCGCCGACAGCCACTGCCGCAACGGCGAACGCGGATTCGAATGGGAACCCGACAGCGACAGCAAAACCCGCAAGAAGCCGACGACGAAACCGGCGGTCGCGGCGACGACCAAACCGAAGGCGCCACGATGACTCCCACCGAATTCCAGACCCGACTGACCAGAACCCTGTACTACGTCGACAGTTTGCTCTGCGCCCCGCAGACCTCACGGTTGTTCGAGATCGGCCGCACCTTCGCGCTGATGGCCGACAACCACCGCATCCGTTACATCACCGGCCTGGTGAAGGACAACCACCCAGGAACGTGCGAGTACGAGATCGGTCAGGACCTGAAGGTCCTGCTGACTGGTAGGCCGCACAACAAGATCGGTGTGGCATGAACAACCTGAATATCGCCGCCGCCGACCCGGACTTCTACGACCCCTACGCGGCCACCCACAATATTCCGCCTCACCCCGAGGACTACTACCGCTCACGCATCAACAGGCTGGTCCCGCACCCGAGCACCTGGGACACCGAACAACTGTTGCGTGCACTGCTCGTGTCGACCTCGATCGTGGCATCCAGGATGCTCACGTTGACCGACCAGCAAACCACCAGCCGGTGCTGGTCGGTGCTGGCCGACGTCTTGTGCACCGAAGCGAGCGAATTGGACGCGAAACTGCGTATCGCTCACCACCGCGGCACCGTCCTGGACCCCGCCCTGGTCGCCGCGCAACTGCCTGACGCGCTCGGCCCGCAACTGCGCGAGCGTCTGGCCGCCGCCGATCAGAACCATCGCAATATCTCCCGGCTGCGCAAGCTGCTCGAGGTCGTGGCCACTGCGGACCTCGCCGCTATCCGCACTGTCGCCGCCGAGATCTCCGCCCACGCCGCACAAGAGGCCGAAGCCGAGCGCAACCAGCAGCGAGCTCGGGTGCGGGCCCGCTGAAAACCGCACCAGAACAGCAGGATTCACGAAGGAACCCCGACCATGTCCGACACCGCCACGATGGTCCTCGACCACCACCCTCACACCTACCCCACCGCCGAGCCGGTCGCGACCTACCTCACCGCCATCGAGGCCAGTGAGATGTTCGCCGACCACCGCTATCAGCGCGATCTGGACATGGCGCGCGTTCGGCGCATAGCCCGCCAGTGGGACCCGCGCCGCATCAACATCATCGACGTCGCCGATCGCGGCCCCGCCAACCCGCAGGGCCGGTGGGCGGTGATCAACGGCCAGCACCGGTGGGCCGCCGCAGGGCTGCTCAACCCGTACATGGCGTTGGTCGCGCGCGTGCACACCGGACTGTCCCTCGCCGAAGAGGCACACCTGTGCCGCGAACTCGACCGCCGCCACACCCCCGCACCCGAGAACACCGGCCACCACCCCACCGGGGCGGCTGCAGCGGCTGGCCAGACGGTCGTCGAGCAGCTGCTCGACGACGCGACGCACTTGACCGTCACGGCGTGGAGTCGCCGCGGCGATCACATCGAGCGGCCGTTCGTGCTGGCGGTGGCGCTGATCCTGCACCACTACCGCACCGGGCTCGACCGCGACCGGTTCGCCGAAGTCCTCGCTGGGCTGCGACCGCGCCAGATCGCAGCACGCATGGACACGACCGCACACGCCAACACCTCCAGCCGCGCCACCGCTCTGGCCGCCGCGGGGGTGATGGTGGCTGCCTACAACCGCTCGCGCGGACTGAAACTCGACCCCGCCGCACTCGCCGCCGGCAGCTGACCCTGCCGATCCCGGAAAGAGGGACGACGCAACCCACAAGCCGTCACAGTGACGAAATCCCGGTGGCATCAATCCTTCCCGGATTCCGGTCCGAAATCGCCCCCGTCTACACGAACAAGGAGATTCACCCCATGCCCACCCCGACCGACCCTGCCACGACCGCTCTGCACCTCCGGATCGACGGACCACCACCGAACCCGCGCTGCGCGCTGTGCGCGACGAGCTGGCCGCCCGCCAGGACGATGCCGCGAGTTGAGCTGGGCACCTTCACCGCCGCCGTGGTGCTCGGCACCGCCGCCGGAGTCGCGCTCGGCTACGCGCTCGGCTGGCGGGAACTGTAGACGCGCTCGTCGAACGGCCGCCGCTGCCACTGCTGCCGCCTGTTCCACGCGCGGCAGCAGTGGCGAGCACGCGAGACCCGGACCGTGACTCCAGCCCACTCACCAGCCTGCACAACACCATTCGCCGAGGAGGACCACACCTATGAGCACGCCGCAGCTGCTCGAGCTCGATACGGACGTCGATGAAACCGGTGAACACCGCTCGAGCTGCCTGTGTGGCGCGCCGGCGCCCCACTCCCGCGCCGCAGGCGAAGGCCTCGCGACCGTCTGCGACGACTGCGCCCTCGACACCTGGCCTGAGCACCTCACCGAGACAGCCGAACCACTCACCCACCACCAATTCCGTCACCGCCGCTGATCCGGCACGCGGTATCCGGCTGCTGCACAACTGATTTCGCACTCTCATCCCACCTGCTGAACGGAGACCCACTCTGATGACCCTCACCACGCCGATCGCCGATGCTGCGAGCTTCAGCCGCGCCCGCGCCGACGCCGCCGATCTCGCCGAGCAGACCGCCACCGAGATCGGCAACCTGACCTACGCAGTGCTCGATTGCCTCGCCCACATCAGTGCCGGTGCGCTGAACGCTGCCGTCGACAGCGCCAGCGTAGGCCGCGACTGCTTCGACGAACTGCTGGCCAAACTGCAGCTGCTGTCCGTGGCGGCGCGCCGCGACCCCGAGGCCATCCCACGACTGCAGCGCGGCGCCGCACCGCACATCAACGATGCCATCGCCCGCATCATCCTCGCCCACCCCGACACCACGAACGAAGCGTGAACCCCATGAGCCCCACCACTTTCCCTCACATCACCCGCACCCACCCCGACACCGTCGCTCTCACCGCCCTGCCCTTCACCCCCGCAGCGTCGGATGTCGCGGGCTGGGTGGTGTGCGTGAAAACCCTCGACGCCACCGCGGCCGAGGCCGCCGACGACATCGTCTTCGACGATCCCGCCACCGCACGCACCCGACTGGAATTCATACGTGCCGCCAACCGCGCCCTCGGCGAGAACACCGCATTCTTCCTCGGCGAGCTCCGCCACGCCACCACGACCACACCCGCGACCGAGGCCTCAGAACGCTGGTACGTCGTCGTCGAACAGCGCACCGCCGAATGGGGCAGCGCCCGCGTCGCGACCGAGCCGGCGAGCTTCCGCACCACCCGCGCCGCCGCTGACGCCGACCGCACCGGGATCCGCACCGCCCTGCGCTACATGCGCTCACGGTTGTGGGTCGGCGAAATCCGTCCGGCAACCCCGGCATAAGCGCGGATTCGACCCACCTACCGAAAAGATCCACCGCCTCAGAGAGATCCACCTCATGCCCACCCGAACCCAACCCGCCGCCACAGCCGCACCGACCGCCACCCCCACGCAACGGCTCGACGCCATCGCCACACTGATTCACTCCTGCTCTGCCCCGGACATCGACGCCAGCTACGACCTGTGCGCCCACGGCCAGCCGTGGCCATGCCCCACCACCCGCGCAGCCTGGATCGCACGTGGTCTCGACTCAGACCAGCAGATCCGCACGGCCATCGAAGCCCACTCCCAGCGACAAACCACCTGACACTTGCTGCAACAGCAGCTGCCCGACACCGAAGCCTCGACACGATCACCCCGCTGCCGCCAACTCAGCGCCGTCGAACGCCGCACACCAAATCCCGCTATCCCCCTTCCCGATCCACACAAGGAGACCCGTCATGGCCACCAGCAACCACCCCCGCGCCGCTGCGACACCGATCACCACCGCCACACCGATGCACGCCACCGTGCACCTGCTGCCCGCCCGCAACGGAGTCGCCGTCGCCACGGTGGCGACGGCGATCGCGCTCAGCGCCGCAGCCGGATTCGCCGCGGGCTTCACCCTCGGCTGGCAGGCACTGTAAGCGCGCTCAACCACCATCGCTTGTCGACCACCACAACTGCTGTCGCGCGAACCCGGCGGCGGCAGCGATGACAAGTGCCCGCAGATCCCAGATCTCACCCCACTCACCGACAGGAGCACCTGATGGACGCCACCCCCGACGTCGTCCCGCTGTTGTTGTAACCGACAGCTGCACAACGGATTTCGCATTCTTCACCATCTGCTGAACGGATACCCGCTCTGATGACCCTCACCGCCCCGATCGCCGACACCCTGATCTTCAGCCATGCCCGCGCCGACGCCGGCACCCGCCGCCGCGCCACCGAGCTCGCCGACAAGACCGCCGCGGAGATCGGCTATCTGACCCATGCATTCTTCGACCTCCTCGCCCAGATCAGTGCCGGTGCGCTCAACGCTGCCGCCAACAGCGCCAGTGGTGGCCGCGACTGCTTCGACGAACTGATCGCCAAACTGCCACAGCTGTCCGTGGCGGCACGCCGCGACCCCGAGGCCCTCGCCCGACTGAAATCCAGTGCCGAGCAGCACGTGGCAGCCGCGGAGGACCGCTTCGTCACCAGCCGAAACGTGACCCCATGAACCTCACCCGCACCCGCACCCGGCCCGCCACCACCCCCACCGTGGTGGCGGGCCGGGTGGGGTGCGTGAAGACCGTCAGCAGCGCCACCGCGGCCGGCACCGTCCTCGACGACCCCGCCGCCGCAGGCGCCCAGCAGCAATTCATTGCCACCACCAACCACGCCCTCGGCCATCAGATCACCGAATGCGGCAGCGGTCGCAGCGCGGCCGCCCCGACAGACCGCGCCGGCGCCGACGTCGAGCGCATCCTCGCACGGTGGTCGACGGAATCATGACCCTGACCGGCATCGGCAGCCACCACTCGGCCCGCCGCGGGTCGAATGTGTGGCTCACCCCGCCGCGGATCCTCGCTGTGCTCGGCCCTTTCGACCTCGACCCGTGTGCAGCCATCGACCGGCCATGGGATACCGCACGCGAGCACATCGCCCCACCAGACGACGGTCTCACCGCCCGCTGGACAGGTCGGGTCTGGCTGAACCCGCCTTACATCGCCGTCAACCGCTGGCTGTCCAAGCTCGCCGCCCACGGCCAAGGAACTGCGATCGTGTTCGCGCGAACCGACACCCGCTGGTTCGACGCCGCCGTGTGGGAACGCGCGACCGCCGTGCTGTTCCTGCACGGACGCTTGCACTTCTACATGCCCGACGGCTCCCGAGCAGCCGGAAACGCTGGTGGCCCGTCTTGCCTGGTCGCCTACGGCACCCGCGATGCCGACCGGTTGGCGACCTGCGGCATGGCAGGCAAGTTCGTCCCGCTGAGGACGTCATGAATCAGGTTCCCAGGATCGAGTTGCGGTTGGCGGCCAACCACAACGAGGACGAGCCCACCTGTGCGCAGCTACTTGTCCCCTACTACCGCTACAGCCTCACCCGCCCGCTCATTGACCCGATGGGCACCCTGCTCACCGACACCGGGATCGCTTGTCGCGAGTGGGTCGCCGCCGAGGCCTGGCCAGAACACATCACACAGGAGGAATTCGAATCATGACCACCGTCAATGTCGGCACCGCCGACTTCCGTCGTGCCCTCAACGCGGTGCGCGTGCACGCCAGCACCGACAGCCAGGTCCCGCCCCTGCACCGCATCCGACTCGCCATCGATCGGCAGAACATCGTTGTCACTGCGACCGACACGTTCACCGCCGGCATGGCCATCGCGTCGGTCTGGAACAGCAGCGACGGACCCGGGCACTACCCATGCACCGTCGACATCGCGCTGTCGGACATCAAGAACATCCTGCAGATCTTCACCGCGGGCAAGGAAAAGAGCGACACCCCAGAATTCGAGCTGCGCTTGGACATCACAGACAACCGGATCACCATCACCGACTGCTCTGGCCTGATCGACGGACACGCACTCACCGTGCCGCGCATGCCCACCGACGGCGGCACCCTGTGCACCATCCCTGGACTCATCGCCCGCCAACGCGACAGCGACGCCACGCTGCTCACGGACATGTCGGTCGGCGGTGAGGTGATGGCGCGCTTCAGCGCCGCATCCAACGCCTACGGTCACGCGCTCGACATCGAGGCGCACTCGGCCAGCCGCGCCCTGCTGATCCGCTGCGGAGAAGACTTTCTCGGCCTGATGATGCCGCGACAGCTACTCGACCAGGACCGCGACGAGCGCCGCGAATGGTCGGCCGGATGGGACCGCCGACTGCCCGACATCGTCGCCGCGGCCGAAGCCGAACGCGCCGAGCAGCCGCGAACAGTGAATGTCGTCGACCTCGATGCCACCGAGATCGGCAAAGACCGCGAGATGTTCCTGCGTGGCGTCGACCTCGTAGTACGCAGCCAGTTCGGTTCGGCGGCGATGCTGCAACGCCGGATGCGGATCGGGTTCGCCAAGGCTGCACGCCTGCTGGATCTGATGGAGCAGGCCGGCATCGTCGCGCCAGCCGATGGGTCGAAAGCGCGCGACGTGCTCGTGCGCGCCGAAGACCTGGACTCGCTGCTGGCCGACCTACGCACAAGCGAACCCGGCAACGACCGATAACCAACAGCATCCCCATGTTCTCGCGAAGACATGAGCGGCTGATGAACATCTCCGGCGCGCCGGCGCCCCCTCGCAGCGATCAGGGCCAGCTGTGCCGGATTCATCGTTGTAGGTGTGGCGGTACCAGTTCGACCACGCCAAAGCCCGGGCATCATGAACAGCAGTACTCGTCGGCGCCATCAAGACCCACGTGATATACGGCAACATTCCGCTGCCGGTGACCAAACACCGTGCACCGATTGGAGATTTCATGACAAACGACCAGCGACCGAACGCCGCCGAGCAGATGTATTTCAATCTGTATTGCGACTCCCCCGGCACCAGGCTCAGCACCGCACGTGCAGAAGGTCGCTGCGACTGGCCGTCGGGTAGTTTCCCGGCCACAGTCACCCCCGAGCGGATCGCCAACGCGTTCCGCTCCCATCTGCGCTCCCACCCCGGGATCGACCACATCGTGTTCACCGCGACCGCGCGGCCCCACAGCCGCCCCTACCTCGAGGCGCACCTCGTCGAGAGCTGCGTACACGTGAAAGTGGCGCCGCTACACCACGTCGATCCTCAAACCCGCGCCATCGTCCACCACCTACACGCCGCTATCACCAAAGCATTCGACCGAGCCCGCCCCATGATCGAGATCACCCCGGACACTGCCGGATTGAACCGATGGGCCCACACCGTACTTGCGCAGGCACCTGCCGACAGCGCCAACGCCAAGATGGCACGCAACGTCCTGGGTCTGCTACATGGCAACCACAACGACTCTCCCGACACACCGACGCTCGAGGTGACCGGCGAACTGGTCGCGGACGGGGTAGCCGACGCTGCAGCGGCACGCCCCACACGTCTGACCACGACCAGCGCCGCCGACTCATCCGCCACCCCCACCACAGACTTCGACCTCGACAACACCACACCCACAACCGAACCCGACACTACGCCGGACTCATCGTTGTAGACGCGGCAGGACCAGTTCGACCACACCCAAGCCCAAGCATCATCAACCGCAGTGCTCGTCGGCGCTACCGCCGTAAACACTCGCTTCGCGCGCACAGTCGGCGGCGGCCCAATAGAAACTCTGATCGCGACAGGTCATCTCACACCGGAGGAAGCCGGGGTGACCGCGATGGTGCGTACCGGCGCGTCTGATCTCAGTACCGACAAGTTGCTCGATTAACTTCGGGCACCCCTCAATAACGTTGATAGTCAAAGGAATGCACGATGACGATATCGAGCCCTCGACACATTGACAGTGGTGGTGATCTGTTTCAGCACCTGCCTGGTCTGCTGAACTACACCCCTGACCGTCACCTCGTCGTGGTCGGATGCCGCGATACAGACGCGATCACGACCGCAACAATCTCCCTGGCCGAGAATGACCCTATCAAGATGGTCCGGTGTGCCGGCATCATTGCCGAGGCTCTCGGCAACGAACTGTGCACCAGCGCCAAACTGCTGTTCGTCGATCCTGCCGATGATCGACTGGCGCTCTTCCATCACTGCGAGCTGAGCGCCCTGCTCGCGAACTCGCTGAGCGGGCAAGACATCACCAAACTCGAGTCCTTCCGAACGCGCCGAATCGCCGCTGGTGAGCGCTGGGTATTCGTCGACGACGAACAGATACACGGTGTGATCGGAGAACCGACCGCATCATTCCTACTGGCTGAGTCGGTAACCCGTGGGGAACGGCAGTACATCTCCCACGAGGAGCTCGAGCAGGAGTTCGCGACCGCATCCCCTGCACGGCTCGCCGAGATAGCAGCCGTTGAGACCGACCTGGACGGTCAACCCGCCACCATCACCAACCTGGTGGAGTGGGTAGACGCAGTAGCCGCGGGGAAGCCCGTCCCCGATGTCGCGCTGGTGGTGGCGACGATCGCTTTGCGCGATCGGCATGTGCTCGCCGAGTTCGTCGCCGTCGCTGTCAGCCGGCCAGACCCTTCCGTTGCCGAGTTCGCCCAGCAGATCGGTGCGGTCACCACCGGCGCGGATCGCGCCAATGCCTGTGTGGTCGCCGCGGCGAACTGCTACGTGCGCGGGCGGTCCACACACACACACACACACATCCATCGCTCTCGAAGCTGCTCTGCGCGCCGAACCCAACCACCAACCAGCAGCGTTCATGCTTACCCTCTACCACCAGAGCCCCAGCGACCTCGAGTGGCACGACACCCTCACCCAGACGCAGAATTTGCTGTAGCCCTTCAGCTTTCAGCCACTGCACCCTGTGCGGCCTCAAGATGGCCGATGGGCCGAACCGCCACTCCAACCGAAGTCCTGCACGCGGTGCGGCAGCCACCGGGGACCGAATCCCGAGGTGAGCAGGTATCCACGTTGCATCGGCCACGATCTACGCGGTATCCCGGTGTCCTCCCACTTGAACAGCGGTAAGGCCCGACCCGCGGCCAGCAGTCTCTATTGCCTGCCAGCGTAATCCTGGCTGATGACAACAGCATTGGAAGTGCGAAGCGGCAATCGCCGCCAGCACTGGTTCCCAAGGGATCGGGAAGGCCACGAGCCTGGCCACCGCAAGGTGATCGACTGCCCTCCAAGGGCGGGCGGTCATGTACAACGAGGAAGCTCGTGGCAGATCACCACGAGCCGGACGTTCCGAAAGCCAATGCCCCATGGGGCATTGGCTAAGGAATGCAGTCGTCTACAGGAGCCAGATCGGTTGTTCGTGCTTAACAGCGGCGACTTCCGTTTTCGACAGAAGCTGACGTCTGCCGGGCAACGGCCGTCGCCCGGCAGACGGAGGGATCAGGCCAGGATCAAGCCGCTATCGGACATGACGTGCCCGTAGAACCGGACGTCGAAGTAGTCGGTGATGATGTCGGAGCCGTTGTGGTTGTAGGCGTTCATCACCGCTTTGAGTTCGTCGGCGAGGGCGCACAGTGCCGGACTCGGCATTTCGCGCTCGTAGCCCCACTGGTCTTCGTCGACGGTCCAACCCCACTCCTGCGGGATGTTCTTGAGGTAGATGTCGATGCTGGAGCCGCCGGAGTAGGTACTCGTGCGGACCGAGATCGTGATTTCCGCTGGTGCGTCCCCGATTGGATCGACGATCTTCAGGTCGTCCGCTTTCCCTGCCTGCTTGGCGATCTTCTGCGCGAGTTTGATGTCCTCTCGGACCGCCTTGGCGATGACCGACGTCTTGCAATACTCGGGCACGCGGTCGTACTTCTCGCCGTAGGTGCGTGCGTACTGGGAGTGGCGGTTATAGCGCCCGACCACCGACTCGTTGCCAGCCTTCTTCAGGATCCGCTCACGCATTGCCTTCGCTGCCGCGCGCTCGTTGTCCGGGGTGCGCGGATGGTTGATGAGGGCGTCGAGGTTCTCGATCATCCGATGGATACGGGAAGTGGTCGCGGTGGCGGGCATCTCTCTCCTCCTGCTTAAAAGTGGCTTGCCACTTAATGTAGCGTGCCCACTTGTTAGTGGCAAGCCATTTAATGCAGAATGTTCAACATGGCCAGCCAGCACACCAACCCACCCTTGAACGTCCGTCCCGACGCGACGTTGAAGGCGGACGCGCAGAAGAAGCTGGAGTCGCGGAACCGGGAGATGACCGCGTTCGTGGTGGCGTGCCTGACAGCCGTAACCAAAGATCCGGACGGCTTTCTGGCAACACTGGAGCCGCACTGGCCGCCGCCGACCCCCAGGGGCCGGCCACGCAGGAACACGGCTCCACCGCCTGCATGACCAGGGCCCTGGACCATTCGGGTTCCGGAGCGGAACATGCCGATGATGCCGTCCTGCACGGCAGTCAGGACAGCCAATGCCTGGTCGGCGCCGAGTTCGGTGGGTGGGCCTGCGCAGATCGGACGCCCGCCAGTCGATCGGCGAGCTAGAACAGCACCTCGCGGCACCTTCGAGAGCTTCGCGTTCGTCGTCAGTGAGTTCGAGGCGTTCGAGCATCTGATCCGACAGAAACTGATGCCAACCGGGAAACGGCCGTCGCGTCGCCCGGCTGACGTCTGCAGTTGCGCGTACAGTGCTGGCACTGCTAGTCACCTAACCGGACGCGCCGGTGTCCCCGATACCGTCCCGGGCGCATTGTTGGGCGGTCCGGTCACTGTTTCCAGCGCGAACTGGCACAGGCCGGCAAGACATCGTCCAGCCATCCTAGGGCCACTTCCCGCGCGAAAAGGCCTGGACCGGATAAGAGATCGCACCATGCGGTGGCCGGCCCTCAACGACGCCGCTCTTCCCCCTGCAGGCGAGTACGTCCACCGAAAACCGTTGAGTTGTACAGCTGCTTGCCCCCCAACGACCGAACCAAGCGTCACCCGCCCGCTCACCGAGCCGGTGGGCACCTTGACCATCCACGCAACCGGGCGGCGATCGAACCCGACGTCCGCGGGCAGCAGCTGCGTGGACAGCGACAGTCGGGTCAGTACATGAATCCGGGCAGCGGGCCGGCGTCGGGTCCAAAGGGAGACACGCCCACTGTGTTCAGGCCTGCGGAGGTGCGCAATGTGGGCAGGCACGCCATCAGTTCGCACAGCTGGGCGCGCGTTCGCTGCACCCGCACAGGCAAGGTGTCGGCAAGTTCCCCGAGATAGATCGGGGTGGGCTCATGCCATGAGGTGGCGGCATGCTGCATGGCGATATCTGCCGGGCGTCCGGCGCGCAGCCACACATCGACGATGTCGGTCGCCCCGTTGATGAAATCGGCCCACGCCCGGCCGGACTGTTCGATCATGCGGACGAACTCGTCGGCGTACATGTTGGCGTCGAGGTGATCGTGCAGCTCTTCGAAGGTTCCAACCGTGGCGGGCACGATCCCCGCGGTGATGTCCTCACAGATCTGGCCCATCATCACAGCGGCGACTTCGCCGCACGTGGGGACAGCGCTCACCACGGCGTAGAACTGCCGCAGCAGCTGTATCTCGTGCTTGTGCAGTGGCCGTTCGATCAACAGCACACCCGTGGTTGTGACGTGACGCGACATTCGGAAACTCCTGGGAAATCGGTGGATTCGGCCGATCGGCCGCTTCGGTATCGCGCACCGGTGAACCATCACGCTGGGGCAGCGAACGAGGTGAGCGAGATCGAGGAAGGCCAGTGGATGGCGCATCTCAGGCGGAGAGAACGGGCCGAACGGGGAGCCTGGACCTGACTGTGGCCGGACGGAAGGCGCCCGGCCGCAGCGTATTAGGGGTGTTGTCTATCGACCGACCTGTTCGGCGGGCGTGGGTCAGTTCTCGGGCTTTCGGTGGATGTGGTCACGGATGTTGATCACGACCGCGAAGTCCGCGATGGCGGGGATCTCCGCCGCGGTGGTGGCCAGGGCTGAGGCGTTGTTCGCGGCTGTGGCGGCGGCCTGCGCTGCTTCCCGGTCGGGGAAGCGACCGCTGCCGATGTGACGGTCCTGCAGCGAGGCCTGGGGGTTGGGTGCGTAGGCCAGCGCGAACGGGCCACCGGGTCCGCCGAAATCCGTCCGCCACGGCAGGCGGATCAACGTATTGTCCTCGCCGAGCTCGTCGTGTACGTGGTAGCCGGTCAGCCACTCCCCGCAGTGTTCGCAGACTGTGCGCTCGGTCTGTGGCATGCCCAGTTCCAGCAGCCGCTCCTCCACCTCGAGGGTTTGCTCGGCGTCGCGGTCGTCTACGAACGCGTAGTTGTGTTCGTCGTCATCGAAGCAGGGGATCGGGTCCGCGTAGTCCTCGTAGCCGACCCAGTAGTCGGGGTCTCCAGGGGTTTCGGGACAGGCGGGGTCGGCGGGGTCGGTGGTGAGCCATCCCACCAGATCCTCGGCGGGGGTCAGTAGCGGGCCGCCGGTCGCGAAGCGCAGGCGGTAGCCGCCGCCGAAGCCGTAGCGATCGACGCGATCCCATACGCAGACGAGGTGATCGTTGATCTCCTCGCTGAGCTCGGCGAGGATCTCGTTGACCTGATCGGGGATGAACTCGCCAGCCAGGCTCCCCCGCATCTGCGGCGGCAAAGTGACAGCGGGCTGCTTGGCGGGAGGGGTTTGCACCGCGCGCCGCGCGAGTTCGATGAAGCGCTCGAAGTCGCCCACATACATACAGATCTCCTTCAGTAGGTCGCCAGGATTCAGAGGAATAGCCCCCAACGGGCTGGGGTCGGATGGGCGAGGTGTCGCCATCTGGGCGGTGTCGTGCTCGCGAGCCCTGCACGGTCAAACCATGTCCGGCAGTCGGTGGCGCGCTGGTTTCGGTGCCTGCGGGGGTGTGACGGATCGGTGCGGATTCGGTTCGGCGACTCGACTATCGGTCGGTGCCGTCATGAAGCCTGTTGCGCTGCAACAGATGTCTTTCGTCGATATGCGCTGGCCTTGTCTCGCGTCTCTGCTCGGATCCAACGGAGACCAATCCCGAATGCTCGCATGATATGATGCTAGCAAATCTCAGTGGTTTGCGGGGCGCAGCAACATTGCCGCCGCACGCCATCTGATCAGCCCCGTCTTCGTCAGCGGCCGCGGAAGGAATGCCAGTGACCCGCAACCGGATCCGAGTTCGACCGATCCAGCAGGTCACCCCCGTCGGCGGTGTAGCTCGAGGCGACGAACCCGATAACCGATCCCACCCCTTTATCCGCTGAGGAGATCACTCATGGCCGACACACTCACCGTTTCCCGCCGGCTCGCGTTGCACGCGAAACTGCAGCGCCGCTCGCTGGCGCTCATCATCGCCGTCCTGCGCGTAGACGGGATCCGAGTAAGCGAGGTCTTCGGGGAGATGGTGGATCTTCATCGACAGCTCGGCCACCGGTAGCACACCCCGCCGCTGCGGCGCCCCCAGCACAAGCACGCGTGTCGGGGGCTGCCCGGCCTCAGCCCCCGGCGCAGCTGCTTTCCGGATCCGCACCCGGCCGGATTCATCCCCGGCCACAGCGATCACCACCGCTGCTGCGCCGGTCCCTGACCGCCGACAACCACTCCCCCATCCCGCACAGTCACGCCGGTGAGAACCAGCCCGGCGAGCAAAAAGCAAACAGAAAGGTGCAGTTCGTGACCATCGCCGGCCGCGAAAAAACTCTCGACACCGCCGGTGCGGCGGTTCGACCCCGAAACCCTCGCGTGTCCCCAACTCGCCGCCGCAGCCCTGACACGGCCACCGGAGCTGCCAGCACACCTGGCGACTACGCCATCAGCGGCCGCGCGAGCATCGAGATACCCATCACCCCAGCCGATCTGCTCAGCCTCAACGATCGCGGCGCCAGCAAACAGGCCGCGCTGCACAAAGCCGCCAAAGTCGCCCACCTGCGCGACACCGTCTTCACGCTGCTCAAGCAAGCCAGGCTGCCGCGTGGTGTCGGATTCGTGCGGGTCCAACTGCACTACCAACCCGAAACCAACCGCATCCGTGACGACGACAACCTCGCTGCCACCGCCAAACCCATCTACGACGCCTTCACCCCGCACCGCGACGCCAAAGCCACGAAGAAGGGCGGGAAACTCCACGTAGTCGCGGCGCGGGTCGGCTACGGCATGGTGCCCGACGACGACCCCGCCTACATTGACAAACCCCCACCGATCATCCACCCCGTGCAGCGCGGTGCGCGCGCGAGGCTGTGGCTGGAGATCACCTGGGGCCCGGTCAAACCCCCGACCGCCGCGCAAGCGTTCACCAGCGAAACGCTCGCCCTGGCCCGCCTGGCGCTCACCGGCGACACCACCGCGGTACGCACCTACCTGGCTCGATCCGCCGACCGCCACCGCATCTGGTACCCGGAACTGACCAGCCAGCTCACCGCACTGCTCACCGAGACAGCCAGCACCAGATCCCCGCTACGCACCACCACCGCCGAAACAGCGTGCGGGTGATGCAGATTTACGCACTGTCGACAGGGGCGATCCCCCTCTTTCTCATGACCGCCTGAGCCCCCGAGCACCCCCCCCACCTCACCTCGATCAGGAACTCCCCATGCGACCCCTCTCTCACCACCTCACCGGCACCCACCCCGCGCTCGAAGCCACCCTCGCTGCCGCCGCAGTCGCGGTGACCGGGTGCGCATCGACCGAAGTCCTCGGCCCCACCCCCACTGCCGCCGCCGCGACCGCCCTGTACACGCTGGCCGCCGCCGCGTTCTGGGTGCGTGGCCTGCTGATCTGGCGGGCCCACCGTCATCTGCGTGCCCGCCACCGCCGGATCCTCGAACAGCTCACCACGCTGCTGGACGGAGACGACAGCATCGCCCTCGATCTCGGAGGCGACCGCATCCTCACGATCTGGGTCGACCCGACCGCCACCATCGCCCTCGGCAGCTACTGGCGCGCCATACTCGGTCACCACGCCCCCCGCGCGTACCTCCTCTATGGGGCCTTCACCATCCACACCCCCGCCCCCGACCCGTGGTCAGCGGCGCGCCTCTACCGGCTGCACCCCCACCGCCCCCTGCACACCTTCCTCGCCGCCGCCGACCACCCCCACACCGGCGGCCCCACCCCTGTCGGTGCCGTCCACCTCGCCGAGCACGCCGACCTCGACTACCTGCACACCGTCCTCACCGCCGCGACGGCCGTGAACGCAACCCCACAGCCCTGAAACCCCCTCCCCGCATGCTCGATCCGACCCAGGTAAGGAGCGCCCGTCCATGGCAGCCACCCGCCGCGCCGCCCCGCAGCTCATCTTCACCCAGCACAACAACGGACTCGTCTACACCGCCGGTGACCGCGCCAACGAGTCCGAGCCCTACTTCACGATCCGCTCCAGTGCTATGAGCGGCGTATGGGCACTGCGCGGAGAGTTCGGCGCCAACCCGATCGCGATCGGCCAATTCCGCACCAAAGAAGAAGCATTCACCGCAGCACAAACCGTCTACAGCCAGTTCCTCGCCCGCCGCGGCCGATCCGGCATCCGCCCAGAACACGACAAAAACGGCAACTGCCGGCACGCAGGAACCGTCACCGAAAACGGCATCCAGATCTGCGACCACTGCCACCGCCGCACCACCGGCGTCTACACCCCCTTCTAACCACCCCCCCACACCCAGAACTCCACCCCCAATGAACACCATCGCACCACCTCGCCTTCACCCACCCATGCGTGAACCGCTGCCCGACAACACATCCCACCACCCGCACGTCACCCTCGATGCCGCGTCCGAAGCGAATGGCATGCTGTCGGGCTGCGTAACCACTGCGGCGGTGACCGCCCCGGAAATCGCTGCTCGCTATGGCATTCCCGAAGCCAACCAGCGGCATTTCCAGCAGTTCGCCGACGAACGCAACATCGTCATCGACGTACGCCCGGCCAACCCGACATCGGTTGCCTGGCTGGAGCGGGGTGCGCTTCCCAAACCGGAGTCGATCAAAGCCAAAAGCATCACCGAACTCGACACCATGCTGGGCATGTCGGCGCAGCATCTCGGACTGGTCGGATACTTCGAACCCGTCCTGCCCGACACCGTGCCCCCGCACATCGACGCGACCGCGCTGCAGAAACGGTACGACATGCGCCGCCACGAATTCCACGCGTTGCGCCCCACGATGGCGCGCTACACCGCGGCCGCGGAATTCGCCCTCCGCGACGGCGTCGTACACAGCCGAGACAGCCACGGCAACCTACGCCCGGTCACCAGCGACCACGATTTGTTCGATATCCGCCACACCGACGGACGCATCCTCCAAGACCACGAATACCAGCCGATCATCCAAGACATGCAACAACGCGAGATGGGTGTGCAGCACGGTCCACACATGTACTGGCAGCCGTGCTCCGAACTCGAGCGACACATCTTCCACACCATCATTGAGACCCACCGATCCGGCCGCGAACCATTGATCCGTTTCGAACCGAACACCGCCCCAACCCTCACCACCCCAGACAACACCGGCCCGCGACTCGACCGACACCAGCCGGTGCGCGCACACCATCCATCCCACCAACGACCACGACCCGGAGCCGGTGAAACCCGAGCAGAGAAACGGTATCCGCGGCCGCAGGGAAACCGTTCTCCCGCAACCGGTGACCGTCGACAACCAGTGATCGAGGTGTTGCGGGGCCTCGCTCGACTGCTGCGGCTACAACCCCCAAGTACTACATCGACCCGGACACCCACGACCACCACGCAACCGCAGAAGGAATCCTGATGTTCGACCATGATCTGCTCACCGATCCCGGTGCCACCCCACCTGCCACACCCCCCACCATCGACACCGCCGCCGCCGGCGGCGAGGGCGAGGGCGTGAAGGTGTGTCTGCTGTGCGAGGAGCTTTTCACCGACAACGCCCACCAACCCGGCCTGTGTCCGGACTGCGACTGCGAGAACTGCCTGCCCGACCTTCACAACGGTGGCGCCCACGACGAAATCTGGTCACACCACATTCAGATCACCGCCACCACCATCCACCACACCAAAACCCTGCGATGCCACACCTGCGGACGCGTCGACACCATCCGCACATGGACCGAACCACGCCACGCACCCGCCTCGAACCTCGCACCACCACACCACTGAAGGAGCATCACATGGCAGACAACGGTTTCTACCGCCCAATGACCCCGGACGAGGTGAACGCCGCGATGAAGGCGGTGCTCGATGAGACCCAGGCGATGGACCTGGCGCAGGACCAGGAACGCCGCGCCCAAGCCGAACGGGTACAGCAACCGCGCGAGCCGATCTCCCGCACGCAGGAGGCGCAGCAACTGCGGGAGTCGATCGCCAGCATCGATGAGCGGCTGAAAGAGATCAAACGGCGCCAGGCCGAATCAGCGCAGCGGATCCGGGAATCAGAACAACGGTTAAAGGATATGCGCGCGCAGCGTCGCGGCCAGTCTCCGCGGGGTATCGAGGGCCGCCATCACGGCGTCGGGCGGGAACGCTGATCATCCCAGCGGAATCGAATGCCCCGCACGGGCGCAGACATCGGTGACGACATCGACTACCACGAACGCACCCTGCGCGACCCCTGAAATACCACGGCCACAGAAACGTTCGAAGGACCATCATGCGCGAACACCTCACCGATACCGGTATCCCGAAATGCCTGAATCCCCGCACGGTAACCCTTATGGGGGAAGGCGACTTCAGCCGATTCATCAGCCAGGTCTACGGGCGTCCCTACCAGCTGCAGCAGCAGCGCGAATGCCTGTCGCAGAACAGCCTCGTCGAGTTCACCGTCCCCGCCGAGGAATCGGAGTGCTCAGGCCCGTCGCTGGCCCAGTGGCAGGCCACGCCACCGCCCACCCGGGGCGACTCGCGGGAGCAGGTGCGCTGGAAACGGGAGTTCTTTCCGCAGCTGGAAGACGTGGTCAACGATCTGCACACGCGCGGTCTGCTCCCGGCAGGCGAATACGCGTTGGACGTGTCGTGGTAACCAGACCGGTTCGTGCCCTCCCCCACATCTCACATGCCTGGGCCCGATCGTTCTCAGGCAATCGCAAATACAAGAGAGGAAATACTGATGTTCGATCATGACCTGGTCGCTGAGTTGCGCACGCTCGCCACCGCAGCCCGCGACGAAACCCACAAGACGGGTTGGCCGTTCGACGGCACCGGTGTGGACAGGTGGAGCGACAACCTCAACGGGTTGCTCGGTGGCCCGGTGGGTGAGTACTGCGCGGCACTTGACCCCGACCGGCTCGACGCCATGCTCGATGTGCTGGAGGCAGCGCGACGTCCCCCGCTCGGGTACGTCGCCATGAGCAGACAGAAACACTCCGACGGCCCGTACGGGATCTTGATCGGCCGTGACCTCGACACGAGCAGGCAGGCCGCCGAGGTACAGATCCGACGTTTCTCGAAGGACCAAGACCTGCACATCGTTATCAGCGAGATCCGGTAGATACAGCCATGACCGCACCTGCCATCCACACCACCAGCATCGAACACCTCGACCACCAGCCCACATGCGGATTCAAGCGGCACAAGACACCTGTGACCGCAACGTACTGGGTGCAGGCCCATGCCTGCGAGGAACGCCTGATGTGCACTGCCCACACCAACCGACTACGTGAACTCGGCCACCGACTGCTCTCGAAGCACGGCTACATCGAGTGCGCGCACTGCTTGGCACACTTTTCGACATTCGAAACGTACGCGGCAGTGGTGTCGCTGTGAGCACCACCATTCCCAGCTGACAGTCACCACCACCGGCGAGCAAGGCCATCGAAACCGGTTCCGCCGGCTCGCCGCCGCGGGCCGGATCGTGATCCATGCCGGCCAGACATGCAGACCTCGACCGACCGAAAGAGCGTGGCGGGGAACCAGCCGCAACTGCCTGGTTCTTTCGCCTGGATGGTCGCATAAGCGGCCTCGACAATCGACAGGACAACCGATCAGATGAGCACCGAACCCGACACCGCCGATTTCGTGGTACTGCACACCGACGGCCGAGTCGTATACCTCTCGGCCGAGCCCGGCCGCCCACTGCGCGAGGCCATCAACGCGTATGTGCCGAACCTGGCCAGCCGGGGACTCGGCCAGCTGCGCGTGTGGTTCGCCGACGACTTCGGCGCGCTCGGACTGTATACGAACCCCCTGGCAGACAGCGTGACCGACCGACTCGGTTACCCCTACGACTGGTATGGCCCGGTCGCGCTGAGCATGGAGGAAGACGTGCACGGTGTCATCGTCCCGCTGGCGGGAGAGGTCCGCGAAACCATCACCGAGCTGGCCTACGCCCTGAACGCCGGCGACCTCGCCGCCGCGGCGAGGTACGCACCCGAACTGCTGGACGACCTCATGTACATGAGTTCCATCGACATCAACGGCCGCACGGTCTACCAGTACAAACACTGCGACACCCGACGCTATCTGAACCTCGACATGACCGGACAGGCGTGGCGGATCGCCAACGCCGACGGTCAGATGTTCACCCGCCCTATGGATATCTCCGAGGCCAAGTCGTTCGTCGCGCTGACCGACCCGCAGTTGCACTCCCCCGTGATCGACACACCACCACCACTCGACGAAACACACTGGGCCACACACCACCCCCCGATCACCACGCTCCACGACGATCCACCGTTCTGAGCATGACCCTTCCCCAGATGCCTCCCCACCTCCACCAACCCCGGAATCGAGGCGATTCGAGGGCCGCACCCGCCATCAGCGTCGACCTGATGGTGCTGCACAACTACATAGCCGGGACGCCGACCCAGTGCACGCGGTGGCCCGCATGAGTCAGACACCTTCCTGGGCAACCACACTCACCCCGACCCCGCAGATACCTCCGGTCACCGCACAGCCTGACAGCAAACCACCGCGGCCGGCTGCGTCCCAACAGCAGCTCGCCGCGGCACTCGAGTGTGAAGGCGACCGCGCAGCCACACTCGGATTCCACCTCAACAGCTACTGGATGCTGAACGCCGCCCGCCTGCTCGACGACCCTGAACTGCTCGACGCGATCTGCGCATACCGCACCCGACAACTCGCCGAAGAATCAGGCGAATGAACCCCTGAAGAAACCGGCGAGCGACGCTGTTCGTACCCAGTGCCGGCGCGTTGCGAACTGCCCGAATCCTCACCGAACACTTCGACTCCACCGAAAGGGACCACCAATGGACCGCACCGAGATCGAACGCATCGCCAATACTGTCGTGCTCGACCACCTCACCACCGACATCGGCTACGGAGCGATCTACGGCCGTCACGACTGCTACGACGTCCCCGAACAAGACCTGAACACGATCCACAACCACGTACACGAGGCACTCAAACAGGTCGCCGAAAACTTCCAGACCACAGTCGGGCACCGACGAGCAGCCGCACTGGGCGCCGAATCCGAAACCATCAAGAGGGTTGCCCAGTTCCTCAACGCTCACAACGGCAGCGACGACGCCGCGATGACGATGCAGATGCTGAAACTCCAAGAGGAGCTCGGCGAGGTAGCGAAAGCAGCCGGAGACGTCGCCGCAGCCTGGATCGGCTACACCGGGCAGAATCCGCGCAAGGGTGTCACCCACTCGCTCGAGGATGTGGTGCGCGAACTCGCCGATGTGGCGATCACCGCCATGCTCGGAATCGCCCGGCTCGGTGGCGACCCGACCGCGCAGGTCAGCCAGAAGATCGCGGTAATACAGGCGTGGTACGAGGCATTGAAGCCCACCCCCATGAGCGACACCCCGACAAACCTCGACGCTGCCCGCGCACCACACGACCTGTCGTGATGGGGTGGCAGGCGCCGCGCGCGATCGAAAACCGGTGGACCACCGACCCGCTCGTCGCGCCCCACTGGGCGGGGCTCGACGAGCTACGCGAGGACCGGCAGTTGTGACCCGCCGGGGCAAAGCCGGTGAACGCCACTGCCAGCCGCAGGAGCCGCGTTCTCACAGAGGAGGACCTCCGGCCTGCCGTGTAGCGTCGGACGGCCAGAGAGAGTGCGGCGCTGCCCTGTTCGTCCCATGCAGCCTTGGATTCATGCCACCCATCCCCTGAGCAGAGCCCTCGAAACGCACAACGACCCCGCACACAGGTGCGAGGTCGAGGGCTAACCGGACTCCGACGTAGGGAGATCCTGCCGGGCACGCTACCACCCTCCGCCGACCGCGGCGTCACGACAGAAGATCCCCGGTGGTGGTGCATTCACAACGAACAGCGGGCTCGACCGGTGCACCATCCGAACCGAGCATCCAACCGTCCCCACCACACAGGCGGCAATCCGAGCGCGGCGCGCGTCGAGTGCCGGGCGGGTCGAACAAAACCGCACCATCGTGACCGAAGTTCTTCTTCCGTCTACCCATACCCTCACCGTCCTCTACCAACACTGCACCCACAACCAGCGACACCATCTGGATCGGTGACCGACCGGCCCCGCCGGCACCGAGCACGTCTCAGCCGCGGCGGCAATGGCGGATGCCGGATATCGCGGGTGTCGGTTTCCCTCCGCGCATCCAGGGCCCGATTTCTTGCGCTGCACAGTATCAACGCTGCTGATATGTGGTTTCCGGACGACAACAAAGAAAGCGGCCCCGCACACACGCGAGGCCGCCTTCGAAAACACCCCGCCCGCGCGGGGAAAGCAAAACCGACACCAGCTATCGGATCGGGCTCGGCTCATCCCCGCAAGCACGGGGAACACACCGAACTATAGGCTACTGCTGATCATCCCCACAGCCCCGGAAAGTCCCGTTCAACTCATGGGGGCTGTAGATGTCCCAGCAGATCACTCCACAGACTGGTTGTGTCTCGCGGCGGCGATCAACGCCGCAGCAAACGACACCGCAGCCTGGCTACTCTCGAACGGCGTGGACACGCTCGTGAAGTCGATACGGTCATCGGTTTGCCTGACTCGCACCGTGCCCTCGTCGAACTCTTGCTCGACTGGCCACGTTTCGAAACCGTCCTGATCGACTACCATCTCAGGCAGCTTCACCAGCGCGTATCCCTGTTCATCGAGCCACCCACCGAGGTCACTCGCCCAGCTACGGGCAATCGCTGCCGGCATGTCCCGGTTCGCGACCAACAACGCGGTCGTGAATATGTCAGTGTTGTTGTCCATCTCGTCGTCCTGTCCTTGATCACTCGATACATATCGTGTCGTCATCTGCCGCAGACTCTTTCGACCGAACGGCTCGGACACGACGCGTTGGTGCTCCATGCGCCATTCATCCGCGCGCCGCAGACATGGCACTTGTGATCAGTGGTCATCAAAATCACCTCCCTTTACCTCTCCTGTGCGGGTCGAAGGATTGCCGGATGTAGCGTCGTGGCGGGGCCACGGCGATACAGCGCCGCGGGGCGTCCGCCGTGGCGGGTGCTGGACTGCCCGCCGGTCGGAGCCAGCGCGCCCGTGGTGCCCGTGACCTTGCGCGAGAAATTCGCTTGATCCAACGGCACACCCCAAATCGCCTCGTACACCCCCCGCAGCTCCGACACGGTGAACTCCGCAGGACAGAACCGGGTCGCGAGGGTGGTCGACTCCAACTTGCCGCGGGCCTGGTCCACCGCATCGGCCACGATCCGGCCGTGATCGAACGCCAGCACCGTGGCGCCGTCCAGAATCGGCGCTACCGGCATCCACGCGGCCGAGCGCGCGTCATCACCGGCCACCGGCGCCGCAGCATCCGGAACGAACGCGAGGTAGCAGACCGTCACCACCCGCCCGCGCGGGTCGCGATCCGGAGCGCCATAGGCGCGCATCTGCTCCAGATGCGCGCAATCCAGGGCCACCCCGGTTTCCTCCACCAGCTCGCGCGCCGCGGCCGCGTCCAGATCCTCACCCGCGTCGAGATGGCCGCCAGGCAACGCCCAGCACCCCCGGAACGGCTCCTTCCCCCGTTCCACCAACAGAATCTGAAAGGTGCCCTCCCGCACCGTGAACACCGCCAGATCCACCGTGACCGCGGGCCGATGCCGCGCGCTGGCCGCGCTCACGCCACACCATCCACGGCCTCGCGCGCGGTGGTGAGCTTGCGCGAGTAGTCGCGCCGGATCGCATTGACGCGGGTTTCGGCGGCGTCCACGACATCGCGGGCGGCCTCGATATCGGCGCGCATGGACTCGTTTCCGAGCTCGAGCATGATCCGACCGGCGGCCAGCACCGCCGAGTGGGCAACCGAGAGCTGATCAACCATGTCGTCCACACGATCCAAGTTCAGGGTCGCCACGGCGATTTCGCGATGCCGGTCATTGTAGATATTGCCGATCATGTTGCCCTCCAACATGTTCGAGTTTATGTCAACCTGACAATATCTAGAGTAGGCGCCGGGCCTAGATATTGTCAACCCGACATAAACCGTTCGGCGGTGGGCCTCTCGGCGGCCCTCACCTATTGACCGGACTAAGACCGTGACACACCGGCGTGGTTCTGGCTGACGTACGTCGGCGGTCTGTACACATCACCCCGTTCGTTCGACGAAGGTGGTGGAGATTGTCTGATGAGGTGGACCGCGATGTGGCGCTGATCCGGCTGGGCCGGTGGGGCCGAGTTACTCCGGTCGAGGGGCTGGTTTCCTGGATGGTGATCGCTGATGACGGCATGGCTGTTGAACCGATCCGCCGATATCTGATCGACTTTGTCGGGCAGTCGAACAGCCCGAAGTCGGTGCGCAGCTACGCATTCGTTCTGCTGCGCTGTGGCGCTGGCTGCGGGTCGTCGACGTGGAGTGGGACCAGGCCACGCCGTGCGAGGGACGGGATTACGTGCTGTGGCTCAGGCAGGCTCGCAAGCCCCAGAACTCGCCACGGCGGGGGCAGCATGCATGGGTTGGAGATGCGGGTCGCACATCTCCCGACCGCGCCAACTCGGACCGAGTTCGATCCGCCACCGAGGCGCCACACCGCATTCGATTCGCAGAATCTCTTGCAGAACAGCGATTTTCGACTGTGTCGGCGTTCGCCCATGGGATCGATGATCTTGACTGCGATGATCCGGGAAGCAACCGGACAGTAGCGGCTGTCCGGTGCCTCCCAGGTCAAGCGGGGGCCTGAACGGCTCGGCGATTCGCGGGCCGGGTGTTCAGATCGTGGAGTCGTTCGCCCCCGGCGGCGGGAATTCGATGTTCAGAATGTCGTCGATCAGCTGCTCTTTCGGCATGTCGGTGTCAACGAACTGCGGCAGGGAGCGCACTGTACGTCCCTGCGGATCGGTGATGCCGCGCAGGCGCATGGCCACCAGCTCGGCTTTTCTGAGTTTCATCAGTTCGGCGTAGCGGAGTTTGAGAAGTTCGGAGATCGGGTTCATGATGCCTCCCCAGCGCCACGGCGGCCGGTCTCATCGGCGGTGGTGCCCGCAGCCCAGTCCTGGCCGCGCCTGGCCGCGGCGCTCGGAGATCCGCGCCTCGATGACATCCCATTCCCAGGTTGGGTGGCTGTTGGTTGTGGGCAGACCAGCCACATGCCCCGCATCGGCCGTCGTGTGGGAGCGTGCCGCTGTCACCACGCCTCCTTCGCCGCGTCGATCCGGCGCGCCGTCTCCTCAGCCGTTCGGGTCATTGGTCTCAGAGGTCGTAGGCTACGAGCCGACCATCTGCGAGATACCCGACCTGGGCGCAGTCGACGGACCGGATCCAGGTCGGCACGGTGCGGTAGTCCCAGACTGTGAGCACTGTGACCTCTTCGGCGCGCACTGAGCCATCCTTGAGCAGCTCTGTGGGCGCCATCGGCACGACCGGGTCCACGGCTTGTGAAACTGCCGCTTCTAAAGCGTTTGCCGCCAGCCCTTCCCAGGTGTGCGCGACTTTGATGACGTATCCATCGCCTGTCCGGAACACCGCGCGAGTCCGGCCGACCAAAGGCACACCGAATCGGTGATAGTGGGAGTCCAAGATGTCGATGTGCTCGTCGAGTAGGTCCTCAGCACGGATTGCCGCCACCAATCGGGGAAACGCAACAGTACGCCACCAGACATCTGGAGCATCAACGCCGTGATCGGAAGCCGACCAGCCGCGGGAAGCGAGTCGCATGCCAGACTCCGCATCGGCCGTCGTGTGGGAGCGTGCCGCGGTCACTACGCCTCCTTCGCCGCGTCGATCCGGCGCGCCCTCTCATCACCATCGGCGGCTGCAGCCTCGAACACCGAACCGACATCGGTCGCGGCACGCCAGTCGATCACGCGCTCCACACTGCGGCCGGTCTTCGCGTCGTACATCGACACCATCACACGGCCATCGGCGAGGACCTGCACCAAGAGGTGACCATCCTCATCGGATACCCCCTCCGGGTCCAACCAGTTCTCGTGGAAATCGTCATCGGTGTAGTTCACACTGTTCGCTTCGGCGTTCATCGGTCCTGCTCCTGGTTGTCGTCGTGGAATCGGCCGGCCAGCTCAGCGTGGGCGCGGTCGCGGATGGCGGAATATTCGTCGTCGGTGAGGTCAGCCGCGAACTGCAACGCGACCAGAATTTCTTCCAGGCTCAGCACTTTCGGAGCCTTGTCGTGGTCGCGCAGCAGCCTCGCATACCGCGCGAAGTGCTCCATGGCTTCGGTCTGATCGACGCGCCACAACCATGCGAACACCCCACCGAAACCGTCCCCGACATGCGTCAACGTGCCATCACGCCACATGTCCAACCGGAACGTGTCTTCGACTGCGTAGGAGAAAAACGTGTCGAGCAGCGCTTGCCGCACCGCGGGCGGGACATCGGCGGTCACCGACATCAGCACCGCTTCTGGGCGCCGGTTCGCGCCCACGAACACCCGGCGGCCGCGACGCTCGGCTACTTCCTTGATCAGCGATGGCGCCTTGGCGCGGAACTCGCTCACTAGCAACACATTCGGGAACGTCATAACCCCCACCCTACCAGATATGTACAGATTTGCGTACAGATTTATGTGCAGGTCTGCGTACAAGCACGGCGGGTGGCTCGAGGCATCGCAGCACATTCCCGACTCACACCTGCCGACCGGACCGCGCACCGACAACAGTCGACGAGTCATCGCAGCCCCCACCGGTTGAGTGTGTCGAGGTCCATGTGGGCCTTCGGCGCCCGACCGTCAGCGGGGCGCAGCCAGCATTCAGGGACGTTGCAGTAGCGCAACTCCGACACGGTGACCGGCCATCCCTGGCCGTCGACCAGGTCGCCGCGCAACGTGAACCGGCCGTCGGGCAAGATCAGGGCGGCAGCCTGCTCACCGGTAAGTCTCACCTCGGCGAGCGGAAAAGCCACCCGGCATTGCCGGCGCCTTCTGTGGCCAGTTCGAGCCTTGGTGCAGCGGGGGCATCATGCATGGGTTGGAGATAGCGATTCGCGGGCCGTTTGTTCAGATCGTGGAGTCGTTCGCCCCCGGCGGCGGGAATTCGATGTTCAGAATGTCGTCGACCAGTCGGTCTTTCGACATGTCGGTGCCAACGAACTGCGGCAGGGAGCGCACTGTACGGCCCTGCGGATCGGTGACGCCGCGCAGGCGCATGGCCACCAGCTCGGCCTTACTGAGCTTCATCAGTTCCGCGTAGCGGAGTTTGAGAAGTTCGGAGATCGGGTTCATGATGCCTCCCCAGCGCCACGGCGGCCGGTCTCATCGGCGGTGGTGCCGGCGGCCCAGTCCTGGCCGCGGCGCTCGGAAATCCGCGCCTCGATGACATCCCATTCCCAGGCCGGGCGATTGTTGGTCGTGAACGGATCCCGGCCGGGATCCGGCAGTATCCCCCGAGCCTTGTAGGCGCGGACCGTCGCGGGCTCGACGCCGAGGCGTTCGGCCACCGCCGCAATGTCCAGATACAGCGGCGTCCCGAGCGACGGGCGCCGCTCGTAGTGCAGCTCAGCATCGAAATCGCGATCGGCGATACCCTTCCGGATGCGGCGCATGTCTTCCTCGGTCAGTCCGGCGTGCTGCATGATGTCGACCTCCGGCACATGGCCCCACAGCGCTACACGCTCGGCGGCCAACATCAGCTGGGTGCGGCCGTACTGGAACTGAGCCGCCTTGTCCAGCCCGTCATAGGTGGCGCGCGCTTCCCGCAAGACCGTCGCGGCACGGTCGCGACGCTCCTGGATCAGCCGGTCATAGACCATCTGCGCGCGGATCGTGTCGGCCAGGACACGATAAGCGCGCTGCCCGTCCACCACGCCATAGACGGCGACCGGCCGGTAAGCGCCCGCGATGTAATCGACATGATGCCGGTCCCCGCCGGTGCGGGGATGAAGCTTGGCCCGATCGGTCTGTGCGGACTCCCTGGTCGCCGTCACCAGCGACGCTGCACGGCCGGTGATATGCATACGGGTTCCCCGCTCCACCCACGACGCCGACGGCGAAGAGTTGTCCGGCACAAGGTATTCGAACCGCGGAGTCACCGCGATCGTGTGCCCGCCAGGCGCCGGCAACGTCTGCTCTGCATCGAGGTCGATTTCAGCGATAGCCACACAACAAGCATAACCCACCTTGCAACGTTTCTATACGAAACGTTGCAAGGTGAACCGGCTGCTGTCCATGCCCACCCAACGGATCACTCCACCCGAGCGGAACACACCGGCCACTGCATGATCCCGACGCCCCTGGCGACGAATGACCTCCCGATCTGTTCATTAATAACCCATGCGTTTATCTTGGGAACCGCCACAGCAGTGTGCGATTATTAACGCATGGGTTATTTGAAAGCCGGACGGCCGGTGGTGGGACGCAAGTACGAGGTCCGCTTGGAAGAGGTGGTCGCCAAAGCAGTCTCCGACTACGCCGAAACCCGCTGGCCCGGCAACAAACACGGTGCCGGAATGGCCCGCCGCGAACTCATCACACACGCCATCTACGCCCACCAGGAAGCGAACAACATCATGAGCCTCCTCGACATCGTCATCCTCGACACCAGCACCGACGCCGCCGGAATGGAATGGGGCCTTGCCCTCGAGCACGCGCCCGGGATCGACACCGACGAGGTCCAGCAATTCCTCATCGAGCAGGGCGCAGGTGACGCCGATCTCTACGCGCTGGTTGTCCCGGATGAACTGTGGGACAACGAGCTCAATGGGCGGCCGTACATCAAGATCCAGGTGCCGCAGCTACAGGCGGCGGCCTTAAAGGTAGCCATCGGCGAGTACGGCAAGATCGACGAATATGTCGAGCCTGAATCAGAATTCGACTTCGGCGACTCGTCGGCGAAGTAGCCGTGCCCGCCTTTAACCATCGTCCCGATGAAACGTTTACATGTGAAACGTCGCAAGGTATTTGGGATCGCGTGATCCATACGCCGAGCCGGCACAGCACAACCAGCCACCCACCCCACCTTCGTATCGAAAACCGGTCGGCGGCGGGTGCGGATCGGAGTGGCCAGTCAGTCGCGTGTAGTGAGTTGAGCACGTAGTTCTTCCACTTGTTCGGCGTCGAACTGGTACTCGTCGAGCGCCGGGCCTGGGTCGCCGAACTTCGTACGCAAGTCCCGCTGCTGTTCGCGGTGCCAGGCCCTGAGTTGCGTGAGAACCGCAGCGGCGGGAAACCCCTCGAGAGCGAGGACTTCCACGACTTGGGACTTGCTGAGCTGCGCCGCTGGCGCGGAAGTCGCAACTACTGGTGTCTGAGCACGGACTGGGGTGGTGGGAGTACGCCCCGAGGATGTGCGTCGACGCCTGCGCCGCCGCCGAGTGGCTGTGTTCGGTGCCGGATCGGTGTCGACGAATCCGTACGTCGCCAAGGCGCCACGCAGGCCCTCGTACAAGGCCTCACGCAGAACTGGTTCAGCCAGTTCCGACAGCAACTGATGGCGATGCCGTTGGACGTACTGGTCGCCGAGGCCGGTGGTCCGGGCCATGAGGACTTGGCGGGTAGGGAGGTGATCCCAACAGCCGTAGGTGAGTTGAAGTTCGAAGAGATCGACGGTGTGCATCATCGCTTCGGCGTAACCGCGGCTGACGAGTCCGTCGAGCCCGCGACGTATCACGGCGCGGCGACTGCGCTTGATGTCGCGCTCGACGAGGGTGGTGTCGTCGCCGTCGTACAAGTCGTAGTCGTCGTCACGTAGACCGATCTCCGTCACGGCGAACCACGGGTAGCCGGCATCGAGATCCCATGTCCGCCAAGGACCTACATGTCCGATGTAGAGCGCAGCGAGGAGTCTGCGCTGAGTGCGGCCCAAACCCCGTGACATCAAGCCATTTTAAGTGCATCCACCGTGTCGGTCACGGTTGCTCTAATTGGGATTCGCCCGGGAGTTCGAACGGGTTGCCCTCCCCCCGAGTGCGAGTCGGGGGGAGGACAGAAACACCAATGCAGTCCGAGAAACCGTTCATTGGAGTTGGGATGAGACTAACGCCTCCCCACGGGGAGGGGTACCACGTGCAGGTTAACGTTCTGTACTGGTACGCCACCGACGTAGGTCATCGGGATGCCGGCGCCGACACGTGGTCGGCCTCGCGGGAGCCCGCGAGGCCATGCTGACCGCGTGGGGCGATGAGAGCGGATCGCAGCCCGGCAACGATCCCGGGACCTACATCCTCTCGGCCGTATTGCTCGATGACACCGAAGAACAACATGTTCGCGCGGAGATGCAAGCACTGCAGCTGCCCGGAGAGAAGAAGCTCCACTGGCACTCGGCCAGCGCCGACCAGCGCTTGGAATTCATCGAGGTGGTCGCGTCCTTGCCGGTATGTGGGATCGTCGCCGTGCATCACTCGGCCGACGCGGACGATCGCCGCCACCGCCGCAAGTGCCTCGAGTACCTGCTGCCCCACCTGGCGTACCTGAACTGCGGCTCGCTGACCCTGGAATCGCGAGGCGGCGCCGACGCCAGCGACTACGACATCGTGCAGAAGTTCCGCGCCCAGCGCGTGCTCACTGCGGACCTGAGACTCGGGCATCGGATCGGCCGCGACGAACCAGTGCTGTGGACCGCGGACATCGTCTGTGGCGCGGTCGTCCAGCACCGCGTAGGGAACTCGACATACCTCGACAAGCTCGGCGGCATGATCGAAATGCGTTCGATCTGACCTCGGATACGACGCGAGCCACGGGCCTCGTCGTCCGGCGAGTAATCCCGTGGCTCACTTCCAACCCCACCTCGATGGGGCAGCTACGTTCGCCAGGGTAGCAGTTTGTAGCCCACAAGCGAGCACAACCTTCATCACAGATCATCGCTCCCTCAAAGTCGCGTCAGCGCGGCAATAAAATAGATCGGCTCCCCGGCGGGCCGCTGCTACGTTGACACGGGTGCCCACCTTCGAGGAGATCACCCGACACCACGAGCCCGACCCGGCCGAGAGCCCGTGGGTGAACGGCGCCCCTCCGCCGGAGACGGTCTCGATCGTTGCCTACCAGCCCGAGTGGCCGCGCCGCTACCAGGCCGCGGCGACGGAGATCCGCGCGGCGCTCGGCCCGGCGGTGATGGACATCGAGCATGTCGGGTCTACCTCCGTCGAAGGACTGGCCGCCAAGGACGTCATCGACATCGATCTGACGGTGGCCGATCCCCGCGACGAGGAGCGGTACGTCCCTCTGCTCACGCGGATCGGCTACATCCTCACGGTTCGGGAGCCATCCTGGCACCAACACCGGTGTCTGAGGCTGGCCGATCCCCGCGTGAACTTACATGTGTTCGGACCAGAGTGCCCGGAGGTCATCCGGCACCGCATGTTCCGCGACTGGCTACGGGCCCACCCTGAGGACCGCGCACACTACGAGGACGCCAAACGAGCGGCGGTCCCAGGAGGTGGGCACGTCATGGACTACAACGCGCGCAAACAGGAGACCGTCCGCGCGATTTATGACCGGCTGTTCCGCGCGGCGGGAATGCTATAGGCACCCAGACAACAGCCGCACTCGGCACACGCTCATGCCGCCGACAACGCGTTTTCATGCGCCTCGACGGCCGGTCATCGATCTCGGTTGAGCGCACATGCGTTGGTTCAGAGAAGCTTGCATCCGCTGTCCGAGCCTGCGCGTTGATCCACGTGGTCGCGACCGGCTCGCCGAGATCACCACCAACCTGCGCGACCGCATCGCCGAAGCCCACGCGAACGGCTGGACAGGTGAAGTCGAGGGCCTGCAAGTCAGCCTCAACGCTGCCGCGCGGCGAAGATCGCGACCCTCGACCGGATGCGCGACCGCGAGACCGGACCGAACACAACCAATCTCGCAATCCCGATCCCCATCCAACGACCCGAATAGCTAGTCCAGAGAACACTTTCGTGTTCAAAACCGGACAATGCCCAGCTCAACCGCACCCCGAACCCCCACCCAAGCCCCAGACCCGACCACACAACAACACGCGACAGCACAGCAGGTGCCACGCGAGCACCCGCCAGCATTCCGGGTGTCAGTGCGGTGACCTCCACTGCGACAATCCCGTTCGGCAGCCTGAGCGACTGCGTGCACCGCGGCGGCGGCGAGCGCGGCCACGACATCGAATGACCTGCATCAGACCCGGCGCATGAACGCCAACGTGTAGTAAGCGTTCCCGATGTTCCGTTCGACCACGCTGACCAGCTCCCAGCCCTGAGATCCGAGCAGCTCGATGCCGTTGACCAGGTGGACGACCGGCTTGAAGATCGCACGCTGGTGGCCGGCCGAACCGAACACGAAACCGCCAGACTGAGCCGAACTCAGCACCAGGTTCCGGCGCGGATAAGACCGCAAGTCCACCACACCGTTCAACACAGCGATCACATCGAAAACAGGCCCAGGCACAGGGGAATTCACATCCCCATCGTTCTGCATACCCCGCCGAAGCGCACATAGTGGCTTCGGTCGCGCAACCGGGAGTCGCTCGATCGCGAAATTCGACACCACCCCAGCCGGTGTGTCGGTCGGGGTGGCGCCGGCTGGGTTGTGTTGGTAGTTCAGCTTCGGGTGGCCCGAAGGTGTGGGAGTCGGCGCGAGTCAGCAGACACCAGGCGACTCGGGCGTAAGCCAACCCGAGAGTCGAATGATCTCCGCCGCGATCTCGCCAACCCCACGTTCGTCGGTCACGACTCGATGGACTCCGGGCGGGCACCCGATGTCGAGTCGGTGAGCCATGACCGCACTGCGCTGCAGGGCGTCGTCGAGACCAGATCCTATCTCGCGCTGGGAAAGTCGCCGGCGAGCGGTCTCGTCCGTACAGGTCAGCAGAACACCGACGACGGTGGGGCTATCACCCATGGCCGCGGTCAGCTGATCGGCAACCTCGTCCAAGACGCTAGCGGTGTTGGTGTAGACCATTCGCCGATATCCCAGCGCACGATAGTTGGCCCACATCCCAGCCAAATTCTGTTCCGCAAGCCCCTGTTCCCATGTCAGCGGATACGCCATATCGAGGAAGTCGCCCTCGATCAGGCAATGACGCACTCCCGCAGCAGACAACTGCGCATGAACCTCGAGACCGACACTGCTTTTCCCGACACCCGACCGGCCCCCGATCAACACCGCGGCGGCCGGCACGCTCACAACAGGTGAGCCGTGTGGGATCGGATGCTGTGGGCGAGCGATGATTTCCGCGGTGATCCAGAGAACTCCTTCGTCATCGGGTTCCTTGTCACGGTGGTGGACGGCCCAGGTGCGGGCGTTGACGGAGCCGAGCGCGCTCGTTGTTTCGGTGGCTGTCAAGTGGGGGTCGCCATGGATGGGGTGCGCGCGCAGGACCTGCAGGGCGTCGTCGAGACTGGCGCATATGGCGAGGCGGTGACGACCATCGACGGGGTTGTCCTGGAACCAGATCGCTTCGGCGATGTAGACGGTTGCGGGAGCAGTCATGGGGGTCTCCATCGGTTGTGTTCGTCAGGTGGTAGAGCGGGATCAGCAGTTGCACACCTCGCGTCGGCCGTTGTCGGCCGGCAGGCCGAGCGAGCTCGGCGCGCTCGGGCGGGGGGACTGTCCGGTTCGCAGGCTCAGGATGTCGACAGCCGGACCGGCCGCTGGGCTACCCTTCCCCCGACTCGCGCAGGTTCGTGACGACCCGGCGGCATCTCCTCAACGATCGTCAGGGCCGTCGGTGTCCGACGGCCCTGACGGCTGTTTGTGGATCTACTCGTTGTTGTGTATGGCGTAGTTGTGGGAGTTGTCGCCACCGGCGAAGTCGGCGTGGGTGAACTCGCTGACCAAACCTCCCACCCAACTGGCGGGCTCACCCGGTGTCGCCGGCGATTGGGGATCATCAGCGGATGTGTTGAGCCATGCCCGCAGCCCACCTACGAGGTAGTACAGTGCCTCGCCGCTGTTGGATTCGATGTAGAAGTCGCAGTTCCCAGCGAATCCGTAGGCGCCGAAGCGCTCCCAGACACAAACGATTCGGACTCCGCAGACATTGGCGAGATGGCCGAGGACCGAGTTCACCTTCTCGGGGGTATAGCCCTCACTCATGCATCCACGCAGTTCGGTCGGAACCTCGAGCGGGGCGTCCAACTCGGCCAGGGCTTGGGTGAGCTCGCGGCTTTCGTCCTCGTAGCGGTAGGCCATCAGCTGGATGTGGCCGATGAGCGTTCCGAACATCTGCTCCACCGTGTCGAGGGTGAACGGGAACGTCGGCACGCGTGAGGGTTCGAACCATTCGCCGGGATCGGAGTACGGGACAGGTTTGAGCGGCAGTCGGCGAAGCGCCGTCAGCTTCTGCGCCACCTCCCACAACTCGGCTGCGGTCGAGTCCGCGGTCTTGCGGCCGTCGTTCCATACGTAGCGCTTGTCGTCGGTGTCTTCGGCGTACAGGTCGATCTCTTTGAAGTCGACTGTCCGGCTGTCGATGTCGCTCGTCACTGTGGGCGTCCTTTCGGAGGTGGGATGAAAGTGGGTCGGGGGGACGAAGTGCGGTGCACCGAGGTCGTGGGCACCAAGAGGTTTCTTGTGTCGATCGGCCCGAGTGGCTGTCGCGACCACCCGGGCCGGTCGAGATGCCATGTCAGACGTGTCGGTCGATCACGCCGGACACCCATTCAGGGCCGACCGACAGCCGGTAGTGGAATTGGAAGTTGTCGTCCAACTCGAGATCCACCTCGACCGGCCAGCTGCGCGTCGTCGTGGCGGTGACGGTGTGCAGGACTGCGGCGGGCTACTCGCTGCTTGGTCCGTCCGCGCCGCCGATTTCAGCGAGGACCTGGGCGACGATGGCCTTTTCGTCCGCGGTGAGCTGCCGAACGCGCGGATCGGTGCTTTCACCGCGATACCACGCACAGTTGTCGTCCCAGATACGGCGTTCGGTGCTGTCCTCGATGGCTTCGTGGGCGGCCTTCTTCGTGGTTCGTCTGGCGATGGTCGCGCCGCGGTGGTCGACGACGTACCACCGTCGGGCATCGATGCGCTTGACGGTCCACTCGGCGGGAGGGTGCTGCAAGTGCTCTCGAACAGCGCGCTCGAAGGCTCGCATCTGCGCTGAGACGTGTACGGGCTCGGTGTCGGCTGTCGCGGGCTGGTTCGTGGTCATACGGATCTCCTGGGTCGATGTGGCGGTGATCGGGTTGTTGGCTGGCGGTAGGTGCAGCCGTAGTATTGGTGGGCGATCCGAGGGACCAGGCAGATTGGTGCTGTCTGGTCCCTCGGATCGCGCCAAGGGAGTCCTATTGGTCTCTCCACCGATCGCCGTACTCGGCGATGTCCTGCTCGATTGCCGCGACGGCCTGCTCCCTGGTGCCGTGCCGGGTAAAACCACCGAAGTGGTTGGTGGAGTAGAAGTATCCGAACCGCTCTTCGATGTGCCAGATACGCGTGGCTCGCGTCATCGTGGGTCCTTCCGTTGTGGGGGCATGATGTTTGGTGAGAGGGCCATGCTGGCGAACTCGGTTCGACTGCAACGCAATTGGCGGTGCCCCGGGGTGGGTCATGCGGGGCTCCGGATGTCGGAGAGCAGCCGGTTGGCCATGCTGCACACTTGGTCGAGGTGGAAGCGGGCTGCGTCAGCGAGTGGCGCGTTCTCGTCGACGGGGAAGCTCAGCTCGGACCATCCGGAGGTGATTCCGACGAGACAGGCGGCCCGCACGGTGGTCAGGTCCACGTCCACGACACCGTTGGCGCCCGAATTCGGCTTTCAGATAAGGCGTTTCGCCGTCGGCGATGAAGTAGAGGCCGCAGCCAGGGGTGGTCTTGGCGTTCATGTGTGCTCCCGTCCATGATCCGATCCAGTTTTTCAAGACAGTCTTGAAAACTTTCGGCTCGAACCTATAACCTCGAATCTCGGACTGTCAAGACAGTCTTGAAGAGACTTGCCGAGGAAAGGCCGACACAATGAAGACCGAACCCACGCCGGACACGAGACCGGCCATTGGCGATAATCCCTCGACGTGGCGAGCAATCCCGCCGCGATGGCCGGTCAAGCACACGAGACGAGGTGGCGTGAAGTCCGAGGACGAACTGGTGGCCGAGTTCAAGGCCGCGCACGCCGACACGGTGCGGCTCGACGAGGAACTCGCTGCCGCACGCCGCCGCCGGCGCGGCGCCGGCGAGAAGCTGAAGAAACTCGGCCGAGGAACCTCCTGGATGGCACGCCTCATCGGCGTCACCCCCCAGGCCGTAGACGGCTTCCTGACCTACCACCAGCGCCGAGCACGCAAAACCCACGAAGCCTGATCAGCGCGGCCTACCGCCGGAAGCCTCAGAACCGCGGGCCCGGCGATGACATCTCGGACCGCGGTCGAAACGATGAACGCGCGACCCATGCCGGCGCCCTCCGGCACCGACCCCGGCCGGTGCCGAGACTTCGACCACCCGATCAGCGATCGCTGTGACAGAACCCGTTCACGTACCGGCGGGGTCGACGCCGAACCGAACGTTGTGCGCGGGCTGCGAAGCCGCACGAAAATATCAGCGCTGGTGGTCCTGGTCGGTACCTGTGGACATCTCAGACGGTCGGGGTGCCCTTGAGCGCGGTGGCGGTTTGGAGGTCACCCAACCTGTGGTGCTGGGTGCCTGGCAACCCAGTGGGGCGGGAATAGCCGAGCGGCAGGTTGATCGGCACTGCCTCTCCGAGAATGAACAGATCACACGGGCCCGGCCAGAGTTCGATCATGTCCGGGCTGGTCAACAGCGGACAGATCACTGCGAGGCGGTGGGCGACGACCGGGCTCGGGTGATGCGGCGGCACGGCGGCGGCACTGCCGAGGAAGTACCGGGCGAGAATTGGCCGCACGTCCGAGATTTGATGGTCGCGATCAGTGCCGAGCGCGTCGGCTATGCGCCGCACGGGTTTGTTCAAGGCGTGGTCACGCAGGTAAATCCCGTGCTCATGCCACAACGGTGCCCCGACTCGAGTGTTGGACGCGACCAGTGCAACAACACTGGTGCTTTCCAATTGCCCGATGGGCCGACCACCCACCAGGTATGCGTCGGTTGCGCCGATCGTGAGTGGCAGCTCCCGGGCGGTGCGTACCTGGCGGTCACTGCCACCGGCGTCTTCGACGTCCTGGGGGTGGAACCCGAGCCGACTGACCGAGTCCACCAGCACCGTCTGCATCAGCGTGCGTGCACGCTTGTACTCACTGATGCACTCCGCCAACGATGCATGATCGGACAAGGCCCCTACTCCAATCCATTATTGGTCATTGACCGTAAATGGTATACAGTGAGGCTGCCCGAATCAACGTCCCCGCCGATCTCGAACGGACCGACATGAGTTCCAACCCCGGACATAGCCCCAACGCCCCGCAACTGGGCGCGGCCGAGCGGGAAAGGCTACGGCACGCCCACCGCATACTGCTGAGTTCGCCCGACGCCGACTTGCAGAAGAGGGGCGGCCAGGCTGTGGCCGATATCCTCCGCGCAGAGGTTCCAGACCTGGACGACGTCACGATCGGAAGGGTCGCGTTGGCGGTCGGCAGGTACCTCGGACACCTCGCCGCCAGTGACAACGACCGGAACATGACCATCGCGGGAAATCAAGTCATAGCAGCCGGATTGCATCTCACAGAAGCCGAGTGGAACGCCGAGGCACGCCCCTGACCGTCAATCGGTGAGGGCATCTACGACTATCCCTGTGGTTCCGGTTTGGCTCCCGGCGAATACGTGATCGGAGACTGCGCGGTGCCCGTTGGTGTGCTCGCCGTGTTTCGTTGCGGGCCAGGGGATTTGGAAGGCCATGCCAGTGGTCGATGCGAGCAGTCGCGCGCTGCGACAGGCGGCAATCGATCGGCGCTGACCGCTCCGACACCGGTACACGAGCTCGACGAGACGAAGCTGTGGATGTTCACCCTCGAGGACAGCCGCCGCCACCTGCGCACCCTATTCATGCGCATCATTGATGCGCATGATTGATACACTCACCCCCATGCCCTCGAAACGGAAGAATTGGACGGTCGACCCTGTCGCCATCGATTTGATCGAGGCTGCGGCCAAGATCGGCGGGATCTCCGAATCCGCGGTGATCTCCCGGCTCGCGCGCCGCCATCTGGCCACCGACTACCCACCCCTGGCCCTGTCCGGCGACGACACCGCCGCCGCAGTGGCCGACCTCGAGCTGGAAGAAACCGCAGCCCGCATCGACGAGCAGCGCGGGTACCGTGCGGCGGGGTGAGGTCTGGCGCTACGAGGTCCAAACCCACAACTGGCTGACCGTGCTGGTCTCCGCACAATCAGTGCTCGACCAAGACGCCCGCCGCGTCCTGTACGGGGTACGCGTCAGCGCCGACAACCCCGTCGACGTACTCGCCGTAGAAGTGAGCATCAACGAACGCGCCTGCTGGCTGAACCTGGGCGACGGACTGGAAAAACTACGACGCGGTTGCCTGACCGAACGCATCGACACCCTCGACACCACCACCATGGAAACCGTGGACATGCGCTTCCGCGCCGCGATGGACCTATAACAACCCCAGCGCCGCCCGGGTGCCAGGTGCCGTGCAAGGCGGAATCGGGGCCTCTCAAGCATGGGTTGCCTCACTGATCGGGATGCCGTTGACGCGGACGGCTTTCCCCCTGCTGATATCGAGCCACGACAACCAACGCGTGGTGGTAGCGACATCAGGCCTGGGGCATGTCCGCAACCACGCGCAGCCATCGACGAGCTCGGTCACCTCCCAATGAACAGCTCCGCGTCCGTATGCCAGGACAACTATGTCCCCTACCGCAAGAGGCGCCCTCTGACCATCAGACATGCCTTCGATCCTTCCGGGAGCTGCAAGCCCCATGGGATGCGGCACCGACAGCGGGCCGGGAGCCGGTTATGCTCCCGGCCCGCTGTCGGTGCCGTTGTGGTTGGCTGGCGCTACCGGATCTCCCTGTGCAGTTCTCGCTGTTGGAGTGCGCGGCGGGCGGCCTTGCGCTCGATGCGCTTGACCCGCTCCAGTTCGATCCGCTTCGCGGCGCGCTGGACCACGGTGTCTTCCTTGTACCGGAACGTGATCCGGCTGTCGCGCTCGTTGATGATCATTCCGAGAGGCGTGCGGCCTTTGTGGATGTAGTGGTCGGTCATGATGAATCCCTTTCTCTCACTGGATATATCGGTGCCGATATCGGTATCGGCGGGTCAGGATGCTGCGCGGATGGGGCGGGGGACCGCTGGGAGTGGGTCGGTGGGCAGCGGGGTCAGCAGGGGCTTGTGCCCGCCCCGCTGTGAGCAGTACTCGAACGGCCCGTCCAGGTCGAGCAGCCAGGCCATATGCGGGTCGGCGTGGTCGAGCCACCAGGCCGACAGATCGCGGGGCCGCCGGATTCGATTGCCTCGGTGTAGATCCGGCGCAGCACGTCGAGGCAGGACAGGGCCTCAGGGTGTGCCCACCACTGCGGACACCACACCGTGAGTGCGGTATCGGTGACCTGCCACTGTCCGATATCCCGCAACTGCGCGGCCACACGATCCCGCTCGGCCCAGAGACGCTGCAGACGCAACAAAGGGCGGACAGACGACCCCTCCGACTCGCTCACCGTCTCTGAAACCCCCTTCTCGTACCGAGTCATTCACCACTGATGTCACTCATCGAAAAACACCACAGCAAGCCCCCCGAGCAGCCACACAACCACCGCCGCGATCACCGCGGCGGTGGTTGTCCACATCGAGTCCTGGGTGAGCACCCAGGTGAAGCCACCAGACACGCCAGCGCAGCCAAGACCGAACAGCGATCGGGATCAGCTGGCGCCCGCGGGAATGGGGGTCCAGCGCGCCCGCGCCTGGTCGGGGATCTTGTCGCAGTAGTGAGGCAGGTAGGTGATCCGGTCGTCCGGAAGCGCTGCTTCGGCGAGAACGATCAGATTGCCTGCCTCGATGCCGAACAGGTAGCCGCCGGTCAACCGGACATGACTGACCGCTTCCGCCCATCCCACAACCTCATTGCAATAGCCGCAGATCATCGTCCCCATGTCGACATCGATGACCCATTCCCCCTCGACGTGATCGGCTGCGTCGGTGGCGGGCTCCTGGCGGTGTACACAGTCGATCGAGTTGCCGAGGTGATGACGCCACTGGCCATCAGCCTCGATCATCGGCCGATGACACTCAGGGCAGGTGCCGGCACCGGTGATAGGGACAACCTCGTAGCGGACACCCGGGTTGGGGTGCGCACGACGCAGGTCAACCACGCACGCAAAGGCAACATCGGCGCTGTCGCAGTTGCGGTACCAGGATCTGCATGCCCCCTCAGCACGTACACACGCAGCAGATTCGTATTTTCGTGAGCGCCGCCGCTCGCCCATGAGAAGATCTCCCTTCGATCGCCACCACGCGAACTGGGCGTCGCCCTCGGCCTCGATCGCGGCGGCCCACACGTCAGCATCGTCGACGATCAACAACACGATGTGCGAACCCAGCCGCTTGTCGACCGGGCCGCCGGTGTCGGCGTAGACCTCACACCCCGCCCGCTGGAGCGTGCCCACCGCGCGTCGAGGCGCCACAAAAACCCCACCCCCAGATACCGCCATGTCATTCATCGGCCCTACTCCTTGTCGTCTTCGGTTCGGTTCCAGTCGCCCAGCAGGCATCTGCCTGCTCGAGCAGGTCGGCGGGTTCCGGGTCGGCCAGCTGCGCGAGGGCGAGGCGGGCCAAAGCGTCGAGGTCTCTGGTGTTGTCCGGATAGGTGCGCCACCAAGTGAGCGCCTTGTCGCGTACCTCGCCAGGCTGGGCCTCGACCCAACGCTGCAGCCGCGTATAGGTGATCGACACCTCACGGAGCAGGAGACCACGGCGCCATCGTCGCGGACGGGCGTCCGGCCAATACTCCACGGGTGTCCACTCATACCAACGCCCGTCGACCCGGGTCCGTCCGAACTCGAAGGAAAAACCTCCACCGCCGCCGCTGCGATTCTCAGCCTGCCAGGCCGCGACAGCCCTGAGCGGAGCCGCCAGCAACTGCCCGACATCCCAGTGCAATTCGCGCAGCAACGCACGCTCACCACCGGTGAAGACCTCACCGTCGTGCATCGCCACCACCCGTACCCCCTCGCACCGCCACAACCACGACAGCGACAGCCCCGTCCAGGCAACAGGTTTCGCGGCACACGCCAGCGGCACCGATGACGGGCACGGTCTCAGCGCTCCCGACCATGCCCGCGAGCATCCTGCGCGCGAGCACGCTGCTGACGCGCCACAGCCAACCGGCGACACTGTTCGGCTTCGCGCTGTTCGGCAGGGGTGAGTTCGCGGACGTGGACAGCCGAGATATCCCCCGCCCGGCGCGCATCGGCGGCGGCAGCCAACCGTTTATCGAGCTCTTCGCGACTGTAGACGTTGATCGAGTTCCCCAACAACTGCCACGCGGGATACTTCTGCCGTCCCTGCTCGGTCGGGGTGACACTCAATACATATCGTGCCGTCATCTGCCACACATCCTTTCGATCTGTTTCTGTCGGGTGAGACGGACCCTGTAGGGGTCCGGAAGTGGTGAGGAAGTAGTCGCGACACTCGCCCGGTCACGCCACAGCGACAGCTACCGCGCTGGCGCGGGTAGCGAACAGATGCGTCGGCGCATCAGCGCGGTCGGTGGGCAGCGGGTCGAGCATGTCCTTGTGTCCCTTGCGGACACCGCAGTATTTGAACGGGCCGTTCCACGCGAACAAGCTCGGCATGATCAGATCGGCGTGACCCGACCACCACTCACTCATCCCCAACGGGCCCGCCATGCGCAGACTCTCGAACGCCCGCCACAACGCCCACAGCCGGTCCACAGCCTCGACATGACGCCACCACTGCGGACACCACGTGCTCTGCTCACTGTCGGTGACCTGCCGGGCATACGCGTGCGCGAGGAACTCCTCCACGAAAACCCCCACCGACGAAAACCGTGACTTGGCGGTCGCGCTGTCACCGGCAGCGAACAAAAAGGGCTCCGCACCCTCACGATCGGTGCGCAGCGGCTTGAGCGTGTCCTTGTGACCACCACCGGCACTGCAGTACTTGAACGCCCCAGCCGGGCTCAACAACACCGGCATCAGCAGATCAGCGTGACCCGACCACCACTCACTCATCCCCAACGGCCCCGACACCGCCAGATCCTCATACGCCGTCCACAACGCCTGCAGCCGACTCACCGCCTCCTCGTGGCGCCACCACTGCGAACACCACACGTTCTCGGGGCTGAGGTGGACCTGCCGGGCATACGCGTGCGCGAGGAACTCCTCCACAAACCCACCCAACGACGAAAACAGCGGCGAATCCCCACCACCTACATCCGTCGCCAACAGCAACGGGTCGATCAGGTCGACAGACATCAAAACTCCTCAAAAGCATGAAACGGTCCAGCCATCAGCCACCAAGGCCACGGCCCGCGCGGGGAAGCATCAACCACCCCACAACAGCAATGCGATCATGCTAGCATGCTCGCATTGCATCGGAGGGGTGTCACCCCCGAACCAACCCGTCATCGGGCGAGGGGCGAAACAGAAAAGGATCCGACATGCCACACCACATCACCACCACACCGGGTTGTCGTCGGCGATGACGCAACTCGACCTGTTCGGCGAAATACTCGCCACCGAACGCCAGCACGCGATCGACGCCCTCACCTGCCTACGAGACGCCGTACCAACCGCCCTGGAAATCGTTGCCACACTGCGCTACACGAGCACACACGACACCACCACCCCCTCCGCAGGCGGTGACTGGGCCTACTGCGTATGCAAAGCCGGACTACGGTTCCAACCCCTCACCCAATGGCAAGGATGGAACCACCGACCCGCCCACCTCATCACCTGGCACCACCTGGCCACCCTCATCGGCCACGACCCACGCCGCCACGAAATCAGCGCCTGGATCAACACCCTCCCCCACCCACGCTGGCCACAACTCCAACGCCCACACGAACTATGGCCCCACCCCGAAACCTGGCACCCCCACCACATCACCAACGACCGAAACCACCCCCACTGGCCCACCCGCAAACACGCCTGGACACAAACCCTCACCCTCCTCACCGACACCATCAACCACCACACACACCAACCACCGACCTGAACAACACCCACCCCACACCCAGCGGGAGAACCACGCGATGAACGAGCCACACCTGTGGGACCACGAACACCCCTACTACAGCCACCTAGGCCACCGACACGTGTCCCCGGCCGATGGAGGCAACCACGAAGACTTCGACTCGTGGGCAGATTTTCTCGAAGCACGCGGCGACGAAGACCCCGACTACAACCTGCTGGTGCGCTGGGACTGGATCAAACCCGAACCCGAATGGGCCGAACCCGACTACACCGACGAACTGAGCCTGTTCTACGTACTGCAACGCGAAGGCGACTACTGGTCAGTCACAGTCACCGTCACCGAAAACGACGAACCCGCCATCCGGAAATGGCTGACACAACGCGCCACCCACCTCGCACACATCTGGACCCCACTACTACCCACCACCCCACAACCAACACCCTCACCCACCAACCAACCAACCATGAAAGACCCCACCATGCCTGACCACTTCGAACAAATCCACTACACCCTGCCCGCCCGCCACCTCCAACCCGGAATGTCCACCGCCGACGGACAAGACATCCTCACCGTCTCACCCAACGGCCCCTACATCGGCATCACCGTCTACACACCCCGCGACGACGACCCCGCCACCGACGCCGCAAACCGAGCCGAACCCGAATACCGCATCTACGACCCCGACGAACCAGTCGACCTATGCACCTACACCAACACCGCCATCGACGGCAGCTACCACCCAACAGCCACCATCACCACCACACAACACATCACCACCACACCCACAACCGACGACGATGGTTAGCGCGAAGACGAAGCCGGGGCGGGGGCGGGGGCGGGGGCGGCGACCTCGACAAGCACCGGACACTGGTTTCGATTTCTGACACCCCCACCGCGAACCACAGATCCGCATCGACACTCCGAACCGCTTCCCCCACAAACCCCTTCTGCACAAGGCGAATCACCATGCCCGTCTACCAGACCGCGCTACCAGGTAACCGCTCAGCATTCCTGATCGCGCACCTACAATCCGGCGACACACTCACCGTGCAGATATCACTCGGCGAACGCTGCTGCCGCCACAACCCCGACTGTGACCAGCACCCCATCCACGGATCCAGGCTTAGGGCCCTCCCCGACCCCTACAACAACCGCCAACCCGACGACTTCCCCTGCACGTTGTCCGACACGACGGCAGGCCAGGGCCTGCCGAGAAACCCCCTGGCCACGCGAGGTGCCGGGCACGGATGTCAGTGCCGTAGTCCACAATTCGTTCATGGGTAACCTCTGGGTGGCAACACATGACGGGAACTGGCTTCGAGCAGATCAGATCGCGGAAGTAGCGTTCCGTGGCAGCCGCGAAACCGACAGTGGAACAACAGACTACGGCAGAAGCGGCCCAGAGACCTTCGACGTGATCGTGCGGTTGACAGGCATGACCATCGGCCACTGGTACTCCAACGACGGCGACCTGCACCCACTGACCCGCACCCTCGCCAACGGTTACACAGACCCCGCTGCAGCACAAAAGGTGGCACTGCGCCTGACCCGAGCACTGATCACCCACGCCGACGCCCGCGCACAGATCACCGTATCGAACGAGAAAATCAACCTATCGTCGGTCAACCTCACCCAACCCGAACCTGCCAAGAGTTCCCCCGAGAACTGAACAGCTACTGGTTGCCAACCCGACTCGGCCGTGGCCGAGTCGGGTCCGAGATACGCGAACCGCGGGCAGCCGATACCCCCCATCGAAACAGACACCGAGAGACCTGCAGCCAGCCCCGCGAAGCCGAGCCTGGCTCTATCGGTGAATTCCAACGTCGTCTATCGGCCAGATCCGGCATCGCTTGGGCCGAGATGGGCGGCGCGGGTATCGGCGAACTTCGACAGCACCCGAGCACGGCATTCGCGGCACTCGACCGAACAACCCACGCCTGACCAGGTGAAGCGATCGACCACCGCCGAGCCCTCCAGATTGCCCAAACACCACACCAGGTCAACGAGACCCGGTCATCGTGCCCAACGGGTGGACATCCACCGACTGCCACACGATCACGACGATGGTGACGAACACGACGACGGTCAGCACCGCACACACCACACCACACCAGTCGGAAATACGGCTGAAGCGTTCACCACGAGCCCTCGCCGGGAAAAACCCTTCACCAGGAAACCCGTCACCGACGATCGCCAACTCGGAATCAGCGTAGGCACGACGAGCAAAGAATCCAGCCACCATCCCGACCACACCCAGCGGCCCTTCAATCACCAAACACACCAACAACACCACGATCAGCGCACCGTTCGGCGCGTGCGTCGATATCATCAAAACCCCCTGGTCCCTCGACTGATTCATGAGTGGACCCCACGAATTACGGACATTGTCCCAGCAGGCACCGACACCACCCACAAACCAATTGTTGCTTCAATCCGAAGTGATGCAGCCTGGAGGCCCCGAATGCGGATTTCTACCTGACTCGCTTGCCCACCCCATGCGAACGTCAGTGTGTGCATCACAGCCAACACCCACACTGCGCCGAGCTCTGAAGGCAATCGTCATGACTGCCCGTGCATTTCGAGTCGACGCGCCGATCGTCGCTTTCCCGTCCACGCAGACGCCGAACACACGCCCACCAAGCGTGTGCATCCGATCGTCAGCACCCCCTCCCTAGTCGAACATGGCGAGCGTGCGAATGCCACAACGAGGTCCGAGACCATCACCACCGCGCCGGTGCCGCACGAGCGAGCAGCCACCAGCCGCCACCGACATCCCCACCCAACCCACCAACCACCTGAACCGATCGGAGATCCACATCCCATGACCACTCCACCCGCCGAGCGGGAAGACTCAGTTTTGGACACCTCGGAGCTTCGGTCCCGGGCACAGGCCATCGACGCGATCCACCACCTGGAGCAGTTAGTTCACCGCAACCGCGTGATGCTGGGTGCCCAAGCGGTCGGCGGGGAGGCCGCCACCGAAGCGAGGCGGCTTCTGCAGTCGTTCAAGGACTCCACTGCCCTGACACCTGGGGAGATCGATCGGGCCGAGTTCGCTGTGGCGGAGGTGCTCGCCGGCCGCGAAGCCCATTTCTTGTGGGCTCGGATCGCTGATGCCACGATGTTTCGGGCTTGGCGTGAGAACTGGACGGAGAACCCGCCGACGAGCGAGGCCGATCTGGTGTGGGTGGAGCCGGGCGCGTTTCCTGATATGCCCACCCTCAGGCGGGTCGTGTGGGACTTCGCTGACCTGTCGTGGGAGGAACGCCAGCAGTTGCAGAGGACCCCGCAGGAGATGGCCGAGTTGTTCACGAAGTTGGAGCGGCTGGTGACGACGTCGCCAGCCGGTGGACGCGACGCGGACGATCAGTGGGCGCGCGAGTTCGACGAGATCGCAGCACCCTTGCAGTACAACTTCTGGATCATCCCGAAGACCTTGAGCAATCCTGGTGAGGCTTACCGGGGCCAGCGGATCGCCACAGCGCTGCTCAACCTCGTGCCGGTCCCTGAGGCATGGAACAAGGTCTTCGACGCCGTGGACTACGAGTCGTGGGCGAACGAGTTCATCGAGCGGCGAGAAGCTCGGTTCCTCGACGCGCCAGGGCTCAAAAAGGTCTACATCAACGGCGAGGATCCGACAGTGGCCGAACCGGTGCAGTCTATGAGCGATCTGGAGACTGTGGTGCGCGAGCTGTGCAGGGAGGTGGTGGTGTCAACCGCGCGGGAGTGGCGTGAGGACTGGGACCATATGGGCTATACACGACTCGATCACCTGACCCAGATCGCCGAAACCGCGGTTTACGCGATCCGCTACCGCGACGTTCTGCCCAGCGACCAGAAGCCGCGTGGTGAGCGTGTGATGGCTGCACTCGTCGGCGGGGATACCGAACTGGCCTCCGACCCAGACCGAGTCCTGCACCTAATCACCGATCCTGATGACACCAACTACCGTGCATGGCTCGCCGGTATGGCGGCTTCCTACGAGGAGCAGGGGGCGCAGGCCGCCGAAATGCGTTATCTCGCGGCGGAAAACGCCGCCAGAGGGCACGAGGAAGCCCTTGCCCTATTGGCTGAGGACCGGACAGAATTCGGAAACGAGTTCGCTGACGAACGCCCCCACGCCGCCCACCCCGCCGGAGTTGGAGATAGCACCAGTATCGATGCAGCGGAGTTGGCTGGTGTCGCTGCCGCCGCGGCATCGCGCCCCAACAGCTACACGGTCACCTGGACGATGGGCATCGACGCAGACTCCCCCGAAGAAGCCGCCCGCGAAGCACTCTCCATCAACCGCAACCCAGATTCGATCGCCACTATCTTCGACGTCACCTCCGAGAGCGGAACCACCACCATCGACCTCACCCCCCAAACCTGACCCACCAGAACAGGCCATCGCCCGGCACCAAGTCCTGACCACCCTCTCCTCCAACTTCCGACTCACCTGTGACCGATGGTGATTGCGGCTCGTACTGGCATGCGGGGGCACCGCGAGGAGCAAGATTCACCCTCGCCCGTCTTCCGATAGTCAAGACTCCATACCATCACGCCGAAAAGGCGGCGGCAGCCCGACGACACCAGCCAGGCGCGGGCGGCCATTTCCACCTCGAACAATCAACCCTCACGCAGGTGCACAGTGTCCTGGGCTACGCCGGCCGCCGCCGCGCGGATCGCCAAATCCAGTTCCTGGTCTGCCAACTGCGAAGCGCGTTCGATCCGTTCGGCAGCAACAGAAGGCGGTCGGCGGTCCAGGCATCATGCGCATGCTGGCGCGAGAACATGTTGCGCCGCAACCACTTTCCGGACTGATCGGTTCATCGGTGTCGGTGTACGCCGCTACTGTTGATTACATGATCGCCCGACGGCAGGCGACCATGCAGGGCAGGGGTGATTACAGTGCTGGTCGTTCGCGCGAGCCGCAAAAGCATTCCGGGTACCGAACGTCAGGTCATCGACTGGCTACGGACGGATGCCATTCCAGGAATCGCGGTTTCAGGCTGCCGGATTCCCTCACGCCACCGCGGACGCAACCGCAGCGAGGAAGCCGACCTGGTGGTGTTCACGCCCCAGACCGTCGCTGTCATCGAGGTCAAAGGAATCCGCAAACGCGTCGGTGGTGTGCTGTACAGCCCGGTCAACGGCCGTTGGGCAATGGCGGGAATCGTTGGCGATCCGGTGCATGTGCGCGCCAGTGACACCAATCCCCTCGATCAGGCATCCGAGCGAATGTATGACCTCAAGCACGTTATCGAACAGGTCGGTGACGGCCAGGGCGCATTCGTGTCCGCATTGGTCACAGTGATGCCGATTCCCGGGTTCCCGATCACGCTGGAGCGGGGCCCGATACCGATGCCTACCGGCTGCGAAATCCTCCTGGGTGCGGGCCCAAGAGAGTTGCACGAATGGTTCGGCCGGGCCGCGCGCCGCCGTGAAGCACCCTGGACCGTCGAGCGAGTGTTCGCGGTACTCGCCGCGCTCGGTGACCACCGCGAAATTTCGATCGCCGACCTGCTCGCCGCAGGCTTCATTTCGAAACACTCAAGGCACGATCAGAGATCAGTTGAAAATCCAAGGAACCCAATCTTCGCCGCGCCCGCGCCCCCAGCTGACGTCAACAGCACGGCCGACCACAGCGCGACCCGTACCGCCGAAGCAAACACCGTCAACTACAGCGAATACCGCCCAGGGTTAGCCTCTGTCCCCACGGCGCGCAGTCACCCGTTCCGATCCTTGGTGGTGGCTGCCGCCGCGCTGATCGTAGTCGGTGGCGGTCTGTGGTGGTTCGCCGCCGGCGCCGAGTCTGGGACAGCTCGCACCGATAATCACACGCCAGCCGTGACCAGTTCGGTCACTGAACCGCTATCCCCCACGCCCCCACCTATCCCAGAGGCGGCACCAACGCAAACGCCACCACCACCACCACCGCGCCGGGCAGGCTGCTACCCATTCCAAAAGAACTGCAGCTGAGGACTGCCATCATCGAAGCGAAAAGCTAGTTCGCGGACAACACGCTCAACAATTCCCCACCTGTTCTGCGATCCCACAGGAGGCCGAGCCAGATAGCCGCTGGCCTTGGCCTCCTATTCGCTGGCGGTTAAGGTTCATGCCCTTCTATCCGGAGTACTTCGTTGGCCACAGCCCGGCCGTAGTGCCCGGTGATGGCCTCGCGGATCACATCGTCGTGGTAGCCATACATCCGGCCATCAGCCGCGGTCAGACGTGCCCATTCGGTGTCTGACTCCTCCCAGTCCGGCAACGGCGCCTCATCACCACCCCATCGCACCTGCGTCGGATACTCCTCGTCGTCGTAGGACACCACACGGGCATCCGGGTATCCAGGGCGGGCGGCCAGATTCCGCGCAACTGTTGCCGCGTCATCATCGGGAGCGAAGACGCATCCCGCTCGGCGACCTAACACAGCCGGGACAGCCAAGTCTTTGCCCACCGGCACCGCCAGTAGCAGCAGATCCGGATTGGCCAACCGTTCAAAGAGGTACCGGAATTGGCTCACGCCCACACCTGCATCCAGCAGCGCTCGCTCCAGCAATTCTGGTGCGATCTTTCCGAGACCACCATCAGGTGCGCCCGCTTCTTCGAGGATCTGGGCCAGCGTCGGCCCGGAGCCGTCATTGATCATGATCGCCTCACCCGACCTGGCCGAGCGGAACCGAGCGGACATGCAGGTCGGACAGAACCAGGTCCCATTCCTCAGGGTTGATTCTGGCCAGGTCGAACACGCACCCGGATTCGGCGGCGGTCCAGGCGGCAGCCGGGGTGGGAAAGTCCCCCACGTGCAAGGTTGGTGCGTCGATCCGTGGAATCACTACCTCCCATTTGCCGCCCGCCGCCCAGTGGGCGAGTACGTCCAGGTGCTCGGCCAGTTCGAACGCCACCACATCGGGCACCTGGCCCCGCTCGCGTTCGGTGGCGTACCAGGGTGCCAGTGTCGCGTGTACCTGCTCGATCGTTTCGCGGTCTTCGGTGTGCATGTGGGTCACGAAATCGCCGCCGCATTCCATCGCATGCGTGGATATTGCGCGGTCGGTGGCGGGGTTGTACGCGGCTCCGGGGTGGCGGCCACGGCTGAGGTAGACCACCGACCAGGTTCCGGCGTAGTGAAATCCGACTCCGATGCGATCGTCCGCGCCGATGGCGGGGTCATCGGGCTCGATGAGCAGTTCATAGGTGATGTCGAGAAAGGTTGTCATGGTGCGCTTTCTCCTCTTAATCGGATGCGGGGTTGGGGCATGGTGCCGACACCCTGGCATGTTCATTGATGGCGGTCGGGCTCGAATCTTCTCTGGCCGCGTGTGCGACCATCACTCGCGGAGACCGGCTACATACTCGGTGGCCGGTTCTGCTGTTTGGGGAGTTCCGTAGTCATCGCGCCGTTGCGCTTCGCTGCCGCGCAACGGCCTACTGGTCGCGGCCAGGTTCCCCTGAAGCGGTTGGTGGCGGTCTCGCACGCCGCACGACCTATGCCGCCGCCGGCGTCAGTCCGCGGAACACGGAGCATTCGCGGAACAGATCAATGCTGAATTCGCGGTCTTCGTGGGCGGCGACCTGGGCGACCAGTCGCAGCAATTGGCGCATATCACGCGGGCTGATCACAGGAAATGCCTCGATCAGTTGCTCGATGAGCGGTGGTGGCAACTGGCGCTGGTGTAGTGCAGCCAGTGTCTGCCACGCGCGGGCTGCGTCCTGCCCGGTGGGTGGCTGGTAGGTGATGACCGCTGCACACCGGGAGCGAATCGCGTCGTCGATGTCGTAGGGCCGGTTGGTTGTCAAGAATGCCAACCGGTCGAAGTATTCGAGCACGCGCAGGAATTCGGCGGTGAGCGCGTTGCGGGCCAAGTCATTGCCGCGAGTACCGACCAGCACATCGGCCTCATCAATCAGCAGAACCGCATCCCAACGCCGTACCCGTTCGAACACCGTGGCCAGGGTGTGGCGAATTGGGGCGCCGACGCCTTTGTCGCCGAGCAGGATTCCTAGATCCACCCGGTACAGGGTCTTGTTCAGCGTCTCGGCGTACACCTCTGCGGTCAGTGTCTTGCCCACTCCGGGCGATCCCTGGCACAGGATGAGGTTGCCGGCCGATTTCCCGGCGATCAGATCTGTCACATATGCTGCGCTGTCACCGGTCAGTACGTCCAGGAGGCGACTGTGGGTGTGCGGCAGTACTAATCGGTCGATCAGGGTGTCGTCAAAGACGTGGGCGGACACGTCGGCGATGTGCATCACCAGCGCCTCATCCGCGGCCGGGTCGAATACCTCGACGACCGGCCAGACCGGCATCCTCGACAAGTCCGGATCACCAGGCACCTGAGCTGGGCGGCTTTCACGCAACTCGGCCTCGATCGGCGACTCCACAGGCAACGATGTGGTGTCCAGTACCACCATATGCCCGTCCAGGTTCCGCGGGAACGCCGTCCCGAATTCTTGGATCTGTAACGCGGTACCGTTGCCGACACAGCGCGTGCCGACACCATTGGCCAGCAACTCAACCAATGCGTCCATGTGCGTGGTGTACTGCTGTTTCATCGCTGGGGTTTCCTTACACAACCCCAGCCGCCGCAAGATCGTTTCCGGTCGGCCACCGCGGGTCTGATCGCAGGCGGCATCGATCCGCAGCGCCCGCGATCTCCACGTGTTCGGCAGATGACTGTAGCTGTCCGGCCGGGCCGCGGTCAGCGTGACATCCAGCTGACCATGCGGGGTTTGGCGGATGTCGAGCACCAGGCATGGCACCGCATGTCCCAGGTCGGTGTCCAAATACACCCACCCGTCGATCGGCTCGTGCGCCAGATACGCCAACAGCACCTCCGGCACTGCCGCCGCGTTCGGCACCGACCGGAACCGGCCGGCACGCGCCGCAATGATCGTCTCGACACCTGCAGCGAACGTCGCCGCCCCCGCACGCACCGCCGCCGCGCCCACATCGGCTAACAGTTCATCGCTCACGTCCCCGGTAGGGATATGGACATGCCCGGAATCCAGAACCTCACGCGGTAACCCCCGCGCAGTCATCAACGCCGCATGCGTGGTCTCGGCCAGCACCACAGCGGGAACATTCAACGACATAACCGTCTTACCTCTCATTACCTTTCAAGGTCAGGTGTCAGGTCACGTCCGTGTCGTGTCAATTCCTTCGACCTAGACCAAGTCCACGCGTTACAGACAGACAGAATCGATATCAGGTTAAGTAATGCTATCATGCTATCATGCCCCCTTGAGCGCCCGACACCGACGTATGCAACCGCTGGAGGACTCACAGTGCTCCGCAACGAGCGCAATCCCTGTCGTGTCGGGCGGAGGCAGCCAGCGAAACAGGTTTCTTACTTGCAGTCGGTTGAAACCCCGATCGGGACCGCAACTGGGTGTAGTAGTCGTGGAAAAGCTGCCAGCCGATAGCACCTATACGATCCAGTCCACTCCTGATCGATGACTGCGGATCTCGGGGGTGCGCTCAGGTAGGCACACCAGCGGTGCGAAGCCACGTCTCAACGGATACGACTCCAGCAGATACTCGGACGCTGCCAGTTCCTGTTACATCCGCTTCGCTCCACTGCAGCCCAAGGAGAATGCTATGCCGTACAGCCGTATCAACCTCGTACCACTCAACAGTGCTGAGCATCCGGCCCGCACTATCCATTGCGGGTGGGATCACGGCCTGCAGACATTCTACGCAGCGGTCATCGACCCCGCCCTCACTGAGCACGACAAACCCCGTGTACTCGTCGAAAGCGGGAGGGAACCAGGTGAATTGGTCAACGCGCAGCAGGTAATCGACCTCGTGTCGCCGTATGCGGTGATCCCGGGCGGCCTGAGCGCGGTCCTTGACTCCCATCGCGCGGCAGACACCTCCAGTCCAGACAGCCTCGCCCAAGAACCCGGTCACCAGATCCTCGTTTCGATGGGCATGCTCACCCCCGCTGTTGTCGCGACCAGATTCACTGCACGTACCAGCCCGTGGCCCACTCTCGATGCGCAAGTGGACTACCTGCTCATCGAGCCTGACGGCACCTCCACCTACGGCAGCCGCGAAGCAGACCAGACACTGTTGGAGGCTCTGAGTCTGCGCATTCCCGGCTTTGTGGTCCCGAAAGATCACGGCGAACTGTGCCTATGGTTCGATGACACCTTCGCATCCACAGACACGCCGCAGATGGCGAATCCCCGCGCCGACTACGTGGTCACTAATCTCGGCTTTCCTCACGCTGGTTGGCGAGGAACAGTCGCGGTCAGCATGAACTGCGATGAGATCGGTGAAACGCCTCCACTCACCCGGGAGTGGCGAGGTCGCATTGACCAGCTGATCGAACAAGCCCACCCCGGCCTTGCCACGGCAGCCGCGAACCTTGACGCCCTCTCCGCGGTGGCGCGAGGCCACGACTACACCGCCACCCCATCATCGGAACACCTCGCAGCGGGCGAATCCCGTGATGCGGTCGGCATCAACCCTGAAACGCAGACCGAGGCCACCGAGCCAACCACAGGTTTGTGAGCAGCATCTGCCAACGGTGCAAGCAGTGCGAGTATAGCTCCGCGGCGCGCAGTCGCCGCGGCTGCATCTACTGCCTCGGCTGCACCAAATCCTGCCCGGTGAGTATCACACGCACCGAATTCCCGAATTTACCTGCGGGGACGTCAGATGGGACAACACCGCCAGACGCACCCAACGCCTGCCCCGCGCCGGACTGGATGCGAACCTGCCCAGGCTGAACGCTCTCGCCTCGTGCCACCAGAACCTCAAGGCGCGCCTGTTGCCCGCGACCACGGGGACTTCCCACCGCCTGTGCGAAGGGTCCGAACTTCGTAACCAGGTCAAGGGAACACTTGATCGCATCCATACTCTTGAAATTGAGAGGGAACAGCGATATGGACACAGCGTCCGTAAACAATCATCCGCGTGATGGGAATCGCAAATTCCATGACGGCGACATCGTCATCGACGCCCACCACCCTGAATCCACAGGATTGGTGTGCGGTGACCCGCGCATGCGCGGAGGTATTCTCGGAGTCTGGGTCGAGTGGGATGAAAGCGAGTTTGCCGCAGACTTCGAGGCGGCTCCATACCTGCGCTTAGGTGAGGTTATCTCCACCGAGGAACAACGCCATGCCGCTACTGAATTGCAACGGTCCTTGCGCAATGCTGAGCGGGATAGGCGCGTCCTGGAGATCACCCAAGTGCTCACCGACGTTCAAGCCGTCGTCGGACCCGTGCTGATCCGGACCCGGGATGCGCTCAAAGCGATGGGGCGAGTTGCACCATATGTGCCCGGTCGCATGTGGGAGATCTACGAGCCGGTCGATGGTATCGAGATCAAGCGAGACGGCGACCGGACGCAGTTAGTGGTCGCAGGTTACATCGTGGGGCAAGTGACGCGAAGTCCTGGGCTCGGGTCGTGGTGCGCGGCCTGCCGAATGTGCGGGGAACTGAATTTGTACGACACGTGGGAGACCAAAGGGCTCAACGGGGTTCAGCTGCACCTTATCAACAGCCACGCCACCGACATCCCCACCAGCTGGAGTCGTCGGCCAGCTAATATGCCGACTTGGGTCCGCGCAGTTGAGACCGACGATGGGCTTAGCGCGGCCGCCGCTGCCCAGCCGGCGCGAACACAGACCATGATTACAGAGAGGGCCGCGCCCACGACGCCGCCACCAGCTAGCGAACCTGCTGCGGATGCCGCACCGACGACAGGCATTGGACCGTAACTGTAACTGAACCATGCGATCTGGACACCGGCCCGGGCGCCTTATCATCGGCGGGCCACCTCAGCGGGTTCGCCCGCTGACACGCCGACAGCGATGCGATGAAGGACAATCCCTGCGCGCTCAAACCACTGTCCATACTCCGATTCGACACCACTGGCTCGTCGCCGGCTTCTACCAGCTACCAGCGATCCGCTTGTCCGCCACATCGCCTCCGCGCATCCCGTTACTCGACAAGAAGTCTGGACGAATTCCGTCGGCAGTGTCGGGCGCCGCGGCTACTATCTCGGAGTCACCGAACCTCGGTGCCTACACATGAGGGACAGGGTCGGGGGGGATCTCCAGGTCGATGTCGGGGAGATTCTTGGTGGGAGGGCTCGGACATGAGCGACGCTGCGGGGCGCGGGTCCGAGATTCTTCGCGGTCCTGTCCGTCAGCGTCCACCAGTCTGCAGAGGAACGAACACGCGTGAAACTCATCGATGCCCACGTCCTCAACTACCGGTCAGTCGAGGACTCCGGAGTATTCGAGGTCGACCCGGACGTGACCTGTCTGGTCGGCAAGAACGAGTCAGGCAAGACGGCGATCCTGCGAGCCCTCTATCGACTGAACCCAGTCGAAGATTCGGCGGTTTTCGACGAGGTCGTCGACTTCCCCGCGAAGCAGTCAAAACTCCGCAAGACTGTCACAGGATTCATCCCGGCCGTCAAAGCGACTTTCGAACTCTCTGATGCCGAGGTCGGGCTCGTGACCGAGCACTTCGGCAGCGCAGCGCTCACCAGCAAGCTGATCACTGTCGAAGAGGGCTACAGGACAGGTGGCGCGTTCGACCTCGAATTCGACGAGCTGACGATGGTCAAACACCTCGTCGGCAGCCTCGACCCGACCACTCGGGAAGCAATCAAACCTGCCGAAAATATCGTGGACTTCATCGAGGCGTTACGGGAACTTCCCGAGATCCCCTCCGCAGCGAGCGAACTCCTCACGCAACTGGATAAGTGGGGTGGCACTGCTTGGGACTGTCTGCACAGTATCCTTTCCCCGAAGCTGCCGAAGTTTGTCTATTTCGATGATTACGACTCCATGCCCGGCAAGGTGTCCATCCCTGATCTCATCAGTCGCCGCGATAAATCTATTCTCACCCGCGGCCAGCAGGCACTGCAAAGCCTACTCGGCATAGCCGGGGCCACCTTCGAAGATTTCAACGCTGCCAACAAGCACGAGTATCTGGTCCGCGAACTGGAAAACGCGAGCGGCGGCATCTCGGACGAGGTATTCGAATACTGGTCCCAAAGCAAACAACTCTCAGTCAAGCTGCAGCCCTTCAACCCCGAGCCCGATGCTCTGCCGCCACTGAACGAGGGACCGATCCTCCAGATCCGCGTCGACAACAGCAGACACCGCGCATCGGTCCCGTTCGACGAACGCTCACGGGGCTTCGTCTGGTTCTTCTCCTTCCTCGCCTACTTCACCGAGTTGGAGTCGGAAGCCAAACAGGACCTCATCCTGCTGCTGGACGAGCCCGGACTGTCACTACACGGCCGCGCACAATCAGACCTGCTCCGTTTGATCGACCAAAGATTGGCACCCAAACACCAGGTCATCTACACCACGCACTCGCCATTCATGGTTTCCGCCAACCACTTCCAACGAACCCGGACCGTGATCGACGAGGACGACACCGGCACGAAAGTCTCGGCTGAAATCTTCAAAGCCGATGAAGACACCGCCTTCCCCCTCTATGCGGCAATGGGCATCGAGATGACCCAGAACCTGTTCATCGGGGAACACACGCTGCTCCTCGAAGGTCCCAGCGATTTGATCTATCTCGACATCCTCTCCGACGCGCTCACCGAACAAAACCGGACCGGCTTGGACCCACGATGGGTCAAGACCCCAATCGGTGGCTCCGGAAAACTCTCGACCTTCGTCACTCTGCTGGGAGCCAACAAGATCAACGTCGCTGTCCTGGCCGACTCGAGCACCAATGACCTAGGTGCTGTCAAACGCTTGCGGGACAACAACCAACTCGCCAAGGGCGGCCTCATCGAGATCAGCCAGATCACCGGCACCAAAGACGCCGACATCGAAGACCTCTTCGAGCCGGCCTTCTACCTCGATCTCGTCAATCTCACCTACGCGAAACAGCTCAACCAGCCAATCAGCACCACCGAACTCAACACCCACGACCCCAGAATCGTCCGGCAAATCGAGAAACACTTCCGCGACAACAACATCACGAACGGCAACTTCTCCCACTACAAGCCGGCCGCCAAGCTGCTCCGCGAACAGGGGACCCTCGTGTCCAAGATCGACAACACAACACTCGACCGGGCAGAACAGCTCTTTATCGCGCTGAACAACCTCCTGCCCTCCTAGCAGGCGTCCGGATGCTCCTCGACCCACGCCAACGAAGCCAACGGCGCCCAAGTCGGCCGCACTGTGGAACGCCTGCCACAGCTCAAGCAATGTCGGCGTCACCCGCTGCCGAAGATCGTCATCAGGGCCGCCGCTGTGGCGCCAACGGTAAGTCAAGGCGCGAAGCAACTGCTCGGTGACGTCCTGGTCGTCCAACAGTCGCGCGATCTGTCGGTCGACCGAGATCCGCTCCGGACGCCGCACCTCCCGCTTGTTGTACCCTACTGGCCGCTTGTCCCGCCGCCGCAGCACCACGACCAAGTCCGGCAACCGCGTACAGACCGGCGAGATCCGGGAATGGGCTCGCAACAACGGCCGCACCGTTTCCAGCCGAGGGCGTGTCCCCGAGGACATCGTCGCGGCCTATCGCGCCGCGCATTGAGCAGATTACAGGCTCGTTCCGTCGCTCCAAGGCGCTCGCCCGGGGAGAGCGTCCCTCGGCGTCGTGCGGCGGTGACCTTGCAGGTATTCGTATGACATAGCCGCCGCTGGGACAACCGCCAGGGGCGCGGTCCGGCCAGTGGACGCTACCCGCATCGCTTGGGAGGAGCTGCTTCGGGCCGTGGCTGAAGGCCGTGCCGCGAGGTGCTGCGAGATGGAGAGCGTGCGCCACGATTACCGCCTGGTGCGGTCGCATATCAGCGAAGTCCCCGATGATGTCCAGACCATGCGACCACCAGCGTGGCCGCCGCGAGTTCGACACGTCACATTCCGCTGCCTCCTCACTCGCCGACCGACCTGTCGTCGTGCTCGGAGCCCAGGCGCTGACGCGTGCGACAGGGGTCCGGCAGGGCGCGTTGTACTGCAACCATCGCAGGGTGGATGGCACAAGCCCGACGCCGAGCACAAGATGAGCGTCACTGAGCAAGCGCGGACGCCACATCCGGCCTTTTGGCGGACAGTCAGTCTTTACCCTTGAGTTGCCGGCTCTACGCGGTGTGTCCACCTATACAGTCGTGGGCTACGGGTGGCACTCCCTCGCTGGCCGGTACCAGAGTGATACGGCAGCCATCACCATTCTCTGCTTTTGCCTGGATCAGATCGCGATATCTGCAGTACATCTTCGACGGCACGGTTCGGCCGGTTGCCATCAATTTCGCTGACGTTGGCGTCCTCGCCCATCTTCTCGGCAATACGCATCGCCTCTTCGATCAGGGTTTCCACGATCTGCGCTTCGGGGACCGTTTTGACGACTTCCCCCTTGACGAAGATCTGGCCCTTGCCGTTTCCCGAAGCCACACCCAGATCGGCCTCGCGCGCTTCGCCCGGCCCGTTCACGACACAGCCCATGACGGCCACGCGCAACGGCACCTCCATGCCTTCCAGGCCCGCGGTCACCTCGTTCGCCAGCGTGTACACGTCGACCTGCGCGCGTCCGCAGGACGGACACGACACGATCTCCAACTTGCGCGGCCGCAGGTTCAGCGACTGCAGGATCTGCCCGCCGACCTTGACCTCCTCGGCGGGCGGCGCCGACAGCGACACCCGAATGGTGTCACCGATCCCTTCCGAGAGCAGCGCGCCGAAAGCCACCGCGGACTTGATCGTGCCCTGGAACGCCGGTCCCGCCTCGGTGACGCCCAGATGTAGCGGGTAATCGCAGCGCGCGGCCAATTGCCGGTACGCCTCGACCATGACCACCGGGTCGTTGTGCTTGACCGAGATCTTGATGTCGCCGAACCCGTGCTCCTCGAACAGGCTCGCCTCCCACAGCGCCGACTCCACCAGCGCCTCCGGCGTGGCCTTGCCGTACTTCTCCAACATCCGCTTGTCCAGCGAACCGGCGTTCACGCCGATGCGAATCGGGATCCCGGCCGCGCCCGCCGCTTTCGCGACCTCCCCGACCCGGCCGTCGAATTCTTTGATGTTGCCGGGGTTCACGCGCACCGCGGCACACCCGGCGTCGATCGCCGCGAAGATATAGCGCGGCTGGAAGTGAATATCGGCGATCACCGGAATCTGCGACTTGCGAGCGATGATCGCCAGCGCGTCGGCGTCCTCCTGACGCGGGCAGGCCACCCGCACGATGTCGCATCCCGACGCGGTGAGCTCCGCGATCTGCTGCAGGGTCGCGTTCACGTCGTGGGTCTTGGTGGTGGTCATCGACTGCACCGAGATCGGGTGATCGCTGCCGACACCGACATTGCCCACCTTCAACTGACGGGTCTTGCGTCGGGGCGCGAGAACAGCCGCCGGAGCGGACCTGATCGTCGGCATGCCGAGCACGGCACTCTCAGCCATCCTGACTCCCGGCACTTTCAGGAGCAGCCGGGCCCGATCGCCGGCCTCTCACGCCTGACGGTAAAGAGAAGACCACGTTCTCTTCTGTAGTGGTCACCGTCTGCACGTCGTCAAAACCGTTCTGCGCCAACAGCTCCAGCACTCCGCGGACCAGAATCTCAGGCGCGGACGCGCCGGATGTCACTCCCACAGTCTGAACACCGTCCAGCCATTCCGGGGCTACTTCCTGTGCGAAATCAACCAGGTGAGCTGCCCGCGCACCAGCGTCCAGAGCGACCTCGACCAGACGTACGGAGTTTGATGAGTTGCGGGAGCCGACGACGATGACGAGATCGCATTCGGCGGCCATGGCTTTGACTGCTTGTTGCCGGTTCTGAGTCGCATAGCAGATGTCATCACTCGGCGGATCGGTCAGTGCCGGAAAGCGTGCCCTTAGCCGTGTCACTGTCTTCATGGTTTCGTCGACGCTGAGCGTCGTTTGCGACAGCCATACGATTTTCGACTCGTCGCGCACCGTGATTGCTTCGACCGTGTCAGGGCCGTCCACGAGTTGCACTCGATCCGGTGCTTCACCGGCAGTTCCTTCGACCTCCTCATGGCCTGCGTGTCCGATGAGAAGAATGTCGTAGTCGTCGGCGGCGAATCGTCGTACTTCCCGGTGTACTTTGGTGACCAACGGGCAGGTAGCGTCGATAGCTCGCAGACTTCGCCGCTCAGCAGCCTCACGGACAGCCGGTGAGATGCCGTGCGCGGAAAACACGATAAGGCCGCCTTCGGGCACCTCGTCGGTGTCGTTGACGAAGATCACGCCCCGGTCGGCCAATGTCGCTACGACATGTCGGTTGTGGACGATCTCCTTGCGGACATACACAGGTGCGCCGTTCTGTGCGAGCGCCTGTTCCACCGTTTCTATTGCCCGATCAACACCCGCACAGTGTCCGCGCGGGTCGGCGAGCAGCACCCGCTTTCTTTCGGGTGCGCTGCCCCCAGTCTGCAGCTGCACGCCACTGTGGATGCTCGGCGAACGTGTCACCATTCCTGTCCTTCCGCTTCTCGACCGACTCCGCGACCATCCAGCTCGGTCATCCAGTGGCTAATACGTTGCGCTATGCCGGTGGGGTCCAAACCCAGGTCGTGGAGGAGTTCCTCGCGAGATCCTTGCTCCAGGAATCGCATTGGGACGCCGATTCCGCGCACCCTGACGTCGAGATCCGCCTCAGCGAGTCGGCGAGCAACAGAGGCGCTGATACCGCCGTGTTCGATGCCGTCCTCGACGGTCACCACCAGGCGGCTCTCACCGGCGAACTTGATCAGGGCATCGGGCACCGGCAGTCCCCACCGCGGGTCGATGACTTTCACCTCGAGGCCGCGGCGCGTCAAGATCGCGGCAGCCTCGACAGCTGGGGCCGCCATGGGCCCCACGGCAACGACGAGAACGTCAGCAGCGGGACCGGAGTCGGAGATGAATAGCACGTCGACTCCGTCGAACCGGTCGACAGCGGGTACCTCGGCGACCGCACGGCCTTTTGGGAAACGCAATACGGTCGGGCCGTCTTTGGTGGCCAGCGCCTCAGCCAGCTGCTCACGTAGTGATGCCGCATCGCGTGGCGCGGCCACCCGTATCCCGGGCACTATCCCGAGCAGGGAGAGGTCCCATACACCGTGATGACTCGGACCGTCGGGACCTGTCACCCCGGCCCGGTCGAGTACTAGGGTGACAGGCAGACACAGCAGGGCGGCATCCATCAGTACTTGGTCGAAGGCTCGATTCAAGAATGTGGAGTAGATCGCGACCACGGGATGCAGACCGCCGAGTGCTAATCCGGCGGCTGAGGTGACAGCATGTTGCTCGGCGATCCCGACGTCGAACATCCGGTCCGGAAAGCGCTGTGCGAACGCACTCAACCCGGTCGGACCTGGCATCGCGGCGGTAATGGCGACGATGTCGTTGCGTTGCTCACCCTGCCGGACCATCTCGGTGCCGAATACGGATGTCCAGGTCTCCCCAGGCGACGAGGAGTCCGCTCGGCCGGTCACCGGATCGTACGGCCCCAGGCTGTGCATCAGATCGTCCGAATAATCCGCGGGGGGATACCCCCTCCCTTTGCGGGTGACGGTGTGGACGACCACCGGCCCGCCGAACTCTCTGGCACGCCGGAATATCGATTCCAGCGCCTCCAGATCGTGACCGTCGACCGGACCCAGATATTCGATACCGAGATCGCTGAACAGCACCTGCGGATTCACCGCATCGCCGGCACCGGTCTTTATCGCGTGCAACAGCGAATCCGCTGGTCGGTCGAGCGCAGGGAGCTGCTCGAGCTGCTTTACCGCATCGGAGAATCGCTGATAGGCAGGCTGGATACGCAATCTCGTCAACCGGTCAGCCAATCCGCCGATGGTCGGTGCATAGGAGCGGCCGTTGTCGTTCACTACCAGGACTATGGAGTGATCCTTCAAGGCTGCGATGTTGTTCAGAGCCTCCCAGCACATTCCACCGGTCAGAGCGCCATCTCCAACCACAGCGACCACGCAACGATCCGACTGCCCAGTCAGTGTGAAAGCCTTGGCCAGACCATCGGCGTAGGACAGGGCCGCAGAGGCGTGCGAAGACTCGGTCCAGTCGTGGATGCTCTCGGTTCGGCAGGGGTAGCCCGAGAGACCACCACGGGTGCGCAGCCGGTCGAAAAGCTCCTTTCGGCCGGTCAGAATTTTGTGCACGTACGACTGGTGACCGGTGTCGAAGATGATCGGATCGTGCGGTGAGGTGAAGACCCGATGCAACGCGATAGTCAGTTCGACCACACCCAGGTTCGGTCCGAGGTGCCCACCGTGTACCGCCACCTTCTGCACCAGGAACTCGCGTAGTTCCGCGGCCAGTGCTTCGAGTTCAGCACTCTGCAACCCATCTAGGTCGCGAGGATCCGCGATCCGCGCCAACAGCTGAGGCTTGAGTCTGTCCGAATTCTGGACTGCGTCAGAGCCTTTCGGACGTCGGATAGCGGCATGGTGTACTGCTGTCATGGCATGCTGCTGATCTGCGAGGCGATGGGCCACTCGGTAGTGCCGCGCTGCCTTCCAACCAAAACCGCCCTCGCGGCATTCAGTGTCGTCACCAGGTCACCGTCCGCTTGTCTTCCGCAATGCATTGTTGATGCAGCGGGACGCGTAGCGCGCCGTCTCCATCGACCAGGCGACATTGCCGCTCATCCAACAGGCGCACGTGTCCAACATCGCGATCACGCTCTGCCGATCTTCAGCCCTCAGCTGCGGGAGGAGCTGCGAGTGGATGTGGCGGGAGGCGTCGTGAAAGCGCGCGATTTGGGTATCGACATGTCGGCTGACCCTGTTGGCTGCATACTCGACTTCCAACCCATCCTGGTGCTGCAAAACGGCAAGGTAATTGCACAAATCACCCAGGCTGAGTTCTTTCGGTGCGGAATACAAATCATTGACCCATGCCACAACATTTGTGGCTGCTTTGCGCGCGATGCGTATGTAGGGATGCACCAAAAGTGACTCCGGGAGCAGGTTTCCAGAAGCGACCTCGCCGATATCGAGTGATACATACACGGCGCTCGAGATCAAACGGTGAGTTCGGTATGACGGCTCGTCGAGGGTGCATCGCGATGCGTTGATGAGAGCTTGGCTGCGGTAGGAGTTGACATACTCGACCATGTCACTCGCGAGGCGCCTGCACCAATCTGCCGGCATCCCGTCTGTGGTTCGCCGCCATAGATCTTCCATGGCGGCGAAATAAGGCCTGAGCTCGTCACTTGGTGGCGATGACCGTACGCCTGTGTATATGGAGTTGATGGTCGCAGCAGTCTCAGTGGCGAAGTATTGATCACAGCCGTTCTCGGTGTCGTCCAGTATATCGTCGAAGGTGAAAAACCAACCCATCCAGTCGGCCATCAGATCGAGCTCGGCGCCAGTTGCGTAGGGGTAGGTCCAGGCTGCCAGCCGGTGCAGCAGAATCGCATCGAAGGCGTCGCCGCTTGGGCCTTCGCCGACCATGCCAGTAGCGCGAGCCCATTTTTTGAGATGCTCCCCCGCCTGGTCGACATCAGAGCTTATCCTCGGTGCGATACCCAGGCTCACCTGAGGATAGTTTATTACACTCACTGAATTAGTCCATTTCCGTCTAGTTGTTAATTGTTGGTTAATTCGATAGGACAGCGGGATCGAACGCGTTCCCGTTCAAAGGGCCGTATCTATTACTGAACCCGCCGAACGGCGGCCTGGGTCAAAGCGGCAAGCTCCGCTGTGGCGGCCCCAGCGGGCAGCGCGGCCAGCGCAGACTGTGCGCGCAGTTGGGCGTGCTGCTGTGCCCAGTCGATGCCGCCGCAGGCCGCCACCAGTTGTGTGGCTTGTGCTACTTCGGTATTAGTCATCGGCGCAGCGGATCGATACAGCTCGTCCAGGTCCACGGCGGCCGAGGCACCCGATTCCAAGGCCGCGACCACCGGCAAAGACCTTTTGCGTCGGATCAGGTCCGTACCGACCGGCTTGCCGGTCACGGCTGGATCGCCGACGATCCCAAGCACGTCGTCGGCGGCCTGGAATGCTGCACCCAGCTCGCGACCGAAGCTGTCGAATGCGCCGATTGTCGCAGCGTCGGCATACGCGCATAGTGCGCCCAGTGCGCATGCGCAGCCCATCAGAGCGCCGGTTTTGCCCCCTACCATCTGCATGTACTCGCCCACCGTCACCGATGGGCGGGACTCGAACAAGCAGTCCTCGTACTGCCCCCGGCACAGCTCGACGGTGACTGTCTCAAGTCGGTCGACCGCCTCGGCCATCTGTGCGGCCGGCAGGTCCAGCAGCATCCGGATCGTCATCGCGTGCATCGCATCCCCCAGCACCAGCGCTGCGTCACTGCCCCACACTCGCCACACTGTTGGTCGACCGTGCCGCATCTCGTCGGCGTCGATCACGTCGTCGTGGATCAAGGTCCAGTTGTGCAGCATTTCGATCGAAGCCGCAGCCGACACGACTGTTGGCCCCACAATCCCGCAGGCGGCAGCGGCAGCAAGCACGAGGGCAGCCCGTAGCCCCTTGCCTGATCGTCCGGGAGTCGGACGCCCCGTCGAGTCCCACCAGCCGTAGTGGTATCCCGCCATGAGACGCAGCGGCGCCGGCAGTTGGTCTACAGCCTCCCTCAGCACCGGGTCGCACAACGCCCGCGCCTTGGCGCAAATTTCTGCTGGATCGAGATCCTCTGTTACAGGGAGGGAAGGCGTGACAATCATCAGCGGGTGCTCGATTCTGGCTGCGAAGGATAGGTGGGGAGAGGGCCGAGATCTCGCCGTGGCTCGGGCGGATTGGCTGAAAGGTTGTGCCATGCACTGAACTGTTCGGCCAGGGCCGCACCCGCGCTGCGGCCGCGCATGCTGAAACCCCGCTGGTCATCGCCAGAATCGCCGGCGGCGTTTGTCGCGGCCAACGTAGATTCCATGCGCTGAAGCGCGAACAACTCCGCGTTGAGCAGGTAGGTGATCGGCCCGGCGTCCCCCACTCGCGTCCGCAGCACGAACGGCGCTCGCTGTGCCGATGTCCGCCCGTTCGTGCGGTCGGTCTGCGCGACGGGTGCAGCCACGGTGCAATCCTCCTGATGCTCATGGATACAGCCGGGGCCGAACAGCTGGAGAGCATCGACTGCGGCTGGTGGGACCTAAGTCCCTCTTGTCGGCCACTGTCCAAGCCGCTATACAAACAGGCAATAGGACGCCACACAGCGTGTGTGCCTCTCACCAAGAGCTTTTGAGCGGCTGCGGCTCATCGGCAACAGGCAAATACGGCATGCGACTTCTCGCTCACCTCACAGACCTTTAGGTGTGCCATCTCATGACATTGGTGCCATCGTGATCAGGCGGCTGACATGACTCAGGCCCCGCCCGAAGGCGGGGCCTGAGTCTGTACTCTGGGCAACTCTCGACTCAGCGGGCGGGAGTGGATACAGCTGGCCGGGAATAGGCCATCTCCCGCTGACCTCAGTTTCAGCGGTTGAGTTCGATGACCCACCACGGGCAGGACTGCGCGGCGGTGAAGCGAACCCGCTCACCGTCGGAGTCGCAGCCGACGATCTCCATGCCGCTCTCGAAGGCCGCAGCGCCGGGCCGATGGAACCGCCAGTCGATGACGCACTTCGTCACGGTGGCGACAGTGAAGCGTTCGCCGCTGCGGCGGTGCTCGACTACGTCACCGGCCTGGAGCTCGTCGGTTCGGATGGTGGCGGCAATGGCGCTTGGGGCGATGGTGGTCATTTGGTCTCCAAGAGTCTGCGCGACTTTCTGTACCCCCATAATCTCTCCGCACCTAGACGGGCGTCAAGGGCCTATGCCATGATTTTTTGGGAGTACAGAAATGAGGAGGCGCACCAGCATGGCCAAGCTCGGGAGACCGCGCACGGGTGTTACACCCAAGCAGAACGTTCGCGTACCTCAGGAGCTTTGGGATGCTGCGAAAGCGGAGGCGCATCTCGAGGGCCGCAGTCTGGCCGACGTTATCAACACCGACCTGAACCGTTACGTCGCCCGCCGCCGCCGCCGCGAGCGAGGTGTATTCGATCAGCCGCCCGAAGCGGGCAACCTGTCTGCATCCTGACCTGCCGGTTCCTGTTTGACTGAATTGTCGGTGCCGTCCCTCACTATCGGTCGGGTGTCGATCGAAGTTATTCGGGGACCGCATGACTGGCCCGGACTCAGTGCCCGGGACCAGGCGCGGACACCACCGCAATGCGCCGCTGACCTCGGAAGGTCGGAAACGCTTGTGCGAGCGCGTCGGCGCGGGACGTCCCCTCGCCCATGTCGCCGCCGAAGCTGGGATCTCACGCCGCTGCCTGGCCAAGTGGTACGGGCGCTGGTGCATTCACGGTGACGCTGGCCTGCAGGATCGTTCCTCGGCACCGAACCGCAGTCCCGCCCGGACCGACGACGATATCGTGGATCTGATCGAGCAGGTGCGCCGCACCCGCAAGTTCGGGCCCGCCCGCATCGCCGCCGTCCTGCACGCCGAACACGCCATCGTAGTGGCTCCGGCGACCGTGCACCGGGTCCTGGTGCGCCGTGGGCTGAACCGGCTCACCGATATCGACCCGCCGACCGGAACCCAGCTGCGGAAAGTGGTCCGCTACGAACACACCGAACCTGGCAGCCTGGTCCACGTCGGTGTCAAGAAACTCGGACGCGTCCCCACCGGCGGCGGTTGGCGGGCCCACGGCCGAGGCAGCCCGAACGCCCTGGCATCCAAGCGAACCGGACCCGGCACATGCCGGGTCGGCTACACCTACCTGCACACCGCCCTCGACGACCATTCCAGGCTGGCCTACACCGAAGCCCTCGACGACGAGAAAGCCACCACCGCGGCGGAATGGTGGCTACGCGCGGTCGGATTCTTCACCGAGCATGGCATCGCCCGCATCCACCGCGTGCTCACCGACAACGGTGCCTGCTACCGGTCCCGCCGGTGGGCCGCCGCGCTGGAATGCACCGGGACCGTGCACAAACGGACCCGCCCCTACACCCCACGCACCAACGGGAAGGTCGAGCGGTTCAACGGCACCCTGGCCCGCGAATGGGCCTACGTCCGCGACTACGACTCCGAACAAGCTCGCCGGGCCGCGCTGGTCGAGTTCCTCAACCACTACAACCACGACCGCCCGCACGCAGGCATCGGGCACAAGCCGCCGATCAGCCGAGTCCCGCTCCGCACCTATCGACTCACCGACACCGGAATCGCCGTCCCTGCCCGGCCGCTCCTAGAACCCGAACAACTCGTCTTCGAGATCGACATCGAGGCACCCACGTCATGAGACACCACATTTAGGCCTGAACCTCGACGATGTCGATCCGGCCGCGGGGCCGCGCTGGCTGCCCTTCCGCCGCGCGACCGAACTGTTGGAGACGGGCTGGCAGCGTCCCACCCAGTCCGTCTACCTCACAACGTGCGAACTACGAAGGTCCTCCGCTGGGTGTGACCCCATAGAGAAACCGACATGTGGGGACGACGAGCACCTTCCGCCCAAGCTGGCCGCGGAAGCGACCCGCCGCAGCGGAGTTGGTGCACGATGGTTCGCTCGCCAAAGCCACTTCCGGCCAAATACTCAGCCACCAAGCAAGCCGCGTTCCTCAGTCACTCACGGACTGAGCGCACGATCTGCTGGCCACCTAGGGGTTACCTATCGAGGCGGGCACCTCGGCAAGTTGCAGGTTCTCGCCGATGGTGAGAACCCGCATCCCCGCAGTTCGGGCCGCTTGGATGCCATCACGTGCGTCGTCGACAGCAACGCACGCCGCGGGGTCGACGCCGAGTCGTGATGCCGCCTCAAGAAAGGTGTCCGGGGCTGGCTTGCCGTGTGCGACATCGTCGCGCGTGACGACGGCGTGGAAGAGAGCGCGCAGACCCAGTGCGTCAATCCCGGCGTTGACGAGGACGGACGACGCACCGGATGCGATAGCACACCGAAGGCCGATGCAGTTGGCGTATTTGGCGAGACCGATGACGGCGGTGTTCGGTCTAAGCGTGTCCGGTGTTGTCGATGTGAGCAGCGCTCGACGGCTGGCTTCAATGATCTCAGGAAGCGGTAGCTGCTCAGCGCCATCGAGTCTGCTAAGCAGTTCGTAGATCGGTAGCCCGCAATGGCGGCGATACCAGTCCTGCTCGATTGTGACCTGATATGGCGCCAACGCGTCGCACACCACCTGATAGTTCCGCGACTGATTGTCGACGATGGTGCCGTCCCAATCTAAAATCACCGCCTTCCGGCCGGTCAGGACCCCAACTATCGGGTCGCGCAGCCAATTCGGCTCAGCCAACAACTTCGCATCCACCGTGCCAAGCCTTTCTGAGGGCCCTTGAATAGCCTCGATCAGCTGCCGAAGTCGATTTGCTGCCTCGCCGCCAGCACCGAGCAGCATGACCAGCTCCGCTACCAGGCCGAGGCCTATGCAGCAACGGCTGTAGTTGGCGAGGCACGGCAATATGACGCGTGCCAGCGGTCGTCACCGCGCGTACCCGTCGGCGCGGCTGTCGGGCACCACCCGACCTGCCGCCACTAGTGTTCGGAACGCCTCCTGCTTACGTGAGCATGAATCCGCGCGGCAGTGTTTGTGCAACTGCATTGTGCGGTGGGCTTGCTCAACAGTGAAAGGGTTGTCTGGTGCACGGTGAGACGAATTGAACAACCAAAATACCGCAGTAGCAGCATCATCTTCGTTCCAGCGCCACCGCTGGTGCAGGTCGGTGGCGGGCTGACCATCTGGATGACGGCATCGACGTCTCCACACGACACCAGCGGCCACACCCGCGATCGCCACAATGATCAGGAATATGTGCAGTTGAATAATTTCCTAATTCCTTCAGTGCTCGTCGAATCCGGCCGATGACAAGGTGTGCGGCCAGCCACTGGGGCCGCTCGAACTGTGGTCACGGCTGCGTGGGATGTCGCGAGCCTGCGTCGTGGTGAGCTCCGCTTCGACCGCACCGCGGATACATCAGATTTCACGTCCCGCAGGCCTGCAATCCGATGACCAGCCGCAGATTCGTCGGCCATGCACGGTGTCTCGTCAGTGCTGTTCACGTGGTGAATATCGGTATCGGATCACCTGACGCACATGGGCATCCGGCAGTCTGCCGTTTGGTTGATCGGTTTCCTCGCCTTCTGGGTCTGTCCGAAGCGGTGGGTTCGATCATGCGGCGGCGATCTCGGCCATTAGGTGGCCATTCGATAGCCATTTACATGCCATTCGGTAGCCATTCTCCCGTCGCGGTGCGGAAGTCCGTAGCCTGATCTCGCATGAGCACACAGCCAGCGGACATCCAGGAAGAAGGTGGTCAGGGTCAACGATCAAGTTGCTCGTACACGCCTTGAGGAGCTGCTGCGCCAGCGGAGATTGACCGTCATCGAGTTCATGCGCGCCTTCAACCAGACAGCAGCCACTCTCGCCCAACCGTCGAGTAAAGACGGAACGGTCTCGCTGTCACCACGCTCGGCGACCCGATGGGTGACGGGTGGTCTGACAAGGCTGCCGCGCCCAGCCGCATGTCGGGTGCTTGAGCAGATGTTTCGCGAATCTCCTGAAGCGTTGTTCGCTCAACCCTGCACAAGAGAATCCAAGCCACCCGACGCGGTGGACTCCACGACGGCGCTGGCAGTGCTGGACCCTCATATGGAGAGTGCGGATCCTGTGAGCCGGCCGCGGTCGTCGCGGTTAGGGAGTTTGTGGGATGAGATCGAGGAGGCCACATCCATGGCAGCAGCCGAGTCGGCCCGGTTCGGCCAGTTCGCCGAGCAAACAAACGTAGGCCCGCGCACCATCGAGCAGTTCCACGCCGACCTGCGCCGGATCGTCAGCGTCTACCCGAGCCGGCCGGTGTATCCGTTGTTCGTCGAGCTGCGGTGCCTTCGTGATCGAGTGTTCGGCCTGCTGGAGGGACGGCAAGCACCGGGCCAGACCCGCGAGCTGTATCTAATTGCCGCCGTGTTGTGCGCTGTGTTGTCGAATGCATCGTTCGACCTGGGCAACTTCGCGGCTGCTGAAACTCAAGCCCGCACTGCGTACTTGGCTGCGGAGTTGGCAGGGCACAATGGAATGCGGGCATGGATCCGCGGCACGCAGGCCCTCATCGCTTATTGGGATGACCGGGCCCGTGTCGCAGTCGACCTTGCTGAGGACGGCTGGCGCTTCACGCCCGAAACCGGCACCGCCCGTGTCCGGCTCGCCTGTATCGAGGCCCGCGCCCGCGCCCGCCTGCGCGACGCTGTGGGCACCGATGATGCCCTTTTGCGCGCCGAGAGGGCCCGTGAGGCAGTCACCTCCCCTGATGATCCGGGTGGAATGATGGCGTTCCCGATCGCCAAACAGCAGTTCTACGGTGGTGCCGCCCGGTTGTGGCTCGGCGGTCAACCCAACATCGCCAAGGCCGAACGTCTCTCTGCCGAGGCGGTCGAGCTATATGAGACCGACCCGCCCAAGGAACGTCGCCTCGGTGAAATTTCGTTGGCTCGCCTGGATTTCGCCGTTGCTCGGCTCGCGCAATCCGACCTCGACGGAGCGGCCGAACAAGTCGAGCAGGTGTTGGAAGTCGGTGGGCAACGCCGCACCGAATCCATCGCACGCCGACTGCTACAGCTGAGCACTGCTCTAGAGCGTCCTCGTTTCCAAACCTCGGCACTGGCGACCACCTTGCGGGAACTCATCATCTGCTCACCGATTCGAACTCGGCAGGCGCTGCCCAGCGGTGGTGAGGCACGGTGATCGTCGGACTCCTACATCCTGGGCAGATGGGTGCCGCGATCGGCGCCCAACTCGTCGGCGGCGGGCACACCGTGCTGTGGCACCCGACTGGGCGCAGCGACGCGACCCAGCAGCGAGCACACCAGGCCCAACTTCAACCCGTCGAGGACCTCACCGAGTTACTCACCGAAGCCCCCGTGGTGCTGTCAATCTGTCCGTCTGCCGCGGCCGAGCACATAGCCGATCTCGTCGCCGAACACCACTACCCCGGCATCTACGTCGACGCCAACGCGATCAGCCCTCGCCGGATGCACCACATCCATGACCAGCTTGCACCAACCGGTGCCAGCGTCGTGGACGCTGTCATCAGCGGCCCGCCGCCACACGACGACGCTCGACCGCGCATCTACCTTGCCGGCCCTACCGATGCGACCATCGAAGCCCGCGATCTGTTTTCTACCAGTGAACTCGACACCACCGTGCTCGGGAAAACGATCGGCGCGGCCAGCGCCCTGAAAATGGCTACCGCGTCCTACCTGCGCACCAGCAGGCTGCTCGCAGCTATTGCTCACGCCCTCGCCGACTCGCACGGCATCACCGATGCGCTTGTCCGCGAAGCAGAGCAATTCGGCGCGACCATGCTGGTTGACCGCGCGTACCTGCCGAGCGTCGCCGCCCGCGCATGGCGCTGGGAAGCCGAAATGGGAGAGATCGCTGAAACCCTCGATGAATGCGGACTCCCCACCGTCCTCGCCGATGGCAGCGCCGAACTGTTCCACCTGCTGGCCCAGGAGAAAGACCACTGGTCGACCACGCCCGAAGTCATATTCGAGCGACTGAAACAATCGCAGGCGGAGTGAGTGTCGAGCGATACCATCAGGGCCGCCGCCACCGAAGCCGCCGAAGATCAATTCTCCGGCGTCCCCGCAAACTCTGTTCCTGATATGTGCCGTGCTGCCGCGGCAGCAGCTTGCGGTCGACCCGGCCGCCAGCACAGCCGGTTATCTATCAGCCACGTCCCGCCATTTCCTGGCCCCTCCGGGCCTCACCCCCGCCTCAGTGCAGGAGAAGAGTAGAAAATGCACTGCACTGCACTGCATCCGGATCCTGGTCGATGTGGCGGCCCACTGCGGGTTTGCGTGTTCTCACCCAGTTGCGGCATCCGGCTCTGAATGTCCGCGGCGGCTGCGGGTCGCCGACTGGACGGCGCGGACCTGGTCGATGAGGTGGCGAACTCCGCTGTGACGGTGGTGCGGCGCGAAGTCGCGCGCGATCGTGGCCAAGTGCTCAACACACCGTGCTGAGGTTACTTCCTGGCCGAGGAGGTCGACGGCCTGGTGCGCGTAGCAGAGAGCACGGTCGAGGTCGGTGCTGGCTGGTTGCAGATGTGTTGTGGCCAATAGCGTGTAGCGCAGGGCTCCCTCGCGTGTGTTCGTATCGTCCTGAAGGCGAAGCGCTTCGAGCAGATGATGCTGAGCGCGTGGATGGTCTCCTAGTTGCAGGTGACAGTATCCGGCCTGCGCGTGGGCCTGCGCCACGTCGCACCAATAGCTCCACTCCGGCGCAGATTCAGCGTGGTCGCGGTCCAGGTCGGTGAACGCGGCATCGAGTGCGCGACGGCACTCTCGGACGCTGTGTTGGGCGGCGTATGCCTCGCCCGCGCGCAGGTGCAGGATGGCTGAAACGCGGCGGCTACCCCCGCGGTAGCCCGCGAGGGCAGTGGTGGCAAGGGTGGCGGCTTCATTGGAGCTCGGCAGGAGATCCTTGGCTTGGCAAGACATGAACCCGAGGACATTAGCCGCAAGCGCGTTGTCTCCTGCCGCATGCGCGCCGCGCAACGCGGCGACCCAGTAGCGCTGAGCGGCGGCGTGCTGGCCGTCGTCGAACGCCGACCATCCCGCCAGGCGTAGAAGCTCTGCAGCGCTGCTGGTCAGGCGCCGCCCAACAGTGTCGTCGTATCTGCACGACCTCAGCAGCGAGATGACATGCTGCACCTGAGCGAGCACCATCTTCAGCAGCGTGCCGCCACCGATCTGATCGTCCATTCGCCGCAGGCTAGCGGTGATTCTGTCGATCTCTGTGACAGTGCCGAGCTGGATTCGGGCACCAGCCGTGCTGGTCACCGTACCGACTGGGCTAGCCAGCAGCCAATGATGAGCAGGGGCTGTCAGTTCGGCACCCATCAGCATCATGAATTCACGTCGCTGCATGAGATCAGACTCGGTGACTGTCTGGAATGAGCGCAAGGCTGCAGGGAAAGTCCATGGCCCATCGAGACCGTCGTCAGCGGCGGCAGCCTGGAAGCTCAGCTCATACCAGCGGTCGCCGACCGGATCGTGCGTGACAGACACCGTTGAGACAGTCCGCTGCCGCCCGAATGCGATAGTACTGCCATTGGCCTGCACCAGGACTGGCGCGGTTCTGCTTTCGGTGAACCTCTGTTGGTCGGCGCGGTCGGCTTCATACAGCGTGCGGTCGAGGCGGCGCTGGCTGGTCGGGGTGATCCGCGCGTCCGGGTTGGCCTTCCAGCGCGCCACGGTGGTCGTCGCGACACCGAGGACCGTGGCGAAGCCAGCGTTGGACAAGCGCATCGCGTTCTGCAGATCTTCGGCATCCTTGCCTGTCCACGCCTGCCCGAGAATCATCTGCCCCTCACCCAGCACGTCTGTCCGATCGACGAACCGGACCTTAGCGTGTCTCCGATCGACACGCCGACGTTACGCCATCACCGCGCCATCGCCGCGCGATTGGCCGAGGTCACAGAATCCGCAATGCTGTAGTGAGTCACTCAACGCCGAGAACTGCAGCGCTAAATATGCTGCAAGACAGTACTTTTCGCTAAGGAGCCTCCCAGTTGACCAATCCAGGTGGGTCGCCAGCGGGTCACACATGCGGTGCGCAGAGGCCACTCACAGTCCCCCGCGCCCCTGGTCGCACCCGGCCCGAGATCAGCGGTGTTGCCCCAGCAGGCGAGCTGAATTATCAGAAGCTGCTGCCACAAGAGCAGTTCTTTTGGTGCACAGAACGTTCCCCTTCTCTGCCAGCCCTCAGGCACTCTCGCGTCCTCCCGCCAAGGTCTGCCTCAAGGCCACCACTGCCGACGCCATTCGGCGCGGCGGCTGATCATCATGTTCACCCGATCGAGGAGGAGGTGACCGCGATGACCGAATGGGTCGCAGGCGGCGCGTAAGCCGACGGTTGGCCGTCACCGGCCGAACAGGGGTCTGCCGGCGTCCACGGACATCCACGGGGCGTCGGCAGACGCGCCGAAAAGGCGACGGCTCAATTAGAAAATCTTCTCAACCACTAGCGACATCGAGGTTTGGATGCTTCCGTTCGAGTCCTTCTCCTACCCATTCTTCGACCTCAATTACGAGACGGATCACCAAGCCACTGTGTCGGCGTTTCTCTCTACCCAGGGCATCCCGATCCCAAACGACGCAGACCCGGGAAAAAAAGCTCTGTACGTGCATATTCCATTCTGCGACACCATTTGCACGTTCTGTCCGTTTGCGAAATCAGTGGGTACGCCGGAACGTATCGACGCCTACCTCCATGCCCTCCAAGTGGAACTGCAGGTGCTCGGCGCGACCCGCCGGATCGCCGAATGGCAGCTCGACAGCGTTTACATCGGCGGCGGCACGCCGTCGGTTTTGTCGCCAGAGCAAATCGGTACGTTGGTGGCTGCGGTCCGCGCGAACTTCACGGTCAAGGCCGACGCGGAGGTGTCGTTCGAGTTCGAAGCCAAAAGTATTACCGAGGACAAGTTCCAGGCATTGGCCGAACTCGGTGTGACACGCGTGAGCTTCGGAGTTCAGTCCTTCGAGCCCAATGTCCGGAAGATGGTCAACATTACTGCCTCACTTGAGCAGGTGTACTCGGCAATCGAGTTGTCGACCAAGTACTTCGAAAACACGAACCTGGACATGATGGTCGGGTTCCCCGGCCAGGACCGAGACCATGCGCGCCTCGACGCCCGCAGCGCCGCCAACTCCGGGATCGGCAGCGTGTCGATCTACCCGGTCGACTACGTGATGACATTGCCCGGCTGGCAGAACCGGATCCGGGCCGGGCAGTTGCCGCGCCCAGCCGGTCTCGACGAGCGGTCGGCGATGTTTCACGAGTCTCGCCAGGAACTACTCAAGTACATGTCCGAGCAGAACATGTACTGCTTCGGTGCCGCCGAGGCGCCACCGACTCGTTACATGTTCTCCACGCTCTACGGCGGCTACCGCGATGAGGCCGTTGGCGTGGGCTCTGGTGCGTACTCCTTCATCCGTGGCCTTGCCTACATGAACGAGTCCGACGAGCGCCGCTACGCCAAAGCGGCCTCGACCGGTGTCCTGCCGATCACGAGGTCCTCCCCCGGTCATGCCTACGAGAAGGGTTTGGTCTTCTTCCCCAAGCGGCTGACCTTCGACATGCGTGACCTGAAGGTGCTCGGCCTAGAGGAGGTCTATGCCGACCGGATCAACTCCATCGTCAGTGACGGGCACGCCGAGATCGCCGACGGCATATTGCGGCTGACCGAGTCGGGCAAGCTGGTCTACAGCGAGTTGATGGCGCATTTCTTCTCCGACATGCAGCAGCGGCTCTACCACCGGATGGTCGCGCGGCTGAGCAAGCAAGTGGGTGTCATCGACGAACATGAGTGGCAGGCCGGCGCGGGACGTGTCGCGGCCATGGGCGCGGCCAGCGCGCTGCCGGGGGCCTCCAGCCGCCGCAATACGCTGCCATTGGTCGGATCACCACAGTGAACGATCCGTTTTTCGGTCGGCTCCTCGAGACGCTGACGGCCCCCGCCGCCGGCTACGTCCGCCAGATCACGCCGCCGGATTGTGCCAGGGTCGACCTGGGCATCGGGGAGGCGCGGTATCCGCTTCCGGCGCAGCTGCTCCTCACCATCGGTCGCACAAGCGCGGAGCTTGAAAATCTTTGGTACACCACCCCGGATGGCGAGCAAGCCTTACAGGACGCCTACCGCACCCAATTGTCAGCATCAGAGTCCGAGCCCGATCTGGAAAGGGATTCCGTTCTCGTCACCGCCGGAGGCAAGGAAGCGGCCTGGCTAGCCGTGCGGTACCTGCTATACCGAGGTCGCGCAGCGGTCGCGGTGGTTCCCTCGCCCGGATGGGAGCCTTACCGGCTCTGGCTCAACGCCGCAGGATGCCCCCACATCACCTACGATCCGGTGGCGGTCGCCGAGGACCCGACTTTGTTGCGACAGTTGATCATCAACTCCGATCAGCAGCCGGGACTGATCATCCTCAACTATCCGAATAACCCCACTGGGGTCGGGGTCACGCACGAAGCGATGAACGACATGGTCCAGATCGCCACGGATTTCGGATGGTCGTTGCTATCCGACGAGGTGTATCGCGTATTCGGCGTCGCCGATGTGTCGGCTGTTCACGCTCCCGCACGGGATCCTTACCGACACCTCGTGATCGACTCTTGCTCAAAGGCATTGACCGTAGCGGGCCTTCGCGTCGGCTTCCTCGTCGCCCATCGCAGCGTTGTCGAGGAACTGTCGGCGTTCAGGGCCTCTTACGCGTCGTGCACCAGCGTGCTCAACCAACGGATCGCGACCGCTCTACTAACGGACTCCGCGGTACAAGCGTGGTTGGCCAGCGTGCGTGTCACGGTCGAGCGCGACCGTATCGCCACGGTGAAAGCGCTCACCGAGTATGGGATTGAGGTCACCTCGCACGGTGGCCTATACATCTGGTCGCGTACACCTGACCGATCGATGCTGCCACCACTAGCAGGACTTGACCACCCTCCAGCGGCACTCATCACGAGCGGAGCTGGTTTCGGCGCCTCAGATCATTTCCGGCTCTGCACCGCTCGCGCCGACCTCGACCCCGCTGGTGCCGCGGCGGCTGTCGTTACGACGCTGCGGCGGCAGCGATGATGTACGACCACTTCATCCAACCCCCGTCCCTGCCATGCAGTCGCATGGCGTCGTTGCTGGACGTCACGCTCCGCGACGGCGGATTCGACGTCGATTTCGATTGGCCGCACGACTTGTTCGAGATGGTTCCGACCGCGCTGGGCGGCGTCGGGGTAGACATCGTTGAACTCGGCTACATCGGCGGCGTGCCACTCGAGCACAGCGTCGCCCGGGCCGGCGTCGGTGCCTACCTGATCCCCGAACACATCGCGACGGCGCACAAGGGTGGGCCAATGCTCGCCGCGATGGTGCATCCCAGCGCCCTCGTCGAACCGTTGGATCTCGAGCCATACGCGGCGGCAAGACTCGACATGCTGCGAATCGTCTACCACACTGCTTGGTTCGATGCCCTCATTACATTGGCCGTCCACGCCCGTGAGGTCGGACTCGCCACTTCGGTCAACATCGCACTGGCCTCGCGGTACGAGCCGACCGAGCTCATAGCCCAGGCCACGGCAATCCAGAAACACATGGACCCGGACGTCCTGTATCTCGCGGACACCTGCGGGGCACTGCTTCCCGACCAAGTCCACGATCTGGTGACTCGCATGCGAACCGCGGTCGATACCCACATCGGTTTCCACGCCCACGACTCCTTGAATCTCGCCTACGCCAACGCCCTGGCGGCTGTCGCGGCGGGCGCAACCCACATCGACTGCTCGGTGCTGGGACTCGGTCGAGGTGGCGGCAACCTGGCCGCCGAGCCGCTGCTGCTGCGTCACCGACTGCCTATCGCAACACCTGCCGCGGCGGCGGCGCTGCTGGATTGCCGATCGCGCCTCGCGTCGGTCACCGGCCGAGCTGCCGAGACACTGGTGCCAGCAGTCTGCGGCACGTTGAACCTGACACCGGTCGAGGAACAGTCATTGCGCGACTTCGCAGAGTCAGAACAGCTTGACATCGACACCGCGGCTTTGTGGGTGGTCAGCGCGACACCGCACGTGACCTCGTTGCATGTCGGGGATCTGCGGGCGGCCTGGCGCGCCCATGATCGGGAGTCCTCCGGGTGAACATGATGATCAGCCGCCGGGCCGAATTGGTCGTCGCCTACAGCTATGACGACTTCCCGCTGCAGCCAGGGCAGCTCGACCTGCGCGGCGACAACTCACCACCTCTGCCCATTGTGTCGGCGCTGTCGACCCTGCCCGGTCAGCACGCCACCGATCTCGCCTTCTACGGGGACATCGCTGGGGAACCTGGTCTTCGTGGCGCCTTTGCGCATCTATTCGGGGTCCGCGCCGATCAAGTCCTCGTCACCGCCGGCGGTAGCGAGGCATTGTTTCTCGCCCTTACCTGCATCACGGATCACGGCGACACGGTGGTGATACCGCGACCTGGGTTTCCCGGCTTCGAGGAGCTGGCTCGGCTCAGCGGTCTTCGCGTCACGCCATACGACGTTCCCGGCGTATTGCCGCGCTGCGGGCGCGAGCCGTTGTTGGTGTGCACGCCCCACAACCCGACCGGCGTCGTCACGGCACCGATCGACATCGACGGCACCGACGGTTGGACGATTTGGGATATCTCGCACATGTCGCCTGTCGGTGGACGAATCGCTGATTTCGCCTCACACCTGGGTAACCGCGACATCATCGTGTTCAGTCTGTCCAAGTTGCTGCGACTGCCCGGTGCGCGAGTGGGCTGCCTCGTGGCATGTGACTCGGCCCTACTGGCGGCGGCTACCCGCGCTAAGACGCACCTGTCGATGTCTACGGGGCGCCTCGGCCAGGATCTCGCGCAACGGGTCTTGCATCACCCGACGACCGAGATCGACCTCGCTGCCCGTATGGCGCTGTTCGCTGAGCAGCGTACGCAGATGCTTGATGCCGTCGCCGCCTCCCGCCGCGTCGCCGCGGTCCCAGCGGCTGACGGCACACACGTTTATCTGCGGACCATCGATGGTTGCGACGGGTGGCGGTTATTGGCGGAAGTGGGCGTGGCCGGTCTACCAGGTGTGGTCTTCAACGGACCCTCTGACGCCGTTCGGTTGTGTATCGCGCAAACACGTGAAGTTCTCGACCAGGCCGCCCAGAGGGTGAGCGCCCTGTGACGACCGCCGACAATGCTGCGTCACACCACCACTGGTTCTCAGACCAACGCGCGGTCGAGTATGCGGATCAGGGGCTTTGGTTGCGGACCGGGCAGGAGATCGCGGAATTGCCCGGCGGCTTCCGGCCGCTTTTTGAGCGCTTCCCTAATCAGCCAAAGGCTGGCATTGCGGACGGGTTGCTCGTTGCTCTCGAGCAACGCCACCAGCCCCGGCACGTCCGCCGGCGAGAGGCCCAGCTGGATCGGGCGGATGAGGGATACGACGTAGAGGCGCTGTTGCCACGGCGACGGCGAGTCGGCAAGTCCGCGAAGCTGACCCAACAGTGGCGGATCAGTCGTGAGAGATGTTCCCACGACGCCGCTGAGTTCGTCGACAGACAGCCAGTTGTCCAAGAGCTTTGCCCAGCGTCGGATTGTCGCCGCAGGCATAGTGAGCTCGGCCAAACGAACCATCATGGCTGCGGCCAGCTCCTCCTCGTGCTTCTCGCCGTGCCACAGTGTGTCCGCGGCCCCGAACACCAGTGTCGAGTTGACCGTCCCAGCGCAGGCGGCTTTCAGTGCCGCCTTGACAGTGCCGCGCAACAGCGGAATACGAACGCCCAGTATCGGCTTCGAAGGTTTGCGTGCGGTCTCGGTGCCGGGCACGTAGGCCGGATCGGCGTATCCACCCAGGCCACGGCGGACGTCGGTCACCAACGACGAGATTCGATCAGCCATCACAGTGTCCATCGATTAAGCCTACGACCAGCCACTGACACGAAACGGCAGGAGACGCCATGGCCGCCACCTCACTTGACATGACCGCGCCGCGACCTGGTGGCGCGAGCCCGGTCTACGCCGTCTATGGCGAACCTGATCCCGCCGCCCTCACGTTGGCCGCGTTGTGCGATGGCGGGACATCGCTTGAGCAGATCCCTCTGGACGTGCTGGTCGCACTCGAGGCCGGCAGCAACGCCTTGCAGGTCGAAGCCCTCGCCCAGGTGGACCGCCATGACGACAAGGTTCTTGTCGGTGCTGTTGGATTTGACGACTGGTGGAACACAGCCCTCGCCGCGCTGAATCCCGGCTGGCCGCTGGCAGAAGCTCGAGCCCTGGTCATCGACAAAGCCAAGCTGTACATCGCGCTGCGCCACCACGCCGTTCCCACTCCGGAATTCACTGCTGGCACGCTCACGACAAGCTTTCTCGCGCACGCGCTGCGAACGGTCGGGCCGCAGCCGGTACTCAAACCTACGACCGGCGCAGGCTCGCGGGGTGTGTACCGCTACCGTGGCGATCTGTCCATCGATGACAATTTGTGTCTCTACCGGCAGCTTCTGGCCATCGGACATATCGATACACAAACCCCTATCATCGCCACCGAGTACCTTGGAGGCGACGCCGCGCTCGAAATCAGCGTCGATGCACTGGTCTGCGACCACCGCACCGTCACGGCCACCGTGCACGAAAAACTCACCGCCACCGCAGTCCATCCCTACGTCGACAACATCATGATCTCGCCACCAGCAAACCCGCTAATCATCGAGAATCTGCCCCAGCTACCGGACGTGCTGGCCGGCATCGTCACGACGTTAGGCATGGCCAATGGCGCGCTCCACATCGAGGTTCGCCTGCACAACCAGCGATGGCATGTTCTCGACATCGGTGTCCGTCCCGGCGCCGGACTCGTCGCCCACGCCGTCCAGGCACGCACCGGAATCGACCCCCGCCTTGCGCACCTCGCCGCAAACCTGGGCCGTCCACTTGCCACCAAAGTCGTTGCGGCAGCGGAGGGGTCACACCATGCAACCTGCATTGCCTGCTGCTATGTTGCCTACCACCGTCGCCCCGATATCCGCCTACACTGGTACAGCGAACTAGCCGCCGAACTACGAGCGACCGCCCCCGTCATCGGGTGGCATCTCAACGTCGCCGAAGTCGACGACGAGGTTTACGGCTCTGATGCCGGGCTCTCCGTCGGAGTCGGCGCGCCCGATACTCCCACAGGGCTCGAGCGGCTACGGTCGCTCATCGAGCCGTACGCATTCACCACGACCGCTTCATCTGAAGTTGTTGCCTCCCAGTGAAAGGCACACCATGTCGAAGTTGCATCATCTCGCTATCACCGCGACAGACACCAGCAAGACCGCTCCGTTCTACGATGCTGTCCTCAGTCCGCTGGGCTATGAGCGCAGGATCGCCAGCGACCAGCTGTGTACCTGGGTTGGCCAGAGCCCCGAGATTCTGCTCTACAAGACTGAAGGGGAGGATTGTTCCCCGCACACTCATGGAAGGCCTGGCTGGCACCACAATGCCTGGGAGGTCGACGACCGAGACACCGTAGATGCAGTGCATCGCGCCGTCACCGAGGGCGGCTGGACAATCGTCCACTCACCACGCGAATACCCTGAGTACAGGGACGGCTACTACGCGGTGTTCGTCGCCGACCCTGATGGTGTCCGCTGGGAATTCGCACACATTCCAAATCCGACCCACTGAGTTCAGCCAGCTGCCACGGCACCGGCCGGCGGCACGGATGTCAAGTCGTGCCATCGACGAACAGCGGCACACGATTTCTGATCGGGTCAGGGGTGAGCAGTGGTCAGATCATCACCCTGTTGGTCAGTCTCGCGCTGGTCTTGACCGGGGTGCAGCTGTTCGGTGCACTCACGCAACACGGTTCGACCTGGCGATCGGCCGGACCAAGACCAGGGAAAGTCAGGCGCTTCCACAGGTGAGCGCGAGTCCGGCGGACTGCTTCGGCCACGCCACTGGCAAACGTGGCCACTCTGTCAGCGGCTCGGAATAGGGTGTCGCGCATGGACGTATTCTTCGGCCGCACCGATCTCAGCCGCGGCTGGTACGTGAAAGAACTGACCGCGCTGCACTACCGCATCGGATCGGTCCTACTCGAACACAACGCCGACCGGCGACGCGCCGCCACAGACCTCTAATCCATCTGGACCGCAGCGGAACCCGAATTCCGGGCCGCGCTACTGCTGGCGTTTGCCTGGAGCAGCCGCACCGCTACAATCACCGGCACCGACACACCCGCTGGCCAGTACGCCTCGGATCTTCACGGCTACGCAACCGAATTCACTGGCACCATCAACGACTTTCACGGTGAGCGGTTTCCACTGCTGCCCTTCCCCGGGCCCGCTGGTGCGCTGGCATCCTCGGTCGCCTCCAACCGTGACGATGTCGACACCAGCTTGCAGACCGCACTGCTGCTCGCCACCGCCGAAAGCCCAAACGCGTTCGAGGGCGGCGACCTCGCTCCGGGCGCGATGCACATCCCTACCGGACCGCACCCCACCGATCCCAAAGCATCATCCGCCACCCACGTCGTCCATTTCCCTTGCCCGATGAAGCCCTCCCCAAGTGACTAAGAGTCTCCGGCAATAGGACTCAAGTGGTTGATCTTGGTTTGGTTCAGGGAGGGGTTGGACGTAGCAACAGCAGATCGCGAAGTTGACGCATCGTGTTCGCGAGAGACGACCGTGCCCGTCAGGAATCCGAAGGTGATGCGGTCAAAGACGCCGTCGCGGGCGAGCCTTTGTGGCGTCGGCCGCTCACGCCGATCACCCGCAGCATTGGCGCCGTCATCGCCGTCGTCACCAAAGCCATCACCACCAGCATCGAATACAGCTGCGGGCCGATGAGTCCCGCTGTGAGCCCGACATTGAGAATCACCAGCTCAGTCAACCCCCGCGTGCTCAGCAGCGCCGCCACCACAGCCGCCGACCTGGAGTCCAGATCGGCCATCCGCCCGGCGGCGTACGCACTCCCGAGCTTGCCGAGGACCGCCGCCGTCACGATGACGGCCAGTTCACCGACCGCGGTCTCGTCGAGCGATCCGAGATCAACAGCGAGTCCCGCCACGACGAAGAACCCCGGCAACAGAATCGAACTCAGCACCCTGGCGCCAGACTCCACCGCATGGCGTCGCCCGCGCGGGTACACCAGCCCGAAGGCGAACGCACCGAAGATCAGGTGGAGCCCGATCCACTCGGTCACCGCGCCGAACATCAGCGCACCCCCGACCCCGACCACGATCATCGTCTGGTCGCTACCCGCCGCGGCCAGCCACGCGAGCGCTGGACGAATCACCCACCAAGTCAACACCACCACCGGGACCAGTACCGCCCACCGCCAATGGCTTCCAGTCGACGGACTTGCGATCGCCAGCACCGCCGCCAGCCCCGACCACGCCAGGATGTCTACGAGTGCCGCACATGCGAGGCTGAACTGACCGATGTCTGTTCGAATCAGTCCGCGGTCGTGCAGGATCCGAGCCAGGACCGGGAACGCCGTCACCGCGAACGCGCAGCCGATAAACAGAGCAAATGGCTTCTGTTCACCGGTTTGATGACGTGACAGTGATATCACCGCCAGGGCGCACCCCAGGGCGAATGGCACCGCATAGGCGGCGATGGACACCCCTGGGATCGCTAGGCGTCGGCCCGCGAAAATCTCACGATCGAGCTCCAGCCCGGCAAGGAACATGAACACCGCGATGCCGACATTGGCGAGCAGGCACAGATACGAGCGGATCTCGTGTGGAAACACCACCGATGACAGTGCTGAGCCGAGTACGGTGGGCCCAGCGAGAATTCCGGCCGCGATCTCACCGATCACCGCGGGCTGGCCCGCCTTCTCCGCCAGCCACCCAAATACCTTCGCGGCCACCATAATGACGACAAGATCGACCAGGACCACTACGATCTGGCTACTCTGCACGCTCTACCCTCCCCATCTTTGCGACGCGGTCCGCGGGGGACCAGCAGCCGTGCCTCGCCTGGTCACGCGCCGGTCCAACGATCCGGCCAGTGTCGCTCCGCCGCACGAGTTTGCGGCGGGCGATGGAGTCATCTGGGTTCACTTTTAAGTCCGAGTACCGCAGTTCCTCCGGCTTCACGATCGTCTACGCATGACCTCGGCACGCGCGTGCGTGGCCGTGAGCCATTCTGTGCCGTTTGAGGACTCGACCGAGGCAGGGCGCCAACTTCGTGGTCATGGGTTGAGTTTCTGTCGGTGCACCGACAGAAACCCGAGTCTCACACAAGCCTGGCAGTTCATCGGCCGAAACCACGCTACGGTATTGAGATAACCATGTCTTAGGAGACCGAGTCCGGTGGCGCTTTCCAGGTGTTACATTCGGAGAGGCGGTTGGTCTTGTACCCGTGTTCGGCCCACCAGCCGTAGTGCTGGGGCGATCCGTGATCGCGGGTGCCGCCAGGATGATCGCCGCGGGCGTAGCTATCTTGGATGGCGCGCCATCCCGCATCGGCAGGGATCGCACCGGTGTGTTGGGTGGCACCGAGAAACATGCCTGCGAAGCATTGAGCTTGCAACTCGAGGCGGCGGGACAAATCCAGGCCTGCGGCGCTGCTTCTGCCAGCGCTGCGCATGTCTTTGTCCGCTTTTACGCTAATTCCAGATATGGCCTGGATGTGGTGTCCGTATTCGTGCGCCAGCACTGCTAGATAGATAGTAGCGTCATTTCCGTATCGTTGGATCTGGATCGTATCCATCGGCATGTAGATTGTGTTGTTAGCCGAGCAATAGAAGGCAGCCCACTTCGATTCGTCCCCGTTGATGCAGGGTCCTGATGCCGATGCCGCAGTCTCGGGCACGCTCAAGTTGGGGCTGGAGAACGCTATCTTTCTGTCCACCAGCGTATGTCGCCACGACTGATCCATGCACAGAGCGGCACGGTCGAGGAATCGGGTGACGGCTTCGGTACTCGTTGCCCACGGCAACCAGTCGCATGGGAAGTTCCGCAGGCCGACGGTGGTGTCGTTGAGCAGCGGATGGTCGGCGAGTGCTTCGATCGGGCCGGGTCGCAGTTGCAGGGTCACCGATTTCGGTGCAGTCGCCGATGAAGTCGCAGATGGGCTGGAGGCACTGGTCAGGGTTTGAGAGGCTGCCTGCGAGCCATTGTGGTCCTCAGTGTGCACCATGATCAGCGCTGCACCCACGGCCAGGGCTGCGACCGCCACGAACACCGCAATTAGGGTCAGTGCACCCACCGGGAACCTCGACTGCCGCGGTGGCCGGTGCCGACCATTAGGGCCAAGCGTGGGGTGGGGGTATGCGGTTCCGTGTCGTTCTCCACGGTATGGGTACGACTGTGGCGGAATGGTAGTCGACAGCTGGCCTTGGTATGGGTTGTGGCCGGGAGGGGGACCATATCCCACTGGCGGGTGTCCTGGTGGTTGCTGTGTCATATTCGGATCAATTTCACCTAACTTCGAGACGCGACAACGTCTCTCACGAACACTTCTTAAAAGAATCAGATTCGTCTCTGCGGGACAGCGCGCTTCGGCTGGACTGCATTTACACACCGATCAGGATGGGAGTGGCTGCTCATTTACGAAGGGCCGCAAGAGCTTTGTCTAGTTGCCGGCGTGCGGCGGTGGCGACTTCCTGGTCGTCGGCGGGCGGCTTATTCGAGAGTGTAAGTTCCAGGTTCACTTCTATTGCGAGGTTGCCGTCTTTGACGACCAATACGTGGCGGACCGCTTGGCGAGGGGGGATGTCGGCGATGCGCCTCTGATCGATACGCCAGTGGCTGTAGTAAGCCTGCCCGCCGAGGTCGGGGACAGGGCCGGTCATCTCGAACTCGCTAGAGTTGTCATCGATCCACAGCTTCTTCCACCGAGCGAAGGAGGTGTCATGCGTTGCGTCGGCGAGTTCGACTCGGAGTTCGAGGACGGCCGTGGTGTCCTGGAGTTCGCCGTTGATCTCCCCATTCGTGTAGCGACAACTCATCTCGGCAGCTGCTGTGCTGGTCGGGCCTAGTGTCACCGACTGTAAAGGTGGCGTGCTGATTTCGGCTACCCATCGGGTGATTGCCTGTCGATCGAGCAGGTCACACGCATTGGTGATTTGACTCCACGGATGCTTACCCTCAACCCGGTCGGTGGTGCTTGGGCCGGGGTGGGCGCTGGGGGTGTCATCGCGACGGGCAGACAGGACCACGGCGGCGACAGCAACAACCACGATCAGTGCGATGATGCCGATGATCCATCCGTGGCGGCCAGGTCCAGGCGGCGTGTGGGGTGTCGGGGCATACCCTGCTGCTGGAAGGGCATGCTGCCCGTATGAGGGCGGCATCGATGAACCACTTGCTGCTGGGAGTATGCCACTACTTGCCTGGCTAAAGTTGGCCCAATGCTGCGATGCCGGCGGGCCGGAATAGGGTCCCCCGTGCGGTACAGAACCGGAGGGATGCGGTCCATCCGGGTGGCCTGCAGGTGGCCCAGACGGATGCGGGTGGTGACCACCGGGTGGACCGTAGCCCCCTGGCGGTTGTCCCAGCGGCGGCTGTGTCATATCCGGGCCGACCTCACTTCATCTGTAGGGCAAATCTCCCCGCCTGAACACTTCGCGCCACAGCCTAGCCTTGAACCCACATGTGTCACGAACGCGAAAGAAGCGCGATGTACGGCCCCGGCGTTGAGGATTCGATGTGTAACACTGCTGCCGCGGCGGCGCCAGTAGTGGACGCTCCGCACAGAGCGTCTTTGATCTCGCTCGAAGTCTCAACGGTGTCGGCAAACCTATCTGACTAAGCGAATGCTGACGACCTTTCCCGAGGCCGAACAACCGCCGTTGCCCGATGAGTCAGTTCAACCCTGCGACGAGTCTGGCGACTAACCTCTGAGCTGCAGCTGCGGTTTAGGGCGCCGTCCATAGAGGGCCACGAGTCCGGCGGCGTCACCTAGTCGCCGCCGCAGCGCGTCGGTTGTCTCTGAACGTCGGCAAAGCCGTCGCGAAACTGCCGAGCGTCCTCCAGTCGATGAACATGCCAGATGTGTTCGATCCACACCTGGCGTGTGGGACAAAGCCCTGACACGCAGTGACTTCCATAACGTTGGCCACGTGAACACCCCGCACCGCCATTTGGCCTCGGACGCCGGGCCTTCAGCCCACCCGCGACCGGTTCTGGCCGCATACGAAGTCAACAACGCCATCTCCCGCCACTGTGCACGATGTGCCGCCATCCCCCACCACCCGTGCCGGCACCCCATCACTGACAGTCCCACAAAATTGCCGTGCATGGTCCGGCTCACCGGACGACCGTGCGAAACGCTCCCGACAGGGCGGGCCGGTCGCGTCGGCGGCGCGAACCAGACACCGCAGGCCCTTTACCCACAATCCAGCGGCTGGCCGGGGTAGGCGAGCCTCTCTGGATGCGACGGTCTCCGCCCAAATCGTTGACCCGAGCCAACACCGATAAACAGCGTGTCGGCTTCGACGCCCCCTTCCCGCCCACCAGTGAGTGTTGCATCCGCCGACACCGCCCTGCGGCCCATTGGCGGCCGTCACTGCAGATCGCTTCACCGGTCTTTGTCGTGATCGTGGTCCTCGAAATGTTCGACGATGCCACAATTTTGGGCCTCAGCGAGTCTGCCTAATCTGGTGGTGGGCAAGGTAGCGGCGGGACCACCTGCATCTCCAGCACAGTCGACGATTACCCCGGCGCATGACGATAATCGAACCACGCATCGAAGCGCCGCGGTTCGCGGGTGTCGGACCGTTGTTGCCTGCGATCTCGCTGGACGACTTGCCGCTGAATCTAGTTAGATGCACCTTCACCTGTTCCGTATTCGGCTTGATTGCGCCTAGAATTCGACTTCTTGACTCCCCTCAACTCGGGACACACCGGTTTGGGGTTGCGGCAGCACGTTCACGCCACGGCAGTACAAGTAGCAAACAGACAGCACTAGGCGTGCACAGAGGATCAGGGGGAGGATCCGAGAAGGGTTGAAAGTGCGACGTTCATGTGTTTCAGTACGGGTAGTCGCAGTGCCGAGCACTTGGGGATGATGCCTTCGCCGTGTAGCACTCGCCACACAAGGTTGTGTATGCACCCTCTTGCAAAGAAGCTGATAGCAAACCTCCTACCGAACTCGGAACACCATGCAGATCCGCAGGTCACTTGGGACTGAACTCCCCCGCAACACACCAGTGCACCAGAACTTGCCAACAGCAAGTCTCGACCACGAGGGGCTGATCATGAACACCTCGACAGTCCGCACACAAGATTGCGGCATTCCATGGTGTGTCACCTGCGTGCTGTCGGCGGACCCTGATGATCGCCCACACCGCCACCACGACTTGGCGCTGAAGTTCGACCTGTCCCGTGCACCCTTCCGCATCACCATCGAACGCTCGTGTCACGTGTACGGCGACGGGACGCAGGTGACCACCATCGACATCGTGCGATATGACCGTCGCGGATTCGGTGTGGAGGCGCAGGACGCACTTCCGCTTGCCGACCTACTACGGGACCCGGATCGGCACTACGGGCGAGAAGAAACTATCGAGCTTGCTGAGACGGATGTGCCGCTGATCGTCGCTTTCGTGGATTCACCTGCTCACAGCGACCCTCGCGACTACCTGCTGCACGTAACCCAAGGCGGCGGACACTACTTCAAGCTCACCCAACCAGAAGCACGGCGACTTGGCGATATTCTGCACGGCTTCGGCCATGACAAGTTCTGACTGCTGCGGATGTCCTGCGCACGCACTGCACCCTCGCTGAACGCTCAATGGTCGGCCCGCGGGATCGGCGTTCTCGCACACAAGTAGACAAACCGCCGGCACGACAGGCGGGGGCCTGACAACGGACCCAGGCGCAAATGCGCTCTCAGGATCGTAGACGGTTCCACAGCGTTGAGACCGATGACGAGATTCACCGGCACCACGGCAGCCAGCATTTGGAAAATATAAGGGTTCCCCGACCTGCCACGATTTCTTACCCACTGGCCTAGTCGCGCTCTTGAATTCAGCGTCGTCGCGCGACAGAGAAGATCGAATTTCGTTGCCGCCGCCCTTACGCGGCGAGTACCCCCGCCTGCCGATCAACATTCGAACAAGCTATTTCTTGCCATTTGGTTCTCGGGAGCCACAAATTCGCACATGCGGTGCCGATCTATTTTCCGGGCCACGCATCCCCACTCTATAAACGGGCGACCTGCGCAGCAGGCCTCGTTGCCGCAACGGTGAACGCTCACACGGCCGGTGCAAGTATGGTCACGTTTCGAGCACTCTCAGCGTGCTCAGTCAACAGGCTCAGTCAACACTGAATACGACTCGCACCGTAAGTGCATAGGCTTTCAAAAAGTCACACCGACTGTGGGTGGCGAGTCTATTGACCGAAATAAGTTGGAAATGAATGCTGAGTGTGACGAACGACGGCGGGTCGGCCCTTTGCATAGGTGCCCACTCCCCTGATCCGATTGCCCGGATCGGTGACCTGATGAGGAGAATCCATGGCTCAACAGATCTCACTTCAAGCCTATCGCGATCTGGCTGCAGCGCTGGCATGCACAGTCTCGCCGTCGGCAGGTACACCTGGTACAGCAGCCTGGCCCGGAGATCACCCACCTGTGGCCGGCGTCGATTCATAGCTTCGACCACATGACGAGGCAGGCATCACCCTGCAGCCGTGTTCATGCCAGTCGCTGCGGAAGCCAAAGCCCGATCCGCGGCCGCATAGGTCCGGCGGGCGATTTAGGGAGAACAGCACCATGGTGAACGTCCAGACGTATCCGGCATCGCGGGTCCATTCGGCACAGCCTTCTGCCGCGGACAATGGCATCACGCCGATCGGGAAAATCCTTCGGGACTATCGGCGCGAAGTCGGACTGACGCAGGCGGCGCTCGCGCGGCGGTCGGGGCTGTCGACTTCGCTGATCTCGAAGATTGAAGTGTCGTTGCGTGCGGTGAACTCTGAGACCGTCACCAAACTCGCGCCGGTCTTGGGGCTCAGCGACATCAGCGAGGAGAGGTTGATGCAGCTGATTGACCCGCATTTGCGGACAATAGCCCAACGACCCATGGCATTGACTCGTCGAGAACTCAGTATGCTCGACAGCACTTCCTATCCGGCCTGTTACCTCAAGCCAGGACTGTATGTCGTCTCGGCCGCGAACGAGGCGTTCGCCCGCGTCTTCCCCGGTCTGCGTGTTGGTGACAATTTGGTCGAATGGCATCTCTTCAGCCCGTGGGCAAAAGCTGTTCTGCCCGAGTGGGAAACCGAGGCCCATCTATGGGTGCGTGCTTGCCGGGAAGCGTTGACCGGATTCATCCCCAACTCTGAGCTCGAAGCAGTCAAGACTCGCCTGCGGCGATGCCCCAACTTCGACACGATGTGGAACACCCGCGCACCGGAATCCCTTGCCACTCGGGAGCTTCTGCGGCTGCGCGATCCCGCCTCCAAAACCAGCAACCCGCGTGAGATGTTCACACACCTGTCGCGCGACGAGCGGCACTTCGCTCTCACACCAAACGTTTCCTCGCCCCACGATCCCAACGCATCCCAATCGCACGTAGCGCCCACAGGTGGGGTCAGTTCTGGGCGATGCTCTTGCGAGGGGTCTGCTCGACGTCGCACCATAGCCGACGATGGCGTACAACCGCTCGCACCAGCGCGGTAGGTCAACGATCCGCACGACAGATACAGGTCAGAACCGTTCTCGGACTCAAACCGGGGTCCCCACCGCGATTCGGGAGGCTGCGTGCTTGTGTGCGCGTACCCGGCGATTGGAGAATTGCGACCCAGTCGGACTTCCCCTGCCGTCGCGATGTGGTCGGCGCGGCAAATTCGCTAGACGATCGACTGGTGTTGCCCAGCGCTGCCTTCCCGAAGGACAGCCAGACTCCTTGCCTCTACGCCTCTGACGTGCGGGGTCGCGAAGATTTCGTATTCACCCGTTTCGCCTGTTTGATAGTTCGGGAACCAGCGGCGCTGGATGTATCGATCGACTGTTGTTGGGTCTTGCCAGCGGCGAACTCTGACTGTGTTGGTGAACGCTGACTGCGGCGGTTCGTTGTTCCACATGTGCTCGAACTCCGGGGCGGCTCGCTCGCACGCAGCCACGATTTCTGCGTTGCGCTCGGAGACGACTCCCCGCGACCAATGCTTCCATGTATAGACCATGTGATGAGCGACCGTGTCCCAGTCGACAAAGACTTTTCGTGCCCGCTGGTCGGTGAGCATGGCCACGATCATGTTCGCGGGCCGTGCGGCGCCGTGCGGCGCGGGGGCGAACATCGGATAGATTTCAAGACATGCCTGGTTGGCATAGATTATCTCGCACTCGGGCAGCTTGCGATACAAGGCGGGAAACGTAAACTCCTCAAGGACCCCGATATCCTCATCGGTGATCTTCGGCGACGAATCCCTGACGTCGATGCCAAATGGGCTGGACTCCGATATCAGAGACATTATCTTGCGATATCTCCACGGCTCGGCATCCAAGGCTTTGCATAGCTTGTCGAGGTTCTCCCGCAACGGGCGGCGAGTGCCTTCTTCCCATTTCGAATACGCCGAGAGAGAGACGTTGGCCAGGTTGGCCGTCTGCCACTGCTTCAGCTTTCTGGCCCGGCGCAACTCTCGAATCATCGAGCCGAGTACAACGTTAAGCGGCTCGGTTGCCGATCTATCGATAGTTCCCCCGTTCACGTTTCCTCCTCATAACGGGACACGGCCGAACAGGGTCGACCGGTAGATAAATTGTCTTCTTGCATCGGCGTTGCCGCGTTTCCGCGGGCTGAGCCGACCAAAATCCGAGACGGCGCCTGGCACGTCATCTTGCAGGGCCAGTGCGAGTTCCGTCATTGGTCGGTGAGACCTACACCGTCTCGCCGCCTGAACCAGGGCTATAGAGGCAACTAATTGTTGCTTCCAATTTTGGCGACTGAACGGTCCACCGCCCCAGAATGTCTAAGCGATTCGAGCAGTTGGGACAAGCCCTCAATCCCTCACCAACTTGCGTTGATCAACCTACGATTCAGGTCCTGCCTCGACAATGCAGGTCAGTCATGCGTGACCGACCTACCGATTCCCCTCCCATCTACGTCAAGACCGAGTTTGAGGACCACCCATCCCCGCTTCTCGACCTGGCTTAGATATGACCTGACATGGTCATCGGCTGCCGGGCCGAGCCGCCTCGCTCTCGCTTGACGGTGCAGCTCGTGGCCACATCATTAACTTGTGCTGTGCCCCACAGTCTTCCAATTGCAGACCTACCTTTGCTCCCTCTTTCTCGCGTCGCACTGCATCGACGCCACGAATCAGCAACAGCCGCGTGTCCAACACTCGATGCGGCGCCACAGCGGTGGGAATCTTGTGCACCGGGATCGTTCAACACGATCCTTCCTTGCTCCGTTTCACACCTTGTGGTACCAGCCGCTGCGATCACAGAAAGGCTAGAACGGCGGCCTGGGTCAGCTCCACCAGTTGCGCGCAGATCCGTGGTCCGATTTGCGCACGCCAGGAGCGCTCAGTGAGCGATCCGTAGGCTCGGCTGTACCAGACCTTCCACGCTCTGGCGACCGTAGAGCGTGTTTGACCTACGGCCTAGGATGGTCGGCCGGATCCGCTCGGCAGGTCGCCTACACCGTCACACCCTGAGTACAGCCGCAGATTTCGGATTCATCGATGTCGATGGGCTGCTATATCAACATCGGGTCGATCCGGACCTGAACCGGCCTACGCATGCCTACCCCACGCCTCGACACCGAAGTCGCGATCGCAGTCGCGTTGAACACCACCCTCAATGGTCCGGGCAAGACCGTAGATTCGCCCACCAATGCGCTACGTAGCCGTGCTCGGCTGGGTCTGGAAACCCCGATGATCTGGGTGACTACCTGGTCACGCCCCACAGCCCTTGAACACACACCCGATAGCGGCGCCCTAGGGCACCAAGGTCAGAAGACCATGCGGTGCAGCTGCAACAAGTTTCGTAGGACCGCTCCGGCGGTCTGGACCTTGCCGGCATCGCCGGCGGGCCCGCACATCCTCCTGCGCTGACCCAGCCATTGGCTGGATTGGGCCTGCACTGCCACCGCCTGTTTGATCAGCAGAAGGTGCGGGGCCCGCATCCCGGACGTGCGCCGCTGGCGAACCAACAGCCAGGACTGCAGCCCAATCGACGCTGATACTTACTGATCGCCCAGGGTGGGCGAAATACCAGGTCAACGACCCGGGCCAACGGATTGGCCCTGATCCTCAAGAGACGTAAGACTGTCTGTGGCACAATATATTTCGTGTCCCTAACGGTTAATGGCAACTCTGCGGCAACGGCAACGTTGCAAGTCGGCGCGACCACAGTGTCGGCGCGGCAACGCGCACACGTTGCTGTCCAGCCGATACGAGTAGATCGCCAGCCTTCTCGGCGAGACCGGATCGGGCGGCCGCGGCGATGCGAATCGTTCCAGCACTACTCCGGTCGGCAGCAGATCGGCGCGCGCCAGCACGGCAGCGTGATGCGTGAAACCTGGTGGCGGGGCCACGGAGCGAAGGCTCACGTGAAGGTGTGTGGTGCAGTGGACTTTTGATGGGTGATCGCCCGGCTTTCTTGTCCCGGTCCTTGGCTGTGTCTGCGTGAACGCGGGGTAGCCGCCAACCCCGGTGCGTCGAAGTCCGGTAGCAATGGCCCAGGTATGCCCAACGGTGGATGAGTAACCGCTGGGATCGAGATGAGTAGGAGGCGGTTATGGCAACGCATCGGGATGATGAGCGCACGTCGCTGGCCGAGGTTCTTCGGCACGGCGACGTCGACTTCCACCAGCAGTTGCAGAAGGTTTTGAGCAACCCCGACTTCGCCGTCACAGAGAAGCACAGCCAGGAGCAGCGGCGGAAGAACGCATATGACCAGTTGCGGTATCTGGTCAAAGAGATCGGCGGCACTCGCGATGTCGCGACCGATCTCCCCAAGCTGTTCGCGGTGTTCGACTGGTCTGCAGTGCTGGCGACAGACATGGTCCCGCTGATCTCAGGCCACTTCAACTTGGCCTCGGGCAGTCTGGCCACCCTGACCGATAGCGACTCCGCCGCGCCGTACCTACAGGACCTGGATGACGGTTCCAGCGTCGGAGTCATGCTGCTGACCGAGTACGGATGTGGCTCCAACATCGGATCCATGCAGACGACCGCGACATGGGACGGTAACGGGTTCGTACTCAACACCCCGAACCCGCGGGCGCGGAAGTTCATGCCCAGCGTCGGCGTCCCAGTTTCCCGGGTCTGCATCATCGGTGCACGGTTGATCGACGCGGCCGGCACCGACCACGGCGTGCAGATGTTCACGGCGCGACTACGCGACGCCAACGGCGACCCAGCCCCTGGCGTGACGATCACCCAGCTCGACCGGCAGCCGCTGGTCATCATGGATAACTCGATCATCAGCTTCGACAACCTGCGGGTTGAGCACAATGCCTGGCTGAGCAATGACCTGGCCACAATCGACGACAAGGGTGCGCTGACCTGGCGCGACGAGGATAGCCGGAAGCGGGCGTTCTCCTCCGCGATCAGCCAATTGACCGTCGGGCGATTGGCCCTCTCGTCAGCCCTCAACTCCTCAGCCCGTGCCGCGCTTTACGTCGCACTGACCTACGCCACCAAGCGGCGAGTGCCGCTGACGCCAAACGACAAACCGCTCATGTTCGACATCCCGCACGTGCGTGACACCCTGCTCACACACCTGGCCGGCACTATCGCCCGAACCATCTACGGCAACTCGGTCAAAACCCGCCTCGCGGGCGATGATCTCACCAACCGCGGGCCCGACGTGTCGGTCATGTTTGCCAAGCACTTCATCCAGACGCATGCCTTGGAAACAGTCACCGACTGTCGCTTGAAGATGGCTGCGCAAGGCATGTTCAGCGCCAACCGGGTCCCCGACTACATTGGACTCTGCCATGCTGGCATCACCGGTGAGGGCGACGTCCATGTCCTCGGCGCCTTCGCCGGTCGCGTCCGGGCCAAAGAGCTCAGCGGAACCCCTGCACCAGAACCCACTCTCCACGATCCCGCCGACCCTAAAGACCGCGCACGCTTACTCAGCGCCCGCACACTTACGATCGCGCAAGAAGCACAACCGAGCCTGGGCAATCCGGCACTGGAAGCTCGACTGGAGGTTATACCGGACGTACTCGAGCTCGCCGAGGCATACTGCGCCGACCAAGCCCTGCAGTTGCTCGATCAACATTCCCATCATCCCGAGATCGCAGCCGTGCGTGATGTTTTCGCTTTGCATCAGATCAGCAAAGAGTCCACGTGGTATCTCACTCACGGGCTACTCGACATCGCTGCTGTAAAGGCCGTGAAACAGCAGCTCCGCGGAGGGCTACTCCCCCAGGCGATCGACAAGCTTGCTGACGCCTTGCCTGCGCTGCTGGACGCATTCGACTTCGACGACGAAATCCTCGGCGCACCAGTACTGTCTGACGATCTGCCAGCCGCCTGGGACTCCCGCTGCCACAACCCACGCCCTCACTGATCTGGCAGAGGCACGTCCGGATGGGGCACTCAGCGGGAGCGCCCCATCCGGTCCGTCTCGGCGGAATAGGTACATCAGTGCGGTCGCGGCAGCGCTGGATCAATGAAGTCGGGCGAGAGCGGTCGCTTGTTGATCCACACCAGATGGCGACATCCTTTGCTTGCCTGTTCAACGGGCAAACACCCCGCGATGCCGCTCGTCAGCCATGGGCGAGGCGCACAGGACGCTTCGCGACACGGGGCCGGAACAGATGGTCACAGCGCCAGCATGCGGGTCTGTGAGACATGTTCGCCGACTCGGCGATGCGAGGCCGAAAGAGTGCTGTCGCCAGCGAACCTGCTAGCGGTCCGACGACCTTCATTCGGCTCTCGCCTTGGGTACTATTCTGCCGCAACCGATATCAAGGAGACTACGTGTATCCGCAGCACACGCATCAGGGTGCGACCGCGACCGAATCAATGTCGTCAATCAAGGTCATGGGTTCTCGAATCCCGCTCTACAGTGCAGAATTCGCCGCCAATCCGCACGGGTTCTACCGCCAGATGCGTAGAGACTACGGATCGCTGGTGCCAGTCGATATTTGGCCGGGAGTGCCCGCGACCCTGGTCATCGAATATCGCACCGCCGTGCGCATCCTCAACGACCCTGACCATTTTCCTGCCGATCCGAGTGTCTGGCAACGAACCGCTCCCCCTGACATCCCGATCATGCCGATGGTCGAGGCCAGAGACAACGCAATACGTACCGCCGGTGCAGCGCACGCACGCTACCGCGGCGCTTTGGTCGATGCGATAGCCGGGATCGACCTGAACTCTGTGCAATCGATAGTGGAGGCATCTGCCATCCCGTTCATCAACATGTTCTGTACGGCCGGGAAGGCCGACGTGTTGAAGCAGTACATCTACCCGGTGGTCTTCACAGTCTTCTGCGCCGCGCTCGGCTGTCCACCTGACATCGGCGAGCGCGTCGCGGCGGCCAGTGCTGCGATGTTCGACGGTGTGGATACGGCATCGGTAAACGCGACCATGCGCCAAGCGTTGCTCGACCTTACCGCCCTGAAGCGCGCGCACCCAGCGGACGACGTCATCTCGAGGCTGGTCCAGCATTCTGCAGAACTGAACGATGAGGAGATGGTGGATCAGTCGGTCCTACTGTTTGCGGCTGGTGTCGAAGGACCGCTGAACCTCATCGCCAACACGGTGCTGTTGATCCTGACTGATGACCGCTATACCAACCATGGTAGTGGCGATCACTTGTCAACCATGACCGCACTCGAAGCGAGGTTGGCAACCGACCCGCCCATGGCGAACTACTGCATCACATATCCGAGGCAGCCGATCCTGGTCGATGATGTCTGGCTGCCAGCGAATCAGCCGGTTGTCATCAGCATGGCCGCTTGTAACACGGATCCAGCGATGAACACTGGCGAATTCCTCGGCAACGGGTGGCATCTGGCGTTCAGCACTGGCGCCCACGCCTGTCCTGCTCACGCCCGGCCGTACGGGCTACTGCTGGCACAGGCTGTCATCGATAACCTCCTGGACACCCTCCCGGAGATGAAACTTGCGGTTGCTGAGAAGGATCTCGTATGGCGCCCTGGCCCATTCCACCGGTCACTGACAGCGTTGCCAGTCGTTTTCCCGCCTTCGTCTCCGTTGTATCTGTGAAGGTGTAGCTCGTTTGAATCGTCTGCTGGTCAGGCGCCAAGCTGGTTAGATGTTTCAGGTGCCAGACTTGGCACCGCAACCGCACTCGGAGCCGCTGCGCGACCCGGTGAGGGTGAGCCAGCCGGCCAGTCTCAGGGTCAACTTTCTCGCTACGCCAGGTTGGAGCGGGCATGGCAGTGGCTTCGAGCCTCGGGAAGTATCAGCGGAATAGCTGACATCGTGATCGGTGTCGTCTCGGCGCGAAAACTGTTTCCAGATTGCGCTCAACCAAAGATTCGGTCCGAACCCGTGCGAGAGATGAAGCGGTGTGGCCAAGTCGGGAGTAACCCCTGTTTGGTGCGGTGATCTTCCAGTTGGATCTCGGATCGTCGCGGCGCTCTGACAGTCCGGTTTGCCAGCAGCCGCCCGCCGGCGGCGTGGTTGAAACGCTGTTTGTTAGGCGCCCGCCGTGTCGTGCGGATACGTTTTCGCGGCGTTATACACCTGGCTGCGCGGAGCGCAATCGCATAAGACTAGGACCAGAGTGCATAATTTGGCCGGACGTCGATAGGTGGGTGCGGCCTCGTAGCGGAATCCATTGGTGTCCAAACGACTGGTTACTTCGCGCCCTTCGGGCGTTTACCCTCCCAGTCCCGCAGCGTTTGTCGGTGCACGCCGATCCTGGTGGCGGTCTCTTCCTCCGTGATGCCATCAGCACGGCTCATCAAGCCGAGTTGCTTCACTGCTGCCCTGAGTCTTTTGACCTCGCGTTGCGCCAGCTGGAACTGTGCACGGAGTGCCAGCGATGCTGGCGATTCCGTCGTTGCCGACGACTCGCTGGATTTCCACTACCTGGCCCGGCTCGATCACTACCGCGCCGCTCAGCTTTCGCCGCAGTGCTGGTTTGGCGGGTTCCGGCCCGGCAGGGCGGGCGCCGCGCATGGTGAGATGTCGCAGGTCCTCCGGCCGCAGGCGCGAGGAGACGGTCCGGATGGCGTGTCCGTCGAGGATCAGATGAATGCTGCGCTGGTTGGCCCAAACGGTCAGTGTGCGACCAGCCATGCTCTTGTGCATCGAAATCCGTTGTCGCCCGTGTAGCACGTTGAGCTCGCCGGTTGGTGGAACCCGCGCCTCGAACTCGACTGCCATGCCATCGATCTGGCGGTCGTCAGGCGGCTCGATCACATCGCTGGTCATCGACGTCTGAGCGAGTATCGACTCGGTCGTGGGTTCCTCGGCCAGGGTGGTCATCACCGGGCGAACGTCGAGACGGGTGGGACCGTTGGGACGGAATAGCTCCGAGGGTGTGGCCATATCGAGGGCCTGGTGCGGACGGCTGGTGTTGTAGCTGGTGATCCAGCACTCGACTGCCTCCTGCGCCGCGGAATGGGATTCGAACGGTGTCGCGAGGTCGAGGAACTCGGTCCGCAGAGTTTTGTGAAATCGTTCGATTTTGCCCGTCGTCGTCGGAGAACGGGGCTTGGTCAGCCGTTGCCTGATGCCGTTGGTGCGGCAGATCTGCTCGAACAGCACTTCGACCGGAGCTGGTTTCAGGTATCGGCCGGTGAACTGGCCGCCATTGTCGGTTAATACTTCTGACGGCACTCCGTAGCGCCGCATCGCAGCGGTAAATGCGGCAGCGACCTCCCGTGCCGACGGGGTGACCAGCACGGCGGCAACGACGACGAACCGTGAATGGTCGTCGATGCCGGTCAGGAGCTTGCACTGACGACCGTCAGCCAGCGGGACACCGCCGACTATATCGAGTTGCCATAAATGCATCGGCTCCTGCCGCTGCCAGCGCTTGTATTTTCGCCGGTGGTGCTGGATCTGCGGGTCGATCAGGCCGTTGCGGGTCATCGCCCGATGCACCGTGGCACGAGACGGTGCACCGTCGACACCGCGGCGGCCGAGTTCGTAGCTGATCCGCCGAGCTCCCCATCGCGGATGATCGCGACGGAGCTGGCAAATCAAGGATTCGATGTCCGCATCCAGCTTGGTCGGGCTCGTATGCGGGCGGCGAGACCGGTCGACCAGGCCGGCCATGCCCTCCTGCTTGAACCGTCGACGCCACGAGTCGATCGACTGCCGCGTCGTCCCGTAGCGAGCCGCAACCTCACCGATCGGCGAGCCGCCGAATACCTCGCACACCGCCCGATACCGGTACTCGGCCATCGCCTGCTGATCCACAATCCCGCCTACACGCCACGATCACACCCGAGCGGAACAAGATCACGAACCGGACCGAAACGTCAAGCGTCTCTTGAGAACATTCGGTCAAGGATGTCCTGAGCCCTCACACCGACACCAGCAATCCGCAGCGAACCGACGAGCGTCGAGTCGCCCACCCCGAGCACTCGCATGGGTGTCCGATCAGCGGTTTGGTGCTGGCTCACGAGGTCACACTGCACGGGCGAGTTCGCGGATTCTAGAGTCGAGGAAACCGGATCGAGCCTTGTACCACCCCGCAAGTTTGAAATGCCATCCACCCGGCCATGAGTAACTGGTGAGTCCCGGCATGTAGGTGTTGCTATGAGGCCGTTCGGCGCCGCCGCCGCGGACGCGTGCAGTGATCAACGTCCTGCGCGGGTGGCGCTTCAGTGTGAGACGCCACCCGGTCTTCACGTCAATGCCGCCACATTGTGGGGCAGTAACGAAGCTGTAGGTGACCGAGACACGCGTTTCGAACACTGACAGCCTCACAGGACGCGATCATTCCGGGGAGGGGAGCGTGAGCAATCCGCCGTCAGAGGTAGACCGGCAATTTGAGGTGTCCGTTGGAGATGAAACTCTGTACATGCCCGAGTTCACCTGCGTCGGCCGCCAACCGCATCTGCGGGAATCGCTCGAAGATCGCTGGCAGCGCGATCGCAGCTTCGAGGCGGGCCAACGGCTCCCCTAGACAGTGGTGTGCTCCATGTCCGAAGGCAATGTGGGTCTTCACCGTTCGGGACGGATCGAACTCATTCGCGGTGTCGCCGTAGACCTTCGGATCTCGGTTCGCGGTGACAAACGAGGCCAGAATGGCATCGCCCTTGGGGATGTGGACTCCTTCGACCTCGATGTCGTCTACTGCGTAGCGCAGTGGCAGGTGCGCAATTGGTGCCTCGTATCGCAGGGTCTCCTCCACCAAATCCGGCCAAGTCACACGCCCCTCCGTTACATCGGTACGCAGCTGGGGGCGGGTCAAGACCATGTAAATGGCCTGGTCGATCAAGTTCACGGTGGTCTCGTGCCCTGCGCTGATCACCAGCAAGAGCGTGCCGACGAGTTCTTCCTCGGTCAGCTGGCCTTCTTCGTCGTCTCGGTGGGTGATGAGCAAGCTTGTCATGTCGTCACCAGGATTATCGCGGCGGTAGGCGACGAGTTCGTTCAAGATTCCGAGCATCGTGGCTACGTTCGCCTGCGCCTGCTCCGGGGTTAGATTGGTGTCGAATATGCCATCGACGCACCTACGCAATCCTGGGTTGAGCTCTTCGGGGACACCCATCAATTCGCCGATCACCTGGATCGGAAGTGGGTAGGCGAATCCCTCTCGCACATCGACCGGCTCACCTGCCGGCGTTGTTGCGAGATTGTCGAGCAGCCTGGTCGTAATCGCTTCGATTCGCGAGCGCAGCGCGGCCGTGCGGCGGCTGGTGAATGCAGGCATTACCAGCTTCCGCAATCGCCTGTGTTCGCTTCCGTACGCGGTGAACATGTTGGGTGCGGTGACCCACAGCTCCAGCGGCCACTTCTCTGGGATCTCGCCGTTGATGAAGGCTGGCCAATGTTGGCTTGCGTCTTTGGAGACCAGCGGGCTTGCCAGCACGCGCTTCAGCGCCGCAGCATCATTAACCGACCAGGCGCGGATCCCGCCAGGCAATTCCACGAGGGTGACAGGTCCGCGCTCTCGGATGCGGGCAGACTCCTCTTGAATGTTCGATCCCGTAGGGTTTAGCACTAGCGGGTCTGTCTGCGACTGGGTCATCAGGACTCCTCACTCACTCACTTACTAACTGACACATTCAACGGTGGGGACTGTGGGAACGTGACCGGCAAAGACACCAGCGCGCGATGGAAAGGCCCCGGCCTCCACCGCAACGCGTCCTGATTGACCGTCAGCTGCATGTCTGGCAGGGCGTCGAGCAGTTGATCGATGGCGTCCTGCGCGATCAGGTATGCCGCCGACTTTGCGGGGCAGGCATGCTGCCCAGCGCTCCACGCTAGATGTGAACGGTTGTCACTTAGGTCCTCTGCGCTGATTGCGGGGTCGTTGTTACACCCAGCCATGCTGATGACGACCGGTTGATGCGCGGGCAGCCAAACATCATCGATCAGGATCGGCTGTTTCGGATATGAGATGCAGAAGTTCGCCAGGGGCGGGTCGGTGAACAACACCTCGTCCAATGCATCTCGGGTGGACTGACTTCCGCCTAGCACGCCACTGGCGAATCGGGAGTCGGTGAGCATCATCAGTAGTGTGTTGACGATCAGGTTCTGCAGCGCTTCGATCCCGGCACCGTACAGGGTGACCAACTGGTGTTGCATCTCCTCGTCATCGAGCGCGGCCGGGTGAGCCAGCAGCCGCGAGGTGATGTCGTCACCTTGCTGCTTTCGCCTCATAGTGACCAAGTCGCCCAACGCTTCTGCGAGTATGGCGTTGCCTGTGTCTGCGTTGACGCCTTCAAAGATCGCGGCCATCCCGCTGGCTACCCGCTGCCCGACATTAGGTGGACAGCCGATCATGGCGTTGAGGGCGGCGAAAGTGATCGGAAATGCGTACTGGCTGATCAGGTCGGCCGAGCCGTGCTCGCAGAAGGCATTGATCAGCGGTCCGGCGGCATCTTCGACGGTACTGTGCAAGGCGTGTAGATCGACTCCTCGGATCGCCGCACTGTTCGGCTTCCGATAGCGTGTGTGTTCAGTCCCTGCGCTGCGCAGAGCATTCGGACGCCACTCCATCATTGGCAGGACAGGGCAGTCGGCCGGAACGTTCTGCTGCCAAGCGCGTGGATCGGCCGGAAAGTGCTCTGGGTCGTGCAGGATCCGCAGTGCCGTGCGGTAGCCGATCACCAACGTGGCAGGGACGCCCGGTGCCAGGTAGACCGGAACCAACGAGCCGTGCCGCTGGCGCATTTCCCGGTAGGCGCCGTGTGGGTCAGCAGCGAATTCCTCGGAGAACAGTGAAACTCGGGGACCGCCGTCACCAACGGGTGAGCCGTGCACGATTGGGCAGCCAGTCAATGGAGAGTTCGACAGTTCTATCGGTTGAGGGTTGGCCACAGAAGAAACTCCATAGGTTGACAGTTGAGACAACGAATCGCAAAGGGCTACAAGGGATCAGCTACCAGCGCATTCTCGGGAATCGTGCTAGGTGACGACGAGTTCAGCTCCGTTGCCGCTACCGTTCGCTGAGTACTCGCCCCCTGCTTGCTTCGATTGCGTCCTTGTGGTACTCGTCACTACGATCACAGGAAAAGGCTAGGCGGCGGCGGGTTCCGGCTCTACCGGTCCCGCGCAGATCTATAGTCAGATTTGCGCACGACGAGGGGTCTCGGTGGACGATCAGGAGTATCAGGTGGAGCATCTCTCCACTAACGCTGCCCAGAAAAAGGAGCGAACCGAACTCTGGGAATCCCACGTCGACTTCAACCACAACCCACTTGCCTACGACTTCGGTGATCGCGACGACCAATACGACTTCGAGGGGGAGACATTCGTCCAACGGTATGACCGCGACCACCTACAGATCGTCGAGTTCACGTCCAAACGCATCACGTATCATCGAACTAAACGGCACGTCGAAACCGATGGTGATGAGAGTTTCCGGTTTATATTCCCGCTGTGCGGCAGGTTGACTCTTACGCAAGCCGATCAGGCAGTTACGTTGGGGCCAGGACGGCCCGCGTTGCTTCGCATGAACAAGCCGCTGGGTGTAGCGCATGATGATGGCGCCCGCGCACTGATTGTCACGGTCCCTCCAGGTGGGATCACGTTTGCGCAGGCCGAGAGCGCCCCCCTCGCCCTGGACAAACGACGTGGCACGCTTGCAGCGGTGGTGGCGCTGATAGAAACTCTGGCTCTTAACCGTGAGACGACGTCCGCGCTCGAGTTTGTACAGATCTATCAACGGGCAATCGAGCTACTGGCACTGTCACTTGACGAGCGCTGGACACCACAACAGACGCGACTCGCAGCGGTTGCACAGGCCGCTAAAACCTATGTCGTGGCACACTCTGACGACCGCGATGTCACGCCAGATTCGATCGCGCTCTATTTGAACTGTTCCAAACGAAAAGTTGAAGTCGCACTACAAACCGTAGGGGAATTGTCTCCCGCCCGACTGCTGACTAAACACCGATTGGATCGAGCCCAAACACGGCTTCTGACCGAAGCCAGCACGATCACCGAAATCGCGTACGCATCCGGTTTCGGTTCGCCCACTGCCTTCGAGAAGGCATTTATAGATCGGCACAATGTCCCTCCAGGAAAGTGGCGACGCGAAGCACTCACTCAAACCTCCAGCCGTCGAGACGGTTAGCCACATTTCAGCGACAGCCAGCGATCTCGATGATGGCAAACCCGCTTGAGATGCGCGCTCCCAATCCGCAATGCTGGGCAGATAACCGTTCCCGCCCGGCAACGGTGTGCGGCAGCTTTGATCGTCCAGCCTGGTCAGCGGGTCGAGCACCGTACTGGCAGTGTGCCACGACCGTCTTCGGGGTGTGCTGCGCTCCAATGCCGTCCTCACCCTTGCAGTTTGGATGAGTTTCACAATCTGTGTTCGCACACAGCGTGTGAAGTTGCGTTGACCGTTCGTTCGCGAGACCGAATAGTTCAGAATCGTGATTACTGCCCGCGGATCGCGGTTCGGTCCTCGGAACATTTCGTCCCGGCCGCAAGTCCCGTCACCCGAATGGCGTTGTGCTGTGTGCGGGGTCGGTTCGGGAGGCAAACGCGACGCGCACGATCATTCTCAGTGCCACATCTCAACTCCGTTCTCCTCGAATGTATTCGGTGGCCCGTCACAAGCGCAATGTCGCCGACCTGCGACGCCTGATTTTCCGTTCTGGTTGCCCCGGCTGGTGGTGACCACCACGCCGCATCGTCTAGGTGGTCATGTGGCGTGGAAGCACACCTGGCCCCCGCCCTCGTGTGAGCGCAGGCCTTGCGCCGAGCCAAAACTCTGGTCTACCAACGTTGACGTCCAGCATGCGCGCCACAGCGCTTGGCGAATACCCGCGTCGTGCCTTCATCGCCGTCGTCATCTTCGCGGCTCGCGGCGAAGTTTCCGCTGCGCCCGACGACCGCGGGGCGCGGATGTACCGCACCAGCTGAAAACAGCTTGTCGCTATCGCCGCATAGGTCGAATAGCTCCCGACCAACTTCACCGCTATGGCCCCGCTGGAACGGTGCCCGCGGCACCAGCACAGAAAGGCACAGCGTGTGACGAAAACCAGCACTGACCTCGCGTCCGCTGCCCACAAGCCGACACCCCACTCGTCCGAAACGTTCACCGAGACACGCGCCTTGAGAGTGGTCGTGGTCGGCGCAGGATTCGGTGGACTCGGCGTCGGGCGGGAACTCAAGCAGGCCGGGATCGACGAATTTCTCATCTTCGACGAAAATCCGGAAGTAGGCGGAGTGTGGTGGGACAACACCTACCCCGGAGCCAACTGCGACATCCCCTCGCACCTGTACTCGTTCGGCTTCGACCCCTACGAGGACCCCACAACCCGATACCCTGACCAACAAGCCATCCTGAACTACCTGCGCGAGATCACGGACCGCCACGGTCTGCGTCCGCATCTACGCCCGAACACCGCCATCGCGGCCGCCTCCTACAACGACGCTGACGGCCGTTGGGCCATCACCACCCGCAGCGGCGAAACCTACTGCGCCGACTCGGTCGTCTGGGCGGTCGGACAACTTCACCGGCCACACATCCCAGAGATCCCGGGCCAGGGGGCCTTCGTCGGTGCCGCGTTCCATTCGGCACGGTGGGACCACGACATCGAATGGGCTGGCCGCGACGTGGCAGTGATCGGCACCGGATCGAGCGGCGCGCAGATCGTAGGTGAGGTCGCGCGCACGGCTCGCAGCGTCACGGTGTATCAGCGGACGCCGGCATGGATACTGCCGAAGCCGGCTGACCGCTTCGGGCCGCTGACCCGTTGGGCGTTCGCGCACTTCCCCGCCCTGCATGCGCTCTATCGTGCGGCGATCTATCACGCCACTGACCGAGTGCTGCCGGCGATCATGACCGGCGGCTGGTCCGCGCGGCCCGCGCAATGGGTCGCGCGGATGCATCTGTGGTGGCGAATCCGCGACCGTGAGTTGCGAGCACGATTGACTCCGCGCTATCGCATCGGCGAGAAGCGCATCCTCATCGACAACAGTTTCTATTCAGCTCTGCGGCAGCCGCATGTGCAGCTCGTCACCGATCCGATCGATTGCCTCACCACCGACAGCGTCCGCACCAGCGACGGCACCGAACGGCGTGCCGATATCGTCGTGTGGGCCACCGGCTTCAAGGCCCCTGAATTTCTGGCACCTATCACGATCCGCGGCCGCAACGGTGTCGCCCTTCACGAACAATGGCGCGAAGGCGCCGAAGCGTTCTGCGGGCTGGCTGTGGAGGGGTTCCCGTCCATGTGGTTGGTCGCAGGACCGAACGCATTCCACCCGGCGGGATCCAACCCCACGATGAAAGAGTTCGCGACCCGATTCATAGTGCGCGGTATCCAGTATCGCGACCAACTCGGCACCGCGATCGAAGTGAGCCCGGACGCAATGCAACAGTTTCGACGCTGGTTGGACACCGCCATAGCCCGAACCGTCTGGTCTGATGGCGTACACAGTTGGTTCAAGCACCCCTCAGGTCGCGTCACCAACCCGTGGCCAGCGACAAGCAGATTGTTCGACCAAATGACCCGCCAAGATCCGGCCGTGAGCTTCGTGGCGGTGCCCCAGGTGCAGTCACGCTCGCTGCCGCAGCCGTCATCGGTCAGCGAGGAGGGGCGCTCGGCATGAGCGCAACCATCGCCGAGGGACGTGGAACCGTCGTAGTTGCCGGTGGTGGGCTGGCGGGGACCCTGGCGGCCTCGGTGTTGCGAGAGTTCGCCGATCAGGTCGTGGTGGTGGAACGCGACCGCTACCCGGCTGAGCCGGGCTGGCGGCGAGGTACCCCGCAGTCCAATCACGCGCATCTGCTGCTCGAGGCGGGACACCGCGGCCTCGAGGAACTGCTGCCGGGCATCCGGGCCCAGCTGCTGGACGCGGGCGCAGTCAGTGTCGTGGTTGGCTCTGAACTGCGGTGGCGCAACGCGGTTGGATGGATGGCACCTCACGAATCCCCACTCGCGTTCCTGTCACTGACTCGTTCTCTGCTTGACCACATCGTGCGTTCGCGGGTACTTAGCGACCCTAAAGTGCATGTCGTCGAGGGGACGAAGGTCGTCGGGTTTCTCGGCGATGCCCGAGCGGTGACCGGTGTGCGGACCCGCGAGCTCGGCCGAACCGCCACCATCGATGTGCCTGCCGACCTGGTCGTCGATGCGTCGGGCCGCGACAGTGCAGCGGCCAGGTGGCTGGCAGAGCTGGGGTGCCCGCCGGCGCCGACGACCGAGGTAGATGCAGGGTGCGCCTACATCAGCCGACTGATCCACCTCGACCGCCGCATGGTCTCCGGTCTCGGGTTCGGCGCCCTCTACGTGCAAACCTCCCCCGGCCAGCCGTGGATGGGTTCGATGCTGCCCGTCGAAAATGACCAGTTCATCGTGAGCTTGGGTGGCATGCACAGTGCCCAGCCCGGTCAGGGAGAAGCCGGGTTCGAAGCCATCCTGAACCGGCTGCCCGACCCGATCATGCGGGACATCGTGCACCAGGCCGACTCCGCCACCAATGTGGAATGGCTGCAAGCCGGGCCGAGCATACGCCGCGACGTGCGGCAAGACCCGGACGGGCTGATCAGGATCGGCGACGCGGGACCCAACAAACTCAATCCGGTCTACGGCCAAGGCATGACCTGCGCGGTCCTCGCGGTCCTCGCGCTGCGTGATGCCGTCGCGCAGCACAACGGCATCACGCCCGCAGCGCAGAACGCAGCCCGCTGCGGCGCTATGGTGGCGACCCACCCCGCCTGGCTGATGTCCAGCAGCGAAGACGCCCGCTTACCAGAGACCGTCGGCGCACCCCGCGGGCCATTGATCCGAGCCCAGCACATGCTCTTTGATGGCATCTCGCTCCGAGCGACGAAGAAGCCGCGGGTCTCGGCTGCCGTCGCGTCGGTGATGGCGATGGTCGAGCCGCCGACAGCACTGATGCGGCCGAGCGTGGTCGCGGCGCTGCTGGGAATCGGCTGAGGCGGATGAGGTAAATGACACAGACCGATCCGAACACGTTCCCGTACACGCTCATCCCGACCACCCCAGTCACCACCATGCAGCGTGACGCCCACATACGTCAATTCACCATGATGGGTGACCCGGTCACTGACACGGTGGTTGGGATGTTCGGCCAGCAGCACCCGGCCGGCGAGAGCCGGGCGCTATTCGAGCCGGCATTGACCCACGGCATCACCACTAGCGATGGCTGCCCCGCCGAGCTGGTGCGTTTTTTGCCGATCTGGAAATGCCCAGTTGGGCCGATGAGGAGCAGCTCGACCTGGCGGCGCGCATGATCGGTCGCGCAGGTCGGGGCGGACGGCTCGGTGGCTGCCGGCCGTCGCCGAAACAAGTCCGCCGTGCAGCGAATGATGGCTCAGCACCAATGCAATCCAAGATTCGACCGCCGTGATCGCTACTCAGGTCAGCCACAGCCATCACAGACCAGCGCCACAGTTGGACGGCCCCGACTGAAATCTGCATCAGAGCAAACACTTCCGGTTCCTGACCTGAGAATCCGGGCTCAGCGATCCGGCTCGCGGCCACCACTTTCGTCTCGTCCTTAGTCCCAATCGTCGGCACCCGCACCTTCCCATACACCTGGAGCGCACCCATGAGCATCACCGAACCACTTAACGATCAAATGATCGCCCGATCAGTAACCGCGACGACGCCCCGCACGGCTCGGGAAGCCCACGCTACGACTGCCAGCGACCTGCTTCGCGAGGCACGGACTCTTGTCACTCCTGTACTGCGTGTCTGTGTCGCCACGCAGCCGACCCCGATCCGGCGCATCGCCGAGTACCACTTCGGATGGACGGACCTCGATGGCTGCAGGCACGCGACCGATGGCAGTTGGGGTGAAGGGGAGCGCGCCGCGCTCGTACTGGCTTGCGCACGGGCGGTCGGCGGCCAGACCGCACTGGCAGTCCCCGCGGCGGCCGCCGTCGAACTCGTGCACAACGCCTCTTTGATCCACGACGACGTCGTAGATCAAGACACCATGCGACGGCACCGGCCCGCAGTTTGGACCGCTTTCGACACCGCGGCGGCCATCCTTGCCGGCGACGGGTTGTTCTTCTCGTCGGTCGAGGCGCTACTGGACAGCTCATCTCGGCACTCTGTCACCGCGATCGCGGCATTGATCGATGTCGTCAAACGGCTACTCGCCGGTGAGCGCTCCGACCTGGAATTCGAGCGCCGCCGTGACGTCTCGCTGGCTGAGGCAATGGCGATGGCCGCCGCTAAGACCGCGGCCCTGACAGAAGGTGCCTGTGCGCTGGGGGCCCTCTATGGCGACGCATCCCGTGAGCAGATCAGCGCATTGCGTCTGTTCGGGCACCACTTGGGCATCGCATGCCAATTGATCGACGACTACATGGGGATCTGGGGCGAACCGGTGGTGACAGGCAAACCGGCGCTTGGCGACCTGCGCCGGCACAAGAAAAGCCTTCCGGTAGTGGCCGCGCTTGAGACCAAGACACAGGCCTCGACCGAACTGGCAGCACTGTATTTCGACGAAGGCCCACTGACCGACGCCCAAGCCGCTAAGGCCGCGGACCTGATCGAGCAGACGGGCGCGCGCACCTGGGTACTCGACGAAGCCCGCAACCACAGCGCCAATGCCCTCGAATATTTGGCTGCGGCACGACCCACTGCCGAAGGATTCACGCAGCTCACCGCACTTGCCGGCCTCGTTGCGAACCCCATCGCCCTACCCTGATCGCCTGGTTGTGTCAGAACCTGAATGCAAAGCAGAATGCCAATGAGTCACGCCTCGACGACAACGGGCGCTGCTGGCGGCGTCACGCCGCTACCGCACGGGGGTAGTGCAGCCAATCGAGGCCGTCGAACGCGACCTCAAGGATCCCACCAACCTGGTCTACGTACCCAAGCGAATTGTGCACAACTGCCAGGTTGTCATCGAACTTGCCTGTTGAAGAGCGGATTTCCTGCGATTCACACCACCGAGGCGGACACCGGTGGCGCGATCGAGTCCATGTGGAAGTGTAGGCACGTGTCGATTCGAGTCCGAAACATCAAACACCTCAGCTTGATCCGTCCGCGCGGTGCGGTGGTAGTCACTGCCCTTGTCGTCACCGTGCTGGCAATGTCGGGGTGTGGCGCGACGGCCTCCGAGTCGATGAAGGTCGGCGACTGCGGCTACTTCACGCAGGGGCAGGCGAACCGTGAGTGGGATCTGCAGCGCCGTAGCTGCACCGACCCCGAGGCAGCGCTTGTCGTCGTGCGTGAAGTTTCGACCGCAGAGTGTCCTGACCACTCGTTTAGCTGGTCCTCCCGCGGGAAGTCGAGTACAACGCTATACGTCTGCACCCACATGAATGCTCAGGTCGGTGACTGCTTCAACGACCCGAAGAACAAGGATTGGCACCTGGACCGGTTACGGAAAGTGCCGTGTTCGACGGCGGGCGCCTACCAGGTGAACACCCGCGTCGAGAGCCACGACTATAGCGTCTGCCGCACCGCGATCCGCAAATACGGCGAGACCGCCGATATCGAACACAAGCAGCCGCCAGTATCGTTTTGCCTGAACCGCATCGGTACCTGACGAAATCGTCGCCGAACGGCAAACGATCTTGTCCCCGCACAGTGGCGTGGTGCTGGTGAATCTGCCGATTGTCTCCGCCATCGTGGATGTAGCCGCGGAACACTCCACTCTGCCGCATTGAGTTCGAGGTCGCTCCGAGGGTGTTTGCCGCGCACGAACAACCCTGGACTATCAACACTGTCCATGCCGCGTTGCGCGCGCTCATCGACGCAGGCACGCTCCCCGCAGCCAGTGATGGCACTCTATGATCGCGCGGTCGTTATGCGACTCGGCTCGGCGATATCTGCCTTCTCGAACACGATGTGGTCGATCACCGCGTCAAGGCTCGACAGATTGCTGGCGAAGCCGATGTAGTCCACCGCCACCACCTGGGCCTTCGACTCCCACTCCAGCCAGGTGGTACACCCAGTTCGCACCGATGAAGCCCGCGGCGCCGGTCACGAGGTAGGTGGACATGGCTGCGGAGCACAGCCGAGACCTGCCCGAAGATGAGATTGTGTCGGTGCCCCGAGATAGCCTTTTTGGATGGGATTCGACTTGCCCAGCTTCATCGCGGTGGACACTCTCGCTGGACCAGACGCCGTAGATGGAGTCGTGATCCGCTCCGACCTTCTGCCGCCGAACACGCACGGCTCGAACCTTCGGGGGCTGCTGACGCGACAGATGTGGGATCGACTGCGTACGCCGGTCTGCGACGCTGCTGGTAACCGCTGCGAAATTTGCGGCGTCCAAACCATTCGCAACCGTCGACCAGCCCGCCCTGATTGCCACGAGAAATGGGCTTTCAAGTTCGTCAGTGGTCGCCTGATGCAGCAGCTACAACGCCTTATCGCGCTCTGCCCTGGATGCCACCAAGTGCAACACGTGGGGCGTGCCCGCATGAACGGCTTTGAAGCTCAGGTGATTTTCCAGCTTCGCGAATTGAACGGCTGGACTGCCGAACAGGCTGCAGAAGACCTGGATCGGGCGAGCCACCGCGTCGCGTTCTTGCATCGGTTCGATTGGGACTTGGATTTGTCCGCGCTCACAGGGCAACTTCTCATCGAAAACTATCCCCAGCTATACATTCCGGCAGTAGAACGGCCGACTCTGGGCAACTCCTATTTCCGGCTGCCACCAGCGGTCCGTTCGAGCTTGACATAGCCACCACTGTCCCAGTCGAGTCGGACATCGCTACAGAACGCTCAATGGCGCTGTAGGTGGCCCGTTCATGGTCAACTGAGCATTTCAGCGGGTTGAAGTCCAGCATGATGCGTGAACTACCTGCCAGTCCATCGACCATCGACCACTCGGAAAGATGCGTCGCCGCAGCTCGTGGAGCATCCTGCACCGTCGAACCGACGTCGTGCTGTCCGTTTGAGCTTGGCTCAATACTTCAACAAGCATCCCGCCTTGCTAGCGTGATAGCATTCTAGCAAGAAGGGTTCGCTAGGCGCTGAGGATGCTCGGGCTTATTTGAACCGCCCGCGAGCATGAAAAGGCCAGGTTTATGACGACCGAAGCGTCCATTGCTGAGGACTCGGCTGTGCTGAGGGAGTGGCGGCTGGACATTCCAGGTGCACGCCCCATCTTGACGCCGAACCAGCAGCGCGGCACCCATTGGTCCGTAACCGACAAAGCCGCCGAACAGGTCGCTGAACTGGTTACCGAGTGGTTGGAGCCATTGAAGGATCGACTTCCTCCCATCACTGGACCTGTATCTGCGTACATTATTTGGCGCGCACCCGATAATGTTGTGCGCGACAGCGACAGCCTCTCAACCTGGGGCAAAGCAGCCCAAGACGCATTGGTGAAGGCCGGAATCCTGTCGGATGACAACCATAAAATTGTGTGCGACACCGCCTATCGCATTGATGTTGACCCCGCGCGAACCGGTATGACCATCATGCTCATCCCCAACCCCGCCCGTGCGCCGCTGGTCCCTGCGACTGCACTGATCGACGCGCTCACTCCCTCAGCTGCGCCAGTGGTGGAACAGCCTGCTGCACCAACTTCTTTGACGAAGCCAGCAGTTTCAGAGTCGAAGCGGCGATCGCTTCGAGCTGTTCCGCCGCTCCCACAAACAAGTGAATCCGCTACTCGTGCTCGGGACGATCGTCCAAACCGCACATCAGAGCCGTCGATTCTGATTCTCAACGGCGACCGTCCGAAAATGCCACGCTCGGAGAAGGAGGTGATCAGCTGGCTGCGGGAGCTGGGCAGTGTGTCGGGTGTCGCGATCTCAGGCTGCTTGGTTCCTCGGGATGATCGCGAAGATATTAGCTGCGAGGCTGACCTGCTGCTGTTCACCCCGCATGGGTGTGTGGTGCTCGAAGCCAAAAGCCCGCAGCCTGGTGATGGTGGGAATCTGCCGTGCCTCGCCAACGATAGGTGGCGTTTCGACGGATCATCTGAGGATGCGCTGCTTGTCAGTGGCAAACATACCAACCCGCTTGATCAAGTACGGCGTCCGGTGTTCGGTCTGAAGAATCTGATCGAACACCTCACCCAACGCGAGGATGTCTTCGTTTCGGGCGTGGTGATCGTCGTTCCGAATGGCGCGCCGATCACGCTGAAGAAGCCGGCGATCCTGCCAGACGGATTCGATGTATGGCTCGGCGAAGGACCCACACAGCTTCTCGCCGATCTGAACCGCACGCTTGAGCGCCGCTACAGCGTGTGGGATGCCGAGATGGTACTTGGTGTGCTGCATGCTCTGGAGATCACGAGTATCACGCTTGATGATCTGCGTAAACGCGGGTTCCCCGCCGACCGTAGTGCTGCCGTATCGAAATCGACGGCACTCGCCGTCAGGCCTGCAGTTGAGATCGTCCCAGTCACCCCACCAGGACTTCCGATGGCGCCCCCGCCACCATCATTGGCGGTTATCGACAGTCACCTCGACTCTCGAGTAGTGTCCGCGCGGCCCAACTTGCACATCGGCAGCAGGACAATTACCGCGGGTGCACTTGCTGTTGTTGCTGGTTGCGTTCTTTGGTCGATGCTGACACAGAATTCGGATGCTCCTGCGCCAGCGGATCCGGGGCACAGCCAGGTCACACCGACGGTCTCCACGCCGAAAGTGCCGGACAACTACCAAGTCCCGAAGGCGTGCTATCCATTTCAAACTGGTTGCTGACTCAAGATGGCAGTGGCTGATTCGGATGTGCGATGCGAAGCTGGGCGGCATAGCCATCCAGACCGTATGAGGATCCCGTCAGCCCGCTCCATGCGGTAATCGACAGGATGGGCGGGTCCGAGATCCGTTCGAGGAAGCACCACTGTTGGAACAGTTCGGCGTCGGTGATCAGCTGCCACGCCTCATCCGCCCGAGCGCCCACAACCCGCAAGTTGTCGAGCACAACCGCGGCTCGCCGCTGTTCGGCGGCGTCGAGCACGACAATGGTGCGCTGCAGGTGATCGATCTGCCGGGCGATCCTGTCCCAGAGCTGATCTCGTGTCGAAGTCTGCTGTTGCGGCGCACGGTGCAGCACGCGCTCAAGGGTTTCCACGCTCGACAGCCACTCCCACCGGGTCAACATGGGGACGTCAGCGGCTGTTGTGGTGTGTGGCACGATCCTGGTGACGCGCGCGGTATGCCAATCTTCGTGAGCCGCGTCATCGGTGATGAGAGTCAACGCAGCAACGCTCTGCCCACGAGTGTCGAGCAGCTGTTCAAGGTTGAACAGGGCTGCCAGCACTCGATGCGCTCGGTACGCCTCCCCTGCGGTCAACCCAGAACGGTCTGGCTGGCGGAGGCTTTCGGCAAGACCGGTGGTTCGAAGCCGGCACTGCCTCACCCACTCCGCGCCGGCCTTGTCAGTGGTGGACGGGCCAGAGGTGACGCAGTCCGCCAGATCGGTGACTTCGTGCTCGAATCCGCTGCGACCCCAGTCCGCGGTCACATAGTCGGGCTGGATCTGCTCCAGTAGCGGGGCGTCCGGAAACTGTGGCCACACCCAATTCGGTGGAACGTCTCCGAGTCGCACCTTCTCCTGCCACTCGCGAAACAGCTCCAACCAGCGGATTCTCGCCCACATGCTGTACTCGTGACCTCCAGCGTCGAGTACGTCGGCGAATGTCGTGTCGAGGCGATCTGCTTCCTCGAGGGTCAACGCGTCACTGCCGTGGGCGGCTGTGCTGAGCCAGGTGGCGAGAGTTCGGATACTTGGGTCGGTGACTGGTTCGTCGACGCCAGCCGGCGCGATACCCAGTGTTCGTTGCTGAGCGAGCAGCGCTTCCAATTCGTGTATTCCGTCGATGATTTGTTGGCGGGTGGGATTGTGTTCTCGCAGTGGCGGCGACACGATGGTGTCGTCTGGCATGGCAATCTCCTTGTAGCGAGACGATGAGGTCGAGGCTGGCGGATGTGCGGTGATGGCTTCAACTCCGAGGACCGGCTTGCACCCAGCTGAGCCTTCCTCGCCCTTGCGGTGAGTCCAGGGGCCTGCGAAGCGTTGGGTGGGTGGGACGAAGGATGCATTGATGTCACTGACGTTACGACCGAACAAGGCGGACTTGGACGTGACTCACACTTGCGGTGTGAGTCCGATACGGATGCATGACAATCCCCGATGTTCATTCAGTGCGGGTGCCGCGTTCTGTGTTCTGTGGGGCGCTTGGGCGCGCTGACCCGCCGCGCGAACAGCTCCTTGCCGGGCGCCCCGCGGCTGCTTGCCAGTTCGCGGTAGTTGAGAGACAGATGATCCGCGGCCGTCGTCGCAATACAGACCAACCGCGGTCACAGCGCTCTCCATCGATGGGCTAGCACCAGGATCTTCGTCGGTGAACCGAGCAATGGTGATGCGCCGGCCAGCAACGGGCGAGCTTTCCAGGTCGTATGCCGGTGTGGCTGAAACTCCCACTGCGCGTGCGAAGTGCACGTCTACAGCACCTATCGTCCCGACAGCATGATTGCCATGCTGAGTAGATTGCGCGTCTGCCGAGTACGAGCTGATGCACCCACGTTGTTGACGATCAGAATGATTGTCAGTGTTCTCGCGTTGGTGTTGATGTTGACCGTGCCCAGCGTGATCGGCTCCGCTCCCGCGGCGACTGCCGCGCCGTCCTGTACACCCGGGGTCGAATTGGTGGTCGCGCGCGGAACCCATGAGCCGGGGTATCTCGGGTCGGAGGTCGGGGACCGTCTTACCGTCGCATTGCATGGCGTGCTGGACATGCCGGTGACGGCCTATCCGGTGTCCTATCCCGCCGACCTACTCGATCCGATGTCAGTCGGTCGTGGCAGCGCCGATTTGGTCCACCACCTGATCGAGGTGTCCGCAGCGTGTCCCCATCAGAGGTTTGTTGTTGCGGGGTACTCCCAAGGCGCGGTCGTTGTTCACGCTGCCCTGGGTAGCGATGTTGCGATCATCCCTGGCACTGTCCAGTTGCCATCACAGCTCGCGTCCCGAATCCAGGCAGTGCTGTTGTTTGGTGATCCGTTGCGGCTTGTCAGCGACGCCGGGCTGCCCGGGCCATGGCGAACCGGCAGCTGGTGCACCTACGGCGATCCGATATGCGAGATCGGCGGAAACCAGCCGTTCGCGCACGTCGCCTACGGCGAAACCATCACTGCTGCAGCCTTATTCGCCGCGAGCTCGCTGTGACAACAACTGAGGGCGAATTCGTTCGCCGGACCGACCAGGATCAGACGAGCGGCCGCACGATACAACAATCCGTAGAACGGGCTGCTTGTCACTGACCTTCACGGCGTCGCGATCTCGGCAGGTGATACTTCTTCACACACAGGAAGCACTTGCCGAGTCATGCATCGGCTTCCGACCATCGCGGGTCTTGTTCGTCACACTGCAACCCCAGGGGCGTGCTCCTTAGGTGACGCGGCGGCTGGATGTGACCGTGTCCGTCGCGAGTACTCGACATTCGGTGCGCATTCAGCGAGCGGGTGCGAGCGGAGGCAGTGACACGCTGGGTCGGGGCTATGGCCCGCTGATGCCAGGCTCGCAGAGCGGTTCGGCGGGTTGGGTGTCCACTAACGGATCGGTGGGGGCGGCTGGCGCGCTGTCTTGCATCCGGTGAGAGGCTGGCATCGTGTAGCCCGCGACCGCGGCGGCGAGTTCAGTGATGTGGTTTGACGTCATCTCATGCGGGACATCGCTGACGGGATCCTTCGCCGACGCCAGTCCTTGGCGGGTCAAAGCCCATACGATGTCAGCGACATCAGCAGTCTCATCGACCACCTCGCCGTCGAGGACGCCGTCGAGGACCCGTTGCTTGGCTTGCAACATGTTCCACATGAACTCGTCAACAGTACCCGGCGCGACGGTGACCTTGTAGGTGACGGGCAGGGTTTGGCCGATGCGGTGCAGGCGCTTGGCCATTTGATTGAGTTCGCCAGGTGTCCAGGGTAGTTCGGCTTGAATGCCGGTTCGCGCGGCGGTGAGGGTGTGGCCGCACCCGCCGGCAGAGACGGATACGGTGATGGCGGGAGCTTGGGTCACCGGCAAGATTTGGAACGCTTCCTTGTCGGCTTCTTTTTCCTCAACCGATTGCCCACCTTGAATTTTCAGGCCACCAAACCGCCTGGCGAATCCACCGACAACCTTTTGATGGTGGGCGGCAATCATCACCTTCTCCCCCGCTTTGATCTGCTGGTCTGCCCAGTCGATGACGGCAGGCATCTTGGCGCGGCCCAGGATCTCGCGCAGCGTGTTCAACCGCACAAGATGTTCAGCGGCTTCGGCGCGCATCCTCGCCTCCACCGCCGCGCTGGTGGGATCTTCGTCGAGTTCAGCGGCGATCTGCGCGGCACGTTTGGCAAGGAAGCTGAGAACATCGGCTTCGGCGGCCTCGTACTCGGCCATTACTGCCGCGTCGAGCTGTTCGGCGGTCAGCGGCATCGGGGTCATCTCGAACGGCGGCAGGTCCAGCACATCGTCGGTGCGCCGCAGGTACACGCCCCATGCCCGCAGGCGCTGGTGCAACTCTTCGAGGTGGGATGCTCCGTTGTAGTCCAAGCCATGCCCGTGGGAGCGGCGGGTCGGATCGCAGTAGCGGCGCAGGAAATGCCAGTATTCGCCGAACAGATGCTGCGAACTCGCTGGTTGCCCAGGCGGGGCCAGTAGCCCGAGAATGATCAGCTGCTGGGCCAGCTCTCGTGGCCGGTTGACTACTGGTGTACCTGTCAGATCCAATACCAGTCCATCGCGGGCGGTGACGTCGGCGCCGAGCGCCGCCAGCGCGCGCGAACGCGCCGCGGTGGGTTCTTTGGCCAGATGGCCTTCGTCGAAGATGACCGCTCGCGGCGCGATGTCGGCGACGAGGCGGTCGACCCACAGGAAGTGATCGGGTTTCTTCTCACCATCGGGGGCTGGTGGGCGTGAGGACAACGCGTTGTAGCCGATGATGACGATGTCGGTTCCGGAGGGAATCTCGGTCGGGGTCATGCCCTGCGCGAGGTACACCTTTCGGCCTGATAGCGCGCGTGTGATCTCGCTGTACCAGTTGTGGGTGAGGTCCGGTTTGCAGACGACCACGGCGGGATATGCGCCGTCGACTGCGACGGTTGCCAGTGAGGTGAGAGTTTTGCCCAGGCCCATGTGGTCGGCGTTGATGGCGCGGCGGTTGCGGTGCAGGTGGGATACTCCGGCGTGCTGGTGGGGCATCAACGCCATCTCGGCGGACAGGCCAGGTATTACTACGGGGGCTGCTGCGGCGGCGGTCGACGCGGTCAGGTTCTCCGCTTGGACACGGGCCTGCTCGGTGAGTGCCGTACGTACCTCGTTGGACACCCGCAGTTCGTTTCGGGCGTAGATCTGCAGTTGCTGTTCTGGTTCGACGTGGACGCTGATGCTGATCTCGGTGCCGTCGGCGCCGAAGGTGGTGCTGCCGAGCAGCTGGGCCAGTTCATCGCGTACCTGCTCGCGCGGCGCCGGCGGACAGGCAATCATGACACGACCGTCGTGCATCAGCACCTGGTCAGCGGTGTCGTGCGCCAGGATCCGCGTGGCCAACGCATTCTGTGCGTCTGGGGCGAGTTTGAGCCGATGCTCGGCAAAGACGTCGCGTGCGCGGTGCAGGTCAATGTCGAGGTCCAACCTCAGGATGTGCGCGTGTAGGCCGGGGTTCCAGGTGCTGGCACCGTTGAGCGTCCACAGATCATCGTTGAGGGTTTCGGAGTACTCCGCGCGGATCACCAAGTTGTCGCCAGCAAGGGTGACCGCCGCCGGTGTGTACCGATCGGGGTCGGCGGCCACCTTCTCCCCCAGGACCCGCAGGTCGTCGTCGACGGGAATGCGGTAGGTGTCGGCCAAGTCGATGACTTGCGGCAGAGACGACAGGGGGAACTCATTTGTTTTGGTCGAGTAGTCGAACTGACGACCAGGGATGGCGCGGGCGGCGGACACGAGTTCCTGGTTGTAGCGGTGGAAGCCGAGGAGCACCTTCTCGTCGATGATCTGCAGGTAGGAGCCGTTGACGGCGCGTTCGCGGGCACGGTAGTCCTGGCCTTCCTCGCGGACTGTGGTGCGGGCGGCCCAGTACTCGTCGCGGCTGACCTCGATCGGTTCTGCGAGTAAGTCCGCAGGGGTGAGCCCACCGAGTTGACGGTGGTAGCTGGCGAGCATCCCAGCCGCGGTGACCGCATGGTAGTTGTCCCACGTTTCGACATCGAGTTTGGCCAGGTAGTGCCCGATCGCCACGTCCGCGCCGCTGAATCCGACGTCGTCGCGTTTGACCGCTCCGTCGCACACTCCAGCGAGGGTCTGCAACGCCCAATGCAGTCCGCCCCATTGATGTTCGGACATTGCCGGTGTCGCCGCGGTCTGCGTAACCGGTGCGGATTCGGACGTTTCGGCATCGTCTATCCTGGTGGCAGGGGCGAGCTCGTCGAATTCTGCTGACGTTGCGTCAGTGTTGTCGACAGTCGTCGCCACCAACGCGGGTGGTGGTGTGGGTGCTGGCTGCGTGGAAATGTGGAAGGCGGATTGGCTGTCCGTTGTCTGCTCACGATCGGTGGCAATACGCTGCTCGCTGTCCAGGTCATCGAGCGCTCTTCTGGCGCGAGCCTGTATTTCGTGCTCGTCGTTGATGGCGGCGCGTAGCCGGGTGATGTGCGCGCGGAGGGAATCGAGTTCTTCGCGGGTTTCGTCGGAGATGTTGTCGCCGAGGTCTTTTACCCGATCGGCAAGGCTCATTTCCCGCTCGTTGGCGACGACCAGTTTGCCGAGCAGGTCTTCTTCGGTTTCCTTTGACCGCGCCAACGGGCGATAGGGGTTGTGCTCGCGGGCGAGGACACGGGTGGCGAGATCAGCTTTTCGAGCCGAGACGCGGGCAATGGATGCGTCGAGCTCGATCGTGTCGGTGTCGAGGTTGGACAGCAGCCGCTCCAACGCGATTACCATGCTGCGGCCGTTAGGGATCGATTTGCGCCGCTCCCATTCCGGTCGCCGGTCGGCGTTGTCGCGGCGGCTGGGGTCGGCCCATCCGAAGTCCAACCACAAGAATCGACCTGTCACGCCGACCTCGGCGCGGTAGGTTAGCCCGCCGAGCACACCCAAATCGAGAGTGTCTCCTGGGTTGGCGGTGGCGCTGAACTGCTTGAGTCGAGCGACGAGTGCTTTGCCAGCGTCCTCGCGTTTGTTGTAGGTGACCCCGTCGACGGTCATCGCGAACTTGTTGGCCTTCGTGGAGACCTGCTTGCCGCGGGCGACGTGCATGAGCGCACTGGCTGGCACTGCGGCGGTAAGGAAGGTTTCGGAGTAGGCGAGGTCAGCGGCGCGGCGATCTTGGTCGTTGTCCCAGTTTCGGGCCAAGCCTTGAAGCCGGGCTCGCTCGGCGGTCGCCTCGGCCAGCTGCATGATGCTGGGGTCTCCGGATGCCAAGGCGGTGAGCACTGCGAAGTTCACTGCCTCCTCGCCGATATCGTCCATCTCCCGCACATCGAAGCCGCGTTTTTGCAGCTGATCGATGAACCTGGCCTTTCTGGCGAGGGTGTTGAGCCGGAATTCGTCGAAGGTCCGCTCGGTGACGTAATACAGGACGCGGACCTCGTCGAGCGTGCCGGGGACTTCGGGCCGGTTGAGGTTGCCCTGGCGTTCGATGCGGCCTTCGCGTTGGGCGATGTCGGCTGGCCGCCACGGGTAAGACAAGTGGTGTAGCGCGACGGCACGGTCTTGAATGTTTGCGCCGGTGCCCATTTTCTCGGTGGAGCCGATCAGTACCGAGACGTGGCCGGCGCGGCAGTCGGCGAACAGCGCCTCCTTCTTCGCGTCGGTGGTCGCTTCGTGGATGAACCGGATCCGCTCGCGCGGGACACCGTGTTCGGCGAGCCGTTCGCGGATGTCGTCGTAGAGGTCGCAAGCGTATTTGGCGTCCGAGCCCGGTGTGCCTTCGTCGAGGAACACCAGCTGCAGGCCACCGGTTTCCGGTTGGGGGGTGAAGTCTTCTTCGGAGACCGGGTAGACGATGTCCTTGGTCTGGTCGTAGATCTCAGCGACCTTGTCGACCAAGAACGGGATTTTGCTGCCTTCATCGATGCTGCCGCCGACCAGCCGCATATCCAGGCTGGCGCGCAGGCCTTCACCGAGCGCTTTGAGGACTCCTCCTGGCTTGTCGATCCACTTCTGCTTGGGCAGGGATTTGATGTAGTTACGTTGCGCGTCGGTGGCAGGGATGATGATCTTTTCCCCGCGTTGGCCGTCTTCACCATGCAGGACCGGTGGGGTGGGCAACTTGAGGTCATCGGCGGTTTGTACGTCGGCGAAGGTCCAGTACGCGGCCATCAGCTCCGGCACGTTGAAGAACCGCGCCAGCCGCGATTTCAACTTGTAGCCTTCGCCTTTGGCGTCGGGCTCGAGCGCGGAGACGACCTCGCCGAAGATGCCGACCCAGTTGTCGAAGACGTCGATACCCATCTGCTCGAGCAGCTCCGGCGCCAAGTAGCGCATCATGACGTAGGCCTCGGTGACGCTGTTGGCGATCGGTGTAGCGGTCGCGAAGGTGGCGTAGCGGCCGGTGACGCTGGTGTCGCGCAGATAGTCGATCAGCATGTGCATCTTGGTGGCCTTGTTCGAGCCGTCGATGCCTGCTGCAGGGATGCCGGAGATGGTGCGCAGGTTCTTGAACTGGTGAGCCTCGTCGAGGAACACATAGTCGACGCCGGTGTCCTCAAGGCACACTCCGGGATCGGTGGTCTTGTCCAGTTCTTCCTTGAGCCGCGCTTCCGCGTTCTCCAGAATGGATTCGATCTGTTTGACCTTCATCGATTCCATCCCCACGCCATTAGCACGCTCGAGCTGGTCACGCAGGAACGACAGCTCGCGACGCAGATACCGTTCCTGGGTTTCCTTGCGCAGCGGGACCCGAGTGAACGCCTCGTGCGTGAGAATCACCGCATCCCAGTCGCCTCCGGCGATGCGTGCCATGAACTTCGGGGCACTAGCGCCGAGGTCACTGGCGTTGATCGCCAGCAACTTCGCGTTCGGGTAGAGACTGCGGAAATCGGTTGTCCACTGCTTGAGCATGTGGTTGGGCACCACGATCACCGGCTTGCGTGCCAGCCCAGTGCGACGCAATTCCATCGCCCCAGCGACAATGGTCGCGGTCTTGCCCGCGCCAACCACATGCGCGAGAAGGGTTTGCCCGCACAAGATTCGCCGGATCGCCGCATTCTGATGATCCCGCATCACCCACCCGGGCAACAGCCCCGGCAACGTCAGCGGGCTGGTGTCGTGTTCGGTCGCGACAAGGTTGTTGAGGGTGTCGTTGTAGATGCGGGCGAGCCGTTTGGCGCGAGCGGGATCGGCCCACACCCATTCCTCGAACGCGCGCGCCAGCTTGCGAGCCTTCTCCTGAGCCGCGTCGGTAGCTTCGCGGTCGAGATACTCCCGGCCGTCCACCTTTCGGGTGATCTTGATCGTGGATTCGGTTTTCTGCAGCAGTTCACCGAACAGGTGTTGAGCGCTGCGGTCGAGGGTGCCCCACTCAGTGCGCGCCAGGTCACCGGCATGCGCGCCACGAACCTCCCAGAGCACACCACCAGCGTGTTTGACCGTCGCCTGCTCGAACCCCAGGTGCCGCAGGAACGCGGTGAAGTCCTCGGCGGGAATCCAGGGTGCGCCGACTTTCGCGGTGATTTCTGAGGGGAACAGATCCCGCGGCTGCACCTTCTCCAACGCGTCGACGTTGACCTGGAGGGTGAAGTTCTCGGCGACGGCAGTGCGGGCCGCGGCGAGTTTGGTGCGGACGTTGCCCGACAGGTATAGGTGCCGCGGGATCCACTCCCCTGGCTGTTCGGGGTCGCGGAACGCCAACCCCGCCGCTTCGACCTGACTGGCGGCCTCCATCCGGGAAATCGCGAGCAGGCGTGCGACGCGGTCGAGGTCGAGTCGGCCACCGTCCTGGTCGAGAGCGATCGCCACCGCTGAGTCGATGTCGTCGGCGGCGGTCGGCATTTGCCGCGGTTCCAGGACCCGGGCGTGTAGCACCTTCTGCTCGACACCTTTGCGGGCGCGCGCATCCCAGCGTTCGAGACCGAACAGCAGGGCGGCGTCGGGATCGTCGTCGAGGTAGCTGAACGCGGTCCGCGACTTCCACTCGTCAGGGACCTTCTTCAAGCCCTGCGCTTTGGCGCGGGCGCGGGCCTCGGGCGGGGTGAAGATCCGGCGCTGTCCAGGTTTGGTCAGCGGCGGGTTGGACATCCGGTACCGCCGCCACGATTCCCGCAGCCGGTCACGGATAGCGTTCAACTGTGGGGTGTCGCCGGCGACAGCGGTGGCGCCTTCTGTCGCGTACAACTGTTTGGTCAGCGTCTTGAGGTGGATCAGTTCGATCAGCCGGTCACGTTGGGCCGGATGCACCTCCACCGCGACCGGTTCGTCGTCCTCGATGATGGTGGGGTTGCCGTCGGCATCGAGCCCCAAAGCCCCCTCGGGGAGGTAATCCTCATCGAGCACCGGCAGCTCGAACTCCGGCTCCGGGGCTGGTTCTGTGATTCTGGCCGCTGCAGCCGCGACTCGTTCATCGAGGTCTTCGTCGGCAGCCAGCCGCACCGACAGCTTCGGCCCGAACTGGGATGTCACTGTGCACAGCTCACCCACTACCTGGTCGGGGCGGTTGAGGAAGTAGGTGTTGACCTCGACGGGCTGCTCGTTGCCCGCCAGGACCTGCTGCTGGGTGTACAGCCACGAGTCGTCGACGGCTGGGGGTTCGTCTTCGCAGCGGCGGCGCAGGAACAAGATGTCGGTGACGACGTCGGTGCCGGCCATCCCCGCGTGAGCCCGGGCGGGCAACCGCATAGCGCCGACGAGGTCGGCCATGCCATGCAGTTGCTGCCGGAAGCTCGGATCGGAGTTGTCGAGGGTGTAGCGGGAAGTGATCACCGCGACCAGGCCGCCGGGCTCGACGGCGTGCATCGACTTCAACAGGAAGTAGTTGTGGATCTTCAGGTCGCGGTCGCGGTTGTAGACCGAGTCGTAGGGTTTGCCGTCACCGAAAGGGATATTGCCGATGACCAGCCCGTATTTCGGCTTGCTCACCCGCACGTCCTCGAACGCTTTGTTGATGATCTTGGCGTCGGGGTACAGGTACGCTGCGATCGCCGCGCTTATTGGCTCGACCTCGATCCCGTCGATCCGGATCGGCTCTGTGGTGTCGGTGGGTGCGAAGCCAATGAAATGGCCGGTGCCGCATCCGAAATCGGCTACTTTGCCGCCGTCGAAACCGAGAGCACGCACCGTATCCCACATGACCTTCACCAGGCGCGGATCGGTGTAGTACGCGGTGGTGGTGTTACGGGCCGCGGCCGCCCACTCCTTGTCGGAGAGCAATTGCCGGACCTCGGTGCGTACGGCATCGAGTTTGAGCCAGCGCGCCAACGCTTTAGCGTCGTTCTCTGGCGGCTTGTTCGCGAAGATCCTTGGTAGCGCGCCCCAGCCAGACCATCTGGCCAGCACCTGCTGCTCGTCGCCGGTGGCCGCTGACCGTTTGGCGGCCTGCAAGTCTCGAAGCGTGCGCAGTGCGGCGAGGTTCGCCCGCGCCCGCACGATCTCGCCGGGCGCGCCCAGATCCTCCCGGCTCGTAGGCCGGAACCGGACTAGATCTCCAGGTGCTCGGTCCCCGGCTCCTTGTCCTGCGGTCGCACTTCCTCGTCGAACACGATCGCCGCGGCCTGCATCTTCACTATCGGTCGCTGCCCTTCTGGAAGCCCCACCATCATCTGATCGACCAGCGTCCCGATCCGCACCAGCATCCTGTTGTCCAGCGCGCGGAAGAAACTGTCCGGATCCTCGATCTGCGTCAACGCTGTCGGCCGGTAGGTCTGCCAGAACTCCCGTGCGCGGCGACCGTGCCTGCTCAACTGCGCCATCAACCGTTCCTTCCCTCGTGTCGTTGTCGACCCCGCCAGACGCTGGTGCTGTCGACAACCCATGTACCGGCGCGGACACTCCAGCATCCCGCACCGCCGCCACATCATCCGCATCCCTGGTTCCGACGCTGGTCGGGATCGTACTGACCGCGGCAGACAGTTCGTTCTCACCACCGAGATCGAGTGCGGTCCGACCGGCCTGGTCGAACAGGGTGGGCTCAGCGATCGGCTCGACGGATCGTGGCCGTGCGACCGGGGCGGTGAAGCTCTGTACGGCCGGTGCCGCCTCAGGGGCGGGCGCGGCCGAAGACTGCAGCTGCTCTTCGCCGTGGTCGCGCTCGTGGGGTGCGAGCAAAGCCGCGGCGGCAGCCCGCGCTGTCGGCTTCGCATCATCATCAGTGAGGGCGGTTGTTGCTGCGGTGACGGAGATGTTGTTGAGGATTGCGGCCACATCGAACAATGCGACACCGATGCCCTGGACCAGGGTTCGTGGTGTGCAAGTGGATCGGTCCGGCACGTAGGTGTAGGGGCCGAATGGCGCGGTGAAGTCCCAACGCAGGACGAATGTGGCTGTGTCGTCCGAGGCGCGGGTACTGCGCTGGTTGCTGACAGTCACATACAGCTGCTGGGGGGCGAGCCAACGCCGCTGCTCGCGTGGATCGGAGGCAGCAGGCGCTGGCAGAAATCCCTCAGAAACCGACCACACATGCCGATCAGCGTCAGCGATAATCTCAACCGCGTCGCTGGGCAGCAATTGAGGGGCCAGCCATGCCGCGTATTCTTCGGACGCCTCGACACTGAAGCGACGGATCACCGGCATAATCTGCTCCGCGGTAGCAGCATCAGCGATGGTGATCGAGTCACCGTTTCCGGATTCAACTTCCTCGTCAGTGGGGTGAGCGATGACCTCATACCCCGCTTCGCGGTCCGCAGGGAGCACGACGGTGAAGTAGCGGTCAGCGATCGCGATCTCGAATTCTCGGCCTGCCTGATTGTTTCGGTCCTCGATGTCGATGCGCTCGAAGGCAGGGTTGAAGACTTCTATGCGGCGGCCACCGACGTGCCGGAAGGGCTGTAGCCAGTGCTCCTCAGCGATCTCGCGTCCGATGTCATAGACGTCAAGCTCAAGTGGGATATCCCTGCTGGCACTCAGTTTCGTGATCACCTGGTCGGCGACGACCGGGCCGAACAAGCGATACAGTGCCGCATCACGGAACGAGGCCAAGTGCCCCAACGCAGGGTCTTCAGCAAGTTCGGCGATGATGTCGGCTGCCGAGTCCTGCACGTTGGTGGTGGTGTCAGCGTGTGTAGGTGGGGTATCGGCCGAGTTGAGGTCGCGAAGGGCGCGGTCGATGGCGGTGAGGCTGAATCCGCGCGCGGGTTCTTGATCACCCGGGCGTTGAATAAATGCCTGGTCTTCATCAAAGACGTAGCTGCCGGCGCGACGCACCCAGGTGGCTCGGACCACGGTAAATTCCTCGCCGAGGCCAGCGTAGAATTTCACCTGCATCCGCTCAGCGGGCCGGTCCAACTGGTGGGTCCAGGGGAACCGCATCCGCCAACTCTCACGATGGGCGGCCGCGACCAACTCGATCAACTCGCGCGGATAGACCACACCACCGCGAGGTTCGGGCAGTGCTGGGGGCGGGGGCTGAGAAACCGCCACCTGTTCAGCGAGGGGCTCACTGGTGGTGAAAATCGGCTCGGGGGCTACCTCGGCGTCGACTAGCAGCGTGGTCAGGACGTGCTGGGCGCGCAGCGTCTGGTCTGCTGGCATCCCGAGCGCGGTCAGGGTGTTGGTGAAGTCCTGCTGCCACTGGCGGCTGTTCGGTGCATGGTGGGCGACCTGCTGGGTAACCGCGTTGATAACTTGGTCGAGTTCATCTCCGATCGGCGAGCTGTCGGTGGTCAGTGCCTCCAGCAAGAGAGCACGGGTGTGGGCGACGCGTCGCGCGCCAGCCAGGTTCGCTTCGGCGGCAGCGGTGTCGCTTGCGAGCACTAGTTCGTCGGGTTGGCTGGTGGCCTGCACGACATAGCTGCGCAGCAACTCCACCTCGGCCACTGCGATGTCGACCGCGTCGATTTCAGTGCGGGTGAAGCGGCCGCTGGCTTCACATGCCAGCTGGTGGTTGATGACTACGCGATACTGGTCATTGAAATGCGTGAGTAGATCCTGGGCCGGGTCGGAGTCTTGCAGCACCCGCAGAACAGTCGTCAGATCCGGTGTCTGGTAGTCGGTTTCGCCCCATCCACCCGTGGATACCTTCGTCCATCCCTCTGTGGGTTGGGCGGGTGATCCCGTCGTTTCCACACGCCAGCCGAGCGCGAATTGCCAGTGCTCGCCCTCAAGGTGTCCACGCAGACTCAACGTCACCAACTCGTCGGTGGCGACGGTCTCGGCTTGCCAACCACAGGCGAGGGCGACGGCGGCGATTTGCTTGACGGGATACACCAGAGCGGCCAGCTCGCGGCGGTGCTCGTAGATGTCGGGTGTCGGACGCGGCGAGTAGCCGACCCCGTACCCGGCCCAGGCGGCAGCTTCCTGTTCGGCCTCGAGGACGGCTACGTCACGCAGGTGTTGACGGATGTGGTCCATCACCGTGCTGATGGGGTGATCCCCCAGGGTGGTGAGGATGAGCAGATTGGGGCCATCCTGGTGGTATATCTCGACCTGGCGGCTGGTGATGTGCGGGATGAGCCGGTAGTGGTGCCCTCCAGCGTCGATGCCGAGGATCGGGGTGCCGTTTTCGGCGTGAGCGACGACGCCGACGAACCGCTCATGAACTTGCGCTAGTTTTATCGGCTCAAGCCGCACATCGGCGTGGCCGCTGTGTTGAGCGTTGATTGCGCGCAACATGATCCGATGCGCTAGTTCGGCGCGCATGGCGGCGGCGGTCAGGATGGTACGTCGCGTTCGGCGCCGGTCGTCATCGGTGACCTGTAGGTCATCGGTGGCGGCGAAGTCGGTGAGTGCTTGCTCGGCGGCGATGGCACCGTAGTCCCTGTAGATCCACGATGGCACGTCGGCAGCGAACCGGGCTAGCACTGGGTCAGCGGCGACTTCGGCGGTCAGCGCCTCGATCTCCAGTTCGACGTCGGCAAGCATTTGCAGTAGCTGCTGGTAGGACCGGAATTGCTGATCCCCGGACCACAACGGGTCGGTCCGTTGAGCGGCGGCGACCATCATGCGGGCATGGCGAAAGTCGAGAAAAATGTCGAATGCTTCGATTGCCTCGCGACGGAACGCCTGGCCCCGCGATTCGCGCCGGCTACGCCTGGCCTCGGCTTGAACGGGGGTACAGTCCAGCACATCCGCGCGGTGCACTCGAAGGTAGGTGGACACCACTGTGGACAGCGCGTCAACATCGTGTGCGGTGCGGAAGTCTTCGAGATGGTTGCCTTCGACGGCCAGATAGCGTGTGACATCGGGCAGGTGCCGATAACGGTGGGCGTGGTCTTCGACGATACAGCGGATCTGCGCGAGTTCGAACTCGTCGAAACGTGCGGCCGCGGTGAGATCGGCGACGATGTCGCGCCACAGCTCAGGGTCGACGCGTGCCCGCCAATCAGCAGCGATGTGGAGATCACCGGCAAGCTCGGTAAGCACATTGGTGACCGCTCCGCTGTAGCCGCTGTCGTCAGTGCTGTGCGGGACAGACTCGAGGGTCTTCCCTGACGCGTCGATCCATGTCTGCGCCCGCAAGCCGGCCATTCCCAGGGGTCGAAATCCGCGGTGGCGCAGCAAGTTGTGTAACCACTCTGGGTTGACCAGTTCCAGCGCGGTGTGGGCCGGATCTGTCATGACACGACCTGGCGACCACTCGTGGAACGCGGCGCGAACGAACTCGAGGGTGGTTGGTTCGACGTCAGCTCGACACAGGTCAGCCGGTGCGTGCACGGTGTGAATCCATGCTGGTGGCGTCGCGTTGGTCAGCTCCTTGGCTGCGACGGACACCTCTACGGAATCAGCAGGGCCCGGGCTGATCTCCTCCCCTAGCCCGCTGCTGGCGGTGGCCGCGTTTGATGCAGCGCCAACGCTGTCGAGCAACGTATCCATGTTCGACGCCGGCACTTGCGTTTCGATCTCGTCTCCGTCTACGGAGGCGCCAGCATCGATCTTCCCGACGTACCGCTCCTGAGGGCGGGAGCGTGCGGCCGGTAGCTTGGTGCCGGGTTGGGCGATGTCGTCGATCCGCAGAATGTGCCGCAGGTCGCGGTCGAGCTCGTCGCCGAAGATGCGACTACGGTCGGCGAGGTGTGCCCGCTGGTCTGGATCGAGCGACTGCGCGAATCGTTGCAGAGTCACCCGGGTGAGCGTGGCACCGGCAACAGCACTGTCGGGCAACCCAGTTGTCGCTGCCCACCCCAAGCCCGCCGGACCGAACTCGTAGGACAGACCGGCCCAGTCGGGCCGATACCGCACGGCCCGCTCGTGCAGCTCCTGCGAAAATCCTCGTCGGCACAGCGCGGCGATCCGGTTGTCGTCCCGGCTGCCCAGTGCCGCCGCCAACGCCCACGAGTTCACCCCGTAAAGCAGCAGACGCTGGTCCTCATCCAGAACCACCGGCGGCCGCATCCGAGGCTCGGAAACTAGATCTTCGGTGCGGTCGGCAGCAGCACGCAACTGGGCCTCGGTGGCCACAGCGAACGTCGCTTCGTAGTCGTCGATCCGCAGCGCACGCCGCAGTAGCTGCCGCCGCTCTTCCTGACTGGGGAGAGGCCCAGGCGCCATTCGGGCACTAGGCAAAATGTTGCATCGGGCGAGTTCGTCGCGCAGATCCGTGTCAAGCGTCTTGGCAAATCGGGCGAATTCGGATCGTGTGACGATTGCCAAGTGGTGGTCGTCGGGCAACGGCCCGGACTCAGGTTCAAGGCGAATGCCGCCGCCCTCGCGGGCAACGGTGATGCGGCACCCGGTCCAGTCGGGCCGCATTCGCAGAACCTCGTCCGGAATATTGGCCCAAGAATCAGCCCCAAACAGATACTGGGCGGGTCCAAGAGAGTTGCTGCTGAGAGCCGCCGCCACTGACCAGTCGCTCAACGCGTACAGCAGCAGTCGTTGTGTCGGTGTCAGATCCGCATCCCGTGTGTCCCTCCCGCCGCTGCGACCTGCGATGACGCCGGTGGCGAACAACTCCCCAGAGTCTGTGGGTGGATGCGTCGCGACCCGGTAGGCGGGGTCGGGTAGAAGCGGCACCGTTTCGGGGACAGCGGGTGAGGCCTTGGCGCGCAGGGCCGCGGCCGTGTCTGCGCTCACGGCGGCCGTGGACACGGTAGTCAGATAGCGGGGCGGGATCATCGTGCGGGTGGATGTAGGGCTGTCGTGATCGAATACGACCTCGACAGCCGTAGCCCTGCTGTCCCGGTCATCGTGGTAGCCGCACACGACTCCGATCCGACCGCTTGCCAGCGCGAGCACTTGATCACCTGGCTCGGGGGCCTGATGCAGCATCCTTTCCTGCTGCTGGAGCCAGCGCTGGCCCTGGCGGGTCAGGGCGTAGGCGGTCTCAGCGGTCTGCAGGTGACCTTCGCCCAGCCACCACTCGACGGTGGCTTCGGGTACTTGAGCGCACACCGTGCCCGTGTCGCGCAGGATCACCACAGTGCCGTGATCGTTGACCAGCCGTCCCGAGTGCGCAGCACAGAGCACAGCGAAGTCGTCGTCGACTATGACCGGTGCGGTCGGCAATGGCCGCTCAAGTGGTCTTGCGAGGTATGGGTCTTCGAGGACGTCCGTGACGCCATCAGCGCGGTAGGCAACAGCGACTTCCACGGCGTCCAGCTCAGCGTCGAGTGACACCCCGGTCTCGGACAATTCATCGCTGGTAACGAGGACGGAAAGAGTAGAGATGGCGCGGCGAACTACTTTCAGCCGCAGCGGAAACCGCGGGTTTGCGATGTGGCCGATCCTTGAGCCGTTGGCGTCGTAGCTCCAGTCCCCATCGACCAGAGACCATTTCAGCGAGTAGTAGCGGGGCCCGTCGCTGGTGTCGGCTGCCAGGGTCAGTGTGCAGGTGCTGCCGTCCGCGGTGATGCTCGGCCCAAACGTCTTCCAACCCTGTTCGCGGCCGGAGGCAGCGATGGACTTGGCGGCGGACGCCGGTGGGATGACCCGGACCGTAGTGGTCGAGTTCGTTGCGGTGAGAACCCGGACGTCGGCATTGACCTCATGCAGCTGCAGCGCGGCCGCGGAGTGGATCGCACTCGACAGCTGCGGTGAGTACACCCATTGGCCGTCAATGAGCCGCCAAATCAGTTCGTAGTGGCGGGGTCCGCGGTCAGTGTCGCCGTCGAGCGATACCCGGCAAATACTGTCGTCGCCCAACAACGTGTCAGGGCCCACCACTGCCCAGTTCTTCGCCTGGGCGAATGCGGCAATCCAGACAGCGTCGGCGGCGTACGCATCCAGATCCGGCAGCCGCACAACGTATTCCACCGCTGCCGCCGGGAACCCATTGGCAGTGCCGAACCAGAACCCGTCATAGGTACACAACACGTGTTCTGGCCGGAACCGGAACCCCTCCCCGTCCGCTGACCATGGCAGCAGGATTTCCCATGGCTGGGCGACGTCGGTGCGCGTCAACTTCAGGTAGTAGGTGAGGCCCTCGGCAGATACCCAGGATTGCTCTTGTGACCATCCATGCTCGGAAGCCAACGCCATCCATGACGTGGCCGCCGCCGGCGGGGTCGTAGCGCGTTCCACCTCCCAGTAGGCTTCCCGCTCGGCCTGCGTGCGGAGGTATTCGTGGATCACCTCCCATACATCAGTGATATGCGTGGCGTGCGTGATGGTCAACTGCTCGCCTGGGTTCCTGTCAACAGGGGCGAACGCAATCTGGCAGTGGCCGTCACCGGTCAGGTCAAGACGGAACTGGCGGCCCGCGGCCCGCAGTTCGATGCAGCCGCTGCCCCGCTCATCCAGATCCAGGCGGGACACAAATTCGAAGGCAGTGTTGACGGAGAGCAGTGACATGTCTGCGGAGGCCAGTTGCTGGGGCACGTTCGCGGCCCACGCGGCAGCAGCGACCTGGTCGACGACATAGCCGACCAGGGTGGGGTTGTCGGGGTCCATCACCTCACGAGCAAACGCCCGCTCGGCACGGTCGCGGATGATTCCCTCGTTGAGTAGGATCTCGGCCAGTTCGTAGGTCTCGTTCTCGGCCAGGGGCGCGGCGAAGGCCTTGAACAGCTCCTGGTTCGCGGTGGCCGCGAGCTGGTTCAGCGCTCGGGCAGCGGTGTCTTCGTGGGCCCGTGTGGTGAGCAGGACCTGCACGAACCGATCGACGATGGCGCGGTCGAATCCGAGATCTGGCTCGGGGGTGGGCCAGCTTGGCGGCTGCGGCGCCGGCCCTGGCATCAGTAGTTCGTCGGGAACACCAACAAGGTTTTCGCCATTGCTGGTGAGGATCGAACTCATCCTCTGCCGCAGATCGTCGGCGGTGAGGCCGGGCTGATACGCCTCACGCAAGATGACGTTGAGGTCGAAGGCGCGGTTCTCGGCGGCGATCAGCACCGCATTCAATCCGGCCCAGCCTGGGGAGCTGCACAGTTCAGCGGCGGGGGCGTCTCCGAGGGCGAACGCGAGCTGGTGGGCGGTGTCCTCGGCGGTGCCGAACTCGTGTGCGATGCCCGCGCTGGCCAGCCACGCTACGACCTGCGCGGTGTGCTCGTCGGGGTAGCTGCCGTCCGGGCCGGGTAGGTGTGCGGGGATCAGCGCTGCGGCGAAATCCCGCAGTTTCTGTTGTTCGCTGCTGGTGAGGTCGTCAGTGTCGAGTAGCTGCTCGAGGCGCTCCCACTGCGGTCGGTAGTCACCGCCTGGTTGTGTGGTCGCGTACACGACCTCGTGCACCGTCGTCAGAAGCGCATCGATCTGGTGGTCGGCCAGTGCGCCGAACGCGGTCCGCCGATCCCGGATGCTGGGTGTAAGCGCGTCGCGGATGTCGCTGAACAGATGAAGCCGCTCGATCTCAGCGACGGAGTGGCCACGTTGACGCTGCCACTTGCTAATCTGCTGCGCTGTGTCATCGGCGCCTGAGTCGATCGCCGCGACTTGGGCGTCGATGAACCGCAATGTGGCTTCCCACCACACGACCTCGGTGACGTCCGCGCCCAGAAGGACCGCTGGGGCAAGGCCTCGGGCCAACATCATGGTGTCGTTGGCGAAGTCGGCGGCAGCTGCCAGCTCCTCGATCGTGGCCGCGGTGTCGCTGGGAGCGGCGGGGGTATGTGCAGGGGTCCGAATTTCCTGTAGAACGGTGGCAGGCAACAACGCTGCAGCAGCCAAGTCGTAATCGTCAAGAAACCGGCGACGGGCGTGCGCGGCCACATAGACTGGCCGCCGCCAATCCGACGGAATGCGCCACGGCAATTCGAACTGCCGCACCCCTGCCTCGGAGACCTGTCCTACCCGCAGAAGATGCTCGGTATCTCCTGCCGGTGTGAGGTGCTGAAGTTGCTCGACTTGCCAGGCGTACGCGCGGGCGGCGGCGGCGATCGGAGACCACGCGGGGATTTCCCATCGCAGTGGGTCTTCGGCCTCTGCGCGGTCTGGATCGTGGTCATGGTTTGCAGGGCCGCTCGCAGTCTCCTCCCCCGCGGCGGCCGTCTTGTTCGCTATCGAGAGCGCGGTGGTGACCGCGACGATGTCGACGTCGGGCAGCGCCAGCATGGTCAGTGCTTCCCGAAGTTCAGCAACCGGGTCACCGCCGGCGCGTGCCGCTGCGGCGGTGGCGTCGATGGCGTTGGCGAGTTTCTCACTGTCGGGCCCGTCCAACCGACTCTGCACGGTGCTGAGTGCGCTGTCGGCGGCGGCACGGAACTTCAAAGAACGCTGCCAGGCGTCACGCGCTGACTGGGTGGTGCGCAGTTCCTGTCGCAGTCCGTCTTCGTCGTCGGATCCAGCAACGAGAGGCAGTTCGCGGGTGATGCGCTCGGCAGCAGCAGCCCAGTAGGCGACCTCCCGGACTTCCCGGTCACGGGCGAGGACGAGATCGTCGTTCACGCGATGCGCGTTCGCGCTCAGCTCCCGCGCCACTGCTGCCCATAGTTGCGGATAGATGGGTCCGTCATTGACGGAGGCGCGTACCTGGTCTATCGCGACTGCGGCACCCACCGCGGCGGCGACCTCTCTCACCGCTTCCGGTAGCGAGTTGAGTGGCGTGGTGGCTGCTGCCAAGGCATGCAGTTGGTCGTAGCTGACGGACACCGCCGCCACCCCTTGGGGTAACGGCAGACCCGCCCACCGGGTCAACTCGATGCGGTCGTTGAGAACTTGGATTGCGCAGGACTCCCATTGAGGCCGCCACGCCAACACCTGCTCGGGCATCGACGACGAGATCTGCGAGGCCAGAAGGCCATGGACCGCCGAAGGGTGACCAAGCATCGAGCGAAAGCGTGACGCACCAGGCAGGGTCGAGGACAGCGCGTAGATCAGCAGCCGCTGATCATCCGACAAATCCACATTGATCGGAGTGGGTTCCACGGGGGCGTGCTGATCGTCGACCACATCGGGTCGAGCGGCGGCGGCGCCTGCTTCTGGAACTATGTCCTCTGCGACAGCAACGGAGTTCATCAGATCCCCGTGTGTGCTGGATGCTGGGACACCAGCAGTTTCCGTCACTGTGACAGCCGGACCAGTGTTGGCCGGCGCGGTGTCGACAGCTGTGCGCGGCGTAATCGACTCTACTCCGAGCAGCGACGACACCAGTGCTTCGATCTCGTCCAGCCGTGCCGGCATCGGATCGGGAAGAGTGACCGACGCGGCCCATGCCTGCAGTTCTTCGGCAGTGATCGTGACCGGTGTCATCGTGGGCGGCAGCGGTTCTCGGAACTTGCTCAGGTGCAGTGCTTCACTGGCGGACCGGACCGAACAGCCTGTCCACTCGGGTCGCCGTGAACGTACCGACTGCGGCATCGAGACGAGCAACGCTGGTTCCCACAATCCTGACACCGCGTCGGGGCGTTCGAGTATCGCGGCCAGCCGTCCAGCGCCAGATGTCGATGCGGCAACCGCGTGCAGCAGCAACCGCTGGTCCTCGGACAACACCGGGATGCGATCCGTGCCCACACTGATGGTGGCGGCTTCCTGGCCGCTTACTACGGTCGCAGGTTGTGCAGGCGTCACCTCAAGGGTCGCGATGGCGTGCTCGACGCCATTGAACTGAGCGGGGCCTTTCAGATACAGCTCCTCGGCGACTGCGGCGGCCACCCGCCGCAGCAACAGCGGATGCTTGGCGAGTTCGTCGGCGCCGCCACGCACCTCGGCGTCAGTGGCCGGCGCGCGAAGCTGGTGCAGCAGGCTGGTCATAACTTCCAGTGCCCGCGCAGCAGCGGCGTGCTGATGGTCGCTGCGGGTGCCGTTCCATGGCGCGCCGACTGTGTCGGTGACGGCCCGGGAGACGATCAGATCGAGTGCCCGGTCACATCCGGTCGGGGCGGGGACAACTGATTGCCGTAGCGCTTCGGCTATATGCGGCCCGGTGACATCGATGTCGCGCTCACCGATGCGGCAGCTGGAGTTGGTGGCGTCGAATACCCATCGTTGGCCGTCGCGGTTCCAGACCAGTTCGAGCTCAGTGGGGTCGGGTCGGGTCTGCCCACGCAGCTGCAGCCGGTATTGGTGGGAGTTGTGGTCGAGGGCGCCTCCCTCGATCCACCATCCACGTGGATGCAGGGTCTCGATATAGCTGGCGGCGGTGCGCAGTTCCGTTGGCACCTCAGGTGTGGTGGCTGTGAACGCGCGCGCCCACAGCCACTCATAACTCGGTGGTGGCGCGCTGAGGACTGCGAAGCTCTCTTCGAGCGTGGTGGCCGCGCCCGGGGATCGTTGGTCCACTGCGCCCGTCGTGGACTCGTGTCGATCAGCGGCTGGTTGTGTGGCGGATTCGACACTGTTCAGTTCAGGCTGCCCTGGCTGCCCTGGATTGTCGGCTGTCGTCGCGATGCCAGGCGACGGGATGGGGTGGCGTCCTGTTTCCGCCAGGTCGAGGTCTACCGGTTCTGCATCGTTGCCGGTGCTCGTGCCGGTCTCGGTCTCGACCGTATGCGCGACAGGCGCGTCGTGGTCACTGTTTGTGCCAGCCGCTCTGAGTCGTTCCATGGTGGCTGGTTCGGCCGAAACTTGCTCCGTAGCACCCGCGGTGCGGGCTAGCTCCGCGGCCTCCGCGCGTTCGCGCTCGGCCCGGACCTTCGCAACGATAGCGGCATATTCGGCGTTTTCGCGGAGATGTGCACGTACGAGAGGCATGACCTCGGTGGTGTTGGACGGCCACTTCCGCTCCACGGACGGTGTGAGGTAAGGGTCTCCGAACCCGCCGATGCGCCATCCGCGATGGTGTTCGTCAGCACGCCAAATACTGTGCAGGCCTTGGGATCTGGACAGAGTTGAGAGGAATGCGACCCCGCCTGCTTCGATCCGGTACACCGCGCTTGCGCCGGTGTGCTCGACCGCGATGACCCGTTCGGTGGTGAGGTCCATCCCGAGTTCGATGCTGCGCAGCACAGCAACTCGGGGGCAGTTGGTGATAGCGGTGATGAGTTGGTTGTCGCGTTCGGTGAGCGGCGTGCTGTCCTCAAGTTTGGCAGTCACGGCAGCGATGAGGTCGCTGAGGGTGGCGTGGTCATGGCGCAGTTCGTCGGCCACGTCGTGGGCGGATGCTGTGGTCTCGCCTGGAATCGGCTCGCCAGGGGTGTCGATGATGTCCTGCAGCACACGGTTCACGACCTGCCGAACCCGATGGTCGAGAGGCCCCGATTGGACTCGGGTGTGATCGCGAAGGACCGGGTCAGTGAGGGCGTGTGCGGCTAGAACATCGAGCAAGCAGTTTCGCTGCGCGGCGTCGACCACCCGCACTCGCTGTTCTGGGACCGCTCCGTTGCCGACTGGGCAGTACAGGCGGGTACGTCCGGACTCCCAGATCTCACGTGCTACGTCATCAAGGTCAGGGCCCTGGACGGATCTCCTGCCCTCGGGTGACTCGATCGTAGGTCGCTTGTGCATCAGCTGACCGGGTTCGATCAATTTCCATCCGTAGATGGTCCCGCCGGGTGGCGCGAATGCATGATCGACGGCCCGCGAGCGCTGAGAGTTGTAGGTGTAGGTGTCGTCGGATTGCAGGTCGAACTGGAGGCTGATGCGGCGCATTCCCTGCGCTGTCCTGGCCATGAGGGTTGCCCACCAATGCGGCGGCCTCTGCTCGCGGTCGTAGCCGCGCGGGCTGATGGAGCCGTCCCATCCGTTTGTGCGGGCGAGGCTCGCCAGTTTCAATAGTTCCGGGGGTGGTCGCAGCAGCGGCCATCGGGCTGTGGCTGCGTCTTGCAGAACTGTCTTGCTGTGCACGGGCACCGGCAGCGCAGCGACCCGCACAGCGACCGCAGCCGACGCGGGTGGATCCGCTGCTGCTGTGGCGAGATCCCTGAGGTCGTTGTTGGGGTCTTGATCCGCTGTGGCACTTTTCGGCTCTGGATTGACCGAAACATGGTCGCTGGTCTGAGATTGTCGCGCTGCAGTATCGGGGCGGGATGTCGTGCCGCCAGCAGTGACCGCGTTCGGTAGATCGACAAGTGCACCGGCTACATCGAACAACGTTAGTGAACCATCGTCAGGCTCAGTTGCGGCAGCGCACGCGGCGCGATCGTCGTGCTCTGGGCCGAGGGTCGTGTAAGCGTCCTCGGAGTGCGCCGGAACAGCGTTGATCTTCCCCGCGGGGACCTTCTGCCAAAGGAGGTCGTTTTGGCGCAAATTCTGGGCGGCGGGGTCGGCGAACCGTCGGTTGCCCTTGGCGGCGATCGTGGCGTCATCCAAATGGTCGAGGGCGGCGAGCAACACCCACATCATGGCCTCGGGTGCCGCAGAGGCAAGTTCGGCCTGCAATTGTTCAGGCCCACTCGTGGAGTAGGTGCCGTCGTCGATTGCTTGGACGGCGGCGCGCGCCGCATCGCTGGTTCGTTGACCGCGCTCGGCACCGACACGAGCGGTGATGTCAGCGACGATGTCGGCGATTTCACGGTGGGCGGCGGCGTCGGCGCCCGGGTCAGCCAAAGCATGCGCTTCGTGTTCAGTGGTCCGCGCCAGATGCTCGCGGATCAGCGGCATGATCTGTTCGGCCTGCTCGACCGAACCGATCGGTGCGGCGGTGTCGCGCTGCCACGCGTGGTCGTCGCCACGAAGAGCATGCTCTGTCCACCGCGGGAGATACCGACCTACTGCGGCTATGGCAGTAAAGACACGGTAGGTCTCCCCCGCCGCTCTGGGCGGACGGAAGGTAAACATCCGCCCACCCGCGGTGATGTTGTGATCAGCGTTGAATCCGCTGCGGAAACTTTCGTATCGCTCGAATGGCTCGATCAGCGCGAGAGCGGCAGTGTAGGTGTCTCGGGTCGGCGTTGGTTCCGCTTCTGAGTCCTGATCGGCTTCCGGGACTCTAGCGGTGGACTTGCCCTGCCTGGCGGTGGCTGGCGGTGGTTCTTCGGGTTCGTTATCACCGACGCCCTCTGCAGGCTCGGGGATGCCGGTGGTGGTCGCGGACTTGGTGGCCAGTTCGGCCGCCACAGCGGCTGTCAAACTGGTCTGGGTGGCGCGCAGGTGGCGGCGTGCGTTAGCGACCGCGGCACTGAGATCATCAGAGCCGAGTTCGGAGGTCGGGTTGCCTTGCTCCACCCACCAAGGCAAGTCCGGGGTGGCGTACCGATAGGACGGGACAAGCCGCACATGCTTGTCATCTGGCTCGCCGACGAGGACACCGTCAGGGCTGTGGTGCAGGTCGCCGCCGATTAGGTCCGCGGCTGGTTGCGGGCCGTTGGTGCCGTACTGGCTGTGCAACTGCCGCAAAGCTCGGAGCACTACGTGTTCACGCAGCAGTGCTTGCGAGTGGATCCCGGCCTCGGTTACTGATGCTGCCAGTTCGGGGTTAGCGTCGGGCAGCTGCGCCAGCACCGCGTCCACCGCGCCGTGGGCTAGTTTCGATTGGACGGCATCGCTCATTTCGGTGGGGCCCGATGTCATGAGCTTTCGGTCGCGGGCAACGGCGTGCAGCATTTCGTGCTCAAGCAGTTGCTGTTGCGCCCAGTCGATCAGTGAGTCGCGAACTGCTGACACGTGCGTATATGTGGCGGCGGCGGCGGGTCTGATCAGGTCAGTGCGTCCGGCGAGAGTGAGGGCGTGTGCTTGCGCAACGCGATAGTCGCGCCCCCACACATGCTCGTCGGAAATGCCGACCAGGACTGCCCAATGGTCATTGCGCCACAAGACGTGGATAACTGGCTTCGCATCGATGAGCCTCCAGCTGCCGTACGCGGCTTCGGCCCATACTGGGTGTTCGCCCGGGTCCGCGAGGGCTGGGCCGATGTGGTGGTGGATGTCCGCAGCCAACCACTCTGTTGCGGCGGCGTCAGTGCCTGTCAGCAGGCTGGCGTGGTCACGCAGCGAGATGTCGATCAGCCGGTCGGTGACTTCGTCCAGAATGCGGCCACGCGCGTGCCGTGAAGGGTAGTGGACGCTTGTGTCACGGTGGTTGCGGACAGTGACCATGGGGTCGTCGGCAAGCTCACCGATCACCCACTGTCTCCACCTTAATAACGCACTCTCGTCATGGAACGGGTGCAGCGGGGCCTCGTTGGCGTAGGCGTCGACGACGGGTGCGGTCGCCAGGGAGACGCTGTCGCGGGCGCTGCGGATCCGGTCCAGCATTTCTCTGTAACTGGGCTCGCTGCCAGGATCCCACAGTGGGTCGGTGAGGTGTGCCTGATGCAAGGCGTCGATCGCGGGCCCGTACTCCCCTGCGGCCCCCAGCCGGATCGCGCTGGCGCGTAGCTGCTTACCGGCTTCGGCCCATTCCCGCAGCGGCGGAATTAAGAGCCGCGATCGGAATGGTGTGTCAGCTGCGGCGGCGAGATCCTCGCGGTGTGCAGCCCGAACGTCGTCTACGACTTTCCGCACCCGCTGATGCCCATACCGGTCTACGGTGTATCCGAGACGACTGTCGACGAACTTGTCTGGAGTCGCAGTTTCGGAGGCGAACTCGAACATCGTCCACCGGATCACGGCACGATCAATGTCTGACACCCCGAGGTGCGCCGGCCGCGCCTTGCTCAACGACGCTGCCAGTTGCGTTGTCTGCACCTGCGATGGTTCGGGGCGTGGCCGGATCTGATCGATTTGGAGGACCGTGCGCAGCAGCTGGTCGAGCTGCTTGTTGGTCAGTTCATGATGACCGGCGAGTTGGCGGCGGACCTGTGGTTGCAAGGCATTCGCGAAGCGGGCGATGGCTTGCTCTGTGAGCCGCACCTGATCATCAGGGACAGCGCCCACGATCGGCCACAGGGCGATGGCAGGTGCACGAAGGAAATCCCTGCGAACGTAGAACCTTTTCCAGGCGGGGCGATACCTAAACGCCAGCGTTGGTGACGGAGACTCGAATACGTAGATCTGGTTGATGTCACCAGACTTAGCGCTCAACACTGCCGCGACCCTTCGCGGCTTCAGCGCGTACAGCAGCAGCCGCTGATCCTCGCTCAACAGGTCGCCAGGACGAGGGTCGCTCGGAGCGCCCGCAGTGTTGGCAACCTCGCTGTGCGAGGACGCTATGGATTCGGCCGTGCCATCGGGGCTTTCAGCAGCGGCGACTTCTTCGGCAGATGGTGCATCCTGGCTGCTCGCGTTCGGGCCGGCGAGCTGATCGGCACTGCGCTCGGATGCTCGCGGAATAGTCAATACCGTCGCGTCTTGGCTCGTGGCAATGCGGTAGAGCTCAGCCGCGGCGGATGCGGTGAGAGTGGCGCGCTCAAGAACGGTCAGATTCGCAGGGTCGATGGTGGCGATTCCGCCGCCGTGCAGCGTCTCCCGATCACCGAAAACGACTTCGGCCCACTGCACTGTATCGGTGAGTTCGAGGAGGTCGCAGACCACCCCCGCCTGCCCAGTGTCTAGCCTGAGGACCCAGTCACCGATTCGTGGTCCGCTGCGATGGCCACTTCGCAAGCTGTCGCGATGTCTGTTGCCCGTGTCACTGCACACCATCTGCCCGGTGGCCGTGTCGGTCTTCAGTAGACCTTCGCGAAGTAGCTCCTCCACCGTGGTCAGGTCGGCAAGGGCCGTCGCGGGGCCCTCAGCGGGCCCGAGCACGTACTCGCCACCGTTGCCGGACGCGCGGATCAGTTTGTGCGTCACCGCCTGCAGCAGGCTGTAGCGGTCGAGGATGACCGGCAGTGCACTGATGTCGTCGTCGGGCGTCGACACCGGTTCGGTTTGCTGAGTCTGCGGGTCGGCACCACTCGCGGCCGCTGCTCGCGCGGTAGTGTCGCCGGCGACTGGAGCCGCTGCGGGGGGATCCTCGCGCAGGCCGTCTGCGATGCTGCCGTCGAGGTTGAACAGCGTGTCCGCCGTGTCGGACTTGTCGCTCGCACCTTGCGTTGGGTTGACCTCGCGTGCGAGCGCTGTGGTGCGCTTGTCGCCGGGCAGCGGCGGCTCCACCTGCTTGAGCCTGCTGATGAGGTCGGTGATCTCCCCTATTGACGGCCCGCGGATTGGACCGTCAGGCTGTGTCAGCGACGACTTGCCGCGGTCGTAGACGAATTTCCCGCTCCTGGTGAGGTTCCAGTACAGCTTGATCTCGTATGAACCGGCGGGGGTGTGTGCCTCAAGCTGCAGGTGATAGACGTCGTTGACGGCGTAGCGAGCGTCCTCGTCGAGCACTGCCCAGTGGGCGCTCTGCGCCGCCTCCACCATCTTGACACCTGAACGCGGCGGCACTGGTCGAGCGCCGGGATGGGTGTTGTCCTCGCTGCGACCCCTGGCGCTGGACGCTACTGACCTCTGAAGTGGCTCGTTCTCAGCGTGATGCAGCTGGTCGCCGAGCGTGAACACCGAGTCCTGGCCAGCACCGTGCTCAGCGACGTGCGAGAACCCGCTATGCTCGCCGTTGAACTCCCCCAGATCCCCAGAGTTGGAATCCTCACCGGCGCCGACCGCGTCGTGGGCCTCGTCGCCCAAAGTCGGCGCGCTGGCCCCGGTTGCCTTGGCTAGGTCGGTGACTTCAGCGGAGCTGTCCTCGGCGCGTGCAGAGTTTGCCCATTCGGCAGCGATCTCGGCCAGTAGATGCGCGCGGCGCAAGAACTTGTCCCACCCGGCATGCCCGGCGACCCGTTGCCAACGTTCGCCAGCGGCGGAACCAAACAGTTTCTCCCACCCCGCGGGCAGGGAATCAGTGTTGGTGCGGGTCCGCTCGGCGGCTCGGATCGTGGCGACGTGCAGATCGCTACGCCCGGCAATCTCATCGAGCAATCCGCTGACCGCCAGGGCCGCCGCGGCAGGTGGGTCCAGAGCATCCGGGTGCGTAAACAGTCTGCGGATCTGCGGATCTGCGATCACCTCTCGACGAATCTGATCCCAGGTAGGAGCAGTGTGCTCGGCCGCTGCCGCCCACCAGCCGCTATTGAACTGTTGGCGGATGACGTCCGCGGCCGCAGTGTCCGAGCAGCCTGCGACCACTTCGGCGACAACAGGATCCGCGTCGGGGATCGACTCACTCACCAGTGAGCCGGGTTGGAAAGCCTCGTACCCGAGGGCGCGGTAGTTGAGACTGGCGGGGGCTTCAATGATTTCGAGTGCAGCCTGCACAGTGGCCTGCTGCTCAACTTCGGTGAGATCGTGAAGGCCTCCGGCGTCGTTGATGACATCCTGCACTGCGGTGGGCGATGCAGCGAGTCCCGCGTCGACCGCGATCGCATCAGCCAGCTGCCTGGCCACCTGCTGGTTAGGACCCGCGCGATGGTGGTGGGCCTGCCACACCTGCTCAGCGGCCTCCCGCGCGAGCCACGACAGCCCCTGAGGGTTCTCCAGCAGGGCGCCCACGACGCGCCACAGTTGTTCGTCCTCGACGGTCTGGTCAGATTCGGCGAAGTGGATGTCACTCAGGCACGCCGAAATCAACGATTCGGCGACAGCGACGGCGCCGGTGAGGAACTCCTCACGGTCGCCAGCACTGACAGCTGCGTCTGTGAGTTCCGAGCGGGTGATGACCTCGGTGACAACAGCATCGAGCAGTTCGCTGCGACGCACCTCGTCGGCAACAACTGGCACCGACTGCGGCGGAATGGGCGCTGCCGCCGAGGTTTCGCTGGCGCCGGTGAGCGCAGTGGCGGCCCTCTGCACTGGCCGATCGCCTCGTGTAGTCAGCCACCACTGGTAGGTCGATTCGTCGTCGAGAACATCGACGATCCCGCTGACCACCGCGTCGGCTCCGTCGATGTTCTCGACAAGTTCGACGATGTCGCCGGCCACGACTGCGGCAGCGATCCGTTCGAGCCGCACGAGCTTGCGAGGCGGAACCAATTGCGGATTCGTGCGCGCCGCGTGCACGAGCTGGCGCACCCGCCGGACCAGACCGAGGTCAGTGGCTTCAACCCCGGAACGGCGCTGGGCGGCAATCTCACTCAAAGCGGCGTTGACATCGCCGCTGAGCCGGAACCCCCCATCCGGGGCAGCATCCTCGGCGGTCACAACGATTGGCGACAGATCCGGCGCGTCGACGAATCCAGCACCACCTGCACGTAGATCGCTGAGCGCCGTTGCGGCGCGGCCGCTTGTCCACCGAACCCCGGCCTTAGCGACCAGTGCACTCCGGTTGATCAGACCGCGGCGCAGCACCTCCCTCTGTGCATCATCTGCATGCGTGTTGCGGGTCGTAGTCGGCTGTCCCGCCCGCAGGACGACCTTGTGATTGATGTGCTCCGGTGACTGTCCGGCAGACCGCAGTTGGTCTTCGATGTCCCGCAGCTGGGTGTGCAGGCGATCCCAGCTGGCGCGATGCTGGTCGAGGTCATCGTTCAACCGCGTCAGTACCACGTTCCAGTTGGCCAGCTCATTCTCGGCGTTACGCTGTTCTGCGGTGGTGCGCGCGGCCTGCGCGGAGGCGATCGACGCATTCAGGCTGTACCCGTTGGCGCGGACGGTGTCCAACTCGTGGACGGTGCGTGCCCAGCGATAGATCAGGTCGTTGAGTTCAATGTCCTGTTCAGCGTCTGGCACTCCTGGTTGATCTGCATTTCCAGTTCTGCGGCCAGCGGATCCGCTGATGTCCGCGGTGTCGGTTCGTTGTCCTCGAGACGTTGCGCGATCAACGCGGTCGCGAGGATCTGCCACGTCAGTTCGGTCGCTCTCCCCCACACTCTGGCGACGATGTCGGCTGCCAGCGGGTTGTCCGCCACGTGGCAGTGGCGCCACCGCTGCGGGTCCCGCCTCCGGGTCGCGGCGACGGTGTCGGCCTCGACCAACTGCATTATCTGCGCTGCCGCTGGTAAGTGCGGGACGGTCAGCTCCAGTGAGTGGGCTGTGAGGCTCGGCGGGTTCGCGTCCATCGGATACCTCTCGTCCAGAATCCGTCACCGGCACCCCTTCGAACACCAGGGCCGTGACTGCTACATGCGGACCGTCACGGCAAGTCAGTGCCCGACCATAACGACGGAATTCGGTTGGATCGGCGGCGAACACACAGCGTGTGTGGACAGAAGGAGTCGAACATCTCAGCTGTCACTCGACTTCCGCTGAACAGCGGGGCCGCCTGCGCAGCAAGGAAGGGTCACTGGGAAGTGGCGCCGAATCCAAAAAGGAGCAGTACCAAGACGAAGGGCCAGACCATGAAGACCCCTACTGTCCTGAGACCGCGCGACCAGTTTCGGTCACGCGCACCCGACACCACGCCGGCGACCAACGCCAGCAGCAAGTACAGGTTGACCAGCCACATGTCTGCATCCCCCTCTAAATTTGGATTATTCGGTCCGTGAATTATCTCGCATACCGTACAGCATCATCGGTGTGCGATGCGAGTAGAAACAATGGCGGCAAACTATAACGTAAATGTGTGCATATAATGCGCGGGTGACGAATGCCCCGGTCAACGTGAGGATGCTGAAGGCGGTTGATGCCGCGACCGCGGCAACCGCAGTCGTGGGTGCACTCATCACCGAGGCAGCGTTCCGCTCGGCGGCGAACCGCTCCCCCGACCCGCTATTGCGGCGGCCGGGATGCGGGGCTGACGGCGAATACGAATGGCCGGAACCAGCAGTGCTGGAGTGGGCTGCAACGTACCGGGCAACTGAGGACGAAGCCGAAGCGTGGGGGCTTGAGCACGGACTGATGACTGCCCGCCAGAGCGCGGCAGCAACCGGCACGTCGATCGGCGCGTTCCACCGTGCAGTGTCAGCCAAAACACTCCACAACCCAGCACCAGACCCCTTGTCGAAACAGGAGCTGGAACAAGAAGTCCCCCGACAGTTCCGCCGCTGGGCGTGGTATCGGTCCAGCGAGGTTCGGCACTGGATCCACAACAGGCCCGGGACTGGTAACCGGTCGCCGAAGCGGATCATGGCCGGCGACATCGGACCTGAAGAGTGGACCGCCCACGATTGCGCCAGGGCGGCGGGAATGGACGAGGTGTACCAGTGGCACCGCCTTTGCCGAAAGACGCCGGGTGCACCGCGCCCTCACCGCAAAGTGCGAGGAGCATTCATCTGGGATAAGCGAACAGTCCTGGAGTTCCTGAAGTCTCTCACGATTGACGACAGATGCTTGGGCACCAGTAAGGACACCCCTGTTGCTGCACCACAGCCTGGGTAGCGCCAGAACGGTTCTGCCAGTTGGCTCGTGTGACCGCACACAGGGACAGCCGCGGCGCCCGATCAAGGTCCCGGGTGCTTGCCAGCGGGCGAAGCCGCACCGCTGGCTTAAACAACAACTTCACCTGATGTCCTCGCCACCGCGCGAACGCAACGCTGGGATCCCGCCGAGGTGGTGTGGGCGCTGTTGAACAACAACGTCACCAGCCGCAACTCCTCCACCCGCCGCCACCGTCGGAGACATGCGAACTGATCGTCTGTCGACACGCGACGATAGCGAGAGTACGCGGAGCCAGAACCCCCACCCACCTCGTCCAGCCGAACGTACAAGGCACCTGTTGGTGTTGTTGGCTACCGAGTCCGGGCGTTCTGCGGGAAGAGACGCATCAGGCGATTGGCTGCCTTCTGATTCTTCGTAATCGCCTCTATGCCAAGCCGGGCCACTGCCTGAAGGAAAGCGTTCTCGCTCGCCATGCCTCCAAAGTGGGCCATCCGAGCGGGATCGTCCGTGTGCCACTTAATGCGTGCTGCCATCAGCTCCTCGACGAAGGCATTCTCGACCGGGAAGTTCTTCCGCTTCACGTGGGGAGACTTCTTGGCCCGCGGTGCGGGCTTGGCCGCCGCTTGGGGTACCGCCGACACAGCGTGCGGGTCGGGCCCGACCAGATCCACCGGGGCGTCGTCGAAGTCATCGTAGGTGCCGTCCTCGATCTCCTCCCTTTTCGGAGGGTCAGGCACGACACCGAGTGAAGTCGGTTGTCCTACTTGAGGGTTGGTCGGTGGCGGCAGGACACTTGCCTGCTCTGAGCCCGCCCCGAAATTGCCGAGATCGGCTCCTCCAGCAGCGAATGCAGCCCGGTTCGGACGGTCTTTTCCTCGTGCGCCAGCCATGGTCAAATCTCCTAACTCAAAATGAATGGATACACGATCGGCTCGCTCACGAAGCGTCGGTCAGTTCTGCAGCGTCATCGGCGTCCGCTTCTCCGAACAGCACACTCTTGATCTTCGGGTCGAGGTCCGCATCTTCCAGCGCGTCCAGGATCCCGTCCATACGCTCAGGCGCGACGACGTTAATCACAGACAGGGCGATCCTGCTGTAGCCCGCCGCGATCACACCGTGGGTGCCGCCGCTAGTCACCATGCGCGACACCGGGAGATACAGCGGAACGGCGTCGGCAACCACCACTCGGAGCGGCAAGGACGGCGTAAGCATCGCTACTTGTCCGTTGAACCGCTTCTTGAGCCAAGCGTCGGCGTCCTCAACAACCTCACGGTGTTCCCGCTTGTTCGTCATCATCGTCGCCACTCCCCCTATGGCGTTCAGCTTCTTGCCGGAGTAACTGCTGAAGCTCACTGCCTTGTCAATCGTGCGGATGAAGCCACGCAGGCTCAGTGTCTCGGGCTGCAACGGGAACAGCACGTGCAACGCGGCATGCAAGGACAGGAAGAACGCGGGCCCCTCGGTTCCGGGCGCGTCCAGGATCATTGCGTCGTAGTACTCCCCCAGACCACTGTTCGTAAGCGCAATGTGCAGGCGGCTCTCAGCGTCGGTGCCGGAGACACGGATCGCGTTCTCCAGCCCGTCCTGAGGTGCGGGCAAGATGTGAACCTCACCTTCAGGCAGGAGCTGGCCGCCCCGATCCCACCGGCGGTCAGACTCCGGCTGCCAGGGTCCGGGCATGATGATCGCCGCTCGAGGATCGACAGTGCCTTCGAGGACTTCCTTGACGGATGGCCCTCCTATCGGCGCGACTGTGTTCGTCATTGCCGACAGTGCGCCGTTCGGGTCAAGGTCGACACCAAGGACACGTAGCCCGAAACGGGCAAGGTTGTCGATGATCTGTCCGCAAAGCGTCGACTTCCCCACCCCGCCCTTGCTGGACAGGACCGCCACTCCCTTGTGCCGGCAGTCGAAACCTCCGATGCTCGCGAGGTCAGCCACGCCGACCTCCAAGTGCAGCTTGTTCGCCGAGCCAGCCGAAGTCAGCCATCTCGTATCCCTTCTCCGTGCCATAGGACTTGGTGCATCAAAACGCGGGTCACGCGAGGTAGGCGCGTAACACAGTGTTGCTGTGCGAGACCCGCATCCTGCGTTCCGCATACTACGCAGGAAAGGTAGCGCAGCTGCGCTAGGCGCGCCGACTGTCAGCAGCGTGTTCAGCATGTCTACTGCCTTAGGCGCAGGCCATGTCGACGCTGGTGAACACGTACAACGCGCTCACTAATACTCTGATGGCTTATGCGCCGTTGATGTGTTGAACGCTGCATCTGCTTCGGGTGCGCTGTGCGCTGAACACATGGCTGATGCATTCTGCGGTTTACGCATCAGAGGGGCTATGGGAGCTGTACACGTGTGCGATGGCGTAGATGCTGAGTGCGCACTAGATGTATTTACCGCATGAGATGTCGAGGGTTCATAGCGCAGGGTCGGCGTAGAGGGCGCGTCTGCCGTGTTAGCCGCAAAGGCTTCCATGCGCGCTTTCAGCGCCCTATGCGCCTGCAGCAGTATCAGTGTTGCTGCTGTGTCAGGCATCAAAGGTGCTTCCTATCCATATGGGGTGTAGCACATATGGTGCATAGTATGAGCTGATCACACCAGAGGTGGTGTACACGCGATAGGCGCAGTCTGTGTTAGTCGCGCTCAGGACATCTAAGGCGTTGAATGTGACTTTGGCGTATGAAGCAGCATTTACGCACTGTGCATGCTCGGCGCAGGAGACGCAGTCCACACCTAACGCACACCGGATGCTATAGCTGTCCTGCGCGCTGCGCACGTACACGATGGTCAGTGCGCATTGCGTGCTTGATGCGCTGTATGTAGTTGTGGCGTGATCACTGGGTAAGGCGCTCAACGCATGTGAGGCGGTCGGGGTGTAGTGAGCAGATCGTGCGCTCTGGGCGTCGTAGCTGTTTGCCATGCCTGAAGCGTCTAGTACGCCTTGCGTGGCAGACACGCCTTGAACTGCCAGTGCGCATTGCGTGCTCGATGCGCTGTATGTAGTTGTGGCGTGATCACTGGGTAAGGCGCTCAACGCATGTGAGGCGGTCGGGGTGTAGTGAGCAGATCGTGCGCTCTGGGCGTC
>NZ_JBEZDA010000006.1:208837-279133 GCF_040647855.1 Nocardia sp. NPDC049220
CGTCGTAGCTGTTTGCCATGCCTGAAGCGTCTAGTACGCCTTGCGTGGCAGACACGCCTTGAACTGCCAGTGCGCTAGATGCAGACATAGCGCCTAGGCCACCTGCACTGCATGAGACATGCTTGGCGTGCTCACCATATGAGGCGCTGTACGCGGTTCATCTACCTGACACGCTATAGGCAGAAAAGACATACAACACGCATCACGCGCATAGCGCATATCCGCAGGTCTGTGGATGTTTTGGCTTGTCGTAGTCACCTCAGAAATGTATCAGAGGAAGCCGAGCGGATCTCTGACATCGCCGTCCGAGGAAGCCGCGAACCAGGGCAACCCGTGAGGTACGGGAGATCTCCTGCCCAGGCGTTGATGGACCCCTCCATCTTCTCTGTGCTGTCCGACTCAAGGCGCTCGGACCAAGGATGGCCGCAAGAGTTCGCCGAGCCATGAGGCGAAGGGAGCTCCCGCCGAGATATCTTGAGGTTCGGAATCTCGCTTACTCGATTGCGCTGACTCAGATCGGGCACGGCAGAGGAGATTACAAGTGGTTGATGCGCAGCCTCGCAGGTACCTATGTGCGCTGACTGTAGCTATCCCGGGAGTACCTGACTCTCGGCAACTGGGGGCCCTGACGTCCTCGCCTCATCACACATCGCGAATCTTCAACTAAAGTCTCGGAGGTACGGTCGACGAGTGCTGCGGCTATCTCGACCACCGATCCTGGCCGCCTTCAATGGTGGGTCTTCGGACATCGGCCGCGTGAGATCGGGCTGGATTGACAGTGCACGCGTGGCAGGGATCTCTGCCGGGAATTTCCTAGTTCGGGGAAACGGGTTCTGTGTAGGTCCGCGCCACGACCCTGCTTATTCCACCTGGGTGATAATCCTGGATGCCTGAGTTGCACCCGCTCAGACCTTGAGACTCCCTCGTAGCCAGTCGCAACGCGAACCACTGCGCGAGTGCAGCAGGCGTGGATGCGAGCCCCGATCAGGTGCGAACGAGGTGACCCATGATGCGCCCCTGTTGCAGTCTCTCGGGAGGGGGCGGCGGTGGGGGGGAGGCGGAATCGGAGGTCCTCTGCTTTATCGCCGGAGGCTCATCGTCCGATGGCCCGGGCTGATTCGGGCCGGACGGAAGACCCACTCGCAAGTAGAGGTTTGGCTACGGAGTTGACACTGGATGCCTCACTGAGGTGTCCAGCTAGAGGTATGCCGGCGCCGTCACGTCGGGGTACACGAGTGCTCCGACCCGTTCAGATCGGCGATTGCACGGTAGGTAGTTGACAGACCACGGAAGGAAGGCACTTGATTGAGCGCCAGTCGTCCAAAACTCTATGGCGCATAGGCCGAGAGGAGGGTCGGACGTCAGGTGCGACGACAGCAGGAAGGGCGACCGTGCCCGTCTCTTCCGGGAAGAGAGCTCGAACCCCGGTTGAAGAGGCGACGCTCGGGCTTGATCGCACTGGGCTGGTCGGACCATTCACAGACCGATTTCTGTCGGCTTGGCAGGCGGCATAGGGGCGTTCTGGGCATCGTTGAGGGGGACAAGGGAGTCAGCGGCTGTCCTTGGCCGATTCACGGAAATCGGTGCGTCACAGCGGTTTTAGATCACTAGCGGAGCGTCGTACAGAGCCGAATCGCCGTAATGGGCGCCGATTGCCACGTAGGGCAATCTGACCCCACCTTCGCACTAACGGCCTTCCGGAAGGTGAGATCGCCCCCCAGCGTGCGTTTTAGGGCCTTACACGTCCTGACCTGCGTGGATAGAACTGCGCGAGTACGTGCGGCCGGATGTGTCGTTAGATCGGTCACGGTGGGGGAGAAGTGGGCCGTGAGTTGAGAAGCCACACGGCTACGTCAGCGCAGCTGCCGCAGAGGGTTTGCCGACACGCACCCCGATGAGACAGCCCGTACTGGTACCAGCAACTGCTCGACGCACGCAGCCCGGGCGAAACGCGGCACGGCGCCTCCGGCTTGACCGAGCTGGGCGCTGATGGCTCAAGTACTCACACCGTCGCCGGCAGTGCGTGCACCGCGGCGTAGCATTCGCGGCTCTGGACAACCACCGATCCGTCCCGCTCGTTGGTGGCTCGACAACCTCGCAAGTCGCCGGTGTTTGCTGTTGGCGCGCGACTGTTGGCTTCGCAGCGCCCTTGCCGCGAGGTCGAGGCAGTCTCCTCGGTGTCGAGCCACGATACGTTCGACCACTTCGCCGAGATCGTGGCCGATTTGCCATCGGTCCGCGACCCGCAGAGCATCGGGCGCACCAGTTGCCACACAACATCAGCGTAGGCCAGCGCGGTCCCAGCTGATGATCTTGACTCGGAAAGGGGCACGCAGCCAGACAGCAAGAGTGCCGGCCGGGCCCCGGGTTTCGATGTCGATCAGGATCGTTCTGTAGTGATGCTTGAGATGCAGGGCGAAGCCATCGACACCAAGTACGCGCGGTGTGGCTGGTTGATATCCGGCAGTGCCCATTGATCGTGGCTGCCAGACGACAGTCATCAGCTCGGACAAGCGCCTGCCTCGTCATGGGTGCTCACATCGAGGTTCGCTCGAAATCGGCGGCGATCCAGGTCAGTTCAATCACGCAGACCCCGTGCCAGATCTAGACTCACATGCCGTTGACAGCATTCTGCGCCATCGTGCAATTTAGAGGTGCCCAGGTAGGCAGCTTGGGACATCAATGCGCGATCCACAAGCAACATGTTGTGGCCGGGGGCAACCGAGGTGGCGATGGGCGTCCGTATCCACAGCCGAGGCGAGCCTACTACAGGATTTCTTTGGAGGGAAGAAACTACAGGGGGGACCAATTTTCTGCGTGTCACCAGGGCAAATGCAACCGGCTTGTCCGCGAGCTATGCGTGATCCGTCCGCGAGTTATGCGTGCTGTCCTGGGAAAACGTCGTTTACGCCGTCCGCGAGATATGCGTGGACAACTTCTCCTACAAGGCCTTTTGCACAACCTGCCTGTGGATAACGTCCGCGAGATATGCGTGGATAACTTCGCTGCACTCAGGTCCGCGAGTTATGCGCAGTCTCGGTCCCGTCAAACGCATACGGTGCTGCCAAAGATGTCCTTGAGCAGGGAGAATTCATGAGTGTCTCTCGTTTGACCGACCTCAGCGCGCATACCTTGCGGACGGAACTTATCCACCGTCCGCAAGGTATGCGCAGGTTCGCCTCCGTGTCCGCATGTTATGCGTGGCCTCGCAGGGGAGGCGTCCGCAAAGTATGCGCACCAGCCCTCGGCGGACTGTCCGCAAGTTATGCGTAATGGGGCCAAATGCCGGGGTACTGTCCGCAAGTTATGCGCGGTGGCCCGGCCACTTCCGATCCATGGGTAGGTCGGTGGACCTGGGATGCCGCTTCACAGGGGGAGAGGCGCCTGCTGCCGCTCGGATTGTCGACGGGGCGGTGGTCACCTGCCGCAAGTACGTCTTGGGTGTGGCAAGCGATCCCGATCCGGTGTCAAGTCCGGTAGCCATTGCACTGCGGGTCCTGTGCGGCGTGCTTGGTCTGTCGCGCACGAGAGGCCTTGCCCGATGGCAGTGCTCTGAGGGCAACTTTGTGACCAGCACCGATCGGCTTTGCCGCAGAGTGTCCGCGAGTTATGCGTGACAGGGGATTGTCCGCCGAATATGCGTGCGAAACGCCGGATCGTAGCGGTGGCATCATCGGGCCGCCGTGTAATGCTAGTGCTATGCCGCGCCCCCCACGGACCTCTTTGGACATCGTGCGGTCGGCTGCCGAAGTGTGGGAGGGAGACCAGGAAGTCGGGTTCGGGCCTCGACTACTGGCCCAGGCTTCGCTGCCGTATCGCAACCCTGGTACAGAGAAACGGGTCTGGGGTCGTCGCAACGGCGACCTCTTGCTGACGATCTCGCCGGGTATGACAATCAACGAGCGTGGCGAAGAGGAGTCAATCGGCTTCCCGTTCGGCACCATGCCGCGGCTGATCATGACGCTGCTCGCCACCGAAGCAGTACGGACCCAATCGCCGGAAATTACGTTCGGGTCGTTGACGGAGTTCATGGCATCGATGGGCCTAGCCGCGACCGGAGGGAAGAACGGCTCCCTCACACGCATGCGTGAACAGGGTCATCGCTTGTTCAATGCGAACATCACCGTGGAGTACAAGGGTGACAGCAACCGTCGAGTGGGGGCAAAGTTGTCAGTCGCCTCTGCCTACAACCTCTGGTGCGGGTCAGAGCCGGAAAACGGTCAGGCAGCGCTGTTCTCCTCGATGGTGCGATTGTCGCCCGAGTTCTTCGAAGAGGTGACCAAGCACCCTGTTCCGGTCGATCTGAATGCGATCAAGGCGCTCGGAGGTTCAGCGCTACGGCTGGATATCTACACATGGCTGACCTACCGGATGTTCACCGTCAGCCGGCCGACGACTGTGCCATGGGATTCTCTGATGGTGCAGTTCGGGTCCACCGCCGACATCACCGATCGGCGGCGACGGCACCAGTTCAGGAACGACTTCATGAAGGCGCTCAAACAAGTCCTCATCGTCTATCCCCAAGCCAACGTCGATGTCACCGATGCTGGTGTGAGACTCTCGCCGGGGTTGCCACATGTCGCGATCTCCCAAGGCTTCCGCGCTCTCGCCGTGGAGAGCCAGGCAAGTTGACGCTGCGCCGATCAAGTCGGCGACACGACTCGAAACCTGGATGTCTCTCATAGGGACATCCTCGCTGTCAACGGGTGACCCCGGTCGCGAAAGTCCTGATCATCATGGCGACGCCGCCGGTGATGGTGAACTCCTGTCCACGGAAACCCCGCCCAGTTGTGCGGGCAAGGCGAGGCCAGTGTGTAGTGGGCTAGGCCGCCGACGCCTCCGCCGACGGAAATAGCGGCCAGGATCGTGCCGTGACTGCGCGACAGGAGCGCCCTCGCCCCGAGCTGGGACCGCGGCCTTGTCGCTCGCGAGCCGACTGGCGAACCCGCATTTGCTTCGCCGAGTTCGCCGCGATAGGGCCACGAGTGGACACCGGATGGCCGCGTTCCTCTTGCCCATGAACGGATCTCAGCAATAGGTCGAACTCGACGATGTGGCGGGGGTGAACTTGCGGCCGCGGCCCACTCGGCCGGTCCGGGACACCCGCAGGTTGAAGGTCTTACGCAGCATCGGCGTTGCTGGCGGACAGATCGAAGAGACCAACTCGCCGACGTGATCGCCGAGCGAGGGGGCTCGATCAGGAACTGCGGGGAGAGCAGTCGACGAGGTTAGCTGGCGTGTGGGGCGCTTGGAGGACGAACTGTTGCCCGCTGTCACGGACGAGGATTGTCGACACGAGCTGTCCGAACCGGTCAGTGAGGCACGCGAGTTGGCAACAATGCCTGTGACTGTGCCAGTGGCGCGAGGACAGCGCGTTCGTCCGGGTAGGGCGCGATCTGTCGGCGTGCAGAACTGACCAACACCAGCATGCAGCGTCCAACTTTCAGGTTCGGGTCGGAGCGTTCGCGTTGAGCTTCAACGCGAACGCAGCGCCCTGTCGGTGGCTGACAGTACCCTGGCGCACACCGCGCGCCCTGATCGGGCAACACTGAGGCGAAGGGACTTGAGATGCCCAGTCTGGAAAGACGAATCGGCGACATCATCGATGAACTGAAGCGGCTCGGGCACGCGCCCGATGTCAATCGCATCGACCAGTTCCGCAGACATCTCGCTGGCCTCGACAACGAAGTGAGGACAACCATCGCGCACCGTGAACGCCTTTACGAGTTGGCCAACCTCAGCCGGCAGGCGCACACACTGCTGCGCAACGCCCACGAACGCGCCAGCCGTACTCTCGCCATCGCTGATGCCGCCCGCCAGCGGGAACTGCGCGACGTTTCGCATCCGACCATCACCAGTCCCCAACCTCACACTGTTCCCGAGCTCGAAATCGGATGGGATGGATTCGAGCGGTAGACGAGCACGCCTTGGTCATGAGGCGAGGACCAGGCTGGAATCCGCTGCGGCAATGCTGTCCCAGCACCGATCACACACCGCAGTCCGCAGAGGCAATTCCTCGCGCACTGTGCCCGGCGCGGAACATCTCACACACACATCCCCAGCTGCCGCCGCGAGTTCCTCCGAGACGCTGCGCAGGACAGGGCGGTGGCGCCTGTTTACCCCCTCTGTGAAGCCCGTAGAGCCGTGAACCGCGCCCCTGGCACGGGGGAGTGGCATTGGGCTAATGCTCGTCGTCGAGGAGTCGCGCTGCTGAGCGCGGCGTGTACGCCTGACGGCCGCCAACTCGGTCGGAATCTGCTGGGACCAGTCCACGCCTGCCATCAAGCTTCGTAGGAATGAGATAGGTGCGTTGATCCGGTTCGGCCAGTTCATGCCCCGTTCGATCGTGTAACGGGTCAGCCGGGCGGCGATTGTCTTGCCATCGAAGCGGGTGGTGTCTATCCCGGCCTCAACCAGGACGTCGGCGACGGCACCGATGTGCCAACCGTGGCGGCGAACGTACTGCTGGGAGCCCAGATGCACCCATTGACCGCGGTCGATGCCGTGGCACTCCGCGACCAGTTCAGCAGCTGAAAGCTGAAGGTGCAACGGTCTCGGATCCGCGCTCGTCCAATGCTTTCGCGTCTGTTTGCGGGAATTTATCCTGCCCGTGCGCGCGAGATGCGCGCGCGTTGGTGATTTTTTCCTGACGCAAGATGAGTTAAGAACAAGACCTTTTCTAGCTACGTAACGTTCTTCACCTACTTCAGTAGGTGAAGATAGGTGCCCGCTGCTGATGTCGAGACTGCGGAGCGGGGCCACCGCGGCGGCAGCAGCGATGTGAACGCCCTGGGTCATCCGGGGCAACGATGCAGACTTCCGGCGTGGTGTCGACGGCGGTTGGCTGGCTGCAGTAGCGCGGGGCGAGGTCAGATGCCACACGCTGGCCGCATGAGTTTGGAATCCGCCGTGGTGGGCTCGTGCAGCGGCAATCTCGATTCCGGACAAACCGCGACCGGATTCCATCTCCACGGCGAGCCCGACATCCCTCAGCACATACCGCACCTTCCGCATCGTCCCAGGCGAGCATCCAGCGCGTGCGGCCATGGTTGCGTTCGAGGCGGTAATGCCGCGGCCAGTGTGCAGGTCGGCGAACGACGCCACATCAGGCGAGTGCTTCAGCACCATCTTGATGCTGGTTCGGTGCTGGGCGACTGCCGTGCGGCCGGCCTCACTGTCCAGCGCTGCTGCCACGTACAACAGCCAGTCCCGCACGCTGACCACCGGCACACGCGCAGCAGCCCCTTCTGCTACCGGCAGCGACCACGACGCGCCGATCTGATTTGCGTTCAGTCGCTCGATTTCCCCGGCTACCTCGGCAGACATCTCCGAGCCAGATGACGGGTTGTAGAAATGATTGTGGTTGCGACGACCTTGACGAGGGCGTGCTTTACCATGGGATCTGCCTTGCACGACAGTCCTTTCGCGGGGACAAGCAAGCAGCTCTTCTAATGAGCGTCAGAGGGCGGGCATGCCCTCGGCATCGAATTCCTTCGTGCGGAAAGGGGTTCAATGCTGCTCAAATGCAGATCACTGCCAGCACAGTTATGGGGTTAGGCGGCGTTCAGCACCTCAGTGCAGTAGCTCACCTCCTCCCGGGGTAATTGGTGAGGAAGGTTCCATTCGCACCTGTGTGACGTTGACCCGCATCCCCGCGGATGCTGCGCCAGCGACTTGTTGGTCGGCTGCATCGCCGAGACAGAGCGGTTCGCTGCCTGTCGCGGTGGATGACCGGGGGATCACACAGAACCTGCTGAGCGCGTCAGAGAGCCACATGGCCGGGCCGGGTAGTCCGGCCAGACCGATGTCCGCCGCTGCGGATACATCACAGCGGCGGGATGGCGCCGCTGTTCGCGGCATGGTTTCGGAGACGGCCAATCTCGATACGGGCGACAGATGCTCGCGCCGTATGGCGGTGACGGCGGCTTCGATGACGAATTCGTCACAGCTTGCAGTGTCGGTCCGGTCTTCCACCTGAGCTGTGTGAGGGCATGCATTACCCTGGAAGCTGCCCTGCAATGGCAACACCCTTTCGGTGAACGCAACGGCGTACATGGGATCGAGGTTCAGTCGATCCGCCTTGAGCAGTCGAGGAAGCTTTCCTTCTGTGCACTAAATCCTCTTTCTGGCAAAAGAGGATTTAGTGCTGCTCACATGCGCCGATCGTCGGCTGTATTGACATGGGGTAAGGCGCGATCAGCGCAGACGGCACCACCCCTTCACACTGGTGTGCGCTGGTCGATCCGTCGGGGACACCACGTGTGCCGGCGGTCGACTGGAGGCAACTACGACCGGCAGGCCGTCGTGAAGCGTGGCGCAGGAGCTGCTGTCAGCGGGGGAGAGCCCTTCGCGCTGAGCGAGGCAGCATTGGCTGGTGATGTGCGAAATTTCCGCCGTGGAAAGCCGACGTCGAGAAGTAAGAGGGCGCTCGATCGGCGCGCTGTCTAGAAAATGTGTCGGCTGATGCTCTACACTCGGGTCAGGCATCAAGCCTCCCGAGGGCGTGAAGGGACATAAAACCTCTTCAGTTCTCGTCGGTCTGTGAAGCGCGAGGCCCCCTTCTGTTGGTAGCGGCGGGGGGCCTTCCGCGCATTTAGGGTCAGGTGCCGGTAGGTGCTAGCGGCAGCTCCATTTGAAACGAGTATTCGACACTCTGTTTCGGTTCGAGTGCCAGTCCGTAGAGCAGCAACTCGATCAGGCAGGTCGTGATCGTCGGGAACGTGCCGTTCTCCACCAAGGCGTCGATCTCATCGCCCAGCCGCTTCGGCAGATCCACTGGGCCGATGTACGTACGTTTTCCGGCATAGTCGATCTCACCGTCGAGTGGCTTCGGCAGATCCACTGGGCCGATGTATGTACGTTTTCCGGGACGGACGACACCCAGCCGCCTGGAGGCTTTCGCGCGGGCGGCGAGCCCGTCCTGCAGCAGTTTGACGACTCGCGCCTTGAGCGTGGGGAAAGCGGGCGTGTCAACCGGCCCTTTCACCAGTTGCGCCAGCGAATCCGGAATCCTAGCGCCCACAGTGCGGTAGTCCGGGCCGTCTTCTCTCTCGGGGCGGCCCGGTCGACGCTTCCGCTCGACCTTCATGACTGCCATCCTGCCTCGAGGTTTTATGAAACACGCGGTGGCGCGCCGAGACGTGTTCAACTGGGATCGGTCTACACCGGTCACCGGCATCTCGCGACCGGGAGCCGTGGGATAGCACTCATGGCAGTTGCGTGTCAGGGAAGTCCGCTGGGCCGTCGTCTTGTTCGCTCCGCTGGATGTGCGCACGTCCCAACCCCACTCCTGCTACGTCTGCCTGCTGCCAATACCTATTCAGAATATGTAGTTTTCGTGGTGAACCGTCGCGATGTCAATCGGTTCCGATCGCACCATTTGTGCTAGAAATCCGCTTCTCCTGGGGATACCTTGCTGGCGTCTCACCAACTGTGTAACGGCGCGCATTCAATGTCGTTGAAGTAGCACTTGTTGTGTGACAACGGCTGCTACTCCAGCGACTGCGTTGTCGAACGTGTCGGAGCTACTCATTCGCGCGAAACACGGAAGGAATGCTGGTCGGACTCAGCCGAGTTCAGCTGGACCAGTGGATCTGCGTCGAGGTATGAGCCAGTGCTGGTGTCTGTGTCGATGTTGGGATCCGGCAGGTCGAGGTCAGGAGGCAACTGTTTGGCGGCCCGCGCGATCGCCTTCCCGTATCCGTCTGAGACGGCGTGGTGGATCAACAGCGCCACACCGATCATGACGGGAGCTGCGCCGTGGACCATGAATTCGACTCCCTCTCGCTTCTGGATGAAGGGGAAGGTGTTGAGCCCGACTGTGAGTGCAAGCAACCCAACCTCTGCCCAAGTCGCATTCTTTGGCTGCACATTCCACTCGGCGAGTTTCGGCTTGCCGAACATGATGACGATCAGGCACAACGAGATCATCGCTTCAAGCAGGAAGCTGAACCAGTACAGTGGCTCGCTTGCGCCCAATCCTGGTGCGACATTGTGCTGCACGTTCGTCGCCGACCACCCGAGGCCGATTGCGACCACGACACCGATCGCCCAGGTGCTCCGCCGTTGATAGTTGAACAGGGTTGCAGTCCGGGCATGGATACTGGTGGCGCGCCGCTGCGCGGCAAGAGCCCTCCGCGCAGTTATCCGGTCTTTCACCTCGGCCTTTCGCAAGGCGGCCGTGGCCTTGCGAAACTCCGTGCGCTCTTTGATCTGTGCCTTCGCTACGTCGAGGCGCTCTTTGCGCTGCAGTGCGCGGATCGTTTCGGCCTGTCCGCGCTCGATGCCCATCTCATCTTCAGACCATTCGGTGAAGAGATCCGGATCCTGCTGTATCTCTCGTGCTGCGCGGCCTCGAACGATGCGTTCCTGTGGCGTCAGATCTTGCGCAGCCATCTCGGGGTACACCACAGCCATCACATCTGTTTCATTCGGGCTTGAATCTTCCTGAGCTGTCGACACGGGGACAGAAGACAGCTGTGGTTCCCGATCGGCCCAGTCACCCTGAACGGGCGCCAGTTGCTGCGGGGCGATCCCCATGTCGCCGGTGCCGCCGTTGTCGGTGGCTGCGTAGGTAATGTCGTGGCCGTCGTTCGTGCCCGCAACCGTTGGTGCGCCCTCATTGCCGCAACGGGACGCAGGCGCGGCGGCCGCCACGTCGGGCTCCACAGTTGTAAGCCACTCCGGCAGGTCCTCCGGCTTGTAGACGTCGCGGTAGAACTCGTCGAGTTGCTGCCAGTGCGCGGGCCTAACCTTAGGTACGGGTGGGTGCGCACCTTCCCGTTGAGCGGAAACCCATGCGCGCCATTCTGAGATGTACTCGCTGAATTTCTTGCGCTTCTCGTAGCTCTCTCCGGTCAACAGTTCGAGCCACTGGATGACAGTCTGGGGCTTCAGCGCATTTAGGTCATCCACGTCACCGAGTACCACGCAGGCGTACAGCACTTTCGTCACGACCTCTGGCCAGGCATTGAGCGCCTCGCGGTGGCGAGCATCGGGGTCGGTGTCCTGATGCGCGCTGGCCTCTACTGCGATGTTTGGAGGTGTTGTGACTGAGTCGTCGAGGGTGTTCACGCTACTGGTTTCGCCGACGGAGTGCCCATCGGTGCCCTCAAAGCTGGTGTCCTGCTGGGCGCCGGACGTGGGTTCAACCATGGTCTCGTCAATAGCGGACTCGCCGGGCATGTGCCACTGGATGGGGGAGTCGGGTGTCGGTGCTTCGTGAACCGCGGATGTCAGGTCTGTGGCCAAGGGGCCGAGATCGTGGTCGGCGAAGGTGGTCATCGGGTCATCTCGCTTCTCGCCGGGTCTTTCGTTGGTCGGTTGGTCGGTGCCAGCGGGGCTCGGATGTGTGTGGCTACTACTCCGACGGGTGACTTCCCGTCGGAGTGCGGCCAGTTGCGGGAGTTCTTCCCTCCCTCAAGATTTGCTAGCATGCGAGCATCATAGCAGCTTTGGGTTCGTTGGATCGTGGCAATGCGGCCATCTGAACGTTGCAGCGGGGATCGAGGTGATTCCGCGCATCTTGAACCCTCTGCGTCGCGGCACTTTCGTCCCCACAGGGACGGCTCTGTCCCGCGGAGTCGAGCACTGCGACCCCGCGCACTGTGATGAACTGATCACTGGTCCGACGGGTTGTTGTCTGAGGTGCGGCCGGCCGGCCGGACTTCGAACTGGTAAGTCGCTGTGGTGGTGATCGCTTCCGGCTCGACGGCGCTTTCTGTGGCCGAGACGCCGTCGCTCCGATCAGCTGCCGAGGGACGACGGCTGGGTGTGTCGGCGATGTAGTACGCCAGGCCGGCCATCAATGGTGCTGAGGTGTAAGGATCGAGATGGGGCATCACAGGGCCGCCGGGCTCGGCGAGGTGACCAGGGTTGTGACCCGCGTGCCATGCGGCCGTCCAATGCCGGCGTAAGCGCCTCGATAGATGAGTTCGATGTGCATGCATGAGTCGGCTTTCCAAGGGGCGCGCAGTCGTAACCGTGTGTCGCGGGATCCGCAGCCGAGCACCACGGCAAGGCGCGGTCGTTGCACGTCTGGAGGTGGGGACGCTGCTGGGTGCTGATCAGTATTGAATCTGCGAATTGCCCGCCGATCTCCGGTGGTCACACTTCTAGTGGGAAGCCGCCGCGTCGTAGTTCGTTGCAACGCAGTGTTTCGCCGTGCTGGCCAGGTCGGGTGTGCATTGTGCGGTTGACCGATGTCACATGCTGTGACCGGTGCAAATTGCGATGTAGGTGTGGCAAAAGCGCCGCGCATGCTTCTGCTGGTGGGCTGCTCGCGATGGTGAGGAGAGCAGTCCACACACTCTGTGTGACATCTGCTGCCGAATGCTTCGAGGGGTGGCTACTTTTACCGCGAGCGGCGAATGGAGCCGCCTGGGTGCCGAAACCATCGGGTAGTCGGCCCGCTTCTACGGTTTGGGGAGAGTGCTAGCCAATGGGCATTCGTTCAGCAATCACAGTCTTCGGCATCGGCATGGCCGGTATCGCGGCTTCGGTGGGTGAGGCGGCGGCGGTGGTGCCGATCAACGCGCCGGGCATCGTTGTAGGCGGGGGATTCAACCACGAGGAGACGATCGCACTGTCCAACAGTCCGATCCCTAGTATTCTCGGCGTCCAGCTGCTCGCCGGGGCGACTGCGGTTCATGTCGATCCCCGCTCGGCGATCCCGCAGAAGGACGGCATGATCAATGCTGACATGCCGACCATCTTCCGTGATGCCGCGGCTGCCTCGAACGGCAAAATCGTGCTTGCCCTGGTGGATCCGGCGCAGTGGAGGGGTAAGCATATTCTGGTGGCCGAGTTTCTCTGAGATCAGAATCTCTCGCTGAGCGGGCTCGAGCACGCCATCGAGAACCATCAACCAGGCACTCTGAGAGTGCATCATGCCGGCCCCGGTTCCTGGCGCCTTGCCACGCCAGGGACCGGCATCATGGTGTTGCTACCTCGCAGGCTCGTTTACGGGTTGCCCACCCAGCAACATTCCGACTAATGCCAGCAGTGACATCAGGCATTCGATCAAATAATCACCCTCGCGGGTGGCCGCCGCGGTGAACAGCGATTTGGCGGCCTGCATGTCGTTGTCAGCGCGTGCCGAGATCAGTCGCAAAGCCCACAGCTGCGCGGGAGCCATTCCCGTGGCAACTTCAGGGACGAATGGGTGGTGCTGAGGTGCTGGCAGCAGTGACAAGAGTGTGTCGATCCAGTAAATGGATGCCTGAATCATGTGAGCACCGCTGGACAACCCCGCCGCGTATGCACCCGCCACGAAGTGATTACCTTCCACTGCCGCGGAAAATGCTTCACGCGCGTGGATGCGCCAAGCCGGCTCCATCATCGATGCTCACCCCACGCCGGAGTAGTCGCAGTGTAGTGACCCCGCCGCTCGGGTGTCGATCCGCATCCAGTTTTGACTGCGAGGCCAGCGTAGAGAGAAGCCTTCGCGTCCATGCCTGCTGCAGGTTCGATGCCTGCTGGACGCCATCGGTGCGGTGGCACGATTCCGGGATCGATCAGCTCGAGGCCGTCGAAGAACGCCATGATGTCGTTGTGGGTGCGGACTTTTGAGGTCAGGCCATTGCGGTGGTAGATCTCAACTGCTGCGGCGACACCGTCGGGATCGAAGTCCGGTGTGGCGTGGCTGATGACAAGGACAGAGCCGGGCACGACGGCATCCATCAACGCTCGTACCAACCCGTACGGGTCACGGTCATCGGGGATGAAGTGCAACAGGGCGATCAGCGACACCGCCACCGGTTCGGACAGGTCCAGCGTGGCAAGGAGCTCGGGTGCGGTGAGGATGTCGGCAGGGAAGGTGGCGTCGGCAGCGATGTAGTCAACGTGCCCGGCCGGGTGGCTGATCAACAGGGCGCGTGCGTGCACGAGCACGGTCGGGTCGTTGTCGACGTACACCACGCGGGACTCGGGCGCGACTTCCTGCGCGACCTGGTGAAGGTTGAGCTCCGTCGGGAAGCCAGTGCCGATGTCAAGGAATTGGCGGATCCCCCAGTCACGTGCGAGGTAGCCGATGGCGCGGTGCATGAACGCGCGGTTGGTACGTGCCATGACCGGTGCGGATGGAAACACCTTCAACACTTGCACGACGGCGTCTCGGTCGGCCTGGTAGGAGTCTTTTCCCCCGAGGAGTGCGTCGTACATCCTTGCGATGTTCGGCCGGATCTGGCACAGATCAATCACAGTGACCGGCCTTCGATCACCTGCAGTGGGCGAGGGGAGAGGTGGCCGCCGCGGACGGCTTTGTATCCCACGTCGCCTTGCCTTGACCGCTTCTTCAACTTCAGCTCGCTGCAGAACTCGGTGATCTGTACGCGGGTGTGGAACCAGTCTGGTCCCGAACGCAATTCGCCGAGACGACGCCTAAGTTCACATGCCATCAGCTGTTCAATGGCAACAAACGATCCCACGGACGGCACACCTATGGGCACGGGCATCATTCCCGTCGTGCCGACCGCCGGCGCGGGTTCGAGTGATCTCAACGACAAAGGTCCTCCTGTTCTGTGAATCTGGCGATGACTTATAGATCGCCTACGGTCTGATGCGGCGTCGCTGGTTCGGGATGGTTGCGTGGTCAGTCATCTGGACGGCCACCACGAATCGGGTGAACGCATCTGGTCGCGAGGCGGCCGACGTGTTGCTTGGATGCGTGGTGGTGGAGCGGTCATACAGCAGTCGTCGTAGTGCATGCCCTGCTGCAAGACCCGGCTGGTCACCACCGTCGCAACCGGATTGCCGGATTGCCGGATCGCCAGCGCCCTCACCGATCACTGCGGTTCAGCCAGTTGACATTCGACACGTCATGCTCTGGAACGGATCTCCGTGTCGTTCCAAGCGCTGAACGCCTGGTCGGCGTGGTGTAAATGCCTGATCGCGGTCTGTCGCGCCATTCCCGCCCTCCATCCATCCGGCTTTGGTTGGCAGCTCAAAACCAGGAGTACCCGCCAGTCTTGAGCTGCCATCTCGGAGGTTAGAAACTCGCGGTTGGGTTGCGTAGCCAGATTGCGCGAGATTGCGCGGCAATTTCATGCAATAGCATGATTGAGCTGCGATCATCGCAGCAGCATGGATTGCTCTACAGCAATGGAGTTGCTCTCATGACCAAGCTTCGTTTACTCGGTTCCGGCTCGAAAGACGGAGGTTGTCCAGCCCTTTACGAAGCCGATGCTGGCACCCTCATCGTGCAAGGCATCGCTGTAGGCGACGGCGCCGTGCTGGTACCGCATGGCCTGTTGGATTGGGCCGAACCAGGCACCGCGCTTACCGTCGAGACCACTGAGGACCCTGGCATGCTGCTGGTGGCAGGCGACCGAGTCACCCCCGAGATTCGGATACAACTCACCCTCGCCAGCGACGAAACGGCCGTGGTGGTTCCGCGATGCAAGCTGTAACCGGGGAAACTGCTGGTGAAGGCATCTACGCACGGTTCTTTCGGGCCGCCCGCATCAGCGCTGTTCATGTGGAGGTTCAAGACGCCTATCGGGTGCCCGATGAGTACGAACCCTTACTGCGGTGGCGGCGGACACGTGAGATCGTAGAAACCGACGGTGGGCGGCAGTGGTGTGCCATGGTAGCCGAGACCGTTAGCCGCGGTGTCAAGGTCGCGCGGGTGCGAGTGGTGACCGTGCCACACACCGAGTACACACAATGGCTGCTCGATGCCTGCGCGACCAATGTTGCTGCTGGTGAGCAGATCCGGTGGTTGCCGCGTCACCTCGCCGCCGCTGTGCCCAGCGACGACTACTGGTTGTTTGACAACGAAACCGTGGCGTTCAACACCGTCGACGCTGACGGGGATGCAGTCGGGCTTGCGGTTACCACCGACCCGGCTATTGCCGCGGTGTGCACTGAGGCATGGAACCAGTTGTGGAGCGCGGGCATCGACCACACTGAGTACGCGCGATCGGAGTACGCCATCCGGTGACCAACGTTGGACAGGCTGGGGCGGCCCTCGGAGCGCGATTGCGTGAGCTCCGCAGGGACGCCCGCCTGTCCGGTAGGGACCTCGCCACAGCTTGCGACTGGCATCCGTCCAAGGTGTCGCGGCTCGAACTGGGTAGACAGCAACCCAGCGAAGAAGATCTGCTCGTGTGGTGCCGCGTCACAGACGCGATGATGGTTTACGACGACCTCATAGCAACTCTGCGCAATCTGCGTTCGGCGCATATGGAGTGGCGGCGCGCCCTTGCATCCGGCCGTGCGCATCGGCAACGGCAGTCTCTCGAATTCGAAGGCCGCGCAGGACGGATCCGCTGGTTCGAGGCATGGGTTATCCCCGGCCTACTGCAAACCCCGGCCTACGCGAAAGCGATTCTCACGACCTGCAGCAGCGTTATCTCTGGTGGACGTGACGACATCGACGAAGCCGTCGCTATCCGAATGACTCGACAGCGGGTACTGCGGTCCGGGAGTCGCCGATTCGTCTTCGTCATCGCCGAAGCCGCACTGCGGCAAACCATCGGATCGGCCGCCATCATGACCGAACAACTTCACATGCTCAACCAGCACGCTGCCAACCCATGCGTGAAACTTGCGGTCATACCCGCCTCGGCGAACGCCTGTATCGGCTCTCACGGATTCGCGATGTTCGACAGTGAAAGTGTCATGGTCGAAACCATCTCCGCTGAACTTACTATCACTCGGCCATCCGAAATAGCCGTCTACGACATGGCGTTCGGAATTCTGTACGAGATGGCCCTGCGTGACGCCGCTGCAACCAATCTCATCACCGACATCGCGGCCGGGCACTCCAGCTCGTCACAGCCCTGAACGTCATCGAATGAGATCAGTCGAGGCCCTTTGTAGGACGTTTGGACGTCTGTCCAAAATATTTCGAGCGCGGAAGCCGGCGCGGATGATTCACTCAGGGTTGGAGGGGAAAAGGTCTGTCTTGAGGCAGGGGTATGGGTATCGACCTGGTGATTCGTCACCCACTGCTTGGATCATGACGTGGTCGGGGGAGTCTTCGACTTCGAGGCTGATCACCTTGAAGATTGACTGGCCGCTTCTACCTATCGTGACCAAGGCGCCTTCTTCCAGTTCCACGGTTGCAGCCTAACCCCGGATGTGGCGAGAGGACATCAGCGCGGATGTAGTTGGCGTGCTGCTCAAGGTTGGTGCGGGGGCGGTCGTAGCGCACGGTGACGGTGCCGGGGCCGGCATGGCGAGCAGCAATCCGGACGTCGCGCTGATCGCCGCCGAATTCCTCCCACAGCGTCAGTGGGCTGTGACACCAGCGCGGGGGAAGCTGCTCGGGGAATACGACGAACGGGTCGGACTGCAGGCCTCGGACTGGATGGGCTGGGAGATCACCCGGCGCCGACACTGTAGCCACGCGACCTCGGCAGATTCGCATCCTCAGCCGTCAGCGGTTGCGGCGGGTGGACGCGGGATACACCGAAATCCCGGCTTGGGTGTACCGGATTCTCGACTTCTACCTGCGCACCGATCCCGAGCCCGACGAGGCAGGTCTCGGCATGGCAGAATCCGAAGCTGACCAGGTCAAACCTGGAGTCAACTGAAATACGCCTCGGTCGCCTCCTCGTAGTCAGCGCGTGACGTCGCCAAGGCCACTTGGATCCTGCTGGACTCCCGGGGTGCCGTGAGGCTGGCGACCACACCTTGCCGCGCTAGCCGGCTTGCTCCGCATCGCCAGCCCAGCCGTAACCGAATCAATAAAGCCTGGTCATCGGCGGGCGCTATCGCACTGCCATTACGCCAGATGAGGGGATCTCGCCGTCGCGACCGCTGGGGCCACCAGGCTGAAGGCTGCCACGTATCGTCGCTTCTTCCCGCCCTACCTGGGCCACCGGCGGCCTGTACCGACGGTTCGTTGGCAATGCCAGACGCCGCGCCGGAGCCCACCTTGGCATCCAGCTGGACTGACACGACGGCACGTCATTGTGGGCGGGCTTTAGCCGCCCACGATCGGTTGACACTGCCGAGAACCCTCGGAAATTTGTAGACTCCGGCGCGGTTAGTTACACTTGTCGCAATCGTTCGGCCCACCTCGGTAACCCGGGAGTGGGCCGGATTTATATTCAGGCATGACCATCGTCCGACCGCTCAAGCCGTTCCTGTCCATCGAAGGCCAGATCGCGAAGCTTTCTGCGCGCGGGATGACGATCGAATGCGAATCTGAGGCTGATCAGTGGCTTCGAGCGATCGGCTACTACCGTCTCAGCGGCTACTGGTATCCCTTTCGCGCCCCTGACCCAAACAGTCCGGTGAGACTTGCCGATGACTTCGTCGCTGGAACCAGCTTCAGAGAGGTGATCGGCCTCTACGAATTCGATCGACACCTCAAGACCCTCATGCTCAGCGGGCTCGAGCGCATCGAGGTCGCTCTGCGTAGCCAAACAGGTCACACACTGGGCCGCCATGGGCCGCTGGCCCACAAAGACCCAGCCACCTTCCGGCCTCAGTTCTGCGGATCCGTCGACCACAACAAGTGGCTGGCCACTGCGCTCAAGCGGGTCGAACGTGCCAAGGGGCACGATGCTTCGGTTGACCACCACATGGCCGCCTACGGTGGTGAGATGCCTATCTGGGTCCTCACCGACGTGCTGGACTTCGGTGACCTGAGCAAGCTGTTCGGCGGGATGACAAGCGTCGATCAGCAGGCAATTTCAGAATGGTTCTCGATCACGCCGCCGGCACTGACCGCTGAGACCACGCGCAATCAGCGCAGAGCAGCGCGGAGCCGGTGGCGGCAGAAGCCACCACTGGCCAACTGGCTACTGCACCTCACGATCGTGCGCAATATATGTGCGCATCACAGTCGGCTGTGGAATCGTCGGCTGACACCGGTCGGCACCGCTCCGTTGGCCGGGCTGTCGGGCTTCGAGGGGCTGCCTGCTACTCAGTTCGAGAGCGTCTACGGCAGCATCTGCCTCGTCGCGTTCTTGCTGAACGCCACCTCACCGGGCAACACCTGGACTCACAAGGTCGCGGCACTTGTCGATACCAGCTTCGCTGCGTTCAATCTCCGAACCGAATCCGAGATGGGGTTCCCTGGCGGATGGAAACAGCTGCCCCTGTGGCAGGGCGCGCTGTGACCCAGGCCTGTCTCGAAGTCGGGTGAGCGGCGCTGGCCGCGCTCACTCGTGTCGGGGTCCATTGAACGCAAGATCCTGTCATGCTCGCAGGGAGTTCAGGGGTATTCCGGCATCGCGAAGGCGTCTGCCAGCTCCTGCAGATGGGGGATCAGCCGCTTGCGGTGGTAGAGCAACTCATCGGACACCTTGGCCGCCAGGTCCGCAGGCATCAAATGGCGCATCAGATACCACAGCGCATTGGTCGAGATGCATTCCAGGCTGTAGTCCGCCGCCAGGGACGTGAGCAGTTCCTTGGCGGTCGGCTCCTTAGTCGTGGTTGCGGCGGCAAACAGGGCTGTTGCGGCGAGCCGTACGCCAGCGGCGGCGGCCAGCTCGATGGCCGCTGTGTCTTCGTCCAGCGCGGTACCTCCCGATTTGTAGGTGCCGTCGCGCAACTCATTCGTGATCGTGTTTTCGCGCGTCGCGAGCATCTCGATGTACCACGGCATCTCTGTCGGCGTTTCGGGTAGCTGCAACGCCGTGTCTATACGAGCTTTGCCTGCTTTGATCTGCATGGTTTCGTTGTCGCATTCGGCGGTGCGGTACTCGGCGGTGATGATGGCCTCTACGCTGCCTGCCCAGTCTGCAATGCGGTTGACGCGCAGTCCCCCTTGATCTCCTATCCGTGCGCGGCAGATCCCCAACGTCTTATATGCGGTGTTGGACAGCAGGGGTTTGGCGAGCCTGGACCACAGCTCGTGCATCTGCTCGTCTCCGGTGGGGGCTGCGCGCATGTCACGGATACACCGGCCCAACACGCTGGTGGCATACACCGCAGCCATCTCTCGCGCGATGTCGAGCTGCACGACGCCTTGCATCACGTCGACAACCGCAGCCATCTCCTGCGCGATGTCGACCTGCCCCGCGCCTTCCATTACGTCGACAACCGCAGCTAGTGGCACACCGTAGGGTTTTTGCTGGCGGGTGTGGTTGACCAGCTCGACCAAGCCGGCGCGGGCACTGCTGATGGCTGCGTTGGCAAGGTCTAGGCGACCATTTCCCATCATGCTGGTCGCGTGGTGGTACCGCCGGTGCGGTTCCAGATTGCACTCGAACTGCCCAGCGGCGTTCATCCAGGCCCAATCTCCACCCAACAGGGCCTCTCGCGGTAGCCACACGCGATCGAACCACACCAAGGCGTGATCCATCAGCGCGTAACCCTGCTCGGGTCCACGCACAATCTCCGCACCTTTGATGAGACGACCGTCCGCGGTGCGCAACTTCATCAGAAACAGAAAGACGCCTTCGTCACGACCGTCCACGTAGAGGTGAGCCGGGATCACCACGGTCTTCGCCGCGGTGAACTCGGCGCCATGCGGCATGAACCTGTAGTACGTCACTTCAGGTGTAGACAGCCAGAATCCCGCACTGCCGTCCCACGCTGCTATCGCTTGCTGATCAGCACCATCGGCGTTGCCTGGTTCGATAAACATCAGCTCCCCGAGCGCCTCACCAGTGTCAAGCTCGCCCAGGCAGTCCTGCTGATAGCGTGATCCATCGCCCAACGCCAGGATTGCGCTCACCGCGCTGTGGACATGCTCGGTCAGCACCGGCAACAACCGTGGCACTGTGACGTGCGCCCAGTCACACAGTGCTCCACGTAGTAGCGGGTCAGCGGCGATCTCGTGGACTGGACGACCCAACCCGGCGATCGCCGCACGCAACAAATCGGGCAGCTTCTCGGTAGCCGATTCCGATCGTGGGACTTCGCAGAGACTGACGAGGATATTGCGCACCCAGGCGTTCAGCTCCTCATGCGGGCCGAAGACCGCCTCTCGCAGCGACATGACGGTCGAATGGACGTCAGCAGCGTTGTGTCCCAGTGATTCAGCGGCGGAGGGACGATCGGCTGTTGTCATAACCACGAATCTATATGCCAAGCCCAATCTTTCAGGTCTGGGATAGCCGAACTCTTCATCCGGTCTGCGCTGCGGCTCCAGCAACTGCACCTGCATGCGAGTCGCAGCGTTCTGAGCCTAGTGGGGTGGCTCCTGCTGGCCGTCAACCGCTTTCGGCCCGCGGTGATGGTTTTGAAGGACTCGTCAGAGTCCGGCCTCAGTGTCCGCCTGTGCATGGTTGACGGTTCCACTCACGGCGGGTGTTGCGAGATCTCCTGTAGAAGAAAGCGGGAACCCGAGCATGGTGCGCAGCCGGGTTTCGGCTTCCGCAGCGGTTGGGGACAACTCGGCGCGGCGGCGCTGCTCGGCCAGCGCTGTGGCGAGATCTTGAGCGGCGAGGTCTGCACGCTGGTCGGCTTGTTCACGTAACTGCTGTTCGCGGGCATCAGCCAGTTCGGCTGCTGCAATCTCGGCGGCCAATGCCTCAGTATCGGCTGCGCGGGCACGTAGCGCCGGCCACCGATGCTGTGGTGCACCCAGCGCAGCGGCAGCAGTCGTCGCTGCGTCAACAGCTTCGCGGGCGGGGGCGTCGGCGCGGTCTTGTTCGGCTGCGAGCATGGCCCACTCGGCGACGTCGATGGCTGCAACCTGTTTGGCCAGGCGGGCGTGCATGTCCCGGACCCGTTCTGCTTGCGACACCACAGGATCGGCAAGGAACGGATAGGCATGACCTGCGGTGTTTCGGAGAGATCGAACCAGGAGGTCGAGGTCGGTGTCGCTGCGCATCCGCAGCGGGTCCGATCGCAACTCCTCGGCCAGCTGTTGTTCATCGACCGCTGCGGGTTGGTCGGTAGCGGTACCCGAATCGATCCGGGCACCGATGTCTTCGCCATGATGATCGCTACCTGGGGTGCTGGTGCGTCGGTCGATCTCGGCCAGGGCGGTTCGCCGGTCGAGTCCGCTGCTCTGCAGTTCGTTCGCAGCCGCCATCCGAGCGCGGTGCAGGTAAGGCGGTAAGCGCCGCAACTCGGCCCGGGCGGAGTTGAGCGTGTCGATGGCCAACTCGTCACCCAACAACCGCATGCGGTGCACGTCGGATTCATCAACGACGCCGTCGGCGCCGGCCGCATCGTCGAGTTCACGTTTGGCAGTGTCAGCTTCTTCGCGTAGCCCGTCGGCCCAGGCGCGGGCATCGGCGGCGAGTAGCCGCGCTTGGGCGATGTCGGCGTCCACCTCTGCAGCGGCCCGCTCAGTCATCGCAGCCCGGTATTGGTCGAGCATCCCTTCGAGCTTGGCCCGTATGCCAGGATCGTCTGCGACCGCGGCTGCTTTGTTGTGCAGGAATGCCAGGAACTGTTCGTCGGCCTGTTCAGGTTGGCGTCGCAGAGCCTGCTGGTAGGCGTCCTCGGCGGTCGCGGCGTCGAGTTCAGCGTCTTCGGCTTGCTGATGGGCATCGCGGTAAGCCAGCAGCAGCGGGCGCAGCGCGTCGACGCGTTCGCGGCATCGCCTCACCAGGGGCGCTATCGCGAGCTGATGCTCGCTGCAGCCGTCGTTGATAGCCTGACGCAACTGCGCGACATGGGCTTCGGCGGCTGCAAGGTCGTATCCGATGCGAATTACCCGGTCGATCGGGGCGAGATCGAGGTAAAGCTGATCGGTGTGAGCGTCAGCGACGCTGATCCATTCATCACCAGCCTCGCCGCTCCCGTCATCGCAGTCGGGTTGGGGGTCTGGCTCGCCCCAGAGGTCTGCACCCAGGTCGTAGTCGGGCGGCGGTTGAAGATCAGGATCGTCAGGGCCGCTGTCGTCACCACCACCGGTGAGTGCGGTGAGGTTGGCGCGCTGACTGGCCCTAGCCCGCCAATCGGGTGCGTCATCAGGAAGATTCAGCAGTCGCTGACATAGTGCGTCGGCGTAGTTCGCAGTAATGGTGTCCATGCCCGGGTGGGCAGGTGGGATCGGGCGCAGCGCATGCGGGCGCGGCAGGTCGCGCGTGGCTCGGAATCGACTGCCGCGCCGCCCACCGACTGAGACGCCGCGGCTGCGGCCGCCGGAGACCGCGCCGGCGGTCACTGACTGCTGCTCAGCGCTGGGATTGAGAGTCGAAGTGGCTGTCGCATGGTTAGCGATCCACGCGTCTGCGCGCGCACACAGCACGCTGGCGGCGTCCCGCTCATGCAGAAGAAACACGAGATCACCGTTGGTGATTTCGGCTACAAGGGATGCGGGGTTCAACTCGTGCCAGTCGGCCAGCGCGATGGTGTCCAGCAGCAGCGACCAACCGCCGGCAGACTGCACATGTGCGAGTACCTGCGGGGGGAGGGCGTGATCCAGCAGATAGCGTGCATGATCGTGGGCCAGTTTGCCCACGTAGTAGTCGTAGTCGTCACGGACTCGGGCGCTGCGGTCGCTGAGCGCAGTGACTGGCTCAGCAGACTCTGGTGTTTCGCTGCTCACTGTCGGGCTCGGCGCTGGCGCGGTCGCGGCGGATTCCTCCCCGTGGAGAGGTGGCGTGTTCTGCGTACCGATCAGGCGGTTGCGAAGTCTGCCTGCGTAATCAGCGAGCTCGAGGTCGACCCCAGGGTGCCGCGACGGCAGCGGAGGCACTGTGGTGAACGTGACATCGCGGACGGCGCGCAACCGTTCACTGCCGGTGTCAGCAACCCGGATATGTGGCTGGCGGCCGCCGGCGGGGGAGCGAGACGGATCGAGATGGGCGGCGATGAGCCTGTCGGCGCGCGCCGACAGCAGTGCAGCGGTGTCACGCGCCGACAGCAACGCTTCACCGCGGTCGTCGACGCCGCCGTTGGTGACGATGTCGTTGATGAGGGCAGGAACATCCATACCGATCTGGTCAGCGACGGTGAGGGTATCGGCCAGCAGCGGGAACGCGGGTGCGCGCTGCACCTGGCGGAAATGCACAGCGGGGAGGGCGCGGTCGAGTAGTTCTGTGGCAAGACCAACGCCCAGTAGGTGGCAAGCGTGGGTGTAGATCTCGGTCAACCGCCGTGGATCGTCAAGGCGGTTCATCTCCTCACGCAGCACCTCAGTGGCGGAGATGTTGTCGTCGTCACGCGCGAGCACCCGGGCGAACACCTCGCCAGCGGTGGCAGGCTCGTCGGGTGCTCGTTCGGGTGGTGCAGAATCAGGCAGGGTGTCGGTGGCGAGGTAGAGGCCGTTCCAGATGCGCCCCCGCGAGAGCCCGACATAGGCCAGGGCCCGGCCCAGGCTGGTGTTCATTAACAGGTGAGCACGATCCACCGTGACCCCCTGGGCCCTATGGACGGTGCAGGCATATCCGAGTTCGACGTCCTCGATCACATACCGATCGGGTAGGTGAACGCGGCCACGATGGTCGGCGCCGATCACGGTGAGCGATCCGTCGGCATGCACTGTGACCACACGCCATCGGTCTCCGTTGGTGACCGGGCTGCCATCTCGGCTGCCGCCGGTGACACGAATCCGTCGAGCGTTTCGACGCGTGACGACGATGTCACCGACATGCCCGCGATGCCCGTCGGACAGCTGCGCTGCGCTGCTGGTGACATCGACGGTGCCGCGGCCTGCGTGCGCTGCCTGCGCGGCACCGTTGAGGCGGTGCACGTCATCGGTTGTGGCAGCCATCATCAACGAGGACATTCCCTCCGCGATGTCCCGCAGATGCGCGGTGAGCATCTGCTCCCGCAATTCGGCGGCCAAACCAGAATGGACGCGGTTGTGGCTGTCGTAGAACTGCCAGGCATGGGCGGGGTCACCGTTGCGGACATGCAGGGTGGCAGCAGCCTCGGCGGGGTCTTTGAATCGGACCACCGTGCCCATCTCTGGAGCGTGGGTATCCGCGGCGATCAGCCGTAGCGCACCGCCTGCTTCGACTGCCGACAGCTGCCACGGATCACCGACCCAGCGCACGACAGCGCCGGTGGCATCAGCTAGTTGTTGCAGGGCTGCCAGATCGGCTGTCGAGGCCATTCCCGCTTCGTCGATGAGGATCATCGCTCCAGGCGAAATCGGCGCGCCGGTTCCGTTGCGGTGCGCCCACAGCAGAGATGCAATGGTGTCGGCGGGAATCCCGATATCGTTGGCCAGCACGCGGGCGGCGCTTTTTTGCGGGCTGACCGCGATCACAGTCTGTCCCGCATTCATCCACGCTCGCACCACCGCCTGCAACGCGGTGGTCTTACCGGCACCTGCCGGCCCAACTGCTACTGCCAGTCGTGTGCCCGCTGTGCACAGATGCTCGACAACCCGCCGCTGCCCGAGCGTCAACCGCCGCTTCGCTCCACGTTTCGTGTTGGCTTGTTCGACAGCAGCGACCGCCGCGGTGACCTCATCGCGCGTCACGAAATTCGGGGTGGGCTGTTGAGCAGCTTGCTGCAATGCTGCCTCCGCGTCCAGCACCGCCTCGCTGGTGTAGCGGATGGTGGTCGACGACGGGCCAGCGAAAACGCTGTCACCGTTGCGGCGCCGCAACGCTGCGGGGGGCGGGTCCGGATCGATTGCCAGCTGGAGGCTGTGGTTGTCGCGCGCCAGCGCGACAACCTGCTCGACTGATGCCCGCTGGGCGGCATCATCCGCGAAATCGCAGATGGCGATCTGGTCCTCGGTTTCGGCGCGGATGTGGGTTTCGGTCCACGTAGCGCGCCGGGTCGCGACAGAGGTGACTACATCTGCCGCGATCTTCTCGGCATCGAATCGTGCCCGTAGACGCTGCTGCACCTCAGCGATGACACTCTCGGAATCACCGGGGGCGAGCAAAACCAGAACTTCATCTCGCGCGGCCGCCCGTGCGGAGGTGGTGTCGAAGTGGAACCGTCGCAGTTCGGTATCGACCGCCGCAGCGACTAGTTCTCGATCACCTGCTCGAACTGCGTCGACTCCGGCGGCGGTTGCGGCGGCGACGGCGACCGACCGTGAGTGGTATCGGGTTGGCGCGGATGCCTCGGCAGCATCAGCGAGTAGGTCGGCGACCAACTGGCGACCGCTGCGATGGTCGCCGATCTCGGCCAACCATGCGTCGGCGCGGGCCTCCGCCTCTGCGAGCTGGTCTTGGAGCGCGCGGGGAACGGGCTTGCCACTGCGAGTGGAAAGGGTGGCTACTTGCGCAAGCCGGATCTGGGTGGCCTTGCTCGGGGAATGGCCGTGCTGGCGGCGGTACTCGATGACAAGTTGCTCGGTGGCCGTCTGGATCTCCGCGCGACGGGAGAAAAGCTGGATCAACTCCTCCGGGATTCCCACGACCTCGAGCACTGGCTTCTTTCCGCGCCCCCGTGAGCGTTCCTCGAACCGCACACCCAAGCGCCGCTGCAGCTTCCCGATCATGGTGGCGTTGTATCGGCATGACAACGCCACCGCCGCATGATGTAGGGGACGTGCGTCGAGACAGCTCCAGCGGCCATCGACACCGAGCACCATCGCTGAGATCACCGCGTGGGTGTGCAGATTCGGATCGCCGGACCGATTATCCCAATGCGTGAATTGGGCAACAGTGAAGCCTTCGGTATCGATTATCCGGGGCCCGCCGCGGCCGCGCTTGGCTAGGGCGTAGTGCTGCTCGGCGAAACGTAAGGTCTCGTGGACGGATTCGAGATGTGCTTGCCAAATCGTCTGTCGCACCGTGTCGCTACCCAGCGCGAAAAGGACTCCGGCAACCGATTTCGGGGCGGTGAATGTGCAGTCGTAGCCGGCTACAGACTGGCGCGTCCGGCGACGCTCGTCAGCCAGTGCTTTGTGCACCTCCCGCATCGTCGGTTCACGGCCACTTTCTGTGGCGAGATGCTCTGTCGCTGCCGTGCGTCGCATCGCCGCCCACTCGCGTCTGGACGGCGTCCGTCCACATCCAGCGGTGAAGGACGCCACGAGACGCTTGTGAATTTCGCTGATAGGTGTCTTCGCCCGGCCCAGCGCATAGAACGGTTGCCCCAGCCGCGTCGCTGCCACCGACTCTTCGACAGGGACACCGGCCGCGGCAGCATCGGCAAGCATCTGCTCTGTGTTGGGGTGTACGCCCTCACCGAACAGAGCCTGCATCTGCGCGGTGGTGATCTGGCCGGTGACCCCGAGTATTTCCGCGCCGCGACCGGACCACACGCCCGGCGGGGTGCCGGAAGCCTGGTAGAAGTCGGCCAGGTTCTGGGCCGCCGATCGCCGCACATCAGCGGAGGCGACCGTGCGTGTCAGATACTGATACCCGTTGCCTCCATGCAGTACATGGAGCGTCATCACCAGCCTGAGCGTATTCAGCTATTGATCATCAACTGTGCCTACTCGGACACCCTGTGTGACAACGGCTTTCCCAACTGCTCATCGGCCGTTCGCGCATTGGCCGGCGAGTTTGGCAGGAGAACCAGATGCACGAGGGTGCGACGGGAGCCATGCCCCTGCACGCTGCGTCGTTCTTTGTCGTCGAAGTAGTCAGTTCGCTGGTGTAGTCGTACCGGTGCCCCGTGACCTGGTTGACTCCTGCTGACGTGCCGGGGCAGCGTGACCAGTGTGTCAGGGAAGCCCGACCAGCTCGGGGACTGAACGACCCAGGTTGGATCAGGTGTCAGATTTGGCGCGAGCCACGGGCCTCGTCGTGCGTCGAGCAATTCCCGTGGCTCACTTCCAACCCCACCTTGACGGCGCGGCTCCGCGGCAGAGTAGCAGTTGCACAACCCTGGGACAAAGTGGTCCGCGAGATCATCGGTGGTTTTCAGTCAGCACGGCCAACTCAACTCCATCCACCGAAATCTGCGCGTCGCGCAGCGGAACCCGTGCCGGTCCCTAGCCCGCGGCCGAGGCCGATGGCCGGCGCCTGATGCTCGTGCTCGTCTCCATTGGATTCATCGAATCATAGGGGGATCTGTCGCAGCCACATTCATCAACTCTTGTTCACTGACTCAATCGAACGCGGCTGTAGTTAGAGCTTGACGCGTGCCGGCCGGGGCGCAAAATCACCCAGAGAGGCTCGCTTGTCCGTAATTCTCAGCATAATTACCTTATGTCGTTGCAGGTGTTGCAGGGGTGGTGATAGCGTCGGCATCAGGCAGCGAGACGCCTTGCAATTGACTGTGTTTCAGCAGAGTTCGAGGAGTCTTGGGCTGAAGAAACGTAGTGGGCCCCATATCGCTTCTCCGGTCAAGAGTCGCGCGATATGAGGCCCTGACCCGCCAGAGAGGAAAACATGGAATCCGATACGGGTCGCGCTGAGGATAGCGCGTTCTCAACCCAGTTCCGCCCGACAGCCGCCATCAGAACTCGCCCGCCTGCCGGGCCGTGCAGTCCGTTGATTCTGTTCGACGCCGATCCTGGCGCGTGGGGGGAGATGGCCGAGATGCTCGTCACCTTCACCACCGACCCGCATATCGGGGATACGTTCTGGCTCGACGTTGGTGAAGAACGCGACGGTGATGAATACCTGACCACCACCGATGGAGCCCACCTGCTCGATCACGACGGAAGCTGGGACGACATCCTCACTCAGGTCAGAGCCGCGCGCGATTATGCCCTCACCACAGCCGCTGCGGGAGCTGCCACTGTGCTGGTGATCAACTCCGTCAGCCAGCTGGCAGCCATCACCCGAGCGGGTGCAGCAGCGCAAGCACTGTGCAGTGACTCCGCCTCCGAGAGACTTTCCGCCGACCCTGAGGTCGACATCCAGCCGCAGAAAGGCCATTGGCGTCAAGCGAATGCTCGCTGGCAAAGCCTGATGTGGTTGCTGATGGAATTCCCTGGCATCGTTCTCGTCACCTCCCGCGCGGACTCCTTCCCTGCCGAGGACACCAAAGCCACCAACACGATGTTCCGGCGGCCAGACCTGCCAATGGAGCTGATGTATCAAGTCACCGCCTGCGTACAACTGCGTTGCGGCGCAGCACCTGTACTGACCATCGCGAACAACCGACATGCTCGTGGTGGCCTGCTGACCGAACTTCCCGATCTGACAATCGCTGACCTGATCTATGACCAGTTGCGTTTCGATCCCGCCGCCATCGCAGCACGTGTGCTGCGTACCTCGGTCGAGGCGATGGTGGTGCAACTGTTCACTGCCTCCGCCCTTGAACAGTTGGAGATCATGCGTGGCGAGTGCGTCGACCGACTCGGCGGAGACCATCCGAAGTTGACCACGGCCTACGAGAAGCATCGTCGGCACCTGCGGCTGATTGAAATGGCCCACCAGATGCTCGAGATCACCAGCATTTCGGAGCTGGACGACCGCCATAACGCGATAGCAGGTGAGGTTGGTCGGGACCAGCCGATCGTCAACCGGGCCTACGAGACTCGACGGCGTCAATTGCTCGAGCAGGCAGAAATGGCAGCCAAATGGGTATGTGACACCACTGACCTCGATGAATTGAAGAGCCGATACCTCCGAGCTACTGAAAAGAGCGGCAGGTGCCCGGTCATCGACCAAGCCACCATACAGCGCAAGGCGGAGCTGGAACAGGCGCAATCAGCCACATCGAGTACCCAGTACGGCCACGATTCCGGCGACACAGCACCAACCGAGAACCCAACAGAATCAGCTGGTGACGAGTCACGCGAGTTGACCGTCACCAGCAGTGCCGCGTAGCGCACCGAGAGGCTTGAGCCATCCTGTGGTCGGCGCACGTGACGGGGCAGACCTCGCGCCGACCACAGGCCCTCGCCCGCCAGTTGTTTGATGACATGCCGCCAGCGCCGGCTGCTGTTGTCACCTCCACGCGGACCTCAGCGTCAAACTCCAGCTTCAACAGCGGGTTCCACCGCTGGAACGGGGTCGCAATCAGGGACCGCTTCATCGATTTGAGCGTCGGGACCGGCAGCGCTCATGCGCCGCGGTTGCGCCAACATGGCTGCCTCCAAGTCGTTCTGGTTGGAGGAACTGCCTTCAGGAGGGTTGCTCTGATAGTCGACCCAGTCCGCGAAGGCTTCGTCGTCGAGCATCATCAATGCCTTCGGGTCTGACCCGAACCGCAGATCTTGTCTGGCGTCCTTGACGATAGCTGCGGTGATAAGCAAGGCGCGATCGGCCATTTCAGCGTCGATGCCGTCGATGTGCTGATTGAGGGCATCGACGATGCGGCTGGTGAACGGTTCATTCTCGACTCGTTCGGGCAGCCTGCCAAGCCACTCGATCAGCGCCTCCGCGCGGGCTTTAGTAGCAGCGGGATCTACAGGTAACGGCTGTTTGTTCGGGGCGGTGGCTTGTGCAGTGACAGCAGCGGGAGCATGCGCGTTGTCGGTGCGCTTGCCCGCCGCTCTGGCAGCCAGGTCGACAGCGGTTGTGTGTACCTGTGACCAGCCGTGCCCCATCTTCTGCCCGAGGCCGTCGAGGTGGTAGCGCAGCACGTCCATACGCAGTTTGAGGTCTGCGCGGAAGACCGGGATGGCAGGGCTGTCGGTATACACGGCGATTAACGCCTGCGTGCGGTCCTCCTTTGAAAGGCTGTGAATCGACCTGATGTCCGCGGCTATCGCCTCGCGTTCTTCGCGTAGGTGTGCTGGAACCTTGATGCGTGGTGCGACCTCCGGTGTGGCGCCTTCGATGACTGCGTTGATGTGCAACTGGTCGCGCTCAAAGTTTCTGGCATCGCGAACCTTGTTGTGAAAGTGCCGGACGCGGGCTTCGATGTAGCTGCGGGCGTCCGCGCGGTCAACTGCCTGGGCGCGGTGATATCTACGCAGCTCCCGCTTGATCTGGTGGCGCACACTTCTCGGCGGACTGTCGACGCCCGGATTCTGGGCCCGCCACCGTTGCAGGATTGCCTGAATCCGATCCCTCACTCCGACCCCTGCGGGGTTGAAGCCTTGCCAGCGCGTCAGGGTTTTGGAGGTCTCGTCGATGGTGGCCGCGGCGAGTTCGCCGGCTGGGGAGGGGGATGCTGTGTCGTCTGGCATGAGCAGTTGTCCTCGAATTCGGGCTGGGCGGGCATGGTTTGAGCTACATTGCCGCGTCGACGGCGGGAGGTTCGATGGCGGCGACGGGCTCCGCCCCGGCCGGAACTGGACTGTTGGCGGTATGGGTTGGTGATGCGGCGGTCAAGGCTCGCGGGCGGGCAAGCACCACCGCATCGAGCGACTCAGTGGCAACGGACTCCGTCAGCGTGGCGCGATTGGCAGACTGGGCTGTGTCCCGAAGGAACGGCCGAGCCTGCTTCCAACTTCGGAATCGGTGCTCGAGCACGATCAGTGCGCGCGCGTGGTGCGTGAACGAAATTCCTTCCATCGCATCCTCGACCATCGCGGTGACAACCACGCGGGCGCGATCGGTCTCCGCGGGGCTCAGTACGTTTCGGTCGAGGTTGTTGCGGATCTGGGCCGCGGCATCGTTGATGGCGCTGTTGTCCATTTCGGCGAACTCTGTATCAGGGAAATCATCTATCCAACACAGCAGAGTGATGCGATCGACAGGCCGGTCGATAACAGGTTCAACAATGGTCTGCTGCCGGGCACTTGAAAGGACGGGGGGATCTGAATATCGTGTCGGCGCATCTCGCAACGGGTCTCGGCTCTCGGTGTTTCTGGCGCGAACTCTGCCCAACCACTGCGCCGCCGCCGACTTGACCGCTTGCCATGTCGATGCAGACTCTGGGTCGAAGGTCGGCTGGTTGGTGGATGCCCAGCTTGTGTTGACGATTTCGGAGACAGTTTCCTGAGGTGAAGGATTGGGGTTGGGTTCGGTCACGTGACGGTTCCTTCCCTGATCAGAATCCGGCAGCGGGCCCCACGCCACCGACCTCATTGCCCGGTGGCTGCGAGTTACACGGGATGTCGGTGTCGGGAGTGTTGGTGGCGCTGTTGAGGTGATGCGGGCAGCCGCGAGCTGCCGCCCACAGGCCATCGCGGTCGATGGGCGGCAGCTGTGAAATCACGGGGCCGAACATGCGATCCGGCGGAATCGCGGTGGCAGCTCCCGGCGCCAGCAGATCAGGCCAGGTCGGGTCACCTTCTTGGTACATGCGCGCTACATCGGCGATTCCAGGTCGAGGTGCAGGAGTCGACACCGCAGTGATCCGGCGGTTGAGAATTGTCTGATAGTGGCTGTTACGGCGACGGTCGGCGTGATCACTGTCGTTGGTGATCATCCCGATGTGGAACCGTGTGACGGGATTGTCTTTGGTGAATCGGGTCCAGTTGAATTCCGGTGGTGGGATCACGGTCACGGAGATCCGGGCCTCACTGATACCTTTCGCGGCCAGCGCAGTTCGCCACATCGCCGCCCGCTCGTCAGCGGGCAACCAGTCCTGCGCTGCGGCTTGCTGCCGTTCGGCGTAGAAGTCGAGCAGATTGTCGGTGGGCCAAACCTTCACTGATTCAGGGCGGGCCGTCTCGTCGACTACCGCGATCTCGACGTGCGCGTACCGGAACGCCAGTTCGGTGACCACGGCCAGGTCGACAGCAGTGACGGCGTGGAAGTCGTCGAAGACAACGATCTCCGGTCGGTGTATGCGGATAGCGAGTGGGTCGAACGTTGGATCCGGCAGTTCCACAGCATCGTGGATCACATCGCCGCGGGCATCGTGACGGGCCTGATTCAGCGCGTCGGTCCATTCAGGACGCATTCGGATGGCCAGCCTGCTATAGAGCTCGCCCCACATGACGCTGTAGTTGTAGCTCCACGGCAGCCGACGGACGGCTTCGAGTACCTCACGCGTAGGGCGTGACGGATCCGCGCTGCGGTAATGGTCGGCGTAAGGGAAAAGATCCCATCCGCCGCTGTCACGCGGGATGGCTTCACGACGGTAGACGCCGATCACGCTGATCCGCTCATCGGTGTCGAGCCAGTCGGCGACAGTCAACATGTGCCGATCGCTGGCATTATGCGCCAACCGGTCGGGCTCAACCTCCCAACCTGCACCGAAATCTTCATAGCCTTGTTGATAGGTCGCCAGCCACCCCAGCCAGCTTTCGGCAGGATGCACCGCCATCAGAGCCGCTTCGATCCGGTACGGCTTAGCCCCAGCTGGTGTGAACGCCAAGCTTGTGAGAACAGCGTTGAGCTCGTCCCGGGTTGCGAACTCGCCGCTGACGATGACATTCAACCGCCGTCGCGCTGCTTCCGCGACAGTCATCTCCAGCCAGCGACAGGCATCGGCGGCCACTTTCTGGCGCGCTGTGACGGCACCTCCAATCTCCGTGAGGGTCAGCCGGCGGAAGTCGGGATGAAATCGGGAAAACAGGTCAGCATTGATGACGACCGGCCGCGTGTGATCAGCAAACTCGTGGTGGGCGACGCTGGTAGCGAAAGCCGCTTGCCCGGCGCCGCGCTGCCCGATGAAGACAGTCGCGATCGGCGAATTTTGTGGCGCCGCGGATCTCAGCAACTGCGGTTCGATCTGAGTGCGGAAGATGTACTCCGCCTGCTCGGTCGACAAGCTATAGCGATGGTGGCCGGGTTCGGAGCTGGTCATGGCTAGTCCAGCGCTCGCAGGGCGGCGACATCGGCGTCGAGCACGTAGCCCACCGCCTCAGAATCGCGAGGAGTGAGTGTGTTCAGCCGATGCATCCACTCGTCGCGGCGCACCGCCCAGATCGGGTCGATCGCCGCGCGCGAACTTGCATGCCCTATCAATGTGGCCAGGACGCAGCAGGCATAGTCGAACCGCGTCACCGCTCGCAAGCTGATCCCGTAAGGGTCTTCGCTCATCGTCCCTCCAACTCTGGTGACAGCCAGTACCAATGGCGGGCGAGCAACAGGCCATGAAGCGGGCGACACCGACCGAAAGGTGCTTTCGTCCGACACGCTCCTCACGAGCGGCCCGGTCCTCCAGTGGAGGATTCACCTCACCAAGTACCGGCGCGGCAGTTGGCGTCGCGAAGTGCGGATGCTGGCGCCCCGCTGTGTCTGACAGGTCCTGGTTCACCTCTGGCGTAGCGACCAAGGTGCCCCACAACCAGCATTCGTGCTCGCGATCCGTCCCTGCAATGGGGTCAAGGCACACCGCGTGTGGGTGTTGTACGAAACAGCAGCAGGCCGAAACGGTTAGGGGTAATGAACGTCGCCAACGCAGGCAACCCACCGGCACGTGCGAGCCCCCCGAGCCGTTGTCCCGCGCCCAGTGGCGCATTAGGTCAGCCACGGGGAGTGAACATGTACAGATCCCAGCTACCTCGCGCGGCAGCCCGATAAGGGCTGGAGTTGAAAGAGATCCAGTGGTTGCGGGAGGGGTCGAGCAGGGTCAGGTCGGTGTTGTGGACATCCTCAGGCGCGACATCGGTTGTCCACATCGCGTGAAACTCTTTGGCGCGGCTGCATGAGGCAACCAGTGCATCGAGATGGTCCTGCGGGACGACACCGGAAGCCAGCACCTGCAGTGCGTTGACCAGGACATGAGTGTGGCGATACCAGTCCTGGACGATCTTGCGTGACAGTGGTGACAGCAGCATCCATTCAATGATGTTGGTCGGACGGGCCGCGGACGGTGGTGCCGGCGCCAGGCCGGGGAAGGCGCGCCGGAACGCGGCGTTGGCGGCGATGAGGTCGTAGGTGGGTAGCCTGCGATAGCAGGCTGGGAATGGAAGCAACTCCAACTGCCGAATCTCTGCGGCGGTCGGTGCGGCTCGCCGTGCACTGGCAGCCAGCTCCAGTTGCAGCTCAAACAGTGCGGGGTTGGATAGAGACAGGATTTTCTCGCGGTACAGGTCGTTGGGCTTCAACGCGTCGAACCAGTACTTCAGTTTGTCCAGCGTCGGCAACCGCTCACCGGACTCCCATTTCTCCAGCGTTGAAGGGGTGATATACGCTTTCGGTGCGAGCTGATCTCTTGGGATTCCGGCGCGATCCCTGCATTGACGCATCGTTTTTCCGAGCAGCGTCAATTTATGTGGTGTGACAACTAGCGCACTGTTTGCCCCCGGCATGGTCTAGCTCCCCTTCCTGGCTTTCAATTCGACCCCCGTCTATCCTCGATCGAGCTACAAGAAGGCGGCGGCTTCTACCACCTCGCGTCCAAATGTGCCGTCGAGTCTGTGAAATGTGGCGGTGGGGTCGAATAAATCTTCTCGGTACCCTAAGCCGACCAATGGGCATCTGAACATCAACGATTCGTTGATGCGGCCATCCGGTCGTGGCAGGAGCGGTGGGTGGGCCGTCGATGTGGGTCAACCTGATCGGATGACACACCGTAGGTGTTCGCGAACGCATTGGGGCACACAGCGTGTGGGAGTTTTGCAGGTTTTAGCGTCGACGTGCGATCAGTAGACTTCACCCTGTCGGCCCGCTCGTCCCCCTCGAGCTGTGCCGCACAGTGGCCCGGCGCTTCTGCTGTCCCCCAACGCGACGTCGGGCCACGCTTCCTGGATACGGTGGCCGTGGCGACGAATTCTCCCGCCACGGCCACCGTCGCATATAAGTCTTTCCTGAAACCCTCTGTACATCCGTGCCCGGAGAAGCTGGGTTCGGCCGAAGGCACACAGGCTGTGTGGAATCGGTTGACCCTTCGGTTGCGTGCCGCGAGACTTCTACTCGGTATTTCCGGGGACTGCACAGCGGCCGATCTTCAATCGCCGATAAGCGTAATTCGCGAAAATATCTGGAGAAATCGCGGAAGTGACCAGTTCGGACCGATAAAAGGGGGCGAGTCTACTTTTCTGGCGTAGCGGTCCACGTGTGCAGCGATCACCACACATTGCCCGCCCCGCCGTGCCAGCTGTGATCACGCCTCGCTGGGACATCTACCACCGATTACGCCACAGGACCAGGGAGCGCACGCACTCACATCCTGTGGCAGCTCCGTACACCTCTGCCGACCCGATGACCGTGGCAACACGCCACGGCGGCAGGCGTCAACATGCCGGCATGCGACCTGCATGCCGCTGAAGAAGGGACACAACTCTCATGGCCGGAATTCTGAGTTTGATCAACCTCGGCGTCATGATCGCTGCCAACGCGACGGTGGTGCTCGGCAACGTCGTCTCGATCGTGATGAACCTGATTCCGCACTGATTACCGAAGACGGGTCGTGCCGCCGCGGCGCGCACGGCCCATCCTCGGCGGCACGAATGCGATGTCCGACTCGGCCCGCCGGCCAGGCACACACACCGCAACTCCGCGCCCGGTTGGGCTACAGCGGACGCACCGCAGCCCAACCGGGCGCGGATCTTGTGCGGCGAATTCCCGTGCATGGCGGCTGAACCTGAAACGACTCACCACAACCGGTCGCGCAACACCGTGCGTATAGACGAAGCACCGATCCGCGCCGCGGTGCTGGCGATGGGTAAACAGTGGTGCTTCCCTGATCATCTCGGTTCACGCGCTGCCTACGAAGTTGTACGGCTAGGCGGCCGGATCGCTCTCGAAACGGTCCGCGCCAGCCACATCCACCGCGACGGCTACTCGGACCTGCGGACCAATATGCCCGCCGCCTTTTCCGGCGGCATCCAGCCGCCCGAACACCGTGGCGGCTGGGGAAGAAAGGACTCTCAATGAACATTGATCGGGACAAGCGAGGCGGTGCCAGTCGCCGGGTACGCAGGCTGCTGGTCACTGGAGTGGTGCCGGTAGTGATCACGATCGCAGCATCCGGCTCAGCGCTGGCGGCACCCCAGGCTGGCGTCACCACGCCACCGGTACCTGGGCAGGCAGGTGTGAGTCCCCGCGGCGGGCAGCAGCCCGGTGTCACGCCTGCGCCGGATCTGGGGGCGGGGCTGGCAGCGGCATTGCCGGATCCGCCACCGCCGCGACCGGAGCGCCCGTTGGCGAAATACTGGGCTGACCCGAGTTGGCCAGAACCTGTGCCCGACAGCAGCAGTGAAAACCGGCTCGCTAACGGCCAGGCCGGTGAGGAGACCTCACCGCCGCCGGAGTTGACCCTGCACTTGGGCACCGAGAGCCACCCCCGCCCTGACTGGGCCTCCGAATCGTTGGTCCGCGAATGGAATCGACACAACGACAACGCTGTCTACCAAGTCGCGTTGTTCGGTGACGCAATCGGTCTGCCCCGAGAAGCTGCTGACCGGCTGCCGATCGTCACCACCGCCGGCGCATACGGCGGCGCCGCGGTTGGTGCCGACATCGGCGCGTTCACCGGAGGCGTTGTCGGCTGCTTCGGCGGCATGCTGATCGGCGGGGTAGCTGGCGGGATCGTTGCGGGTGCCGCTACGGGAGGCGTTGGTGCGCCGCTGGGCGCGACCGTCGGCGGGATCGGTGGATGCATGGCCGGAGCCGCGATCGTGGGCGTGCCCGCCTGGATCGCTGGCGGTGTCATCGGCGGAGCAGTCGGTGCCACAGTGGCCACCGCGTTCGGCGCGGGCGACAGCAGCAACCCGCCTCCGCCACCCGCCCCCGCATCCGAAACGGCTCTCATCGAGGCAAAGCCGATCCCGGAGATCCTGCCGGCACCGGACCCGATTCCGGTCGCTGCACCAGCGCCGCTGGACGCCCTGGTGTCCGGCGCGGTCACCGCCGCCCAGCAGTGGGTGGGGCAGCTGACGAATCCGCCAGTGCCCGCGCCTCCCACCGAGGGCTAACCATGCTCGCGAACCCGCGTGCACTCGCCGTCGACACCGAACTCGGGCATGGTTTCGTGCGCGAGTTCGGTGTCGCAGGCCTCGGCATCGCTGACGCGGAGGTCGGCGATGTCCGATGACTGGTTCAGCGATGTTCCCGCCGACGACCCCGCGCCGCCGCCGGAAACTGCAGTGGCGCTCAGCGTGGTGCCCGACATCACCAGCGACCAGGACTGGTTCACCAGTCCTACCGCCGAACCAACCCCGGAGCCTGCAAGTCCCACACCGCGACCGCGACCGCGGCGGCACGGTGTACACGGCGGTCGGAACGTGAGCCCGGCCATCGTCGGGTTGGTGGCGCTGCTTGGGCTGGGCGTAGCAGGAGTGACACTCGTGCTGCAGGCGCTGCCCGACGACAACGACAGCGTTATGGCGCCACTACCAACGGCCCCAGCGTCGGCCACCAGCACCCCAGTAACGCCATGGTGCGCCAAACTCGGGCCTGGGCAACCGATCACCGCGTCGTCGTCGGATCCAGGATGGCGCACTATCGCAGCGTTCGAACAGGCCTACTACATCGACCGCAACGCCGTCGCCGCGCGCAATCTCGTCACCCCGGACGCGCGAGTCGGGTCGGTTGAGGACATCGCAGCAGGAATCACGACTGTGCCGCCTGGCACCACCCACTGCGAACTGGCTCAAACCGTCGAGCGCGGCATCCACGCGGTCGACCTGTATGCCCGCCGCCCCGACGGAACCCTTGAGCACTACCAGCAAACCATCACCACCATCGACGCCCCTAACTCCCCAACCGGGGCCTTGATCACCGGCGTTGTGGAACGAAACGGGAAGTGACTGCCGCGATGAAACCCACCTATGCTGCCGCCCTCGCCGTAGTGCCCGCTCTGCTCACCAGTTTCCACGGCCCCGGTGTCGCGCACGCCGACCCCGCCGCAAACGACTGTGCGCCGCTACACCTGCTGATCGCCAACGGCACAACAGAATCTGCCGCCGACGCCGACCCCGACATCGACACCGGTTTCGGCGCCCAGATCGCACTGGCAGCCGCAACGACGGTCAACACTGGTGGCCGACCGGTCCTCACCCGCGCCTACCTTCCCTATGCGGCATCGTTCGGTGGCAAGCCATTCGACCGCTCCAAAGACACCTACGACCAATCAGTCTCCGGCGGAATCTCTACCGCCCGCACCATGCTCGCTGACCAGGCCACCCGCTGCCCGAATCAGCGAGTGATGTTGATCGGGCACAGCCAAGGCGCCGAGGTCATCTCAGAGATAGCACGCGACATCGGCGCGGGCACAGGACCGATCACCGCAGACCGTGTTGCGGGCGTCGCCTTGTTCGGCGACCCCACCCGTGCACCAGGTGCCGCGGTCTTCAGCGCCCCCCAGCAGATCGCTCCGCAGCCCATCCCAGGCTCCCGATCCAAGCAAGTGTCCCAAGTTAGGCTCGGCTCCGTACCCCCGCCCCAAGGCGGTGGCATCGCTCCGAACCCCACCCGCGCGACATTCGGAGCGATCGCGGGCCGAGTCGGGTCGTTCTGCGTGGCAGGTGACCTCAGCTGCGACACCCCAGCAGATGCCGCGCTGGCACACGTCGTGGCAAACGTCGCCGGCCAGTCGAAACTCGACCTTTCCGACCCGATCGGCATCCTCACCAGCGTCGGCACAGCGGTCGGGCAGTCGTTGCTCTACACAGGCGCCCAATTCGTCAACGACCACATCTCCTACAGCAACGGCAAGATCGAAGTCCGCCCGTCCGGCCCGACCGTGCTCGACCGGCTCGTGGAGTCCACCAATCCGCATGCCCGGCCCGAAGACGCCCTCACCCAAGCAATCAAAGCGGTCACCAAGATCGCCGGAATGGGCATCGGCGCGGCAATCACCATCGCCAAAGATCTGCTCAACCCAGCCACGATCGTCCAAATCGCTGCCGCGGGCGTCGCGAACCCTCTCGCCGCCCTCGGCATCCTGGGCACCAAACTCGCCGACGCCGCACTGAAGCTGATCCCACCAGTCACCATCGACAACACGGTCAAGTTGGTGTTCAACGAGATCGAACAAGGCCTTGTCGACAACGCCGGCCTGGTGCAGATCGCCATGGACACCCGCTACTGGAACACCGCCCAGCAGCACACCAACGGCTACTCGAACATGCCGGTCGGGGCGACCGGACAAAGCCCGGTCCAGTACGTCACCGACTGGGTAACCGCGGCCGCCGCCGACATCGCCGCCACCCCCGCTCCCTCTCCCTCCACACGCAGTGACGGGCCCGGGCCGCTGCTGGCTTCACCCGCTCAGCCGGTGCTTGCGGCCTCAACCATCCTCGGCGGCTCATCCGGGCCCGGGAAGTGACAGCGGAGGTACCGATCATGGCGACAGCGGCGCTGAGCGCGCACGGCGGGGACAGCCCGCGCGGTGCAGGGCCGGTCGGGCTGAACATTCCCCAACAGCACGAACAGGCCCCGGTGTGGGACCACCCACTCTCTGCCGCGACTCCTCATCCGGCGTTTTGGCTCGTCGGCGCGCACGGCGGAGCAGGAGTCAGCACCCTGGCACGCACATGGGCGCCGGCCGGTGACGCTCAGCGCGGCTGGCCAGGCGGTGACCGCTACAGCAACGTCGTGGTCGTGGCCCGCACCCACCGCGTAGGCCTGCAATCCGCGCATGTGCTGCTACGACAAGCCGCGGGTGGCCTGATCGGCGGATGCACGTTGCTGGGGCTGGTCGCTGTCGCCGATCACGATGGGGCGCTACCGAAAACACTGCGCCGTCAACTCGACTTGGTCGAAGAGCTCGCGCCCACCGCGTGGCGGATCCCCTACATCCCGGTATATCGGCTGCTGAGTCTCGATCAGATGCCGCAGTGGTCACCCCGCGACGCAGCACCCGAACCCTCGAAACGCCTCGCCGCAAAACCCGATCCCGCCGAGGTTGTCCATCCCGAGCTGGCCGCCATCGGATCAGCGATCTTCGCGGCCGCCCGCACCGCGGCCACCCGCAGTTGATGAAAGGAACCACACCGTGATCACCACCCTCGCGCTCGCTGCCCACGATGCGGCAGGACTGCTCGCCCAAGACATCAACACTCACATCGAGGCACCCCCAGGCAGCCCGAAATACCTGCAGATCTTGTCCTGGTTTATCTGGGCGGCCGTGATCGCCACCATCGGCGGGTTCATTGTCGCGGCCGCCATGTTGGCCTACCAGCGATGGTCCGGTGGTGGTGGTGATGCACAGGGCAAATTGATCGGGGCCATGATCGGCGCCGCGCTGATCTCGATGGCCGGCACCATTATCAACACGCTGGTGTTCCATTGATGCCCGCACTCGCCGCCGGCCCGCCATCGGATCCGCAGTTGGTGCCCCGGCAAGTAGCCGAGCCATTGACACAGATCTTCGGTTGGTTCTTGTGGTTCGGTGCGCTTCTGGCCTGTGCCTCGTTTATCGCCACGGTGATGATCCTGGTGTGGCAGCGCCGCTCAAGTGCTTCCACCCAGTTGCTTGAGGAGTCCACCCTCATCCGAATCCTCATCGCTGCCGCCACTCTGGGGTCGGCGGCCACAGCCGCCAACCGGCTACTGCTCGGGTGAGACGAATGCGCCGAGCACGCCTATATCACTCACTTGCTCTGGTCCTGATTGCAGCGGCATCCGCTGGATGCGGCACAACCTCGAGTCCAAACAGTGATGCGACACAAACAGATACGGCCGCGGTGGACCTCACCGCCGTGCCCGCGCAGCTGCGATGGGACACCTATCGCGGCGTGCGGCTGCCGCGCTCAGCGGTGGACGGACCCACCCACAGCGGGCTTGTCGACACCGGGTATCGGCAGACCCCGCAAGGGGCTGCAGTCGCTGCCATCCGGGCCCAGGCATACCTCGCCCTCGCCGATGACGAGGAGTGGGGACGTGTGGTGTCGATCGTCACCGCCCCTGGGCCTGGTCGTGATGTGTACGCTGCCCAGCGGGCGCCGCTGTCGGTGTCAGGCATCGTGCCCGCCGAGCAGGCACCACGCTTTGTGGCATTCAAGATCGACCATTACAGCGGCACAGAACCAGCGACCGCGGCCGTGCGAGTTGTCACCGAAACCGCTTCGCCTGTACAGCGATACGCCTACCCGGTGGCGCTGCAATGGTTGGCGGGGGACTGGCGCATCGTGCTGCCCACCGCCGAGGAAACGATCGACGCAACCGAACTACCCACTCTCGACGGCTACACCCGGCTGGAGGGATGACTGGTGCGCACCCGAATTCTGTTGACGGCGTTTCTCATGGCTGTCGTCATCGGTGTGGTCGCCGCGTTCATCGTCAGCCGCGGCAGTGGTGGTGATGCGGCGAACTCCGGCCCAGCATCGACGCCATCCGCAGTGGGTTCTGCTCCCACCGACAGTGCTCCCACCGGGACAGGGTTCAGTGACCCGATCAGCGACCGCTACGGACGCAAGGTCGCGGTCCCGAACAACCCCGCTGGCCAGCCACTGCCACAGCACGACCCGGCCGCCAGGCGGGTCGAGTGCGGTTCAGGAGCAGCAGTCAGCTCACCGGAGCAGGTGATGATCCAACGCTCCTACGGGATGCCGATCCTGATGTCGCAGACCGACGGCCCCACCCACCTGGAAGGCACCGTGCTGACCGGCTACCGGCACAGCCTGCAAGGGGCGGTGCTTGCCGGCTGGAACTGGGTGGCACGCAGCTATGTCGGTGGCGTGCCGACCCGCGAGACGATCACCCAGTTGACGATCCTGCCCGCCGCCGACCGCAGCCGAATTGCTCAAGCCCCGCTGTCGATGCCGAACGGAGCCGACCGGTTCCGGGCGGTGGTCGTCGCCCCGGACGCGTTCAGAGTGCTGTCTTGCGACAGCGAATTCGTCGCCGCCGAGTGGGCGCTGCGCCTGGACATCGACGGCACCGGCGCTGCTACCTCGTCGCCGCGCTGGGTCGGGATACGGCTGAACCTGCTGTGGCGCGACGGGGATTGGAAAGTTCAAACCAGCAGCCAACCCATCACGGTCGGGCCCGGCCAGCGCTACACCTCGATCGACGGATGGACCCGATGGACACAATGAAACGCCTACTCGCGCTCGCCATCACCTGCCTCGCTCTCCTAGCCGCCCCCGCTGGAGTCGCTGCGGCACAGGACCGCCCAGATGTCCCGCCGCCGACAACAGGACCGACATTCTCCCAGCAAGAAACACAAGGTGGCTTCGACTCCGGTGGCATGCTGCATGACTGCGAGGAGGCACTGACACCCAGCACTGACAGCGACATCCTCAACAGCACCCTCGGCGGAATCACCACTGGCCTGTGCGCCGCGGCTGCTGGTCCAGGCGCGGGCATCGAAGGTGCCACCGCAGCAGCCGAGTGGGCTGTATCGAAGTATTGGCCCGACCCGGTCGGCAAACTCACCAAAGCGGTCATGGAGGGAAATACGAGCGCGTTCGCGCTGGTCATGACGTTTTGGATGTCAGTGCCGATACCCTCGCTGACCGGATCATCAGCAATCACCGGTATCCGCAACATCACCTGGGAATTACAGATCCTTGCACTGGCATTCGGCATCGGCACCGGCGCGATCCGAGTCGCGATCGCCCGACGCCACGCTGTCGCCGAAGGCGCGGACGAAACCGCGCGGATGCTGTTTCGCACCTTGTTCTCGATCTGGACCTTGCCCGTCCTGGTCATCCTCGTCCATCAAGTCGGAGACAGCTTCTCCACATGGGTGATTCAGCAGGCAGCCGAAGGAGACCCCTCACAGAAGATCAACGCCATCGCCTGGATCGACGAGAAGACCGGCCTCGGACCCGTTGTCTCCCTCGTTCTGGCCGCAGTCGGCCTGTTCGGCTCGGTGGCCCAGTTGATCGCGTTGCTCATTCGAGAAGCCGTGCTTGCCATCGCGGTCGCGGTCGCGCCGATCGCTGCCGCGACATCGGTGACTGGAACCGGCCGCCAGACGTGGTCATCTCTGATCAGCTACACGATCAGCGCGCTGCTGTTCAAACCTGTCGCCAGTTTGCTTTACGCCTTCGCGTTCTGGGCTGCCAGCAGCCAGACCGCCACCGACGCGGTCGTCGGCGCGGTGCTGCTTGCCATCGCGGGAATCTCCATGCCAGCCCTAGTGCGTGTCATCACTCCCGCTGCCGCGTCTATCTCCTCTGGCGGAGGCCAAATCGCTGGGATGGCAGCCGGATTCAGCGCTGGGTCAGGCTCACGAACACCAAGCAACAGTTCTGGTGGCCGCTCCGCTGGTGGGGCTGGTGGCGGAGCTGCCAGTGGCGGCGGATCCGCCGCTGGCGGTAGTCCACCCGCCTCAGGTGCGGTGGCATCTCAGGGTGGCCGATCAGGTGGCGCCGCAGCACCCAGGGCCGCTGCAAGCAGCAACGCGGGCAGTTCTGGTCGGGTTGCCGCCGTAGCCGGCAAGGCCGCCGCTGGCGTTGGTGCGGTCGCATCTGGTGTTGGTGCGGTCGCAGGAGCAACAGTCGCCGCTGCGAGTATGGCGGGTCGGTCAGCAGCCAGAGTGAGCTCGTTCGCGGAAGGGGCTATCGGCAACTACCACGGGCAGGTGCCGCGATGACATCGACCTTGCCCAACAACTCCGAGAAGGTGCTCGAGCGGCCCCTCTACTCCTCAGGCACCTACCCGCAGCGAACCGGGTTCTTCGGACTGCCGTTGCGGGTGTCGATGTTCGGCGGCGCAGCCATGGTGGTCTGCCTGCTCACGATGATGACCGCGGGCCTGTTGCCGGCGGTGATCCTACTTTCCATCTGCGGCTTGGTCCTGGCACCCATGGTGATCACCTTCGGCCGCCGCACCGTCTATGAAGGTCTTCAATTGCGAATCCAATGGTGGCGCCGCCGCGCCAGCGGCACAACGATTTACCGGTCCGGACCACACTCCCGCATCCCAGGCGGCCGCTACCGGCTACCCGGAATTCTCGCCACAACCACCCTGCATCAAGGCACAGACCGCCTCGGCAACCCGTTCGGGATGATCCACCGCCGCCGCGGCGACCAATACACGATCGTGCTCGAATGCTGGCCCGGCGGCGATGAAGCGCTGACCCAACACGAACGCGACCTCATGACCGCAGACTGGGGTGCATACCTCGCAGCGCTAGGCCTGCCAGGCGACATCGCCGCCGCCACCGTCGTGGTGGAAAACATCCCCGCCACCGGGCTTCGGCTTCGCCGTGAAGTCGCACAGATGATCGGCCGATCACGATCCGACATCGCCGCCGAAGTGATGATCCAGTCCGCCCTCGATTTCCCGGCAGGCAAACAGCAACAGTTGGCGAGGCTGTCGATCACTTTCGAGGCCACCACCCGAGAACGGCGCACCGACCCTGAGGAGATGGCCACCGAGCTGGCTCGCCGGCTGCCCGCCCTCTACGAAGACCTGCTCAACGCTGGTGTCGAAGCCGTCCCGATGTCGGCGCCGCAGATCGTCGAGTTCGTCCAACGCTCATACAACCCCGCCTCCGAAGCCGACCTCGAAGAACTCGACATCCTCGACGAAGCCCACGGATTGGACTGGGAAGACGCCGGACCCGCGACCGCAGTTGCGCGGTGGGACCATTACCGGCACGACGCAGTTACCTCCGTGGTGTGGGAACTGCAAGCCCCACCGGAGTCAGTGTTCCCCGACACTGTCCTCAAACCGCTGCTGGCACCACATGACGCGCTCGAACGCAAGCGACTGACCATCTTCTATCGACCGTTCACCGCTGGGGACGCTACCCGCAAAGTCGACAAGGAGTACAAGGACGCGTTGGTGTCCATGCAGCAAGGGCGAGGGGTCAAGTCGGCGGCATCCGAGCTGCGGCTGCAAGCCACCGAACAACAGCGGGTCGAACAAGTCCGCGGCGCCGGGTTGCTGCGCTACAGCATCCTGATCACCGTCACCTGCCGCGAGGACATCCCGACCGCTGCCGCGATCACCGAATCCCTCTCAGCCCGAGCCCGATTGAAACTCCGGCGCGCCTACGGCCAACAAGACGCCGCATTCGCCGCCGGCCTCGGCGTCGGAGTGCTGCTGCCGGACCACTCGTCGATGACCCAGATCGCAGGCACTGCTTAGAAGGACACCGATGGTGAACACGAAAATCCCCGATGATGCCGAGCTCGCGCAGCTGGCCGCTGACATCGCTGACGGGATCGTCGGCGAACCCGCTCTACTGTCCAAACGTGGCCGCGCGCTGGCACGGTGGCGCCGAACCCACGCCGCCTCAACAGCCGAAACCGAGGAATCCGAACCGCAATGGCGTCATTCCCAACGGATGTCGCCCCGAGGGTTCCGAGGAATCGGCGGTGGTGCGATGGAGACGGTGCAGGCACCACTGGAGTGGCAGGCGACCACCATGCACGCCTGCGGACTCAATCCGTGGGTGGTCGGCGCGGCCGCCCCGCTGGTCGGCACGCCCGTCGGCGTGCACCTGACAACCGGTGAACCTGCCTGCTGTGATGTCCTGGCCTGGTTCGCGGCCGGGCTGATCGCCAACCCGTCAGCGTTCGTGCTGTCACTGCCGGGCTTGGGCAAGAGCACGTTGATCCGAAAGATGGTGCTCGGCGCGGTCGCCCAGAACCAGACCCCCATCATCGCCGGGGACATGAAACCGGAATATGTGCAGCTCGTCCACGCCGTCGGGGGGCAGGTAATCAAACTGGGCCACGGCCGTGGCCACCTCAACCCTTTGGCCGCCGGATCGTTGGGCGCGACCATCCCACGCTTGGAAGCAGCCGCTGACGCCCTCGACTCCGCCGGCCGCGGTGGGGTGATCGAAGAGACCAAAGAGTTGGTGCACTCCCGGCAGGTCACCATGGTGGCCGCGCTGATTGAGCTGATCCGCCAAGCGCCTGTCGCCGACTATGAGCATTCGCTGGTGTCGGCGGCGTTGCGGGAACTGCGTGACAGTGGCCGGTTCTCCTTCGCCAATCCACCATTGGTGCGTGATCTGGCCGACGAGATATTCCGCGGCTCCGGTCGCCTTCAACAGGTGGCCGCCGCCGACTCGGCTTCAGAGTACGCCGAGACGATCAAACCGTTGCGCCGATCACTGGAAGCGCTGCTGGATGGCCCTCTGGGCGAAATCTTCGCAGATCACACCACCACACCTCTGGATTTGGATGCGACCGCGATCTGTATCGACGTCTCCGCCCTTACACGCGGCGACAAGAAACTCAAAGCTGCAGTCATGTTGACCTGCTGGTCAGACGCCTACGGTGCGATGGAGGCCGCCCACCTGCTCGCCGATGTCGGGCTGGAGCAGCAACGATACTTCCTGGCCGTCCTCGACGAACTGTGGCAAGTCCTCGGCGCCGGTGCCGGCATGGTGAGCAGGATCGACGAGCTCACGCGCCTCAACCGCACCGACGGCACCGGCTTGGTGCAGATCACCCACACCGGCCGCGACCTCGAATCCCTGCCCAGCGAAGTCGATGTGAAAATCGCCAAGGGATTCATCGAACGCAGCGGTGTCGTCATCTGCGGTGGTCTGCCGCCCGGCGAGCTGGCGCGGCTGTCGGACGTGCTGTCGTTCACCACCGCCGAAGCCGAGATGATCACCTCGTGGTCGCGGGGCGCACCGTTGCGCCGGCAACGAAGCCGACAGCGCCGCAAGCCGATGGGCATCGGCAAATTCATGATCAAAATCTCTAAAGACGGCGCGCCCGGCATCCCAGTTCAAACGCTGCTGACAACAGTCGAAAACGAACTGGGGCTGCACGACACGAACGCACGCTTCGCCGAGCTCATCGAAAGTCGGACAACGGCATGACCAACCCAACAGGGAGCGCAATGCCGGTGACACGACAGAGCCACAAAACCAATAACGCCGAGACCGATTCGCGTCGCCGGATGCCTCACCAGTGGTTCGAGTGCCGCACGTGCCAAGGCGCCGAGGGCGAATTCGTCGACGGTCAGTGGGTGGACTGCGGAGCCTGTCAAGGCCAGGGTGGTTGGCCTGACGATGTCTACGCCGATACCACCGCGTGTTGACGGGGCGCAAGCAATGTCCGGAACCTACGCCTCTGACAACAATTTGCTCCGAGGGGCGGCCGTTCGTGTGACATGCGCATCGCGGCGCGCCAATAACGGTCTGGCCCATTGTATTCCGGAGCTGAATTAGATGGCGAGCAAACTGGCGGTGTCCGTGCTCGCTGTAGCCATGGTGACTGTGACGCTGTTGGTCACCGTCCTCGATGACAGCGACAACAGCATCGGACGTGGCAAACCAGGCGCCTGCCATCCATCAGACGGACCGGGCAGCAATGTGGCTGAGGGTGTGCCGGGCGGGCAGCTGTCGAAACCGATACACAGCGACAGCGCTCCGATCACCTCGGGGTGGCGGACACCCGATCGGCCCGATCACCGCGGGATCGATTTCGCCGGACCACTGGGAACGCCAATCTTCGCGATGGCCGATGGTGTGGTCGTGGCCGCGGGAACAGCCAGTGGATTCGGCCAGTGGATCGTGATCGACCACCGTATCGGCGGCAAACTGGTCAGCACTGTGTACGGGCACATGTATCCCGAAGGGGTCCATGTGAACTCCGGCGACACTGTTCGCGCTGGACAACACATCGCCGACGAGGGTTCCAACGGGGAGTCCAGCGGTCCCCACCTGCACTTCGAGATCTGGACAAGCAGCGACAGCAGTGCCTCCGCTGACAGCGGTGGTGGACGCCTGTCCGGAGGCACCGACGTCGACCCCATGCCCTGGATCGAACAGGCCGCTGAACCTGGCACCGCCCCCGAAGGCAACGCGGCATCCACAGTGTTAGTCGCTGCTGCACCCGCCCCTGGCATCGAAATGCCACTACTTCCAACCGACATCGGATCAGAGACGAACGTCCAGATCGACACGATCCGCGTTGCTCGGGCTGTCCATACACAGTTCCCGCAGGTCACGACGATGCACATGTGGCGAGACCCCGCCGCGGACAGTGTCGGTCAGCACGCGACGGGGCTGGCGGTTGATCTGATGATCCCTGACGCCGACACTGACACCGGACGGCAACTCGGCGACAGCGTCCGTGACTACCTGTTCGCCCACCGGGAATACCTGCAGATCGACTACATGATCTGGCGACAGACTTACATTCCGAGCAGCGGCGAGCCGAACCTCATGCAACAGCGTGAGAACGGAGACCCGACCGCCAACCACTACGACCACGTCCACGTGACAACCTTCGGGCACGGACTGCCTGCACCTGATCAAACATACGGCCCCGCACCAGAATTGGACGGGTCGATCCCGCCGCCCGCACCCTCCAACAACAGGTGCCTGCCATCCGATGCTGGGGTAGGGGAGCACGACGAGGCCGACCTAGTCGACACCCGGATACCGCAAGAGTTCAAACGTTGGCTGGTGTTGTCGGCGCGGCAGTGCAACGAACTCAGCCCAGAACTACTTGCTGCACAGCTATACCAGGAATCCGCGTTCAAGAAGGGCGAGGTCAGCAGTACAGGCGCGCAGGGATATGCCCAGTTCATGCCCGGCACATGGGCAACCTGGGGATACCAAGTCGACGACAACGGAAACCGCGTCGGTCCCGCAGGGGCGGGCGACCCCAACAACATCGGTGACGCGGTCATGGCTCAAGGCGCCTACAACTGCCAGCTCGCCGAGGAGCTCCGCCCGCAGATCGCAGCAGGCCAAATCGCAGGAAATCCTGTCGATCTCATGCTCGCCGCCTACAACGCTGGCCCCGGCAACGTCCAGAAGTCCGGCGGAATTCCGCCGTTCGCGGAGACCCAGGCCTACGTCACCGACATCCGCCACCGCATGCGCGAAATGGCAGGCACCGCCCAATGAGCCGATGGAAGCTCCTTGCCCCGCTTGCGGCCGCGGCCGTGCTGTTCGGTGGTGTGCTGCTGGTCCGATACGCGACCAGCAGCCTCGACAGCACCAGTGATGGCACTGACAGCCACAGCCACATCGACCCGCTCGACCCCCACGACAGCCCACCAGAGGTAGTCGCATGCAACGCGATCAGCATCATGCTGAGCTGGCAACCTGGCCCGGACACCTCGAGCTGGGAGGCGCTACATCGAGCCGCGCCCCTTTTGACCGGGCAGCTCGCCGCCACAGCATCGAGTCCTCCGACACCGCTGCCGCGACAAGTCCCGCAGTGGTCGTCCTGGGCCGCTGCGCGCGACACCGTCTCCACCGCAGTATCGGTACTCGGCAAACCCACCATCCGTGGCGACACCGCGACAGTGACTGTCTCTGCCACCCAAACAGTGCTGCACCCAGGCGGGCAGATCACCCCACATCGACGGTCGGTCCTGACCGTAACCCTCGCCCACGCCGAAAACACCTGGCGTGTTATCCGCTACACCGAGGAGGTCAGATGACCATCCGCACCACACGACCGAAATCTGCGCGACCCGAACTCTTCGTCGTCGCCGTCATCGGTGTCATTGCGCTTCTCGCCATGCTGGCGATGCTGGCCTATCGGCTCGGCGGCGGCAGCAACCCGAGTTGGAGCCCGGCACTGCTCGCTGAAGTCGCCGCAGGCCGCCGCCGCTGGCCCACGATGGCCACCATCGCGCTGCTCGCAGAGTTCATCCTGCTCGCCTCCGCGGCCGCATGGGTAGGTCGCTGGCTCAGCAGAAGACAGGCCGCGCGCGGCCCACGCCGCCCGGTCGACGACGCCGCCAAGTCCATGACCAACCCCGCCACCTTGGATCTGCTGGATGAGAAATGGTCACTGGCCGAGGCTAAACGGCTGGCCCCGAAAATCCCCGACGATCACCCTGCAGCCCGTGGAGTGCTCGTCGGGCGCACCGTGCGCGGTGACTTGCCGGTGCACCTGCCATGGGAGTGGGTTCAGGTGTGCATTGCTGGTACCCGGATGGGCAAGACCGCCGCGGTGGCCATACCCGCCGTCATCACCGCTCCTGGTCCGTGCGTGGCGACCAGCAACAAACCCGACATCTACACCCACACCTGGCTGCCGCGCAATGACCAGGGCAAGCTGTGGCTGTTCGATCTACAGGGTGTCACGACCGGCCGTCGCGGCGAGGCGACGTTCTGGTGGAATCCGCTGGGCCCTGTCTGCGATCTGCCCGCGGCGAAGAAGGCTGCTAGCTACTTTGTTGGTGCGGAGAAGGAGGACGGCGCGAAGGTCGACGCCTACTTCGACGGCTCTGCGCAGAACCTGCTGGCTGCCTACATGTTGGCCGCCGCGCTCGCTGGCGGGGACCTGATCCATGCAGTGGAGTGGATGGCCAACGACCAGTCGACTGTGGCTGGCGCTGTGCTGCGCTCTCACGGTGAATATGCCACAGCCCGCATGCTCACCACCAAACAGAACATCACCGAGAGGCAGCGCGACGGCTACTTCGACATGGCCAGGAGATTCCTCGAATCCCTGGACGCGCAACGGTATGCGAAAGCGATCCTGCCCAACCGGCGCCTGACCATCGGCGTCGCTCCCGACGGTTCCATCACCACCGGGCCTGGTGATTGGGTCCATTCGCTTCCGGAGTTCGATCCAGAAGCCTTCGCTACCTCCCACGACACCCTGTATGCGTTGTCCAAGGAAGGCCCTGACAGCGCCGCTGCGTTGACTACCGCGCTGGTAGGGCAAGTCCTTGATCAAGCAGAAGCCGTCGGCGCCCGCACCGCCGAAGGACGGCTGGATATCCCCCTGGTCGCTGTACTCGACGAGGCCGCAAACGTGTGCAGACTGCAGTCGCTGCCTGACCAGTACAGCCACTTCGGCAGCCGCGGAATCATCCCCATCACGATCCTGCAGTCACCATCACAGGGACGAAAAGTATGGGGGCGAGACGGGTTTCAAATCATGCTGGATGCCGCCTCAACCGTCTGGTACGGCGGCAACATCGACGACAAAGAGTTCCTGACCACTCTCAGCGACCTGATCGACGACCACTTGGTGCGACACGACCAAACCAGCAGTCCCATTGGAGCATTCGCCACCGGTCAATCGTCGCGCTCGAGCTCCTGGCAGTCCGAGCGGATCTTGAAACTCGCCGACCTGGCCTCTCTCACCAGCGACCGCGCCATCCTGCGGTTACCCGGCTCAAAACCACTACTGCTGAAAAAAACCTACTGGCAAGACAGCGATTTCGCTGACGTGATCAACCGATCGAAATCGACCAAAACGGCGATGCCGACCTCAATGAAGCCCAGCACCCAACAAGGACAACACCTTTGACCGAACAGCAACAACCCGACAGCAACCGGCCCACACCTGACGTGGCTGAAGCTCCACCAGGCCCGCGCTATCCCACAGTGTGGCTGTGGGTCGAGGACTGGTTCGTGCCACACATCCGCCGTCGAATCAACCCGGCCGCGGGGAAGGGTCTGTCGTGGGATCCGGCGTGGTGGCGCTATCCAGAAGTCGTCGCCAGGTTTCTAGCGCTGCACGCTGCATGGGAAGAGGCCACTGCAGCGACGGCCCCGACTTCTGCGTCTGCCATGTCAACATGGTGGATCAGCCACCTCGAACCACACCTGCGGATCATTTTCGACGGCGAAACCGGCCCGATGTCCCTGGCCGCAGAAGGCGCAGCCTTCACTGGTCATCCGCCGCTACAAACCCTGCCTGTCCCGGACACGGTCAAACACCAACACGAAACCGACGCCATCGCAGCCCTCCAAGGCTTGGCGCCGCTGTTCCCCAACGTATGGGACTGGGTCGACGGATGGTTCGTCAAAGTAATCCGTCGCAAACTCAACCCGGCGGCAGGGAAGGGGCTATCGTGGGATCCGGCGTGGTGGCGCTACCCAGAAGTCATCGCACGTTTCCAGGCACTGCACGCCGCATGGGAGTTCTCGCGCGCCAGCCAATCCCCGTCTGCGATGTCCATCTGGTGGGTCAGTCACCTCGATTCCCACTTGCGGATCATCCTCGACGGTGACACTGGCCCGATGTCCCTGGCTGCGCCGGACTCGGTGTTCGCCGGGCACCCGCCACTGGGCACAACCCCACTGCCCGACGCAGTCAAACGGCAACTCGCCCCAGCCCCTGAGTAGGTCCTCAGATGACGGCAACGGCGTCAATGCTTGCGGCGCCGGTCGCCGGCGGTCGAACGACGGGAAGCCCGTCTGGGTGTGCTGCTGCTGCCGCCGCGGCCGGCGGCGTTGAGCTCCTTTTCGGCATCCACGATGTTGGCCACTACGGCGGGGCTGATCTCGAGGATGTGCGCTACAGCTTCCGGTGAGCGGGTGGCATGCCGGGCGGCAAGCACAGCAGCGACTCGGCTCACTGGAAGCGGGGTCGCGTCCGTTGCGACGATGTCAGCGGCAAGGGCACGCCAGTCCTGATCGTCGGCCGTGACGTCAGTGGCATGCTTTCGCAACGTATCCAACTGCTCGCGGGCCCGATCGCCTCCCCGCAGTCTCGCGGCGGTCTCTGCCGCCTTCAGCGCGTCACGCACGCACCCCTCGACAAGTCCGATGGCGTCCCCGTCGGCGACTGAACCTGTCTGGTCCAGGATGCTGTATGCCGCCTTGAGTTCGCGGCAGGCGGCGAGGATCCGCTGGTCCAGCTTCTCGAGCAGCTCATCATGTGTTCCGTTGTTGTGACCGGTCATCGGATTTCCTCCTGCGGCTGATAACTCCTCGCGGGCGAGCACATGCTCTATCGGCTGGTGTGAAGGTGAGACGAAACTGCCTCCTCACGCTAGTCCCCCAGCGAATACAGCAGCGGCAGCCTCGTGAAGTTGTGGACTGCTGTCCTCGATACACGGCTGATCGGCAGCGGATGGTGCCTGAACTTGGTCAGCGTGGCCCCACGGCACTTGAGGTGGTTGGTTACCGGGCGCTACGCGCCATCGAATCGGGTCGACTACAACAGCTCGACCAGCGGTGGAGATGAGAAGTCCCAGTCCGATTCGACGCGTCCCCGTTCACGGAATGGATTTTGTGGAAAAGACACTGCGCACACCGAACGGTGAAGTATCTATGAAATGATATTCCGGTGGTGAGTATGGATAAATACTTCGACGGTGAGCTTAAGTCGAGCCTGCATATTTGGCCATTGGGTGAGGCTCTCTACCATCTTCGCTGTCGGTTAATTCGCCAGGCTGTGGACCTGTCACGCAGGCGTAGCCAGCAGGCGATGTGGGCTCGATCGAGTAGCCCGGCATCATCGCACGCGCCCGATCTCGAGGGGCGGGCATGTGTGGCTGCGTTCTGATCGGGGCCGGTGCGGCTGGTCTCCTGTCTCCTGACGGGGTGCTCGCAGGCAGAAGTGATCTCCAGCTCGGGCTGGAGGCTCGTTCATGCCCTGCCCGACGGCCGCCTGACACAACCCGTGGAATGCCTGGCACCGCTGCCGCTCCTATGTAACACAAGTCGTGAAATTTCCGCGGGATAAAGTCGGCGAATTTGACACAGCGGTTTTATTCGCACTTACTGTGCGAGTGGAAGCAATTGACACTGCGTGAATTCCTACGAATACTCCTAAGTCTAAGGTGGTAATACCTTCCAGGATCGTGTTACCTACAGGCGAAGTGCGCAGGGAAATGGGGGTGAGAACGTGCATGCATCCATAACAGGATCGGCTGCGTTGATGCAGGAGCACGCCGATGACCGTGCTGAAGGTCGCTGAATAAGGCACTCAGTGCGAGGACCCCCGCAAGTGCACCCGCGGTCTCACATTTGTTTCCACTGCACTTACCAAGCGTCACAGCGATCTCAACCGCTGTGCACTGCGCACACCCGTCCACCGACTGAGGTCGGAAACCCCCAACACCTCCCGTCGACGATCTGCCACTCTGGCCTGTCGAAGAATGTCGGAGTTCCATCTCGTCGACAGACCGGCCAACTCTGCCGACCGCGTGCACTGTTCGCAAGGAGCAGCTCATGAGAACCCACACGACAACCACAATCAGTGCTGCTACCGCCGCCGCGACGAAGAACCGCGAAGCGGCGATCGTCGAAAGACCGCGCCTGCGGCAATGTGACCAGCCCGCGGCCCGAAGGGGGGCCTCAAGCTGCTCGAGTGATCTGATCGATCTTTCTGAGGTATCTCGCAAGCCCGCTGCTGGCAGGACGCTACGGAGGCGGCGTATCGCCAAGGGGCACACACTCACCCAAGTGGCCGCACAACTACATGTCACGACTCAGGCTTTGTACAACTACGAAACAGGCGCCCGCACTCCGACCTCCCAGATGCTGCAACGGTGGTGCACAGTCCTAGATCTACCTGCATGGCAACTGCCCAAGCTAGTGTCGATAGTCGCTGACGGTCTCTACCGTCTCGACATCGGTTCTTGGCCGGCGACAGTGACTGAAGTCGACCGCGCGCGCATCGACTCGTTGAATGTACCGGCCTGGTATATAGCCACGCCCACCTTCGACATCCTCTACGCCAACCAGGCTGCCTCAGCCCTATTCCCGTGGGCGGTACCCGCATCATCTAGCGCGCGACGCCCGACGAACATGATCGAACAGTTCATGGTCGACCCGCGTGCCGTGGATACAGTCACCAACTGGGAAGATGTCGTCCACCGCATGGTGGCAGTCTTCCGGGTTTATGCCCCGGGTGTCATAGCCACAGACCGGATCCTCGAGATCGTCGAGACATGCAGCGCCAATCTGAAATTCAGCCATCTGTGGCACACGGAGTTGGATCAGGACGCCGGCAGCCATGACCACATCATCGTCCGAGACCAGCGGACTGGACAGCACTCCGACTGGACGATGGACGCCTACCACTCAGCGCGCAATAGTCGACCGCACGAGCTGATCATCCTGACCCCCGGCCTGGCACCAGCACCGACGATGTAAGCCAATCGGTGCTGGCCTCAGGCGGGGGATAGATCAGGCGGCGATCGCGTACTCCTCTGCCAGCGCCGCGACCTCGTCGTCGGGAATCCAACCCGCGCGGCAGCGCTGCAGTCGCGACGATCCTTCCTCCTCAACGTAGGCGATGCCGGCACCTGCCGGGCCTTCGGGAATGCGGAGGTTGTCTGCGCCGCGATCCTTGGCGCCTGGCCCGTACATCATGAGGAGTTGGCTGTTCTCAACCATGCGCAGGCCGATGCGGATCTGGATGACGTTGCGCAGCGAACTCAGGATGCTCTTGTCCATGTCCTGCGTGCAGGCGATCACGCTGAAGCCGAGGCTGCGGCCGCGGCGCATGATGTCGAAAAGGATCTCGAACGCTTCGCTGGAGGCTTTGGAGTTTGTTTGACGGAGCAGATTGATGAGTTCGTCGATAACCAGAACATGAACTGGCTCATCGTCGGAGGGCACGTACTTGCGCCGCCCATCCTCGGCCATCTTCTCGCCACGGGCCTCCATCGCCTTCTTGAAGTCCTTGAGGAGCTTCATCGCCAAGTCTTCCGTGGTGGCGAGGCGATAAAGCATCGGCTCGGCCGGCTTGAGTTCCAAGCCGAACTTGAGGTCGATGCCCCATAGGACTACCCGCCCCGCACGCACCTGCGGGCCGAGCGAGCACAACAAGGCCCACAGCACACCGGATTTACCTGCACCCGGCACACCAGCGATGATCAAGTTGCGGTACAGCAATGGCACACACCACTCGCTCCCCTCTTCGGTGAGGCCCGCCGGAATCCGCTCCAAGTCGACCAGACCGGTGGACTTGCGGGCCATGACCAGCTTGGCGAGCGGGTCCATTGTCCGCAGGTCCAGCTCGATGAATCCCCTACCCGCCTTGACGATGGTGACGTCGGCTCGAAGCCCATGGGCAATGCCGTCAAGACGGTTGGCGAAGGCCTCCGTGCTCGCCCCTGCTGGTACAGAAAGTCGGACCCGTGCTCCAACTAGTGTCGATATCACGCCGCCATCTGTGGCACCCACTGTCACTCGGGGGTAGTCCGGCTCACCACCTGGGGTGTCAGCCCACGTGGTGAGGTGATATTCGTCCCAGAACCCCGGCGCGCGCTTCGGATCAGCCAGCATCCGCACGGCGTAGTGCACAGAAGGATCAAAAAACGCCAGGTAACGCTCCCACCGGTTCTCTTCGGCAGCTTTCCCGGCGTCCTGCTTGACCTGCTTGACTTGCTTCTGCTCCTTCTCCTTCGTCACATACCGCACAGCTGCTACACCGCCCAGACCAACCACGGCTATCGCGCCGGGGTTCCCCGCGCTCTGATGCGCCCACAAGACGCCGAATCCGCACGCTCCCACACCCAGCATCCCGATTCCGGCAGAGATCTTTTCCTTTGTCAGATGCACCTCGGCCACCCCCCACGAGGGTTGGCAACTTCTCGGGCAGGCCACGATGTATCGCGGGGGGTCGTGTGCTGGCGAAGCCCCTCGGCCGTCCGGTCATCCGCGCAGCTTCGCGGGCACGCGATCAATCGGACTCCGACTTCTTGGCGGCCTCCAAGGCGGCTTTTAAGGCGGCTTCCAAGGCGTCGGCCTGCTCTGTAGTGGTCTGCCCATCGCGCCTGAGGCACTCGGCTCGCAAGCCCTCTTCGAATGCCTTCCCGAAACTGCTGAGCGCTTCTTCTCGCCGCGGACCAGGCGTCGCCAGCTCGTCTAACCTGTCGAAGAGTTCGGTAAGGATATCGAACGGCAGTAGGCCAGCGATGAGCATGTCCGTCAGTTTCCGGTAGACGTGTGTCAGGACGCGAGATTGCGGAATCCGCTTCCGGTACCGAGTCGGGCGACTGATCCGGGCTAGTGTTTCTTCCAATGCATCTCTGACGGACTGAGTCGTCCGGAAGTTCACTTGTGCTGTCGGTTTTTCGTTCTGTTCTTCCTCCACAACTTTTATCCTCGCACTCTCGCACGCAAGCATGCATCCTTGGTAGCTGTCGGATTTTGTGTCGTACGGCCACGGCGGCGCCTCCCTTAATCGATCTGCTAGCATTGAAGCATGATAGCAAATGATCAAGAGGGGGTTCCGATATCGGAAACGGGCCATATCCCGACGAGGTGGATGACCATCGTTGGCCGAACGGCATCAGCGGCCCCGTGAACCACGATCGCGTTCAACTCGCACACCTGTCACGAGACGGGCAGCGAAGGCGCGGAAGTCGCTACAACCGGTGTCAAACGCATCGCCTTGCAGACCTCAGCCATGTCGAATCGGCAGGTCCAAGGAACTTCGCAAGAACTCCGACAGGGTGTCGATCAGTACATGATCGACAACGAGAAGGGAGACATCGGCCTCGCCAGGGGTCATGCGCCGGGCTTCGTAGCCGCTGTATATGCCACGCTGGCAGCTCCCTGGGGCCTCCTCCCCCCGCCGACCGACAAACCTTCAGCCTGGTGACATCATGGCCACTGACGATCATTCGAGTCGAATACGCTCAGTGCAACGTAGACGACATCGAGTCGTCGCCATCGGCGGGAGCCTCACGCGTGTGGCCGATCGACGTACACGACTCAGACCCTAATGCGCTGGTTGCGCTCACCAACCGTGCCTCCGCCTACATCCTGAGCCTGGGTTTAAGCCCGAGAATTTTAGGGACTGTCACTGCTGCGCGACGCTGCACAGCGACCCCCCTCAGCAGTGGCGGCCATCCCGGACCAAGTAGTGGACAGCAACGTCAAATCGATCCGGAAGTTCGGATCATCGGCGAGCAACTCCTGTGCGCGGACGCCAAACATCGCGATTCGATCGACTGCTACACCAATGCCATCAGTATGACGGATATACCCCGCTACCCAGTTGTCGATGTCGTAGACAAGTTTGTCGCGGCGTTGGCGGAACCGCTTCGATTCGCGGCTGGCCTCGCTGGGGTGCTCCCGATGCAGTGCCGACAGTGCACGCGCCGATCGGATGACTGGATGTACCACGGTGTCTGGGGCGTCGTACCCCCAGAACATCGCAAGCATCTCCTCCCAGATCGGCAAAATCGTTGTCGCCGTCTGTTCGGCCATCTTGATCATCGACTGCTCCTGTCTATCGTCGGCCGGGATGTGCAGCGGCTCAACTACGTTGAGCCCGGGTCAGGCCCAACCTGCCGTTGCACTCTGCGTAGATGGAGTGTGCAGCCGGTAATGGGTCCAGCGGTAGAGTTGCAGTGTTGCCAGTTGTGTTGCCAATTCGGCATCACCCTGCTGACGTGGGAAAAAGGACGTTGACGTATGGCACAGACCGAGGTGGTTGCCGAGCTGCGCCACTGGCTGGATGAGCGGGGAATGTCGCAGCGCGCACTGGCTGCTGCACTGATGTTCAACGCCGGATCGCTGTCGCGGATCATCAACGGACGGAGCCCGTTTACCGAGGATCTGCTCAGACGTATCGATGATGTACTAGACACTGGTGGAGCGCTGCTGCGCGCCGCTAATCGGGCCACATTCGCCGACGAAACTGTTACCGCCGCACGAGATTCGATGCGGTTTGCGTCTTGGGCCGCTACTGACCAGGTGGATGCGCTCGCAGTCGATTCCCTCACCTACGAACTGGCGCGGATCGCGACAGCCTACGTCTCCGAACCGCCCGCGCCGCTGTTCCGCGACCTGGTGATGATGCGTGATCAAACCTGGCGCCTATTGGAGGGTGGCCCCCACCCCAACCAAGCACGAGAGTTGTTCTACCTCGGTGGCGTAACGCTGATCCTCATGGCGCACGCCACGCAGAACTTAGGCAACTCAATGGCCGCGATGCAGCAGGCCCGCGCCGCCGAGGCTCTTGCAGTGCAGGCAGATCACGGCCCCTTGCGTGGGTGGGTAGCCGGCACACAAGCATTGATCGCCGAGTGGTCCGGTCAGGCCGGGCGCGCGGTCGACTTCGCTGCCGCAGGCATGCCGCACGCGCCTGCGGGTGATCATCGGGTACGTCTAGCTGCCTTGCATGCGCGATGCGCAGCCCGCGCTGGGCAATCTGCCACCGCCCGCTCGGCGCTCACATTGGCACTGGAAGCCAGCGAGAACGCCGCACCCAGTAGTGATTTGGCGGCCTTCGGTGGAATCCTCGAATTTCCTGCCACCAAGGCCACCTACTACGCGGGATCCACCCTGGTTCTGCTCGGTGATTTCGCCGAGGCCGAGCGCATGTCTACTGCGGCGATCACCGCCTACGAGTCCGGCCCGCCGCAAGTGCGCAGTTATGGAGATGAAGCACTCGCTCGCGTGGATGTAGCGCTGGCGCGGTTGGGGCGTACCGGCGACATCGACGGCGCCGCCGAGGCGTTGGCGCCAGTGCTGGCGCTTCCGGTCCCGCAACGCATCCGCCAGATCGGTGACGGCCTGGCACGGGTACAGCACACCCTGACTGGCCCGAAGCTGGCCGCTGCTCGGCCTGCAGCCGAACTCACTCAGCAGATCCGCGCATTCGCCTCGACGACCCTCGACCACAGCCGGAAAGGCGCCTGATGTCCACACGCACTGCCAACGCAGCCGCCGTACCTGCTGAGTTGATCGCCGCATGCCAGAGCCTCGGCCTGAATACCTCTGGGGCGACCTCGCTACGCCAGCACGCCACAGGGGTCTATCTACTGCCCGCGGCCGAGGCGGTGGCACGTGTCGGTCGCGCCGAGACCGCCGACCAGACCGCGACATCTCTCGCGGTCGTGCAGTGGCTTGCCGAACAGGGGTTCCCAGTGCCAGAACCGCTGACGTGCGAGCCGGTGCCCGTGGCTAGGGGCTCGGTGGTCACAGTGTGGCGTTACTACCCACAGAACGCCCCAGGTCAGGTCACGGTCAGCGATCTCGGTGCCCTATTGCGTCAGCTGCACCAGCTTGATAACTCACCGGTTCCGCTGCCCGCCTATCAGCCGTTGGCCGAACTGCGCAGCTTGCTCGGCAGTGAGGCAGCCGCTGGCCTTCTGACCGCGGATCGAGAATGGTTGACCCGTCGCGCCGGCGAAGTGGTAGAGGCATACCACCAGCTCGACAGCGCGCTCGGTGTCGGCCTCGTCCATGGGGACGCCTACCCCGGCAATCTCATGATCGGTGCCGGTGGCGTTGTCATGCTCGGCGATTGGGATGAAATTGCCAGAGCGCCGCGAGAATTGGATCTGGTGAATACTTATCAGGGCCGCCGATTTGGGCGTACGCCCGCACAGCTGGACGCCTTCAGCTGTGCCTATGGATGGGACGTACGCAACTGGTCGGGATTCTCGGTGCTGCGTGAAATGCGAGATCTGCACACCCTCGCTAGCTTTATTCGCCGCGCCGCCACCGGCCACCACAGCGCCGCGGCCGCCGAGTTTTCGCACCGAATAGCCACACTGCGAACCGGCGACACCACGGCGCGCTGGCACGCCGCGTAGCTATCAGCACATCGGTCGTGCACCGGCCGGAGTTCCTTGCCGCCTCATTCCATGAAATGGAGCCGTGCCAGTCGGTCAGCAAATGGCCGGATGGAGTAGCACTGTGCTGGTGCACGTGAAAAGGCACAGGTGCTTCCCTGGGCGGCGGCCTGAGCACTTCTTCGATGTTTTGACTGGGTGACGTTGATATGGGTGCGTGTCTGCGCATCCCCCGATATGGCGGACTTCGGCGGCGGTGTATTGCCGCCAGCCCCGACGATGCTCTCATCCCTTCTGATGCTGCACTATGCCCGAATTGGCAGCGAGGCCAGCGACGTCGTGGGCTCGGGGGCGCGCGGAAGGTAGTGGTGTTACGGTGCCGGCCACAACCTGGTTCCGGACACAACGCTTGCTGGCTTCGAGCGTCTCTGACGCGAACGCGTCGGTGACGAGGTGCCGCGGCGGAAACGCCAATGAAGTCTGGAGAGCCCCGCAGGGCGCTTCGCAGCCATTCCATCCGACCATCCGAGCGTGACCGCGCGCGCCGTGTCGAGTGAACTCGCCTTCGTCTGCTTCAACGATGCGTGTATCCCATTCATCAAACGTGATGTTGAGATAGGGCCGCATGGGCGCCCGGTGTGCGTGAAGCCTCCGCTGCGAAAGGTGGCCCCCAGTATCACTCGCACGCTGTCATGCGAGTATGCTAGCATTATCGCATCAGGCTGCTGGTTCCCAGAACAGTCGACAGCACACCTCTCCCGGGTAGTTGACGTCACTTTTCTCTGAGCCTCACCTCCTGGTTTCTGCCTCCATATCGAGATTGGAGCAATCGTGGACACCGCTGACACGTCGAGGGCATGAGGGGTGATAGCCATGCAACTCACGCCAGATGCCGACACACCGCGCCCACTGCGCGGCACAGACCAAGCAATCCTGCGACGCGATCACTACGAGCAATTGTGCGGGCTCGACTGCTTCGTGCGTTCAAGCTCTGGCGAAATCGTCCTTCGCGTGGGTTCAGCTGGGGCAGTGATGATGCGACCAGAACTGGGGCGTCGTGTTCGAGACCGAATGGCTCAGCCCGGCCCGACTGTGACCGCACTCGACGCCTGGACGATGCTCACCCGCCCAGTCGGCAACCACCTGGACGTCGCAACCTTCACCATGCTGGTCGCCCTCGGGGCACGGTTCATTGATGCCGGATGCGAGGTTGGTCTGCCCGCGCCAGGTGATGCAAGGTGTCGATGGCTGGACCGGATCCCAACAGACACGTCGCGACCCTCCACTGACGAGGTGCTCGATGCCCTTCGCTCCTGCTGGCGCGAGCGGTGAGCGGCGATGCCCAAGGACGTGACCGAGCAGACAAGGCCGGATCTCGATACCCATCTGCGACTCGAAGTTCCAGCTCTCGGGATCGTGATGAACTACGCCGTTCACCGCACCGCCGCTCGCAACTTCATGGCGAAACTGGGCGCAAGCCATTCCGCAATCCTCGCCGTCGTCATCGATGACGGCGTACTTCCAGCCACCCGAATGCCCTGCGAGGAGTTATGGCGATAGTAACTGTGCGTGAAACTGCTGAGCAGCGGTGCGCGCGATACCGCAACGAAAACAGCTTCACTGCTGCGTATGTCAGCCCCAGTGGGCGGATCATCCTGCCGACTTCTTCGGTCGCTGCAGTGCAGATGTCGTCAGCTCTCGGCGCCCAAGTACAAGAAGCGATAGCAGCAGTGATGAAGATGAATGATCAACATTTCAATGCGCCCATCGTTGGATGCGGCCGGACTGGTCGCTGGACATTCATCACCAAACCAGCACGATCCACTATCGACCACCGTGCTGGAAAAGCGAACGATTCCGAGCGGCGGGCTCTGCTCACACTGTCCGCCCAACTTTTCCGGCACGCGATCACACCCACCGTGACCGGAGCCCTCATCATGCTGCCTAGTCCCGAGGACAACAGGCGCATTTGGATTACCGAACCCGACTCGGACCGGCGGCCCGAGTTCCACGCGGTCGTGGAGATGGCCGTCAACATCGCCACCGCCTGTACTCGAAGCGCGGTGGGCAAATGACCAGCCCGGCGACGCTCATGCTCGGCGACACCGGTGTCGGATGCCACGACTCCCTGCGGCCTGGCACTGGGGGCGCTCAAGCCGAAAGATTCACGATGTCTCTGTCGGAGAGTCCGCTGATCGTCAGCCTCGAAATGGACAGTGACCCTGGGAACGCGCTCGCTCTGGCGTGTGTGGCGTTCAGCGACCCGCACCTCACTGCGGTGGTGTCCGCGGCAGAGGTTCCTGGTAACCGCCGGGCCGCGTTCGCGCGACATCTGCTCGACCTACTCGGCCGCGATGACGTCCAAGTCATCGCCGGCAAGGTGCAGGAGCAGAGCACACTCTCGACTACTGATGGCCTGTATCCCCTTCTCCCTTACAGCGACGATAATGCCACCAGCCTCTACCAGGTGGTCACCGAGATGTGCAGTGCTGGTGACGCATCGAAGCCGCTGCGCTGGCTGGGGCTGGGGCCCCTCACCGACCTTGCCGCTCTGCTCGCAGCAGACGCCGGCGCAGGCCACCGCCTAGACCTGACACAACGAATGCACATCTGGCAGTCGGGCGGCGCGCTAGCCCACCCTCAACGGCCTGAACGCAACTTCCAGGCTGACCCGCACGCGGTGCAGAACGTTCTGTCACAGGCATCGAACATCTCGCTGATCACGTCCGAGCACAGCATGACCGCAGTTACCGAACTCGACACCCACAGCCCGATCTATCATCAGCTGGCCGCCGCGTCATACAAACAGTGGGCAAAACTGATGACCACACATATCGATCGGTGGTGCGGCCGCGGGGACGGCACGGTGGCCTACTTGCACGGTGCACTGACCTTTGCTGCTATGCGTGGCCAGTTCGCGACCTGGAAGGAACGACAGTTCGACCTCGCTGGCAACGGATGCATTACCTCGGGGACGCAACATGCCGCGCAGTTCTCAGCGCAGGTCGACTACCCAGGATTCCTGAGATGGCTCGAGGCGACGCTATACGCCAGCAAGCCAGCGCGGCGACCGGACTGGGACCGGTTGCTTGACACGCTCGCCGCGGCGGCCACTCTCGGACTGTGTACATAGCCCGGCCAGGCTAGGCGCGAGTCAGCAGGACATTGGGTACAGCCATACCGTGATTATGGGTGTGGCTACGGTGGTGAATCCCGACTTCGGAAATCGCTGAAATCTGACGTTGGTCAGCGGGCCTGAGACCCGTCGGCGGCGGCGAAATCTGCCGTCGCCGATGGGTGTGTCTCGCTGGGGGCTGTTATCTACGCTGGCAACCGTGACTGTAGACGGGACCCCAAAGCAACGGTTCCTGGTATGTCATGACTACGGGATGGGTGGTTGCTGGTGGTGGGTCCACGCACGTTCAGCCCGCGAGATCACTGAGACTTTCGCCGAAATCTGGGTCATTGACGATCTGGAGCGGTTGGCGGATGCCCTGGAATGGGACTTGGACGAGGTTGATGTCGACGATCTCGCCGACTCGGGATTGCAAGATCTTCGCGCGCGGCGAAATGCCCAGCGGAGCCGGACGGGTTTCGGGGTGCTGTCGGACCGCGAACTGCTGTATATCCGTCAGCGCTGGGACGGCGATGGCGTCTTGGCCGCTGACTACCTGATCGAGATCACCAACAGCTACCGCACCCGCCAGGTCGAAGTACGCGACACCGGCGAGATGATCCGGACCGGCCTTGACGACTTCCCTCTCAATCCGCCGATCGACTTATGGGATCCAGATCTGGCCGACCAGGAGATCACGCCAGAGGAGTTCGAGAAAGCATGGGACAGTGCTGTTCCTGCATCGGAGGACTGGCACCGCTGAGGACCCCCTGCCGGCGCCGAGTACCCACCGTGTGGGAAAGATTCAGAATGGCCGAACGATCAAGTGAGCCAGATCTGTTGTGCGGCAAAGTTCACTTACCCGCATAGCTTCGAGGTCGTAACAGCGTAGACTGCTTTCCCGCTGGCTCGCCAAAGTCGGACCCCCTCGGCACTGCTTCGCCCAGAGGCATGCTGATGAAGATGTCGCACCAGATGTGTTGCGGGACTTGATGGATCACGATTCTATGCAGGTCACGATCAACTACTACCGCGTCACCGAGAAGCGCGTGGGGGCCGCGGTCGACCGGGTCAGTGCCCACCAGTTCGACGGGCAGGGCCGGCGGGTTTTCCGCCGCATCCAGGGCCTGCTGGCCGATGCCCACGCGCGCATGCGCATCGGCCAGGTCGCCGTCCCGTTCGGCATCTGCACCGAACCGTCCAACGTCAAGGCCAGCGGCCATGTATGCCCCTACAAGTTCACCTGCCTGGGCTGAGGCCACTTCCGCAGCGACCCGTCCTACCTGCCGGAGCTGAAGTCCTACCTGCAGCAGCTGCTCGCCGACCGGGCCCGCCTCCAAGCCGCCACCGATCTGCAGGACTGGGCCTAAGCTCAGCTCACACCCCGCGACGAGGAAATCGACCAGTTGCGGGCTCTGATCCGCCGCATCGAAGCCGACATCACCGTCCTGTCCAACGAGGACCAGGCCCGAATCCAGGAGGCCGTCAACGTGATCCGCTCCGCCCGCGAAACCGTGAACCTCGGTCGCAGTTGTGGATGCAGCCGGTCGCGGGATTCCATGACCATGCGTCCCAGGAAATTCCTCCCCCTTTTGACTCGTTGAAGGTAGCTGACGACTTGGGTTTGGGGTAGGCGACCTCGCGGCCGTCGTGTGTCCTCAGCGTCAGCATTACCGGTTCACCGTTTGTCAATTGGCTTTGCCAATCTGGAATTTCGGTTCGGCGGTCTGCTGCTCCATCAGTAGCCGTACCTGGTGAGGGTTCTCGTTACGCCAGCGCGCCCAACTTGAGTCGGTCAACTTCCTGCTGATCCACCGATTGACATCTGGAGAAGGTGTGAACGGCTCACTACCGTCGGTACAGCGTTCGCATAGTTGGACTTCAGAGATCCACAGGTGGTGGGTGCAGAAGAAGAGGCCACAGCCTTTTTCGCCGCCATACGGCTCTTCGCCGCACACGTAGGCCAGACCTCGGTTGATCTCGGTGGTGCAGCCGGGGTGATCGCAACCCCCGGGTACTCCATAGCCGATGTCACGCTTCCAGTTCTCGTCGTATCCGACGGACCATCCCATTGGTAGTTCTCTTTTCGTGTTGCGGGTTGATTGGTGTTCAGAAGCTTGCGAATTTCGCGAACGCCCAGGTCATTGCAGCGATCACAGTCGCGACGTTTGTCGCTGTGTCGATTGCGACCTGAGACAGTGAGGAGATAGTCGGAGGCATGACACCAACACGGACATGCGACTATGCTAGCACGCTAGCGTATCTGTCGGCGTCTGAGTAGGCGAGGGGTGGCATCCGGCACTCATGATCGGAGCTGAAGCCGCCGCAGTGTCGGTGTGCACTTGCGGGCTGGCGGCCGGTTCAGCGTCCGTCGAACGCGCGGTGATCGCAATGGCGCGTTTGGGCGGGTGTGTAGATGACGGTGCCGCACGCGCAGCGATGCGTCAGATGCCGGCCGGTAGGGACGGCGGGGCACGCCTCCGTGCCCACGATGACCCGCCCCCGTCCGAGTCGATGCCCCGATGGGCAGGCGACCGGCGCGGGTTGTTCCCAGTGTCCGGGGCTGGTCTCGTACAGCCGCGTTGGATTGACCCCGGTTCGGCCGGTGCTGAGCCCGTAGACGGGTGTCAAGCCGTTCTGGTGTACGCCATTCGAACTCATGTTCGATAACGATACGCTTGATGCAATGCAATTGGCGACATAACCAAGTTCGGCTAGCGACCAATGTCCCCACGCTGCGCTCGAAGGAGTCGTGACGGCGCGCAAGTGAGGGCTCGCTATTGGCTTTCCCGCCGCAGCCCGGACCCAAGCCGCTTGTCGGCTAAGGCGCCTGCTGTTTTGCACTGTGTCGGCGTTTGTTGCTTCGCAGAATCTTTGAAACTGCTGCGGAGTGCAACCGACTCTGTCGAGCCACCTGCACCGTGGCCTGACAGAGTCGGTTGCGTGAAATGTCACATCGGCGCCATTGCCGCACACAACACCTGACCTGAAGGGGTGTCACGGATGTGCTTCCGTCGGCCTCGACTAATGCGACAGCTCGTCGAGTAGCCGGCGAGCTTGCTCCAGTTCGGCCTGCAGCTGTTCAACCTTTGTGCGCTGCGCCGCGCGCGCCGACTCCATCGCGGTGCCAACAACCTCGGCGACTTGCGGGGGCAGCAGCTTGGCGACCTGTGCGACCGCCGCGCCGGACATCGGCAGGGCACGTACAGTGCTCTTCTTGTCAGTGCGCACATCGACAGTCCATTCACCGTCGGCAGAGCCCGCGAGGCTGACAGTCACTTCGGGTGTCTTCGCTTTGCGGACTGGGGTGGCGTTCTTCTCGCGGGCTTGGCGTGCGGGCTTGGCGGGGGCTGGAGTGACGGGAGGAGGCGCAGGAGTCGCTGTCTCAGTGGACGGGGCAGGCTTGACCGCAACGGGTTTGACCGCAACGGGTTTGGCTGGACGGGTTGGAGCCGGGCGGTGCGGTGTCGGTGGGATTTCGATTGCCAGCGGAACAGCTGTGGTGTCGTTCCCGGTTGCCTTTGTCTGTTTCGGCGTTGTCGGCCTCGTGGCGGCCGTAGTAGTGGTGCGCCGATTTGGCTTGGTGAGCGTCACTTCAGTGGGTGAGAACGGCAGCACGTCGTTGGATCCGGTGGGCTTCACCTTCAGGAAGTCATCCTCGGTGGGATCTCCGAGTGCGATCACCTTGCCTGAACGCCCCTCAGGCACGCCGACCGCTGTCGCGGTGAACCACACCATAGGCGGTCGACCGCTGTCGATGTCGGTCCTTATCTGACGAATCTCGTTGTCGGACAGTGGTTGTGGCTTGGTTCGAGTGGGCGACATGGTGCTCTCCAGGCGGGTTGGGTGGGTGCTGCTGGTGGATCAGGTGCGACGGTGGACGAGCGGAACTCTGCTTTATGCCTTTACGGTGCCGTTGTGGCGCTGGGCGACGAGGTTGGAAGGGACGGATTCGTCTTTGCTGGTTGTCAATGAAAGAGAACATGCATCGAAGCATGTTCTCTTTCATTTGGTTTGAGTAGCGGTGCTCAATTGGGCTGATGGTTGTAGTGGGGTCTTCAGTTAATTCGATGAACGCTATCATGATAGCATCTCTCGATTTTTGTGAGTCGTGAGCTGAAATATGCCCGACCTGGCCAGCCGCTAGGCTGCCGGTGGCGGCAGCGACGGCAGCGACGGCGCTGCTTGAGTCCGCCGTCGTGACCGTGGTCAACCCACCACTGACACTTCGTCTGAGCAGATGGATGCGACCGACGAACACGTGAGTGCGTGAGGCTGATATGCCAGGTGCGAGAGTCACCGTGCGGTGCTGGAAACAGAGTCGTAGTCGTTTCGACCAGGACGCAGCCAACCTGTTCTTCCAGCTCGTCGCTTCCCGCTACGAGCAAGGCTCGATCATGGTCACCTCGAACCTGCCGTTCGGCAAAGCGCACATGTTCGCGCGAATCTGTGCGTAGTGGCGCCGAAGTTTCACGGGTTCGGCAGCCGGGTCGGGTCGACGGCGTCGGCCAGATAGGTCATGGCGGACCGCGATGATCGACCGCCTGGTCCACCAAGCCGAGATCCTCACCCTCACCGGTGACTCCTACCGCGCCAGGCAACGGCGGGAACTCCTTGCCAAAGACCGAGCAACCAACAACTAACCAACCCCAGGCTGCTCAGAATTGGGGCAGCAGGTTCCGCTCACGATTGGGTCGGCATTGACAACTTGGTCAGCGGCCGCACGGTCGATGCCGTGCAGCCTGTGCTCGATCGCCCTGCCGTCGACTACGCCCCCGGCACTTACATCACCGGTATCTCAGCCGAGGAGATGTTCGCTGACGTTGCCAGAACCATTTCAACCGAGTGTCCTCGGGACGAAGCCGTAGTCGCTGGTTGCAGTTCGAGATCGTTCTCATCGCTGCTGACGTTCTCGGTCTTCTTTCGCGAAACGGCGCATCTGCATCTCGCACCCGCTAGCCATTGCAAGGCCTCTCCGGCTTCTATGTGTTCTGCTATTCCGGTTGCCCGACTCACTAATAGCCCGCCACGGGCATTCGCCGCACCATCCGGCTGTACCAGGTACGGGGGTCAGCCGTCTGCCCGCTGTGCTGCTGCGATCAACTGCTCGATCTCGGCCACGATGGGTGCGAGACGGCGGGCGATGTCGTCCCACTCGGCGCGCAACTGCATGCCTTTTCCGTTGGCGTTCATATATGTATGTAAAAGTCCCAGATCTACGGTGTGGTCGTCGGCGGCTATCGCCGATAGCAGGCCCAGCAGGGCGCGGCAGTCTGCCGCGGCGCGGTGAGCGGTGCTCGGGTCGCCACCGAGGCGGGGCCGCCGCCATACCTTCCGGCCGGGTACCGCGCGCCAGGCAGCTGCCCGTCGCATCGCGCATTCGGGGCGTGCGTTGTGGCTGGTCAACCACCGCCACCCCGCGGCCACCGCTTGCCCCTAGTCGGCTTGTACTTCAATGGGATTCGTGGTGTCGCTGCTTGTCGCCTCGCAAGATCTTCGATACGGCTGCGGGGGTGAGCTTCAATGCTTCCGCCGCCTTCGTTCCGGCACGGTGCTCGGTGCCGAACTCCTCGCGAATGTGATGGGCACGCAGCATCGCCAGCAACGACAACTCGCGACGTGCACGCTGCATGTGATCGAGAATCACCTTGTCCACCCTCCCTGGATCAGCAGATCCGCCTGCGAGCTGGCGCTTCGCGACCAATTCCACCGCCAGCAGTTCATCGGTGATGTCCCACTCCTGTGGCGCGGCGAGCCCGCTCATCACATCAGTCAACGCTGCCTCCACCACCTCATCGCACATCAAACGCCTAGAGCCATGCACCACGTCGAAGCACCACACCCACCACCCTCTTGGTCGCTTCCACATCTCGTCCAAGAGCATGCCCGGACGGGCTTCCCAATCTTCATCTGGATCATTGGCCAAATCGTCGGCCACGTCAGAGACAAACGCGTGCCACACCTGCCCCACAGCAGTGTCGAGCGACCACTCCACTGGGTCGTCCCAATGCAGCGAATGGTCGCAGATCGCTTCCAGTCGACGCGCTTCTGGCGCCTGCTCTGCGATATATGCGATCACGTCATTCCTGGTCGCGTCCCGCAGTGCTACCTCTGACAGCACCTCAGGGAACGGGCGACTGTTCACCTCGCCAACGCGCATTACCCAACACTCCTTCCGTTAACCCTAGGGTTGATTTCAACCCTAGGGTACATGTTGTCGGCCTGGTGATCTACCCGACTGCACAAATCATGCCGACGCGTTGACCCTGAGGGTCCAGCGTTGCCCGAGGAATCGATCCGCTCGAATAGCCGTGGCAGACACAACTACCGGCGCACTTCAACGATGCGGCCTGCACATCATCGACGTCTTGAGCGCGATCGGGCACAGGGAGGCAGGTATCTCCGCGTCCGGGTCCGGAACTGGCTGGCCGGCATTGCGAGTGCAACCCACCCCCGTTGAACCATCAACGATGCGCTCCCCGCAGCGCTAATTTGCGGACGGTGAGATCATGTGTGGTGGAACCAATTCCCCGACATCGCGACCGGTCTGCCGGATCCCACCGAGAGGGTGGTCAGGACTTGGTGCCGGGCGATGGCCTGTTCTGGTGGGTCAGGTTTGGGGGGTGAGGTCGATGGTGGTGGTTCCGCTCTCGGAGG
>NZ_JBEZDA010000007.1:0-266321 GCF_040647855.1 Nocardia sp. NPDC049220
AGCGGCCGAAGCGCCCGCGCCGCAGGCGCAAGTCTCGGCCGCTCGGACGCGAGCCACCAAAGGGCCGCGAACACGCAGTGCCGCAGGCGCTGTCAAACCAACACAGCTCACTCCCACTCGATGGTGCCCGGCGGTTTGCTGGTGACGTCGAGGACCACGCGGTTGATTTCCGGGACCTCGTTGGTGATTCGGGTGGAGATGCGTTCCAAGACCTCGTAGGGGAGCCGGGTCCAGTCGGCGGTCATCGCGTCCTCGCTGGATACCGGGCGCAGCACGATGGGGTGGCCGTAGGTGCGGCCGTCACCCTGCACACCGACGCTGCGGACGTCCGCGAGCAGCACGACGGGGCATTGCCAGATCTGCCGGTCCAGACCGGCCGCGGTCAGTTCCTCGCGGGCTATCGCGTCGGCATGGCGCAACGTGTCCAACCGGTCCGCGGTGACCTCGCCGACGATTCGAATAGCGAGACCTGGCCCGGGGAACGGCTGGCGCGCAACGATTTCCTCCGGCAGCCCGAGTTCGCGGCCCACCGCACGGACTTCGTCCTTGAACAGCAGCCGGAGCGGCTCGACCAGCTCGAATTCCAGATCGTCGGGCAGACCACCGACATTGTGGTGACTCTTGATGTTCGCGGTACCACTACCGCCACCGGACTCCACGACATCCGGATACAACGTCCCCTGCACCAGGAACTCGACCTCGGGCGCCGAACCGTCGGTGCCGTGCTCGAGCACCACCTCGGCGACCGCGTCCTCGAAGGAGCGGATGAACTCACGCCCGATGATCTTGCGCTTCTCTTCGGGATCGGTGACGCCCTTCAGTTCACCGAGGAACTGGCCGACCGCGTCGACTGTCACCAGCTTCGCGCCGGTCGCGGCGGTGAAATCCTGCTGCACCTGCTCACGCTCGCCCGCGCGCAGCAGGCCGTGATCGACGAACACACAGGTCAGACGATCGCCGATGGCGCGCTGTACGAGCGCGGCGGCGACCGCGCTGTCCACACCGCCGGACAGCGCGCAGATCGCGTGCCCGTCACCGACCTGCTCGCGGACCTGTTCGACGAGCGCTTCGGCGATGTTCGCCGGGGTCCAGGCGGCCGGGATGCCCGCGATCTCGTGCAGGAAGCGGCTCAGCACTTGCTGTCCGTGCGGTGAGTGCAGCACTTCGGGGTGGTATTGCACACCGGCCAGCCGGCGCGCACGGTCCTCGAACGCCGCGACCGGCGCACCGGTCGTGGTGCCGGTGACCATGAAGCCCTTCGGCGCGTCGGTGACCGCGTCACCGTGGCTCATCCACACCGGCTGGACGGTGGGCAGCCCACCGTGCAGCACACCGCCATCGGTATTGAACTCGGTGCGACCGTACTCTCTGGTACCGGTATGCGCGACCGTACCGCCCAGCGCCTGGGCCATCGCTTGGAATCCGTAGCAGATGCCGAAGACCGGCAGATCCAGGTCGAACAACCGGGCATCCAATTGTGGTGCGCCCTCGGCGTACACGCTGGCCGGGCCGCCGGAGAGGATCACCGCCAGCGGCTGCCGCTGCGCGATCTCCTCCACCGTCGTGGTATGCGGGATCACCTCGGAGAAGACGCTCGCTTCGCGAACCCGCCGTGCGATCAGCTGGGCATACTGGGCGCCGAAGTCGACGACGAGGACCGGTCTCTGGGTTTCTGCCACTCGCACAGTTTAGTGAGCGGGCGGATCGAGCGAATCATCGGCCGCAGTGCCCGCGTCCGAGTGGAGCCGACCGCCCAAATCCTCCCGCCGCCCTCGCACCGCTGGCTATCCTCATGCACGTGCCATTCGCCCGCGCGATCGATGCCGATATCCACTACGAAGACAGCGGCGGCAACGGCCCGGTGGTGCTGCTGGCGCACGAGTTCTTCATGGACCACTCGATGTTTGCCGCTCAAATGGCCGCGCTGGCACCGGAATTCCGGATCGTGTCCTGGGACGCGCGGGGTCATGGCAATACCAGGGACGAGGGTCTGCCGTTCACCTACTGGACCGCCGCGCGTGACGCGTTGACTGTGCTCGATCATCTAGGCGCCGAACGGGCCGTCGTCGGCGGAATCGCCCAGGGGGGCTTCACCGCGTTACGCACCGCGCTGATCGCGCCCGAACGCATCTCCGCGCTGATCCTGATCAGCACCGAGGCACACGGTGCGACCCTGGAGCAATCCAGGGCGACCCAGCAGTTCCTGGCGAAGTGGTACGACGACGGCTCCCGCGAACAGGCTGTGCGTCAGTTGGCCTCCTGGCTGATCGGCGACGATGAGTGGTACCGCTCGATCTGGACCGAACGCTGGCTGGTGCGCGACCGGAACGGGATCGAGGTGGCCGCGGGGTGCCTGCTCAGCCGAGACTCGGTGCTGGAACGGCTCAGCGAAATCACCTGTCCCGCTTTGGTGATTCACGCTACCGACAGCGGCATCCCCCGCGAGCGAACCCAACAGGTGGCCCACGGACTCGTCGGCGCGACGTTCGTCGAGATCGCCGACGCGCGAGTCGCCGTCACGATGACCCACCCGGAACCGGTCAATCACGCGATCCGTCAGTTCCTCCGGACCACCATGCTGCCGACCCGAACGCCCTGAACCGACCGACACTCCGATGCACGACAACGCCACCAACTGACGCCGAAACCGGAGCAACTCAGGCGCGAACGCTGAGTCCGACCTTTTGGAACTCCTTGAGATCGGAGTACCCGGCCTTCGCCATCGAGCGCCGCAGACCACCAACGAGGTTCAACGTCCCGAACGGCTCATCCGACGGGCCGTACAGGACTCGCTCCAGGCTCGGGCGCACGGCGTCACCGTCCTCCTGATCACCGAGATCCCACGGATCGTCCACATGCAACAGCGAACCCCGCGGCACCGAGGGATGCGCGGCAGCCGACGGCCAATACCAGCCCCGGCCAGGCGCCTCTGCGGCCACGGCGAGCGGCACGCCCAGCATGGCGGCATCCGCGCCGCACGCGATGGCCTTGGCCAGCTGACCCGAAGTGGCGATCTCACCGTCCGCGATGACATGCACGTAGCGGCCACCGGTCTCATCCAGATAGTCGCGCCGCGCGGCGGCGGCGTCCGCGATCGCCGTGGCCATCGGCACCTCGATACCCAGCACTTCGCCGGTAGTGGTCGCGCCAGGAAAGGAGCCATAGCCGACGATCACGCCTGCCGCGCCGGTGCGCATCAGATGCAGCGCGGTCCGGTGGTCGCTCACGCCGCCCGCCACCACGGGCACGTCCAGTTCGGCGATGAACGTCTTGAGATTCAACGGCTCACCGTCGCTGACATGCTCGGCCGAGATGATCGTCCCGTGCACGACGAGCAGATCGATGCCCGCCTGCAATAGCGCGGGAGTCAAGGCGCGCGCATTCTGTGGGCTCACCCGCACCGCGACCGTGACTCCGGCCGCGCGAACCTGCGCCACGGCGGCGGCGAGCAGATCCGGCTGCATCGGCGCGGCGTGCAGTTCCTGCAGCAGCGCCACAGCCCGCTCGTAGCCGCCCTTGCCGACGAGCTCGAGCAGCCTATCGATCTTCGCGGAAACATCGGCGTGTCGTGCCCACAGACCCTCGCCGTTGATCACGCCGAGGCCACCGAGCCGGCCGAGTTCGATCGCGAACTCCGGCGACACCAGCGCGTCGGTCGGATGCGCGAGGCATGGGATCTCGAAGCGGTAGGCATCCAACTGCCAAGACAACGACACCTGCTTCGACGAACGGGTCCGGCGCGAGGGGACGATGTCGACATCGTCCAGCTCGTAGGTACGCCGGGCGGTTCGGCCCATGCCGATCTCCACCATGTCGCGCACGCGAAATCTCCTTAATTTTTGGCAGCGCCTGCGGCGCTGCGTGTTCGCGGCCCCTTGGTGGCTCGCTTCCCAGCAGCCGAGACTTGCGCCTGCGGCGCGTGCGCTTCGGCTGCGGGGAAGCGAGCCGGGCCGCGAACGGCGCTCGCAAGACTCGCGCCTCCAGTCGTTACCAATGGGCTGATAAGGCCACATCTACCGCGCGGTCGTCTACCGCACAGCGTGCTCACCGTCACGGTCAGTGAGCACGCTCAATCATGCACGGACCGCTCGGTCCTGTACATGAACGTGGCGGCTAGCCGCGGCCGGTGTAGTTAGGGGCCTCGACGGTCATGGTGATGTCGTGCGGGTGGCTCTCCTTGAGGCCGGCCGCAGTGATCTGCACGAATTGCGCCTCTTGTAGGTGCGCGATCGACTGGGAACCGGTGTAGCCCATCGCCGCGCGTAGGCCACCTACCAGCTGGTGGATGACCTGGTTGACCGGACCACGGAACGGCACCCGGCCCTCGATGCCCTCGGGCACCAATTTGTCCTCGGCCAGCACGTCGTCCTGGAAGTACCGATCCTTGGAGAAGGACTTGGTCTGACCACGGCCCTGCATCGCGCCGAGCGAACCCATGCCGCGATAGCTCTTGAACTGCTTGCCGCCGACCAGGATCAGCTCACCCGGCGATTCGGCTGTACCCGCGAGCAGCGAGCCGAGCATCACGGTCGACGCGCCGGCGGCCAGGGCCTTGGCGATGTCGCCGGAGAACTGGATGCCGCCATCGGCGATCACCGGGACACCCGCGGGCCGACATGCCGCGACCGCTTCCAGAATCGCGGTGATCTGCGGCGCGCCGACACCTGCGACCACTCGGGTGGTGCAGATGGAGCCGGGCCCGACACCCACCTTCACAGCGTCCGCACCGGCTTCGACCAGAGCGGACGCACCCTCGCGGGTGGCCACGTTGCCGCCGATGACCTGGATTCTGTCGCCGACCTCCGCCTTCACTTTGGTGACCATCTGCAGCACCTGCACCTGATGGCCATGCGCGGTGTCCACCACGAGCACATCGACGCCCGCGTCGGCCAGCGTCATGGCGCGCGACCACGCGTCCGCGCCGACACCGACCGCCGCGCCGACCAGCAGGCGACCATCGCGGTCCTTGGTTGCGTTCGGGTACTGATCGGTCTTGACGAAGTCCTTGACCGTGATGAGCCCGCGCAGCCGTCCGTTGCCGTCGACGATCGGCAGTTTCTCCACCTTGTGGCGCCGCAACAACCCGAGCGCGGCCTCGGCGGTCACGCCCTCCTGCGCGGTGATCAGCGGAGCCCTGGTCATGACGTCGGCGACGCGGCGGTCCTGGTCCACCTCGAAGCGCATATCGCGGTTGGTGATAATTCCCACAAGTGCGCCGGTCTCGTCCACCACCGGAAGTCCGGAGATGCGGAACCTGGCACACATCGCGTCGACCTCGGCGAGAGTGTCGGTCGGACGGCAGGTGACCGGGTCGGTCACCATGCCCGCTTCGGAACGCTTGACCGTCTCCACTTGGGCAGCCTGATCAGCTGCCGAAAGGTTGCGGTGCAGCACACCCATGCCGCCGGCGCGGGCCATGGAGATGGCCATCCGCGCCTCGGTCACGGTGTCCATGGCCGAACTGACCAGCGGGGTGCGCAGCCGGATCTCTCTGGTCAGGTGACTGGAGGTCTCCACAGAACTGGGGATGAGATCCGAGGCGGCAGGCAGCAACAGCACATCGTCGAATGTGAGGCCGAGCATGGCGATCTTGTTCGGATCGTCGCCACCCGTAGGAGGGCGGACTGCGATTCGTTCGCCCGGTACGGGATTACTCATTCGGATCGACCCCTCCTGGACGTCGATAGCGACCGACGCCGGACGGACCGGCGTCGTGGCGGCTGATGGAATGGACAGTGGCGATCGGCGGAAATAGTGTCGAGACCGCCGTCGCCTCGCACCCATGGTATCTGTCCGGCGAACTCGCCGACGAAGTGAGCCCACCACCGAAACTGGCACGCCGCATAGCTGGCGCAGACCACCCTGTTCTGCGTACCGTGGGGATGTGCGTGACCATCTGCCACCTGGCTTGCCGCCGGATCCGTTCGCCGGAGACCCCTCCGACCCGTCCGCCGCGCTCGACGCCATCGAGCCCGGCGAGCCGCTGGATCCCCACGAGCGCCTCGCGGTCGAGGAAGATCTCGCCGACCTCGCGGTATACGAGGCGCTACTGGCCCATCGCGGCATCCGCGGACTCGTGGTCAGCTGCGAAGACTGCAGGCAGGACCATTATCACGACTGGGACATGTTGCGTGCCAACCTGCTTCAACTGCTGGTCGACGGCACGGTCCGCCCGCACGAGCCCGCCTATGATCCGACGCCGGAAGCGTACGTCACCTGGGACTACTGCCGGGGCTACGCGGACGCCTCGATGAACGAGGCATTTCACGGCGACGGTTTCGACGGTTTCGACGGCTGAGACGGTCCTGCCGATTCCCGAAGCGAGGTGGCCTGGACTCGTATGGTCCGGCTCGGCCACTGTGATTTTCGACGCACACGATCACAGTGATTCCAGCCAGAGCGGTAAAACAGAAAACCGACCGCCGGACGGCGATCGGTTCATGCCTTGTCTTGGTTTATCGATCAGCGACGACCGGGCAACAGAGATCCCGGAACGCCGGGCACCGTCGGCACGACGAAGGTTGGCGGTTGATTGTTCTGGGTCGGCACCAGTGTGGTCGGCTGGCCTGGCGGCGGGCTGGCCGGTGACCCGCTGTCACCTCCGGTCGGCGGCCCAGTACCACCGGTCGGCTCGGTCGAGGGCTGAACCACGGTGGTCGGCACCGTCGGCGGAGGTGTCTGCACCTGCGTGGTCGGTTCGACCGGGGTCTGCGGTGTCGTCACCACCGGCGGCCGGGTTGCCGGGTTGCCGCCGTTCGGCACTGTCGTTTCCACCGAATTCGGTGGGTTTCCGGTCGGCTCGGCAGGTTGCTGCAGGATCGTCGGGGAGCTGCTGCCACTTGTCGGCCTCGGCCTCGTGGTCACACTGGTGCCAGCGGGGTTCGTCGGGCTCTGGTCACCGGACCTCGGCACCGCGGTGTCGAGCTGATGGGCCAACTCCGGCGATACCTTCCGCAACTCCTCCAGCAGACGGTCCCACTCGATCATCAGCTCGTTGCGCTTGTCCGGATTGTTGACTTGCGCGGCATTGTCCTTGGCCCGCTCCAAGTGCGCCTTCGCCTGTGTCGGATCCTGCGTGACAAGCGTCGAGGCCTCGGTCAGATCGCTGTCCGCACGCTGCACGACAGTGGTCTGGGCCTGCTCGCTGAAAACGACCTCTTTGACCCGCCACAGTGGATCGCCCGGCTCGGCGTTGTAGGAGAACGCCGTCATACCGCCGATGACCAGGGCCAGCGCTGCCGCCGTCCCGGCGATCGGGCGAAGTAATCGTAATCGCCCTCCGCTGTGCGCCCCGATGCGAACTTGACGCGCGCCGATCTCCTGATTGACCGCTGCCACCAGCGCGTCCAGGTCCGGCTCCGCGGGCATCGGCGCGGCGAAGAGCTCCGCCCGCCAATCCGCGAGCAACGTCGCCAGTTGATACTCCTCGGCGCTATCGGTGTGCACCGGACCATCGCTCGCGATGGCGTCGATCAGAGCATCGTCGCGGCGCACCGCTGCGATGTCGATCGGGCCGGTGTCCCCGGACGCTTCGGCGTAGGGACCGCTGTTTCGCGATCCAAGCCGCGCCTTCCAGTCACCCCGACCGCGCTCGCCATCCCTAGCCATACATTTCACCTGCCCTCGCCACTTGTGACTTGAGTTTCGCGAGTGCCCGGTGTTGGGCAACCCGCACTGCACCCGCCGTACTGCCCACGGCGACTGCAGTTTCTTCCGCTGACAAACCCATGACCAATCGCAGGATCAGGATCTCTCGATGCTTCTCAGGAAGCGTCGAGAGCAGACGGTTCATCTGTCTGCTCGTCTCCGACTCGAGAGCTCTCTGTTCCGGTCCGTGGTCAGTGGAGATGACATCTGGTACTTCGGCCATTGCCTCCGCCTTGTTACGGGCGGCGTTGCGGTGGGCGTCGGCGACCTTGTGCGAAGCGATTCCGTAGACGAAGGCCATGAAGGGCCTGCCCTGGTCTTGATACCTGGGCAAGGCGGTCATCACAGCCAGACAAACCTCCTGCGCAACGTCGTCTGCGGAGAGCTGCCCACGCTCCGCAACTCCGATCCGCGCGCGGCAGTAGCGCACCACCAGCGGGCGGATCATCTCCAGTACCTGAGCTAAAGCGGATCTGTCGCCCTGCGCAGCGGCAGCGACGGCGAGGTCCAACTCTTCGCCCGTGTGCGTCATCGTCAGAGATATTCCTGGCGTTACAAGTGGCACGGTCCGGTGATGACCAGTGCTTCCACCGAAGGGGCGGAACGGATCTAACAATAGCGACCTGTCGCTCCGAGTCGGGCAACATGGTCGTCTCCGCGCCCCCTACCGAGCACCCGCGGGACAAAAGACCCCACCTCGGCGCGTTATGGCCGCGGCACAGTCCGACGCCTCCGACACGGCGTCCTCGGCCCCGAGTCCCGCTCGGAGCATGGCACTCGCCCACTGCAGTGGCAGTAGACCGTGTGCGCGACACTGCTCGGCGACTTCCTCGACCAGCGCCAGAGAGCGGGCGCGCTCACCGCGCGCGGCGGTGGCCGCCGCGACCAATAGTCGCGATTTGACCTGATGCCGGACCGAGGGTGCGCTCTCGGCCAGTTCCAGTGCCGTGTCGGCGTGCCGCGACGCGGCCAGGTATCGGCCCGCTGCCAGCGCGTTCTCAGCGGACACCCACTGCCACCTGAGCGCCGGACGCCACCCGATCTCATCGGGTGCCATCGCCGTTTCACTGCGCCGCAGCAGTCGCCCGGCCAGCGCGAGCCGCCCCGCGCCGAGCGCGTCGGCCGCGAGACCGGTCAGCGCGTCGCAGATCGCGTCCACGCGAGCGGGGCCGCAGGCGGCGGGCCGCGGCCGAGCGACTCCGGTCGTGGTGTCGTCGGTCGCGAGGACCAGGGCGGCGGCGCGTCCGTCGAAGGCCGCGGCACGCGTGTGCCAACCGAGCTGACGTAACAACGAACCCCGGGTACTTCCCGCCAGTGAGAGGAGTGTCGGGTCTGTGCTGTGGTTGCATACTCTCCGCAGCTCGACCCGCGCCGCGGCGTAGCGTCCCTGGCCGCCGAGAACCACCGCGCGCAACCAGGAGCCGAAGGCATCGGTAGCGGGTGGCAACTCAGCGACGGCGAGACCGGGATCGGCGCCGAAGGCAGCCTCGACAAGAACCGCGAAGTGAGGATCTCCGACCAGAGCAGGCGCGAACACGCGCGCACTCTATCCTGACGCACGCGCAGACCCCGAGCCTGCAGGAAGGAGACCCGCGGCCGATCGGCAACAGGTCAGCATTTTCCGTCGTCGACCCATGTTTCCGTCAGGTAAATCTCGCTCCGGCAATCACGGTGCGCGCGTTACGGGAATTCACTCGTGTCTCGTGCAATTAACCTGAGCGCCCCGTTTCCGCCATCTCGGATCTGCATACCGCGAACGTCGCTTCCGGCCGCGGTGACCACCGCCACCCGGACGACAGACGGGAGCCCTCCGGCTCAAAACCCCAAAAACGGCATCTAGCTGCATAAATACCAGGAATTCAGTGCGCTGAGAAGCCGTCGAACGCTAGCCAACCAAACAGTATGGCCGGTACCAATGCGAAAAGTAAATAGCGCGGAGGTTAACCTTCGCGGCGCAGAATTTGGGAAACTTCTGCGTAGAACTATTGACGGAATTTCGCGCCTGGACCTAACGTAACTCATCGCCACGGACGGCGCCGCGCGAAATTGCAGCGACCCCGCGAAGGGCGGGCCCCCGGGTACGTCGCCGACACGGCGCCGTGGCCACACTACGCAGAACAACTGCTCGACAATGCTGACGAGCTCGCACCACGAGGAGTTCACCATGCCCATGCCGACCCACCTCCCCGGACCGAACGCCGATGTCTGGGACTGGCAGATGCGGGGGTCGTGCCGCGGACAGGACTCCGCGGTGTTCTTCCATCCCGACGGCGAGCGTGGCCGAGCCCGCACCGCGCGCGAGATGCGCGCCAAGGAGATCTGCCGCAGTTGCCCGGTGCTGATGCAGTGCCGCAGTCACGCGCTGAAAGTCAGCGAGCCCTATGGCATCTGGGGCGGCATGTCGGAGACCGAGCGTGAGATGCACGCGCGACGCAATCGCCGCCGCATGGCGGTGTGAAACAGCCGCCGCATGGTGGTGTAAACGAATCCCCTCCCATCCACACGCCGCCGGGCGTCGAATGCCTAGCAAACAATGGGCCACTGAAATACCTTCGGCCGAACTGGGCACAGCAACACAGTGACCGGTTCCGCGCCGGAGATCGGCGGGTGGGCTCCGATCGGTCACCTCCGATCCGCCGGCCGCCATAGCGCACAGCTGTAGGTCCGGCGTTTTGCGACAACGCTCGGCGTGTCACGGCGTGTCCGCTCCTGAGCCGGCCGGCGTGTCGGCGCTCCTCACAAAGCCGCTGGCTGACAGCTGGATTGCGGGCACCCCCGCTGGAAGGGAGGTCATAGCGGCACGCTACGGTAGTGACTGATGACACAGAATGGAGCGTTGTGACAACGCGGCCGCCAGCCGCAGAGGGCGACTCGTTCCGAAGAGAAGCTTTCCCACCCACGGTGGATTCTGCGGTTACGGCACGCGCAGCCGAAAGTATCGAGCTCGCCGCGCTACTACTTCGCTGCGGCCGGGCCGACCAGGAAGCGTTCACCGAGCTGTACGACCGGACGTCAGCGCGCGTCTTCGGTCTGGTATTGCGCGTCCTCCACGATCCCGGCTATGCGGAAGAGACCACACAGGAGGTTTATCTCCAGATTTGGCGGATGGCAGCGAGTTTCGACCCGGCGAAAGGCTCGGCGGTGACCTGGTTGATGACACTCGCGCACCGACGCGCTGTCGACCGGGTCCGCGCCGAACAGGCCCACACCCAGCGGGAAGCCGCCTACGGGATACGGGTGCTCGGCAACGAATTCGACGAAGTCACCGAAGAAGTCGAGCGCAGGCTCGAACAGCAGGCCGTCCTGGAGGGTCTCGCCACACTGACCGAGACTCAGCGGGAAGCCATCTCGCTCGCCTATTACGGCGGGCGCACCTATGCGGAGGTCGCACATCACCTCGGGATAGGGCTACCGACCGTTAAGTCCCGCATCAGGGACGGATTGACACGACTGAAAAAAAGTTTGGGGGTGACGTGAGATGAACGAACGCCAGATCGATCTCGCGCACACCGTCGCGCTCGGTTCGATCGACGACGAAGACCATCACGACGTGCAACAACTTCTCGACAGCGAGGACCCCGTGCTACGCGCGGAGTTCATCCAGGAAGTACGAGATACGAGAGAAGCTCTTTCGCTCCTCGCCGCAGCGACAGCGGCCGTGCCGCCGCCGTCGCTGCGCACTCGATTACTTGCGGCTATCGCGGCAGAGCAGCCGCCGGTCGCCAGCTGAATCCGGTCCCCGCCACCGCCCGCTCCGCGCGTCCTGAACCGCTGTAGTCGAACGGTTCCCCGGCCCTCTCAGTTCTGCGGCCGACAGCGTGTCGAGTTTCGGAAGTAGCCGGTAGCCCATCGAAGTCAGTTGTCGCGGTCCCGACTGCGGGGTTGTCACGTGCGTAAACGAAGGCCCTCGGACCGCAATCCGAGGGCTTCGTCGTATGCCTGCACAACCGATCGGTACGACCGGTTCAGTGCGCGTGGCCGTGGTGGTTGTGGTCGTTCTGCTCTTTGGCAGGCTTGTCGACCACGGCGCTCTCGGTGGTGAGCACCATCCGCGCGACCGACGCCGCGTTGACGACCGCCGAGCGGGTCACCTTCACCGGGTCGACAACGCCGTCGGTGAGCAGGTCACCATAGGTGAGGGTGGCGGCGTTGAAGCCCTCCTTGCCGTCGGCCACCTTGCTGACCACCACCGCGCCGTCCAAGCCCGCATTGGTCGCGATCCAGTACAGCGGTGCCCGCAGCGCGGTGCGGACCACCTCGACGCCGACGGCTTCGTCGCCGGACAGCGCATCGCGCAGCTCGATCAGCTTGACGCTCGCCTGCACGAGGGCGGTGCCGCCACCGGGCACGATGCCCTCGTCGACGGCGGCCTTCGCCGCGCTCACCGCATCCTCGACGCGGTACTTGCGCTCCTTGAGCGCGGTCTCGGTGGCCGCGCCGACCTTGATCACGGCCACACCGCCGGCCAACTTGGCGAGCCGCTCCTCGAGCTTCTCCCGGTCCCAGTCGGAATCGGTGGCCTCGATCTCCCGGCGCAGTTGCGCCCCACGAGCAGCGATGTCCGCCGCGGTACCCGCGCCATCGATGAGGGTGGTGTCGTCCTTGGTGACGACTACGCGACGCGCCTTGCCGAGCACGTCGAGGCCGGCCTCGCGCAGCGTGATGCCCAGGTCTGGGTTCACCACGGTGCCGCCGGTGACCACGGCCAGGTCGTCGAGGAACGCCTTGCGCCGGTCACCGAAGAACGGCGCCTTCACCGCGACCGCTTTGATCGTCTTGCGGATCGCGTTGACCACCAGGGTGGACAGCGCCTCACCCTCGACGTCTTCGGCGATGATGAGAACGGCCTTGCCGCTCTCGGCGATCTTCTCCAGCAGCGGGAGGAAGTCCGGCAGCGAGCTGATCTTCTCCCGGTGCAGCAGGATGAACACATCTTCCAGAATCGCCTGCTGACTGTCGGCGTCGGTGACGAAGTAGGGCGAGAGATAGCCCTTGTCGAACTGGACACCCTCGGTGACGACCAACTCGGTCTGCAGCGTCGAGGACTCCTCGACGGTGACCACGCCGTCCTTGCCGACCGTGGTCAGCGCTTTGCCGACCATCGCACCGATCTCCTCGTCACGCGAGGACACGGTCGCGACCTGCGCGATGGCCTGCTCCCCGGACACCGGAGTGGCCAGCGCGAGCAACGCCTCCGAGACGACGTCAGCGGCCTTGGCGATACCGGAACCGACCGAGATCGGATTCGCACCCGCGGCAACATTCTTCAGCCCGGCTCGGACCAGTGCCTGGGCCAGCACGGTGGCGGTGGTGGTCCCGTCACCGGCGACGTCGTTGGTCTTGGTGGCGACGCTCTTGACCAGCTGCGCGCCGAGGTTCTCGAACGGGTCCTCCAGCTCGATGTCACGCGCGATGGTGACGCCGTCGTTGGTCACGGTCGGGCCGCCGAAGGCCTTCGCGAGCACGACGTGGCGTCCGCGCGGGCCGAGGGTGACCTTCACGGCATCGGCGAGTTTGTCGACACCGCGTTCCAGCGCCCGACGAGCTTTCTCGTCGAACTCGATCTGCTTTGCCATATGTTTGCTCCTGTATCGGGTTCACGGCCGTCCTGGTGGTTACCGAAACCACGCCAGGCACTACGCCGAACGCGCCGGCCAACGCACTCCGCCCCGGGTCACGAAAGACACCGGGGCGGAACGCATGCGTGCCTGATCGGCTACTTGGTGACGACGGCCAGCACGTCGCGCGCCGACAGGATGAGGTATTCCTCGCCCTGGTACTTGATCTCGGTGCCGCCGTACTTGCTGTAGATGACGGTGTCACCCTCCTTGACGTCGACCGGGATGCGGTCACCCTTGTCGGTGACGCGTCCTTCGCCGACGGCGATGACGGTGCCCTCCTGCGGCTTCTCTTTCGCCGTGTCGGGGATGACCAGGCCGGAGGCCGTCGTCGTCTCGGCCTCGTTGGCCTGGACGAGGATCTTGTCCTCGAGCGGCTTGATGTTCACGCTCGCCACGTTGAGCCCTCCACTTTCAGGGGATTTCGGTCGTCCGGAACTGTTGTTCCGGACTCGTCGGTTCGGTCACGATGCCGACCCTGCGCATAGCCCCGTCGTCGCGGGTGCCGGGACCCCTGCTCAGAAGTCGAACTGCTGGCACAAGCACTACACATAGTGCCGACTAGCACTCTATACATGAGAGTGCCAGCGCTCAAGGTCCGGCGGTGCCAACTTTGCCACGAGGCTCGCCCACGATGCTCGGGGCTTCCCATAGACTCGGGAAATCTGTAACGTTCGGATAACGGATTGTGACACTATTGGCGACGGTCGCTATTCGGCCGCGTCGTTCGTCCTCGGTCGTCGATGTCGTGGCTGCGTAGCGGTACCACGACGTCAGCGAAATTCGCAGCGCCACAGCACGACCGTCGCACCACCCGCTTCACCAGAGAGCAAGCACAAGTGATCTATGGCCGGTCATCGAGACCCACCCGGACCAGGGGCCGGTCCGATTCCCGGTCCGGATCGCACGTTATCCACGCGACGATTCGGCAGTCCATTCGAGATGGTCTGCGACACCATGACCATCCGCTCGAAGGGAGGTGAACATGCGAACATCCCTGGGTGTTTCGGCCGGGGCCGAGGTCGTGTGCTCGGCGTTGGTCACCACCGCGTCGAACGGCGCGCAAAGTTTCGACTACCGCGTCGTCTCCGCCGACGCGGCCCATTCCGATCTCGGCGACTTGGTGGCCTCCTCGATCGAGCTGATGACCACCCAACTTCCGCGCGAGGTCATCCCGCCGATCGGTACCCGTTCCGCAGACGCGCAGCGCGACCTCGTTTCCGCGATCAGCCGCCCACCGACCAGCGTCGCCGTCGCTTACCGCACCGAGGAGCAGGCCCAGATCATCCGCTCGGCAACCGGCAAACAGCGCGAACTGCGGCTGGTTCCGGAGGGCACCGCGGCACTCACGTATCTGCGCCACACCGGGTTGCTCGACCGCTACGACACCGTCGCCATCATCGATCTCGGCGCGTCCGGTCTCACTGTCACCATCGCCGACCAGGCCGAGGGCACGCTGCTGCGATCCGAACGCATCTCGGCGATCAGCGGCAACGCCATCGATGACCTCATCTACCACCATCTGGTGGACCTGCACTTCGCCCGGCGCGGCACCCGCCCAAGCCGCGACATGCTGACCAACCGGGGCCGGGCCGCCAAGGAGCACCTGTCCATCGCGCCCGCCGTCACCATCGACCACGTCGCCGGCCGACCGCTGAAGCTGACCAGGACCGACTTCGAGGATCTGATCGCCGACCTACTTCGTCGCATGGCCGTATTCGTCGCGGCGGCATTCGATCGAGCGCCCAAGTTCCCACAGGCCGTCGCGGTGATCGGCGGCGGCGCCAACATCCCCGCCGTGCTGGACACACTCACCGCCGCGCTGGACATGCCGGTGTGCACCGTGCCCGACCCCGAGGCCGTGACCGCGAAAGGCGCGGCACTGGTAGCCGACTCGGTGCAGCCGTCGGTATTCCCGGTGGTCGCGCTGGGCAGCGACGCACCCACCGGGACGTTCACCAAGGTGATCGGCACGCTTGCCGGCGCGATCGTGGTCGTCGGCCTGATCATCGGGTACGGCGTCAAGACGTTCGCGCCTACCTCGGACGACGAGGTCTCTCCCGCGGGCACGACGAGTACCGCGCAGTTGCCGACCGCGCAGGCGCCCGTCCCACCGTCGAGCGGAACAGGCATCGGCGTCGTTCGCGATCAAGACAGCAGTACCGGTGCCGTCATTGCGACCACGACACCGGAAAACCGGCCGGGCGCTACCGCTGGTCTATCGACCGTGCCGACCCAACCCACGCTACGTCCCGATCCGAACCTCCCGCTGATCCCGTTCCCCGAACTCCTTGGTCCGCTGTTCGGCCATCCGGATGCGGCGCAAGGCGGTTCGTCCGGGCTGGGACAGAACGGGACGCCATCGCAAATCGCGCCGAGCGTCATCCCAGGTCAGGCGCCACCCCAGCTGCCCGCACAGTCGCGCATCCCCTTTCCGCCGCGCGTGAACTCCGGCTCGGCGGGAACTTTGAACGCCGGCCGGGGACAGCTCACCGGAGTCAACTGACCTCGGTTGGCCGGTCCTCCGGAATTCGGTGACCTACGCCACGATTCGGCGTGCAGCGCGACCGCCCGGCAACACAAGTCGACCTCCCGCAGACCTGCGAACCAGGTCAGTGCACCACACTGACCGACACTGGCAGACCAGGATCGGTAGCCACGGTCAGCGCCGACGGCTCAGCGCCCCCCGCGACAACATGCGCGCCGAGTGCGGCGATCATCACACCGTTGTCCGTGCACAGCCGGGGTTTGGGCACGCGAAGGGTCAAACCGGCCGCCGCGCACCGTTCCTCGGCCATCGAGCGAATCCGCGAGTTGGCCGTCGCGCCGCCGCCCAGCACGAGTGTGTCGACCCCGACGTCCTCGGCCGCGCGCACCGCCTTCATGGTCAACACGTCCGCGACCGACTCCTGGAACGATGCCGCGATATCGGCGATCGGCAGATCCGCGGTGGCGATGCCGCCGCGCTGCGCGGCCTCGACATAGCGGGCAACCGCGGTCTTGACACCGGAGAAAGAGAAGTCGTAGCGCGGGTCGCGCGGTCCGGTCATGCCGCGCGGGAACGCGATCGCGCGCGGCGCACCCGTCGCCGCGGCAGCATCGAGCGCAGGACCCCCGGGAAAGCCGAGTCCGAGCAGACGCGCGACCTTGTCGAACGCCTCGCCCGCCGCGTCGTCGACGGTGCTGCCCAGCTCGACGATCGGCTCGGCCAGATTCGTCACGTGCAATAGGTGTGTGTGTCCGCCGGAGACCAGCAGGGCGACACACGGCGGCATCGGCCCGTGTTCGAGGGTGTCCACGGCGACATGCCCGCCGAGGTGGTTGAGCGCGTAGAACGGCACATCCCACGCCGCGGCATACGCTTTCGCCGCCGCGACGCCGACCAGTAGCGCACCCGCCAGACCCGGCCCGATGGTTACGGCCAGCGCGTCCGGTTTCGCGATACCCGCCGCGGACAGCGCGCGGCGCATGGCGGGCACGATCGCCTCGAGGTGCGCCCGCGAGGCGATTTCGGGAACGACACCGCCGAAGCGCGCATGCTGGTCGACGCTGGAAGCGACCTCGTCGGCGAGAAGTTCGCAGCTGCCGTCCGGGTGCCTGCGGACGATGCCGACACCGGTTTCGTCGCAGGAACTCTCGATTCCCATGATGATCACGAGAGCACCTCGTTCGGCGTGTTCGCGCGCCACTCCCGGCCCTCGGCGGTCAGCGCGGGACGGCGCATCGTGTACGCGTCCGCACCACTGGGGTGGTAGTAGTTCTTGCGCAATCCGATGATGTGAAAGCCATGCTTCGCGTACAGCGCGATCGCGGGCGCGTTGTCGGTGCGGACCTCGAGGAACACAGGTCCACCGCGCCGGCCCGCCTCGGCGAGCAAGGCCTCCAGCAAAAGCGTGCCGACGCCCGTCCGATGACAACCCGGGTCGACGCCGATGGTGTGCACCTCGGCCTCGGGGTGTTCGGCATCACCCAGCAAGGCGATGCCCGCGTAGCCGACCATTCGCCCGTTGTCCCGAGCGGTGATGTAGCGGTTGTGCGAGCCAGCCAGTTCCGACTGGAACGAGACCGCGTGCCAGGGATCGTCCTCCGGGAACAGCAGCTGCTCCAATTCGACACAGCGCTCGATATCCGCGACCACCATCGGCTCGATTCGAAAACCCATCGGCATCACGCTCTCGTCCGGTCGAGGGTGCGATAGGCCTTCTCCACGGCGTCCGGCCTGCGCAGGTACAGCGGGACCAACGGGTCGGGGACCGCACGTGCGCACACGTCGACTGCCGCGACACGTACCAGACCGGCGGGTGCGGGCGTCTCGGCCGGAAGCACGGGAAGATCGAAGAAGTCGACGTGCGAGGCGGATCCGGCGATCGCCGTGGCCTGCCCCGCGTCCAGATCGGCGGGTTTGCACACCTCTGGACCCGCGATGCGCACGCCGTCGCGATACCGCGCCCAGTACACCTCGCGCCTGCGGGCGTCGGTCACCACGAGTAGCTCGCCGGCCGGCCGGAGTTCGGCCGACGCGGGCCGCAGCGCCGGATCGAGCGCGGCGTCCGCGGCGATCGCGTCGAGACTACAGACGCCGTAGACCGGGATGCCGAGTGCGTCACCGAACGCGGCCGCGGTCGCCATGCCGACCCGAAGGCCGGTGAACGGGCCGGGACCGACACCGACCACGAGCGCGGCGATGTCGGTTCTGGAACAACCTGCCTCGGTAAGGCATTCGAGGATCTGCGGAGTGAGCACCTCCGCATGCGCGCGGGGGTCCACCCGCACCCGGGAGGCGACGGTGCGCATGCGGACCGGAGTAGCCGCGTCAACTCCCTGCTCCAGTTCCACCAGTCCCGCTGTCACGGCGGGTGTCGCGGTGTCGACGGCTAGTACAAGCATGATTGGCTCAACGATACCGCTTGGTAGCTGCGGCCGGCGCAGAGCTACCGGGTGGTCAGTGCACCCATTCCCAGATCGCGGTGCGCACGTCCGAATCCGGTTCGCGCGACAGCCGCACGCGCAGGTGCCGATCCGCGAGGTGTTCCACCACCCCGCGGCCCCACTCCACCACGACCACAGCCTGATGCAGATCTGTGTCCAGATCCAGCGCGTCGAGTTCATCCAGGTCGCCGCCGAGCCGATAGGCGTCGACATGCACCATCGGCACCGCCGGCGCGCCCGCACGTCGGCCGGCGCGGTGCTGGCGGGCGATGATGAATGTCGGCGAGCTGACCCGGCCCTGCACGCCGAGGCCCGCGGCGATGCCACGGGTGAGCGCGGTCTTGCCGGCGCCGAGCGGGCCGTCCAGCACCACCAGGTCGCCGGCGCGCAGATCTGCCGCGAGTTCGCGGCCGAGCGCCTCGGTGTCGGCGACTGTGGGCAGAATCCGTTGCCGCGGTTCAGCCATCGGCCACCTCCGAATCGTTCCGCGGCGGTGATCCGATCACACCGGCCCGCACGAGCAACCGGTCCAGTGCGGCGTTCACGATATCCGGGAACTGCAGATGCGGCATGTGCGCCGCGTGTGCCAGCCGAACGAGTTCGCTGTTCGGCAACGCGGCGGCGAGCGCGCGGGAATTGCGCCAGGGAATGACCAGATCGTGCACCCCGCCGAGCACCAGGACCGGCGTGTCCGCCAAGCCGGGCAGGGCCGCCGACTCGTCGTGCAGCTCGATCGCTTCGAGGAACTTGACGACGGTCTCGACCGGGGTTCGATCGATCATCATCGTCGTGAAGCGCGACAAGGTCGGGCTGACCTGGCCGTGGAACGAGCTGACATGCAGGAATGGCGTGATCACGCGGCGCGCGGTCACGCGGCCAGCCTGCACCAGCGCGGGCGCGGTACGCACGGCAAGCCGGAAACCGTCGATCGCCGGATTGCGCAATAGCTGGCCGATGCCCGTCGTGGCGACCTCGGCGGCGGCGGTCGACAGTAGTGCGATCCCGATCACCCTGGCCGCGAACAACTCCGGAAACCGGGCGGCCGCGGCGAGCACCGCCATCCCGCCCAGCGAATGCCCGACCAGCACGACAGGCCCGGTCGCCGCGACGGACTCCAGCACGGTGACGAGGTCACGCCCGAGTTGCGCGATGGTGCAGCTCGCGGAGTCGGGCGTGTCCGAGCGTCCGTGCCCGCGCAGATCGAACAGCACCATGCGCACTCGTGCTCCCCAGCGCTTCTCCAGGTCACGGCGCTGGAAGTGGAAAGATCCCATGCTGTTGCAGAAGCCGTGTACGAAGACCACCGTCACCGGCGCGTCCGCCGGACCGCATTCGCGGGTGGCCAGGCGAACGCCGTCCTCGGCGAGCACCGTGCCGGGGCGGTCCTGGTCGATGAGAGCGAAATTCTCGTCGCGATAGTCGTCGCCGCGTGCGGGCCACAGCACGCGCGACCCGACGTGGCGCAACGCGTGTACACCGGCCATCGCGGCGACTACACCGACCGTGGCCAGCCCGCCACGCACCACGGTGACCCGCGGACGTCTCACCGGACACCACCGACGAAGCGTCGAGCGACCCGGCCGCGCGGCGAGGTCACCACCTCGTAGTGGATGGTGCCGAGCAGGTCCGCCCACTCCTGGGCGTGCGGTTCGGCGCCGAACAGGACCGCGATGTCGCCTTCCTGGACACCCGCGGCGTTGTCGCCGAGATCGACGACGAACTGGTCCATGCACACCCGGCCGACGTTTCTGCGGCGGGCGCCACCGAGCCATACATCGAAACGGCCGCTCAAGGGTCGGAACACGCCGTCGGCGTAGCCAGCGGGGATCAGCGCCACGGTGGTGTCGTACGGCGCGATCCACTGGTGCCCATACGAAACGCCTTCCCCCGCCTCGACCCGCTTGAGCAGGGCCACCCGGGCCTGAAAGGTCATCGCCGGGCGGAGACCGAAGTCGCCGAGGTCGGGTATCGGGGAAAGGCCGTACATCGCGATACCCGGACGCACCAGGTCGAATGCCAGGTCAGGACGAGTGAGGGTGGCGGCCGAGTTGGCGAGATGCACCAACTCGGGCGCCAATCCATGCTCCTTGGCCGCCGCGATCGCTGTGAGAAACCGGTCGCGCTGCACGTCGGTGTTGTGGTGCCCCGGCTCGTCGGCATGCGCGAGATGGGAGAAGATCGCGCGGAAACGCACCGCCTGCTCGTCGACCAAAGTGCGCAGGGCCGTCAGCACCCGCGGGTATTCGATCTGCGACACACCGTTTCGGTTCAGGCCGGTGTCGACCTTGACACTGACCGTCGCGGTGCGGCCGGTACTGCGGGCCGCCGCGGCGACCGCCCGCAGATGGGCTGGTGAAGCGACGCCGATCTCGATATCGGCGGCGACCGCGGCCGTGAAATCCGCGTCGGAGTTGTTGAGCCAACACAGGATCGGCGCAGTGATCCCCGCCGTACGCAACTGCACCGCCTCCGCCACCGTGGTGACAGCCAGTTCGGCCGCCCCCGCCGCCAATGCCGCGCGCGCCACCTCGACCGCGCCATGGTTGTAGCCGTCCGCCTTCACCACCGCCATCACCGCGGCGCCGCCGGCGTGCTCACGGAGGATCCGCACGTTGTGCGCGATGGCATCCAGGTCGACGACCATCTCCACCTGCGCTCCCCCGCCGCTGCGGCTGTCGGGGCCGCACCGATCGGACGACACCGGATTTTCGGACCCGTCCTGCGTCGACCCCGCTTCGGTTACGCGCGTACCCGACGAGTTACCCATGTGCTCCCCCGCCTCTCCGGGTCTTCAGGCCATACCAGTCGACAGACACGAGATTCTTCGACAGGTCCTGCGTCGACCCCGCTTCAGTTACGCGCGTACCCGACGAGTTACCCATGTGCTCCCCCGCCTCTCCGGATCTTCAGGCCATACCAGTCGACAGACGCGAGATTCTTCGACAGGTCCTGCGTCGACCCCGCTTCAGTTACGCGGGTACCCGACGAGTTACCCATGTGCTTTCGGAATCAGTTGTTGCGTTGGTTTCCGTCGAGTGTATGGGCGTGCTGGAGTGGGTTGCTGGGCTGGTCCCGGGGCCGGGTGCGCGGAGGGAGATCGCCGGGGTGTCGCGGCGGTCAGTTCGATCGGCGGCGGTCAGTTCGATCGGCGGCGGTCAGTTCGATCGGATGGAGTGACCCGGCTCACGATTGTGGATGGGCGAGGGCACGCAGGATACGGATGGCGGGGCGGAGGTGGTTGAGCAGCGGTAGAGCCGAGATGGGGGCGCCGACCGAGTGGTCCGCGGTGGCGGCGAGGTTGGCGGCCAGCGAGTGGGCGCGCGCCGCGGCCGCGGCGGACCACGCCGGGTCTCGGCCGGCGGCGAGCAGGGCCCCGATTATGCCCGAGAGCACGTCTCCGGCGCCAGCGGTGGCGGCCCAGGACCCACCTGCCTCATTGACCAGGACGGGGCCGCCCGGTGCGGCGACCAGCGTGGCACGGCCCTTCAGCAGGACGGTGACCCGCCACGCTTCGGCCAGATCGCGCACCGCGGCCACCCGGTCCGCGCCGACGTCGTGACCGGTGAGGCGAGCGAACTCGCCCGCGTGCGGCGTCAGGACTGTCGGGGCCGTGCGCGCGCGAACCAACGCTGGCTCGGCGGCCAGCAGCGTCAAACCGTCGGCGTCGACGACAACCGGGAGATCGGTGGACAGCAGGTAGGCCAAACGCTCTCGGGCGTCGGCGTCGGTGCCCGCGCCGGGACCGACGATCCAGGACTGGACCCGACCCGCCTCGGAAACCCGCTGGGTGGCGATGACTTCCGGGCAGTGCCGCAGTACCTCGTCCGCTCCGGTGCCGGCGTATCGCACCATGCCCGATGTCGCGGTGACCGCGGCGCCCGTGCACAGCACCGCCGCACCCGGATAGGTCGCGCTGCCCGCGCAGACGCCGGTGACGCCCTGGGTGTACTTGTTGTCGGCGGGCCCGGGGACCGGCCACGCGGCGCCGATCGACGCGTACTCCAGCGCGGCGAGATTCGGCTCCGGAAGCCGTAATCCGATGGGGACCAGCTCGATTCGGCCGCAGTGCGGCGCGGCGAGAGCGTGCACGGGTTTGTAGGCGCCGAAGGCGACCGTGACCGCCGCGCGGACGGCCGGGCCTTCGATCGCTCCGGTGTCCGGGTCGACGCCACTGGGCAAGTCGGCCGCGACGATCGGTGCGTCCAGCGCCGCAACGAGTTCCGCGGCGCGCGGCCGCAACGGACCGCGGCCCGAGATGCCGACGATGCCGTCGATCACCACATCGGGATCACCGACCTCGTCCCCGACCCGGCCGCCGGTTGAGCACAGTGCGGCAAGTCCTTTCGCGTGCGCCCGCTCCGGGTTCAACAGCACGGCGGTGACCGCGACACCCCGGCGGCGCAGCATCGAACCGGCCCACAGCGCATCGCCGCCGTTGTCGCCGGACCCGACCAGTAGCGTCACCGCACGTCCCGCGATACCGCCGGTGCGCGCCCGCAGTTCCGCCGCCACGACGGTGGCCAGACCGTATGCCGCGCGTCGCATGGGGACACCATCCGGAACACGGGTGAACAGCTCGGCTTCGGCCGTGCGCACCTCGTCGGCGGTGAAATAGCCCCGCTGCGTGGACATTGCTGCTCCCTCCGTCGGTCTTGCCCGCGCCGAGCAGATCGGTCGATATGAGCCGACCGCCGGTACGGGCACTGCGTCGATCTCGATCCGCGCCGTCCGGTCGACGGCCGCCCGTCCGTAGTGCCTGCGCCACCGAGTCGGCTCGCCACAGCGGCAGACTACGCTTGGCGGGCATGTCGATCGCCCACCGCCGCGCAAGGCCGACCTGGGTCGTCACGGGTTTCGCCATCGGTGCGCTGTTGTTGTCCGGATGCGGTGCGGACAATTCCGGCACGGACGCGACGACCACGAACAAACGCCCACCTCCGGTCGCCACGACATCCCCGCCGGCAGGCGCGCGGAACTCCGCCGCGACCGTCACGGTCGACCACATGAAGTTCACCCCCGCCGAGGTCACGGTGAAGATTGGCGACACGGTCACCTGGAAGTTCGACGACAAGGTCCCACACACCGTGCAGGGCATCGGTGACAAGGCGATGGGCATCAACAGCCCGATCTTCGACAGGGGCCAGTGGAGTTACACCTTCACCACCCCGGGCACCTTCCGCTACCTCTGCTCGCTGCATCCGGAGATGCGCGGGTCGGTCACCGTGAATAGCGCCGAATAGCGCCGAATGGCACCGAATAGCACCGAGTCGGCCGATCCTGGTCGGGGTGATTCGCCAGTTGTCCGCCGCGAGTAGCCGAGCGGCCGTACAGCTGGCACGGGAGATCCGCACACCTCCGAGACGACGGCGCCGCGCGCTGTATCAGACCGGGCGGTACTCGCAGGTTCGCATCCCGCGGGTGTTCAGTGCCTCGATGGCGGCGACAAGGGGAGCCAACTCGGAGTCGGCGGCGGCCTGTCCGAGGGCACCCGCGAGGGCATCGTCGTGGGTGGGGCGCGCCTGTTCGAGCAGGGTGAGCCCGATCGGGGTCACATCGGTGTAGATACCGCGACGGTCGTCCTGGCACAGGTAGCGCTCGAGCAGGCCACGGTCTTCGAGCCGGGAGACCAGGCGGGTGGTGGCGCTCTGGCTCAGCACCACGGCGTCGGCGACCTGATTCATCCGGAGGTGCCCACCTGGCCCGTCATGCTGACGGCTGAGGACCACCAGCAGCGAGTACTCGCGCACGCTCAGGCCGTGGCCGGATTGCAGCGCTCGTTCGATGTGTGCCTCGATCCGGTCGTGCAGCAGTGACAGTGCGTACCAGCCATCGGCCAAACCGGTCAGGGCGGCATCCGCGGTCATGGCGTTCCTTTGGTGTCGGAAGATCTTCCCTCCAGGATAGATGAGTTTCACAATAGCCCGCGCTTGCGGTTATAACGCGTCTGCAATTATTGTCAACGCCTGTAACGCTCGCGCACAATTCTATGTGGAGGCTCCCCTCATGCCCCTCGCACTACTTGCCCTCACCCTGGGGGCATTCGGAATCGGGACTACCGAATTCGTCGTCGTCGGGTTGCTGCCCGACATCGCCGACACCTACGCGGTGTCCATCCCCACCGCGGGACTGCTGGTCACCGGGTACGCGCTCGGCGTCGTGGCGGGCGCGCCGCTGATGACCGGGCTCGGCACCCGGGTATCGCGCAAGCGCATGCTGGTCGGCATGCTGGCGCTACTCGTCGCGGGCAACGTGCTGTCCGCCATGGCGCCGGCCTTCGAGATGATGCTGACCGGCCGGATCGTGGCGTCACTGGCACACGGCGCGTTCTTCGGCATCGGCGCGGTGGTCGCCGGCCACGTGGTCGGCCCCGATCGGCGGGCCGGCGCGATCGCGATCATGTTCACCGGACTCACCGTCGCCACCATGGTCGGCGTGCCATTGGGGACGCTGCTCGGCCAGCACTTCGGCTGGCGGCTGACCTTTCTGTTCGTGGCGTTGGTCGGCTTGATCGGCCTACTCGGCGTCACCATGCTGGTGCCAGAGCAGCCCGCACCGCCGAACGCCCGGTTGCGCAGCGAACTCGCGGTGTTCCGCAACCCGCAGGTGCTGCTCGCGATGGCCATGACCGTGCTCGGCTTCGGCGGCGTGTTCGCCGCGATCACCTACCTCGCACCGATGATGACCGAAGTCACCGGGTACGCGGACAGCTCGGTCACCTGGCTGCTCGTCCTGTTCGGTCTCGGCTTCTTCGCGGGAAACCTGATCGGCGGCAAGTTCGCCGACCGTCACCTGATGCCGATGCTCTACCTCACCCTCGGCGGACTCGCGATCGTGCTCGCGCTGTTCACCGTCACCGCACACAACAAGTTCGCCGCCGCGATCACGATCGTCCTGATCGGCGCGCTCGGCTTCGCCACCGTCCCGCCACTGCAGAAGCGCGTGCTCGATCAGGCGGCCGGCGCGCCCACGCTGGCCTCGGCCGTCAACATCGGCGCCTTCAACCTCGGCAACGCCGTGGCCGCCTGGCTCGGTGGCCTGGTCATCGCCGCGGGCTTCGGGTACACCTCCCCCAACTGGGTCGGCGTCGCCCTGGTCGTGGTCGCGTTGGCCCTCGCCATTCTCTCCGGGACCCTCGAACGCCGTGCCACGACGATCGAGTCGGCCACCCGCGCCGAACCCGTGGCCGCCGCACGCTCATAGTCGTCCCGGCGTCGGAGATGATCCAACTCCCGCCGAGGCCACAACTCACTCACCCACGACGCGAGACCGACACCCCGCCGAGAGTTGTTCACACGCTCGGCCACAGCCAGGTGTGGCCGAGCAGCGGCCGCGGAACACCGGAATTCGCGGCTGCTCGGGCAAGTTACTCGACTGTGACGGACTTCGCCAGGTTACGGGGTTTGTCCACGTCGTAGCCGCGAGCCTGGGCCACCTCGGCGGCGAAGATCTGGAGTGGGACCGTCGACAGCAGGGGCTGGAACAGGGTTGGGGCCGTGGGGATTTCGATGAGATCGTCGGCGAATGGGCGGACCGTGTCGTCGTCTTCCTCGGCGATCACGATCGTGCGCGCACCACGGGCCTGGATCTCGCGGATATTGCTCAGCAGCTTGGAGTGCAGCACGGTACGGCCCTTCGGGGAGGGCATCACCACGATCACCGGCAGCCCGTCCTCGATCAGTGCGATCGGTCCGTGCTTGAGCTCACCCGCCGCGAAGCCCTCGGCGTGCATGTAAGCGAGTTCCTTCAGCTTGAGTGCACCTTCCAGCGCCACCGGGTAGCCGACGTGCCGGCCGAGGAACAGTACGGTCGGCACGTGCGCCAGCTCGCGTGCGATGGCGCGCACCTGCGGCGCCGTCTCCAGCACCCGCTCCACCAGTCGCGGCATCGCCTCGAGTTCGGCGAACTCACGGGCAACCTCGTCTGGGTACTTGGTGCCGCGTGCCTGCGCCAAGGCCAGCCCGACCAGGTAATTCGCGGTGACCTGCGCCAGGAACGCCTTGGTGGAGGCGACACCGATCTCCGGCCCGGCCCTGGTGTAGAGCACTGCGTCGGACTCGCGGGGAATCTGCGCGCCGTTGGTGTTGCAGATCGCCAGGACGCGCGCCTTCTGCTCCTTGGCGTGCCGCACCGCCTCCAGCGTGTCGGCGGTCTCGCCGGACTGGGAGATCGCCACCACCAGGGTGGAGCGGTCCAGAACCGGGTCGCGGTAACGGAATTCACTCGCCAGTTCGACTTCGACGGGCAGCCTGGTCCAGTGCTCGATCGCATATTTGGCGAGCAGACCGGAGTGGTAGGCACTGCCGCAGGCGACGACGAACACCTTGTCGAAGTCGCGCAGCTCCTGGTCGGCAAGGCGCTGCTCGTCCAGCACGATTCGGCCCGAACCCTCCTGGTCGGTGCTGAAATGCCCGATCAGGGTGTCGGCGACGGCAGTGGGCTGCTCTTCGATCTCCTTGAGCATGAAGTAGTCGTGACCGCCCTTCTCGGCGGCGGCCAAATCCCAGTCGATGGTGAACGGGCGGGTCCGCGTGCTCGCGTCGGCGCCCGCGAAGTCGGTGACCTGGTAGCTGTCCGAGGTGATCACCACGGCCTGGTCCTGGCCGAGCTCGACTGCCTCGCGAGTGTGCTCGATGAAGGCCGTGACGTCGGAGGCGATGAACATCTCGCCTTTGCCGACCCCCACCACCAGCGGAGTGGAGCGCCGCGCGGCCACAATCGTGCCTGGGTGGTCCGCATGCGTGAAGACCAGGGTGAACGCACCCTCCAGCCGCCGCAGCACAGCCAACGCGCTTGCCGCGAAGTCGCCCTCGGTCGGCCCCGCGGCATAGGCGCGGGCCACCAGGTGCACGGCGACCTCGGTATCGGTGTCGCTGCGCAACTCGACCCCGGCACCCTCCAGTTCGCGCCGTAGCGGGGCGAAGTTCTCGATGATGCCGTTGTGCACCACCGCGACCTTGCCGCTGTCGTCGCAGTGCGGGTGCGCGTTGCGATCGGTCGGCGCGCCGTGCGTCGCCCAGCGGGTGTGCCCCATGCCGGTGGTGCCGACAAAGCGGTCGGCCTCGGCTTCCGACAGCTCGGCTTCCAAATTGGCCAGTCGACCTGCTTTACGTTCCACCGCGAGCGCGCCCGCGCCATCCAGGATGGCCACGCCCGCGGAGTCGTAGCCGCGATATTCCATGCGGCGCAACGCGTCAACGACGACGCCGAGCGCGTCTCGGTACCCGACGTACCCCACGATTCCGCACATGGCTCACCACACTACTTATCGGATAACGTTCTCGTCGTGTCGGCGTCCGTGAAATCGCTACTGAGCACCCTGACCAGCCGTGGCCCGCATCGGGTACTGCGCGGCAACCTGGCCGTCGCCGGCCAGCCAGGGGTGGTGTTCACCCCCGAGTCCGGGCTGAACCTGCCCGCCGTCGCGTTCGGACACGGCTGGCTGACCGGCGCACACCACTACCGTGACCTGCTCGAACACCTCGCTTCCTGGGGAATTGTGGCCGCGGCCCCGGATACCGAGCGCGGGCCGATCCCGTCACATCTCGACCTGGCCACCGACCTGCTCACCACCCTCGACATCTGCACCGGGGTCCGCCTCGGCGACGGCACGATCAGCGTGCACCCCGAACGCCTCGCTTTGGTCGGGCACGGCATGGGCGCGGGCGCCGCCGTCATCTCCGCGAGCCGGCGTCAGGTCGCGGCCGTCGCGGCGCTGTTCCCCGCGCCGACAGCGCCAGCCGCCGAAGGTCTCGCATCCAACCTCGACATTCCGGCGCTCATCCTGGCCGGCGCCACCGACATCACGTCGGTCAGTTCCAACGCCATCCCGCTGGCCAGCTCCTGGGGCGGCGGGGTGATCCTGCGCGCCATCGACGAGGCCTCGCAGAACGGCATCATCGAGGGGCGCCGCCTACTCGCCGCAGTCGGCGTGGCCAAACACGAGCCGAAGACTGCCCGCAGAACCCGCGCGTTGCTCGCCGGCTACTTGCTCGCCACGCTGGCTGGTGACAAGACCTACCGGGCTTTCGCCGATCCCGAAGCGACCATTCCGCACACCGAGGTCATCGACCCCGACGCTCCCCACGAGGAGAAACCGCCGAAGCTGAAGGTCGGTCAGTTGGCCGCGTTGCTCCGGCGGTGATGAAGGCAGGTCAGATCAGCCAACTTTCGCGCTGATAGAACTTCGCCTCTTCGTCCTCGTCGTCGACCGGCGCAACCGACTGGTTCGCCTTGCGGGCGGTCATCGACCGCGCAATGGCTTCGCGGTGTTCGCGCGCCTCGGCTGCCAGCCGCTCGGTCGCCTCGTCCTCGGCACGAGAGTCCGCCGAATCGCCGGCATGTTCCTGCCTGAAGCGGTCCATGTCGGCCGCCAGGTTGTCGGCGAATTCGCGCCCACTCGCCGTCGACCGCTCGTTGATCTCCTGAAGTTCGTCGAGCAGGATCGTCATCCGTCGCTGGCTCTCCTCGGCGAGTCGCCGCGCCTCCTCGGCGTAGTTCACCATGCGGCATCGCCTCGCTCGTGGTGTGGCGCCACACCGGTGGCACCCCGGCTCATAGCGGTCCTGCCTCGGCCAGTTCCGCACCACTGTCCACCGGGGGCACGGGTTCCGGGTCGTCCTGCTCCGGTATGGCCTTCGGCCAATGCTCGCCCTCGTCTTCGCGTCGCGTGCTCGGCGGAGTTCCCGCCGGCGCTTCCGGCCGGCCGGTGTTCGAATCGGGGACCGGCGCGTTGTCGACCGGCTCGTCTTTCTCCGGCGTTTCTGGCGCCGGGGGATCGGCAGCCGGCGCGGGCTCTTGCGATTCCCTCATCGAGATGACCGGCATTCCATTCTCGTCCAGTCCCAGATCGAACTCCTGCCGCTCGCCCGCCGCGTCGGACAGCACCAGTGTCACTCGGCCGTCCGGCCCCATCGCGAACTTCACATGCTTTCCGGCGATATCGAACTCCGCCGTCGGCGAACTGCCGGCCGCCTTCTCTTCGTTATTCGCCTCCACGCCGTCTGGGTCGGCATTCGGCGGATCGATATTCGCTCCGAGCTTTTCGATCGCGGCGTCGATTCCCTCTTTGACGACTCCGCTCAGTGCGGTGACGCCTTGGTCGACGGCTTGGGCGAGACCCGTTGCCACCGGTGACAATTGCTTCGCCAACTGATCGAGTGCGGCCAGGCCGTCCAGCGACGGCAACTTGGGGGGGAGCGTTGCCGGAATACTCGGCTCGGTCGGCGTAGTCGGTGTGCTTGCCGGGGCTGTGCTGGGCGCGGCGTCGGTCGAGAGTGGAGAAGTCGACGGCGAGCCAGGCGAGCCAGGCGACGTAGGGGACGGCGAGCCGGGAGACACGGGGGAAACGGGTTGTCCCTTATTGTCCGACTCGCCCGACGACGGTTTCGACGGCCCTGCCGGGCATGGGTAGGCATGGTCGGGCACCGCGGCCAAAGCGCCAGCCAGATTCTGATACTGGAGCTTGATGTGGTCATCGGTTTGTGTGCATGCGTCGATGAAGCGCGTCAGTTTGTCATCGAAATCCCGCTTGAAGGGATTCTGCAGCCAATCACTGACGGTCTTGCGGATCTTTTCGCCGTATACACCGGTCAGTTTCTGCTTGCCGTTGGTCTGGTAGCTGGGCACGGCGAGTGCGGGGAAGATCCGGGTGAGGTCGCGCACCTGGTCCCCGCTGATCCACTCGTGCGCATTGTGCACCTCGACAATGACTTTCACATCTTCCGGGCTCTTGCCGTCGATCTGCACGGCCTTGCTGCCATTCCCCGAATCCGCTAATAGCCCCAAGGTGGCCTCGGCTTTCGCGTTGACCGACTGCCGCAGCGCGTTCGCCATCGGATCGATCGTCTGCCACGCCGCCCGCGTGTGCTGCCGATCCTCGTCGGCCAAGACGGATTGTTTGCTGAGCATATCGAGCGCCGCGGTGGCCGCCGTCCCCTGCCACAGGGCGGGCAACCGACCGGTGTGGCTCCGTTGCTCCTCCCACTGTCTATCCACCTCGGCCAGTGCGGTTTTCAACACCGAGCCCGCCTGCTCCAGCTCGTCCACCCGCATACCGCGTTGCTCGTCATACCGTGCCAGCAGTACGCCGAGATCTCCCCGGCCGCCGTTACCGCCGAACGCAGCCTCGTACAGCGGCATGAACCGTATCCAGTACTGCAGCCCGTAGCTGCCCTCGTCCAAGATGGCGTCGATCGACTTACTCTGCCAGGCAACGGACATGATCTCGACTCCTCGAAGGTCTGGTGTCGTCAGTGCACACAGCGGTCATTCGGCGGTCTCACCTCGTGTTCGTCTCTGCCGCGCGCTGCTGATCGGTCTCCGCATAGGCCACGACCGCCGCACCGAGCGCATCGGCGGTCGCGGTGGTGGCGTCGCTCCATCTCGCCAACCACGCGCTGATGCGCTGCAACCCCTGATGCACTGCGATGCCTTGCAACGCATAGTTTCTGCCCGCCCCGCCGCCCTCGCCGAACACCTGCTCGGCAATCAGTTGGGCCTGGCCTCGAACCGTATTCGCCGATCTCCGATAATCGCTGCCCAGCGCACCGAGTTCCCCCGTCCGAACCCCGAACGTCTCCGACCCACCCATGAACACCCCTCCGTCCTCGTAGCGTCGACCCGCCGGGCGCCGAACCCGAATCGCGCCGACTGCCGCCATACTTCCTTCGACGCAATCCACCGACATTCGGTTCCCCGACTTCCGGTCGATTCGGTGTCCCGAGAAACCCCTGTTCACGCTAGCGCCTCGCCCAAATACGTTGCTAGTGCTGACGTCCCGGCTGCTCGCTGAGCACAGTGTTGCTGAACGCAGTGTTATGGCTGCTGTTCTACCCCTTGATAACCACCATTCGACTGTGCTCGAAAGGTGGTTGGACTGGGCGCCGGAAACTTGACCAGCACCGGGACGGTGCGGGTTGTTTTGCCGCGTCCTTGGTTTTGCCCGACACCGGATACAGTGTCGCGAGCCGTGCCGACGAGGCCGCGGCGCAGTGCGCGAGGACTGCAGTGGATGCTGATCGAATCCCCTCGTCCTCTGGCGTCGGCCTTGTCGACGTTCTCGGATTGCGGCCGGCCGCGGGATATCTACGCTCGGACGAAACCGGATGGCACGGTGTTCGGCTCCGCGTTGCAGCATGTGGGTATCCAGTGGTCATGCCCAGCCGCTACAACGGTATCCGGATAGGTCCGGCCCCGAACCAGGTCGGAGACTGCCGCTGGTTACGGCAAGGCGACCAGCCAGCGCGCAACACCGCCATGGTGCGAGCACGTACCCGAACGGTGTCGGCTCGAACTGTAGGTGCCGTCGGTGCACTGCGCAGTTGCCCCATCGGGGGCAGTCGGAGCCTGCCGCGGGCGCCGGACACAGTCGTGGTCGGCGTTCTCGTATTCGCCTGTTCCGCAGGCAATCAGGGTTGGGGCCGCGGCGACTTGCGGCGCTGCGGCCAGACCCACGGCGGTGACGAACAACCACACCGCGAGTGCCACCCGGCGGGTCGGCTGCCTGTGCATTCCGGTAACGCCATGCGGGCGGCCTGTGTCGCTGTTCATGGTGACTCCCTACGGTGGCACGACTCTCGGCCGGAACGGGCTCCGGCGCAGGAGCCGAAACTAGCGCGGTACCTCTCCCGGTTATCCGCATTCCGTGTCGAATAGGGGGACGGTGTGTAACAAACGGACCGGTATCGAGCCCACCGTGCGCTGCGCTGCCGCGCACCGCAGCGTGGTCAGGTGTGCGGAATCATTACTCGTGCAAAATTATTCGACCCATTCGCGCGACAAAGTACGCAGTTCATCCTTCGGGATGTCGAGCCAGGGTTCGTGGTTCCGGGACAGGCGCGTGTCGTAATAGCCTACCCCAGCCCTCGAAGCGGCCCGGGTCGGCGGATACGACGCGGGGCATGATCTCGGCGCACATCGTCACTTCTCTCCAGTGTTCCATCGTGCGGTACATGCTGAGGGCCGCATCGGTGTCGACTGAGGAGTTTGCCAGCGTTATCCGATCGAGCCACATGTCGGTTGCCTGGGCGCGGGTCGCCTCATCAATTCCTGTCCCCATCCGTTGGAGGAAGAACCCTGCGTTGTTGTCTCAGCGACCCTATGCACCTGTCCGGTTATGTCTGGCCGCAGGCGCGGGACCGGTGCGCAGACATGAGTCGCGTCACCGAGATCAACAACGCGTGACCGCAGTCGTCAGGGCGTGCGGGAGGGCCGCGGAGGCCGACAGGATCGGCATTGTCGTGCTCCAGCGCACGCGCGGCGAACAGCGCGGGCGCCGGTTGGCATCAGTTGCCGAGTTTCCCCTGATCCGTGCGGACCCATTCGGAGGACCCGTCGGGGTGGCGGTGGAACTCCCAGGCGGCGTAATCGCCGTCCTTCTCCACAATCTTGACGTGGTCGGCGATACCGTCGTGGTCGTAGTCCGTCCAGACCTTCATCGCGTCGGCGCCGGTGGTACTGAAGGTGTCGAGGGTGCCGTCACCATCGATGTCCTGGGTGGGGTGCTGCAACTCGACCGCACCCAGGTCGTCGAGCGACGAGGACGCGTCGATCCCGGGTAGGTCCAAGCCCGGGAATTCGCCCGAGGTTATCAAAGGGGTTCCTCCTCAGCGGGACTCGTGCGCTGGTGCGCTCCGCCACGAAGGCGGTATCGCTCCATCCTGACATCCCATGAACCCCTGCCGCAGCCCCTCCCGCTCACTTCTTGGGCATCAGCAACCACAACGCCAGGTAAATGATGAACTGCGGTCCGGGCAGCAGACATGACACGACGAACAGCAGACGGACGACGTTGGCGTTCCAGCCCAGGTACTCGGCGATGCCACCGCAGACGCCTGCGATCCATTTGTCGTGGGTGGAGCGAGCGAAACGGCGGGTAGGGGCGGTCATGGTCTTGCCTCTCTGGTGGTGATCGCTACGGACTCCACTCTGCCGGGCAGTGCGGCGCCCGACATCGGTCCGGCGGCCGATACCGACCCTGATTTCCGTGGGGCCCGACCTCAGGGTTCAACCCCGAGCACGGCAGACTCGTCCTGGTGAGCACCACTCTGCATGCCCGCGGGCTGTCCGCGGGGCACGGCGAACGCACGCTGTTCGCCGACCTCGATCTCACCCTCGCGCCGGGTGACGTGATCGGCCTGGTCGGCGTGAACGGCGCGGGCAAATCAACGCTGCTGCGCATGCTCGCCGACCGGCGCACGTCGACGGGCAGCATCACGCTGAGCCCGCCGGACGCCACGGTGGGCTATTTGGCGCAGGAACCGGAGCGGGTACCCGGCGAGAGCGTGCTCGAATTTCTCGGCCGCCGAACGGGAGTCACCGCCGCACAGCAGACCATGGACGCCGCCGCCGAATGCCTCGCCGACGGCGGCGCCGACGAGTACTCTCCGGCACTCGAACTCTGGCTAGCGCTGGGTGGCGCGGACCTGGACCAGCGCGCCCACGAGGTGGCGGCCGATCTCGGCTTGGCCGACAGTCTGCCCAACGGTCTCGACACGCTCATGACCGGCCTGTCCGGCGGCCAAGCCGCGCGTGCCGGATTGGCGTCGGTGCTGCTGTCGCGCTTCGACATTCTGCTGCTGGACGAGCCGACCAACGATCTCGATCTGGACGGCCTCGCCCGGCTGGAGCAGTTCGTCACCGGCGTTCGGGTTCCGTTGGTGGTGATCAGCCACGACCGCGAGTTTTTGGCCCGTACGGTGAATCGAATCGTCGAACTCGACCTCGCGCAGCAGCAGGTCGGCCTGTACGACGGTGGCTACGAGTCGTACCTGGCCGAGCGAGCGATCGCCCGTCAGCACGCGCGCGAAGTCTACGAAGACTACGCGGACACCAAGGCAGGACTGGAAGCCCGCGCACACATGCAGCGCAACTGGCTCGAGCACGGTGTCCGCACCGCCCGCCGCAAGGCGCGCGACCCGCGAAAAATGGACTCCGACAAGGCGGGCCGCAAGATGCGCGCCGAATCCACCGAGAAACAGGCGGCGAAGGCCAGGCAGACGCAGCGCCGCATCGAGCGACTGGAGGTGGTGGAGGAACCGCGTAAGGAGTGGGATCTGCGGATGAGCATCGCCACCGCCGCACGCAGCGGCTCGGTGGTGGCCACGCTGTCGTCCGCGACCGTCACCCGCGGTGATTTCTCCCTAGGCCCGATCACCACCCAGATCGACTGGGCCGATCGCATCGTGCTGACCGGTGCGAACGGCTCCGGCAAGTCCACGCTGCTCGCCCTACTGCTCGGCAGGATCCCACCGGACGGCGGGACCGCAAGCCTCGGCTCCGGCGTCGCGATCGGTGCGGTCGACCAAGCGCGCGACCTGTTCCGTGGGACCATCGCGCTGGCCGACACCTTCGGCGCCGAATTACCGGACTGGCCGGATGCCGAGGTTCGCACGCTGCTGGCGAAGTTCGGCCTACGCGGCACCCACGTGCTGCGCCCCTGCGACACGCTCTCCCCCGGCGAACGCACCCGTGCCGCCCTGGCCCTGCTGCAGGCCCGTGGCGTCAACCTGCTCGTCCTCGACGAACCGACCAACCACCTCGACCTCCCCGCCATCGAGCAACTGGAGCAGGCCGTCGAATCCTTCGCCGGCACACTCCTGCTGGTCACCCACGACCGCCGCATGCTCGACACGGTGCGCGCGACCCGCCGTTGGCACATGGAATCGGGCGCCCTCACCGAGACGCTCTGATCACACCGGTTCGAGTCGACAACTCCAGAACGAACGCCGCATGGCGTGCCACCACCGACGCGCGCAGGAGGGCTACCCGCGCAACCGTGTCCGTGTCATGGTCGTCGGTGCGGAGCCGGATCATCTGCTTCGGCGGAGGGTCGCGAGGTAGTGGGCCGTCGAATTCTCGAAATAGGTGATGTCGGTCAGATCCCATCCGGTTCCGATGGCGAGTTCGGCGAGTTCGGCGGGCGACAGGCAGAGGTAGTGGAACCAGGGCGTCGCGACCTCGCGATATCGGACCCGCATGGTGCGCTGTCCGGCTATGCGGCCCGCCCGGAGATTTTGTTCGTTGTAGCGCAGATGCGCAGGATCGGTGGAGTCGGTCATGTTGTGGCCTTGGCCAACGATGACGGCGCCGGGTGCGGCCAGCGCGGCCAATGCGCGCAGGAACTCCGGAGCCCGTTCCCGGCTTTCCAGCAAACCGAGATTCGCGCCCAGGAGCAGGAAGCTGTCGTACCGTTCCGCATTCGCGGCATGCTCGTCGACCGTGCCGAGAAGGCACGAACGCACCCCTTGCCGCCGGCACACTTCGAGCGCGCCCGGTGAGATGTCGAGTGCGGTGACGTCGTGACCCCGATCGAGCAAGGCGCGTGCGCCCCGTCCACCGCCTGCGCCGACGTCCAGAATTCTGCCCCGGAGCAAGTCCAGTGCGCGGCGTTCGCCGTCCAGCCATTGGTCGATCGGCGCGAGCCATGGTGCGACGGGTACCGGCTTCACCATCCCATCGCTGCGTTCGGCGATATGGAAGACCTGGGTACCGCTCGGCTCCAGTGCTGCCTGGTAGCCATCGCGCAGCATGTCGCCGATCGCATCACCGATCCGCGGACCGAATAGCGCCGCCTGCCCCTGCTGAGGATCTCCCTCGGTCGTTTGGTCACCCGGCTGGTCGTCTGCGAGGTCGCCGAAGGCGACGGTGGAAGCATCGTTCATGGTGTTCTCTCTGTCGAATCGGGTGAAAGAGCCGATGGTTCGGGGCGGGTGAACGACTGGGACGAGACGAGGAGCATCACGAGAACCCCGGTGGCGCACCATGTCCCGATGACCATCGCGGTGGGGAAAGGTTCGCTCGCAGCGCCGGTGGCCAGGATCGCGGCGCCCTGGGCGATCTGGATGCCGCTGTTCATGACGCCAAAGGCCCTGGCCCGATATTCGTCCGGAAGCACGGTCCTGAACAGGGTCTGCGCGGCGGGCAGCAGCAGTGACATGACCACTCCGGAGGCGGTGACCAGAGCCAGAATGCCGGTGAGTGGCGGGTCGAGCAGCGCAGGGACCAGAGTGAGGGGAGCCAAGACCGCCAGCGGACGGACAAGTCGGGTCCGCAACCGCGCCAGCCGGGTTGGTATCAGGCCGCCGATGGCGAAGCCGACCGGGTTCGCGACCATGATGAGCCCCTGGGTCGCGCCTCCGCCATCGATCTCGGATGCCCAGGCCGCGGCCAGGCCCTCCGGAACCACCACGAAGGTGACCGTTGCGAAAACGATGAACGCGATGGCCCGCATCACCGGATCGCCGAAGACGAGGACGTACCCTTGCCGAGTCTCCGACCATAGGCCGCTGCGGCGGGTGGCCGCGAGTGCCGCTGGTCGGAGTTCGACATAACGGCGCAGCAGGAACGCCGAAGCGACGAAGGTGCCGGCGTTCAACAACAGCGCGGTGTGCGAGCTGTAACCGGCGATCACTCCGCCGGCGGCATACCCAAGGACCTGGGCCAGGTGGAAGACTGTGTTATTGAGGGCCATGCCGACGGGATACCGATCGCCAGTCAACAGATGCGGGAGTAGCGCGGAACGGGCCGCCTCGAACGGCGGAGCAAGCAGACCACTGGTGAACAGCAACACCAGCAGGACCGACACCGGCACGCCGGGGATCGCGATCAGCCCGATGAGCACCGCTCTGACAAAATCACAGGAGATCATCACCGAGCGTGTGGGATACCGCTCGGCCACTGCCGCGAATAAAGGCCCCGCGGTGAGCCACGGCAGATATCCCACGGCGAAGGCAGACGCCGAGGCCAGCACAGAACCGGTGCGATCGAAGACCTGCAGCGCCACTGCGGCCTTGCACAGGTAATCCCCGGCCCAGGAGAGCGCGCTTGCTGTGAGAACCGCTCGATACTCCACCAGGACCAACAGATCCCAATAGCCTGCCGGCCGTTGCCCCTCCGCCGACGAACGACTCATCCATTCTCCGCAACGCGCTTCATGAGCAGGGCCGGCTCCGCGGAAAGCTGCGTGCCGACCCTCTGTCAACTCAACTGCGATCAGTCCAAGCGATGTCCTTGCGGGTCATAACACACCTCCTCTCCGGGGCTGCAACCTGAACAGGTGGCAATCCGAGCGTCAAGTATGTAACGCACTCGACGGAGAGGGATTCATAACACTCATGACCTTCTGAGCCATCGGCACCGGGATTTCGGCCAGGGCTCCGCAATGCACTTCATGAGCAGGGTCGGCTACGCCGAAGCTGCGTGCCGACCCCGCTGTCAACTCGACTGGGATCAGTCCCAAATGATGTCCTTGCGGGTCATATCGCACCTCCTCTCCCGATGCTGCATCCTTGAATCGCCAAGTATGTAACCGACTCGGCGAGAAAGGGATTGACGGCCTTCCCACCCATGGCTGTCTGCATCATCAGCATCGAGATCACTCGACCCTCTGGACCAGTACGCTCGCGTTCACCGCATACAGGCGAAAATCGGAAATTTACAACAGCGCCAGCACGATTCGTGGGAGCGCCCAGATCAGCGCTGGCGCAGCCGGCGTATCTACACCGACATCCACAGCACCGGCGCCAGCGAGCGCGGCGCCCTGACACTATGGGAAGTGGTGCACAGCAATTATTTACGAGCGACTACCCCGAGCCGGCGCCGAGAATTCCTGTCATGCAGTCACTTCAAGCCTGTGCCTAACGCGCGAAGCTCCATCGACGTCGAGCTTCATAAGAAGCGAGCGGTTCGCCACCGGCGGTCGCTCGCACGCGAGCCCGCGGCCGCGCCACACCCGGATCACACCGACGCGACTCGTTTGGCGAGATCGTCCGCCAGCTGTCGCGCCTGCGCCGGGTCGGTCGCCTCCACCATCACCCGTACCAGTTCCTCGGTGCCACTCGGCCGCAACAGGACTCGACCGGAGTCGCCGAGAATCCGTTCCGCGGCCAGGACCGCGTCCCGTACCACGGGCGCGGTCGCGACCAGGGATTTGTCGCTGACCGGCACGTTCACCAGTACCTGCGGCACGGTGTGCAGCACACCGGCGAGATCGGCCAGGGTGCGCCCGGTCTGTGCCATTCGGGCCATCAGACGTAGGCCGGTCAGGATTCCGTCGCCGGTGGTGCCGAAGCGCGGGAAGACCACATGCCCCGACTGCTCGCCGCCCAGTGTGTACCCTCCGCTGCGCAACTCCTCGAGCACGTAGCGGTCACCGACCGCGGTGGTGCGCACGGCGATGCCGGCCGCACGCATGGCGATGTGCAGGCCGAGGTTGCTCATCACCGTGGCGACCAGAGTGTTGTCCGCCAGTTCGCCTTCTTCGTGCATGGCCAGCGCCAGAATCGCCAGGATCGCGTCGCCGTCGACCACGGCGCCTTCGGCGTCGACAGCCAGACAGCGGTCGGCATCACCGTCGTGCGCGAGCCCGAGATCGGCGCCGTGCTCGCGCACGGCCGCACGGACCTGGTCGAGGTGGGTCGAGCCGCAGCCGTCGTTGATGTTCAGCCCGTCCGGCTCGGCGTTGATGGCGATCACCGTCGCCCCCGCCTCGCGGTACGCGGCGGGACCGACCTCCGCGGCGGCACCGTGCGCACAGTCGACCACCACCGTCAGACCGGACAGATCGCGGCCGGCTGCCTCGACCAAGTGCTCGACGTAGCGTTCGTGTGTGCCCGCGAGGCTGTACTGGTCCGGGATGGCCAGCCCGTGGTCGCGCGCGCCGGCGGCGTTGCGCACTCGCCCGATGCCCGCGCCGGTCGGCCGTAACGGTGTGTCCGCGGCGACCAGTGCCTCGATCCGGTCTTCGACCGCGTCGTCGAGTTTGTGCCCACCGGCGGCGAAGATTTTGATGCCGTTGTCCGGCATGGGGTTGTGCGAGGCGGAGATCATCACGCCGAGACACGCGTCATAGAGACCGGTGAGATAGGCGACAGCAGGCGTCGGCAACACTCCCAGCGAAAGCACGTCCACTCCCGCGGCGGTCAGCCCCGCCGTCACGGCTGCCTCCAGCATCTCGCCGCTGGCCCGCGGATCACGGCCGACCACCGCGAGCGCGCGCTTCTTGCCGCGGCTCAGGATCTGCGCGGCCGCGCCCGAAACGCGCAGTGCGAGCTCCGGACTCAGCGACTCATTGGCAAGCCCGCGCACTCCGTCGGTGCCGAACAACCGTCCCATACCTCGCCCCTCATCGGTGGATCTGCAGCGTGAGCGACGGGCCCGAAGGAGGCAGCCTGGGTACGAGAACGCCGCAAGGTCATACAGCTCGAGAGCAGGCGCCCAGCCGTTCGCGGGGAGCCTGCTCTCGGACAGCTGCCACATCGACTCCACCGTATCCCACACCGTGGAGGTGCCGGACACGCAAAGTCGATGCCGCCACAATCAGCGCTTCGAGTACTGCGGCGCCTTGCGCGCCTTCTTCAGACCGTACTTCTTCCGCTCGGTGGCACGCGGGTCACGGGTCAGGAAGCCGGCGCGCTTGAGCGCGGGACGGTCCTCCGGAGTGACCTCGATCAGCGCGCGAGCGATGGCCAGACGCAGGGCGCCGGCCTGGCCGGACGGGCCGCCGCCAACCAGGCGGGCGTGCACGTCGAAGGACTCGGTGCGCTCGACGGTCACCAGCGGCGACTTGACGAGCTGCTGGTGCACCTTGTTCGGGAAGTAGTCCTCGATGGAGCGGCCGTTGAGCACGAAGTTGCCCGAGCCGGGGAGCAGTCGCACGCGGACGACGGCCTCCTTGCGGCGGCCAACGGTCTGCACCGGACGGTCGATCACGATCGGAGCGAAGGACGCCGACACCTCGGCCTCCACGTAGCCCGCGCCGTCCTCGACGACCTCGGCGGCGTCGAATTCCTCGACGTAGTCCTCGTTGAATTCCTCGGGAGCGGTCACTGTGCCACCTGCTTGATCTCGAACGGAATGGGCTGCTGAGCGGCGTGCGGATGCGTCGGGCCCGCGTAGACCTTCAGCTTGCCCGCGATCGCGTTGCCCAGCTTGTTCTTCGGGATCATGCCCTTGATCGCCTTCTCGACCAGCCGATCGGGGCGCGACTCCAACACCTGCCCGACAGTGCGCGACTTGAGGCCGCCCGGGTGTCCGGAGTGGTGGTGAATCAGCTTGTCCTGCCGCTTGTTGCCACTGATGGCAATCTTGTCGGCGTTGACGATGATGACGAAATCGCCACCGTCGACGTGCGGGGCGTAGGTCGGCTTCGTCTTGCCACGCAGCAGATTCGCTGCCTGGACGGCGAGACGGCCGAGCACTACGTCAGTGGCGTCGATGACGTACCACTGACGGGTCACGTCACCCGCCTTGGGGCTGTACGTAGGCACAGTGCTTCCCTGTCTGTAGTCGGTGTTGCCAGCCGAGCATGCGGTCGAGGTGTTCCCGGCGGCCGGTGGAGACCCAGGACTCGATGGACGACCGGACCGATCCACCAGGAATCAACCGGGCGTTCCACACGCCAACGAGCCACCTTACCAGCGCGGACCGGGCGGAAGAAATCGCGTCAGATCTCGAACGGCGGCCCTTGGTCGATGGCGCCGGGCGGCCCCGGCACCCGGTAGCGCAGCGTGTCGATGCCGGGCCGCCCGCACTCCGCGCCGCCGCTCCGGTCGCCCCGCGTGCCCGATCGATCGACCCCGGTGCTGGCGATTCCCGACTTCGGCTGGTCGATGGCGTACGAGGTCAGCGAACAAGCATCCGGCCCCGCCGCGTCCCGCGCCGCTCGGTGGGCCACGGTGACCGAACTCCCCTGACCGCCAGCCTCGACGGCGAGTTCGACCCGATCGCCGCCGGACGGGAGCGCGATCACGGCCAATGCCATCGCGCCGACCACGGTATTGGCCCCGAACAAGGGGCCCTTCATCTTGTTCCAGAGTTTGCCTTTGCGATGCCCGTCCTCTTCGTCGGCGGACTCCGCTCCCGGCGCGGGCCACTGTCCGTGGCGTTGTTCTCGCGCGGCGTAGTACGTCGCTTGCTGCTCGGGCGGAACCTGGTACGAGGGCCGTGGGCCGAGCGGCGGCACCGGGCCACCGGGGAGCGGTCCCGCCGGCGGGACCACCAGGTCGCCGTATGGATGCCCGGGCGCAGCGGACTGTGCATCGTCCGGATGGTGGCTCGGCGGGCGAGTGAAGCGGCTGCCCAGCTCGGCCAGGTTGGGTGGAAGTCCGCGCGGCACCTCGTCGCGGACGTCCCGAGTGGTCGCGTCCTCGCTCTGGGTGGGATATCCCGGGCCGTACTGGACACCAGGGATCGGCCCGGGCGACTGCTGCTGCTGTGCGATATCCGGTGGTTGCTGCTGCCGTGTCTCCGGCCGCGGTGCGCCGGCCTCGGGCGGACGCTGCCCCGCGTCGTATCCGGCCTGCGGCCGGTCGGTGTCCACCGGAACGCGGGGACCGGGCGGCGGTTCGGCGTGCCTGCCCGACGACTCCGGCTCGCCCGACTCGTTGTCGGTCACCAGCAGGTGCGCAGCGCCGAGCGTGAGCGCGTGCATCGGGTGGTCGGCCACCTGCAGCCGGTGTCCGAGATGATTCTGGAAGGCCAAACGCAACGCGTCGTTGAAGCACACATTGCCCGAGAGCAGAACCGTCGAGGTGTCCGCGCCGATCGAGCGGGCCGCGGCCATCACCTCGATCACCACATTGTCGGCGGACCGGGCATCGCGCATGGCGTCCGCGTCGACCGGGACGTCGACCGACTCGGTCGGCTGCTCGTCGTCGCCGTGCACCGCGACCACCAGCACGGTCCGGCCGTCGGAATACACGGCCGTCGCACCGATACCGTGCGGCCTGGCCTGATTCGGTGGGCGCACCAACCCGAGCGCGCGCACATAACCCGACAGCGCGACGCTCTCCGGCAGCGGCTCGACCATGACATCGAGTTGTTCCACCAGCGCGGCGTAGACCTCGACCTTCTCATCCGGCCAGCTGTCCGGATAGGGCAGCGCCACCAGGTCTGGCTTACCGCGCAGATGCTTACCGATCGCCGCGAGCGGGTTGTACATCCGCGCGCGGAACACCAATTCGGCGGGCCACGTCGCGCCGGCCACCACGATCTGCGGATGCCCGAGAATGTCGCGCACGTCGGCGATCGCCATCCCCAGATCCGGTCGGTTCCGCTCCACACCTGCCGTGTGCAACCGGCCCGACGAATCGGCCAGCAAATACGCGGGCGGCGTCCACACACCTTCTACCTGCACCGGACGAATGGGGGTGCCCCCGCCGCCCGCAGCCACGGACACCACATCCCAGCCGAGATGTACTGCCCCTACTCGCACCGTCACAGCCATAAGTCTGCCCGGTTCGCGACCGACATGCTCGTCGTCGTGGTCAGCCCCCGGTCGTCGGCGTTTTCCGGCACCGCGGCGGGCGGCGGCTCGACCGGTGACCGTTGCGGGAGCGTCACGCGGCCGACTTCTTCAGTCGCAACCGGCTCCACGTCACCATCGCCAGCATCAGCGTAATCACCAACAGCAGCACGACATCCAGTGTCCAGATTCCCGACTTGTGCTGCCAGAGCGTGTCCGGCTGTGCACTGAGGAACACCTCGCGGATGTTGACCGTCGACGCACCGGACGCATAACCCCAGCGGGCCGGGAACAACCACGACACCTGTTCGAGTACCACGCGGCCGGTGACCGGGATCAGGCCGCCCGCCATCACCAGCTGGCACATGATGGCCACCACCAGCAACGGCATCACCTGCTCGTTCGACTTGGCCAGCGCGGAGAGCAACAGGCCGACAACCACACAGCAAACCGCCGTCAATGCGATGTCGATGTACAGTTCCGCGCTGCCGGACGCGAGCACCGCCCCTTTCCCCGGGGGCTTCTTGCCCGCGAGCACAATCCCCACCAGCACCGCCGATTGCAGCAGCGCGGTACCACTGAACACCGCGATCTTCGCCATCAGATACGCCGAGGGCAGCAGACCCACCGCGCGTTCCCGATAGAAGATCGTCCGTTCGCCGACCAGGTCGCGCACCGTCAACGTGGAGCCCATAAAGCAGGCGCCGAGGATCAGCACCACCAGCAACTGCTGAGTTTCGCCACCGCCATTGGGCACGAAGGTGCCGTCGGGTAGCGCCTTCAACGCACCCCGCTGAAAGCCGTTCTTACCGGGCACCACCAGCGAGAGCCCACCGAGGATGAACGGCAAGAGCACCAGAAACGCGAGATAACCACGGTCGGCGTGAATCAACCTGACCTGTCTGCGGGCCAACGTCGAGAATTGCTTGCCCGCACTGGACTGCGGCGGACTGCCCCCCGACCCGTACGGCTGTAGTGGTGGCGCAGGCGGCGGCTCGAATGCCTGCCGGGAGCGATACGCGGCGAATGCCTGGTCCGGATTCGCCGCGACATCGGCGAAGATCTGCGCCCAATCGCTGGTGCCGAGCGCGGCGCCGACCCCGGCCGGGTTGCCGCAGTAGGCGGTCTTCCCGCCCGGCGCGAGCAGCAGCACCTGATCGCACATGTCCAGATGCGCCACCGAATGGGTGACCACGATCACCACGCGGCCGGCGTCGGCCAGCTCGCGCAGCATCACCATGACCTGCCGGTCCAGCGCCGGGTCCAGACCAGAGGTCGGCTCGTCCAGAATGAGCAGCGAAGGACCGGTCAGCAGTTCCAGCGCCACCGAGGCTCGTTTGCGCTGTCCGCCGGAGAGCCGGTCGACCCTGGTGTCGGCGTGCTCGGTGAGCGAAAGTTCCTTCAGCACACCGTCGATCACCTTCTGGCGGTCGTCCTTGCTGTTGTCGCGGGGCAGCCGCAACTCGGCCGCGTAGCCGAGCGCCTGGCGCACGGTGAGTTGACGGTGCAGCACGTCGTCTTGCGGCACCATGCCGATCCGGGAGCGCAGTGCCTCGTATTCGGCGTGCAGATTGCGGCCCTCGAAGGTGACCACGCCGCCCGAGGGCTGGGTGGTGCCCGCGATCAGGCGTGACAGCGTCGACTTACCGGCGCCGGATGGACCGATCAACGCGGTCAACGTCCCCCGGCTCGCCGACATGTTCACGTCGACGAGCAACTGCTTGTTGCCTTCGACGGTGAACCCGACGCCGTGCACCGCCAGGCCCTGCTCGGCGACCGGTTTCTGCCGATGCACCAGCGCGCCCTGTTGGACGACGAAGTCGACATTGCCGATGGTGATGATGTCGCGCTCGCGCAGCACCGCTCGCTGTTGCCGATGCCCGTTGACGAAGGTGCCGTTCGCCGATCCGAGGTCCTCGATCGCGAGCCCCTCGGCGGCGGCGACCAGGCGGGCGTGCTTGCGGGAGGCCAGCGGATCATTGACGACGATCTGATTGTCGGTGGTGCGGCCGATCGCGAGACCGCTCGGAGGAATGCGGTCGGCGCGGGCGGCGGGCGCGGTGGACGCCCTGGCCCGGACCGGCGGCACATTCGACGTGTCGGCTCTGGTCGTCAGGTTGAGGTTCAGCGGTTGCGCGGGCGCCGCCTGGGACGGCGGATACTGTGGGCGCTGGAACTGGTGCGCCGGCCGCTGTTGACTCGGCGGCGGAGCCTGGGGCGGAGCGTGCGGCGGCCGTACCGCGGGCCGTTGCGGGGGCTGCGGATTCGCGGGTAGTAGATGCAGCAGCGGGCCGCTGATCGCGTCACCGAGACGTACCTGCGTCGGGCGATCGATCGATACCGGTTGCGTCAGTTTGCGCGCATCGACGAAAACACCGTTGGTGCTCTCATTGTCGGACAACACCCAGGCGATGCCCTGCCAGGTGAGCGTCGCATGGATCCGGGAGACGAGCGGACTGTCGACGAACAGCGTCACCTCCGGCGCCCGGCCCATGGTGACCTTCTGGCTCGAATCGAAAACTCGTTCGTTCCCATCATGGCGCACGGTGATGGTCTGCGCCCCCGGTGAAGACATGCAGCGGATACTATTCCATCATCCGGACATCGGCGGTGCCCCCGACGCGCCGTTCACCCCCGATCCGGTGAACGACGTGCACGCGATACCGGCCGACAAGGGGGAGCCTTGCCGACATTCACACCGACCGCGCTTGTTACAGCGCTGCTGAGCGTTCTGGTGCTGGTCGGAGGTTGCACCCGGTTCGAAGACGGCAGGGCCGTCTCCATCTACGACGACCCGTTCAAGGTCGCCGGGTTGCCGACCACCAGCGGGCCGAGCGGACCGCGCGACGACGTCCCCGACAGCACCCTCACCGCGACGAACGGCGACGGTAGCCCCGTGGACACGCTGGCGCTCAACGCCGTCGACGATATCCAGACCTACTGGCGGGGGGAATTCGGCAAGGAATTCCAGGGGGAGTTCAAGCCGGTCGACAGGTTGCTGTCGTGGAGCGCGAAGTCCCCGCGCAGCGACGCCGTCGAATTCTGTAAAGAGACCACCTATCACCTGGTGAACGCGGCCTTCTGCCGACTGGACAACTCGATCGGCTGGGATCGCTCCGTGCTGCTTCCCACCATGGCGGAGACCTTCGGCAAGATGGCCGTGGTCATGGTGCTCGCGCACGAGTACGGGCACGCGGTACAGACCATGGCCAAGATCGTCGGAGCCAAGGACCCGGTCATCGTCAAGGAACAGCAGGCCGACTGCTTCGCGGGCGCGTTCATGCGTCACGTCGCCGAGGGCAAAGCGCGGCATTTCACGATCAACACCTCCGACGGGCTGAACTCGGTACTGGCCGCCACCGTCGCCATCCGCGACTCCGACCCTGACGATCCGGACAGTGTGCACGGCTCGGCCTTCGAACGGGTCACCGCGGTCCAGGTCGGTTTCACCGACGGGCCGCGCGCCTGCAAGGGCATCGATATCGACGAGATCAACCAACGCCGTGGCACTCTGCCGACCAGCTTCGACGGAGAGTCGGGCGAGTATGAGATCACCGAGGACAATCTGGTCGAACTCAGCAAGGCGCTGGCCGCGATTTTGCCCATCCCCGAGGAACCCACCTACGACTACAACGGGGCGAACATCGAGTGCCGCGGCGGTGTGGCGACCGAACCCGTGTCGTATTGCGCGGTAAAGAATGTCGTCGCCACCGATATTCCGGAACTGGCCCAGCGTGGCACGGTGAACATCGACCCGGATGACCCGCTGCCGGTGAAGGTGACCGGCGACTACAACGGCTATGTGGTGTTCATCTCCCGATACACCCTCGCGGTCCAACACAGTCACAAACAGCAACTCGTCGGCCCGAAGGCCGGATTGCGCGCCGCGTGCCTGTCCGGAGTGGTCACTGGAAAGTTGGCGCAGACCGGACGACCCGTGACCGAGGGCGACATCAAGCTCGCTGCCGGCGATCTGGACGAGGCGGTCTCCGGCCTGCTCACCGACGGACTTGCCGCCAGCGACGTGGAGGGCAAGACCGTGCCGAGCGGTTTCGCCCGGGTCGACGCGTTCCGCGCCGGCGTGCTCGGCGGACAGAACACCTGCATGGCCCGCTACTCATAGGGTTTCGGCCGCCCAGCAATGAATCCTCCCGACTCGACGCGTTCAGCGGCCGAACGGTGGCGGGGCCGAGTGTTCGAAGCGCAGCACACGGTTGCCGAGCATGATCTCGGTGCCGGGAATCAGCGCCATGGACTGGTGCGGGGCCAGGCGTATCCAGTCGCGGTAGCCGGGCAGCCGGGTGCGGGTGCCATTGGTCGAGCCACGATCCACTACGGAGACGTCCCAGTTCACGAGCCGGATCTCGGCGTGCGCACGGGACATTCCACCAGAGGCGTCGTCGACTCGTAGCGGGACGAGTCCGCTCTCGGCGGCCGCGGAATGCTCCGGATCACGGCCGAGCACCGCATCCGCGGCCAGCAGGTAGCTCGTTCCGTCGTCGAGGATCAGCATGCCAAGCGGTGGGCGGACCACCTCGATCAGCGGTTGCGTCTGGTCGACGGGCATTCCGCACACCGTGCAGAACGCGGCGCGCGGGTCACTGGGATGCGCTCGCGCGCACTTGAATCCCAGTACTCGAACGGTGAGCGCGGTGGCCCGCGCGGTCGCCTCCAGACGGCGCTGCAGATCCGGGTCGGGCTGCGGAGCGGGGTTGGTGCCGCGTAACTGGGTCGGCGCGTGGCGCGGATCGATCGCCTGCTGTTCAGCCTCGGCATCGAGCATCGCCGTCGACGCCGCCGACGGGTGCGGCGGTGGCGGTTCGGGTCCCGGCGCTGGTCCGGATGGTTCCCGGGGTTCCGGTGTGCGCCGGGAGTCGAGCAACTGTCCGGTATCGGACTCAGCGGATGACTTGCGCTCGATGCGCGCCGTCGGCAGCGGCGGCATCTCGGTGCGTCGAGGCGTCTCCCCGGGGCCGGACGCGCGGCCGGTCGCGGGCGGTCGAGTGCGCGCGGCGTCGAACCAGACGATGGCGCCGCCTGCCGGTGCGATGCCCTCGACCAGCCGGCCGATGCCGCGCTCCGGCGGCAGGTTCGGGATACGCCCCCGCGCGTCGTCGACGAACAGGGCCGCCGCTCGCGCGGGAACCTCCGCGACCCGGTCGACCGTGAATGCCGCTGTGCTGCCGCGATACCGCGCGACCTCGGTGTCGTCGGCCAGCACCGCGGTGACCGCGCCGTGCAAGAAGATCGCCACGCCCCCGTTCTCCGCGGTGCAGAGGATGCCGAAATCGATCGGCTCGCCAGGGCTGATCTGCTCGGCGTGTTTCATCAGCCACCGCGTCGCCTGCCTGGCCACTGTGGCGCCTGGACCCTCCGGCTTCTGTGCGATTGCCTCACGTACCAGTTCGGCCAGTGACTCGAGGGCGACGAGGGCGGGGGAATCCTGGGCCGGCCGACCCGGTCCGCGATGCGCGACAACAATGACCGCACCCGGGAGTCCGGCTACGGCATGACCACCCTCGACAACCTCAACCTGCCGATCCATCAACGGTATCGGCCTCCACCGAGGGCACATTGCGGGGTCATCGCCACACAGACAAGGGTATTGCACTACGAACTCCATCGGTCCGGCGTACCCAACGTCCGTCCGGTAACTTCAGTGTCGGTATCGGGAGGAACGAGGGGCCTGACATGGTTCGGACCACACGCATCGCACTCACCGTGTCGTGCCTGCTCTGGACGGGCCTGCTGGCCGGTTGCGCGGGCGCGCCGGGGACGCCGACCGCGGGCGAAATCGATGTGCGGACGCTGGAAGTCGGCGCTTATCACGTTGACCGACACCACTACAACCAGGACTCCGGCGGCCGAGGCGCCCTCCTCGAAGGCATGCGGATGTCCGACGCGGTGGCCCCGACCGTGCGCATCGATCCATCCATGAAGGTCGGTCGCGGCAGCACTGTGGTTGCCGATGCCCAGCAGGCGCTCGATTTCGTCGCCAAGATCTCCAAACCGGTCTTCGAGAACCGCAAGCTGGTGGTCGGTTACGCCGCGAGTGGCGCCGACCGTCCCGACCCCGTGGGCAAAACCAACCCGTCGCCCGACGCGACCGCGATCACCGACGTGGTATTCCGTTTCCCGGACGAGGCCACCGCGAAACTCGCCGCCCGCGAACTCGAGGACGTGGACATCGCCGTGTCACCGGACAACCGCGCACTCTTCTCGACCCGCTATCCCGATGCCCACTTGCATTGGCGCCCAGGGGTTCCCTCCGTCGGCGCCTTCATGGCCTATAAGGAGTTCGTCATCTCCTTGTTCATCCAACGGCCAAAGGCCGACGGCGCCGACCTGGTCAGTTGGGTCGACAAGACCCTCGTCGCGCAGGTCGCGCAGCTGGGCAAGTTCACCCCGACGCCGACGGACCAGCTCAGCGCCCTGAAGGTCGACCCGGACGGTCTGCTCGCGCGCGTCGTCGCCGACCGTAAGAGCCGCGCCCCGGCCCCGGCGACCTTCGCCGTCTACGGCGCCGGCCACACGGTCCACCGCGCCGACGACGAGTCCGTGCATCTACGCCTGATCGAGGACGCGGGCGTCGACCACACCGCCGTCGTCGACGACAGCTATGTCGCTCGCACTCGCGACGCGGCCGCCGCCCAGAAACTGGTCACCGGCTTGCTGAACAACGAGGACGCGCATTACGACGCGCTCGGTGCGCCCAAGGACGTCCCCGGCGCCAAGTGCCTCCAGCTCAACAGCAAGGGCAACCCGCAACGGGAATACCGGTACCGCTGCTATGTCGCCTACAAACGGTATGTCGGTGTCGTCACCAGTGATAAGGAAACAGACGTGCGGCAGAAGGTCGCCGCGGAGTATGCGCTGTTGGCGAACAGTCTCTGACCGCGGCTGCCGGCGGAAGCCACCGACCGCGCACCCTCGTCACGCCTGGCCGGGTCCAGTAGGATCGCCGCAACGATCGCAGTAAGGGGAGGGACGTGCAGCGCGCCGCTATACCGGTCCGAACCGTGTGTGCCCTGATCCTTTCGGCCGTTGTGGCGATCGCCGTCGGCGGGTGCGACAGCGCCGAGGGCGGGCGCGAGGCGCCCATGGATCCCGCCGTCGATCTCGGCCTGCTCGATCCAGGCAATTACTCGACGAAGCCGCGTGCGCTCGGCACCGTGAAGAATCCCGAACAGGCGCGGATGATCGAGGCGGAACGGTTGGGAAACTTCGTTCCCACGGCATCGGATATCGATCCGGCGTTCGTTTACGGCGATCCCCGGACCTCGAAGGTCTTCATCGACACGCGGGCCGCACTCGGGCGGATCACGGATGATTCCCGCTTCGCCGAGGCCGCACCGGATTTCGTCGCGGGATTCCTCAGCAGTGGCAGCACGGAGCCGAACAACCGTGGCAAGGATCTGATCAACGCGGTCATGATATTCCCGGACGAGCAGAGAGCGGCCGCCGCCGCGGCCGCCCTGGAACACGTCGACTACGAGGTCAACCCGCGCAACGTCGCCGTTCGGATTCCGAACTATCCTGCGGCGCACGCACATTGGCAGCCACACGAGCAGTCGATCGGATCCTGGTTCGCCACCGGGAAATTCGTCGTCTTCACCTGGATCTACGACTACCCCAAGGTCTTCCTGCAGCAGGTCGACCTTTCCGAGCTCCTCGCTCTGGTAACCAAGAGCCTCGACACCGTCGTCCGCTCCGTCGACGGGTTCAGCCCGACACCGGCGGACCAACTGATGACGTTGTCGATCGATATGGACGGCATGCTCGACCGCACCCTTCCACGACCACGGGAGGACTCCTGGATCGATCCGCCCGGCGCCTACACCGGTCACACCGCGGTGCACTTCGCGTCGGACCCGGTCGCCGACCAGCGCGCGATCGAGGAAGCGGGGGTCGACCGGTACGCGACCGACGGCACCAATCTGTATCGCGCACGCGATCGGGCCGCGGCCAGGAAGCTGCGCGAGGAGCGCGGCAGTCTGAGCAAGAAATTCCGGAGTGCCGAATCGCCGAAAGGCCTGCCCACGGCCAAATGCAAGGAATACATCGGCAGTCAGTCGATCGTCATCCGCTTCTACTGCTCGGTGTCCTACGATCGCTATGCGGCATTCTCCTGGTCACCTCAACTGCTCGACGCCCAGCAACGAATCTCCGCGCAGTACGCATTGTTGGTGAATGCCGGATGAAATCATTCCGCACTGCCGCGACCGCACTGGCATGCGTGCTGTCGACCGTGCTTCTCGCCGCGTGCGGCTCGACGAAGTCCGGAACCGCACAGCCCGGTGAGATCGACATCAGAAATCTCGATACCGGCAATTACCCCACCGAGCCGCCCGATGCGCACGACGACGACTATCAGCCGCTTTTCATCGACATGCCCAAGGTTGCCGCAATGCGGTTGGCCGATTATGTTGCCACCGCCTATGACATCGATCCGGCAATGAAATACGGCCGGTCGTCATCGACTATTACGACCGGAATTCTGCCCGAACAACTCGGACGCATTACGGACATGAAGCCGATCGCCGAACGCAACCGGATGATGTACGGTTTCGAGTCCAACGGCTCCGATCAGAACATCACCGTGGCCGACGCCGACTGGCCGACCAAACAGCAATCCAACTCGACAACGGTGAGCACGCTCATCATGCAATTCCCGGATGCGACCCGCGCACGCCAGGCCGCGACCGAGTTCCACGACACCGACTTCGGGACATACCGGGACAAGAACGAGCCCGTCACCCTGCCCAAATACCCTGACGCACGTGCGCATTGGCGCCCCGGCTCCCCGTTCCTGCGAGCTGTCCTCCCACACGGCTCCTACGTGGCCGCCTTCCTCGTTTCCACTGTCGGTCCCGATCGCGACGCCCTGGTCACGTTGGCGGAGCGAGCCTATGACACCCAACTCCCCCTCCTCGATCAGCTGGCGCCGCTGTCCGAGGAAGCGATGCTGCGACTGCCGTGGGACTCCGACCACCTACTCAGCCGAGCCCTGAACCCGAATAAGACCAAATCCCCGAGCTACGACAACCGGCACGCGTTGTTCAGTCTTCGCGGAATTCTGCAATACGCGCCGGACCGCGAGTACGCGAAGAAGCGTTTCACTGCCATGAACGCCGAAAAATTCGCGGTCTCCGACAGCACGTTGGTGATCCGCACGCCAGGTCCGGAGGCAGCACGATCGGTCGCCGAGCAGCGCGTTACCCCTACCCCCGCGTCCGGTGCCGCCGACCCGCCGCCCGGGCTGACCGACGCGACCTGTGTGGAGAATAAAGCCAGATATTTCGACACCAAGCGATTCACCTGCATCGTGCCCTATCAACAATACGTCGCCTTTGTCGTCGCAGATCAGTTGCTCGACGCTCAGCAGCGAGCAGCCGCACAGTATTCGGTTTTCGCGAACAGTCGATAATGCCACCCTTCCGCCGCCATCTGAACAGTCCAGTATGCTGCTGCGTGAAGAAAGCCGCCGTGTGCCGAAAGCGGCGTCGGGCGTCGAGTCAGGAGACCGTGGAAATATGGCGATGAGCCCGGGGACCATCGTCGGCGGATACCGCGTCCTGCGGGTGCTCGGCGCGGGTGGCATGGGCACGGTGTATCTGGCCGAACATCCCAGCCTGCCCCGGACGGACGCGCTGAAGGTACTCGGCGGCGAACTGAGCCACGATCACGAGTTCCGGACCCGTTTCGAGCGTGAAGCCAATCTCGCTGCCGGCCTGGACCATCCGAATCTCGTGTCGGTGTACAACCGTGGCGAAGAACAGGGCCGACTGTGGATCGCCATGCAGTACGTCGACGGGACCGACGCCGCCGCCGAACTGGCCCGTGACCCCCAGGCGATGAATCCGGCTCGCGCCCTGCGAATCACGTCCGAGGTCGGCAAGGGCCTCGATTACGCGCATCGCAAGGGACTGCTGCACCGGGATGTCAAACCGGCCAACTTCCTGCTCTCCTCCTCCGCCGGCGATGACGAAGAACGCGTACTGCTCACCGATTTCGGCGTGGCCAAATCCACCGACGACACCACCGAACTCACCCAGGCGGGTAGCTTCGTCGCCACCATCGCCTACGCTCCACCCGAGCAGCTCACCGGCAGCCCGCTGGACCACCGCGCGGACATCTACAGCCTGGCTTGCTCGTTGTTCAAACTTCTCACCGGCCGAAACCCCTACCCTGGCACGCAGCCCGCCTTGGTGATGATGGGGCATCTACACGAACCGCCGCCCATGGCGACAGCGGTCGATCCCGGCCTACCCCGCGCCATCGATCACGTCTTCGCACGCGCCATGGCGAAGAATCCCGCCGAACGCTTCGGCAGCTGCCGGGAATTCACCGACGCGGCCGCGAACGCCCTCACCGCCGGAGACAACCCGGCCCGCGCCTATACCTCGCCGAGCTCGCCGATTCACGTCATCGACCCACGACTCACCACCAAATCTCGGGTCACCGACGCGGGGTCACTCGCACGATCCGGCCGCAAACGCAGTGTCCTCGCGGCGGGCGTCGGCATCCTGGTTGCCGCCCTCGCCGCCGGCATCGGCGCGTGGGCGCTGAACCGCGACGAGCCTGCGGCGACCGTCGCCACGACGACCAGCACGATCGCGCCGAATTCCCTACCGCCGCTGGAACAGGCACGCGCGAACAACCCGGTATTCCGCGGCAAGACCATCACGATGGTGGATGTCACGCGCGGCAGACGCGTTTCGATCTTTCTCGGCGGCACCGCACAAACCAAGTTCTTGGAAGACATCGGTTTCGTCTACAACTTCAGCTACGCCCGGCAGGGGGACCAGCCATCCCCTCGGGAAATGGCGGGTACCGACTCGCTGCAGGTAACGCCGGACAGCTACGTACTCGCCGTCCGCAGTGACGAAAACGCGGGCGGTGGTGGTCTGCTCGGTCTGCCGTATCAGGTCGCGGGCACCCGCGCCACGGTGATCCCCCTGGACGATCCGGCGGCGGTCGCCGCGCTCCGGAATTGGAACCAGTACTCCGAACAGACGCTGCTCGACCGGCTGGTGCCCGTGCTGCGCAATCGAGTGAAGTAACCCGTTGCGCGCGGTGGCACCACGCTCGCCGACGAGCGAATCGATGGGTTCTCGGCCCACCGCGCAACGACTTTCGGCTCCACAGCACGGCAATCTGCTGGTAGCGGCGGACATAGCGGTTCGGTAAGGTGTACCGCAGCCAGCCCACTCGCCGATCATCACACCAGCGAGCAGGGGGAAGGAGGGGAGCCGAGCGCTGGCATCGCTAGTCACGCAGACCCGACCGCACCGTGAAATTCCGTGCAGGCCCCAGGGTGGCCGCCGAAGCCATGGGCAAGCCGGGCGAAGGGCGCAGGGGCCTGATCCGTGGGGAGATGCCGAACTTCTCGAATCGGATGGAACCGATCAGACCCGTACCGCGTCCAACCAGATGTACAGGCCAACTGAGACTTCTGCCGTTGGCCGAGACGGGAACCGAAAGGAGCCGAAATGGCAGGACAGCTCGAGGCGAGCGACGAGGCCATCACGAAGTTTGTGAACAATTGCCGACAGCGTCATCAGGACCTGCAGGCTGCGATCACCACGCTGAACAGTAAGTCGGATCAGACCACCGCAACATGGAGCGGTGCGGCGCGTCAGGCGTTCGACACGTTCATGGACAACTACTTCGCCCAGGCGCGAAAGTTGAACGACCAGCTCGATCAGACCTCGGACAAGCTCGCCCATGCTGGACGGAAGTTCTCGGATCAGGATCAGCAGTTCGCCCAGCAGGTTGCCGCGCAGGCCTCCAGCCTGGACCTGCCCTGATCTGATAGCCGCACCACCGACAACAAGGAGCTCCCCATGGTAGCGAACGATCCAGGCCGGATTGCCTCGAACTTCGGTGAAGTCGACGCGGGCGCCCAGGCCATCGTGGCCGAGGCACGCAGCGTCATGACCATGCTCGAAGACTTCCACAAGCAGGTCACCGACTTCGTGACGAACTACTGGAAGGGCGATGCGAACGACGCGTTCGCCTCACTGCAGTCACAGTGGAACACCCAGGTCACGCAGTTGAACACCACGCTCGAAAGTGCCGGCAAGCTGGTCAGCACTGGCAACTCCGATCTACAGGGCACCGACACCGCGTTGGCGGGCCTCTTCTGAGATCCCGTCTCGGCTGATTCGAGCCCCCGGCACGCCGGGGGCTCGAACTGTGTCATGAGCTGTCGTCGCGCGCCAGTTTTCGATACCGGCACCGCCGCACGACAATTCATGCGACTACACGCACCGAACTGCCGAATCTCTCACATACCGGCTCGAGATGGCTCCAGCTCTCACCAGCGGACTGACAGCCGACACTGACCTGAATGCCGTGCTCCAACACGACATGCCAGCGAACTATCGACCCATCACCGGGCTGTTCCGAATACGCGAGACCGGCGCGTCCACCGAACATGACGTCGCGTCGCAGGTCGGTCAGCACACCCGGCGGCCGTTGCGTGATCTGTAGTTCGAGCTGCGCGGCGACCTGTTCGTTGCCCGCACCCGCCGCGATCGGGGTCTGCATCACGGTGATGCGCTGCCGTGTCCCGTCTTCCGGAACTAGGTCGATACGACCTCTTCCATTCTCGGGCACCGCGGAGCGGCGCCAGCCGGGCGGAGCGGCAAAACGAATGTGGCCGACCGTCTCCGCGCCCGCGGTGGTCTCTGGCGGGGAATCGCGCCTCGTCGAGCCCATGGTGGTCGGCGGAGCGCCTGCCGCGGGGTCGTTCCCACGGTTCAGCATCGCTGTGGCGCCAACGACCACGAGAGCGACCACAACCACGGCGGTCACCACCACCAGCACGGGACCGGTGGTGCGGTATCCCTCCCGCTGTGCTGCCGCACGGTCGCGCAATCGCTGCGTCCACTCGGTCTTCGGCAGGGTGGACGGCGTCTCGTGCGGGCGCCGCGCTTCGGCGAGATGACCGCCGAGGAGATCAGGACCGGCAATGGAACGCAATTCGACGGCGTCGCCGCAGGTCTGCTCGAGCGCTGCGCGCAGCAGATCGAGCTTCGCCGGATCCGATGTACCGGTCACCTGGGCGAGAGCGATCGGCTCACCGTCGAGCAGTCGATCGAGCAGAGCACACAACTCCGCCATCCCGCGGGACTCCGGCGTGATCTCGGCAAGCGCCAGGGCCGGCTCGTGCTCGCAGGACTCGACGTGCACACCACGGTGGCTTCGCACCACGGTGGAAGCAGTGATGCTCAGTGAGTTGCACTCCACTACCAGCGTGCGGGGGCTGTGGTCAGCGCCGCCGTCCGCGGTAACCGCACGCACCGCAATGTCCTCGTACACGACATCCGCCGCGACCCGACTCGCCGCCTGATCGAGCACCGTCCTGCGGGTGGAGCCCCACTCGGTCGGGCAGATCAGGGTGATTCGCCCGCACGGGGCAGCCACACCGAGATTTTCCAGTACGTTCGTGAAGACGGCGCCCATCGCGTCCACCACCGACGGGGTGCGGGGCGGCAGCGCGATGGCGTCGGCCGGAATGAACTGGACCGCCGAGCCGACCTGGGTCGGCGGCGTCAGCGGCGGACCGACGACCAGGTCGAAACCATTGCTTCCCAGCATGATCGACGGCGGCATATCCCAGTGGGTGGTCGCGCCACGCGCCCAGATCCGCGTCTCGGTGATGACCAACTCGATCTCGGACATCAGGACAACGGCATCCACGCCGTCTGGATCAGCCCCTCCGTATTGCGTGTGACGAAGGTACCGCGGCCGGCAGGCATCGGACTCGGGCGCTTGGTGCCCATCAGCACTCCTTCGTCTTTGCTGCAGCTCAGGGTCAGACCGGCGGAACCGAGATCCCGCATCCTGGCCAGCGTGGCCTCGAACATCGCCCGGCTCGCACCGCCGGAGCGCCGAGCGATGATCACGTGGAAGCCGAGGTCGCGGGCATGCGGCAGGTCTTCCAGCAGCGCCTGCACCGGATTCCCCGAAGAAGTCGCGACCAGGTCGTAGTCGTCGATGATGACGTACAACTCCGGACCACTCCACCAGGACCGATCGCGCAGCTGCTGCGGCGTGACATCGGGCCCCGGAGTGCGCTTGCTGACGTAGGCGGACAGATCGCTCATGTTCTGGGTGAACTGCGGCGCCGTCGAGCCGTAACCGGCGAGGTAACCCTCGGGGACCAAGCCGAGCAGGCTGCGCCGGTAGTCACCGACGATGAACCGGGCCTGATCCGGGGTATTCGCCGCCGCGATGCCCTCGATCAATGAGCGCAACAGCGTCGTCTTCCCCGATTTGGTGTCGCCGATGATGATGAAGTGCGGGCTGTCGGCGAAATCGATGTAGACCGGTGCCAGTTCGGACTCATTGATACCGAACGGGATTCGCAGGCATTTGGTGTTCGGGTCGATCTGCGAAGGCCATTCCCCCGCCACGTTCAGCAGCTGGTCGCGGTGGAGTTGCTCGGGCAGCATGCGGACCTGCGGGGCCGGACGACCGGGCGTCAGTCTGGCGATGGTCGCGACCGCGTCGCCCACCGCCTGGCCCAGGTCGTCCGGGTTCGCGCTGCCGTCGATGCGCGGCAGACCGGTCAGCATGTGCAGACACTCCGGCGTCATACCGCGGCCGGGTCGGCCCTGCGGGACCAAGGAGGCGAACTTGCGGCCGAGGTCGGAATCCATCGGATCGCCTAGGCGCAGTTCGATTCTGGTGCCGATCTGATCCTTGAGCGCCGGGCGGGCCTCGGCCCACCGCGCCAGCGTGATGACCACGTGCACACCGTAGGACAGTCCCTGCACCGCGAGGTTCATGACGACCTGCTCGAGCATCTCGAAGTCCTGGCGGATCGAGCCGAAGCCGTCGACCACCAGGAACACGTCGCCGAACGCATCCTCGTGCGCGCCGGCCGCCGCCGGGCTGCTGGCCGGATCCATCCCGCGCAGCCTGCGGAATTCCGCCATCGACTCGATGCCGAGCTGCCGGAAGCGCGCCTCGCGCTGCCGGACGATGGTGGTCATCTCGGCGATGGTGCGCCGGACCTGATCCTCGTCCAACCGGCTCGCGACCGACCCGACGTGCGGCAGCCCCAATAGGCTGGCCAGCGTGCCGCCACCGAAATCGAGACAGTAGAACTGCACCTGTTCGGCGGTGTGCGTCAAGGACATCGCCATGATCAGGGTGCGCAGCGCGGTCGACTTGCCCGACTGCGGACCGCCGACGACGGCGACGTTGCCGTGCGAACCGGACAGGTCGATCACCATCGGGTCACGACGCTGGTCGAAGGGGCGGTCCACGATGCCGATCGGGGCGCGCAGAGTGGCCGCTAGGGAGTAGTCACCGGTGAGGACCGACCGCGGGACGAGTTGATCGAGCGTGGGAGCCGCATCCAGCGGTGGCAGCCAGATCTCGTGCGCCGGGCGCCCATGACCACGGATCCGGGAGACCAACATTGCCACGTTGGACAGCTGCTCACCGTCCGCATCCTGCGGTGCGAGGTCCGTGCTCGGCTCGGGCGGCAGTGGAACACGGTCCGCTGGACGGTAGTCGATGTGCGTCGCGGTGAAGGGTCGCGCTTTGACATCGATCGCACCGGCCTGGGTGGCGACGGTGATGTCGCGCTGCGAGCCACCGCCGACATACGGACCGGACACATAGGACGCCTGGAAACGCTGAATCTCGCCCGAATTCGTCTTGAGGTAGCCGCCGCCGGGACTACTCGGGAGGTTGTACGCGTCGGGGACGCCGAGCACTTGACGAGATTCGTTGGCGGAGAACGTCTTCAGACCGATTCGGTAGGAGAGATGGGTCTCCAGACCCTTGAGTTTGCCCTCCTCCAGCCGCTGCGAGGCGAGCAACAGATGCACATGCAACGAGCGGCCGAGGCGACCGATCATGACGAACAGATCCGCGAAATGCGGATGCTGGGTGAGCAGTTCGGAGAACTCGTCGAGTACGACGAACAGGGCCGGCAGCGGATCGAGGTCGGCGCCCGCGGCTCGGGCCTTCTCGTAGTCGGACACGTTGGCGAAGTTGCCCGCCGCCCGCAGCACGCCCTGGCGGCGGTTCATCTCGCCTTCCAGCGCGTCCTTCATACGGTCGACGAGGTCGGCTTCTTCCTCCAGGTTGGTGATGACCGCGGCGACGTGCGGCACACTGTCGAGGCCGAGAAACGTCGCGCCACCCTTGAAGTCGACGAGCACCAGGTTCAGCTGTTCCGGCGAGTGGGTGGCGAGCAGGCTGAGCACGAGGGTGCGCAGGAACTCCGATTTACCGGAACCAGTGGCGCCGATGCACAATCCGTGCGGTCCGGTGCCGTTCTCGGCGGCCTCCTTGATGTCCAACTCGACCGGAAGACCGTCGGCGCCGACGCCGAACGGGACGCGCAATCGTTCCCGATCGTAGCGCGGGCGCCACGCATGCTCCGGGTTGAACGCGCCGATATCGCCGAGGCCCATCAACTGACTCCAGGTCGAGATCGCCTCGGATTCCTCGGTGTGCACGTCACTGCTGCGCTGGGTGGCCGCGCGGTACGGCGCGAGCCGACGTGCCACCTGCTGAGCCTGCTGTGGACTGATCCGGTCGATGAGCGCGAAACGTTCCTGGTTGCCGGTCGCGCCGCGGCCGAGGCACTCGCCGTCCTCCACGATCATCTTGATTCCGCGGGAAACCGCCAGGCGCGGCGCGTAGCCGCAGAGGTCGATGACCGTGACGCCCTCGTACCCCGATTCGCGCAGCTGGTCGTCTTCGGCCTCGAGCAAACCGCCGTCGACCACGATGACGACGTGCACCATGTTCGCGTTGGCAGGCTGATTTCGCGAGTATCGAACCCGGTTGCCGAGCAGCGGCTGTAGGCCCGTCATGGCTTCCCGAATGGAGCCGTAGACCATGCGTTCGGTGCCGATGCCGTCCTGCGCGTCGGGATGCTGAGTGTGCGGTAGCCATTTGGTCCACTCCCACTCCCGCGCGGTGTCCGGTCCGCAGACGATGGCGACGAGCACCTGGTCCGGCCCCTGGAACATGCACAGTTGCAGCAACATCGCACGCGTCATGTCGCGCGCCTCGACCCGGTCACCGTCCAGCGCGATGGTGGCGAAGCCCTTGACCGCGATCGCGGTCGGCAGATCGGGCACGGTCGAGTGGGCACGCACGAAACGGCGCAGCGAGACCGCGGCGATCGGTTCGAGCTCCTCGACGGGGCCGGTCTCCGGCGCGACCAACCTGGTCGCCAGCCGCTGGCCGCCGATACCGATGCGGGCGTGGCAGAAATCCTTGTCGCCCGCACGCCGCTCCCACATCCGGCTGGTGCCCGCGAGCATCCAGATCAACGTCGGCTCGGGATGGCTCCATCCGACCGAGGCGCGCTGCTGACGCGCGGTTTCGTCGACGTCCTTACGGACCTGGTCCAGATAGCGCAGATAGTCTTTGCGATCCTCGTTGGCCTCCGCGGCCTTCTGCCCCTTACCCCCGCCTTGGCCGGCGAACATGCCGACCATGGAGAACAACATCATGATCGGGAACATCATGCTCATCGGGTTCGACGCGATGCCGCCGCCCTGCGTGAAAAGCAGCGCCATCATGCCGACCATGCCGATCACCATCACGACCGGCATCAGTTTGAGCAGCAGATTTCCTGGCGTCACCCGGGGGATTTCGGGTGGCGGCTGCAGTGTGACCTCGCCGCCGGGCGACCGGGGCATCTCGCGGCGCGCACGGCGCTGAAAGCGGACAGTGCTCATCGACGAGATCCCCCTTATGGCAAGCCGTGATTCGGCCTCAGTGTAGAGGTGATCACCGACATGTCGTACAGTTCGACCAGCATTCTGCTGGCCGGACCGTGGGTTCGCAACCTCCTCCCTCGGCCGCTGGGGCTCGCGGAATAACGAGGTAGAAGACCGAGTTGGGGGAATCTTGACGCACGCGCGCCTTGACCACATCGACGATGAATCCTCACGCGGCATCGTCCGTGCACCCGATCTGGCCCGGGTGACGATTCTGGCCAAACACACCCAGGTCGACATGGCGATCCCGGTCGATGTGCCGGTCGCGCTGGTGATTCCGAGCGTGGTCGATATGGTCGCGCAGCACAGTCGGGCCAACGACTTCGACAACGACGGCGAGCGCTTCGAGCCCGCCGAATGGGTCCTCGCTCGCATCGGCCATCCACCGTTCTCCAACTCACTCAGCCTGGGCGAGCATGGCGTTCGCGACGGCGAACTGCTGATGTTGGAGAGCGCGTCGCACACGGCGCCGACGCCACTGTTCGACGACATCATGTACAACGTCGCGATCGCCGACATCAACCACTACCGCAGCTGGACACCGAAGCTCGCGCGGATCACCGGCTCGGTACTCGCGGCGGTCACCATGATCGTCGGCTGCCTTGGCCTGCTGTTGTCACCCGAGTCGCTGCCGATCGGGGTGGGCGGCTCGATCGCGCTCGCGGTCGCGATTCTGCTGGTGGTCGCCGCGATGGTGCTGAGCAGAATGTACGACGACACCGACACCGCGTTGGCGCTCGGGGGCTGCGCGCTGCCCGCCGCGTTCAGCGCGGGCATGCTCTACGTGCCCGATCATTACGGCTGGGCGCATATTCTGCTCGGGTCGGTCCTGGCGGGCGCGACCGCGGCCCTGGCGTGGCGTGTCACCGGTGTCGGCCTCGCGCTGTTCATCGGCGCGACCGCACTCGCGACCTATGCGGTCCCCGCGGCACTGATCGGTCTGCTCACCGACCAGCCGGAGCGGGCGATCGGCGCGGGCGCCGCGGCACTCGGGCTCGGCGGCCTCGCACTGGCGCCGCGGGTCTCCATGCTGCTCGCGAAACTGCCGCTGCCACCGGTCCCTTCGCCCGGCACGCCGATCGACCCGACCGAGGACGACCCGGACGACCACCGCGCGCTACCGACCATGGACGTGCTGCGGATGAAGTCCGAACGAGCCCGCAAGTACCTGGCCGGACTGGTCGCCGCGACGACGCTGGTCACCGCGATCGGTGCGCTGTCGGCCACCGAACCGACCGCCGCCGGCCCGCATTGGCCGGGCGTAGCGCTCGCCTCGGTCTGCGCGGTGGTGCTGATGTTCCGCAGCCGCACCTACGCGGGTGCGGAACAGGCCGTGGTGCTCATCGCGGGCGGGTCGGCCATAGCGCTGATCATGTTGGTGGGGGGCGGCTTCGTGCTCGCGCAGCCGCTCACGGTGTTCGGCGCGGCGATGGTCGGCCTGATCGCGGCGCTGATCCTCGGCATCGTCGTCCCGAACCAGTCGGCCACCCCACCAATGCGCCGCGGTGTCGAACTACTCGAGTACGGATTCGTCGCCGCCGTACTGCCACTGGCGTTCTGGGTCGCCGACCTCTACTCGCTCGTCCGCGGGCTGTGAACCAGATCCTGCGCACCAGCGCGGCCGTGGCCGTGCTGGTGCTGAGTATGTCGTTCGGGATGGGGGCGAGCCAAGGCGTCGCCTATGCCGATCGGCCACCGCCGGTCGACCCAGGAAGTCTGCCCGCGGGTGATCCAGCTCGGCCGCCCGACAAAACCGAGCACCCGGCCAACTCGCCGTGCTACGAAACCCAGCCGGGTGGCGACGGTCCTGCCGAGCCTGCTCCGCAGCGAGCACTCGACCTACACCGTGCCTGGGATTTCTCCCGCGGTGAAGGCCAACTCGTCGCGGTCATCGACACGGGCGTCGTCCGCCATCCTCGCCTGCCCGATCTGGAAGCGGGCGGTGACTTCGTGGCGGAGGGCGGCGACGGCACCAGCGAGGACTGTGATGCGCACGGCACCCTCGTCGCAGGCATCATCGCCGCGAAAGAGGTGGCGGGGCAAGGGTTTCACGGTGTCGCGCCGGAAGCGCGGATCCTCTCCATTCGCCAGACCAGCGCGCTGTACGAGGTCCCTGGTCGACAGGACAAGAGGCCGGAGGACCCGCCGAAGGGCTACGGCAGAGTCGAAGCGCTCGCATCCGCGATCCGACGGGCTGCTGACCGTGGCGCTTCGGTCATCAACATCTCTCTGGTCTTATGCGTACCCGCGGGCCAGAATTTGAACGATGGGATGCTCGGCGCCGCAGTGCGTTACGCCACTCTGGAGAGAGATGTCGTCGTAGTGGCCGCGGCAGGCAACAACACTGACAACTGCAAACCGAGCAACCCGGGAATCGACCCGCTGAATCCCATGGGCGACCCGTGGAACAACGTGACCACCAACGTCACTCCCGCCCGTTTCGACGATTACGTCCTCAGCGTCGGGTCGATCGACCAAAACGGGGCACCGTCGAAATTCACCGTTCCCGGACCATGGGTCGGCGTGGCCGCACCCGGCGAGGAGATCGTCTCGCTCGATCCGCGCCGAACCGGCACCATCAACGGCAAATCCGACAACCAGCAATCCGTGCCGCTCCAGGGTACGAGCTTCGCGGCACCCTATGTATCCGGGGTGGTCGCCCTGGTCCGCGCTCGATTCCCGGAACTCAGCGCCCTCCAGGTCGTCCAGCGCATGCAAGCCACCGCGCACTCCCCGGCCGAAGGCTGGAACCCGTATGTCGGCTACGGCGCCATCGATCCGATTGCCGCGTTGACCGCCGAAGTACCGGAAACTCTTGCCGCCAAGCGGCCGCTGGCCGCGGTGAGCATGCAATTGCCGGTTCCGGCGCCGGCGCCGCCGCCCGATCACCGTGCTCGTAATGTGGCATTGATCGGCAGCGGTAGCGTCATCGTGCTACTCATCCTGGGCATGCTCGCGTCATTCCCGATCCGACGCCGATTCGGCGTCCGCGAGGACGATTGACTGTATTTCAGCCACAGCACACGGCGGTCATCCGACGGGCGACCTCGGACCATCAGCGTTGCGCTGCGGCCGGGTACACACGACAGAACTCGCTGTCACGAACGGACACACTCACCTACTTCGCAGCGGCGATCGGCTGTTTGGCCGGCGACGGGTCAGCCGCGACGCCGTCGTGGGCGACCATCGCCTCCTCGCGACCCATGGTCGGTCCGCCCGCGAGCAAACCCACGATCGGCCACGGCGCGCGTTCCGGCGTGACCCCCGATTCTTTGCCCATACCGAGCACCTTGGCGGCTTCCTCGTTTTTGACGCCGAAACGCACACCCGTGTCGGCGATATAGAACATGCTGTCCTTGCGGCGGCTTTCCGGTTCGATGCCGGTGGTCTGGACGAAGGCGCCCGAGCCCGGTTTGAAATACACGGAGTCCACGTTGTCGCCCTTACCATCGGCCTGAGCGAGCGGAACCATTTTCGCGCTGGCGGGTATCGGCAGATCACTGCCGTCGACGACGGACACTTCCGCTCGCACCGCGACATCGGAATTGGTCTCGGCGCCCGGGATCGGCTTCCACGACAAGCAACTCACCGGTCGTGACTTGGGTTGGATGACCGTAGGAGCGATGTCGGGGTAGGTGGCGACGGGCAACGCTTTCGACTCCGGCGCGTTGGTCTTGTCGAACGACTCGATCGCGGTGCCATGATTCGGATTGCGCTGCGAACTGCGGATGACGTCGGCGGTGAATCGGCTGATGGGCTGTAGCCCGTCGTGTAGAAGGACGTAGTTCTGATCGGCTTTGCCATCGAGTTGGACCACCGTGCCGATACTCAGACCGTTGATCGAGTAGTTGATCGGCTGCCCGCCTGGATCGGTGATCGTCGGCGGCACAATGGCATTCACCTCGGGAATGGCGTTCAGCAGACCCTCGCTGATCGGGCGCGGCGTCATGCCCCGAATCTTCAGCGGGTCGGTGACCGCGGGGTCGTTCATGTCGACGCGGGCGCGCGTGCCGTGCCACACGAGGTAGGTCGCGTTCCTGCCTTGCACCAGCAGCGCCTGGTCCGCGCCCATCGTCGAGGCTCTGTCGCCCAATTCCAGGCCGCCGATCACCACGGAGGTGCTGCGATCATCGCTACCGTCGGTCTTCAACGAGTCGCATACCGTCCAGACGCGTCCCCTGCCCTCTTTGTCGAAGTGCAGCGAGCCGGGAGCGCCTGGAATACCGATCAATTGACCGCGCGGCTTCGTCCCCAGTTCCGATTCCTTCACGATGGCGGGCTCGGCCGCCTCCCCCGCGGCGAGACGTGCCGAGGCGAGGTTGAGTGCCGGGTGCACCACGTCGTCGAGCACCACGTAGACCGCACCGGAATCCTTCCCGATCAGGATCTTCTTGTCATCGATCTTGTCCTGCGGGCGCAGCAGCGCAAGCACGCCGCAGCCGGCGAGGGCGACACACGCCAGGACGAGACCAGCGGCATACGCGCGTGACTGGGAACGCATGGGGTCGTGCAGCATTCGCACATCCCGGCGCACCAAGGCGTGCTCCATTCGCCGGACCAGAAAGCGGTAGCCGCTGACCTGCCAGCGTGTAGTGGGCTTTGAAGGCATTATTCACTCCCCCGAACCGTGCTCACGTTCGCCGAACACAGTACAGTTCCCGAGGACTCTTGTTCACTCGGCCACTGCGCACCGGCCGACACCGGGTACTTGGGGGACGACGATGGCGGAATCGGCCGGAGCGGGGCCAAGTCCGCTCCTCGGGCGGATCTCGATGCGAAATCTGGTGCTGGCACAGATCATTGGGCTTATCGCCGGGTTGAGCGCGTTGTTCGTCGGTGTCCCGGCGGCGCCCGCGCTCGGCACGGCGGTGGTCGCGATGCTGATTCCGCTCGTGCCCGTCGCCAAACGCACACCACTGGACTGGCTCACGACCTGGTGGCGCTATGCCACTCAGCAGCAGTACGAGATCGGTGACACCGACAACTTCCGCGGCCCGGACGGACGGTCGCTCGGTCTGTTCCGGGACGGCGGCCGGGTGGTGACGGTGGTTGAGGTGCTCCCGCCACCCGGTGGACTGACCAGGATCGCCCGCAGCACGGTGCACGCCTCGCATCTGCTTCCACTGTCGGAACTGGCGAACTGCCTGAACCAGCACGACATCCTGCTCAGCGGCATCGACATCATCAGCCACGGGCATCGCAGCCGCTCCGGCACGCCCGCCGGCCAAATCTACGAATCTCTGCTCGGTCCGCTGCCCGCCACCGCGCACCGCACGGTATGGCTCGCGATCAGTTTCGACGCGGTGGCCTGTCCGGACGCCGCGGCGCGGCGCGGCGGCGGGGCCGAAGGCGCCGCGCGGGCGGTCACCATCGCGACCCAGCGCATCATGCGAACACTCGAGGACGCCGACTGCAATGCCCGCATACTGACCGAACCCGAGATCGAAAAGGCCGTCCTGCAGATCACCGATGGCTTCAGTGTGCGCACGCTCGCACATCGCTGGCGCTACGCCGAAATCGGCAACAGCGTGAACATCGGTAGTGCCGTCGACCCGAAACTGCTGCACTCCGACCTCCTCGCCCAACTGTGGGTGGCCCCATCCCGCGGCACCACGGTGGCGGTGCGGTTGCGCCCGGGCAGTTCCGCCGAGTCGGTGCGCATCGGCGCCGCTTGGCGACTCACCGCGCGTGAGCTTCCGGAGCGCAACAAGTTGGCGAACATGATCTCGATGAATGGCCGCCACCGCGCCGGTCTGCTCGCCCATCTGCCGATCTCCGTGCCCGGTCTGGACGAGACCATCCCGCTGGACGAGCGCCCGATCGACGTGATCGACGACATACACCTGCCCTCCTCCGGTTGCGGCCAGCTGATCGGCTCGGATGCCGAGGGGCACGGTGTCGCCGTGCGCATCGTCGGTGCGGGCATTTCGACGGTGTACGTCGCGGGCGAGTTGTATTTGGCGCAGCAGCTGGTGTTCCGTGCGCTCGCGGTCGGCGAGCGAATCCTGATCCGCACCGATCGGGCGGAGGCATGGGAGAACTTGGTCACCACGATCGGCAACCCGGAGCGGCTGACCCTCGCGGTCGAAACCTACCAGTCCGACGCCGAATTCACCGCGACGATGGTCGACGGGGTGCTCGCACCCGCACCGCACGCGGGCGTGACCACCATCTACGTGACGGGCGACCCGATGGGCTGGCCCGCGAACCGCCCCGACCTGGCCATCCTCCAACCCAGTGCGATCGGCAACCATGTCGTCCTGCGCACCGGAACCACCCAGGTCGACCTGACGCTGGTGTCCATCCCGCGCGAGGCCACCTACATCGGGCACCCGCGCGGCCAGCGCGCCATGGCGAGCCAGTAGCGCGGCGCTAGCCCGGGTACGGGTCAGCGGCGCGGGCGGCGCGCATCGCACGCGCCCACCAGGCCAGCTGCCGGATCAGGCGCGCCGCGGCGTCGATCGCCGCGCCATCGCTGGTATCCCCGGCGGCGTCGAACCGTTTCTTGGCCTGGTGGAAACTGACTGTTTCGCGGACCGAGACCATATGAATCTCGGCGACGACCTGACGCAGTTGCTCCACCGCCCGCAACCCCCCGGAGAGGCCGCCGTAGGAGACGAAGCCGATCGGCTTGGCCCGCCATTCGTGTTTGGCGGTGTCGAACGCGGTTTTCAGTGACGCCGGATAGCCGTGGTTGTACTCGGAAGTGACGGCGACGAAGGCGTCGGCGGCGGCCAGCCGCGCACGGTAGGACGCGGTCGCGTCGGTCTCGGTGAGGTCGACCGGCAGTGTGATGTGCGCGAGATCGATGACGTCCGTGTCGAATTCGGCGTTCGCGCGCACGGTCCGCAGAAACCAGTCCGCGACCACCGGCGCGAAACGGTCCGGACGCACGCTGGCCACGATGACCTCTAGCCGCAGCGGGGTGTCCACCGCGGAAGCCTAACCCCAGGTGGATCGCCCGCGGCGTACCTCGGACACAGGACGATGCCGCCCCGCCATAGGTATCGCTTTTCACCGGCGGGGTGAAATGCCTCACCCCTTCTGGCCGTTTGTTAGCGGAATAAAAGAAAGAGCCACTTGATTGATATGTCAAATACTCGAGGAGGTGGAGCGAACTCCACCACAGAAGGACATGGGGAACTGCCATGGGAATGCTGGACGGCAAGGTCGTACTGATCACGGGAAGTGGAAGCGGCCTCGGCCGCGCGGCGGCGCAAGTCTTCGCGCGGGAGGGCGCGCGGATCGTCGGAATCGACATCAGACCCGACACCAACGACGAGACGGTGGCGCTCGTCCGCGAGGCCGGCGGCGACATGGTGAGCCTCGCGCCGGTCGACCTCACCGACCCTGAGCAGGTCCAGCAGGCCGTCGACGAGGCGGCGGGCGCGTACGGCGGGCTCGACGTCATCCACAACAACGCCGCCGTCATCCGATTCGGCCCGATGCCCGACTATTCGGTCGAGGACTGGCGGGTGACCGTGACCGGCGAACTCGGCATTCCCTTCTTCGTGTCGAAGTCGGCGTGGCCGCACCTGGTCCAGCGCGGCGGCGGCGTCATCATCAACGTCGCGTCCGTCGCGGGCATGATCGGCGGCAACGTTCCGCCCATGGTCGGACACAGCGCGGCGAACGCCGGCATCATCGGCATGACGCGACAGCTCGCCCTCGAAGGAGCGCCGCACGGGATACGGGTGGTGGCGATCAGCCCGGGACCCACCCTCACGCCGCTCAGCGACCGCGACCTGGGTGACGATCAGGCGGCCCGCGACGCGATTACCGCCAAGACGCTGCTCAAGCGCTTCGCCCAACCCGAGGAGATCGTCGAACTCGCCGCCTTCCTCGCCTCCGACCGCGCGTCTTACATCACCGGCGCCAACTACCCCGTCGACGGGGGCGCGACGGCCTGGTGAGGCCGTGCGCGAGTCCGCCGACACCTTCGCGCGGTAAGCGGTGAGCGACCCCACTCATCGCTCGCCGCGACCACCAGCACTCCTATCGAGGTTCAGGGCAACTCGAACGGCAGCGACACTTCCGCGTGGACGCGGCACCGGTCACAGGCTTCGGTGCCGTCGACCGCGCCCACCGCACCGCGGATGAGCTCCTTGAACGGCGCGAGATTGCGCTTGAACTCGGCGAAGACGTCGACCGCGTGCACGCCCGCGCCCTCCTCCAGGCCCGCATCCAGATCCGTCACCAAAGCAACCGCGGCGTAGCACATCTCGAGTTCGCGAGCGAGCACGGCTTCGGGGTGGCCGGTCATGTTCACCAGATCCCAACCCTGTGCGGCGAACCAGCGGCTCTCGGCGCGTGTGGAGAAGCGCGGGCCCTCGACGACCACCATGGTGCCCGCGGACATCATCGGCAGCGCGTCGGACTCGGCCTTCACGACGGCGGCGCGCAACTCGTCGCAGTACGGGTCGGCGAACGAGACGTGGATGCCGCCGCCGTCGAAGTAGGTCTGCGGACGCCCGGATGTCCGGTCGACCAACTGGTCCGGCACGACGACGGTGCCGGGGCCCCAGTCCGCGCGCAGGCTGCCGACCGCGCACGGCGCGAAGATCCGCCGTACGCCGAGCGAGCGCAGCGCCCACAGGTTGGCCCGGTACGGCAGGGTGTGCGGCGCGTATTCGTGGTTCTTGCCGTGTCTGGGCAGGAAGGCCACCGGCCTACCCGCCACCTCCCCGATCGCGATGGACGCGCTCGGCGTTCCGTAGGGAGTCTCGACCTCGACAGTCGTCGCCTCGTTGTCGAAGAAGTCGTAGAAGCCGCTGCCACCGATGACGGCCAGCGCTGGGCGAGTGTGCGAACTCATGAGGCAATTGTCGCGCCCCGCGGCATCCGCCGCATCGCGGGGACCGCGAGGACGCTCGCAGGCGGCGTGGACCACGACGACCGGGCGCTGGCGTGCTACCCGGCGGAGCGTGTCGGCTACCCCCACCGGGCCGGTGGTCAACGCATGGATCGTTGATCAGACGTGTCCTGACCTGACAATTCTTCCCCGTAGATGTACCCTAGGGGGGTATTTGTCCGGTCCGCCCGCAGACCGGCAGGCAGCGAGGAGACATCGGTGACAGCCACCCCCCACGACCACGCGGCGCACGGCTACATCACCGCCAAGGACGACTACCTCAAACGACTACGCCGCATCGAGGGGCAGGCGCGCGGCCTGCAGCGGATGGTGGAGGAAGAGAAGTACTGCATCGACATTCTCACCCAGGTGTCCGCGATGACCAAGGCATTGCAGGCGGTCGCGATGGGTCTACTCGAGGACCACATCAGTCACTGTGTGGTGGACGCGGCGGTCGCGGGCGGCCCCGGGGCCGATGCGAAGATCAAGGAAGCCACCGAAGCCATCGCCCGCCTGGTCCGTTCCTGACCGACCGGCGCACGCGCGCCGTAGTACCTCCGCGGCCGGGACTCGCGCGCCACCGGTCAACCGTGCCAGCGGCGATAGACCTCGGCCGCGCCGGGATGCAGCGGGATCGAGCCGGTGCTGATCAAGGAGCGACCGTCGAGGAACTGGGTGCCCGCGGCCTCGATGGGAACCAGCGAGTCCGCCTGCCACACCAGCAGTTCCACGATCGACGCCGCCACCTCCGCGGGCATGGTGGTAGCGGCCAGTAAGAGGTTCGCGACACCGACGGTGTGGACCGCGACGCCACCGGGATAGGCATCGGCGGGGATCGTGACGCGGTCGTACACCGGCCCGAACCGCTCCCGCATCGGCACGGTCAGTTCGCCCATGTCCACCAACCGCATCCGGCTCGGCACCTCCAGCAGCGCGGTCGGCACACCACCCGCCCACAGCAACGCGTCCGCCTCTCCGTTCGCCAATGCGGCCACCGCCGCGCGCAACGGCCGATGCGAAATCGCCACATCGCCCGCGGGATCGAGCCCCGCGACACGCAGGATCCGTTCGCCGGTCAACGCCGCCCCCGACCCTTCCGCCCCCAGGCTCACCCGCGCCCCACGCAGGTCCGCGACCGCACCGATCGGACTTTCGGAGCGCACGACCAACTGCAGGTAGTTCTCATACACCCGCCCCAGCGCCGACACCCGATCGGTGCTGTCGAGCACCGAATCCGAGAGCGCGAGTGCGGCATCCACCTCGCCATGGGCCAGCAGCGTCAGGTTGGCCTGGGAACCCGCTGTGGTGACTCGTTCGATCCGTACGTCCCCGGCTTCGGCCGCGGCGAGGCCGAGCAATCCCGCGAACGCGTGATAAAAACCGCCGACCTCACCGGAAGCCAGGCGCACCGTGGTCCCGGCGCCGCGCGGACCACATCCCGCGATCCCCGCGGCGGCGGCGAGCGCGAGGAATCCGCGCCGACCGATACCGCGGCGTCCGGGCAGGTCGCCGCGGCGTCCGGGCAGGTCGCCTCGCGTCATCGGGCCACCGCCGCGGGCAGCCGGATCTGGACCGCGAGGCCGTGCGGACGCTGCGCTTCGATCGTGAGGGTGCCCCCGCACGCCTGCGCGAGCGCCGCGGCGATCGGCAGCCCGAGCCCGGAGCCCCCGGTCCGCGCCGACGAACCGCGAAAGAAGCGGGTGGTGAGCTTGTCGATCTCGTCGGAGCGCACACCCACGCCGTCGTCATGGACGGTCAGCACAACCCAGCCGGGCTCCGTCGCGACAGCCAGTTCGGTGCGCGCGCGAGGACCCGCGTAGCGCGTCGCATTGCTCAACGGAACATCGAGAATCTGCGCGAGCACCTCGGCGGAGACCGCGGCTTCGGCGCGCGCGGGCGACGGCGTCACGCGCAATTCCTGGTCGGCCGCCCCGAAGGCCGAACACCAGGCGTCGTACCGATCCGCGATCACTTGGACGGCGTCGCAGTGCGCGTCGGCGATTCGGGTGAGGTCGAAGGCGGCGGGCGTCTCGGCAACCGCGAGACTGAGCAGCCCGTCGAGCAGCGCGGTCAAGCGGTCGACCTCGGCGCCCGCACCGCGGAAGGTGCTCGCGGCGCTGCGCGGAATCGAGGGTTCCAACGAGTCCAGGCGAATCGTCAGGGCGGCCAGCGGATTGCGCATCGCGTGCGCGGTGTCGGCGACGAGCTGACGTTGCGCGTCCGCCGAATCCGCGACGGCGAAGGCCATGGCGTCGAAAGATTCGGCGAGCGCCCGCATTTCCGGCGGTCCGCCGTGCCTGCCCGCGAGGGATACCGGCGCGACGGTGTCCGCGCGCGGCTTGGGCAGCGTCGCGGTCAACTGCGCCACCGCGTGCGAGAGCGCCGCGAGCGGCCGCAGCACCCAGCGGCTGAGCGTCACCGCCAGCAGCATGAACAGCGTCATCGCGACCATCCCGCCGACCGCGATGACCACCCAGTCCCGCGCGATGTCGCCGCGTGCTCGGGCCGTCGACGCCGCGATCACCACGGCGCCGTTCACCTGTACTCCCGTGCCGACGGGGCGGGCGACGAGCATGGTCCGCGCACCCCACGGCGTCAGCTTGGCTACCGCGTGCGGACGCTGGTTGCGGCGCGCGGCCCCCACCGCCGCGACAATATCCGGATCGGTGCCGTCGGCCCCCGCGTTCACCGCCGTGGCTCCCCTGGCGTCGACCACGAGCACGTTCTCGCCGTACAGCTCGTGATACCGGTTCACCTCATCGGCCAGCGCCCGACTATCCCCTCCGGTGACGGCGGCGTCGGCGAGAGTGGCGAACCGATCGGCATCGCCGGAACGGGCCAGGACCAACTGCTGGGTGCGGCTGGTAGCGATGGTCAGCGACAGCGGAACCGCGAACGCCAGTACCGCGATCGCCGCGAAAACCGTCAGCGCTACCAGCAGGCGGCGGCGCATCGCGCACCTCCGGGCCACCCGACGCGCACCATGCTCACTGCCCCCACCGATATCCGTAACCGCGGATGGTGGTGATCAGCCCCGGCCGATCCAGCTTGGCCCGCAAACCGGTCATGTGCACGTCCAGTGAGCGTGAGACCGCGACGAAGGCGTCACCCCAGATCCGGTCCATCAGCTGCTGGCGGCTGACCGCGGCGCCCGGCCGTTCCACCAGCGCCTCGACCAGCTCGAATTCCTTCTGCGTCAGCGTCACCGGCGCGCCGGCCACCTCGACTACCCGGGCGCCCAGGTCTACCCGCACGTCACCGGTGACCACCACCGACCGCACCGTGTGCGCCGCGGCTGCCACGCGCCGGGTCACCGTCTCCAGCCGCGCCACCAACTCCGCGATTCGCGGCGGCTTCACCAGGTAGTCGTCGGCGCCACCGCGTAGGCCGCGCACGATCGAGCGTTCGTCGCTGCGCGCGGTAAGGATCAGCACCGGCACCGAACTCACCTCACGCAGCCTGCGCAACACCTGCAGGCCGTCACCATCAGGCAGTCCGAGGTCGAGGATCACCGCGTCGTAGTCGCGGTGGGCGATCAGCAGGTCCGCACCGCGACGCTTGCGTTCGGCGCGGTAACCACGGGCGATGAGCGCCTCCACCAGCGCGTCGCCCACGCCGTCGTCGTCCTCGACCACCGCAAGCCGCACGCGCCGATCCTCCCACAGCGGGCGGATCGGCACGTGTGCCGGTCGATCAGTCACGCACCGGCGCCAGCGGCTGTCCCGGCCCGGCCGCCGCGACGCCGGACGTGGTCACGGCGTCCGCGCTGGACTCGTCCCCATCGATCGTCGAGGCCGTCGAGGTCTCCCGCATGAAGTAGTAGGTGACCAGCGAGACCGCGATGCATCCCGCGACATACCAGAAGTACAGCGACTCGTGGCCGCCCTTCTTCAGCGCCAGCGCGATCGTCTCCGCCGTACCGCCGAAGATGGCGACGGTCAGGGCATAGGGGAGGCCGACCCCGAGCGCGCGAATCTTGGTCGGGAACAGTTCGGCCTTCACGATCGCGTTGATCGAGGTGTACCCGGTGATGATCACCAGAGCAACCATCATCAGGCCCCACGCGGCCACTGGATTGGTGGTGTTCGCGAGCACGGTCATGATCGGCACGGTCGATACGGTGCCCGCCACGCCGAAGAAGATCAGCAGCTTGCGTCGGCCGATCCGATCCGACAGCGCGCCGGCCACCGGTTGCAGCACTACGAAGACCAGCAGCGCGACGAAGTTGATCCACGCGACCGTCGACTTGGAGATACCCGAAGTGTTGATCATGAACTTCTGCATATATGTCGTGTACGTGTAGAAGGCGACGGTTCCACCCAGCGTCAGCCCGATCACCAGAAGACATTCGCGCGGGTACTGCAACAGGATCCGCAGCGAACCGCGCGACGTCCGAGTGACGGCGGGCTCCGCACCGGCCGTGCTGTTCGCCGACGACCGCTTCGATTCGGCCCGGAACTGCTCGGACTCGTCCATGCCACGCCGCAGCCACATCACGACCAGCGCACCGGCCGCGCCGATCACGAATGGAATCCGCCAACCCCAGTTGTTCATCTGGGCCGAGTCGAGGAACTGTTGCAGCACGATCTGCACACCGAGCGCGACGAGTTGGCCCGCGACCAAAGTCACGTACTGGAAGCTGGAGTAGAATCCGCGCCTACCCGCCGAAGCCACCTCGGACAGGTATGTCGCGCTGGTGGCGTACTCCCCGCCGACCGAAAGTCCCTGCAGCAACCGGGCGAAAAGCAGCAGGGCGGGCGCGGCCAAGCCAATGGTCTGATATCCGGGCGTCACCGCGATCAGCAACGAACCCACCGCCATCACGGTCACCGACAGGGTCAGTGCCGAGCGGCGGCCGAACCGGTCCGCGTACCTACCCAGCGCCCAGCCGCCGATCGGGCGCATCAGGAAGCCGACCGCGAACACCGCAGCGGTGGACAGCAACTGTGCCGTCGGATCGTCCTTGGGGAAAAACGTCTTCGCGAAGTACACGCTGAACGCGGCGTAGACATACCAGTCGTACCATTCGACCAGGTTGCCGATGGATCCGCGCAAAACATTCGCGACCACTCGGCGCTCGCCGGCAGGCTGTGTCGTAGTCGTCGTAGTCACCAGATCTCCTTCTTCGACGCCTCATCGCGTCGTCGCAGATCAGTGTGTCGGCAGTCACAGGTCACGCGGAATGGCTCCGCACGGTTCCTAACAGTCCCTTAGGACGATTGTGGACACCGCTCGGATATGCGGAAACGACTCCGGCCCCCGGCTGATGCCGAGGGCCGGACTGCGCATGGCACGGCTCAGGAACGCGCGGCGAGCAACGGCGCGAGAGTGCGCAGCGCCGGGAGGTAGTCGTCGCCGAGAACCTGCACTGCGACGTGGTCGGCGCCGGCGTCCACATGCTCGGTCAGCCGGGCAACGACCTGCTCCGGCGTGCCGTGCGCGACGACAGCGTCGAACAGTCGGTCACTGGGCGGGATGGCGAGGTCGGCGTCGGTGAAGCCGAACCTACGCAGGTTCGACACGTAGTTGGTCAGACCGAGGTACAGCTGGATGGCCGGGTCGGCGACGGTGCGCGCCGTGTTCGTGTCGTCGGTCAGCACGACCTTGTTCTCGGTAGCCAACAAGGCGTTCGAGCCCATAAGGGTGCGAGCCTTCGCGGTGTGCGCCGACGGCACGAAATACGGAAGCGCGCCCGCGGACCGGTCGGCGGCCAGCTTCAGTACGCGCGGGCCCAGCGCGGCCACCGCGCGACGCTCGGCGGGGACACCCGCGGCGTCGAGTTCGTCGAGGTACTCGACCAACGCGTCGTAGGGCTTGCGGTACTCGCCGGTGTGTTCAGGGTGCCCTGCGCCGATTCCGAGCAGGAACCGGCCGGGAAAGCCCGCCTCGATCCGATGGAACGACGCGGCGACTTCTTTCGCGGGCGCGACCCAGATGTTCACGATGCTGGTCGCGACGGTGATCGTCTCGGTCGCGGCCAGCAGCGACTCGACCCCGGGTAGATCCGCGGGCGGAGACCCGCCCAACCACAGCGTGCCATAGCCCAGCTGCTCGTACTCCCGCGCCTCTTCCGGGCTGAACCCGGTGTACCCGCGCCATACTCCGAATCGTCCAAGACTGTCGAATGCCATGTTCCGGGGCAACGCGGGCGTGCGGGCGGCTATTCCGTGTCCGCGAGTCCGGGTGTCGGCGGGGTTCCGGGTTTCCGGAGGGTGTCGGCACTTTCGGCCCGAGAGTAACGTGAGCCCTGCACAGCTATCGGCGCCCGCCGCCGTGGCAGGGCGTCACCGCTAGCTCAATGGAGGTGATTGTTGTGCTGAGGTTCGATCCGTTCCATGACATCGACACCGTCGCCCGCCAGCTCCTCGGCGAAGCCACCGGATCCGCTCGTGCACCACGATTCATGCCGATGGATTTGTTCAAAACGGGAGATCATTACGTCCTCAACGCCGACCTCCCCGGTGTCGATCCGCACTCGGTCGAGGTCAGCGTGGACAACGGCACGCTCACCCTGCGCGCGCAACGCACGGCCCCCAGCGAGGAAGGTGTCCAGTGGATCGCCTCGGAACGCTTCGCCGGCACCTACATGCGCCAGCTGTCCCTCGGTGAGAACGTCGACGTCGACAAGATCAGCGCGACCTACAACAACGGTGTGCTGTCGGTGACGATTCCCATCGCGGCACGCGCCAAGCCGCGCCGCATCGAAATCACCGGAGAATCCCAACCGAAGAAGATCAAGGCGCAGTCGAGCTGAGTCGCCGCGCTCCCCGAACCTGTGCACGCACCACACGTCATTCGCACAGGTCGGACAACCGAATATGGCTGCTAGATCTCGGCATCGGGCTGATCAGTCACCGCAGCAACCGTCCGACACCGGGATCGATCGCATCTCACGCGTCTGCGCATTGCGTTCGGCGAGTTGGTCATCAGCGGGGTAGTCCACGCCGATCAGACTGAGGCCGTACGCAGGGGCAACGGACACCGCACTGGACCGCTCGGTCTCGTGCAACAGGTCCGCTACCCACTCCGGGGTCCGGCGGCCCTCTCCCACCGCCAGCACCGCGCCGACCAAACTGCGGACCATCGACCAGCAGAACGCGTCAGCGCTGACGTGGGCGGTCAGCAGGTCGCCGTCGCGCTCCCAGTCGAAGCGCTGGAGTTCGCGCACCGTGGTCGCACCCTCCCTTCTCCGGCAGAACGCGGCGAAGTTGTGCAGTCCCAACAGCTTTCGCGACGCCGCACGCATCGCGTCCACATCGACGTCGGGTCGGCAGGCGACCACACTGCCCGCATGCAGCGGCTCGGCGCCGTAGCGGGCACTGGTCAACCGATAGGCATAGTGGCGTCGGATGGCGGAGAACCTGGCGTCGAACTCGGGCGGCGCGAGGCGTGCTCGCTTGATCCGCACATCCTTCGGCAAGAACCGCGCCATCCGCCGGATCAGTTGGTCGGCGTCCAGTTCAGCGGTCGTGTCGAAATGCGCGACCTGCCCCTCGGCGTGCACGCCCGCGTCGGTGCGCCCCGCGACAGTCAGCTGGATCGGCTCGCGGAACACCTTGCTCAGCGACTCCTCCAACACCCCCTGCACCGTCCGCAGCTCGGGCTGACGCGCCCAACCGAGAAAATCGGTGCCGTCGTAGCCGATGTCGAGCCGGACGCGCACCGATGTCGCCGGCACGCCGGCCTCGGCAGCCTCCATCGTCGCAGAGGGTGGCTCGGCCGACGTCGACCCCGCCGAATCCCGCACCGTCACACTGGTCTCCTAGGGAAACGAACAAGCCCGCCGACCCAGTGCGGGGCGGCGGGCTCGTTCGAGAACTACGACGCGAGGCGTCAGGCGTCCTTCTTGTACTCGGCGGCCCCGTCGGCATCCGGAGTCTCGGTGGTCTCGGCGACGGCCTCGTCGGCCTGCTCCTCGACTACCTCGGCGGCCGGAGCCTGCTCGACCTTCTTCGACGCGGCAACTCGACGAGCGCGATCGGCCTCGTTGGTCACGGTCTTCTCCCGGACCAGCTCGATGATCGCCATCGGCGCGTTGTCACCCTTGCGGGGCAGCGTCTTGGTGATGCGGGTGTAGCCACCCTCGCGTCCCTCGAACGACGGGCCGATCTCCGCGAAGAGTTCATGCACGACGTCCTTGTTACGGATCACCTTGAGCACCTCGCGACGGTCGGCCAGCGAGCCGCCCTTCGCCTTGGTGATCAGCTTCTCCGCGTAGGGGCGCACGGCCTTGGCCTTGGCCTCGGTGGTGGTGATCCGGCCGTGCTCGAAGAGCGCCGTGGCCAGATTGGCGTAGATCGCCTTCTGGTGCGACGCCGACCCGCCGAAGCGGGCACCCTTCTTGGGCTTGGGCATTGTTGGTTCTCCTTGTATTCGGGCCTTGTATTCGGGCGCCGCTCCCGGGCCCTGGCGTGGTCACGCTCCGCTACCGCCTGCGGGCTCGGCGCGCACGCCGCGGTGTGCGGCCGGTCCGGGGCGCCTACCCCGACGGCCTAGAGCTGTTCGGTTTCGGCGTAGTCCTGCTCGCCGCCATCGGTGTCACTGAACGTGCCGTTGTCGCTCCACGTCCCAGTGCTCGCGTCGTAACCCACCACACTGGACGGGTCGAACGACGCCGGGCTGTCCTTCAGCGAGAGGCCGAGCGCGTGCAGCTTGACCTTGACCTCGTCGATGGACTTCTGGCCGAAGTTACGGATGTCCAGCAGGTCCGACTCGGTGCGGGCGACCAGCTCGCCCACCGTGTGCACACCCTCGCGCTTGAGGCAGTTGTAGGACCGGACGGTGAGGTCCAGGTCCTCGATCGGCAGACCGAACGAGGCGATGTGGTCCGCCTCGGCCGGCGAGGGGCCGATCTCGATGCCTTCGGCTTCGACGTTCAGCTCGCGGGCCAGGCCGAAGAGCTCGACCAGGGTCTTGCCCGCCGAGGCGAGCGCGTCCCGCGCGCTGATGGAGTTCTTGGTCTCCACGTCGAGGATGAGCCGGTCGAAGTCGGTGCGCTGCTCGACACGGGTGGCCTCGACCTTGTAGGTCACCTTCAGCACCGGCGAGTAGATCGAGTCCACCGGGATCCGGCCGATTTCCGCGCCGGACGCCTTGTTCTGCACGGCGGGGACATAACCGCGACCGCGCTCGACGACGAGCTCGATCTCCAGCTTGCCCTTGTCGTTCAGGGTCGCGATGTGCATGTCCGGGTTGTGCACGACAACGCCGGTCGGCGGGACGATGTCACCGGCGGTGACGGTGCCCGGACCCTGCTTGCGCACGTACATCGTGACCGGCTCGTCCTCCTCCGAGGACACGACCAGGCCCTTGAGGTTCAGGATGATGTCGGTGACATCCTCCTTCACACCGGGAACGGTGGTGAACTCGTGCAGGACGCCGTCGATACGAATGCTCGTCACCGCGGCCCCCGGAATCGAGGACAGCAGCGTACGCCGCAGCGAGTTGCCGAGGGTGTAACCGAAACCTGGCTCGAGCGGTTCGATGGTGAACTTCGAACGGTTCTCCGCGACGACCTCTTCGGTCAGCGTCGGACGCTGTGAAATCAGCATTAGGATCATCCTCCTTTTTGGGCGCCCGCTATTTGACGCCTCGTCTCAGGGGTTGTGCGTGACCGCCCGAGCGACCGGCAGTCGCCGGCGCTGGACGATCACGCACCAGCAGTCCAATGTGTGCGCCGTCCTCGGCCTACCTCGGACCGGCACACACGCACTTACTTCGAGTAGTACTCGACGATCAGCTGTTCCTGCAGTGGCACATCGATCTGGGCACGCTCGGGCACCTGGTGTACCAGGATCCGCAGCCGGCCCGGGATCACCTGCAGCCAGCCGGGAACCGGACGGTCCCCGACGGTCTCGCGGGCCACCTGGAACGGCAGGGTAACCAGCGACTTCTCCTTGACATCGATGATGTCGTACTGGGTGACCTGGTAGCTGGGAACGTCGACCTTCTTGTTGTTCACCAGGAAGTGGCCGTGGCTGACCAGCTGACGAGCCTGCCTGCGGGTACGCGCCAGACCAGCGCGGTACACCACGTTGTCCAGGCGGGTCTCGAGCAGACGCAGCAGGTTGTCACCGGTCTTGCCCTTGAGGCGGTTGGCCTCTTCGTAGTACCGGCGGAACTGCTTCTCCATCACGCCGTAGGAGAAGCGAGCCTTCTGCTTCTCCTGCAGCTGCAGCAGGTACTCGCTCTCCTTGATCCGCGCGCGGCCGTGCTGGCCGGGCGGGTAGGGACGGCGCTCGAACGCCTGGTCGCCTCCGACGAGGTCGACACGCAGACGACGCGACTTGCGGGTGATAGGGCCTGTATAACGAGCCATTTTTCGCTATTCCTTTCCCGCTAGACGCGACGCCGCTTGGGCGGACGGCAGCCGTTGTGCGGCTGCGGGGTGACATCGGAGATCGTGCCCACCTCGAGGCCGGCGGCCTGCAGCGAGCGGATCGCCGTCTCGCGGCCCGAACCCGGGCCCTTGACGAACACATCCACCTTCTTGACGCCGTTCTCCTGCGCCTTGCGGGCAGCGTTCTCGGCGGCGAGCTGCGCGGCGAACGGGGTCGACTTGCGCGAACCCTTGAAACCGACGTGGCCGGACGACGCCCACGAGATGACGTTGCCGTTCGGGTCGGTGATCGACACGATCGTGTTGTTGAACGTGCTCTTGATGTGCGCGTGGCCGTGCGGAACGTTCTTCTTTTCCCGGCGACGCGACTTCTGGGTCTTCTTGGGGCCAGAGGCCCGTGACTTCGGAGGCATCGGTTATCCCTACTTCTTCTTGCCGGCGACGGTGCGCTTGGGGCCCTTGCGGGTGCGCGCGTTGGTCTTGGTGCGCTGGCCACGCACGGGCAGTCCACGACGGTGGCGCAGCCCCTGGTAGCAGCCGATCTCGATCTTGCGACGGATGTCGGCCTGCACCTCGCGGCGCAGGTCACCCTCGACCTTGAGGGACGAACCCTCGATGTAGTCACGCAGCTGCGTGACCTGCTCGTCGCTGAGGTCCTTCGAGCGCAGGTCCGGGCTGACGCCGGTGGCCGCGAGGATCTCCTTGGAGCGGGTACGGCCGATGCCGAAAATGTAGGTCAGCGCGATCTCCATGCGCTTTTCGCGCGGGAGATCAACGCCCATGAGACGTGCCATGTGGCAGTTTCCTTACTGTTGCGGAGGTCTGCTCCCAGTCCGTCCCCTCGTCTTCTTGGGGCACCGGCCTCCGAACCGGTGGTAGGCGCGCACGCCAGGGGCGAACCCTGTTTCCACAGCGTGCGGCTGGTGCTGGGAGTTCTTCTTTGCCAATCCGAACTGCGTTCGGTGCTTGGCTGGTGGTGCGTCGAGCGACGCCGTCGGCAAGCCTCCGGCGCTGTGCAGCGAGGTTTCCCCCGCTTCCGCTCAGCCCTGGCGCTGCTTGTGGCGCAGGTTGTCGCAGATCACCATGACCCGGCCGTGACGGCGGATCACCTTGCACTTCTCGCAGATCTTCTTGACGCTCGGCTGAACCTTCACGTCCGTCCAATCTGTTGTGGTTCACACGGGTGTGAACACAGGTTTTCCCCAGTCGGCGACTGGGGAAGTCTCTGTGGTGAGTCTTTCGACTCGGTCCCGGGCCATGCCGGGACTACGGCCGAAACGCACCGAGCGGACCGCGCCGAGCGCGATCACTTGTATCGGTAGACGATCCGGCCACGCGACAGGTCGTAGGGCGAGAGTTCGACGACCACACGGTCCTCGGGAAGGATACGAATGTAGTGCTGTCGCATCTTCCCGCTGATGTGCGCGAGAACTTTGTGCCCGTTCTCGAGCTCGATCCGGAACATCGCATTGGGCAGCGGCTCGACAACTCGACCCTCGACCTCGATGGCCCCGTCCTTCTTCGCCATGTCCTCCGCGATCCCGGTTACGCTCAACCTGGTTTGTTTGTCATGTTTCTGCTTGGATGAACCGATTGCTGGCAGGAACCGGTCGCACACAAACAGTCGGCGCGTAGGTGCACCGCCGCACCAGCTTACCGACCTGCCTCGGATCGGGCAAAAACGCCTCCCTATATACCCGCGCCGACAGGCGTTTCGCGACAGCCTTCCCACATCTGGCGGCGGTCTGGTCCTGCGCCACGGACGGCTCGCGTTGTCGCGTAAACTGACCGCTGTCCAGGTAATGGGTCGAGCAGATCAAGGGGGATGCGTGAGCCGCGATAACGACGGCCTCCCCATGCTGCCACCGTGGCTATCGGAGAGCGAAGTCACACAGGTCGGCTACGAAGCCCCGGTACAGAACCTTCCGCATGACGAGCTCATCGAGGAAATAGCCCCGCGCAGACGCGGGCGGTTCAAGGGCCGGGCGCCGGAGGCCGAGCGGACCGAAGCCCCGCGCCCGGAGAAGCGTCGCAAAGGCTGGCGCCGGGACAAACAGGACGCGCAGTCCGACCAGCAGCGTCCGAACGAGCGTGGCCGGGTCCGGCTGCCCGGACCGGAAGCGCTGCGGTGGGACCAACGACCGCACGACTCGTGGCCGACATCGGCTCCGGAGCAGACGCCGCCGCTTCCGGACGATTCCTGGCAGGACGCACCCCCGCGCGCCGACGGCCCGCAGCCCGGCCTACCGACCCGAAACCCCGCGCAACCCTCCCGCGGGTTCCAACCGCTGGGCAGCAGGTCCGCCGAGCAACCGACATCGAACGATCAGGCGACGCCACAGGCCCGCAGGCCGGATCTGCCACCGCCGCCCCTCCCCGACTCGCCGGCACAGGTGCGCGGCGACCGACCCGGCCAGGTGCCGAGCGGTATGGGGACCGGACCGGCGGAGGCGGTGGGTGCGCATTCCCCGACCGACGAGCGCCCTGGGCAGACTCCTCTGGAGCGGTCCGCACCGTCGACGGAGGAAATCCCCGCCGCGCCGGGGACCGAGCCGAAACGATCCTTCGCGTCGCCGGGGCCCGCTGCCACACCCACCACCAGCGATCCCGCCGTGGCGGATCCCCACAGTCCGCCGCCGTGGCTCGCCGCGCCGAGCCCCGTTCCCGGAGCACCGGCGGCGACAACAGACACGCCGCGCCGACTCCCGCCACTGCCCGATCCGCCCGCGCCGCACGAGCGCGGGCACAACGGTGCGCCGCCGCTCGACGAGCGACAGGTGCCGCCACCCGACGCCGACGGTCCGACCCGCCGGATCGTCCGCACCGACTCGGGGCCGATCCGCCCCGCACCCGAGCAGGCCACCGACCAGCCCGGTAGGCCGGGTTCCGACCTCGCCGCCGCCTCGGATGAACGCACAACAGCGGTAGAGCGAACCTGGACCTCCGGCACGGCGTCCAGCTCCGCCTCGACACGACCTGCCGCAGGCGGACGGCACCGGCAGCCCGCCGAGACGGGCGACTGGTCGGGTTCCCCGGCGGCAGGCGGTCGGGCGCCGAACCTCGACCAGCAGCAGGCCGATCCCACTCGTCCGCGTCCGGGCAACCCGCAGCCAGGAGCGCACGCTCCGGGCACTCCCGCCCGTGCACAGACTGGGCACCCACCGCAGTTCACGGGCGGTCAGGCGCCAGGCGGCGAACCGACTCCCCCGCGCGACCGCCCCGATCCGACCCGGATAGGCGCCGATCATCCGATCGCAAGGCCGACCGAATCCAACGGCCGCCCCGCCCAATTCGTCGATGGAGCACCGCCGGTCGGCGAGGCTGCCGGTCAATCGCGAAACGCCGCCGAGCAGGGCGCCCCCCGCGGGCGGGAGAACTCCGGCCCGGCGACGGCGCACACTCGAGCACCCGGCGAGCAGCGCCGGCCGCAGCCCCAGAGCTATCCGCCGCCCACTCCGGAGGCGCACGGCACACCGTGGGGCAATCGGCCGGGATTCGCACCGCCGCCCGCCCAGCAGCCGAACAACCCACCGGGCGCGCCTTACCAGCAGCCTTCGCTGGACAACGTCCCGATGCGGCGCGTCAAGCGGGCGCCGGGTAGCGGGTGGCGCAAGGCTGTGCACCATGTCTCCGGCGGTGCGATCAACCCCGGCATGTCCGCGGAGGAACTCAGACTGCAGGAGTTGGTCGCACGGATCCGGCAACCGGTGCGGGGCGACTATCGGATCGCGGTGCTCTCGCTCAAGGGTGGCGTCGGAAAGACCACCACGACCATGGGTATCGGCTCCACCTTCGCCTCCATCCGGGGTGACCGGGTGATCGCGGTCGACGCGAACCCGGACTTCGGCACGCTGTCGCAGCGGGTGTCGCTGCAAACCAGATCCACCGTGCGCGACTTGCTGCTCGACCCGTCGATCCAGCGATATTCGGATGTGCGCAGGCACACCTCGCAGTCCACCACCCGACTGGAAGTGCTTGCCAGCGAACGTGATCCGGCCGCCTCGGAGGCGTTCAGCGAGGAGGAGTATCGCGCGGTCGCCCGCATTCTGCAGCGGTTCTACAACATCATCCTGACCGACTGCGGCACCGGATTGATGCACTCGGCGATGTCGGGCGTGCTCGACCTGGCCCACTCGCTGGTGCTGATCTCCTCGCCCGCGATCGACGGGGCACGCAGTGCCGCGGCGACTTTGGACTGGCTGTCGCTGCACGGACACGATCACCTGGTGCGCAATGCGGTGGTGGTGATCAACTCGCCGCAGGACGGGTCGCCGAACGTCGGCATCCAGCAGTTGCGGGAGTACTTCCTGACCCGCTGCCGGGCCGTGCACATCATTCCGTTCGACGCGCATATGTCCGAGGGCGCCGAGATCGACCTGCACCGGCTGCACAAGCAGACCAAACGTGCGTACGTCGAGCTGGCCGCGACCGTCGCAGACGACTTCGCCACGGACCACCGCCGCTATCGCCCGTGACGCGCTCCGGACCGCGACCGGTGGAGCGTCCGACGTCGTGTGCTGTCCGAAGGAATCGATCGAGCATCGTTCCGACGACTCGGCGTCGCGCACCGCGGTGCTGACGCCGAGTCACCGGCTCACCACTCCGGAAGTCGCCTTCGACCCGCCATGACATCGCGCACCAGATCGTCGTAGGCGTCCGCAAGTTCGGCAAGACGATGCCAGGCACTGTGCAGCAACTCGTCGTGCGCATCCAGGGTCATCAACGCGTGATGCGCGCGCACCGAGGACTCCGCCAGGCGGTCGATCACCGCACCCACCGTCTCGGTGTGCAGAGTCGCGCCCAGCCGATGCTGCGGCACGCCGCGCACCACCCAGTCGTCGATCGCCATGACCAATTCGGCTCTGCGGCGCTCGATTTCGCGAACTACCGACAGCGCGGTATCCACCGACCCGCCGCGACCGACCAGCCGACGTTCGTGCAACACGGCTAGGTCACGGGCAAACCACAACAGCGGACCGCCGACGACACGATGCCCACGACACGCCCGAACGAGTAAGTCGGACATGGGAACTAGTCCGGGCGCCGAAGACTGTACAAAAGAACCGACACACCTCGGTGTGCCGGGGGGAGCCATTACAACTGTTGTATCCGAACCTGCCACGTTGCCTCGCCGTTCATCGCCGCACAACACCGGATCAGGACGTTCATTACAATAAACCTCTGAAGGCACCTGTCAAGCGTTACCCGGCCGTAGGGAGTTACGAAGAGAACACTCTTCGTTACCTGCCCGACCTACCGAGGAGCAAGATGCCGGACGGTCCGATGTATCACCGGATCGCAGACCTCCTCCGCGAGGAGATCCGCGCCGCCAGATGGAAGCCCGGCGACCGACTGCCGAGTCATGTCGAACTAGCTGATCAGATGCAGGTCTCGATTACCACCGCCCGCAACGCGATCCACGTCTTGGTGACCGAGAATCTGGTCTACACAGCTACTTCCCGCGGAACGATCGTCCGAAACCAAGAAGTGCTGGAATCGGTGGTCACCGATCCTATCCGGCCCGACCGGCCGAGGTCCGCGCACGACATCTTCGAAGAGATAGCCAAGGCGGCAGGACGCGAACCGGCCAAGGAGTTCAGCGCGAAGATGGAACCGGCCGGCCCGGAAGTGGCGCTGTGGCTCGGCCTCCCGCTGCACTCCTGGGTGCTGGCGCGCACCGTCGTTCAGTACCTGGACCACGAGCCGTGGTCGTGGGAAGTCAGCTTCTACCCGCGAGACCTGGCCGAGGCCACCGGAATCGATTCCCCGCACGACATCCCCGAGGGGACGACGCGCCGCCTGGCCGACCGCGGGCACGCGGAGACCGCATACCGCGACACGCTGGTGGCGCACCCGGCCAGCGCGGAAGAGGCCGTCGTCCTCGATGTCGCCACCGGCACCATCCTGCTGGACCACCTCCGGATCGGCGCCAACCACGAGCGGGTCACCCGAGCCACCCGGCACCGGTCGATCGCCACCGGCAACCGGCTCGCCTACGAACTCGGCGACGACGAGGGCACCGCCCTCATCCGGAACACGCTCGACTCGTCATCCGGACCGGGCGTCTCGCTGCCATGACCACCCTGCTGCGCCAGGCGACTTCGGGCGATCTCGGGATGATCTGTCGGCTGCGCATCCAACGCACAGCCTGGCTCACCGCACATGGCTCCGATCAATGGACGGTGGCCGGCCGCGGCCGTCCCATCGAGATCTTCGCCAGAGCCGTCGGCGACGCGCTCGACGCGGGCGAAACCTGGATCGCGGAGGTGGCGGGCGAACCTGCCGGAACGATCACCGTCAACGAGCGCGCCGACCCCGGACTGTGGTCCGCTCGAGAACTCGACAACGCGCTGATCGTCCATTTCATGATCGTCGACCTACGCTTCGCCGGTCGGCACATCGGCCACCGGTTGCTCGCCCACGCGGGAAGGCTGGCGTGGCAACAACAACGCAACTGGATCCGACTCAATGCCTGGACCACCAACACCGACTTGCACGATTACTACCGCAGAGCCGGTTTCCACCTCACTCGCATCGCAGGCCCGGTGACGGCCGGACCCTCCCAGGCGCTGTTCGAACGTCGCAGCGACAGCTGGGATTTCGACCGGCTCGCTACAGCGGTGGCAGGTGGGACACCTGGATCATCTCCGGCTCACCGCTGCGGGAAACCAGGGTGCCCCGGCCCGGCGGAAGTTTCGACGAGCGGATGTCACCCAGCAGTTTTCCTTCGTCCTTGGGCGCACTCATCAGCAACGCGTCAACCGAAAGCTCCTTGAGCCTGCCAAGCACCTTGTCGTACAACGCTCGCGACGCACCGCCCGAGCGGCGGGTCACGATCAAGTGCAGGCCGATGTCGCGAGCCTGCGGGAGAAACTCGAGCAGCGGCTCCAGCGGATTCACCCCGGTCGCGACCATATCGTAGTCGTCGACGACGACATAGATCTCCGGTCCGGTCCACCAACTGCGCTCCCGAAGCTGTTTCGGGGTGATGTCCGATCCAGGGATGCGCCTGCCGAGATATGCGGAGACCTCTTTGATCATTCCGATCGAGGTCTGCGACGAGGTCGAGTATCCGGCCAGCTGGTCGCCCTCGATGAGGCCGAGCATGGTGCGCCGGTAGTCGATGAGGATGACCCGTGCCTGCTCGGCATTCGAGTTCTCCACCACGCCCAGGACGATGTTGCGCAGCAAGGTGGTCTTGCCGCATTCCACATCCGCGAATGCCATGAGATGCGGCTGGGTACCGAAATCCAGGACCACTGGTTCGAGTTCGGCTTCCCCCAGCCCGACGACGACCCGCGTCGGGCCGAGTTCGATACCGCGCTCGCGCGCGGCGGCGAGCACGTCCTCGCGCGATATCTCCAGCGGCAGCATGCGCACCTCGGGGGCGCGACGGCCGCCGAAGAGCTCGTTCATCTGTTGCTTCGCGGCGCCGACGCCCTCGGCCAGCGTCTGCGGGTCGGAGTTCGAGTCCAGTCGCGGCAACGCGATGAGCATATGCAGTTTCTCTGGGGTCAGGCCACGCCCCGGACGGCCGACCGGGATGAGCACGGCGGTGCGTCGGTCCATCTCGGAGTCGGACGGGTCACCGAGCCGGAGTTCCAGCCTGGTCCCGATGAGATCCTTGACAGCGGGCCGGATCTCGGCCCAGCGCGACGCCCCGACCATGAGATGGATGCCATAGGACAAGCCCTGCGCCGCGATGGCGTTCAAAGCCGGCTCGAGCATCTCGAATTCGGCGCGGATCGTCGGCCATCCGTCGATCACCAGGAACACGTCGCCGTGCAGATCCTCCGACAGCGGGTGGACCGCACGCTCCTCGGCGGGCAGGCGACTCAACTCCGCCTTGCGCTTGCGGAACTCGTGGATCGACTCGATGCCCAGCTCGCGGAAACGTTCCTCGCGCTGGTGCAGCAGGGTGGTCAGCTCCGCGACGGTCCGCCGGACCCGGTCGACTTCCAGTCTGCCCGCGACCGATCCGACGTGCGGCAGATCCGCCAAGCCGGCGAGGGTACCGCCACCGAAGTCCAAACAATAGAACTGCACTTGTTCGGGGGTGTGGGTGGCAGCGGCCGCCATGATGACAGTGCGCAGGGTAGTCGACTTACCCGCCTGCGGGCCGCCGACCACGGCGAGATTGCCCTGTCCCCCGGACAGGTCGATGACCAGCACGTCACGGCGCTGCTCGTAGGGCTTGTCGATCACGCCGATCGGCAGCCACAGCTGACCGTGCCGGTTCGCCGGCGACCGCCAATCCGGATCGGGTAGCAGCATGTCCACCGAGGGCGACTCGTCCAATGGCGGCAACCACACCTCGTGCGCTGGCCGTCCGTGCCCGGTCAGGCGCTGAACGACCACCTGCAACAGGGTGGCGGGCACTGCTTCGGTGGGCCGGGTGGCCCCGCTCGGTGGCGGCGGCAGCTCGAGCTCACCTGGCGGCGGCGGAAGCTCCGGAAGTCCACGGGCCACCGCACTGTCGAGGAAGGCCGAGTCCTGTTCGGGCGCCTCGACCTCGCTGGCGGTGAACACCACCGCCGACTGGCCGCCCACCGGACGCCCGTCGACCTGTTGCGTGCCACGCGGCGAAACATACGGACCGGACACGTAGCTGGCGTTGAACCGCAGCGGATCGGCCGCGTCGCTCTTGAGGTAGGCGGAACCCGGCACGCTCGGCAGGTGGTAGGCGTCGGTGATGCCGAGCACCGCACGCGATTCGTTCGCCGAGAAGGTACGCAGCCCGATCCGGTAGGACAGATGGCTGTCCAAACCGCGCAGCTTGTTCTCTTCCAGCCGCTGCGAGGCCAGCAGCAGATGCACCCGCAGCGAGCGCCCCAGCCGACCGATCATCACGAACAGGTCGGCGAAATCCGGTTTCTGCGAAAGGAGTTCGGAGAACTCGTCGACGACGATGAACAGCGCGGGAAGCGGGTCGATCTGGGCGCCCGCGGCGCGGGCCTGCTCGTACTCGGTGACGTTCGCGAAGTTGCCCGCGGAGCGCAGCAACTCCTGACGTCGATTCATCTCGCCGGCAAGGGCGTCCTTCATGCGGTCGACCATCGAGAGTTCTTCCTCGAGGTTGGTGATGACCGCGGCCACGTGCGGCAGCGAGTCGAGACCGAGGAAGGTCGCACCACCCTTGAAGTCGACCAGCACCAGGTTCAGCAGATCCGGTGAATGCGAGGTCACCATCGACAACACCAGGGTGCGCAGAAACTCCGACTTACCCGAACCCGTTGCGCCGATGCACAACCCGTGTGGTCCCATGCCGTTCTCGGCGGACTCCTTGATGTCGATCTCTACCGGGGTACCGTCCGGAGTGACACCGATCGGCACCCGCAGCCGCTCACGGAGACTGCGTGGACGCCACACCAGAGCCGGGTCGATCTGCGCGGCGTCCGGAATCTTCAGTAGCGACATCAGGCCCGGATCGGCGCGTGTTTCGTCACCGAGGCTGACGATCTGGGCGGCCGTCGCGACACGGTAGCGGGCCAGGTCTCGGGCGAGCGATTCCGCTTCGGCGCCCGTCACCTCGTCTGCGGTCGCGAACTTCTCGATGCCCGCGGCCGATTTCGCCGCGACCATGCCGTCGCTGATGACCAGCTGTAGCCCACGGCGCACGGCCAGCCCGTTCTGCGGTGCGGTGAGGTCGAGGACTGTGACGGAATCCAGGCCCGCGTCGCTGACGATCCGGTCGGTGCCGCTCACGTAGCCGTCATCGATGATGACGAGCAGGTGGACCCGCCCCGCAGTCGGTTGAGCGTTGCGCATGAAACGGCCGCGCTCGAGCAACTCGGCTGCCATGGCTGTCTCCAACTCGGCTAGCGAGCGGTACATCATCCTGGCCGAGCCCATCCCGTCTCGCTCGACCGGATGCTGTAGGTGCGGCAGCCATTTGGCGAACGACCACGCCGCGCCGTCCGGGTCGGCGCAGATGATGGCGACGGCGGTGTGGTCCGGTCCGTGGAACGCCACGAACTCCATGAGCATCGCCCGCACCAGGGTGCGGGCCTCGGCGGGATCACCTTCGATATTGATGGCCGGAAACGCGCGTAGCGAGATGGCGGTCGGCAGGCCGTGCACCACCGAGTGGGTCCGGACGAATCGGCGCAGCGCCACGGTCGACACCGGCTCCAAGTCCTCCAGCGGACCGGTCTCCGGCCGCGCCAGTTTGGTGGCCAGGCGGTGGCTGCCGACGCCGACGCGCACATGCCCGAAATCCGGGTCGTTCGGTCGCCGCTCCCACATACGCCGAGTGCCGACGATCGATTGCAGGTCAGCCGGGTCGGGGTGGCTCCAGGTCAGGGCATCGAGCTGGGAATGGCCGGTCTTGCGCACATCCTTGCGCACCTGATCCAAGTAGCGGAAGTAGTCCTTGCGCTCCTCGTTGAGTTCGGCAGCCTTCTTCGGACCACCGCCGCCACGCATTCCCGCCATCATGCCGACCATCGACATCAGCATCATCATCGGAAACATCATCATGAACGGGTTGGCCAGGAGATTGCGCCCCATCATGGCCATCATCGCGATCATTCCGACCACGGCCACCACCATGACAAGTGGCATCAGCTTCGTCAGCAACCCGGCCGGTACCGCCCGCGGGATCTCCGGTGGCGCCGTCAGCGCCACTTCACCGCCGGGTGGCCGCGGCGGCGCGATCCGCGGTCTGCGCACAAATCCTTCGGTTGCCATGTCCTACTGTCCTTCTTCCGTACGTTCCGCAGTGTCGATGGCATCGACACGGGTCCGGCGGAACGGAATCGACAATGCGTATCCGATGCCGAGCAGCGCGAGCAAGACGATCGTGCCGATGGTGGCCACTCGCCGGGGCATGGGATCGACGTAGCGCGGCGGCGGCGGCCCGGCGATGGGGCGCGCCGCGTCTGTTCCCGCGCTCACCGGTTGTGCGGGCAGTTGCGCCGTCAACGCCGCCAGCGGGTCGATGAGCCCGTGCCCGAGCTGATCGTCGCGTCCGGCGCCGGGCGCCTGTGCGGTGCGGATGATCCGATCGATCACCTGCCCCGCCGACAACTCCGGAAACCGCGCGCGCACCAGCGCCGCGAGCCCGGAGACATACGCGCTGGCAAAGCTGGTCCCGTTGATGGATTCGGCGCCTTCGTCGCTCTGCACGGCGTTGACCAACCCCACCCCGCCGGGTTTGCTGTCGAGCGAGACGATGTCGCGCCCCGGCGCCGCGACGCCGACCCATGGACCGAATATCGAGAACGGCGACGGCTTGCCGTCGGCTTCCACCGAGGCCACCGACAGCACGTAGGGGGAAAACCATGCCGGGCTCACCGCGGTGTTGACCGCCCCCCAGCCCGAACCGTCGTTCTGAGCGCCGCAAGCACCGCCTTGCTGGATATTTCCAGCGGCGGCCACCACAACGACATTGCGTTCGTAGGCGTATTTCACCGCGGCGCCGAGTGCCCCGTCGACGGGAACGACTCCGGCAGGCGTGCAGGCCACTTCCGAGATGTTGATCACGGTGGCGCCACGATCGACCGCGCGCACGACAGCGGCGGCCAGAGTGAGCACGGTTCCGTACCCCGTGCTCGAGATGGCGCCGGGCACCTCGCGGCGGTTCCGGTCCTTCGGCTCATAGGCCAAGCTCAACTGCCGAATCGCGAGGATCTGCGCGTCCGGTGCGACGCCGACGAACGCGTCATCCGGACTCGGCCGCGCGGCGATGATGCCGGCCACGAGAGTGCCGTGGCCGTCACAGTCGACCATTCCGTTCGAGTCGGAGACGAAGTCTCCGCCGGGCTCCAGGGCTGGTAGGCGCGGATGCGGGTTCACGCCGGTGTCGAGAACCGCGACTTTCTGGCCTCCGCCTCGACTGAACTGCCAGGCGGCGGGCAGGTCGAGAATCCGCTGCGCCAACGGCGCGTCCCGCGGCGGGGCGCCCATGAGCAGAGGTTCGGCGCACACGGATCGCTGCTCGGTAGCGTCAGGCGGTCCGTTGACGGCCAGCGCCGCGCCCAGCGCACCGTCATCGATGGCCGGCGGCGCGATCGCGGACGCCGGAGCGGGCAGTCCGACGAAGCTCAAACCGAGAACCGCCGCGACACCGGCCAGCCGCAGCGGTATTCGTGACTTGTGCTGCCTCGCAATAGCCATCGGTGTCACAGGTTTCTGGCGGCGGAGTACACGTCCATGATCCAGAGCACCAGCGGAATAATGCTGACGATCAGCAGGTATTCGAAGATCTCGCCCATCCGGCGGGTCACCGGCGACATCTCGGTATTCGGCCCGATGACACCGAACACCACCGCGATCGCCGCGACCGCGAGCAGTATCCCGGCGATCGGCACCAGCCATGAGGGATCGCCGAGGGCTACACCGACCATGGTCGCGATCAAGGTCGCGACGCCACCCACGATCAGCGTGCTCGCCTGGGTCAGGTCGGCGAAGGAACGACCCCGCAGACACAGGATGAGCGCGATGACCACGGCCAGCGCGATACCTTGCCACCGCGCCGCGCCGAACGGGTCCGCGCCGATCACCGCCCCGGCTACGGCCGCAACGGTGGACCCGATGAGCACGCCGGACTGGTACTGGTTGGCGGCGCTCGCCCGCAGTTCCAGTCCCACCGCCGACGGAAGGGCGGTGGCGCCGATGGCGCCGATGTCCTCGATAGTGGGCCGTGGTTCGTGGTCGGCCGGGTCGATCGCCGCGCCCGCGGTCGGCACCGGCGGCACCGGCAGCCGCGCCGCCGCGACCGCGATCCGCGGAGCCATGGTGACCACGATGAGAGCGGCCACCATCCCACCGGCAGCGGTCTTCGGCAGGTCCGTCTCCCAGACCATGTGCACGAACGCGGCGACACCGCCGAACAGCGCCATGGTGATGGCCGCGGCGAACATCGTCGCGCCGACGCCGGTGACGCTGTAGCCGACCGCGGCGGCGACCAGGGCCGCGACACAGGCCAGCAGTAGGTGTGGACCGCCGATATCGTTCGGCACGAACAAAGCCGCGCCGGCGAAGAACAAGAGCACCGCGGACAACGACAACATCACGGCAACCAACCGCGCCTGATACATCCGTATCGCGATCACGGCCGCGGCCATCGCGGCCGCGCCGGTGCCGACCGGCAGGAACCCGGTCGCGATACCCGCGCCGTGACTCCTGGCCGCGACCAGCAGCGCGATCGCCGCGAGCACCGCAACGAGGCTCGCGATCAAGCCCACCCACCGGGCCGATGCCGGCGACCAACTTCGGAACATCTCCGTGGTCAACTTCGACACCGCGTCGATCACATCGTCGAACAGCGCGGGCGACTCCTTGGCCGTCACCGACCGCAGAACCAGCAACTCACCGTCGAATACCTCTGCCTCGGTCAGCGTCTGATTGGGCGGGATCGGGTCACGGCCGACCCGGGCCAACGTCCAATGCTGCGTCCGCAGCGGAGCACCCTCCTCCGGGTCGGTGAAGTCCGGGGTGCGGGATTCGATCAATTCGACGACATCGCTGATGAAGGCGGCGATCGGAATCACCGCGGGCAAACCTAGATCGATCTGGGTGTTTCCGCCGATAACCGACACACGGCACAGTTCCGGGTCAACGGCACCCAAGCCGCTGGTCGACGACTCGGTCACGGGTTGGATGACTCCCTACACTCAACGCTGTCCCTAGATGGCAACGAACACAATCTATCGAACAAACCCTCATATGGCAGCCGGTATGCTGAGCGAAGAATCGCTCACACCGTAGGCTTTGGGGGCTCACCCGCATGACTGGCAATCGCCAAGCACAACGCGCCTTCGATGCCGGCGTCTTGTCACTAGGCCTGGTTATCGACGGGCAGGAATCCGCCCGCGACCTCGACTACGCCAAGCTGGCGTTCCAACGGGCTACCGAATGGGATCCCGGTATGTGCGATGCATGGCTCGGACGTGCCGCCGCTGGTGAAGTCACCCGCGAGGTGCTGTTCAACATCTACAAGACCAGCGCGGCAACGCTTTTCCGGGAACAGCGCCGGTTGGGGCTGCGACCGCGCGAGCTTGCGGGGCGCTTCGTGGTCGGCCAGTTCATCGATTACCCGCTGGCCAGCTACACCGAAATCTGGCTGGCGCAGGCCGCGCAATTGATCGCCGAGGGAGACTACGACGAGGCCGAGAAGGTCATCGACGAACTGGCTGTGCACCGGAAGTCCCAACTGTCGCAGCCCGATCGCGAGACCGACGACCGCATCTGCGGGTACGTGCGCGGGGTCCTGCACTATCAGACCCAGCGCTGGCCCGATGTCATGACGGTGCTCGCGGGCTCCGCGGAGTGGGACGACCCCTATCTGGCCGCTGGCGCACACGTGATGGTCGGCACGGCCTGCGCGCAATTGGGGCTGTTCGGTGAGGCGATCCGGCGGATGGAGCGGGCCGAAGAAGGCCCCATCCCCGCGGCCGCGACCACCGCCCGGTTCTGCCGCGGCCTGTGTCTGCGCGAGACCGGGCATGAGGACGACGCCCAGGCATTGTTCGAGAAGGTGTTCTCCGAGGCACCGGATTTCGCGGCGAACACCGCGGCGATGCGAGACCGCAAGTACCGCATCACGGTGTCCACCAGGGAACAGATCGAGGCGCGCACCAACCGCTGGGATCCCGCGTCCGCTCCGTCGACCGAGCAGATGGGCCGCGAGGAGCGCGACGACAAAGCCAAGGTGATCCTCGCGGCCGCGCGCGCGGAGCTGGATGCGCAGATCGGCCTCGCGGCGGTCAAGACGCAGGTCGCCAAGCTGCAGGCGACCGCGCAGTTGGCCAAGATCCGCGCCGAGAAGGGTATGGCCAGCGTGCCGCGCGGACAGCACCTGGCGTTCACCGGCCCTCCTGGCACCGGCAAGACCACCGTCGCCCGGGTGGTCGCCAAGATCTACTGTGGGCTGGGTCTTTTGAAGACCGACAATCTGGTCGAGGCCAAGCGCGCGGATTTCGTCGGCCAGCACTTGGGCAGCACCGCGATCAAGACCTCCAAGCTGATCGACAGCGCGATGGACGGCGTGCTGTTCATCGACGAGGCCTACACCCTGATCCAGACCGGTCTGTCCGGCGGCGACGCGTTCGGCCGTGAGGCGGTGGACACCTTACTTGCCCGCATGGAGAACGACCGAGACCGCCTGGTCGTGATTATCGCGGGATACGACGGCGAGATCGACCGGCTGCTCGCGGCCAACGACGGCCTCGCTTCCCGGTTCGCCAAACGGGTGAAGTTCGATTCCTACACCCCGGACGAGTTGGGCCAGATCGGGCAGTTCATCGCCCACAAAAGAGATTCGAAGATCTCCGACGAAGGTCAAGCGCTGCTCGTGCGGGCGTGCGCGGATTTGTACGACAAAACGAGTACCGATCAGGCCGGACAGCCACGCCGCGGGATCGATCTCGCCGGCAACGGCCGCTTCATCCGCAATGTCATCGAAGCGGCCGAGGAGGAACGAGAGTTCCGGCTGGCCAACGACGACAATCTGGACCTGACCACTGTGGACGAGAACGTTCTGATGCGCATCGAGGCCGACGACATGCGCAACGCCCTCGACGGCGTCCTCTCCACGTTGCGCTAGCTGTCCCGCCTCTCCGCGTTTTTGGCCGGGCTGGGTGCCGCCGACGCCACTGTGCGCCACGCGAGTCCGGCCGAAACGCGGAGCGGCGGGACAGCTCAGTTCGTTGTCGCGCCGGTCGGCAAGGTGTCGTGGCTGACGAGGGCGTTCTTGGCGGACAGGGTCGGGCCGGGGACGATCTGGCCGATGATCGGCCACGGGGCCAGACGTGGTTTCGATGCCAGGCCGAGCACGGCCGCGGTCTCCGGGTCGGGCACCCCGTAGCGGATTCCATTGTCGGCCACATAGAACAGGGTCCCTCGACGGGCGCTCTCCGGATCCATGCCGGTTGCCTGGACGTACTCGCCCGAGTTCGGCGGCAGGTACGCGGCGTCTACCCGATCGCCGGTGCCGTCCGAGGTCGTCAGGGCAACCGGGGTCGCCGAGTCCGCCAGCGGGAGCTTGCGGCCGGCCAGGATCGTCACCGTCGCGGCCGGATCATCAGAGCCTCTGGACCAGGACGTGCACCCGATCTGATATCCCTCGGCGGGTAGGATCTTCGGCGTTTCCTGCGGGAAGTGGTCGACCGGGAGAGTGGTCAGCACCGGTACCCCGACCAGCCGGTCCGGCGGCACCGTGGTGATGTCGCTCATGCCTTGCGAATTCGCGTTGCGAATCACCTGGGCGGCGAAAGGCGTCACCCGCTGCACCCCGTTGGGCAACACGACGTACAGTTCCTCAGCACCGACACCGCGCGCTCTGATCACGCCACCGACGGGTATGTCCGACAGCCGTCCAGGGCCGGGTTCGCCCAGCCGATCGATCTGCGGCGGCTTCAACGCCGGTACCTGAGTGGTCGAGTTCAACAGCCCGGCGCTGACCGGTCTCGGCTGCTGGTTGCGCAACGTCAGCGACCGGTCCAGCACCGAGTCCGCCGGGTCGACCTCCGCGCGCTTGCCGTCGAACATCAGGTAGACCTTGTTCTCGCGCGCCACCAGCAACGCCTCATTCGATCGCAGTGGCCGGGCCATACTCTCGGATTCCGGCTCGACTGCCCCAGCGATCACCGTCGTGTTCACTCCTGGCGAGCGGGCCGCGCTGCCCGCGGCGGACAGCACCACCGAGTCGCACAGCGTCCAGATCGAGCGGTCACCCGTCGCACCGGGCAGGGCGGCGGGAGCGCCGGGAATTCCCAGCAGCGGGCCACGCGGCAGCGACGTCAGTTTGGACGCTTTCACCGAGGTCGGCGACTCGTTGCTGCCCGTAATGAGCCGCGCCGAGGCCAGGTTCAACACCGGATGCAAGGTATCGTTGACCACCGCGTACAGCGCACCACTTTCCTGGGCCATCACGATCTTCGCGTCGTCGACCGATCCCGCCGGCTTCAAAAATGACAGGATCGCAGCGCCCGCGACCACCAGGATGCCCAGTACGGCGCCGATGACCAGCGACCGAACCTGCGACCGCATCGGGTCGTGCAACATTCGCACATCACGGCGGATCAGCGCATGCTCGTACCGGCGCAGCAAGAACCGGTATCCGTTGACTTGCGCACGCGTGGTCAACTGTGCTGGCACGACGCCTCCGAACTGACGCGGGTTGGAGCAGGTCGGATCCTATCCTGCCCAGCTCTTCACTTCCCAACACAAGCATTGATACGTCCGAACACGAGAATTGATCTCGTACCGACATGGGTAACTCGTCGGGTACCGGCTGACCCACCCACCAACTCACCCCCGGTCGCCGACGCCACTCTCGTCGCACCCGAGTCCGGCCAGAAGACACGGAGAGGCGGGACAGGTAGCGAAGGTGGGGAACTTCGGTCCATTATGAGTCCATGGCGTCAACAACGGCCGACCCAGCCGTAGCGGTTCCGGCACCACCGCTGCACTCACCGCAGAACTGGTTGTTCCGAATGCTACCGCTGCGCTTGGTGATTCCGGTCGTGCTCGTCGCGATCGCCATCGCCCTTGTCGCCGTGTCGTTCGACGCACCCACACCCTATGCCGTGGCCGGCGGCGCACTCGTCGCCGTGATCGGACTCACCAGACTGCGCGGCAACTCGCTCGCCGGATTCCTGGACGAGGCGATCACGTTCCGGTGGCACGCCTTCCGCAGCCGTTCCACCGTTGTCAATCACGCGCCGTTCGACGTTCCACTGCTGGAGGGCGGCACGTACGGCATGCGGTGGGATGGCGCACATCTGATCACCATGCTGCGCATCGACGCACCGCCGCGCTTCGTGACGCTGCTCAACCCCAGTGGCCTGAGCACGGGGGACAAGGTTCCGCTCCCGGAGCTCGCGCGCTGCCTGAGCCAGTTCGACATCGGTCTCGCGTCCATCGATGTGATCAGCACCGGGGCGCGAACCTCGGACGCCGGTCCGGTCGCGCGGCTCTATGACCAAATCCTCGGTCCGCTGCCCGCGGTCGCTCAGCGAACAGTCTGGATCGTGCTGCGGTTGAACCCGCTCGCCAACGTCGGCGCCGTGGACCGCCGCGGCGGAGGCTCCACCGGCACGCTGCGATCCGGGATAGTCGCGACTCGGCGCGTGGCGAATCGACTGGCAGCGCGCGGGCTCACCGCCTCGGTGTTGTCCGCGGGGGAGATCACCGCGACGATCCATCAGCTCACCCGCGGCGCTTCGCTCGATCAGCTCAGGGAGACATCCCAGTGCCTCGAGCACGACGGGGTCTATTCCACGTCCTACGAGATGACGCTCGACGCGCTCGGCCCGCGCGGGTTCGCCGATATCTGGGCGACCCCGAGCCTGGCGACGACGATGACCGTGCGGTTACAACGCGCGACGCGCGAGGGCGCACCAGCCCAGAGTGCCGGATCGGCGCCGATCTCGGTGACCGCGACGGTCCGATTCGACACTCGCCACGAGCCTGCACAGGTGAGTGCCCCCGGCCTCATACCTATGCCAGGCAAACAGTATCGGGCGCTGCTGCACAGCCTTCCGATCAGCGCCCAAAGACCGGAACTGCCGATCGACAGCTCTCTCGGCACGCCGGATTCACTGGCCGGCCTGTCCATGCCCATCGCCGGCTGCGGCCAACTGATCGGGGCGGACTCCTCCGGGCAGGGTGTGGCACTGCCGTTGGTTGGTCAGCATGTGCGTCGGATCGAGATCATCGGCGCGCTGCTCATCGCCAAGCAGGTCATCCTGCGCGCCATCGCGTTGGGCGCCACCGTCGTGGTGCACACCAACCGCCATGAGGCCTGGCGGGAGATGGTGGCCTATGTCGACTCGACGCAGTTGCTGTCGCTGGCGGCCTGGTCGGCCGGTTCCCAGCAGGCGAACTCGCATCGGGCCGCATCCGTCATCGTCTATGACGGAATACCGCCGTCGACACACCACTCCGACGCTACGGTCATACTCCTGCGGTCACGTTCGGTCGGTGGCGACCATTTCAACCCCGACATCACCCTGACCGAAGACCCTCGGACCGCGAACCGGGTCACCGTACGGACTGCCGCGGGAACGACAACCGTCGACATGGTTGCGACGCCTTTCGAAATGACGTACCTCGGCGTACCGCGGCCGATTCCGGTGTGACGCGACCTGGGTCGCCGTGTGCACTGATGCCGAGATCACTGCCGTTCGCGCAAACACCATTCCCGAACAGTTTCCAGGTGGCAGTCCGGCTGCCGATGGGTAGAACCGGCCTGGGGCGACGACGAATTGCCCGCGTACTCCACGAAAAGGAGCACACGGGCAATTCTCCGTCCGCAATGCGGCACTGAGTCAGAGGATATCGGCGAAACCGTTGCCAATGATGCCGTCGGCTCCGACTATACGGTGGAACGCCTCCTCGACTTTTACCGCCAGAACATCGAGCTTCTCCAGGGTGTCGGAGAGTTCGCCACTCAACTTCTTGTGCGTGATATCGAAGTTCGAGATGGCCTCATCACCCTTCAAATTCGCACGGAACGCCGTGGCAGCGCCTTCGAGTTCGTCGATCTGCTGCTTCATGGTGGTGCCGTAGCGGTCCAAGTCGCTGATCATCTCATCGATCTTGGCTTTGCTGTAAAGGATCGTCATTGTCTTGTCTCCTTCGAATCGATCGAGTCGCCTACGCCAAGCCGGCCTGGTCGGTGTTCACGATGGTCTTCTTACCCTCGTCCACCGCGGTGGAAAAGGCATCGAGCTTCACGTTCAGACGGGCCACCTCGTCGTGCCAATCAGCGGCTTTGGTCACGAACTCGCTGTGGGCATCACCCTGCCAGCCGGCCGCCACCGCTTGAACGGAGTCATCGATCTGGTTGATCGAGGTCTTGAGGGTCGAGATCGCTTCTGTCATACGGTTTTTGACGCCGTCGATACCGGTCGCCTCGACACCGTATTCGCCGGTGCCCGCGCCGCCGTCGCCACCCAGATTTGTCAATGCCATTGCTTTGACCTTTCGAAATCGTTTGTATTCACTGTGAATGCACCGTCGCCACGGCACAGTTGATCGCTCGTCCTATCTGATGCGTCGACTAGGGCATCCACCTTCCTCCGGGCAGGGATTCGACCAGGGCGGAAATCGCCTGCGCGATCCGGTGGTCGGAGCCCGGGGTGAAGGTGGACCAGACCCGGAGGTCGGCAGCGGCGCCGGGGCTCGCCACGATACGACCCCGTGCGGTGTCGTACACGGCCACCGCCCCGGACGATCGGGAACTCGCGCCGTCCTCGTGGACATAGGCGACGATTTCGGCATGTGCGTGGCAGCTCGACATCGCCAGGCCGAATTCGATCGCGTCTCGCGCGTCGACCACGCCGAGCGCGTACAGCGCCTGGGTGAAGTCACTCGACGAGGTCGCGCCGTCGAGACGTTCGCGCAGTTCGCCCGCGGGAGCGCTGAAGCTGGCGATCTCAGCGGGCCGGCACGCGCCGAGCGCGCCGAGCACCGGGCGCGCGAGCGCGGCGCCGTCATCATCGGCCCAGGTGGTGCGGATATCGAAGACATCGCCGGTCCGGACGACGACGGCGTGCTCGCTGCCCCGACGCGCCAAACAGACTCGCACCGGGCCGTTTTCGGTGTAGACGCGAGCCACGAGTTCGCGGTCGGGCTGGGAAAGGGTCGACAAGGCGGCGGCGAGTTCGGGGGCGAGTTCGTCGTAGCGGTCGACGAGACCGGACGCGCGCAAGCCGGTGAGGGCCACCCGCTGTGCTTCCTCCCATGCCTCGGCCGAATCCTGTTGGGGGCCGACTCCGAGTACCAGCGGCAGCGTCTGCACACCGAGCAGGCCGGACGCGACGAGCAGGCTGTCGTTGGTCATCGTCGGCATGCCGGTCTCCTGCCACACGGCGCGGTCATGACGCCGCCTCGGTCGGCGCCGATTCCGGCCGTGCCTGCTCGGGCGCGGCGCCGAGCACCGGCGGAGCCGCGTCCAAGCCCGCTTCGATCTGCAGCCCCTCCCCCGGCCGCGTGGCGGCCACTGCGGCGCGTACGACCCGTTCGGTGTCGCCCGCGGCCGTGCCGGGATTCATCGCGCCTGGCACCATCCGGCTCGCCGCGTTGTCGGTGACGACCGGAGTCGACTCCACCGGAACGACTTCCGGCGCGGCGACCGATTGCGACACCGTCTGTGCGCGGTAGGCCGTTTTCGCCCGCGGCATCGATAGCCCGGCCAGATTCGGCATACCACCGATGCGGGGTACCCCGCGAGCGGCTGCGGCCGCCGCCGTAGTCTCGGCTGCCCCGGCCTCGGCCTCCAGCGCGGAAGCGGTCGCGATGACCGGCGGATGCCGCTGCTGCCATGGCATGGCCAGCGGGGTGGCGGCCGCCTCGTAGCTCTGCATGACGCGCGCGGCGTTGGCCTTGGCCATATCCTGCTCGGAATCGACTTGGGCGGCGGCGGCGACCAGCGGTGCGCCGAGGGCGGCGCCGGCCTGCTCGATTCCGTGCTTCGCCGCTTCCAGTGCCGCGATCTCGGCGACATGCGGCATCGCCAGACGCGCCACCTCGTGGGCGACGGCCTGCGCGCCCGCCTTGGCGGCGTTCTGGCTTGCCGCCGCAGCGGCGTCGATCAGCCACTCACGCAGCTTGGCGATGCGCTCGTGCACGGCTTCGCTCTCGCCGTTGCGCCACGATTCCCGGATATTCAGCAGGATCTGTTCGTAATCCGCAACAGCCGCACCGAAACTCGCAGCCAGTTTCGCCCATGCCATGCTCGCGTCGGCCATCGGCGCGGCGCCGGGTCCGGTAGTCAGGTCCTGTGCCAATTTCTCGGTTGGTCTGGCCTGCCAGACCACACCGGTGAAGCCGATTACCGGTGGTTCGACCATACCCGCCGCCCCGGGTCAGCTTCTTCCGAAGTCGGCGGCACTATCGTCCTCCATCTGCAACAGCACATCGGTGTGGGAACGCAACGCGGCCGCCAGTTTTCGGATCTCCAGCACGCCCGCGGTCGCGGACTCGCCGTAAGAGGACGCGACATCGCGCATCGTCTCCGCCGTACGGCCGGATACTTCGTCCAGGCCGGCCGATTCGACGGCCAGCGCGGGCAGACTCCCGCGCAGGTCAGCGTCCAGACGCGCCGCGAGAGCGTCCAGGTCGGCGGCGGACTTGCGGGCCCGGATCGGATCGAATTCCATGACGTCCTCCTGTCAGAGGGTGAGCGACTTGTCCGGCGACTCGGAGTCCAGCGGTTCGGCTGCGCCGACCACCGGCACCGAGGCACCTTCGATATTGCCGACGACCTCATTGCCATGCTGCGCGGTGACCAGCTCGCCGCGCAGACCTTCGGCCGACTGCTCGCCGGCGCGGGCCATGCCCGCCGCTCCCGCGCCGCCTCCCATCGGCATCATGCTCGGTCCGGAACTCACGCCACGCATCGCCGAAGTGGACGTGGTCGACGTAGCTTCGGCCGCTGGCATACTCGCTCCCGCGACGCCGAGCGGTCCGGCCGCGCGCACGCCCGACCACGAGGCCAGTTGGCGCGGGGGGGTTCCCGCCGCGCCGCCGCCTACCCCGATCGGCCCGGCGCCGATGCCCGGCATGCCGCCACCGTTCTCACCGAGCTTCAATCGCTCCCGGTCCTTTTCGACGTCCGAGATCGACTTCGGCACATTCAACGATGTCTGCGCGGCTTGCAGCGCCTGCCCGCCCGTGGTCACCAACTGAGTCAGCGGGCCCAGCAACTGCATAACCTGCGACACCGCCTGCATCGGGTCCACGTTCTTCGGCGCGTTGGTGACCGGCACCTTCTGCCCGGTCTGCGTCATCACCGCGCTGTGCACGGTGAGTTCGCCACGGGTCTTGGCGACCACGGCTGTTGCCTCGGCGAGCGTTTCGGTGGTCAGCGCGACCAGGAACAGCTGGCCACCCGGTGTCCCGAGGAACGGCGCCGACGCGGCGAGCGAGGTCATGAACTTCGCGACGATCGCCGCCATCAAGGCCGCGCCCTGGAACACCGTTCCCGCGGCCGCCGTGACACCCGCGGAGGTCGCCGTGCTCTGGCCCGCGACCGCCGTACCGTCGGCCGCCACCTGCCCGGCCTTCTCCGCCGCGGCTGACGCGGCCATGCCTTGCCACAGTTGCATCGCCATCTGTAGCGCGGAACTGCCGAGCACCACCGCGGTCTGCACAACGGAGGAGACCTGCGACAACACCTGCGCTGGATCGAGTTGCGGCGCGGCGGGTAACTGCCCGCTGCCGAAACTGCTCGACAGATCGGTCAGCGGTTTGGCCAGCAGGGACAGGTCGATCACCGGAAGCGGCGGAAACTCGGGCAGCGGCGGCAGTCCCGAGATGTCCGGCAGCGGCGGCAATCCCATGTCCTTCAGGACATCGTTGACGGGTCGGTCCAGCATGGGGCCCACGGCGCTCTGGCGCAGCAGGTCGAGAACAGCGGGGTCGAGCGGCGCGTTCATATCGACGTGCTGATCGTTCCGAAATCGCCGGCCGAAGTGTCATCGGTAAGGTCGTAGGTCGCGGCGCCCCCGTGCGAGGCCACCGCGGTCATGCCATGCACATGCGCGACCTCTGCCACCGACATCATATTGTTGGCCTGCGCCACCGCGAAGGCGGCGAGGAAATCCTGTCCGATCAGGCCGAACACCGGGATCGCCGCGGCTATCGTGGCAGCCTGATTCGCCGCGCCCGCTGTGGCGACTTCGACGGCCGTGGCCGCCGAAGCGTCTCCATACCCGCGGAGGGCATCGGTAACTACAAGAACCTTGTCCATCAGGAACCTCCGCTGCCGGTAGACGATTGATCCGGTAGGCCCAATGTACTGGATCGACCTTCCGATCACTCAGTACTGGGAATAGGGCGGAATTCACGCTGACGTTGCGGATATCTCATTTATGGTCCTCGGCCGCTTCTTCGTTGAAGTCGGTTACCAGGGCGCCACGTTCGGCAAATGCGCGGCGGGCCGCCGAAGCCGCTGTGCTCACCAGGGTCTGCTCGAACTCCGCGGGCGACAGTTCGGCGATCTTGCCGGACAGTTCGAGATCTACCAGCGCGCCATTACCGTCGACCACGGTTGTCACCGCACCGTCGGTCGAGGTCTCGCGCACCCGGACCGCGGTCATCCGGTCGGCCAGGTCCCGCAATCGCTCGAGCTGGCGGTGCGCTCGGGCCTCGAGCGCGTCCATCGCCTCGTTCATACCGACCTCAGCCAGCTCTGCGGCTCGACCTCGTACTCGACCTCGTCCATCAGCTCTTTGCGCGCAACGTCTTCCGGCTTGGGTAAACCGGTCAAGGCAAGGACATCGCTGGTGAGCCCGGCCTCCGCCAACTCGGCCCGACGAGCCAGTCCGGCACGATTCGCCGATTGCTTGCACAGCCGGAGGATCTCGCGCGCCAACTCCCCTGGCTCGCGCCGTAACTCCGCACGCTCGACCGTGATACCGACCGGCAGTCCCTGTTCGGTGGTCTCAACCGAGATCGAGCCACTCTTGGACGCTGCTCTCCACATGGCATCCCTCATCCGCTCGTCGTATTCGGAAATTCTACGGGCGCCGACCGCCGAGCGATCCGCGACGACAGCCGCTGCGTACTCGTAATCCAGGTCATCGCTATGGCGTTCGGTAGCCGGGACGACATCGAGAAGTCGGCTGGCGCCGATCCGGGCAGCCGCGACTTCGACATACTCATGATCCGCACGGGCCACCTCCTCCATATATAGAGGTGTACACCCATGACATCTTCTCCTCCTGGCGTCAACCACCACTGACGGGAAGGGGATGGACCCATGCGATGCGCACGTCCGTGTCACTATGGACCGGATTGTCGGTGATAGTCAGGAGCGCGACCCATGGGTGACACCACGGCCTTGCCGCTGTCGGGGGCACGGACTCGGAGGCACGGATGACCTATCCCGGCCACCCGCCGGCCCCCAGCGTCGGCCCGGTCGCGACGACCAAAGACAAGAACCCCTGGACAGGACTCACGGCCAAGACGAAAACCGGAGACCTCGAGAAGGACATCAGGTTCGACTACCTCGCGGCTCAAAAAGCCGCAAACGAATGCGCCGACGCGATCGGCGGTATTCTCCGCGTCCAGGAGAAGATCGGCGGCATGTCCCCGCTGCAACGGCTGAGCCAGCTGGACTCCGGAGGCCTGCTGGCGATCCAGTTCAACAATACCCTAACCGGGCTGAACGGCGTGCTGGATACCCACAAGACGGTGTTGAACCAGATGATGGACCTGTTCATATCCGCGGGAAAGAAATTCATCGATACCGACCTCGATTCTGCCGCAGGATTCGACGACAAAACAAGAAAGAGTATTGCGGCGAATTTAGACAGCATTAGACCACCCAAAACGGGGGGTAAATTCCTCACCAAAGCGCCGGATATCGACAAAGTGGCGAAGGTGAAGTATTTGGACGATGACGCCGACCCAACCCCCTTTGGCAGCCGAGACTTTATCAACAAAAACATGACGGCTGACGAAAAAAGAATGGCCGAAGCTGCCGACGCGTCGGCCGATGTGGCCAAGACGGGCACACTGGGAGACCATACCCTGGATTTCGCGGACTCCACCCAGACACAACCGGCAGCACTGAAGCAGACGCGACTGGAAACCGGCCCCAACCCCGAGAACCCGTACAGCCAGGGGTGGAAAGACCTTCACCTGCTCGGCAAATCGACCGGAAATGCGATCAGCCAGGTACTGGAGGCCAAAAGAGACTGGGAGTGGATGGCCAAGGAGCTGAACGAAGCGGTAGGCACCTTCGCCAGGAATATAGCGAACACGTCCGATCAATCCTGGAAAGGGAAGAGCAAGGGCGAGGCAATAGGCGCGGTGCGGAAATATCATCTGCAATCCAGCGACATGACCGGGCGCATGCGCACCGTCAGCTCCATTCTCGACGATACCGCGAACTGGTTGAACACAACCAGTAAAAGCATGCCCGAGACAGAAAAACCTCCAGGGGAAGTGACCATAACTCCGACGGACTCACTGATCGACTCGAGTTCATACACAAGCGGCGGCGCGATCGCCGCCGCGAGGAATAAACGAGATCTCGGGATATACCGACAGAACATGGAGAACTCCTATGTTCAAGGAGTCCAGGCGTCTTCGTTGTTCATTCCGACGCTGAACGAGTTGCCGGTGCCCGCCGCGAAGAAACCCGGCGCCAAACCAGACGCTGAGAACCCCGACCGCACCGGAAGCGGCAGCCAATACACCGGAGGCGGCCCGGGGGGCGGCCCCGGAGGCGGCCCCGGCTACGCACCGATCGGCTACACCTCGACCAGAGCGCCACAGAGCATCGGCGACGACCTCGTCCCCTCGGCGGCCGGCGGCCCGGACATCGCGCCGAGCGGGGCAAGAACCATCGACCGCACCATCACGACTCCGGATAGCGTGCCCGACAGCGCCGGTCAGGCGGCGAACGGTCTCAGCCAGGCGGCCGACATGGCGCAGCAAGGCGTGCAGCAGGGCATGAACGCCGCGGCGCAGGCAGCTCAGGCGGCGCAGGCAGCGCAGCAAGCGGCGGCCATGGGCTCCGGACTGGACAGCCTCAACAACGCGGCCAGGGCTGCCGGTCTCCCCGGCCTCGGCACACCGGGTGGGGCGGGTGGGCTCGGCGCCGGAAAGATCGGCGGCATAGGCGGCGCGGGTGCCGCTGCGGCCGCACTACAGAAGGAAGCCGAAGCGGCGCGGTTGTTCCCGCGCGCGAACCTCGCCGGGCCGGCGGGGTCGGCGCTCGGACGTCTCGGAATCCCCGGATCCGGAATCGCCGCGGCCGGAGCGCCTGGATCACCCGGCCCAGCCGGAGCCGGAGCGGGTCAGGGACAGGGTCAGGGCAAGGACCACAAACGCGCCAACTACCTCGACTCGAAGACGCACCTGGAAGAGGCGTTGGGTGAGGCGCCGACGGTAGTCAGGGCTGTTGTGGAGAAATGACCCGGACCTGGACCTTCACCGATGTCGAGTTCGTCGTCGCGTGGGAGACCGCGCAAGCTGATGTCTTACCGCCCCCGTTCGTATTCACCAGTCGGACCAAGTATTACAACGACTATCTGCGTGAGAAACGGGAAATCCGCGACCAGCTGCGTGACAAACTCAACGGTGGTTTCGGCGAGGTGGTGGACGTCGTCGCGCAGCCGGACATCCGGATCGAGCTACACGGCTGGGGCAGCGACGAGGAGGACGCCGCCAGTCAGATCCGGCTACTCGCGGTCCGCCGCGAGGGCTACGGGTATCTGCTGAAACAGCTTCCGGGCGAGACGGCCTGGCACAGCGGCGGCTACACGGTCACCGAGTGCGCGCCGCTGGCGCTCGCCGAGGCCCTGACGGCGGAGCTGCCCGAGGTGGCCGCGGGCGAACTCGATGACATCGTGCTCGCCAAGCAGACCAACAGCGCCGACCTGGACTTCTCCTACGGTCGGTCGTTCGTGCACGACTCCTTCGACGACACCGTCGAACAACAGGCAGACCACTTCCTGCGCGCCCCGACCACCGGCCAGGGCATCATCGAGATCGCCCAGGGGATGTCCCTATTCGGCCCGCGCGGGGTGACTCGCAAGCAGCTGTTCTGGCGGGACCTGGACGGCGACGGGCGCTACGCGATCACCGCCGAAACCCCGCAGGTCGCGGTGGCGGCCGACACCAAACGGCTCACCATGCTGGTGAACTCCGGCATCGCGGAAGTGGTCAAAGCCATCAAAGACGAACGGCGATAGGCAACTTTTCTCGTCGTCGACGACTACGACACTTCCGGGGCCATCCCGAGCCGGTCCGCGGATCAGGCACCAGGTCGGACACGGAATCATCGACGCTGTGGTGTGGATGCGGCGACCTCGCACCGCGAGCGTAGGTGGTGTCTCGCCGCGGGATATTCGGCACGTGTAGTTGGATCATGCGGCGCGACACCAACATCTGGGTGTGGCGAGCCGCGCGGCCGGCTCGATTGTCTGGGTGTGCGTCGTTGCCCCCGTGTGTTGATGTCGCGCGGTGTCGAAGCGACCGCGTGATCACATTCGCGCGTCGCCGCAGCCAGGCTCGACCGGGCTACAGCGGACACCGGGGCGCGGCTTCCGAACGGCTCGGCGGCTGGGTTCGTGGCCGATAGTCGGGCTGCGCAGGTTCTGCGCCCACGCGGTCGATCCACGCGGTCGCGAAAAATCGGCACACCACTGGACAACTTCAATCATCAAGGGCAACATGAATTTTCGTCATAAATTGATTCACCTGTCCGTAGTGACTGCCACCATTTCGCAGGATGTTTTTCATGGTGGCCGGGTGGATTTCTCATAGTGGGGAATGAGGAGAAATGTCAGACGAAGACTCGACCACCCTGCCCAGGCGGCAGCTGGGGAAGTACTTGCGTGAGGCGCGCCAGGCGGCAAACATGTCGCTCGACGAGGTCTCGACGCTCATGCAGTGGTCTTTGAGCAAACTGCAACGCGTCGAGAAGGGCCAATCACCGCAGGTCCGCACCGTCGATGTCGAGGCACTGTGCCGGTTTCTCGACGTTGACGACGAGACCACCACCGCGCTCCAGGGGCTGGCCTTGCAGGCATCGGTAAAGAGCTGGTGGCATTCGTACGATGACCTGATACCGGGTAACTTCAACGTGTATGTCGGGCTGGAATCAAGCGCGCAGCATTTGGTCCACTACAGACCGGACATCATTCCGGGATTACTTCAAACCCCGGACTATGCTCGCGTTCTCGATCGGGCCTATTTCCCCAACGATCCGCCCGAGGACTTGTATCGACGCGCACAACTCCGCGCCAAACGACAAGCTCGGATCAATCGTAAGACGCGCCCGGTTCAGGCAGAGTTCGTACTGAACGAAGCGTCGTTGCGCTATGTCGTGGGTAGTCCCGCCGTCATGGCCGCTCAACTTCATCACCTGGCGAACACGCCAACGAACGTGAGCGTTCGGATTCAGCCGTTCTCTGCGGGTTTCCCGCTCGGGATCGCGCCCGGACCGTTCGTGATCCTGGACTTCGGAGTCGATGCCAAAGACCGCGAGATAGCGCCTACCGTGGTCTACATCGAGTCGTATGCGGGCGACATGTACTTGGAGCGCACGAAGGACGTGGACAGGTATCGTCAGGCGGACAACGTCATTCAGCAAACCACGCTTGACGTTGCATCCAGCAAGAGTCTGCTAAGACAAATGGCAAGGGAGTATCAAGCGTGACTGTCGATCTGTCGGAAGCCAATTGGTTCAAGTCCAGCCGAAGCGGCGGCGGCAAGGAATGCGTGGAAGTCGCGTTCGTCGACGGCGGCGTGGTCGGAATGCGTGACAGCAAAAACCCGACCGGTCCGGCGCTGGTGTTCACGCCGAGTGAATGGGACGCGTTCACCACAGGTGTGCGGGCCGGGGAGTTCGAGCGCTCTGCCTGACAGGTACTCGCGCACGTAGCCGTCGCGGGCGGCCCCGCTCCCCACTGCGCGGCCGGGGAGCGGGGGCGTCGCATTGTGCGGCCAACCGAATCCCGCTACCGCGCGACAGTCGAACCCAGCAAGCCGCCGACTCGATCGACAGGACCTGCTCGATGGCGGCAGGTCGATGGACGGTACAGACCTCTCGCCGGTCGCCGGTCCAGCAGACGCCAAGCGCCGCGCCGCCACGATCAATACAGAGTCAGCCGCCGCGATCCGCGTCGTCGCGGACGAACGCAGGTAGTCGCGAAACCGGGCGTCTGCTCGAGCCCAACGTGTCATGATGTGCTGAACGGGGTAGTCGGAGGGATATGCCGAGGATTCAGATGCTGTGCACGCTGGCGGCAGGCAGCGCGCTAGCAGCTGGTTGCGAATCCGATGACGGCGCACCGGCGCTCGTGCCGAGTCGGCGCACCGAGACATCAACGGTGCGGCCCACCGAGAACACCGACGCGCTTGCCGGATACCCGAACGAGATCGGATGCGGTGCTGCGCGGGTACGGTGTGCGCCGGACAGCGGGAGCCCCCTCGACGCCAGCAGGTGGCAGACGTGCGACTGGACGGCCGAGCACGACAAGCCATTCGAGACGGCGGCGGTCTATGTCGCGACGGTGCGGCATCAGAAATTTCTGGCGTATCCACAGTGCGACCGCTGTGTTCCGACTACCGGTGATCATCCGGCATCGTGTCATCGGAAAGCTCGGGACAACAGATCCGAATGCGCCCTCTTCTCGGGAATCGCGACCAGCAGTGCGGCAGTGCGCATTACCGCTCGCAGCGCGGGGCGAACGACCCGGTCGAATCCATGCGAGCACGGACAAGGACGAGCGGACGAGATCTTCCCGACGCCGCCGGGATAGTCAGTCAGGAGCACGACTTATGGGTGGGAAGAACAATTCATGGCAGGCCTTGACCGAGCAAGCGGGCCACGGCCGGTTAAGACTCGAACCCGGCACCGTCGAGCTGCTTGCGAAGCAGGTCGGTGACACCATCGCCCGCGTGCGTGCGGTCCGGGCGAAGATCAGCATGGTCGACGCACTGGCACGCTTCTCCGGCGCGGACTCCGGCGAAGCTCTCGCGGCGAAGAATTCCGACCGGGCCGTCGAACTACGCACCATTCTGGATTTGAATCTCACAATCCTGCACGACATGGCGGACGCGTTCTTCGCGGCAGGCAAGGCATACGCCGGTGCCGAAGATATATCGGGGGCGAGCCTCCGCAAGATCCGCCCCTTCGCGATGCCCACGGAGCCGGGATCGTTCCACAACAACCCACCCGCGGCCGGTTCGAGTAGACCGCCCACTTATCCCGCGCCGACCGACGCCACGCAGATACAGACATCCGGCCTGCCCAGAACGCATTTGCCGCCGGGGCTCGCTGCGCTCACCGGCAAGAATCGGGCGACGGTCCGTGCCGAGACGCCGGAGTACTACCCATACAGCTGGTTCTACAACCTCGGCAAGGACATCAATCCGCAGTTGGTAGCCGACGCGGCCGCCATTTGGACTTGGATGAGCGGAGAGTTGAAGGACGAGTACGACAAACTCGGAAACAATTTTGTCGCGGCGGAGGCGAAATGGGAGGGCGCCGGCAAGAACATGGCCATCACCGCATCACGGGCCTACAGCACCGGAACGCTCAACCTGACCCGGGCGATGTCCTCGATCGGGGCGAACCTCTACTACACCTCAGGATGGCTGGCGCAGACCAAGCCGCTGATGCCCACCAGTGCGGAACCCCCGCCAGCTCCCTACGCCGGGACGATGCTGGCCTCGCCCGCGGAGGATCCGCGGATCCCGCATATCACCGCGCTGCACGAGTGGTATGTCCCTGGTGTCGGCGACTCCGACTTGGCGGTACCGGTGCTGCCGATACCGGTGTCACCCATCAACACTGGGCCGCCAGGGCCGCCGGGACCAGGCTTGCGCACCGGCCCCGGCCCGGTAACGCGACCGGCTTCCGCCACCGACGACGCGCGGCAGCGATGGAACGCTCGGCAAGAGGACTGGCAAGAACAACAGACGCGACAAATCGCCGAGCAGCGGGCGCAGGCCGCACAGGAACAGGCGCGACGAGCCGCACAGGAACGGGCGCAGGCCGCACAGGAACAGGCGCGGCGCGCCGCACAGGAACGGGCGCGGGCCGCACAGGAACGACAGCAGGCCGCACAGCAACGGGAGCAAGCCGCACAGCAACAGGAGCAACAAGCCGCACAGCAACAGGAGCAGGCCGCACAACAGGCGCAACAGGCCGCACAACAGGCGGGACAGCAGGCCGCCGGCGCCGCCCAACAAGCCGCCCAGCAAGCGGCGCACGAGGCGGCTCAGCGCACAGCGCAACAGGCGGCTCAGCGCACGGCATCGTCGCTTGCTTCCGGTCTCGGCGCCGGTCCGGGAAAGGCCGCCGGGCCAGGCCCCGGAGCCAAGAGTCCGTCGGCACCGAACCCGTTGGACAAGGCGTCCAAGCTTTTTCCGCGGGCGAGCGTCGCCGGCACGCCGGGCGCCATCGGCCGGGCCGGCGCGGCGCCGATGGCCGCCGCGCCGGGCTCGCCCGGCGCGGCGGGTACGGCGGGGCGCGGCGCCGGTCAGGAGGATAAGGATTACAAGAAGTCCGCGTTCCTCGAGTCGACCGACTACCTGGACGAAGCCATGGGCGATCCCCAGCTGGTCGCGAAACCCGTTTTGGACCAATGAGTGGTTTTTGGCGGCTCACCGACATCGAGTTCGTGGTCCTCTGGGAGGAACTGAAAGAAGGCGGCATGCCGTCGCCCTTCGTGTTCACCGCCGCGACCCCGTATTACGACGACTACCTCCGCGAGAAATACGAAGTGCGCGAGCGCCTGCCGACCACGCTGGCCGCCGAGATGGGCGACGTGCTGCAAGCGGTGGCACGCCCGGACATCCGGGTGCTGGCGCACGGCCGCGACGCCCGCGACCCGGACGATCCCTCGGGAATCGTCCGGTTGCTCGGTGTTCGCCGTGGTGGTCAAGGCTACCTGCTGACCCAGCTGCCGGGCAAAACGGTCTGGCACAGTGGGGGATTCACGGTCGCCGAGTGCGATGTGTTGTCGTTGGCCGACACGCTGGTGGCAGCGCTACCCGAGGTCGCGGCGGGACGGCTCGGTGAGATCAGCCTCGCGCCGCAGGACGGGCAGCACCAGCAGATGGACTACTCCTTCCGGCGGTTGGTCGCGCACGAGTTGTCCGAGGACGCCGCCGAGTACCGCTCCGCGAAATTCCTGCGGTCGACGCCGGCCCGCGCCGGCATGATCGAAATCTGCCAGGGCAGTTCGCGATTCGGTCCGCGCGGCGTGGTGCGTCGCGGGTTCGGCTGGCGAGACCTGGTCGATGATGGTCGATACGCGATCACCGGCGACAACCCGCTGGTCGCGAGAGGTGTCGACACCAAGGGGTTGATCGCCTTGATCAACGCCGAGATCGCCGAGGTAGTGCGGGCGATCAAAGACGAGCAGGTGTGAACGCGGCGGGAATGCGATCCGTACGCCCCAGTCGTCGGGGCTCCCGGATGCCGGCGCGATCACGAATCCACGGGAGTCCGCGTACCGCAGCACGTTTCCAGCCAGCTCCGCGACCAGCAGCGTCGCCTCGAGCCGGCCGTGGCCATGGCACGGTGGCGTTTCCCCGTGCTCGCGCGCTCCGGCCGCGTGCTGGTGCCTCAGGGACGGTCGAGTCGACACCGACATCCCACGTGATCAATCCGGCAGTAACGGTTCCAGCACCATCCAGTGCGGGTCGGTCGAGTCCGCCCGCCCGGTGACCGCTACGCCGGTCACGAGGTCTCCGGTGTTCTCGATCTTCTCGGTCGCTGATCGATCTACCGGAGACCTCGTCTATTCGATCAACGAGGACGCCCGTGCGGGGCATCCTGGGGCGAACCACCGCACCACGCTTCGACAGCTCGCGCCAGATATGACCGACATCACCGGTCGGAGCCTACGTCCAGGCGGGATCACGGCCGGTCAGGCCGAGGATGCGATCCAAGGTGGGTGCGTCGGCCGGCACCGCGACCTCCGGTCCGTATATGCCCATCTCCCGCCCCTGCTCCACGCCGGCGAACACCGTGTCGTACAGATGGGCCAGCAGGTCGGCGGGCAGTTCCAGCCGCTGCCCGGTCGCGACCGCCAGGTCCCAGCAGTGCACGGTCAGCTCGCCGACGATCATTTCGCCAATGACGGACGCGGGCAGCGTTTGCGGCGTGCCCATGCTCGTCTCGCCCTCCCAGGCGCTCGGCGGCGCCCACGACGACGCGATGTCGTCCAGCAGGGCGAGCAGGCGGCCGCGCCAGTCGCCGGCCGCTAGGTCCACCTCGGACTCGGCGGCCGCCGGCTGCGGAACGGACTCCTTGCGTCCGGCGCCGGCGAGCGACGGGCCCCAGAATAGGAGGTGGTTGACCAGTGCCCGCACGTCGTACTCCGTACACGGAGTCTTGTTGCCGAGTTGGTCGTCGGTGATGGTGCGGGTGACCACGGCCATGGCCTGGGCCGCGTTGGACAGATATGACATGGCGAAGACGCTAGGCGGCGCGGACCCGAGGGTATTGAACAAAGGCGACATACACTCTGCCGTGTGGTGCGGGACGTTCGTGAACTGCGGGGTGCGTGGACCAGGTATCAGCGCCACGCGTTCCACTGCCCGGCGCCGGCGCTCGCGCCATGGGTGGAGCGGTATTGGGAGGCTCACTGGGACTACGCCGAGCCCTACTGGCAGAAGATCGTGCCGTACCCGAACGTGCACCTGTCGTTGCGCGGCGGCCGCGCGGACGTCAACGGCGTGTGCAGCGGCTACCAGCTCCAGGGCCTCGAGGGCCGCGACCACGTCTTCGGCGTCGCGTTCCGGCCGGGGGGCTTCCGCCCTTTCCTCGGTGCCCCCGTCTCGACGATCACCGACCGCGTCGTCCCGGCGACCGAGGTGTTCGGCCCGGACCTGCCCACGACGCTCGACGTGCCGACCGTGGATGCGTTCCTGCTGAAACACCTGCCGGACGACGACCCCCGGGTGCGCCAGGCGGTGGCCGCGGTCGAGCTGATCGCCAAGGACCAGGCCGTGACCAGGGTCGAACGCCTCGCTGGCGAGCTGGGGCTGAACATGCGGGGGCTGCAACGGCTGTTCGCGGAGTACGTCGGCATCGGGCCCAAGTGGGTGATCCGCCGCTACCGCCTGCACGAGGTGACCGCACGCATGGCCACCGGCGGCGCGATCGACTGGGCCGCGCTGGCGGCGGACCTCGGCTACGCCGACCAGGGCCACTTCATCCGCGACTTCAAGAGCATGTTCGGGGAGCCACCGACCTGGTACGCGCAGCGGTATTAGTCAGTCGTCGAAGTTCGGCCGAGCCACTCGTTCTGTGTCCGCCGGCATGAGCACGCCGGTACGGAGGTTCGACCTGGTTATATCGAGCCATGCCGCTCCGGTGATCCTGCCCTCGACTTGGATCTCGTTCAGTCGTGCCAGCGCACCGTCGATCGCCGGTCCCTCCAGCCCGAGCGCGACCAGCATCGCCTCCAGCCTGGCCGGATCCAAGGCGCGAATCTTCGCCAGGACCGAGCTTTCGATCCCGTCGGTCATGGCATAGGCGACGAACTGGGAGGTGAACTGATTCCGGATCTCGGGATCGGAACGGGGTGCGGTCCGGTCCGGATGCGGAGCGAACGATTCACGGTCGACGGGGAAACTGAAGCCGTTGTCGATCGGTACCAGACGACCGCGGCCCGGTTCGGACTCGCGGCTGAACCAACTCCGCGCGGACCGATCGTGCGATCCGGCGATGTAGTCCAAAGCCGCCAACATGCCGCGATCCGCGGGCGAATACTCCGCGATCGGTCGGGCCGGGTCGAGCGCCACCAGTTCCCGCAAGGAACCATTGCCGTCCGGACCGCCCCACGGCGTCGTCACCGGCACCAATCCGAACTCGAGCAGGTCATCCAGACGCGAGAAAGCGACATCACGAACAGCGAGACCCGACGGCGGAACACTGATTTCTTCGGACCACTGGCCCAGCTCGGGACGGTAGACCCAAAGACTGTCATCGTCCACGAACCTGACCCGGATCAGCGCATCACGCGGATCCGCATCACTGAGGCGACCCTCCGTCACGGCAAGTGCCCTGTCGCGGTCGTAGACCGCACCTTCCCGCGCACTCATCGACTCGCCCGGGGCGATCGACGCCTGCGGATCGATGACGTAATTCAGGCTCCCGAGACCGGGAAACGCTTCGCCGGTGATCTTGCCGTCGCGCTGGATCTCCTCCAGCCTGCGCACTGCGTCTTCGACGGCCCCCGGTTCGACACCCAGCGTCCGCAGCAGGGCACGAAACCTGCCGGACTCGACTGTCCGCACCTTCGCCAACACGGTGGCATCGAGCCGTTCATTGAACGCAGCCACGACGAAGGGCGATCGGATACGCCCGACCAGGGCGCCGCGTTCGTCTTCGTCAGCGAACGTGAAGGAGTTCGGGCCCTCGGGGAGAGTGCTGGTGTTGTCGAACAGCAACACTCGCGGTGTGCCGGTTTCGCCGACGGTCGGCGGCGTTCCCCAATTGCTTGGATTTCGATCGACATTCCCGCCGATGTAATCGAGCGCGGCTGCCCAATGTCGTTGCGTCTTCGGATATTCTCGCACCTTCAGGCCCGGTTCATGCGGGACGAAGGGAGTCAACGTGCCCAGACCGTGCGGGCCGCGCCAAAACCTCGACTCCGGCACCAGACCGGCACCGAAGAACTGGTCCAGCGCCGACACGGCGACCTCACGAACAAGCAATCCGGACCGCGGAACGCCGATATACTCCGCTTCTTCCGGATCCATTTCGGTCCGGTAGACCCACACGCTCCCGTCGTCGAATTCGACGCGGAACACATCCCCCAAATCGTTGAGCGGCTCTTCGTCGACAACCTCCCCCAAGGCTGCCAGTTCCGCCGCACTCAGCTCGTATCCGACCGGCGGTTGAGCATCGGATGGCGGTTCGGCCATGCCGACCGCCAGCTGACCGACTTCGTGAACCGCGGCGCCGGTCGACGCGGGTCTGCTTCGCGGTAGCGGCGGACCGGCCGAGTCATCGTCGCCGATGTCGACACGGTGCCGATCCGGATCCGCGGTCGGCTCATCGCCCGCCAGCACGGTTTCGCGGAATTCGAACCAGAACGTCCTGCCATCCGGGTGCGGGTCGACGCCCGATGCCGCGGCCAATCGTGCCAGCCACCTCAGGCTGAGCCGGGCCTCGACGTCAGCTACCCACCCGGCCCGCGAATTGTCCTCGCGCACCCCGACACGAACGACGCGGTGACCGGGTGCACCTGACACCGTCGTCGTCACCGACCCGGCGGCTTCGGGATGCGACAAAAGGTTGCCCGCCAGATCCGACACCAAGGAAACCGCCGAACCCACCTCAGCGGGGTGCGGCCAGTTCGGCATCACCCGGCGGATCAGCCAACGAGCTTGTGCGACGTCTTGTCCCGTCCGAACCGGGAGCACCACATGTCGCGGCAAGCCGGATGCGGGGTCTGTCTCGAGCGCGGCAGGGCCACTGTCCGCCGGCGCCCCGACTCGGTCGAGCCAGTGCTGGTCCAGTCCCCCGAGAATCGCCGAGGTGAACTCGTCGAGGGTCGACATCCGGTCGTTGCGGCCGGCCAGATCCAACCGACGCAGTCCGAACTCGAACTCCTGCTTCGAGAACGCGTAGATGGTCAGCTCGGCCGCGGAGTCGGCCAACCGGTATTCTTTGGGATCGCCCTCCACATTGGTCTGCGAGTCGAGCAGCCGTGCTTTGTTGATGCGGGCGATTCGGCGCAGTCCCGCGCGGATGATGTCGCGTGCCGTTTTCTCCGGCGAACGGGGAACCAGCAAAGGGGCCAGCGCTGTTCCGAGCTCGGTGATGTGCTGGTCGGACACCGCGATGGCCAGCTCACCCTGAACATTCAAGCGCACATACGGCACCCGTGCGACGGCGTCGGCGAGCCACCGCGGCAGCTCGCTGGCTTCACTGAACTCGAAACTCGAATCGCCGACCGTGACCCGCAGCAGACGTTCGCCCGGCGTACCGGTCACCACCAGCACGACACGGACTTCGCCGTCGACGACGCCGAGTTCATCCGCTACCAGTTCGGCCAGTTCGAGCCCGGCATCCTCGACCTTGCCGGCCGGCCAGCCGGACAGGTTCTCGCTCAGCCAATCCCAGGCACGAAGACCGGCGCGGCGACGCGCACGCTCATCACCCGGATCCGGACCCTCCGCGCGAATTCCCCACTCAGCCCGCGACGGTCCCGTGTTCCCGTCCATGGCGCCGATGCGGGATCCGGGGTGAGCGGCCGGGTCGTGGATGTGGATGGGCAGCTCCGGGATTCCGTCGGAGTCGATCACGATTCCGTAGGTGCGGCGCACATCTGGCGACTGTGATCCGGACCGATACGGCCCGATACCCACGCGCGGGTCATACACCATGATCGTGCCGCCGTTGTTGGTCATCACGTAGGCGTGTGCGCCGACGCCGTGCGCGTCGACCTGGCCGTGGGATTCGTCGACGACCAGCATCGTCGCGCCCTTGTCCAGCAGACGCAGTCGATCGGCGAGGTCGTCGTGGGATTCGAAGAGTTGCAGGCGGCCGCCCGCGTGCTGCTCCAGCTCGCCCGCGGGCATACCGGACAGACCGACATCGCCCGCGGGCACACCGACGACCAGGCGGCCGAACAGCTGGTTTATTCGGTCCAATGCCTGTGGTGCACAACGATTGTCGTGCCCGGTATCGGTGTCGTCTCGAAGCACCGGCTCGGCGGGTGCGCGATGGTGTGCTCGGACGCCGGGCTCGGTGGCGGCCGGACGCACCGCGGCCGGGTCATCGCCGATCACGCCGGGACGAGCGGGCAGATTGCGCAGGTCCAAGCCGGGGCGATGCGGCTCGAACGGCACATCCGCCCCACGTCCAGCGCCGATCATGCCGAACGCGCGCAACGACTCCGATCCGGGCCGGTAGTAGTTCGTCCGGCGCTGCCGCGGCAATAACAACGGACGCGGATACTCCGCGGGTATCCGGTGCGCGCCGAACGGCGCCGAGGCGGGATCCACCCCGAGCCCCACGCCGGACTCCCAGCTGATCCGGTGCTCGAAATCGCCGAAACCGGGCCCGGTGATCTCTGGTGGTCGCTCGCCCAGCCAGCTGGTCTGGTCCCACGACGCGGCCGCGACGAACACATTGTCGGCGTCTACTCCGAAATCCGTGGCGCGCCGCACCGAGCCCATACCGGGCGAACCCGCCACGGTGAAGGTGGCCACGTACCCCATCAGCCGACGGTCGGCGCCCGCGTCCCCGACCACCTTCGCGCCGTGCTCCACTCCGAAGACGTGGTTCGCCGGGGTCGCGACGCCATCGAGCAGACCGGCGCCGAACTCCCGCGTCCCGGTGAAGGCGGCCACATCCCTAGCGAACAACCGACCACTCAATTGTCCCCAGACTGCCGCGATTCGGTCCCGGTGCGGGTCGGCGTGCGGCATCACGTCCCCCAGCCAGGCGATAGCCGCGGCGGACGCTTCCGGGTCGATGTGCACAGTCGCGGCGAGTTGATTGCGGGCGTTGGTCAGCAGACCGCCCAGCGACATCAGGTCGGTCTGTGCGTCTGGCAGGTGCCAGGACACCTCGGCCTCGATGTCGACATCACCGATGGCCACCACCGCCGTCCCGTCGGAGGGCGTGCTGAGCTGACCCGCCTGGTAGAAGAGCAGGTGCACCGGCGGTGCTGCCCGGCCGGGCCGTACGGACTCGGCCAGCCGATCAGCCGTCCGCAGCGCCTTCCAGATCGCGACCAGGTTCTTCCGCTCATGTGTCTCGCTCCTGGCCGGGTGGTCGCCGATCAGCTGGAGCCGCGCGAAGAAGAGCGAACGGCCGATACCCAGTTCGATAAGGCGCCTGCGGATCGCCAACCGGTTGGCGTGATCACGCACCCTCGCCGGAATACCGTCGGACCGGCCGATGTGGGCCGGATCCACCCGGACCACCGAATCCTGCTGAGTCGGGCTGAGCGAATGCCACCAGCGGGCGGTCTCCCAGGCGCGCTGCCGCGCCTGCGGCACGATGTCACCGTGCCGGTCCCAGCTCGGTCGTGGGCCGCCGGGGCTCGAAGGCTCCGCGCTCCACCCGTCATACGCCGTTCGGGCGGCCACCCGGTCGTCCGCCGTCGCCGGGAGTTCATCCGTGGGCAAGGCCGGGGTTCGCTTCCTACCCGGCACGTCGAGCACATCGCTGCCGGTCTCGTCACCGATGGTCCCCGGTGATTTCGGCGCACCGCCGGGGAGCGGTTCCGCCACGCTGGTCAGCAAGTCGTAGATCACTGTCGCGGGCTCGCTCGCGTTCTCGCGATCGAGCACCACATCGCGAAAAGCCGCGGCCAACGCCTCGCGCGGTGCGAGCACGCCGTCGTCGTCGAAACTGCCGTTACTCAGCTCGCCCAGCCAGTCCTGGTAGCCCTCGACCGTAGCGGGATCGTGGGTCGACCAGTAGTGCTCGAGCAATACGTCGTCGATCGCGTGCTGGGCGGACAGGCCGCCGGCATGGTCTACCGCATAGCCGAATTCGTGGACGAAAAGGCGGTAAATCGGCCGATCGAGAACACTCGGGACAGCCTCGCCCGCGTCGACCCTGCGCTGCCACCGATCCCGGAACGCACCGGGATCTGCTGGCAGCCGGTCGCTGATCACGATCCGGTCGGTATACAACCGCCCGTTGGTGGGATCGATGTGCGCGTATGACCGCCCGTCGACCGAATCAGGCAGCGGGCCGATACCGATACTGCGTAGATAGACATCCGGGTAGGCGGCCCGCATGTCGATAACGGCCCTGGCGTATTCCCGCACCGTTTCGGGATCGCGCCCAGACACGTCGAAACCGAACACTTCCAAGCCCGTTCGTTCCGCCAGCCGCGCGCCGACCTGCTCCGGGCGCAGGGATGACCACTCGTCCGCGATCGGCGCGTCGTGCCCGTGCGGATCGTCGGGCTCGTGCGGCGACGCACCGATCAGGCTGGTTGGTCGGGAACCATCGTCCGAATTCTCCGGTCCGGTCTCGCCCGCCGCGTCGCGGCGCGACGAGGCGGCCCGGCGCGCGCGATCGGTGATCGGGACGTCCATCCGCGAGTCCCGCGATCCGATTCCGGGAGAGTGCCGCGGAACACCGGCGGCGTCGTAGTGGATTCCCCACGTTCCGACGACCCCGACGGGAGGGGTCCAGTCCTGGTGTCGGCGGACCTCGTTCGTCGCCGGGTCGCGCACCACGACGACGCCGTTGTGGTTGGTCATCACGTAGGCGTGCGCGCCGACGCCGTTACTGCGCTCAGCCACACCGTGATACTCGTCGACCACCAGGGTGGTCGCACCATGACCCATGCGCCGCAACCGCTTCGCGATGGTCGCATGGCTTTCGGCCCGTAGGCGCCCACCCGCGTGCGTTTCCAGATCCTGCCAGTGCATACCGCCCAGGCCGATCTCCTGGGCGGCGGTGACATCGATCGCCGTGCTGCCGGTCAGCCGCTGGACCACTTCCATCGAGCGCACCGCACAGTCGCGCGGACCGGTCTCCGGCACGTGTGCGACGCGGCGCGGTGACACCGCGGCCCACCTCGGTCGTACACCATCGTCCGCCCTGATGTCGCTGCTGCCGTCGTCGTAACGGCCACGTTCGACATCGATCGGCGCCGCGCCGACCCGGCGCCGCGCCCAGCCCGGGTCAGGGGCCGGGCGGCGGCGCTCGACCGGCGTCACAGTGTCGCTCCGACCCGCGGCGATCCGGGCGGCGTCGGCCAGCGACTCGGTGGGACGCCGGGTTTGCGGATCGCTGTGCCGAAGGTAGCCCTGGTGCACCTGTTCGATGTTGCCGAAGTTCTCCGACAGCGGGTACTCGGCGCGACTCCGCCTCGCCCCGAATGCCTCCGAGGCCGGATCCAGGCCGTGGCCGAGCCTGCCGCTGACGTAGCGGCTCCACGACCCCGGTTGGTCGGCGCCGAGCATGGTCACGCCATCCCGCCAGGAACTGACGACGTGAACGTTGTCACCGATCCCGAACTCCGCGGCACTGTCCGCCGGCGAACCCGGGGCACCCGACATCCAGACCGAGACGACCAGACCGGCCAGCCTGCCGCGTTTGCCCGCGTAGCTGACGGTGACGACAGCGTAACTGTGCGCGAAGATCCGGTTCTTCAGTTGTTTCGGGCCAGCGGTTCCGGCACGTTCCCTGGTCGCGTGAAAGGCCGCGATCTCTTGCAGCAGGAGGTCGCCACCGACCTTCGCGCGACGACGGAAGGCGGCCTTCAGATAGCCGGTGTTGACCGGCCCGGCCGGCGCGGCGTATCCGATCCAGATGACCGACGCCAGCGCCAGATTCGGGTCCACCCGCTTGGTCTCTTCGTACAGGTTGCGCAGCGGGGTGAACTGGTACGGCAATGACCGCAGTGTTGTATTGGTGCCCGGCACATGCCAGTTCACCGTGTGGGCGGTGTCCACGTTACCGAGGGCGACCACCACTTTGCCGGATCCACCGAAAGCCGTCGCATCGTAGGCGAATACGTGCACCGGCGGCTTGTCCGGCAGCGCGGCGGCCTGACGCTCCAGTTGCACCAGATGGTTTCGGGTGACGATCAAGTTGCTGAAGTGCTGGCGCTGCGCGTCGCTGAGCACATAGTGCCACCACCACCTGCCACGCCCGGTGGGCCGACGCGCGATGAAGTCCTCGATGTCACGGGCGATCGCGAGACGGTTCGCATCGTTGCGGACCGGGGCGGGCAAACCATCGGCGTTGCCGATCTGATGGGGGTAGACCAGAATCAGCGCCTGCTGCGCCCGGCTCAGCTCATCGGGACGCGCCGGGTTGGCCAGGGCATGCCACCAGTCCGCGTTCACGGTCGCCCGCCTTCGCGCCGAGACGGCGAAGCCACGAATTATTTTGCGCTGCAACTTATCCGCGGTGCCGAATCCACCGTCTCGCAGCGCCGCGTCGGCCAGCCGCTGTTGCTCTTCGGTGAATCCAGGATCTACCGGAAGGGCGGGGCCCAGGTGCGGCGGGTGGATGTCCGCGTCAGTGCTATCTCCGCCGTGGGATCCGGGCTCATCCGGGTCGGCGCCCGCCGATCTGGCGCCGCCCGGATCGTTCGGACCACGGCCGCCCGCATCACCCCCGTTCGATCCCGTCGCGGGCTCGGCGGAGTAGTCATCTTTCGAACTAGGATGCCGCACTTCATATTTCGTGTCGACCTCGGCAGAGTTCGGGTGTTGTCGTCCGTCGACGGCGGTGTCGTTCGCCGCAGGCTCGAGCTCGACATCCGGCGCCGTATCGGCATCGCCCGGTCGCCGGACACCAGGTCGCCCTCTGTGGTCCTCGTCGGCGACATCGGCTGCCGGCCTGACACGCGACGCTTCGGCTTCGGCTGTCCCGGCCTGCACCGCGTCGGCGCGCATGGCCTTTGCTTGCACTGCCCCGGCCGACCTGGATCCGGCGGCCGAGGGGGCCGCGAGACCTGAGCATGGCCGCGGATCAGATGTCGCAGTGTCGCTGTCGGGTGCCTCGACAACCGCCCGTCGCTCCGGCACAGCGACAACCGCTTGGTCCATGGCCGCCGCATCGACGTGAGAATCGCCCTGCGGCGTCGACGTTCGGCCGGACGAACTGGCTGCTGCGGCCGAGGTGCGCGCCGAACCGGCCGAGGATGAACTCGGTGTGGCGCCAGGCGCGGTCGAGAACGAACTCGGCGCACCCGACGGCGTTCCTGGATGCGGCATCGCGACGGCCTCCGGCGTGCCCCCGGCGCCCGGTGCCGCGATCGATCCGGCCGAGGCATCCGCGGTGGCGCCCGAGACCGGGCCGGCATCCAACGAATCACGCGGCGCGGCACTGGGTTGCGCGGAAGCCGACAGCGTGGACTGATCGATGGGGGACCCGCTCGTATTCGGTTCGACGCTGCCCGAATGCTGGCCGACGCCTGCGCTCTGGATCGCACCGGTGGCGGACTGCCCTGGCACGGTGCCGGATCGACTGCCGGTATCAACACCCGAATCGGCGGGCACGGTCTGGTCGGCGGCGGCTCCGACCGTACCCTCGCCGGCGTCGGTGCTCGTGCTGGTGCTATCCCCGCCCTCGCCGCGTGAACCGGTCGTCGTATCCGCCCCCACAATTTTCGGACTATCAGCTCCACCCGACGCATCCCCCGCACCGGCACCAGGCGTGCGCTTCCCACCGGGCGGTCCCGCGCTGGTGTCGCTGCTGTTCGAGCCCGGGGAGTTCGTCCCGACGCCGCTGGTAGCGGAGCTGATGCCGGTACCAGCGCCGTTTCCGGTTTTCGCCCCAGCGCCGGTTCCCGTTCCGACGTCCTGGCGGCGGGATGGCGTCGTGCCATCCGGCATCGTGCCGACGTCCGGACTCAGCCCGGGTCCGTTGCCCATCGGTCCGCCGGAGTAATTCGTTCCGCCCCGCCAGCCGTAGATCATGCTCGGCCCGACACCCGACAACGCGCCGCCCGTGAGCATGCGCGGATCGAATTCTCCCCCACCGCCTACCGCATATGCCGCGACCGCGCCCGCCACACCCGCACCGGCGCCGGTGAGCGCGCCCTTGCCTATGCCCGCCCACTGATCGTGGCCGATCGGCAGCCGATCGACGAGGTTGTGAATACCGTGGCCCGCGATGCCACCGACACCACCCGCGACGCCCGAGGAAAACGCGTTCTCGCCGAGCGCGGCCCAGTTGAGGCCACCCTGCTGGTAGCCGGCCCGCAGCTGCAAGCCCTGAACCGCTCCCTCCTGCATCGAGCTTTCGATAACCTCGGTGATCCCCTCCTGGAAGAACTCGTACACGACCTTTGCGACGAAATGCTGGCGCGCCTCGGACAGCGCTGTCCTTTGCAGAATCGCTTCGATCCTGCGCAGCAGGAAGCCGCCCAACCACCGGCACGTGAACTGCGTCGCCCCCACAGCGCCCGCCTGCGCGAAAGGCGCTCCGGGACCGAGAAATCCCGCATACGCCAGCTCCGCCGCCAACCACGCCAACGCGAAGATGGCGTTGAGTTTGGTCGCCCGCATCTCGCCAGCGGAGTCGATGGCGCGCTGCCCGCCCTCGTCGTAGTATTCGGCCAGTTCATCGATGAGGTTCAGTTGCTCTTTGAGCGACTTTTCCATCTCGTCGCGGCCGCTGCCGGCCGGATACGCGAGCAGCGTGGAACCGATCGCGCTCTCCACCGAAGTCCGGACCCGCGTGCGCAGCTCAGTGGCATGTCGCTGTAGATCCTCCCCGCCGGCGCGCTGCTCGTCCTCGTCACCTTCCGGCCACTCGGATCCCGCCACCCACCCCAGCCACTCCAGCCAGGAAGGAATCATTATCGACATAGCGGGGCAATCCTCCTGCTACCAGCTGAGTCCGGTGGCTCGAGGGGACCGCGTCCGCTGCCTGCGATGGTCGTAGGCCTCGACATCGGTGAATTGCGTGGCCGCTTCGTCGGCGATCTCCGCGGGCTCGGGCGACGTCGACGGCGCCAGCGGTACCGGTGGTTCGAGCGGTATTTCTCCAGCGAAGTCGGGCATACCGTCGACCAGTTCGGAAAGCTTCGGTAGCCGGGCGCGCCGATCGGCGATGGGCGCAACCAGTTCCTCGTTTTTTCGGGTGACGACGGCTGCGGCATCCTGCGCGACCTTGGTCACCGTGCTCGCGAGCTGCTCGATGCTCAGATATTTGATGTTCGGGTGGAACTTGGTCTTGATGACGACACCATTGGCGTTCACGGTCACCGTCACCGTCTTGTCGCGCGACGTCGCCGTCCCGGTGAGTTTCGTGCGCTTGCGCTGAGCCTCGGCAATAATGCGCATCTGCTCCTGAAACGCCTCCAGGATCGAGGGCATGTCGCTCTCGTCAGGTCGTGCGTTGCTCATGCCGGCCCTTTTCACGGATCAGGTGAGACATTTTCGGTCGATCACCCGCGGCGGCCGAAACTTTCGGCTGCGGCCTGTTCGGCAGCGTGCATCCCGTCAGCGGCCTGGTATTGCCCCTGTGACATTCGGCGAAAGGATGTCGCGATGTTGCGCGTGCCGTCGTTGATACTGGCCATCGCGTCGTCGAAACCTTCACTGCCATCGCGGAACTTGCTGCCGTACTTGTCCGACCCCGCGGCGATGCTTGCCTGCGTCGCGGCGCGTTCCGCGCCGGTCACGATGCCGAGCAGGTCGACATCCGCCTGAGAAGTGTCCGAGCCCGCGATCCGGAGCTTCTCCGTGTACGCCTCGATGTCGTCTGCTGCCATGATGTGATCCTTCGCCGACTTCAATTCGCCTGCTTCAGATCATCGCAGAACATCCACCGCGCAGTGTACGAATACCTCGCGAACTGGGATCATTCGTCGCTTGCGCCGGCCACGTCGGCTCGATGGTCTCGGCGCGGGACGTCAGGTCCGCACCGAGCCGTGCCGCTGCCGAAAACGCTGCTCGAACTCGGTGATGTACACCGATGGCGCCACTGACGACGAGGACTGTTCCAGCACACCGTCGTCGGCGATGTAAAAGATGGCGCGGCCGATCGAGATCTCGCCGGGGCGTGTCGGCACGAAGACCATCCAGCCCACGGTGGTGCGCTCCGCCCGCAACTCCTCCAGCGGATAACCGCCGGTATCCATGCCCTGGTCCAGAATGTACTGGCGCACCAGGGAAATCGCCGCCTCCGCCGGCATCGGCTCGGGCAGCGTCACCGCCACTCCCGCCATGACCAGCTGGTAGAAGGCGCTGTCGACGTCGAAGCTCTCGATGTCGCCGAACACATCCGCCAGGATGCCGCGCGTGACGACGCCGAGCTCGGCCGCTGACACCAAAGCGGTCGCCGCCTGGCGCTGCCGGTCGGTCGGCTGCTCGGCCACCAATTTCGAGACCACCTGCACCACCGTATCGGTGGTCCAGATGCCAGGCACCGCGTCGCTGAGCTGATCCGCCGTCGACGACTCACCGCGGTACCAGTTGCCACCTTCCCACCAGTAGCAGAACGACAAGAGGCCATTGGCCGCGCGCGAATTCAACACCGGATTGGCCACCCACTCCGGTGCGCCCGCGTACAGCGTGGGCATCGGCTCGCCGCCGTTGTACGTGGCGTCCAACTCCGGCGCGTCCCACACACCGCCCGACAACACCCCCCGCCCACCCGGAAGGACATACAGTGTCGAACCACCGCGCTTGACGCCCTCGAACCAGCCGAGCGCGGGCAGTATTCGCGGCCCCCACTGCGATCCGACCGCTACGAACGCCGCGGCCAGCACCGCCCACCGCGACCACATCACCGGGAACGCGGGAAAGTCCCCCTCGGACAGGACTGCGCGCACGCCTGCCTCGCGATCGGCGCGCGCCTGGGCCACGGCCTCCCGCGCGGGACGCGACTGCCTGCCGCCGTGACCGACATAAGCCGCCAGCCACACCGGAAGCGAATCCCGGGGATATGCCTCGAGATCCGCGCGATAGATCTCCGGCGCGAACAGCTGATCGTCCGGGAACGGCTCGTCGCCGTAGTCGTAGTCGACCTCCATCTCCCCGGCATTGCTCAGGGTCAGCACAAACCGCCACCAGGGCCCGGCAGTGAGCTGCGCCGACAACTGCCGCTGCTGGCGAACCAGCTCGAGAACCCCCGCGGTCGGCTGGATCCGCACCGAACGCTCCTGGTCGTCGGAGAAAAAGACCTGCGCCACCTCGGCGACCGTCGTCAGCGCGAACACCGCGTTCAGCCGCGCCCAGCCCTGCGGACCCGATGCCGCCAGTTCACGGGCGATCTGGTGACCGAGTTCCTTGGCCCGCTCGGCGATATCAGGTCGGCCCGCGTCCTCGACAAGGGTGAATTCGATGTCTGGGTCGACATTGTGCTCTTGGAAGCTCGCCATGAACTCCCGCATGAAGGCGACGTCGGCGTCTCGACCTTCCGCGGTCGGTTCCGCTGGATCGCGGCCCGACCACGCCTCGCTGCCGGCCCCGCGGTCCTCGGCCTCGTCGTCTGGTCTGGTCACCCCGGCGCAATCTCCTCAGTCATCCACACGGACACACGCGAGAGGCGGTGCGCCAGTGGGCCCGAACTGTGTCACTGCCCCCATCCTGGCACAACGCCGCTCGCGACGACCGAACTTCGAAGCCGTTCGGGATCCCGGTGCGGCGGGGATCTTCTCACTGTCGACGCTCAACGGAGCGCGGGCAGCCCGCGCCGCTCCGACCGACATCGCGCCCATCGGGATGACGCGAACAGGCATGCTCGTCGGGAGACGCCCAGATCCGCACCTGTCATCGCGGTGGGAGCGGTCGGCGTCCCTCGGCGATTTCGAGGCGTCCGGTACGGACCCGCGGATTCGCCACCGGGTAGGACACGCTCAACGGCTCTGTGGCATGGCCGCGGCGATCTCGCGCCGCGAGGCCAGGTCGAGTTTCGCCAAGATACTCGACACATGCGACTGAATCGTGCGCCGCGACAGGAACATCTGCGCCGCGATATCGGAATTGGACGAACCTTTGGTGACCAGCATGGCGATCTTTCGCTCGGTATCGGTCAGGGACGCCCAACCGGATTTGGGGCGGTTGCGCCGACCGCGGACGCCCAGCCGAATGCCATATGGCCGCACGCGGGCGATCGCGCGGGCGGTGTCCCACGATGCGCCCAGTTGGCTGTAAAGCATCATCGCGGTGGCCAACCCGCGACGGGCGTCGGCCTCTCGCCCGGCCGCGGCGAGCAGCACGGCGGCGTTCTCGTATGCCTGCGCCTCGTAGAGCGGACGCCCGGACAGCCGGAATGCGGCGGCGGCGTATAAGAGAACATCGGGATCGTGATCGGCCAGACCCCGACACAGCAGTGCCGTTCCGTTCCTGGCGGCGGTCGGCTGTCGCGCCAGGAGTTCCTCCGCGCCGGTGACCACCAACCGAGCCGCCCGCGCGTCACCGACTTCCGCGGCCAGTCGAGCGATGTCCGGAAAGATGTAGTGCAACGTCGCCGCGGCCAAACCGTCTGCCAGCCGCTGATAGCTGTCGACGAGCAGTGCCAAGGCACGGTCCGGGTGGCCGCGGGCCTCCTGCGTCAACGCCGTGACCCAGGGGTGGAAATGCGCGTACCCAGTACTGCCCAAGCTGTCGTCCGGTGCGGGAATGCGGTCCGAGTCCCGCACGAAGGTACCGCGGTGCACGCCGATGAGCGCCGCCAGAATCTGCCCGACCTGTGCGTACCCGAAGGCGTCGGGCCCATCCATGATCGCCGTACATTCGGCCACCGCGTCGTCCCAGCGACCGCTCAACAAGTACAACCGCGCCTTGGAAGCCAGATTCGACGACAGGTAAGCGCCGTGTACCCGGCGGTTGCGCCCGATCGCCTTGGCGAGCACTTCTTCGGCGTCGGACAAGCGGTCGAGCTCGATCAGACAGTGCGCGTATAACGCGTACGGATCGAATTGGTCGGGCCCCGTCGCATCCGCCAAGAGGACCGGGACCCGAGCGCTCAGCTCCAGCGCCTCGTCGAGATGGCCTCGGGTGTAGCGCACCGCACCGATCGCGGTGAGGCCGTAGCTGGTGGTGAGCGGATTCCCACTGCTCGCGCCCAACGCCATCGCCTGGTGGCCGGCCCGCTCCGCCGCCTCGAACCGCCCGAGAAAGAAATTGTCAACCGCGCACATGCCCTGGAATCGGCCCGCCTCGTCGACACCGAGATCCATGGTGGCCAGCGCCGTTTCGGCGACCTCGACCGCGTCGGCCATCCGGGCCTGGGCTTGGCAAGCCTGGGCAAGCAGCCACTGTAGTTCGACCTTGTCGTTGTGCCTCGGTCGCGTCGACAGCGCCGCGCGCACCACGGCCTCGGCCTCGGGCGCGGATCCGGTCCAGAGCAGCGCCTGCGTCTGCATGCGGATAAACATCGAACGCGACCCACTGGGCAGGCCCGGGGCTCTCGTCGCGCGGTTCAGCAGCCGCACCGCCAGCTCGGGCGCTCGAACGACCAACTTGTCGGATACCGTCAGCAACCAGTCGAGGCTGGGCTGGTCCAGGTCGTTGTCGCCGGCGGACAGGTAGTACGCGACCCGTTCGATCGGCGCGTTGGTCGCCTGGAGAACCTGTCCCGCTCGTCGGAGCAGCCCGGAGCGCAGCGAGGCGGGCAACTGCTCAACCAGCGCATCGCGGATCACATCGTGGCGGAACACCAGTTCGGAGTGCACCACGGTGATCAGTCCACCGACCATCGCCTCGGCAACGGCGTTCCAGATCTCCAGGATCGGGGCGTCCAGCACCACCGCCAATTCCGCCACGTCGACGGTAGGTCCCAGCGCGGCAGCCATCGGCAGCACATCGCGCGTTCGGCGGGACAGGAAATTCAGTCGCCGCGAAATCGCGTCCGCCACTGAGGCGGACGGGCGCTCCCCCGCGGCGCTCGCGGTGGCGAGAGCGGTGTCCGCGACGACCGTGATCACCTTCTCTCGTAAGAAGGCGGCCACCAATTCGGTGAGGTAGAGCGGATTACCGCCGGCACCGGCGACCTCGCGCATCAGGTCGGGGCCCGGAGCGGCGCCGACCATATGCCGCACCAATTCCGCCGTCGCCGCCTCGGGGAGCGCACCGAGCCGGATCATCGGGGCGCGACGGTCGACCAGGTCGGTCGACAGAGCCGCGAACGCGCGGGTGCGCGGCAGTGGGCGGGCCGCGAGCACAAGAAGCAACGGCAAGCCATCGATGAGCTCGCAGAGCCGATGCAGGACCGTCAGGCTCGATGCGTCCGCCCAGTGGACGTCGTCCATGATCAGCGCGACCGGGCCGGCGGAACACCAGGCGTCGATGCGATCCAGAATCGCCTCGACGATCGCGATTTCGTGGGTCGCCGCGGCGTCGCCCGCCCGATCTCCGCTGTGCAGCAACGCGCGAATCGGATCCGATGTCGACTCGGATTCGGCGCGCTCCCCGGCGAACCAGGAGCGCACCGCGGAGAATGGCATGTCTCGCTGCAACTCCCTGGCGGCTCCGCGGCGAAGGTGCAGGTCAGCTGCCGAGTACCGGATCCCCGCTGCGTCGAGCAGCGCCGACTTGCCGATGCCGGACTCGCCTTCGACGAGAACCACGGAGCCCTTCCCCGCGGCGACTCCGGGCGCGAGTGCCATCAGATTCTCGATCTCGGCCTCACGACCGAGAAAGACCGTCGCGAAGGAATCCTGCATGTAGGTGAGCTTAGGCATCTCGGGTACACGTGGTAGGTCGGAGCCGGACGGATATTTTTACGATCCGGCAGATGTTTGCCACCCACACACCTGCCACGACTTTTCTGGCAACCTGATGTCGCGTACGTCGGGCAGGCAGAGCCGAATTGGTCATCCCTCGGTAACGCGGGAAAGCCATTGGCGCGCTGCGCAACAGCCCGAAACTCGCCCCGGTCGATGTCCTGGAAGCGCACCCAGGCCGGGAAGGTGGACGCCGACTACCTACACCATCACGGTGATTCTCGCGGCGATGTCGCCCGGTTCAACCGGAGAACAACGCGGCCTCGCCGGGTCTGGTTGCCGGTCCCTGATTGCTCAAGCCCGACCGGACGCAGCGAATTACCGATCCGACGCGCGCGACGAGCGCTGGCATGAGAAATTACCAGAGGGGAGAGAAGGATCCGCGGCCGACGGCCCGGATCATCGGTCGAAAGGATATGACAATGAAGAAGATCAGCGCGATGACGATGATGACACGAATCGCGATCATCGCGGTCACCAGCTCCGGGCTTGCCACGGTTGCGGCCGGTGTCGCCAGCGCCAGCCTCGCCAGCGACAAGACGATCAAGCGCGATGTCGCGGCAGTGGTGTGGCACCGCTGAGCGTGTCCGGTCTACATTGGGGCCGGCGTCATCGCACGTCGGCCCCGCAGATCTCGTCCAGCCCACTGGATTCAGCGGGACGGGCGTGAGCCCCGATCACATCACTTCGCACGCAACATTGCTGTCACCAATTCGGAGAGGTAGTGCGGATTGCCGTCGGCGCCCTCCACCTCGCGTAGCACGTCGGAACCCGGCGCGGGACCGACCATCGGCCGCACCGATTCCGCTGCCATCGCACCATGGCGCGCCGCACCGGATCATCGGGGCGCGACGTTCGGCGAATTCTGCCGCCGATTCGCTGTGAGAGCGCATGTGGACACCGCCGACGGTGACGGTGAGCGCCGACTTCCTTGCACACTCGCGGCGATTCTCGCAGCGGCCCCCGGCCCTCCTCGGCGACTGTGCGGCCGCTCCTGGGTGGGTTGCCGATCCCCAATGACTCTTGCGACCGGGCGCAGTGAATTGCCGCGCCAACACGCCAGATGCGCGCCGGCATGCGACATTACCGATGGGGACAGAGGAATTCGTGCCCGGCGGCCAGGCTCCTCGGTCGAAAGGATATGGCGATGAGAAAGATCTGCGCGATGACGACGAACATGGCGATAATGGCACGGATCGCGATCATCGCTGCCACCAGCACCGGACTCGCCACGGTAGCGGCGGGTGTCGCCAGCGCCAGAGTCGAAAGCGAGCGGGCGATCAAGCGCGATGTCGCAGCAGCGGTGTGGCACCGCTGAGCGAATTCGGTTGGGGCTGGCGTCAATGGACGTCGGCACCGCAGATCGCGACCCTCTCGGTAGGTTCGGCGGAGCGTCAATAGCTCGCGATCGTTCTCTTGCACAACAAAATGGCCTAGCGGGGATTGCCTGCCGGCACCGGCCATCTCGCGCGACGAGGCGGCCCAGAGCTGTCGACCATATTCCGCACAATTCCGGCGCCTCGGGGAGCGCGCCGAGCCGGCCAGGGCACTTTCCCTTGACTCGGCCTTCGGAAAGTCATCGGAGCACAGGCCGACCCTTCCCGATGAGAATCCGCACGCGGACACCTCGGCCGCGAAACTGGACGCCGAGTTTCCGCACACTCGTGGTCATTCTCCCGCCGGGCCCGACCCGACAACTGCGCGGCAATGCGGGCGGGTTGCCGATCCCTGATGACTCTCGGCCCAGCGAACGCGGCGGCCTGTCGCTCCGAGTCGCGGGGTGCGGACATGTGTGAGAAATTACACAGAGGAATAAAAGAATCCGGCGCCGAAAGGCCCGGACTCTCGGTCGAAAGGGTATGACAATGCGGAAAATCAGCGCGATGACGACGAGCATGGCGACGATGGCACGGATCGCGATCATCGCTGCCACCAGCACCGGACTCGCCACGGTAGCGGCGGGTGTCGCCAGCGCCACCCTCGAGAGCGACAAGACGATCAAGCGCGATATCACAACAGTCGTGTGGGACCGCTGAGCGTGTTCGGTCTACGTTGGGGTCGGCGTCGTCGCGCGTCGGCCCCGCAGATCCCGTCCAGTCCCGTGGATTCGGCGGGGCACGAGTGGGTGATGAATGGACACGACATCCTCGGCAAAGTCCTGCAACTGCCGATCAGCACATGGCGGTACGAGTGGGAGCCGCCCGAGGTACGTCATCTCGGTCCGATGGCACAGGATTGGCGCGCCAGCTTCGGTCTCGGCGATACCGACAAGAAAATCTACATGGTCGACGCCAGTGGTGTCGCCTTGGTCTGTATCCAGGCGCTGCACAGAGAGATTGCCGAACTGCGCGCCGAACTCGACCGAGTCCGCGGGGCGGAGCGGGAGGAATAGGCGCGGCGCGGAAGTCGACGACGCGCCGGAATCCTGATCGGCGATTGCGATCGCCGACAGCGGGCCACCACGACCACAACAGGCCCGACCACGAGCACCGACAGCCGGACCACTACGACCACAACAAATCCCACCGCGAAGGCCGACAAGCGGACTACCACGACCACAACGAATCCCACTACTGACACCATCAAGCGGACCATCGCAACCACAACGAGTCGGTGGTTCGTCCATCGACGAAGAGTGCGACCCAGCGGAGAGTAGATCCGGAGGCGGTCTGGATCTCCCCGCGTCCATTCCCGCGGCAGCGATATCCCGAGAACATCGAGCGTCACGCGAGTCGGATTTCCGCTGGTTCCCCCGAAAGATGTCGGTCCTGTTGTGGTCATGCGATCTTTGGGCTAGGTAAGCGGGCCTTGGAATCGACGGCGAACTCGCGCTCGGGGTGGGCGCGTTGGTTATTCCGCGGGATGGCGGCGTAGATCGCGGCGTCTTGTGTGTCGTGGCTGTGGTGGTCGGCGCCGTTCGACGCGGAGTAACGCAGTGCCGTGGATTCGGACGATCCAGTTCGACCATGACGGGTAGGTCGGTAGAAAACCGGTGCCGCGTCATCGACCTCAGCCCGGGCGCGTATCTCGGCCTACTTACGCGGGGAGAGTATTCTGCGATGACATAGCGTCTTTCGCCGGGCCAGCACCGCAGTGACTTCGGCAGTGACAGGAATTCATGCCACCGCTAACGATCACGGATCCGACAAACGATCGTGCCGTTCGCTGGATCCAGCACGGCGAGTCGGTGCCGCACACAGATGCTCGGTGGGATCGACGGCGATGGAACGCGACGCCCGATCCAGCACGCCGAGGAGGTGTCGCACCCCCTGAGTGCGCCGTAGGTCGCCGCACTTTCCCTTTAGGCGCGGTCGAATGGTGGTTATCGGGGAACAAACAGCAGCCACAACACTCCGCTCAGCGACCACACCGCCAGCCAACACCAACCGTCGCCGCCAGCACCGCACCCGAACGCACCCTGCGCTGATCAACTCCTCCGACACCCCATCCCAAGACAACTTTCCCCTCGAACACAGCCAAAAGGCGCCATCACAGAACAGAACAACAACCACAACACTCCGCTCAGTAACCGCACCGCCCGCCAACACCAGCCGTCGCCGGTTGACGCACTCGGGCGGTGCCGCGGGGAGAGGCTCGACCTCTCGGTAGGTGTTCGCAGGTGGGCTTCCGGATGGCAGAGCGACCGAGTTCGTGATCGGCGGTGGAGTGGGCAGGCACGGAGGCCGCGCGGTCCGAACCATTCCGGTCGCGGAAATCAGCACATCACTGGACAACGTCAATCATCAGGGGCCCTATCGCCTTTCGTCTTCGATTCGTTCGTCCGCCCATAGCTACTGTCGGCATTTCGCGGGAAGTTTCCATGGTGGCCGCATGGATTTCTCATAGTGGGGAATGAGGAGATATGTCAGACGAAGACTCGACCACGCTGCCCGGCGGCAGCTGGGGAGGTGCTTGCGTGAGGCGTGCCAATCGGCGAACATGTCGCTCGACGAGGTCTCGACGCTCATGCGGTGGTCATCGAGCAAGCTGCACGTGTGGAAAAGGGCCAATCGCCGCAGGTACGTATCGTCGATATCGAGGCGCTGTGTCGATTCCTCGACCTCGAAGGCCAGACCACCACCGCACTCGAGGGCTCGCTTTACAGGCATCGGTCAAGAGTTGGTGGCATTCGTACGATGACCTGATACCAGGCAATTTCAATTTGTACGTCGGCCTGGAATCGGGTGCACGCGAACTGACGGATTACCGGCCGGATATCGTTTCCGGACAGTCCAGACCCCTGACTACGCGAGAGCATTGAATCGCTCGTTTTTTCCGGACTCTTCCGAAGAAGAACTCGAACGGCGGATTCAACCTCGGACGCGGAGACAATCGCTGGTTACCCGGAAGAGTAGAACCCGCCACAGTTCGGGTGGTATTCAACGAAGTATCGTTGCGGTACATCGTCGGCACCCCAAAAGTGATGGCGGTACAGCTTCATCACCTGGCGAATATGCCCGCAAATGCAAGTGTCCGAATATAGCCTTTCACCGCGGGGTTTCCGGTGGAAATTGCGCCTGGACCGTTCACCATCCTGGACTTCGGTCGCGACTCGAAGGAGCGCCGAGTAGCGCCTACAGCTGTTTATGTCGCGGGCGCCATGCACCTGGAGCGCACGAAGGATGTGGAGAGGTATCGTCACGCGGACAACGTCATTCAGCAAACCACACTGGACGTTGCATCGAGCTAGAGCGTCTTACGGCATACCGAGAGGGACTATCTGGCGTGAAGGTCGGACTTGCGGAAGCCAAGTGGTACAAGAGCAGCCGTAGCGGCGGGGGAAGGACTGCGTGGAAGTCGAGTTCGTCGACCGCGGCAGCGTCGGAGTGTGGGACAACAAGAATCCGAACGGTCCGGCGCTGGTGTTCACGCAGAGTCGATGGGACGCCTGCACCACTGGTGTGCAGGACGAGGATTTCGAACTCCCGGCCTGATCGGCACTCACATCTCAGCCGTCTCGCGCTGTCCCGCCCCCACGTACAGGAGCGGGACAGCACGCCGGAGGTTGTTCAATCGCTGGGGTTCTGTCGCTCCCGCCGAGTGCGCTGTTCGGTTATCCGCCGCAGATCAGCGCGGCGCGCCGCCGCATTGGACCCGTCGAGTTGGCCTACGAAGGCAGCCCGCGCTGCCGTTACCAGATCCTCGCCGACCTCTGGGTATGCGCTGGCGATGTCGATCAGCGCAGTCTCGGTTTCGATGTCGAGACCGGTTTCCGAATGTAGGCCGCCGCCGGTGGTGACCGAGCCGAGCTCCCGCTCGAAGTTGCGCCGCAATTCGTCATCGGTGGGGTATCGGCTTCGTACCATCAGTTCTCCCGTATGTAGGTCCTGCCCGCGTTGCTGCACCCGAATCAGCACTGACAACTCGATGGGCCGCACCGTGGCGCATCGGAAGGCCGCACCGGATCGCTGCGAACGCGGACGCTTCCCGCGACCGGCGGCCCGCGACCGGAGCAACTCAGAGTAGGCCAATTCCCTGACCGATCAGCTCAACACGATGCTTGCGCGCTACCGTGTCGAACGAGACTGTCGGTCGCACGTCACCGCCGAAACTCGGTCGAGCGGTCTGCTCGCCGCGGCCCGGTCCCGGTCCGAGCCGAGAGGCCGGAGCACCATCCTTACAGCTGGTTCTACACGATCAGCAGAACAGCACTCCGCAGTTGCTATCGGACGCCGGGCCGCCATCCCACGTGGGGGGGCGACTGCGTCCCGCCGTGACCGGCAGAAGCCGCCAACCACACCGGAAACGCGGCGGCACGTGGGAGGCGGCACACCAGTGTGCCCGAACTGTGTCGCTGCCCATCCTGGGACAACGCACCCGCGGCGACCGCCGAACTTATTGTCGGCGTGCGAAATTAGCGGATCAGGAATTCGGTTCGAATGGTCGGACGGCGCCATCGGGCTGGTTCCACCCGCGCAGCGCAGCCTCCACCTCAGCCCGAACAGCCGGCTCATGCTGTCCCCACACGCGACGAGCCTCTTCGAGTTTGCCGACCATCTTGTCGATAAGCACCCGTTCCTCCTCCGCGGTCTGCTGTCCGCCAGCAATGAGCTTGGCGTAGCGCACGGACTCGACGATGACCGACTGCACCCACATGTAGTTCAGGTAGGCCTCCAGATCGCGGCGCCAGGCACCAATTGCTGCTTCGGGTTCGGCGGCCACCCATTCCGCGAGGAACGTCTCGAGTTCCTCGGGGAGATAACCCATCTTGTACACGTGCACGGCTACGTCGTAGAGCGGATCTCCGTACAACGCCCCTTCCCAGTCGAGAAACACCGTCTGCCCCGCACGGATGATCAGGTTCTTACGGTGCAAGTCGGCGTGGAGTAGTCGAGGCGGCCTCGCTTCGAGGCGGCTCCACGCATCGACAACTTTTCCGAGCGGATCCTGGGGTACTTTCAGGTCTCGGTACAGCTTGCCGAAGGGACCGCGGCTGTCTCGATACACCTGCTCGGTGACATCCGACACCCGACGCGCGAAGGCAACGGGATCATCCACGTGCGCACCGAAAATCGGCGACAGCGACCCGTACGCCACCGATCGCAGTTCGGCGAACAGCTTCGCCACATCGCGGGGCACATGAGCGGGAACCGCGGTACCACGCGGCGCGATCCGGTCCAGCAGCTCGCCATCGACAAACTCGTGGATCTGATAGGCCGGATCAATCGAGACCCAGAGCAGGCGCGGAGCCGCGCCAACGAAGGGCTCGATCGCTCGCAGCACCAAGGCCTCGTGCCACTCCCGCAGATCCATCGTGTCGGCGCCGTCGATCGCAATACGCACGATGACCTCACCGGCCGGCCCGTCGACCCGAACGTTGTAGTTGTAGTTGCCCGCCGCTGATTCGGTCCGTGCAAGAGCGTTGTCGTAGTAGGCGTCGGCGACGGTCTTTCCGAATTCGCGCCGGGCGCCGAAACCCCGCTGCCGGAACATCGTGATCAGGGTGTCGGGAGGCCGCTGGATAGACGGGAGGCGTCGGGGCGGAGACGGTTGGGGCAGCTGCGTCGGCGGTTCTAATTCGCTATACGCTGCCGCTGCCGATTGTTCCGCGTTCAGCTCGTCACCGATGACGCGCTCGCCGGACGACGGCACCCCGACGCCATCCGGGTCATTCCCGGCCGGCACGGAAGAGTCCTGCGACGCGATTCCCAAGGGCCTGTCATCGGCTTCGTCCTCGACCGAGAATGGCAGTTCACCCGACCTGGTCCCCATTCGCAGCAGGAGTTCCGCCGGGGGCGCGGCCCAGAGCCTGCGGGCATACCGCAGGTCGGTTGTGAGCCGGTCCGCGGATTCCTGGCCCGAGTCCAACGCGACCAGGGCCCTGATCAACCGGCTGATGCGGAGATAGCCATGGTAGACAATCTGGTTCGCACTGCCGAATTCGTTGCCCAGCGAGAGATTCAATGTCGCCCAGGCAAAGTCGGGGTCCCCCCACATCGCCGAACGCAACCCCGTGAAGCCGGACACTTGGCGGTCCTCGAACAGTATGTTGCTGAAGGTGAGTTCGCCGGGAATCAGCTGAGACCGATTCGACCGCAAGCCGCCCGCCAACGCCAGGATCGGCGCGAACGGCCGGTCGGGAATCGCGAACGGCCCGCCGGGAACGTCGATCTGGGCGAGCGTCTGCGCGATCCGTTCCCGGTGCCGCTCCAACAACCGCATATCCTCGTCGACGAGAGACTGCAGCAGCTGCGCGGGGGCGTCTGCCATCAGGTGGCTGTGTGGAAGCTCCGACCTGGGCACCCGTCGCATCTCCTCCAGCAATGTCTGCACCGCGGGGACGATTTCATCCACGACCAGCATCCGATCGACCGCGGACAGCGGATGCCCTGGCAGGCGCTCTTCGATGATCAGCTGCCCGGGGCCCTCATCCTGCGTCGCGTCCAGGAGAAACAGCGGGCGGGCGACCTTCCGTACGTGGTGGCGGTGCATGATCGCCAGCATCTCGGGTTCCCAGTCTTCCCAATGGCCCCTGGCCACCACCCCGGGAGAAACTTCGTGATCGGGACGATTGCCGACCACACAGAAACCGTCGCCGACTGCGACATACCAGCGGCGTGCGCTCTCGATCCGGCGGGTCGCCCCGACAACGGCAATGTCGATCACCGCCTGCGCCTCGTCGAGGTCCATCGTCAAGCCCGGGGACCCGTCCTCTCCCAGCGTCTGATAACCCTGCGCCATCGACCGCGGACCTCGGATGAGCGCGTTGGTCGGGGACATGGCCTCGTCCGCGCTCGCATTCCCGAAATGCCGCATCATCCACGTGAGCGACCGGGTCCACCCCTCAGGGTTGTCGTCCAATCGGGTGTCCTCGAGCTCCTCCATCCAGTCGCGCGCACGGTCGGGGAGCTGCACGTTCAGTGCGTCGGCGCCGGTGTGCAAGACGGTCACCTGGATGACCCGATTCCACCACGGTTCGTTGGTGCTGATCAGCATGAGCACCACCTTGCCGCCGGATTTCCGCAGCGCGGCGTCAGCCGCCGCCGCGACGGCCGCCGCCGCGGCAGTGCGTTTGTCCGGCGGCCAGACCTTCATGGCCTCGCCCACGAATTCTTCGGTCACCACCTCCGTGATGTATCGGATCGTGTTCTCGCCGTAGACCTGGCCGTCGTGACGCAGGGGCAGGGTGGCCACCGTGGGTTCAGACGCCATGTCGAGAACCTCCTGATGTCCGTGTTCCGTCGCCCTTCTGACCAGATCGGCGTCTTCCCCGGTGGACTTGCTCAACATCTCCCGCACGGCGGTGAAACCGGCCATGTACGCGGTGTCCCGACTGAGATCGGTCTCCCGTCCGAGCGCGGCCATAGTGTCGTACACCAGCTGCTGCGCATTCACTATGCCGAGCGCGATGTCCACGTTCCGGGTCATGTCGGCACTGGACAGGTAGCCGGCCATGCCCTGATGATGCAGCTTCGCCTTGTCCCACGCTCGCGGGCCCAGCAGCGACCGGAAGCCGGTCACGCCGAAGGGGGCGAGCAATGTGTTCTCCAGACCAGGGTCCCCGTGCAGCAGGGTGAATTCCTCCGGTTCCGCCGCCTCTGTCAACGTCTCGACGACATCGAACAGGGCCGCCGGGATCGCCAACCGGTCGAAGAAATTCGCCACCTCGGTGTTTTCCAGTAGTGAGTGGAACTGCCGCCGCAGTTTGTCGATGACCCACCGGAAGAACTCTCGGGTGTCTCGGTTTTCCGGCATCGGCTCCAACAGCATTGCCCGCAGCACAGATTCCGGAATCCGATCCAGCTGCCGCCACAGTTTCCGGTATCCGGCCATGACCTGTCCGCGCTCCTCGAGAGTCGAGGGGCGGCCGGGCAGCATGCTGGCGGCCACGATCGGCATCGACTCGGTCGCCACAGATCGGTCCCCCAGACACAGATCCGTCACCACGTCGTACGCACAGGGCACATTCTCCACCCCGTACTCAGCCATCACCCGCAGCACGTCGTGCTGCCGGAACACCCGCGGATACACCCCCCGGGAGGGCTTGCTCATTTGCAGGAACAGACCGCGCTCCCGCAGGGCGTAGTTGATGTTGTCGCGCCCCGGCCGCAGATCGTCGATGCGCAACGCCTCGCCGAGCAGCACCTTGGTCACCTTCCTCGACATCAGCGGACGGGGGTCACCCGTCGCGCCGAGCGGCGCGAACAACCTGGTGTGCATTTCCTCGTAGGAGATGGGTACGACCTGCTCGCTCGGCGGATCCACCGATGACGGCCGACTGGGCCGGGGGCGGCGGGTCGGAGACTGTTCGGGCAGGCGCTCGAGCGCTTCCCCTCGGGGCAGTCGCGACCCGGGTTCCCATCCGGTCAGATCGAGAGTGCTGCGCTCCGCCAGGGGCCGGCTCAACTCCGACGTCCAGTCATCGTTGGTGGGGCTCACGGCGTCGGAGGCGCCCGGACCCGATGAACTCAACACCTCGAACAATTGTCGATACTTATACTTGGTGTTCGGCTCGCCGGCGATGAACAGCGCCTGTTCATCACCCAACTGCTGTGCACGATCCAGCTGACGATAACGGGCCCGCCACTTTTCGAGACCGAATAGTGCCACGGGATCGACGTCTCGCCCCATCGCCGCTAGCCGTACCATCCATTCGTGGTATCGAGCACTTCCGGCGCGGACCATCTCCACCCAATCTTGGAATGGAGTGAAGATATCGCTGTCGAAGTCTGCTACTGCACTCGGCGGCAGTCCGTCATTCTCCAGCGACCAGTTCATGAGAATTCTCGAAACGCGACCGTTGAAATCGAAGCCGAAGGGATGTAGAGAAATAATTGTGCGCTGCAAGTACGCAGCGAGTTCGACCGGATCATGTTCGGGATCGCTCTGCATCGCGTTGTACTCTCGACACACCGACTCCAATTTATTACGGAGCCCTTCTTCGCCACGATACACGGGGTACAGGATGACCCCGTGCTCGATCAAATCTGCCGCGAATATATTGATCGCAAGGTCCGATCCCGACGAATAGCCCATCAGAGGGTGCAGCATGATATCGGCTATCCAACTCTCGCTCAGCGGACCCGGCAGTACCTCCAACCGGCGTGCGCCCTCTTGGCCGACGACAGCTGGAACGATGATGACTCCGTTGTCCCAACCATCGAAAGGCGGCGCATAATTCAGGAGTGGGTTCTCGTCGAGAGCTGATATCTGGTATTCCGTCAGCGGTTCAGCCAGGACCCCCCACCGCTTGTTCTTTCCCTTCGTCAGGGTCCCGGCGGCGTTCGGTTCGATTCGCCACGCCAGCTTCTTGTGCACTTCCAGCATGAAAGGCACGGTCAACTCACGTTTTCCGTACTGCTGGGCGAATATACGCGCATCCAAATAGCCCGCCCACTGTTTCGTCCCGAATATTCGCTCCGGGTGATCCTGGCCCGCCGCGACAGCGACCTCCCGGAATAGGTCTTCCATGTATAGCGAGACTTCGAGGAGACGGTCCGAATCCGACATGATGCGACGCGTCGTCTCGAGCGTCCGTATTTGATGCTCGATATCGGCCGAAGCGATAGGTTCGTGCTCTGCTTTGCCGGGTACGGCCGGGTCACGCCCGGGATCCGTCGGCGATCGATCGGTGCCGACAGACACCGCCGTGGAACCGCTCCCGGTTGGTGGAGTAGACCGATTTTCGGGCTGGGTTTCACCGCCATCAGTGTGTTCAGGCATGTGAACGGAGCTGTCTTCGTTCGCTTGGTCCCACCACTCGGCTAACGTCGCGCGAGCTTTTATCGCGTCCAGGTCGGAGTCGGCGGCGACATCAGCGGCGAGAGCCAATTCAGCTGCTCTGTCGATCGCTTGCCTTGCCGCAGCCAGCCGGGTGGCGTTGTCCGGTCCAGGACCTCGTGTGCCGAGGTAGGAATCGAAAGCACGGTGCGCTCGAGCCAGCGCGCGTTGATAGGCACGTTCGGGATGGATCACCGAGTCCAGCGCCAGCCACTCGTCGGGGCCCGCAGCAACCGGAACGTCCTCGACCACGGTCCCCGTTGTCATCAGACGCGCAATCTCATTATCGATCTGGCGCTTTGCCAGATCGATCGCATCCTCGCGGACGGCTTTGCCATCCTGCGTGAACGTCCCACTCATGGAGGCAATCTTGGCGAGGCGCTCCCGCAGGACGCTGATTCTTTCGACGACCATCGGCGCCGAGCGCACCGGCCCGTCCGCTGCCTGCTGCCCGGCGGTGGGCGCGTGAACTCCCCCGTCGGAATAGACAGCACGTCGCATACGCGCCAATGCTCGTTGAAAGGCACGTTCGGGATGGATCACCGAGTCCAGCGCGAGTCGCTCGTCAGGGCCGGCAGCGACGGGAACTTCCTCGAGTACCGTCCCTGTTCTCCCCAGACGCGCTATCTCGTCGCGGATCTGTTCGCTTGCCACAGCGATCGCACCATCGCTGACGACTTTGCCGGCCTGCGTGAATCTCCCACGCAGGGAGGCAATCTTGGCGAGGCGGTTCCGCAGGTCGTTGATTCTGCCGACCACATCGTCGTTCGGATCATCGACTACCAAGGCTTCGGCTTCACCCATTCGCGCACCGGATACGTCGCCATCCGATGGGGTTTGGGGTCGGCCGGGCACGCCGACCGGTGTCTCCGGGTCGTGGTGGTAGACCTCCGGACCGGAGTAGGGGAATACCGCAGAACGGAACCCGCCGCCGCGTTGCCGGTCACGATTACGATCAGCGAGACCGAGCGCTGCGTTGTCATCGAATTCGGGGACGAAATGCAGCGTGCCAGGAAGTCGTCCGCCGGTCTCGAACGTACCCCCACCACCGGGAGTATCACCGGCGGCCGGTGATTCGCCGGCTGCGGCTTCAGGTGCCTCGGAACCGCTCGCGGCGCTGGCGGTGCTGTCGTCGGCTGCGGCATCGACGCCGTCGGCGGAGGACCTGGCGGGGTCGAGCACCGTCGCCAACCGGCGGAGCGGGCGGCTCGCCAAGCGCCGTCGGGTTTCCGTGAGATGCATCGCGTTCGCCACCTCACCGGGCGTCAGTCCTTTCCAAAACCGCAACAGGAGGATCTCCACCCACTCGCGCGCTGTCTCGACATCGAACCCCTCGATATCGAACTCGACCAGCTTGACGCCGGCCACGCTCGACAACACCTCGCCGACCTGGGCCGCGGTCACACAGTCCGCGAACGGATCAACCACCGACGAACCTGGCGCAGATATGCCGCGCTCGGCAGGCTCGACGACCTGGCTCGACTCAGGTCCGGAATGCGTAGGCGGCGCCACACGCGGTGAGCCGGACGGATCCGAAGAATTCTCGGTGTTCGCGCCGTCCCCACCGATCTCACCTCCCCGCGATCCACCACCACCGGTAGCCTCGAAAACCCCGAGCCCGCGCACCCGCGCACGCACGCTTTCCCGCTTCACCTCACCCAAATGGTCACCAACACCCACGTGCTGGAACGGCAGCCCACCCCCGGCCCCCGGCCTCGCCGTCCCAGCTACATCTCCCGGCGGCAACGGGTCACCCAGTGCGACAGCCGGGCTCGGGGGCTGTCCACCAGCCGCGGGCGTGGCACCGGACACGGCTTCGGGCATCGCGTAAGGGCGCGATCCGACCCGCAGAATCTCGACAATAGTGTCGAAGGGAATTGACATGCGGCCCCAGCGGCGCCGGCATTCGACAATGGCGGTTGCGAGGTTGTCGATAATGGCTTCCTGTTGAGCCGGGGTCAAGGGGAACGTGATCAGTTTGACCATGTCGTTGATGACCCGCTCCACGACGCTGAATGCCCGATGGGTCTTCCAATTCGAGCCAGCGGTAATGCTGTCGAGGATATTCAGAGACCGGAATTCCAAGTTCGCATATTCGTAGCTGGGATCCCCGAAGCGGGCCAGCTCCCAGTCCACGAAGGCGAACTGACCGCTGGCGGTGAGGATGATATTTCCCGGGTGGAGATCGGTGTGCAACAGTTCGAACGGGACTTCCACCATGGGATATTTGCCAGAGAACAGGTGGGCGAATGGCTCGGCAGGGATGGACAAGCCCGGGAATGCCGCCTCGATCCGGGCCCGGTACTTCGCGAGGATTCGCATCGTGTGCTCGACATTGGCGCGAACGAATCCCTCGGTGTCGCTGTCTTCGGGCGAGCCGGGTGGCGGCTGCAACAGCCCTTCCGGACGCACCGGCCGCAACATGCGCCGGAGGCCCTCGACCTGGTGCACGACCAAGTCCCCCAGGCCGGCGAAATCGCTGCGCGTCAACGGGCGGCCCTCGATGTAGCGCTGGAAATACACCGTCTCGGACGCGTCCAGCGACCGTCCGCTGGGCAGCACCAGCGGCCCTTGCAGCACACCGAGAAGCTGGGTCACGCGACCCGGATCGACATGCGGGTTGATCGCTTCCAGTACATTGTGTTCGGCATAGACCCGCCGGTCTACGCCCACGAAGTCCTTCAGCTCCCGCACCAGGACACCAGGATCGTCCGCTGTCGACTGGACTCTGCGTAGGCGATTGTTCAAGCCTTGCATCTCTTGACCAGGCAATGCATCCGCGAGCTCGAGGATCGCGACCATCTCGTCGCGAGTCATGACCGCACCGGATGCACTGCCGAAGGGGCGGTAGGTGTGGAATGGCTTCAGGCCATGGGCGAGTACCGACCTCCGCCCCGGGCGCGCGACCGCCGGAGCACCGGAATCAGTAGGACCGGACATACTCGATCCGGGCGAATCCTGCCCGGCGGCCGGCGGCACCGTGAGTGCGGCGAGTACATACCCGTGCGCCACGACGTACCGACCCGACAAGACCTCGGGTAACGGCGGATCGACGATGGTCCGACTCTGAGTGTTCAGGTGTATCCGGAAAGTGCCCGCCGTCGGGTCACCGATGTCCGGAGCGATCGTGATGCGGACGTCTGGGTTGCGGTTGACCACCCCGTACAGCAGATCGGGTAGCGCGTTCCGGACACATAGTTTGATGGCGAGCAGCGCCGCGTCCCACGACACATCGGCGTGGTGACCGACCTCGGCAAGCCATTCCAATTCCGCGGTGTCCAGGTTCGCCCGCCGCCCGCGGTCGGTGAGCGGTCGGTTGAACCACAGACCGACTCCGATCGACCGCGCCTGCCCCACGTCCGCCGCCACGGCCACGTAGTACTTTGCGTCGGGAACACTCTCGTCGGCGGTGTCGTAGCCCCCTGCCACGTTGCCGACCACCCCGTTCGGCCACATCGGGCACCCCCACTGGTCGGGCAGAAGGGTCTGGTCCGGTCGGCCGAGCAAGGGCAACAGCCGGTGTGCACTGGTCCACAGGTTGGCGGCCACCCCAGAGTTCCCGTCCCAGGGGTCCCAGTGCGACCGCAGCGCGATTGCTTCGAGAGGCGGCAACTCGTTGTCCGGGACATCGCCCCAGAACTCGACACCACGCGCACCCGCCGGCAGCACCTTGTCGAGCAACGACAGCCGCGCTGTGACGGACTCCGCCGCCGACTCGAATATCACCGCCGATGTGATCGGCCCACTGGGCGATCCCGATTCGGAAAAGCCTGTTTCGCCGTCCTCCGCCGGCGGCGACGGAACATCGGGTTCGGCCCCCGCTGTCGCGGCCGGTCCACCAGACTCGGGCGTGGCACCGGAGGCGGCGTCGGGAACAGCATAAGGGCGCGATCCGACCCGCAGAATCTCCACGATGGTGGCGTAGTCGAGTGGCTTCAGGCCCCAGTGAAACCGCTGGGATAGGTGAATAGCCAGGGCGAGATTCTCGATTATGGCGTCCTGCTGCGCCGTTGTCAGCGGGTGCGTGATCAGTTTGATCAGGTCGTTGATGACCCGCTGCGCGTCGATGTACGCGTCATAGGTGCGTGAGTTGGGGCCAGCAGTCGCGTTGTCGACCATGTTGTCACCGGGCTTGTAATTCAGGTTCGCCCATTCGAGGCCGGGATCGCCGAAGTGTCCCAGTTCGAAGTCCACGACCGCGATCAGACCGCTGGAGGTGAGGATCATATTCGACGGCCCGAGATCTCCGTGCAAGAACTCGAAAGGAACCTCCACCATGGGATACCTGCCGGAAAACAGGAAGGCGAACGGCTCAGCGGGGATGGTGATGCCAGGGAATGCGGCTTCGATCCGGGCTCGGTACTCCGCCAAGAGGCGCATCGGGTGTTCGACCAGGTAACGGACGTATCCCTCGGTGTCTCCGTCGGCGGGCGAGCCAGGCGGCGGCCGCAACAGCCCTTCTGGACGCACCGCCCGCAACTGGCGCCGCAGTTGCTCGACCTGATCGACCACCAAGGACCTCAGCCAGTCGCGATCGACATCGATCATAGGGCGACCCTCGATGTAGCGATGGAACTGCACCGTCTCGGAAACGGCAAGCAATCGTCCATCCGGCAGCACGCGCGGCCCGGTCAGCACGCCGAGAAGCTGAGACACTCGGTCAGGTTCGACGTGCGGATTGATCGCTTCCAATATGTGATGGTCCGGGTAGACCCGCCGATCGACGCGCACCGAATTCTTCGTCTCCCGCACCACGAGATCCCCGTAGCGATCCCGGTAGCGGCGAAGCCGATTGTAAAACCCTTGCAGCTCTGGTTCATTCGATCGCCGCGTGAGCTGATAGACCGCGAGCATCTCATCGACGGTCATGACCGGTCCGGACGATCCGCCGAGCGGCCGGTACATCCTGACATCATGGGCGAGAGCCGAATTACCGCTGGTGGGGGCCGCGCGTGTCGAAGTTCCCGCAGGAGAAGGACCGGCAGTCCTCGGTCCGGCCGGCGACCGGCCTCCCGCCGGCGGCACGGTGATACGGGTGAGTACATACCCCTGGTCGACGACGAACCGACCATGCAAGACGGCGGGCAATGGCGGGTCGACAGAAGCACGTTCGCGGGGCTCGAGGTGTACTTGGAAGTTACCTGCGGTCGGATCGTCGTCGTCCGGGGCGACCGTGACAGGGAACCCGAGAGCGATCGACCGCAACATCTGCTGGGCGCACGATTTGGCAGAGAACAACACAGTGTCCCAACACACATCGGCATGATCACCGATCTCGGTGAGCCAATCCGCTTCCGCGGTGGTGAAGTGAGCCTGCCGTGCCCGGTCGCTGAGCGGCTCGTTCTGCCAGACATGCACGCCGATCGACCGCGCCTGCCCCGTGTCGGCGACGACGGCAACATAGTATCTGTCCCCGGAAATGTCCTTGTCGGGCCGGAGATCCCTGGCAATGCTGCCAACCACCCCATCCGGCCACATCGGACGGCCCCATCGATCGGGCAGGAGAGTCTGGACCGGTCGGCCCAGCAGACGCAACGCCGCACGCGCACTGGCCCAGACGTTGGCGGCAACCCTCGATTCAGTGCTGCTCCAGGGATACCAGTTACCTCGCAACGCAATTACTTCCAACGGCTGCAACGCGTTGTCCGGAACATCGCCCCAGAATTCGACACCACACGCACCTTCCGGCAACGCCCGATCGAGTAGCGACCGCCGGACTGTTGTGGTCGACTCCGCCTGGATTTCCGGTTGTGGGTCTTCCGGCTCTGAATGGTTCGTACGGCTGTCCGATTCAGGCGCACCCGGTTCGTCTCGCGCGGCGGACTCGTCGGCCGGCGATCGCTGCGCCAACACCTCCGAATCCGTTCGATCCGCTGATTCGGCATCGCGAGAACCGCTGCCGGGTCGCTCCACCGCGTCCGCGTCCCCACCGCTGTGGGCGGTCACCAGTCCCAGATCGAACCGGTTATACGGTTTCGCGATCGTCAGGTCCAACGGCTCAACAGACGGCAGGTCCAGGTCGGGGCCGAACCGAACGGAAGGTTTCTCGACCGTGCCATCCGTCGGACCGGCCGAGGACTGGCCGCGCGCCGCCAACCCGTCGGTGGGATAACCGGTACTCGTCGTGAAGGCGACCACTCCTGGATTCCGCCCACCAGGAATCGGCGCGATCGTGGAATCCATCCGACCTCGCGCCTGGTGCTCATCGAGCCCCATCACAGCCGCCAGATCGGCGCGGCTCGACGGCATCCCACCCCTCGCGGGACGGGCCGGTGTCTGTGCCCCGCCAGAAGCAGGCTCCGCAATAGTCGACGAACCTGTTTCGGTATCAGGGGCGCCGACTGTCCGTCCGGGTTCCGCACTCGATAGCTGCTCGTCCAGCTCGAGATCACCGTGGTCGACCCGCGCTTGAATGGCGAACAACGCGCGATCGAAGACCGGGGCGTCGAAATCCCGACTTAGCCGATCGGCTATGGCGTTCGATATCGGCGGTTGCGGCTCTTGCCCGCCGCGAACCCAACCATACGATCCGATGGCGCCGATTTCCCCGAACCCCGCAACCTGCCGACGTAGTCGCCGCGGCTTCGCGACACCGTCCAGCGACTCGTCGAAAACCTCGGGCCCCGTACCCGTTCGGGTCGCGATCCGGTCGGGTGCAGGCGCAGAGGTTTCATACGACGATGTGGTGGCGCCGAGACCGCTGTCCCCGTCCGGCGTCGCGTCGTCGGGCGCATTATCGCCCGCGTCCGACGCGTTGCGCCGGTCCGGCGCCGGCGCAACCCCAGCCCCACTCGAAGGACCGGTCCTAGGTGCCGGTCCAGGACCCGATGGTCGCGCGGAGCCGCCATCGCCCTCCTCATCGTCGGGACGCTCGGTCTCGTCGACCGATGCACGCAGTCGCGCTCGATACGCCACGTCGGCGTGTGGACCTTCAGAAGCCCGCGCGCCGGGTCCGTTCCCGGATATGTCGTCGCCGATCGGACTCGACACCCCGGAGTCGGCAGCGCCTCCGCCATCCTCCGGAGTGGGCACTGTGGGGTCCGTACCGCGTCCGCCGCCCGGTCCCGCCTCGTCGATGACGAACCAGAGGGTGGTGGAGCCGTCCGGGTTGGTAGTCATGCCGTGGTCGTCGCTCGACCACGCCAACTGTCCGCTATTCAGCAGCGATCGATCGTGCGCCGCGGCTATCGCCGCGGCAGCGGGCCGCACCGCGGTGCGCTTGTCGGTGAAAGAGATCCGCAGCCGACGGGCCCCCGGCTCGCCCGTGACAGCGATGTCGATGACCACCGTCTCAGGGGAGACCGCGGCGACATCGACGTTGATGCGACTGTAGATCATGCTGTGACAGACATTGAACGCTTGCACGATCGACGTGATGTGCGGCAGTGGCCACCCTTCCCGGACCAGCTGAAGAATCACCTCGTTGCGCTCGTCGACGAACATCCCGTCGATTTCCCCGAAACGAGTGCCCGGGTAGCGCTGGTTCGCTATGAGCACGCGCACAACTTCTATCAGTTCAGAAGCCGCCATCTGCGCGGCGTATGGTTGCCCCATCGCGACTCGGGCATCGGTGATCGCGACAGCCAGCGGATAGGCAAGGCGCAGCAGTGCCGAGGAATCGACAGCGTCACCCTCGGCCAGTAGCCGATCCGCCATCCGAATGAGATCTATCACCACTCGGGATTTTTGAAGAAAGTCGACATACGGTTGCAGGCGCTGCCATTCTCCCGATCCGGGAAGCATATTGCGCTGCAATAGGATGGCCAGTTGGAACGACAGGGGGCCGTATTGCGCCAAACCCCAGTCCAACAGAACTCGGCCCTCGTGCACGTTGCCCGGGATCGGATCGCCATGCAGCAGTCCGAAAGGCTCCGGTCGTACGCCCGACAGATCCAGACCCTCGGTCAGCGATTCAGGCAACCCAACCAGGTCGAAGAGCATCCGATACAACGGTATTTGCCGATAATGTTGGAAGGCGGTTTCCAAAACCTCGTAGTGCATGCGTAAGAATCCGGCGGCGTCGGGCGCCTCCGGATACCCCTCGGGCAGCAATGCGCGCAGCTCGTCGGTCAGCGGCACCGCGGCGATCTTCTCGAGTAGGTCTGTGAGCCAATCGATGACCGCCGTATCGTTCCAATCCGTCATCGGTTTGCCGGGTACGGTGCGATCGATCGATCCCTCGTCATCGACGTAGAGCCGATGCACTACCTCCTTGTCGAACCCCGCCGACACCACCGCGGCCAACACCGGAGTGTCGTCCGGGAACACGATCAATTCCAACGGCGGAGCGTCGGTGTCGATCTGTTTGGCCATGCGGACGGCCCATCCACCTACAACGTAGACATCGTGGTAATTGCCGGAGAACCGGGTACCGTGCTCGACGACGACGGCCCGTACCGCCGCGGCCTGGTCGGCAGTCAGGAACGGTAGCCGCTCGTCAGCGCTACCGAAATACCGCAATCTGCTCGGCCAGGGCAGACCTGCCAGCGCAGCGCCGACCGCGGTGACGACCGGAGGCTGCGGTTCCGGCTCCACTTCGGGCCGCAGATAATCGTTCACCAGATCCAGCAGCTGTCCCGGTCGCAGATCCTCCCGCTGACCCGGCAACAGATTCCGCGCCTCGTTGCAGGCCCGCCACGCCTTCTGTTCCAGTTCGACCGCACGGCGCACCGCCAAGCTACCCGCGCCCACGGCATCGATCAGACGGATGGTCTGGCGCAGCGCCTTCGCCAGGCGGATTCGGTCTACGTAGGGCCGCAGATGCGCGGGAATATTTCGATCGCGGCGGGCCACCGCGATAAGGGCTTCCTGATAGTCCGGTGGACCGTAGACGACATCGTCCCAATCCGGCAGGATGACCGCCCCATCGACGACGATGATATCGCGGTCCTGAATACCGCCATAAAGGAACCGGCACTGCTGCTCACGCAGCAGTTCGTAATCCGGCTCCACATCGAGAAGCGACGGCTGAAAACCTAGTTCGGCCAACAATTCTGGATGCTGTTCCAGAGCGGAACGGAGAAATTCGCGATCCTGGTGGTGGTACTCGCGGAGGAACTCCTCAGCCGACGTCGGCCATCCCGTTCGTGCCGGAATACGGCTCGGCGCAATCTCGGCCAACTGCTGGTCCACCACCGCCAACCCGGGTAAGACCATGGGGGCATAGCCGGTTGCGGTCACTGTGCCGGCATAGGTGCGGACATCGATATCGCCGTACTCGTCGGTGTAGATCCGGTGCGGCGCGGCATCCACAGCGGGGATGATCAGCTCGATGATCTGGCTGCGTGTCAAACGTACCGGGTCGATTGGGGATTCCAGGCCCTTGCGGAACCGGAAGAACATGCCTGCGAATTCGTACGTGTCATAGCGGTCGCCGCGGCGCAGATTGCCATACATCACCGCGAGGACCCGCAGTCGGCTCGCGGTCGTCCGAGGCAGATCGATTCCGGAACGCTCCCCGAGAACGCGGTACTGCCGTGGCGGAATCAACTCCTGCGACACAGATTTCAAGACATCACGCGGGACTGACGTTTCGACAGCGAACGCGGTCCCTGAGTCGGCGTGCTGTGCGATTGTTCGCATGACATCCAGCAGCGCGTGCGGTCCGTCCGGCAGCGGCGGCTGTCCCCACGCCGACCGGGCCCGAGAAAGCGTGAGCCACAGTGTGCCGCACAGTTTGCGGCCCATGGCCGGCTCCAGCCCGCCGAGGTCCACCGCGTCGACCATGCGCACGGTCTCGTACATGGCCTGCGCTACCGCGATCCGGCCCAGATACGGCCGCAACTCGTCCGGCGGCTCGCCATCGTGATATCGGCTGTGGCCGACCGCGGTCGCGTAGTCCGGCGGGCCGTACAGGGTCGGGCGGAAAACTGCGACCTGAATCCCGTCGTCGTTCTCGACCAGGTCCTCAGGCCTCAGGTTCGGGCACAACGCCTGGAACCGCTGTGACCGCAGCAACGTCATATCGAGGTCCAGGCCATCGGTCAACCGCGCCGGGAAGCCGAGCATGTCGAATGCCTTGCGATAGAGCGGGTTCTGGCGCAGCTGCTGATAGCGCTCTTCGTCGAAGTCGAGCAGGGCCTGCAACCACAGCCCCTCGTCCTCGGTGGGCCACCCCCGCATCAGTGCGGGCAACCGGTCGGGTGCTATCTGTCCCAGTTGCTCGTTCACTTCGGCACACACGGCGCCGATCGCACCGCTTCGCTCCGCCGACACCGAGTTGTCGCCGTCGACGGTGCGCCGCCGGATCTCGTATCCTTCGCCGACGAACAGCACCTGCGGCGCGCGGTCCACCGCGCCTGCGACGGCCAACCTGGTTACGGCCGGTGGCAGCAACACCGGGTCCATCAGTTTGTCAGCATCCGGATCGAGCCAGAGTTCGAAATCCCGGTACGCGAAGACCTCGAGATTGTCCCGGCCCACCGGCCGCGGCTCGCCGGCCGCGATCGCCGCGCGCTTCAGCGCGGTACTTTCCCGATGCGACATGATTCGCCCGGAATCCGATCCCACACTCGCGTACTCAGCGGCGGCCACGATTTTCGCCAACACCGGGTCGGCCAGGGTGGTCGCCACGGGAGTGACGAAGTACGGCAGCTCCTCGCCGCCATCGACCTCATCCGCCAACTGCTCCCGCATCGGACCTTTCGCGGCCGGTGGCGCGTCGCTCGGTCGCGCAGCGGTTTCCGATCGGCGCGGACGGCTGCGCACCACGTTGGTGACACCGCGACTGCCACCGAGATACTCCTCGGCGCGCAACCAGTCGTAGGCGGAGGTCACCACCTCCACCGCGACCCCGAGCACGGCGGCCAGATCGCGCGGTCGCGGCAGCACATCGCCGATGGCGGGATCCCCGGAGTCGATGGCCGCCCGCAGTTCCCGCGTCAACTCCACTACCTCAGTGGGGATCTGGCCGAACCGCTGCCGCAGCCGCGCGGGGTCGTATCGCGCGTACCGCCCGGCCACTGTGGTGCGCGCGCCACGGCGGAGCGTCAAGTGCCCTTCGTCGGCGATTCGGCGATAGGCCCGCGCCACCGTCGTCCTGGGTACGTTGAGTGCCTGGGCCAGCCTGGCGCCGCCCGGCAGTCGCCAGTTCGCTTTCAGGTCACCGGCGAGGATGGCGATCCGCAACGCCGTGGCCAGCACGTCGGCTTCGTCGGTGATCGCCGGGTCCACATCCAACGACCGGGCGTCGATGATCTCCACCAGATCGTCCACCGCGATAACGCTCGGTATCTCGACATGATCCTCATCGGACACCGGCTCGAGCACTACCGCCGACGAGGTAGGCCGCCCATCGACCGATCCGGACGACGGGACGGCGGTCGCGTCGTCCACCGTCGGACCGTCCGGCGGGCCGAACTCGGCCGATCCGTCGACGATCGGGGTTTCTCCGGTGTTGCGGTCGTCGGACGAGGATTCCGGTGCCGGGTTCACGGCGTGACGGGAACGGCCGCCTGGCCGATCCCACAACATATCGCCGACACCGTCGTGGTGGAAGGCCAGGGCGTAGTCAGCCTGACGCTGGTGTCTTCTCGTGCCGACAAGACGGTAGGTGTCGGGGGCGAACCAATTGAATCCGGTGTGGCGGAGAGCGTCGGTACCAGGGGCCGGTCCACCGGCATCGGTCGAATTCGGGGAGGGGCGTGCGGGTTTGCCGGAGAAGCCGGTGTCAGACCCGCTATCGGCGAGCGGCCCGTCCAACGAGTAACGCGGCATCTTCTCGCGGCGGGGATTCGACAGATCATGGGAACGCTCCGTCAAGGGCTTTGTCGGTACGGGGGTCGCGTCGCCCGCCCGCTTGACGAAGAATCCGGCCCAAGTCTGACTACCGACCCTCCGAAATTTGGGGTAGGCCCATTCCTTCGACTCGAACGGACCGTGCAACGCCGAATCCCACAGCACCGTGAGGCCGTCGCCGACCACCCCGATTGTGCTGTCGGACCGACCGGGCCCGACCTTGCCGCCGCGGTCACCGTCGATCGACGTCACCACGAGCAAGCGATACCGGTGATCCCAACCATCCCGCACCACGACCACAGCGGTGTCCGCGAGTCCCCGCCGCACTGCCGCCAGCACGCTGTACGCCGACCCCACCGGCGTCAATTCCGTCCCGGCGATGAGTTCCAGACGCTCCCAGTCCTTCCACGTACGGCCCGGTTCGGTCGGATCCGGAACGTCGTGCACCGGGACACCCGCCTCCTGCAAAGCCTGTGCCGTCCGCCGCAGCGCATCGTCCTCATAGCGCAGCGAACCGGGAATTGTGTCCCTGGCTGCGACACGCAGCAACTCCAGCAACTCCGATCCGGTGTCCGGTACCGGATAGTCCTTGCGCATCGCCGCGACCAGCGGCTCCTCCCCCCACAACAACGGCTTCCCGAGCGCCAAGATCGCTGTCGTGAATTCGGATTCCGGTTCGGCCAGTTGTCGGCCCAACAGGTCGAGCAGCAACCGGAACTTGCGCACCTGGTCGTGATGCATCTGCGCGGCCAACGCGCGCAGCACGGTAGTGGTCGCGGGTTTGACACCGGCTGGAACGGTGACCACCGGGGCCCACTCGGCGAGACAGATCTCCGCCAGCTCTTTTTGGATAGTTGCCTCGTCGAGAAAACCTGATCGCACGGCCAGGCTGTCGATCAACATCGGGCGCGCACGGTCGCGCAGTTGCGAATCGGCTGCTGTCGCCGCCGGCACCAACACCGGAGCGATCTTTCGCATCACGGCGTCCTGCAGAAAACTGAACGGCCACCCGCCACTTGCCATTGGGTGTCCCATGACGTCGCCGGCCTCGCGGTCGGACAAGCCAGCGATCCGCAACCGCAGGTAATCCGCCTCATCCGGCTGGAGACGCCGGTAATCCGACTCGGGACGCAGCAAGACCGATCGCAACGCGGATACCACCTCCGCGGGCGGACCGTCAGCCCCGGCGGTCGACTCGGAGAACCAGGCAGGCAACCAGTCCGCCGGGACCGACACGGTGGCAGGTTCGCCCCGCACCACCTGCTCGCCGGGGCCGAGCAGGTAGATCTCGGCCATCCGCAGCAGTTTCGGTTTCCCTTCCAGACGTTCCCGCACCCCGACCAAGGCGGCTTCCAGCGCAGCGAGGTCGGATTCGGGAATCGCCTCACCATTGCGGAAACGCAGCAGCACCTGTGCTTCTCGGAATTTCCGAGCCTCCGAGGTGTCCGCGGTGTCGGCCGGCCCGACCGATACCGAACGCTCAGGGTGCGCGGCCCGGCGAGGGGGCGGTGGCGCCAACACGTTCGCTATGGCTTGCATATGCACGATGACGACATCAGCTTTTGCTTGAGCCAACTTTGTCCGTTTAAGGCGCTTGTTCGCATAGCCGATGCTGCGGGCTTTGGCGGCCCTGGCGCCAAGGATATCGGTGGCGGCCGTGTCCCCGATCAGAACGCACTTTTCGGGTGCTACGTCCAGGATTTTGGCCGCCGTGACCACCGGGCTCTTGTGTGGCTTCATGTAGTGCGGTACCGGGTGGCGCCCGACGACGATGTCCACCTGGTCCAACCCGTGTATCTCGAGATACTTCCACACGGCGTCCGCGCAGTTGTTGGAGACGATGCCGACCGGCCCCTTGGCCGCAGCTGCCCGGAGCGCGGCGACTGCGCCTGGAGTCGGTTCGCCCGCCCGCTCAGCGGCCAGGACTTCCAACGCCGCGAGCTCTTGCTCTACCAGGCGACCGAGCCAGAGACTGTGTTCGTAGACGATCTGGAGCACCTTCATGGGATCGGTGATGCCGTCCAGATCATTGAAAAGACCTATGTCATGCGGTTCGACGAGGTTCCGCAATTCCATAGCGATTTCTGGCGCAGGATAGCCGCTGAAGAGATCGACGATGGGACCGTCGAAGTCGAACAGGAAGGCCTCGGATTGCTCGAGTACTGCTTTCAGGACTTCCATACGCCCGTGAAATTTCTCGAGCGATCTCGCCATAGCCTCGTGCGGCCGATCGACGACCCGGCTCGAGTCGGGTTCGGAATTCGCGGACACCGCCACATGGTCACCCACCGCCAGGGCCTGGTGCGGCCGGTACGAGGGGGCGGCGCTGCTGGTCTCGTCGGTCGCCGCCTCGTCAAGAGCGTCGTGTCGCCCGTCCGGCACAGTGTGCTCGTCCGGTGACTGCGCTACCGCGACCCCACTCCCAGGGCCGTTGCGCGGTGACGGTTCGGGATCCGGTGACAGGGCGGAACCGCCGCTGTCATCGTCACCATCGTTGTCGCGATCATCGTCATCATCAGCGCGCGCCGAGCTACTCGGTTGCGCCACGGCGCTTTCGGGCTGCCGAGTCGCCCAGCGTTCCTGTCCGACATCCGGGATGTCAGCGGGGATCTCGCCCGCCGAATTCAATGCTTCGTGCACACGGACCGCTATTTCGGTGACATGCAATTCCCCTGGCGGAAATGGTGTGGATAGGCCACCCAACTGTTGATATCGCCGCCTCATCGATTCGAGATCGAACAAGACGATCGGATCTACGTCCGCTCCGCCGCGTTCGAGTTCTGCCGCCCATCGGCCGTATCGGATGCTGCCGGCCTCGACAGTATTGGTCCACTCCGGGAGCGCCGTGAACAAATCATTGAATTCACCGGGGATAGCACTCGGCGGCATGCCCGCCTTCTCCAGTCCCCATATCATTACCGCCCTGGAAAAACGTCCGTTGAAGTCCTTTTCCCAAGGATGAATACTCACCAGCCGCTGCTGCAGTTCCGCGTGCACCCGGTAGCGATCATAACCCGGTGTACGGATCGCCCCGTTGTACCAGCGGCATACCGACTCCAGCGCGGCGAGTGTGCCCTCGACGCCACCGAAATACGGATAAATGATGATTCCGTGTTCCTGTAACGGCGTATCCGGCGGCCGTAGGAAGCGCCACGGGTCGGCCTCGATAGCGGCTTTCTCTTCCTCGGTCGGCGCGGCCTCCAGCCGGCGTGCCGTCACAGCCCCAGGCTCTCCATCGATCGCGGGTTCGAAGACCGCGCCGAACGGACCGAAATCGAATGGTCCCGGCACATAGGTGATCATCCGGTTCTGTTCGAAAGCCGCGAGTTCACTATCGATCCGCGGCCTCGACAATCCGCCGAAGCCTCCATCGACCGCGCCTTTGAGCACCGCTGCCATGTCGGGCTCGTGCCGGATCATCAGCCTCCGGTGGATTTCCATAAGGAACTCTACGGTCAGATCCTGATCGAGGTGGCACTGGGCATAGCGTCGTGCGTCCAGCCAGCTCGCCCACCCTTCGGGGCCATCGAAGATTTCTTCGGGCCGCTCCTGACCCGCGACAAGGGCCGTCTCCCGGTATGCGTCCTCCATGAGCAGACTGAGTTCCAGCATGCGCTGCGCCTCGGTGGTGATTCCGTGCGCCTGCTCCAGTTCACGGATCTGCTGCGCGATATCGGTACGCGCGAATCCGGGATCGGCGCCGGGGTCTGTTCGATGCTCGGCCGAAGGCGAGGCAGCCTGTCGAGTTTCGGAAAGACGGGGGCATCCTGCGCGACCGGATCCACACCCGCGTCAGACACCGCACCGCGCTCCGGAGCCGCCTCCGCGGACAGTGGGAGATCAGCTCTCGGCGCCCGCGGCCGAGTACCGGACCGGCCAATCGGACCATCCGACGGATGGCGGGTGCCGTTCGACGTGTCGAGCGGCTCGCCGGGTGACGTAGGCGCCACCGCTCCCCGAGCGGTGGCGTGCGCCTGATCCGGATCGGAGTTGTCCTGGCGTTCCGGTGACGACAGGTTCGATCCGCTGCCGTGGGGATCGGCCGGAGCCGAGTCCGGTCCCGCTTCATCCGGGTAGCGGATGTGGTCGTCGGGTTCGCCCAGAGCGAGGTAACCGAAGACTTGGCGGCGGCCCTGGTCGGAGAAGGCGCGCAGCACATGGAAAGTGCCGTCGTGGACGACCACCAGCTCCGGCTTCCCGGTGATCTTTTCCACCCACAGTGCCGCGGTTCCCGCGGGGACCAATACGTACCAGATTTCGCCGTCGCGCCACCGATCCGACGGGACTGTGCCGACTTCGCCGACGAAGGTCGACGGCAAGGGCAACGCCGCGCCGGGAAGGGTTTCCGGAGCCCGGTCACCGAGCACTGCGGGTGGCCGCGGCACCATGACGACCGTGTCGTGAGTCAACCGCAGGACCTGTGCGGCGGCGGCGATCTGCCGCATGTGATTCTGTTCTGCTGCTGGCCGACCGTCCGGGTCGCGCGGGAAAGCTTCGATCGCGGCGTTCGCGCCGACGATGTCGCCGGCGGCACTTTGCACCCACCGCACCGCCCGGACAGCCGGTTCCGGCAGTCCCACGGCGAAGACGTCGAAGCGGTCACGGAAGAACTCGATCGCCTCGGCATTGTTCCGGAACGGGATCGTGCTGCCGGATATTTCCGCTCGTGCCAGGTCGTATCGCGCCGGAACAGACAACGCGGCGAACTCGTCCGGCGTCAAGGGCTGCCCGTGTGCCTGGATATCCAGTCGCTGCGCTTGTTCGTCGAAGTGCCGGAAGCGGTGGTCATGCTCGACCAGGTCGTGATAGGCCAGCAGAATCTCGGCCTTTTCGATCCAGGCGTCGGCGTACGGCGCCGTCCCGGCGTAGCCTTCCTCGACCAGCTCGGCCACTCGCGCCCGATCCGCCAGTTCCGCCGGGTCCGCGATCCCGACCAGACGCGCCAACTCCGCCTGCGCGTCGGCGCGCTCGCGCCACATCCGCATGCGCCGCTGCGGGTCGGCATTCGCCGCCCGCGCCGCCGAATCACGTTCCTGTCGGGCGAGTTCCCGCTGTCGGTATACCTCGACCACGTCGCGGAGCAGCTGAATTTCCGCGGTGGCGGTGGTGTGGTCGGCGCCATCCCGACGTTCTTCGACCGTGGCCAATTCGTTTTGCATGTCGAACAACCGCTGCGGCCGAGCACGCCGAGCGGCGTGCGGGTCGCGACGCGACGGCACACCCACATCCGAGCCCAGTTGTGGATCCGCGGCGAACCACACGTCATGGGTGCGCTTCGCACGGGTGAACGGATCGCTGACCGGGCTCGCGGGCAGGACAACCGGAGTCCCACTGAACTCGCTCATCACATCGGCGAGACCCGCAGGGTCCGCATACGCCGCGGCGTCGGCACTGCTGCCGAACGCCCACGCAACCGGCCCCAGATGCGGATCGACGGCATGCAGCGGTGTCGGATCCGGTTGATTCCGCGGCGGCGTCGGTGGCGGCACATCGACCGACGGATCGGTCGACGCGCCGCCACCGGGAGTGAGCAGCGCGACGAACTCGTCCCAGGTGAGTGGTTCGGTCACCTGCCACAGCCGATCACGGCAGATCTGCAGGCTGTCCCACAAGCCGATGAGGATGGCGCTGCGCTGGTCCGGGGTCAGGTCATGGGTGAGCAGCTTGATCACGTCGTGCACAACTCGTTGGATGTGCCCGAAATCAAGGAACCTGTCGAAGTTGACCGTTCGCTCGCCCGGCCGCAACAACCCGCCGCTGCGGAGATAGGCGATCGCGTCGTCCTGCGAGCGCCGCCCCCACCTGGCCAGCTCCATGTCGAAGATACCGGTCACCAGTTTCTCGAAGACATGCATATTCCCCAGGTTGCGGTCCCCGTGAATCAGTTGGCCCGGTTCCGCCTCGAACGATGCCGGGTCGATCGGCGCGAAGGGCTGCTCGGGCACTCCCAGCGCGGCGAATACCTCCCGGAGCCCGGGATGCTTTCGGAGATGCCTTTTCAGCACCCACATCTCGAACATGTTGTCGTAGGCGACCTGTTCGGCGATGTCGTCGTTCATCGGCGGCAGCGGCAGATCCGGTGCGATCCGTTGCGGCTTGGGCAACGCCTCGCGACGCACCTGGGCCAGCTGATCCTGGTACCGCATCGTCGCGTTGCGAATGCTCTCCGACCACAGTGCCGCCTCCAGTTTGGTCGCTGGATACCCGTTGGTGTAGCGGAAGACCTGTTTCTTACCGTCGGCGGTCTGGATTTCGGCCAGTAGCCTCGGCGCGAGTTCCACTCCATGTGCTACCGCGGCCGCGATCACCTGGGACTCGTGTTGTGGCGCCCAGAACCGGAAGTCGACGTTGTCGGGTGTGAAAGATTGCTGCTCTCGCACCCAGAAACTGAGGACGGCGGCACCCGTGTTGTGCATCCCCGCGCTGCGTTTCGGCGCACGCTTCGCGATGTCGGTCAGCAACTTGGCGTCCCGGTTCGACATCGTTACCCCGGAGTCCTCGCTCTCGCCCCGCGCACGGTAGTCCCGGGAGTTCAGGAAATGCCCGAGGTCGGTTTCCCATGGCTCGGAATCGATCTCGGCCGCGACCACGGAATCCCGCATCACGACGGTAAACCCGAGTTCGCGGATCACCCCGGCTGCGTTGGGTTCCGCCTCGGTGACGTCCACCGGTCCGAACAAGGCACCAATATCGGACAAGAGACCTGCAGACGGATCCACTGTCCCGTCGTAACCGATCCAGATCCGCATGATCCGGTCCATCCATGGCCCGCGAGTCTCGTGCATCCGCCACCAGACCGTCCCGTCGGTGTCGACCAACGCGAAGGCCGCCAACTCTCTGACCACCTGGGCGGCGCGCTCTGCTGTTTCCAAAGGCCAGTCGCGCATCGCTCCCACTACCTGACGACGGCTTGCTTCGACCACCGCCAGCATGTTCGTGGAAGTCATCTGCGGCTTGTTCCACCGAATCAGTTGTCGGTCCACCATCGTCGGTAGGGGCCGAGTGACCGGCACACCGCTTGTTGTGACGCTACTGCTCTCGAAAACCTCCCGCACTCGCCGCAACGAACCTCGGGCGGCCTGACCCCACAAGCCCAAGGCAGCGGCATAGTCGATCAGATATTGAGTGTCGTGCGCAATGTCCCTACCATCGGTCCGGGCATGTGCGATAGTGCGGTCCAGTACGCCGCTGATCAACCGGAAATCCGCCCAAAGCGCGACATTGCGCGCGACATAGGGGATGACGGCGGCGAGGTCCTGGTCATCGTCGTACCGCGCCATAGCCGCCGGGTCGACAGCGGGATCCCCCAACTCGGCGAAATGCCAATCCTGGATTACCAAAGCCCCAGGATCTGATTTGACGAAGTACATACTGTCCAGAAGGTGTCCGTGCACAATGGACGGCTTGGCTGCCACCATCGATCGCGCACCAGCGAGCACCGACTTGAAGGGCTTGTGCGGAATCGCCAAACCATCGGCCACAGCAGCGAATTCCGCTCGCCACTCATCGAATCGCTGCTGCCGTTCGGCCACCTTGGACCGCAGATTATCCACTAGATCGTGGGCGACCGTCACACCCGGATGCGCCGAAAGTCTCCGGGTGGGGACCTGCGCCAACTCTTTTCGGAGGATACCGAACACGCTGATGAGTAGCGAGCCATCTGCGCGGACCCGCGACAGAGGTATTCGCACCAGCTCCTGAGCGCGCAGAATCATGACGTCGACCACCCGTCCGTCGGGTGTCCGGACCCCGCTCCGGGATCTGATCACCTTCGGTAGGAATGGAATACCGTGTTGCGTCAAAAGCCGCAGCAGCTCCGCCTGTGGCAGCGACGTCGGACGAGTGGGGACCTCGACCACAAAATCCTCGACGTAATATCGATCTACACCGTCGCCTCGCTCCAACCGTCCGGCCAGGAACGCCGTCTCGATCACCGCATCGGCCGCATAGGTGCTCATCAACTGTCCTCTGGCGCTACCCCACACGGCGTATTTAGCCGCCGACAACACCGATACCCGGCTTCGGGCGCTCGCGCGAACATCGACAGCGCCTGGCGCGGACAGCTGCGCGCGCAACAACGCGATCACCCACCGCGCCAATCGCATCTGCAGGTCAGAGGCAGTCCATGGGTCGAGGTTCAGCGCGTCCGCGGTCTGCTCCAGAGTGCGGCCCTCGAAGAAGCGGTGCTCGGCGAACTCTCGGTCCCGCCGGCTCCGCAACTGGGCGAGGCATTGCTGCCGGACTTCGGCCGTGACGCGTGGACTGTTCACCAGAACCGGCAGTCGGATGTCCACGCGCTGTGCGCGACCGTGCATGAGCCACGCCATCTGCCGCCGTGTGCTCATCCACAGGCCGTCGATGTCTGCGACATCGGGCAGCTCGGTGGACAGCGCCGCCCGCGTCATCCCCTGGAGATACCGTGCCCGGGCAAGGCGACGTAGGTCGGGCGGAAGCGATGCTATCGCTCGGTGTGCCGCGTCCGAGTAGTCGCGCACAGCATCGAAGATCCTCCGCTCATCGGCCAGGGCATCGACGGGGACCACGACGGTCGCGGTCGGATCGAGCTGCGCGACGGCATCGTTCTCCAACGCCGTACCCACCTCGTCCCGGTCGCGCGCCGGACCGGAGCCGGGCTTGCGTAGTGACCGGGTCTGGAAGGTCTGGTCCTGGTCGTCGTACGAGATAAGCACCCAAGGCTCGCGCGCCCCTTTGCGGCCGCCGCGCATCGGAACGCTGGCCATGGCTGCCCTCCCCTGGCCCGCGATCGACCCGGGAGTCGAGGGCGACGGTGGTGAGTCTTCTCCTGAGCCACTGGAGTCATCCGGGTCATCATCGGGCGCTTCGTCTCGGGCCACGGTGAGCCTGCCGTAGACGTTTCCGAGGCCGTCCTCATCGCCGAAAGCGTGCGTCACCTGGAGTTCGCCACCGTGCACGAGCCGCACGTCGAAGACGGCGTCGAGGCGCTCGGGCCATTGCACGAGCGTGCCCTTCGGCAGCCGCGCATACCCGATGATTCCGGTCGTCGACCGCGCCGAGCGAATACCGATCGTTGCCACTGTGTCGGCCGGTATCAGCACTGTGTCGGGCAGCTCGGCGAGGTCGCCTGCGATGTCCAGTTCCACCGCGACCACCAGATCATGCGGCAGCGGCGATCGCTTCCCCAGCCGGGACGCCACGAATTCCGCGGTGTCCCAGCCGGTTTCCACCTCGAAGGCGCCCTCGGCGATCTCCCCCCAGGCCAGGGCGCGTTTCCCGACAACCGGGAGACGGTCGAAGTTCGCCGGCTCATCGAATGGCAGCAGGGCACCGTCTTCGGCCATGTGGCGAACCTTGGACAGGACGGAGTCCACGTTCGCGTCGGGCCCTGCCTGCCGACCCCACAGCTCGTAGGCGACCCGCAGACTGGTCCGCAGTCTGTGCTCGACCTCGGTACGGCGAGCAGACGCCAGATCCGGCGACACCAGCGCCACCAGATCCTGCAGCACGTCGCGAATCACGAGGAACTTGTGGTAGACGCGGCCGTTCTCACGCCCGAGGTCCCATGGCACGCCGGCCCCGCGCACTCGCTGGAGGTTGCGATTCAACTCCGCCCAGGTGTAAGCCGGGTCGCCCCACATGAATTCGGGTTTCGTGCCGACGACAGATCCGCCCTCGACGAGGTAGTCCCTGAGGTCGACGATCGGGATCAACTGCAACCGTGCGGGCGTCAGGTTGCTCGCCAAGACCGCCGCGAACGGCTCCTCGGGGATGTCGAGCCAGTTCAGAAATCCCTGCAATCGTCGCAGGTGCCGCGAGAACACCACCATCACCGGGGCGATGAGGCAGCGCAGGAAATCGTCCGCTGTCTCCGGTACCGGCAGGTCGACGGCCGACCGCAATGCCGGCCATTGCACCAGCGCAGCCTGGTCGAGCTGCCGCTGGGTGGCGGCGATCACCTCGTCGTGGAGCAATTTCAACTCGACGGAGTTCGCTTGATGTCCGGGCATAGCCTGTAGGACAGCGGCACCATCGTCCAGACCATGCAGCACCCGCGGCACCCGGTCTACGTCCGGTGCGATGGCCGCCAGCACCTGAGGCAGCACACCCTTCCACGGCCGCGCGCGCATGTCGTCCGGATCCTGCGGCTTCGGCCACCGCAACCAGAACCCGCCATCCACCACAGCATCCCAGCTGTGGTCCCGGTCGACCAGATCGACGGCGCCGTCCGCCCTGGCGGGTTGCAACGCCATCGCGTCCACCCACGACAGCGTCGGCCGATCGTCCTCAGGCAGGCCCAATGGGCGGAACCGGTAGGCCGAGATTTGGCTTGGCGACCATGCGTCCGGCGGGATCAATCCGGCGATGTCGTCGGCCCGGGTGGCACCGAATTGCTTCGTGCGGAGGGTGAATGCGAACGACCAGGTGGCCCACCGCGCGTCCCGGTCGTTCAACGCGGACGCGCTCACTGTGATGAACTGGTGCTCCACCAGCTCCGGCAGCATCTCCGGAGTGAACGGCTCCGGCCCGGTGTAGAGCACTCGAACCCGCATCATCCGGTGGCCGCGCGATTCGGAGATCTCCTCGACGAACATCTCCACCCGGCCGATATCGACGATCCGCAAGGCGTGTCGCACCACACGGGCCAGCGCGATGTCCGCGGCCACGCACTGTGCGGGCTCTGCGGGTGACCATCCCGCCAGCGAGCGACGCAGGAAATTTCCCGCCTCGCGCACAGCATCGGCGGACCGATCGACCGTATACACGTCCGCTTCCGCCCGCACGACGTGCCGACGCCTGCTCGCACGACCGTCCGTGGCCGGGATCGCCGCCCGCGCCACCGCGCTGCCGGTCATGGCCGCGACGACGCGCGCACTGTCCTCGGCGGGCAACCCCCATACCCGCCGTGCGGCCTCGAAGTGAGTGAGGTAGTTGCGGTCGGCCTCGCGATCCAGAATGTCCACAGACTGTTCGACAGCGACCTGCACGGCGACCACAGCCCGCCAGAGGTCCATATTCGGGCCGTCGCTGATACCGGGAACGGAAAGTGGTCGTTCGCTGTGTGATTCGAGCAGGGCCAGGTCGAACCCTTGCGATCCCAGCCGAAGTTCATGCCATCCGGTGACAGCGACCAGGTCGCCGGTGTCTTCGTCGATCAGGAGATCCCCCGGGCTGAACGCGCCCCGCAGCAGACGTATCGGCTCGTCTACTACGTCGGCTTCCCGTTCGCGGATCCGATCGTAAGCTCGAGTCGGAAAATGCAAACCTTGGAAGACCTCATTCAAACCACCGCGCCACAAGTCCGCGAAAGTTGATTCTCGGCTGCCTATTTCGCTCAGCAGAAAACGTCCCATCTCGCCGGGTCGTCCATCCCGGTAGAACAGCTGAGCATCGGCGGGTAACAGGGCCCTCTGCCACTGCAGCGTCTCGTCCGCGGGTATCTGCTTTATCTGCTGCCACTGTTGCGCCAGCGACGGCAGGATGCGGTCCTGGTATCGGTCGAGATCCTCCCGAGTCGCGGGGCGAGTTTTGCGGCCCAAGTACATCACCACAACCCGGGTGGATTCGTCCGCCACGATCCCACCCGGCAACCGCTCCCCGCCCGACCACCCGTTGCGCTTCCAGCCGTCCCCATCCCAGGTACGACCCACGAGATCCCGGCCACCGAGCACATACAACACGGGGGGCAGCAATCCGACGCCGTGACTGGTCAGGTACGCCAACGCCTCGTGCTGTGCAACTCGTTGCAGATAGGAGTTGGTCGACGCCTCCTCCAACACCAGGTAGCCCTCGTAGGCGTAGTAGACACCGTCCGCGCGCACGGTGCGCTTGCCGCGGCGCATGGCGGTCGCGGCGATCCACGCCGCGTCGTCGGCGTCCATATCCCGCGCGGATCCCTCCGGCGCGCCCAGTGGGCGGAACTGCTCCCCGCGCGGCAAAGCGTGTTCGGTGAGGGCCGGCAGGTCACCGGTTTCCTCAGCCAGGTTCCGCGGACGAGACGGCAGCTCGGGTTTCTCCCCCGCCGCCAGGCCGATCACCCCTTCGACACGATGCCACACGGCGAGGAAATGCGTGTAGATCAGGGCGTTGTTGTCGAGGTCTGCCACGGGTACCAAGCCCACGTGCCTGGTGGCCAACCAGGCCGGCACCCAGGACCTGTCGACCAGACCGAGAGCGCCGGTAATTCCGGAAACCCGGCCGTCGGCGAACAGAATATTCGAACCGTCGAAGGCGATGGGCGCCAGTTGGAGTGGCCTGTCATCCAATTCGCCGATCCGAATTTCCACCTGCCGCAGGGCGTCCAGCACATCGACCATCCCCAGTGCTTCCACCGCCGCCCGATGCGGTGCGAGCGTCGCCCGAGCATGGTCGATCAACGAACGGAGGAATTCTCGGGCAGTGCGCGGAGCTCCGGAAACCATGGTGTCCACCGTCGCCTGCGGCACTTGTGCCAACTGGCGCAGCAGCATATCGCCGGTGTGTCGGACCTTGTCGGCCATGGGGAACAGGGCCTCGTCGTCTTGGTGGACGCCGGGCAGACGCCGCATGACCAGGACTAGATTCGCGGCCTCGTCGCCCTCCAACACTTCCGGTCCAGAGAAGGCGTGCAGGACTTGCGCCAGCAGTTCCGGTGCGAACGGTGCGGTAGCGACAGCCAGTCGGTGCTCCGCGCCCGCGAAGCGCCGCAGTCCCAGCGGGTCCGCACCGAGCGCGCTGTCCGAGTGGACGTCCCGGCGAACCCAGTAGCCGTCGCCGACGCCGGCACCCAGCCAATGCGTCGCCTCGACGAGATTCACCGTCGGCCTCGAAGTCATCCACAGCAGCCGCAGCGCATCGTGCGCGGGCAGTCTCGGCCGCCGATCGTCGGCGGGCGCGCCCATATGCCGGAACCGGGCCGCAGGATCGGACACCGTCCGGTAGAGCGAGTTGGGCGGCCCGGCGGTCGTGATGTCGGCATTGCCATGCCCGAAGTACCCGAAACGCGACACCCAGCGAGCCGCCGCGGGCGCACCCGCGGCGTCCTCGACCCGCTCGGCGCGATTCTCCGTCCGGTCCAGGTCTGCGACACCGCGAAGCCCACCCGGCGGATTCTGCGCATAGCGCGCGGCTTGCTCGAAAATGCGGCGCCGCAGGCTCATATACAGGTTGTTCTCACCGTCGGTGAGTTCCGGGCAATAGTCGTCTCGAGCGTCGAACAGATCGGCCTCGCCGACGGTGAAGGATTCCGCGATCGCCGTCGGCAGGTCGAAAACTCCGTCGCGGAAGCAGTAACCGGAGAACTGGGTGCGCAACCACGCCTGAAAATCCATGCCCGCGGGTACTTCACAGGCATCGAAAGTCGCTCGAAGTCCGTCTACTACCGCCCTGCCCAGCGGGAGCTTCGCGTCCAACCAGCGGCCGATCGCATACAGCAGGGCTCCCGGCACCGGACGAAGCCACAACCCGCGACGCCACCCGGATCTCAGGTGGTCGTTCACCCGTGCTCCCAGCAGGAACGGGACGCCCGCCCACAGCAGGTCCAGCACGATTTCGCCCGCGTCCTCCGTGGCGCTGAGGTCGGTGCTGTCGAGATGGTGCGCGTCCTCGTCGTATTCGGCGAGCACATCCATACGGTCGGTGGCACCGTCGCCGCGGGGCTGTCCGATCACCAGACGCGGCGCGCCCAGCTCAGGGTCACCGGCCATGGCGCCGAGCACTGGGTACCTCTCGAACAGAGCCTGGAAGGTCTCCACAGACTCGCGCACGACCTCGGCTCGCACCACTGGTTCGGCTGCCCCGGAAAGCCGGATATTCCGCTCGGCCAACTGCCGCACGAGCAGAGCTTTGGTCTCCTGCTCGGCTTCGGACACCGCTTTGTGGTGCCTCAACAGCTGGGCGACCTCGTCATCGAGCTCATCCGCTGCCGCCGCGGTACGCCGGAGCAGGGCGTGCAGCGCCACCGCGCCCTCCCCGGCAGCGGCGGCATGCTGTTCCACCGCGGCGAACGCGTGGATCAACAAGGCACGTTCGGCGGGCAGGCCGGCTCGCGGACGTGGCAGCTCGCCGAATTGCGACCGCAACCAGTTGTCGAACGACATCGCACGGTCGCCGGTGTCGAACACGTCGATCAATGTCCGCAGGACCGAGTCGACCGCCTGCTCGCCGGTCACGGAAATCAACACCTCGGCCACCGCCCGATCGACCATGCCGCGCATCGGGTCGTCGCCCCCGCCACCGACTCCAGCGGCCACCTGCCGCGCCCAACCGTGCGCCAACACGTCGGGGTCGCTCAGGTAATGACTGTTGAACGTGATCGACCGGGCAAAAGACCAGGGTTTCGCGACACCCGGCGCCGAGTCGTGCTCATCGCGCTCGACGCGCCAGAACACCTCCGGCTCCATCGGTTGGAAGTCCACCACGCGCACATCGAACCCGGGGTGCTCGACCACGGCACGCTCCAAGCGATGGACGACGGCCAGCACCATGTCACGATCGAGACCGTCGGCGAAGAAGTCGGCTCCAGGACGAATACCGTTCCTGCGCAACGAGATACCAGCGGCGGCTGCCGAGTCCTGGTCCTCCGCCCGAGCTGGTTCGGAGTCGGCATCGGCCGCGACGAAGAGCTCTTCGATCCACCCGTCCAGCCAGTCGACCGCTTCTCGATCGCCTGCGGTCCGTAGACGGTTTCGCCGCCTCCCCAGGGTGACTCGATTCAGCCGTCTCCGCTCCGCGGCCGCTACCGCGTCCTCCGCCGGACTGGGTGACGCGCCGACAAGGCCGACCGGCCCGACGCCGTCGTGGGGGTCCTCCGAGTTGGTCACCTGAGCGGGTTCGTCGTCGACCGTCGATGGCTGCGCCGAGGAGTCCGATACCGGTTGATCCGCGGACGCGCCATCGCCGGAACCGTCCTGGCCGGGACGGCCCACCGCGTCCCCGTCCCAATTGTTATGAGCGGTCCACAGTCCCGGATCGTTCGGGCCGTGCGGTTTCTCGGTCGTGAAATCCAACGGCTCGACGAATGGCAGATCCAGGTCAGGACCGAACTGGCCGGATGGCGTCGCGGTAGCGCCGTCCCACGGCCTGGCCGAGTCCGGGCGCAGCCCTGCGTCGGACACATCGCCGTCTCCGGATGACAACACCCCGATGTCACCCGGATTACCCGACTCCGACGCGGCGTAGCCCTGCTGCGCGAGTCCCAAGATTCCGGCGAGGAATCGGGGGCTCGGCAGCGACGTCGACTCGACTCCCCACAAACGCTGCAAGCGAGCCATATTCGCGCACACGTCGCGCAGCGCCTGCGCCTGTCGCTCGGGACTTATCTCACCGCGAGACAACGCGACAATAGTGTCGACGGTGTCCTTTATCCGGAGGAGATCGTCGTATACCCGGGCATTTTCGCCCGCGCCCGGCAGCCGGACAGAATCTTCACCGGGGCGATAACCCAAAGTCGCGCGGTCGTAATCGGGATCGCCATACCGAGCGTGACCGAAACCGGTGTACCCACTGACCCTGCTCTTCTCGACGAGGATGTGCTCGCGATCGAGACGGCCGTGGATCAATTGGAGTTCGACCTCGGCCATGGTGTCGGCAGCGGCGCGCACCGACGCGTAAGGGTGCTCAGGGAAACCCAACGTATCGAAAGCGTCGGCCACCGCCGGATCCTTGTGGTTCACCAGGAAGAACGCCTCCGCCTCCTCGACAATGTCACGGGCGAATTCCCTGGCGGACCGTGGCAGGTCACCGTTCAACTGCAGCAACACCGCCCGCGGCACCTGCTTGAACTCATCCAGCAGGACTTCCGCATCGTCCGCCACCATGTGGACCATCAGCCGGAATGCGTCTTTCGACAGCGGCTTGCCCGGAATATGTCGCTGGACCGTAATGGTGGACATGAAGGCCCCAGCGGACATGATCGGTACCTGCGCGGCGGCGTACAGCAGTCGCGGCACTCGATCACTGACGAAGGGAGCGATCGCGGGCAGCAGCCGATAGGCGCGGAATCCCCGCGTATTCGCCTGCTGAGCGACCTCTGTTTGCTCCATCCGCACGAACAGATCGGCGATCCGTCTCCTGTCGTGCTCGGTCACATCCCAGGGGCTGAGCCCGAGACGTGCGTTCTCCAGCAGGATTCGCGCAGCATATTCGGACATTCCCGGACGAGAATCCGCAACCGCGCCGAGGTGTGCATAGTCCTGTGCGGGCCGTATGTCGTTCAGACCGGTCCGCTCGATGATGTCGAATGACAGAGCCGGAGACGGCTGGCGCGGCTCTCCTATCGGATCAGTCGGCTCCTGGTAGCCGTAGACGAGGATCAGTTCTGTGTCATCGAGGAAGGCCCGGGTCACGTGGTAGTCCAGACCGTCGACGAAGACGAGGCGCGGCGTCAGTGGATCCGGATGGGCTCGTACCAGTGCGCCCGCGGACACCCGGACGTATGCGGTGTCGGCGTAACTCTGCTGATGCAGTTCGTGGTACAAAACGGCAGTCCTGTCCAGCGCCGAGTAGACGTTGCCGCGCATTCGCTCGGGATGGTGGACCTCCTCCTCGGTCAGGTCGATCTCGACCGCGACCAAGAGGTCGCGCGGCAGTGGACGGGCCTCGTCGACGTCGAAGTGCGCCTGGACATATTCGAACGCCTCCTCGTCGGAGGCGAAGATGACAGTGCTGCTCTCGATTTCGAAACGCGCATACGAGATCTGCTGCCAGACGGGGTATTGGGCAAAATCCTCCTCGTCCGAGAATTGCCGATAGCGGAAGACGTCGGGCGAGTATTCGACTCGATGCAGCCCGTCCCGGGACGAAAGTGGCGCCGGACCGGAGCCAACGGGCAATCCCAATGGAATCCCTGCCAAGGGCGCGGTCCCGACGTAGTTCCGAGGGTCCCGCACTTCGGACGGCCGGGGGCCGCTGTCGGCCGCTTCTTCCTCGACCGGAGTGAATCGGCCGTAGATATTCCAGATGTCGTTCTCGTCGCGGAAAGCGTGGGTCACATCGAGTTCGCCGCCATGGACGAGCTCTACATCGAAGACGTCCCCTAGACGTTGCGGCCATTGCACGAGCGTGTCTTCGGGCACCAACATATACCCGATGGCTCGTGTCGTGGTCTCCCCGGAACGGCTGCCGACCCTTCCCCTGGCGCCCGCCGGTATCGACAACACCGCCTCCGGCGACACGGGGAAGTCCGTAGTGAGCTCCACTTCCATTATCAGGCCGCGCCGCAGCGGCGATTGCCTCCCCAACTCGCTCATGGCGAATGGCGCGGTATCCCACCCGGTTTCCACGGGGAATGCGTCCTGATCGAGCTCTCCTCGAGCCATGGCGTGTTTGGCGAGAGTCGGGAGCCGGTCGAAGACGAGCTGCTGTCTGAGGGGTGCCGGGACACCGTCCTCAGCCATGGCACGGACCTTGGTAAAGACGGTGTCGATTGTCTCGAATCCGCCTCCGAGTTTCTTGCCCCAGATATTGTTGGCCTTGAGCAGAGTGTGCCGCAGGCGACGTTCGAGTTCGACGCGACGAGCGGGCTCCAGGTCCGGTGACACCAGTGCGATCAGATCCGCCAACACATCGCGCACCGCCAGGAAGTCCTCGTAGACCCGGCCATTGTCGCGTCCGAATATCGCCCACGGCCCGTGTTGCCCGAGGCTATTGCCCAGCTCTGCCCAGGCGTAGGCCGGGTCACCCCATATCCAGTTGGTTCCCGTGAAACCGACGACGAGCCCGCTGTCGAGTCGGAAATTCTCCACGGTGGGGACCGGGATCAACTGCAACTGGGCGGGCACCAATTCCCTCGCGAATATTGCCGCGAACGGGTCGTCGGGGATGTCGAGCCAGTCGAGCACTTCCTGAAGCCGCCGCCGATACCGGTGGAACACCCGCCTCGCTGGGTTGACGATGTACTCCCGGAAGTCCTCCACTTTCTTCAGCTCTCGACACTCCTGGGGCAGCCGGGGTCGCACCAGCGCGGCCTGGTCGAGCAGCCGCTCGAGAGCCTTGTACATGTCGTGATAGATCATCTCGAACTCGACACGGGTCGCCGGGTGCCCAGGCTGTTCCTTCATCAGGAGCGCCTTCCCACTGTCGAGGACACGCAGCACCCGCTGCGTCAGATCGACATGCGGCGCCATAGCAGCCAGGACCTGAGACAGCCGGCCATGCCACGGCCGTACACTCATCTCGTCCGGATGTGGCGGCTTCGGCCATAGGATCCAGAACCCGCTTCCTACCCCGGCACCCCAACTGTGCCGCCCTTCGACCAGGTCGAGGGCACTATCGGTTCGGCTGGGTAGCAGCGCCGCCGCACCTGCCCACGGCAACTGGGGACCGGACTCCGGGGGCATACCCAGTGCGCGGTAGCCGTGGGCTGCGGACCGGGTGACCAACAAGGAGTCCCCCGGGATCATCCCGGGAACATCGCCGGCCCGGGTGTTGCGAAATTGTTCCGTGCTGATACTGAATTCGAACGACTTCGCGGCCCACCCTTCGTGCCGATCGTCCAGTACGGACGCGGTCGCCGTCGCGAACACTGCCGTCACGTCATCCGACAGCATGGTCGGGACGAACAGTTCCGATCCGGAGTAGAGCACTCGGACCTGCAACCCCCGATGCCCCTGCCGTACCGAGAACTCGTGGACGAATATCTCCACCTGGCCGTCCGCATCGGCCAGTAATGCATGCTGCACCACAGGGCCCAGTGCCATGTCCGCGGCCATGCACTGTCTCTGTTGTGTGGGTGCCCATCCCGCCAGCGAACGACGCAGGAAATTGCCCGCCGCGCGCACCGCGTCGGACAACCGGTCACCGGTGTAGACATCCCCGGCTGCCCGCACGACGTGATGCCGGGTGCCCGGACGACCGCCGGTAATCGGGGTCATGGCTCGAGCGGCCGCGCTGTCCGCGACCGCCGCGATGACCGCGGCACCGTCCTCGGCGGGCAACCCCCACACCCGTCGCGCGGTCTCGAAGTACGCCACGAACGATGGGTCGGGCGCGGGAACCAACTGCTGTGCCGCCTGCCCGACGGCGAGATTCACCGCGACCAGGTCCTGCCAAGTTCCCATATTCGGACGGTCGGACATACCCGGAACGAAAAGTGGCTGTTCACTGTGCGTTTCGAGCATCGCAAGCTCGAACCCCGATGGTCCCGGCTTAGCCGCGTGCCACCCGGCGACCTCGACCAGATAGCCGTCGTCGGTGATCAGTAGGTTCCCCGGGCCGAGACCGCCGTGTAGTAGCACACGCGTCGGTTCCGCGACGACCTCTCGCCCGCGGAGCCGATCGTAAGGACGGCTCGGAAACTCCAACCCGCGAAAAACCTCATCCAGACCACCATCGCGCAACTGGTCGGCAAACCCCCACCTGAGGGTTGTCTCGCGCATCAGAAATCTCCGGGCCGCGTCCGGTCCGGCCAACCTGTCCGGGGCCCAGTCGTGCAGTTTGCTCGACAGCCACCGCAAGGACTCGGCCTCGGGTATTTGTTCGATCTGCTGCCACTGTGTCAGCAACGACGGCAAGATGCGGTCCCAATACCGGTTGAGTTCCTCCCAGGTAGCGGGGTGAGCATCGGGGTTCCGATCGATCAGCAGCATCCGGCTGGACTCATCCACCACGATCCCACCCGGCAACCGGTGCCCCCGCGACCATCCGGTGTGGTGTGCCCTGTCGCTGTGGTAACGGTCCACCAGATCCTGGCCACCCAGCACGCCCAGCACCCGAGGCGTCCAGCCGACACCATGTCGGGTCAGAAACGCCATCGTATCGGGCAGCGGAATCGCGTATGGCCCTTTATGCGGTGTCTCGACCAGCACCCGAATGTCGTCGTAGTCGTAGTAGACACCCTCCTCGCACATGGTGACCGTGCCCGAACGAATGACCTCCACGGCGATCCGCACCATTTCGTCCTCGGTCATGATCCGGCCACCGGGTTCCTCACCCAGCGCGCTGAATTCATGCGCGGGCGGCCACGCTCGCCCAGTACCCACCGGTGTCGGTGTCGTCCGCGACGGGATACTCGGCTTCTGCCCTGTCGTCAGGCTCGTTTCCGCCGCCATGCCCGCCAACTGTTCGACAAGCCCCCACGCGGTGAGGAACTGCCAATAGATCATGGCGTTGTCATCGAGAAGTTCCGCGGGGACGAAACCCACGTGCCTGCTGTTCAACCAAGCCCACAGCCAGGACGGATCCAGCAAACCCAGCGCCCCGGTGACCCCGGACACCCCGTCGTTGGCAAACAGAATATTCGTGCTGTCGAAAGCAATCGGCACCAATTGCAGCGGTCTCGGATCCAAGTCGGGGATCCGAGATTCCACCTGCCGAAATTCGTCGACGACGTCAACGAACCCCAACGCTTCCACCGCGGCCCGGTGCGGATCGAACGCCCGCCGAGCGTGATCGATCAGCGATTGCAGACGATCCTGGACAGTCTGGGTGTCGCGGGAAACCAAGTTGCCCAGCGCGTCCTGCTGCACCTCGGCCAACTGCCGCAGCAACACCTTGCCGGTGTGCACGATCTCATCGGCCATGGCGTCCAGGTCACGGCCGGACCGGCGAGCGCCGAGCAGCTTGCGCATGACAAGCACCAGATGCGGGACGTTGTCGCCCTGCCACACTTCCGCTCCCGCGAAGGCAGCGAGAACTTGCGGCAACAACTCGCCTACCGCCGGCGCGGTAACAATCGCCTGTCGGTGCTCCTGGCCGGCAAACAGCCGCAGGCCGAGGGGGTCCGCGCCGAACAAGTTGTCCGAGGGGATGTCCCACCCGAGCCAGTAGCCGTCGCCGACCGCCTTACCCGCCCAGTGTGTTCCCCTGACGAAAGACACGCTCGGCTCCGCGGCCATCCGCACCAAATTCAGCGCGTCGTACCTGCGCAACCCGGGACGATCGACAGTCGAGCCCAAATGCCGGTACCGCACGGCGGGTTCGGACACCGTCCGATAGAGCGAAGCGGGTGGATTCACCTTCGTCTTGTCCCCACCGATTTTCCCGAAGTACCGGGTCGACAACTCGAATCCCGCGGCACTCGTCGGCCAACCGCTCGGGTCCACTACAAACCGGGCGGTGACTTCGCCGAGCCAGTCCACCACATCGTCGGGAATATTGTCGACGGGAAACAGCTCGGGAGAATCACTCGACACGGTGATACGCACGCTCCGGTTCCATTCCGGCATGGCGGCGGTCTCACCCGTCAACACGATCCGGCCCGGAGCCGTTTCCCAGGCATGCGAGACCATCCTGCGCACCACGTCGCTGATGGCTCTGCGTTTATGATCGGGCCAATTGACGACGAAATCGTCGACGAATTGCACGGCACCCTGCATCAGAAACTCTGTCTCGTCGCCGTCGTGCACACTGCCTTCGGACCGGACTTCCAGCTCCGTGATGTTCGGGTCCGCCGCGATCTTGACCCGCGTGTCGGATCCTGCCACCCGCGCCACCAACTCCGCGGCGCCGCGTGGGTTGTGGCCGGTGAACATCCGCATTATGGCGTAACTGCACAGATAGTTGGCGTCCCGGGTACCGGGAACCTGGCGCGCGGCATCGTGCACACTGCGCTGCAAGTGGGATAGCAACAGCCAGAACCACATGTTCGCGCCACCGAGCGAACTCGGGACGAAACCGGGGAAATCGAGCATGTGCAGCCGAGCCCACTGGAAGGACTGCGGAGTCAACAACGCCAGTTCCCAATCCAACAAGAGGAACGGATCGAGGAGGATATTGTCCCGAATAGGGTCACTCTGCCCGAGATACAGCTCTTCGGGCACCAACAGCGGGATCAGCTGTTCGAGTAGGTCGAACATCTGCTCGGAAATTCCGAGTTGGCGGTATTTATCGCCATGTTGTTCCGCCAGCGAACGGAATACCCCGCGCTGCTCGTCGATGACGTAGCGGGCGAACTCCCAGACATTAGTGGGTGTGTCGGCGGGGAGGTACTGCCGCAGCGGTTCCAAGTCGACGTTGCGCAACTGCTCGAACATCCGCTTCAGCTTCGAGAGCAACTCATCCCGGCGTTGGTAGAACTCCGCTTGGGTCCCCTTGTGTCCCGTCCCCCGACGCATAATGAGCGCGGGCGCCGACTCCGTGGTGACCGTGCCGTCGGGCAACCGGAAGTCGGTCAATACCGCGAACAGGTCCGGCCTGTCGTCCACTTCGGCCGCGGTTATCGCCTGCAACACGGCATGTTGCGGGAACTGTCTCGGGTCCACCCCCGCCACCTGTTTCGGCAGCAGCACAACGTATTCGCCGATGAAGTAGATGCGGCTGCTGAAACCTGCCGCGGTCTCGCCACGTTCGAGCGCGGCGTAGGCGATCGCCTCGGCGTGCTCCTGGGGGATGGTCACCCCGGAGTCCCCACCGAGCGGACAATATTTGCTCGCCCACAACACACCGGGCGGGTTGTCCGACCGCCACCCATGCGGATCCTCGTCCGCGATTTCGGAAGATGTGTTGTGCCCGGAATCGGGTTCGTTCGGCTCCGGCTCGATGAGATCCGAGTCGATCAGGTTCAACGCCGCGGACAACTCCGGGCCAGGGCGGCCGTGCTCGTCGAACAGCGCACGCGGATCGACGTACCGGAACTCCGACAGATCCCCCCAAGAATCGTCGAACGTGGCATCCTCTGCCGATTCCACCTCTGGGACAACACCATCCGGGATCCGTCTGGCTTCGGCCGCCATACGGCCACACAACTGCTCGTAGAGATAGCGCTCACCGTCGGTGATTTCCGCATAATCTCGCTCTGTCGGTCCGAAAACGATTTCGGAAGCACCCACCGTGAACGATTCCGCGATCGCCGCCGCGAGGTCGAAATACCCGCCGCGGAAACAATATCCGGAGAACTGCGTCCGCAACCAAGAATAGAAACCCACTTCCCCGGACACCTCGGAGGCTTCGAAAATTTCTCGAATTCCCGCGAGGTCCGACTCCTCGGCCGGCAACGTCGCGTTCAGCCACGAGCCGATCGCATGCAGCAGAACCGACGGCACGTGACGGTAGCCATAGCCGCGGTGCCACCCGGATCTGATGCTGTCCATCACCTTTTGCCACATATCGTCTGGTGAACCTGCCCAGAGCAGGTTCATCGCGATTTCGCCGGCACCAGCATCGCCGGGATCGGTCGGGTCGGTGGCGAGCGCGACCTCGTTGTACTCCGCCACTACCTCCGACCGGGCCGTAACACCATCGCCACCCCCCTGGAGCACCCCGATCCGCAGTCGCGGCAGCCCGCCCCTTCGGGACGTTATCGTCTTGAGCGCCGGGTCACCCTCGCGCAGCGCCGCGAAGGTCTCGACGATCTCGCGCGCGACCTTGGCGGGCACCGTCGGGTCGCCGAATCCGACGACCCGGAAACCCTGCATGGTCAGCTGTTGCTCCAGCAGGGATTTGGTCTTCTGCTCCTCCGCGGACACCGGTCGATGTTTCTCGAGAGCGTCCGTGGCCCGACGATCCAGACGTGTTGCGTCCGCCGCGGTCTCGCGTAGCGCGCTGTGCAGAGCCACTCGCCCCGCCCCGGCGGCAGCGCCCTGGCTTTCCACCATCGCGAACGATTCGATCAACAGCGCGCGTTCATCGAGCGTCCCATCAACACGCCGCGGGAGAACGCCGAACTGCTCGCGCAACCAGTCATCCCGCGACATCGACTGCTCGCCCGCCTCGAACAACCCGGTCAATGTCCCCGACACCATATTCACCGCACGCCCCCGACCGGCGAGAATCAACCCGGTCCCCACCACCTGGTCGAGCAGTGCGCGCATCGGGTCCTCGACCTGACCGTGCTGCTGAGTCCAATCACGCGCCAGCGCTTCGGTGTCGCTCAGATAGAGCTCGTTGAACGTGATCCGGCGCGCGAACGACCACGGCTCCGTGAGAGCTGGTTCCGCGCCGCCCGTCTCCTCCGAAAGCCGCCAGAACACGCCCGGCTCCATCGGCTCGACATCCACCTCACGCACATCGAACCCGGCATGATCGACTACAGCACCCCCCAGTCCCCGGGCAATCGTCGCCAACACCGCACGATCCACACCCGCCGCAGCCATGCCGCCGCCGGACCGAATGCCATACCTCCGCAAGATTGCCGGGGCATCCGCACCAGCCTCGGCCCGCGCCATGACACCGGATTCGGCGTTCTCAAACGCCACGCCGCGCAGATCATCCCGCAGCTCGTCCAACCAAGCCGCCGCCTCGGCATCACCCGCCTCCCGCAATCGATCGTGCCGCGCGATCGACTGTCCAAGGGCCCGCTGTGCCCGTTCCGACGACCACTCGGTGGCATCGAACGCCGAGGCCGGAACACCGGACCCGGGGCGCCCGACGCCAGCGGATGGGGTGTCCGTCGGTGCATCCTCATCCGGCACCGTCCGGCCCACACCCGAGGGACCGTCCAGGATCGGTCCATCCTGCCGTGGTGCGACACCGCCGCCGTTCTCGTCATTGTCGTCCCCCCTGTCGGGATCGTCGGAGGGGGTGCCGATTTGCGGATCCGACGTCGCTTCGTCGCGTTCCCCGGAGCCGGGAATGTTCGGTCGACCGGCGCCGTCCGCGCTCCCCGAGGACCCACCCCAGTCCTCGCCGAGAAGGTCACGAGCCAGCTTCCCCAGCCGCCGGGCCACTACATTGCGCCGGTCGAACTCAGTCGCGTGCCGAACCAGGTCATCAAGCTCCAGCCACGAAACGAGGCGATCGGCATCCGAAGCGGGGATCGACGCGACCATCATCGTCGCCGCTTCGGCGTCGATATCCGCCGGAATCCCGAATTCCGCGCGCAGTTCATCGCGTCGGCGCGTCAACAACTCCAGGGGAGAATCCGGCTTCAACTCCGCGAGGATCTCCCGCAACTCCTCGGTGATGTCGTCACGCGACTCCCGCGCCAGCTCACGCCAGCGGTACGCGCGGACGGCGTCCACCAGCGGCCGTGCGTGCCCATCCCACCTTTCGAACTGCTCAGCCTGCTCGACCACCAGGTTCAGGCGCGGGTACCGCTCCTCGGCAAGCAGGAGCAGCCGCACATCGGCCGGTGACCGGTCCTGCACCGGCAAGCTGCCCCGCTCAGCGATCACCGTCGCCAACCGTTCGGCCACTTCCACTGGGCTCGCATCCGCCGCGATCCCCAGTTCCACCCGTAGCTCGTCACGTTCGCTCGTCAATTGCTCGAGCTGGGACACGTCCACACCGCACAACTCGGCCGCGGCATCACGCCGCGCCCGCGCCGCCGCACGCAAGGCCTCGACATCCGCCAGCTTGCGCCGCAACTCTTCCAGCGATGGCGCATCGCCCGCGGCCGCAGACAGGTCCGATTCCGGTCGGTCCACGGACTCGGCATCGCCGGAATCGTGTTGGCCGGGAGATTGGAACGCCTCCGCGTCCCCCCCGGCGCCGTGAGCCGTCACCCGTCCCGGATCGTACCGAGCGGAGTGGTTCTCGATCGTGAAGTTCGTCGGCTCGACATTAGGCAGGTCCAGTCCGAGATCGAACGGATCGGACGGCGGCGCGTCCTTGCGCTCGGTCGGCCTGACCGAGCCCGTACGCCGACCCACCACACCGGGTGCCCGATAGCCAGTGATCGTCGTGTAGGCGACCAGTCCCGGATCCCACCTATCACGGGGATTCCTCCCGAGCGACGAATCCCCCGAATCCCCCTTCAGCCTCGGAGCATCCACTGCCTCCGCCATCTCGGCCGGCCCCATCGGCATGAAACCCTTCGCCGGGCGGAGGACCCGAACTGACGCGGAATCACCCTCAGCATCGCCGCCCCGATCCACGGACTCCGCCGAGGACGGGCCGCCAGCGGGTTCGGGCCGGTCGGTCCGCGCGGGTACATCGGAAGGCTCGACCTCGTCCTGGGTCTGCGGCTGAGTCCGTGGACGGTAGTCGGCACTCGGTCCGAACGCGGACTCCGAGTGCACAGAGCGGGAGAATTGGTACTCGGCGGTGCCGTCCCCTGCGGGGCCGGGCGGAACGATCAGTGAGCGCCCGCCCTGGCCGCTGTCGACCTCCACGAGATCCGTAGCGGCGGTGCGGCAAGCCGCACAACTGTCCAGATGGTCCTTGACCTCCGCCTTGACCATTCGACCCAGACCTTTGAGTCCCCACACGCCCAGGTGCTCCACGGTGGAGCGGCACGGCCTCGGCAGGTAGTGGGTTAGATCATGGAGCAATACCCGACCGGCTACCACCGCCGTACGGCGAAGGTACGGACCGACGACCAGATCCAAATACTGCTGTTCCCACCGCTTGCTGGCGATCTTGGTGAAGATGATGTAACTCAGGTAGCGGTGGCGCAGGAACATGCGGCTCTGCGACGGGAAGGCTCGAGAGGCGGGATAGTGCACGGTCCACAGCGCGTCCTGGCCGTACACCCCATCCCGGCCGTTCCCATCGTGGCCGTTCAGCATCAACCACAATGCGTACTCTTCCGGAGTGCAGACGGGATCGTGCTCCACCCCCATCAGGTTGTAGCCCGCGGCATAACGCCCAGCCACCAAGAGGTTGTGACCTTCTGCGCGTAGCAGTCGTCCCCCGACGGAGGACATCCTGTTTGCACGTATGTCGTCGGTCTGAGGCAGCTCATCCCCGGACGTCGCCGACCAGAACTGCGCGAAGGCCGTTTTCACGTCCGCATTGGCGGCAGACGACTCGTGTACCGGCATGTGAACCGGCATGGTCCGGTACTTCCAGATATCGATCTCTCCACGGCCCGGAATGACCCGTCGTTGCTTCAGCCGCATCGGTCCGGGCGCTGCGTTGGGCGCCTTCAGCCATCTCTCGGCAGCGAGTGTCGACTGAATAACTAGGCCGAGCGACTTATAGAGCGGGGTACGTAGCGTCGCCCGCCGCCGCATCCAGGCTTTGCGCTCGTCGCTTTCTAGCCACGCCAGCCCGGATAGCTCCCCGTCCCGTGCCGTCTCGAGGTCCCACAGGTACCAGAAGTCTTTTCGGTACGGAAGCAGCTCTTCCCTGAGTTCTTCGAGAGTCGGATCGGCGGGCACTATATGCGCAGCGGGCACAATCAGACTACTGGTCGGGTCTTCGGGCACGATCAGGTCGGTGGACGCTGTCCGAATGCTGTTGTCGCGGCTGGTTTCGCGCAGGACCTCGTCCGACGACGCTTGTTCGACATACCGCGAATGCGGCTCAGGCCCGGAAGCAGTTGCGTCCTGCTGTGGTGCCGGGCCGCCGTTCTTGCCGTTTGGTGCGGAATACGAACAACCTCCGTCGCCGCGCGGGTCGTGATGGAAGGCCAATGCTTGGCTGGGTATGCCTCTGGGCGGTGGAGATGCCCATCCGCGGAACTCGTCACTCCCTCGGGCCGGTTGATCGAGTTCGGCTCGGAATACGTCTGGGTGGTGACCGCCGGGATGCAGTTTCCCGGTCGATCGTGTGGTCGGGACGGTCGCACTGTTGGACCCCGGTGTCTGATTCTCCTCTGGTGCGAGTGACGCGGCGGGCGTCGGATTTGTCACGCCGTCGCCGGAGCCAGGAGTGATCGGTCTTGGCCCGGATCCCGGTGCGCCGGTGATTTCGCGGGGACCCGACGCCACCGCGTTCACCAGGTCGCGGATGCGGTCGCTGACCGGCGCCAGCACGTCCCCATGCCAGAAATCGCGGCGCTGGCGGAACCAGTCCGGTAGCGGCAGCGGGACGTCGGCGGCCCGGATCTGCTGGATTCTTTCCTTGTCGCCGATCCGACGCCAGTACTCGTCGCGCTGCGCCGCGAACTGATGGACTATGACCGGCAACGAATACATGCCCAACATGTGGGTAACGCCGGGATAGAGTTTCAGCGTTGCCGTGCGAATCTTCCCCGCGTTGATTCGGCTCTGCTCCACCGGCACGAACTGATCGGGAATACCGTGCACCAGGGTGGTTTTTGCCCTGATCTTGTCGAAATCGATTCCCCAGTCCGTCTTCCGCTGTTTGACACAGTCCCCCCACGCGCCCCGATTGATCCGGCAAGCACGTTGGTAGCCGCGGGCCAGCAGCTTCCAGTGCGCGCCCACCCACCAGTGATCCAATATTTGGAAATCAACGTCGATAGACCGAAGTAAGTTTCTTCCGTCTTGCGCGACAAGATCGGCCTTCGCGGCCATATCAGTGGCCAATTTCGCCAGTTCCGTGGTGTAAACGGATCGGTTGAATGTGCCCATTCCGCCGATCCACTGGGCCTCGTCATCGATAGGCGGAGCACCGCCCACGAGCGAGACGACGTGCTCGACATGCCCAGGGTCCAACGCTGCGACCCCAATAGCCGGCGGACCACCACCGGAACGACCGATCACCGAGTAGCGCTCGAAAGCGAACAACTCCGTCGCGATGAAAATGATGTCGCGAGCACAATCGGCAACCACCCGATCCGGCAACCGAGTCGACGCACCGTAACCAGGACGCTCCACCACAATCAGAGCGAATCCGCGCTCCGCCAACACCTTCGGATCCGGCAATGGACCATCCACACCCAGCGGCGTGCCAGGAGACATCATGATCGGATAACCACGCGGATCGCCCACCAGACGGAAATGAACCGCCCGGTACCCTTCGGGCATCCGCGCATCCGGTATCCGCGCACGGAACAACGTCGAAATCTCACCGAGATCAGCCGTTTCCTCCGGCTCGGGAACCTTCAGAACCCGGTCATCACTTGCCAACGCAGCCGGATAACCGTCGCGACGCCCCACCGCACGCCGCAACAGCAGCGCATCATCTTCGGGCTCGGTCGGTTGTGTGGCCGGCACCTCAGCGGCGGGCCCCTCCTCGACCTCGGGGATCTGGCTGTTCCACTGCAGGACCGTCAGAAGAGCCTCGAGTTCGACCGCTTCTCGAGTGTCGACGGCAAGATCGAACAGAGTCGCTATCTGTTGCCTGACCGCCGTGATCAAATCCCGAGCGCGATCCACGGTGAAAGCCGGATCGTAACGATATTGGGCGAAGTCGTGCACAGCATTCGCGGCCTGATCCGCCGCCCACCGAACAGCAGCGATCTCGGTGTCCTCCGGCTGCCTCGGATCTCCAGGCGTCAGCGGCGAAGGCACATGGGGGACTACTCCTGGTGCGGTGTTCGCTCCGAGTGTGGCGTTGCCCTGGGAGTCGGAATCGCGAGAACCGTGTGATCGGAACGCGTCCGCGCCACCCCCGGCGCTGTGCGCGGTCACCTGTCCCGGATCGTACCGAGCAGAGTGGTTCTCGATCGTGAAACTCGTCGGCTCGGCACGAGGCAGGTCCAGTCCGAGATCGAACGGGTCGGACGACGACTTCGCGCCCCTGCGATCCGTCGGACTGACCGAGCCGGTGCCCCGACCCGCCACACCGGGTGCCCGATAACCAGTGATCGTAGTGAAGGCGACCACTCCCGGATCCTGCTTATCGCGCAGATGCGTCGCGAGCGACGGATCGACATACTTCCCTGCCTGCTCCGGAGCGATCCCCAACACGTCCGCGATCTCGTACCGCCCCATAAACATCGGACCTCGGGCAGCGCGCGCGTCCGGCCCGCCGCCGTCACCGTCATCTGGTGCGTGCTCTTCGAGCTGCGACAGGTCACGCATCACGTCGGCAAACCAGTTTTCCCGACCGAGCCGCTGGAATTCCGGCTCCAAGAGCTGGACTCGCTCCTGGATGGCGCGGATCACCGCGAGCGGGACGTCGTGGTCGAACCATTCCTCGGTCCCATCGACCTGGCGACGTACGAAGCGTGACGCCAGGTGCACCGTGCCGGCCTCGGGTGGGTAGATCGACTGCCTGCTCAGGTGGAAGGCGTCCCGGAAGTCGCGGCCGAGCACGCGCCACTCGTCCACCCGCGCCCACCACGACGATGTAGTCGGTGGTTGGCGGGTCACTGCTTCGAGCATGCCGCGCCGCAGGGCAGCCATGGAATTGGACAACGCCACCTGCACCGGACGATCCCGCAGGCTGCCGCGATCGACGTCTGTCGGGGGCCGGAAGAAGAAGCTGGTCTCGAAGGCACCGTGGGTCTCGGGCGGTTCGACGCCGAAGGCCACTCCCAACGCAGTCCCCAATTCGGCCGCGTCCACATACCTACGTTCGCGATACCAGGCTTGTTCGACCCCGGTCACGGTCTCATCGTTGAATCGGAGCCGCGTCCACTGGAATTCGTCGGAGTCGTGCAGCCAGTCGCCGGACCGCACACCGGACTCGATCCCGTCACGGACCTGCTGTTCGAAGCTGCGGTCGTCGAGCGGGCCGAGCATGGCGTCGACCAGCTGCGGCCGTCGACCCCATTCCGGCATGGAATTCGCTGTGGTGACAACCATTTCCAGGTCGAAGGTCCGCTCGGTGACCTGCACGCGCGGACCGTTCTCGTCGCTGGAGGTATCGACATCGACTACCTGCACGTGCAGATACTCGATGTCGATACCACCAGCGGCGAGCTCGGCAGGTGATTGGCCGACCAACTCCTGCACCAGCATCGGCAGGTCTTCCACTGGTGAGGCGACCACCAACCGCGGCTGTCGTCCTACGACGAAGCCGATGCCCTCCGCGATCGGAATGGCGTTGCGGGCGGCCAAAACGTCACGCGCGGCCATTACACCTGCGGCCGTGCGCACTTCGTCCCGGCGACGGTGCACGTCGTCCCAGGCCTGCCACACCGAATCTTCCCGCAGCACTTCGGCAGTGACGAAAGTCCAAGACGGGCCATCCGGATTGTCGTCGGCCACGGGGTCGGGGCGCTGCGGCAACTGTGCCACCATAGCCCGGATCTCGGCTGGTTCGAGATCGGTCACGTCCAGGCCCAGATCGGCACACCAGCGCACCATGTCGGCGCGCAGGTCGCGCACCGCCGCCGCGGTCGAGATGATCCGGGCCCGCACCGCGGCGGAGACCTCCCCCGCTGGCGTCGCCGAGTCCGGCTGCCAAGTCTGCCAGGCAGGCAGGTCGGCGATCTGCCGGTCGAACCGCTGCTGCCAGTCGGCATCGCCCACGGGCACGACATCTGCGGTGACGGGGACCTGCGGATTCCGCAACGCCTTCGTCACCTGCGCAGCCAGCGCGGCTGGGCGGTCAGCCCGCAGATCAGCGAACCGCACTGACAACACGTATCCCGGCGGTCCTTCACTTGATGCCATGCGACCGCCTAGCCGCCACTGACCCTGTTCGTCCGTGACCATCGGCAGTATCACGTGCTCACGCAGGCCCTCGAGGGTGATCGGGTAATACTCCTGGTGTCGCGCGCGGGGATAATCCGGATAGTCGAGATCTTCGTGGGTGATCTCCCGAGTGTGCAGCTTGCGTGCGATCTCCAGGGGGCCGAACGGATCGACTTTTTCCCCGGAATCGGCCACCTCTTTCCCGATACGCAGCACAGGAGAGGTTTTCTCGTCCAGGCCATCATGATCCGGAACATCTTTACCGTCTTTGACCGGGAGCATCGACGAAACCGTTACCAGCCAGCCGCTAGTTCGATCGAGCAGCGGTCTCAGCCACTCGGACCAGCTCACGTTCACCCGATGCTCGGCGCGTCCCGTCAGATACGCGGTCATCAACGCAGCGACGACATCTCGCTGATCCACGGGCCGCAGACTTGGGTGCGTTTGGTTGATGGGGCGCAGTATCAGCGCACCGTCGAGATCCAACTCCAATTCCGCCGTCACGTGATGAATTCGGTATCCGTGTCCCGGGGACAGAACATCTTTGAATTCCGGCCGACGGGCCAGATCACTCAGCGCCGCGTCCAGGCGATCCATCGACATCACGACCAACCGGCCCGGGCCCGTGTCCGGATCCGGAATGTGGATCACGTGAGTGCTGACCCGGATGCCGCCCGGATGCTTTGCCAACTCCGCGTCGATGAGGCGGTTGGTGACTTCGTCGTCGATCGCGGCGATTGTCGGGTAGTACTCGGCGAGCAGCTCGCAGAGCCGAGCGATGTCGTCGTCGCGCTCGAGCAGTTCGGCGCGCTGTCGCGCGGTGCGGCGCAGGAGAGCGAAAAGACCGGACGGGTCCGACGTGCTCGGTGGCCCGGAAACATCCAACGCGACATCGACGAAATCCGCGGGGTGCACCCGCAGCCGTTCGGCCAACCCGGTCCACCGCACCATGACCGTCCGATGGAGGTCCGCGATCTGCGCCTGTGTCTGGCTCGCCTCCTTGTTGTTCCAGCCCGAAAAGAAGATACCCAGCTTGTCTGCCAAAGCGCGGCATTGCTTTCGCACATCTCTGAGGCGCTTGCGGGCAGCATCGAGGTCCTCGCTAGGGTCGTATCTGACCGCCGTACGCGCGGCGCGCGATACCTCGATCCGCTCGTCGGGTACGGGAACCGTCACATACTCGACGTGGTACCCGTCCTCGATCCGGACCGGCTTCACACCCAGGGCGAGTTCCAATTCCCGCCACTGCGACCGCAGCCGATCCACTGCCCGCTGATGCCCGCCGTCCATCGCGACCACGACCAACGTTCCGTCCTCGAACCGGACGATGTCGTGCCCCTCGAGCTGCTCACCGCCCGGTCGCCGCAACACCTCCTCGACGCCCTGGGCACAGAGCAGTGCGACCAGGTCGCGATGCCGCCGCAGCACCCCGGGCAACTCGGCCAAAGCCGCGTCACGAAGCAGGATGTCGTTGCGGCGAGCGTCCAGCATGCGACCGTATCCCAGCCGGATCGGTAGGCTGACCTGCTCCAACTGGCCCGGCTCGACGCCGAGTTCGGTAGCCAACCCGGCCCGGTCGGCGGTCAGCGCCACCGTCTCCGCTGCGAGGGCATCGCGCCACTGTTCCTCGGTCCAGTCGCGATACACACGGGAGGGCAGGCCCAGACGGCCGACCAATTCCTCGGCCCGCGCCCCGATCCACCGAAGCTGCTCACCAACCGTATCCGCCTGGTCGCTGTCATCCCCCGGTGTGGTATTTGCGCCGGGTGCGGCGTTGTCCTGTGTGTCGGGAACCGTTGGCTCGCCCGGGCGTTGCCCGGCCGCATCCGGGTTGGCGGCGAACTCGAACCCTGGGCGCGGTCCTCCCGCCGGTCGTGCGATCGGACCGACCGGCGGAACGTACTTGCCGCCGCCCGTGATGTCCAAGACATGGGCGATATCGGCCGGGTCTTGCGGCATTGCTTCGCGACCCCGGGCGAAAGCCCATGTGCCCTCGTGGGGCTTCTCGGCTGGCGGCGCCGGCACGGCCGTCGGGTCCTGATTGGATGTCGCCTGCTGGAGGCCGAACATAACCACCAGGTCTGCCGCAGAGGCGCCCTGCCTGATCCGCGCCAGCCGCTTCCCGTACCGCCCGCTGCCTTCGCGGACGAACCGCACCCAATCCCGCGGCCGGGTGAACAGGTCGCGTTCGTAATCGTCGATCACAGCGGGCGACAACCCGGAACTCTCGAGAGACCAATTCATCAGCAGTCTCGATGTTCTGCCGCTGTAGTCGTACTGCCAGGGATGAATGGACACGAACCGGTGTTGCAGCATCGCCGCGACTTCGTATGGATCGTGCTCCGGGTCACGGATAGCAGCGTTGTACCAGTCGCAGAGTTCCTGCAGCTTCCTGCCGACCGCATCCTGCGTATCGAAACTCGGATACTTGATATAGCCGTATTCCCCCGGCCCCGCAGGCGGCGGGAAATACGTCAACTCCGGATTTTCTTCGATGACAGCTAGTTCCGCTTCGGTCAACGGATAATCCAGGACGCCCATTCTCTTCGCGGTCGGGTAGGTGAAAACACCGCCCAATTCTGGCGCTATCTCGGCCGTCAGCAGCTTGTGCAGATCGACCATGAAATCCACGGTCAACTCCGGCTTGCCATCCGCCTCTGCGATGTGGGCATCTCGATGTGCTCTCGAAAACACGCGGGCAGCAAGATAATTGGCGAACTCTTGAGAATTGAACAATACGTCCAGCCGCGACCGGTCCGCGTCCGTGGGAATATTCAGGTATCGCGCCTCGAACAGCAGACTTGCCTCCATGAGCCGCATGGCGGCAGTGCCGACGCCGGCGTCGAGCACCGCCAGCGACTCCAGCACCCGCGCTTCGATATCGCGATACGGACCGTCGGCGTCCGGTTCATCCTGCCTGCCCGGATTCGGCCGCGCGCCGATATTGGCGTCTTCGAGATCGACAACGGGCGGTTCGGCCTCCCCCACATTTCCTGCCGGACCTCGCCGCGCCTGCACCGCGGCATCGAGTTCATGTTCTTCCACCATCGCCGCGCCGTCGACGCGCAGTCCCGCTACGTAAACTTTCGCGGACCCGACCCACCCGGACGCCACCCAGTTGTCGACTGCCTTGCCGCGCAGCAGGCCGCCGCCGGCGTTGTCGTAGACGACCACCTCGTCCGGCTCGAAGGTGTCGCCGCGCACGGAGTCAGGCAGAGCGTTCATCTTCCTGGCGAAAGCGTCGTCCACCCTCGTCACAGCGAAGACGTGAGCGAGGCCTTCGCCGTCCGAGTCGATACCGCCGACCAAAATACCGCCAAATTTGCCCACGTGGGTGACCATGTCGGCCAGGCCTTTACGGCCGATGCCGATGTGTTGCTCGGCCCAACCGATCTTCATGCCCGAGACGAACTCGACCTTGTCCATGCCGGACATCGCGATGACTTGGTCGTCCCAATCGGCCAGGGTGGTCATCGCCTCGCCCGCGTTGCCGGGGGCGGCGTCGCGAACGAACCACTGCACCAACGGGCCGCTATTGAAAGGGCCGACCTCGGTGGCATTCCGCGAATGGCCGTCGACACGATTCCACGGCGCGAGCCCGTCGCCACCCTGCGGCAGCGGAGAGTCGGAGGTCGGGCTTCCAGCCCCGATCAGCCGCTGGAAGGTCTCTGTACCGGCGGAGTCCTTCGAACCGGTAGTCCGATCCGCACCGGCTCGGCCGGAAGGTGACAGTTCCTCCCGCTCGAGCGGGAGGAAAGCCTCCGCTGGTGTCAGTTTCCCGACCGCCTTGCGTGCTGTCCTGCCGCGCCCGGGTAGCCGGTGCGCGTGCTCGGCGGGGTCACCTTTGCCGAAGTCGTCCAGGACCATATGCGGTGTCGGGTTGAAACGCCTGCCCTTCGGGCCCGGTCGGATGCCGTCGTCGAAGAACTCGCCCGCCGCCGGCGGCACGGCAGTGGCCGCACCAGTGGCACCGCCGGGTGGCCTCGGTGGCGGCGCGGGTAGCTCTTCTCGGCCCTTGACACCGATGTCCGCCGGCGGGCGGTACCGCACAGCGCCATCCGCCGACACCGCGACTTCGCTGCCAGACGAGTTCGCGACGGCCGCGACCGCTTCAGGTGAGGACAGGTCACCGGCAGGGTCCGCGCCTGCGCGGACGAGATCATCCACGCCGAGCTCCGGCGCTCCCTGCCCCGCCGAACCATCACCGGTTGACGCTCGGTCGTCGATCGAGCCCAGCTGCTCACCCTCGTGTCCTACGAGATGTGCGGGTCCCTCCGGCTTGCGGAACCGCACATCGACCTTGGTGAATTCGCCGTAGGAGCGCGGACCCGCTATTTCACGCTCACCATCGTGGCCTTCGAGTGTGATGGAACCGACTCGCGTATAACCGTATTCGGCCGCGACCGCGAAGGTCTTCTGTGCCGCATCCTCGGGGGACAGAAACAGGTCCTGCATGAGGGCATTGAAGGTTTCGAGGTCGTCGCCCAGCCAGTAGCGCTCGTCCCCCGCGGTCACTTCATGCGGGCGAACCAACTTTTTCCCAGGAATATAGAAATCCCAGTGCACATGGATCTCATGCACCGCACAGGGAGCGGAATTCATGAGCTCGCGGAACATGGCAGGCCCCGAGGGTGTTCCGGGGCCAACCTTCATACGGAACCCGAGGACACCCTTTTCGATCTCCGCGGTGACTCCGTAATGGTCTGTCCCATAACGGTTCGTATAGTAGGCGGATTGCTGGCCAGGATAATCCACCCACACGCCATGCTGGCCGAAACCACGTTGCGATGCTTCTGCTCCGGACCGCGCAGCACTCAACGACCGGAGCGATGCTGGATCGGTGACCACAAGGTCGGCGTACACCGGATAGTGGTCGGTGGCGGTGATTTCGAGACCGCTATCCACCGTCTGGAATTGCGCGGAGGCCAGCACCTGGTCCGGAGCGCCGTCCCAACCGGGCACGGTCGCGGTCGCCGGATCGAGCGCGACGCCCAGACCCAATTCCTCGATGAACTCCCGGTACACCGAGTGCACATCATCGGTGTTGAAGTCCGCGGCGAACACCACCGGACCATCCGCGACAGAACGCAACACCTGCGCGATCTGCTGGGCAAGCGCCGCGCCTTCGGCATCTTCGTCCGATTCGTAACTGCGGCCGAAGAAACCCAGCGGCGTCGGATGCAAGTTCACGAACGAGATACCGGCGATCTCGACGACCTGAGCGCACCGCTCGTAGTGCTCGTCCGGCTCCAGCACTCGGCCCCAAAGTTTCAGCTCGAGCCGCGTCGTAGGGGGCAGCGGTATGTCGTGGGCTTCCTCGATCGGCAGCCTGCTGAGCACCGCGATACTCAGCTCCTTCTCCGAGTCCATGTGCGACGGACACATCACGGTCTCGTGTACGTACCGGTAGCCGGCCATGGCGGCCAGTTTTCGCGCGGTCGACCCATCCGAGCCGACCTCCGACTCCTGCAGGCAGACGACATCGGCATTCATCCGCCGCAACTGCTCGGCGAAGTACGGCAGATCGACCTTTTCTTGGTAGTCGAACGTGTCGAACGACTGCGAACGATGAGCGCCCGCCATATTCCAAGTGACCACGCGCAACGGCCGACGCGGATCGGCCACAACATCACCACGCTGCTGGAGAAAATGGATCTTTCCCGACGGAAGTCCGTCTTCCCTAACGGAATTCGAGACATCACCGATTTCCGTCGGCTCAGTCGACGCAGCCCCGGATGGATCTGCGGGTGAGTTCTCCGGACCGTGCGGCGCACGAGCGGGGGCATCGCGTGATGATCCCGGCTCCGATGACTCTGCCGGAGGCTTGTCGCCGTCGGTGCCTGGAGATCGGACTTGGTTGTCACCTTCCGATGACAGCGCTGTTCCTGGTGTCTGCACCACAAGTGCGGAGCGGTTCACGACTACCCAGTAGTCGGCGTGATGCTCCGGCAGACCGCCGTTGGCCTGGTAGGCGTCGTATCCCCGGATGGCAGCGAACCGACCCAAGTCCGAGAGCACCTGGATACGCGCCCGCACCGACGCTAGTTCGTCCGCGACACGGGAATCCTGTTGTAGCGCTTTCAGTCGCGACAACTCGTCGTTGAGTTCACCGAGGACCGCCGCGTGCTCCAGTTGCAGGTCCTGCGCGTGGATTGCCCGAGCACCCGGTCGCAACGCCATCCGGATAACACATTCCGGCCTGTTCTGCGCAAAGTCGAGTGCGGCGGCTTCCCGATTCGTCACGTAGATTCCGCTGCCGGATTCATCCAAACCATTCGCCCGTCCGGCGAAATAGTCACCAAAGGCGAACTCCTCGACCTGGGACGGATCGGCGACGCCACGGAAGAATTCCCGACCACCCGAGGCCACCACCGCGTCGATCCCGGCCGGATCGACCGGTGTCGGCAGCTCGTCGAAACGCTGCAACCTGGCGATCTCCGCCAACCCGGGGTCGGACGGGAGCTCATTGCGCAATATCCCGGCAACCGCGACAGCGTCCAGGACGGCCGTTAGATCGCGGCCTCGCGCCACGTGCTCAGGCATCGGCGCAGTTCCGAGCGGACGGAAGATATGCAGTTTCAGGCTGAAATTCTGCCCCAGCAGGACATCTTCGTACCCACTCAAATACGCCCGTCGACCTGGTTGCACTCGCACAGGTGGGATAGCGGTGCCCGGCGTATCGAGTATTGTGCCGCCCGGTGTCCCCTGGTCTTCGATCCAGACGCGCCCATCCGGCTCCACTCCGAAAGCGATGTGCTCGGGTGCCACATCCTGGTATCGGGTCGACCACTCGTTTTCCGGATCAATGTCGCCGCGACCGAACAACACCGGCTCACCGGGCGTCAACTCGATCCTGCGATAGGTGCCCAACCACAGCACTACCGGCTCGAGATCCTCGGCGGCGATGCCGTCGACCACCCCTTGGGCACCGCGTGATGATCCCGGCTCCGATGACTCTGCCGGAGGCTTGTCGCCGTTGGTGCCGGGCGTGGGGTGGGGCGCGGCGGGCGTGCCGATGCGGAGGTGCATCAGGTCAGGTGATGTCGGGCGGACGATGGCAGGTTCGAAGGCGACCGGCTGGTGTTCGGCGTCCCAAACCACGGCCAGCACCCGCTCTACCCGTCGCGAATCCTGCGGGAGCTCACCGTGGTTCAGCGCAACCAGATGCCCTTCCCTACGCGGCATCGTCCTGCCCGGCAGCGGCGTCCCGTCCGACCCCAGCACGGGCACCTGCTCCACGTAGACGGTCAACACCGCCGCATGCCCGCCAGCCTCCAACGCCGTCGTCACCGCGGCATACGGATCCGCACCCACCTGCAACTCGGTGAACGGAACCCCCACACACTCTTCGGTTTCGGGGTATGCGAGCTTCCGGTCATGCGGTATCGCTGCCACCGGGACACCGGCGTCCGCGAGTTTCCGCAGCGCCGCCGGCACGCAATGCTCCGGCTCCACGCCGGTATCCGGTGTCGAATACGCCGCCAAGTCGTCGCCCGGTCCGAATTCCACCAGCGGCGGCTCGGGGTTGCCGTCCGAATCGCGGGTCTGCGAGACGCGCAGTTCAGACCTGCGGCGGGTGTACGGTGCGGTCACATTCCCGGACGGGCCGTAGCCATTTCCGGACAACGTGCCGAAGCGGCGCTGATAGTCGAAGAAGATGTAGGCCGCCAACTTGCCCTCGTGTGCGGTGCCACACGCCGTCATCACCAGGTCATCGGTGAACGCTCCGAGCTCGGGTAGATACCGGTTGCCCACAACCGCCCTGGAAAAGGTACGGGGGCCGACATAGATTTTCCGAATATCCTCGTTTTCCGGGGTACCGACATCAATTGACAGCCCCATGCTTTCGCCGCCAAAGGATTGCACCCGCAGGATCCGCGGTCTGCCTTTGTCGCGCCACGCCACGTCATGCGCCAGAGGTAGGGGGTCCTGCCCCTGTGACTGATATACCTCCCGGTCGAAGCTGAAATCCCGAGCGCGTGCCCATCCCGTGGCTTCGGCCGCGTAGTCGGCGCCAAAATCGAACACCAGAGCGCCCGGCGTGCCATCGGGGCGCCGCGCCATCGTGGTCTGGACATCCTCGGGTGCGAAATAGTGCGTTGTGCCGTCCAATTCCCGCCCGAACAGCCGCTGGTCCTGATGCGCGGCAGTCGGAATTCCGGGCCGCTCGATCCCGGCAATACCGTCGAGGGGAGCCTCTTCCGGCGTCTGCAAGTCCGGCCCGACAGTCTTGCGCTGCACCATGTCCAGGATTCGCCCGACCACGGCTTCTACCGAGACTCCCAGCCCAGCCACCACTGCCTCGGCGATAGCCCCCAGCCACTCCCCGACATCCTCGGTCGGCTCCAGCGTGCCTGCGGCGATCCGCTCGAGGACCTCCTCGACCGCGACCCGCGCCGCATCCTCATCGGCGAGTCGCACGAGCATCCAGTCCATCAGTGGTGCCCAGAATCGGCTACGCAGCGCCGCACCGTTCCCGGCCTGCGCATCCCGCACTATCTTCGCGACGTACCCCCCGGTGCGCGGGGCAGCTTCCCGCGGCGGGCGCGGCCCGGCGTCCGGTGGGCGGACCGACCAGGATACGCCGTCGTCGTCGAACTCGCCCGGGAAGAACCGTTCGCGGTGGCCGATCCTGGGCAGGTCGCGTAGGGATTCGGCCTCCGCCGAGAAGACAGGGGGAACCGGGGGCGGGGCGTCCGGTGAGTGCTGTGGCGGATTCGCGCGTCCACCGATCTCCCGGCCTTCCCGGCCGGTGATGTGCGTGACGGCACCGTCCTTCACGACCTGCGGCATCGACCGACCGAACCCACGGAACGGGTCCGCTTCCGGCAGCCCCATCGCGTCCAGGCCACGCACCGGGACACCGAATGTCGCGGCCAGATCTGGTCCGTAGGCCTTCGCTCCCGCGAAGCGGGCAGCGCCGGGACGCTGTATGGGCGCATCGGCCTGAGGCCGTTCACGTTCCTGGCCCTGTCCCTCGGCTTCGTCGTTATCCGTGGGGTCTTCGTTGCGCGACTCGACCAGTCCGCCGTCACTGATGGCGGCCGCCACGCGCAGATCCTGCTCGACCTGCCACGCCGGGTCGGCGGCTGGCATCGGCGCGGACGGCGCGGCCTGTTGGCGCAGTACCGCCAGCTCGAGCCACAATTCCGCCTCGCGGTCGAGGAGTTTGTTGTGCAGATGGATTCTTCGGAGGACCGGCTGCGCTCGAACAGCGAGTTCGGGATTGTCGCGGTGGTCGCCGTAAATCACCCACGCGGCCTGTCTCAGTTCTTCCGCGCCATCCTCCGGGTCGATGTCGGCGCCCAACCCGCGCAGCGACTGCCGGGCCGCTTCGAGAATGCGTGCCCGCTCGTTCGCCATGAACAGGACTCGCGCCCGCAGTTCCCGCTGCCGCTGCGCGACGGGCCGAATCGCCGCCTCGGCGAGCTGGACAACGCCGGCGGGCAGCCCCTTGGATTCGGCCCAGGCGAAACCCGATTCGGCCAGCCAGGCGGTCAATTTCTGGTCGAGTGCGCGCAGCGCCGGGGCGATCCGCGCCGGATTCGGCCCCACATCGACCTTCAGGTATTCCGCGGTCGTCGCCTCGTCCTGCTGCCGCATCGTCCACTCGACGTCAACGGACTCGCCGAGCACCATGTTGATCCGACACGTCACCGCCATCCCGCCGTCGACCTGCGTCGCGTCGACGACATCCACCCAGAAACCGTCGCCATACCCGGCGAACATCCGGTACGGATCGACGGCGCCGGAGATCACCTGATCCACGCCCCACTCCGCTTCACCGGCGCGCCACAGCGGGCCTTGGTGCTCCTCGGGCATGTCGACCAGCCCGAGGTCCACCCCGCTGCGCGACAGCTCGAAGCGGGTCTGCGCGGCGGCCTTCGCGCAGTTCTCTCTCGATCCAAAACCCGCGCTGTGCAGTGGGAACGACACCAGCCAGCCGTCGATGATCCCCCCGTATCCGAAGCCAGCGGGTCCGGGCTCCGACGGACCGTAGGAGAGGTTGAGATAGGGATGGGTGGTGTTCGAATGCAAGCGGAAATGGATGCGGCCATCCTTGGGTGCCGCATCCATCAGGATGTAATCCCCCAAAGTCGCAGTGCTGTACCGCGTACCTTCGAGGTCGCGGAACAACCCTTGCCGATCCGGGTAAGCAAAGGAAAATTCGACGTTGCGGGCACGCTCCGGGTCGACGGTCTCGTAACCGTTCGGCCGCAGTACTTCGTACTGGGTCTTGGTCGGCGCCAACGGATCAGGACGCCCGCGACGCGGCGCGAATGCATGCACCCCGTCATCGCCACCCGCGACGGCGGGCAGGTGGGCGCCGTCCCCCCAGGGCCCCGCGCCCAACCGTCGCGCCCCCGGACCGCGGTGCTTCTGCACATCGGCGTCGAACCGGACCTCGGGTTGCCGGTTGCGGTTGATGGCCGCGATCCACACGTCCCCGGCGGCCGCGCCCGTCCGCTCCGCCCACTGGTCCATCTTCGCGTGACGCAGCAGCCCGTGGATCGGGTCGAAAAGCACCACCTCGCCGAGCCCGATGTGCTCGTGCTCATCCCATTCCGGGTGCTGGTTGTTAAGTTCCGCGGCGAATTCCTCGGTGTCCACCTCCGCGAACACGGCCAGGTGCCCGAAGTCGCTTCGACCGACCCAGTCGATGCCCACCACGGTCGCTCCGCCGCGGAACCGGGCGCGGGTCAGCGTCGACCGCAGCGCCGCCGCCCCGGTGCCCACTTTTTTCTCGCGCCAACCGGCATCGATGCCTTTCAGGGCATCGTTGTTGTCCATGCCCTTGGTGGTGATGATCCGGGCGATATTCGGATCGTTCTCGTCGGCCGGATGGATCTTCGCGCCTGCTTCCGGGCCCGCCCATGCCTTGACGAACTTCTGGACGGCCAGCCCACAGAGCTTTTCCCCGCCGCCCTGTCGGTGCGCCTCCAGATTCGGTCGCGAAATGGCGCCATCGACCGACCGCCCGGATTCGACCGGGGGCATCAACGTCACCTTGCCGTCTTTCAGCGCCTTGGTGACGATCCGCACCAGCGCCTTCTTCTTACGCGCGCGCTTGTCGCCGAACCAGTCCCACACCACATGGCCGGTGGTGCTGCCCGACTGTGGGGGCTGCGCGATCCGGTAGCCGCCCTCGTCATCGGTGGCCATCCAGATATCCACCGGGAAAGCCCATTGCTTGCCGAACAGGATGGTTACCTTCTCGGTGCCCACCGGCTGATCCGGATCGAGTTCGTGCCAAGTGTCCGCGCCGGTGATCTCGCGGGATTCCAGTGCGCGAAGGATCCCGTGGACGCTGAACGGCGCGACATCTTCCTCGCGCTCGGCCAGCCAGATCGCTCGTCGGTGAGCGAAGCCGGGATCATAAATGTACCCCTGTGCCTGATGGCGCTCCATGAAAGCAGAGTCCGAATCGAACCAATCCGCTAACCCGTTCGCCCCCTTCGACTTCCGCTCGGGGTCTTTGTCCAGGCGTCCCCAGCTGCGCGCGCGGAGGTACCCGGTCAGCAACACTGCCCCGATCGCAACTCGATCCGGGCGACCGAAACCGTTCCAAAGGCGCGCGTCCTCGGACCGTGGAATCGGCTTCGCCCACACCGTACCGTCCGGCCCGATGACGGCCTCGTAGAAGCCGACCCCGTACCGTTCTCGCTGCCGGATCGTCGGTTTCCGCAGCTCCGCGAACCCCGGCTGCCGGTAGCACAGGTCATCCACGGCGGCACGGTGCCTGCCCGGCAGCGCGACGACAGACAGCGTCCCGGCGTTGTACGACTGCGGGGTATAGGTGACGTGTGCGGTCACCTGGGTAGTGGCCTCCTTTCCGATCCAGAACCGCGCACTGAGATCTGCGACGGCCAGGTTGGACACGTCCTCGTCGAGTTCCGCGACAGCCCGATCGTGTTCGGCGACTAGTTCGACCAGTCGGGCGATATCGACGTCACCGCCCGGGTCAGCGGAGGTCAGAGCCGCCGGGTCCGCGATGCCCAACAGGTTCGCGAGATCATCACGCTCACGGGCCAGGGTATCTATCCGCTGCATGGCGGCAAGGACTTCCGCCGGCTTCAGGTGCCGACGGCTGAATGATTCGAAGTCGGGCCTGGCCGGTAGCGCCGGTACGGACTGCTTCAGGGCCAGTCGGGTATCGGCGGTCGCGTCGGTGGCGGTCCGCGCGATCTCGAGTATCCGCGTCGAGGCTGTGATCAAGAGGGACTCCTGACCGAGCCCGCGCAACGCGGGCGCCACCGCGAGCATACGCTGCCGGACGGCATCGACATCCGCGAGCGGAACACGGTGGCGGTGGAACCTGACTTCCGTGACGTCCTTATCGAACGTCAGGAAATGTTCAGCAGGAAATAGCATTCCGGGTGCACGCGAGGCCGAAGTCGCCGCACGCTCCATACCCATGTCGGAGTCGGCGCTGAGCACCCGCCAGTTGCCATCGGTATACCACGAGAAGAGCCGGTCCGGCTGCTGCCCGGACAGCGCGTCGTACATGCTCAGCAGGCGGCCGCTGGTGGAATCCAGCAAAGCGTTCCGCACGATATCGGACACCTCGAAATCCGACTCGCCCCGGTTCGGTCGGCAGTAGCTGTTCGGCGAGTTTCGATAGAACTCCACCGGCCGGTCCTGAACCGCACCAGCGAGTATCGACTGTGCCTCGGCGAAATCGACCACTTCCTGGTCGGCGAACCAATACTCGGTATAGCCGGTTCCGTCCTGACAGGTCACCACCGTTCGCCGGTACATGCTGGTATCCACACGATTGGCGCGCTGGGCCCCGGATTCGAGTCCGTCGCGAACTCGCTGCGCGAATGTCCGGTTGTCGACGATCCGGTTCACCAGACCGGCCCATTCCGAGCCGAGGTAGTAGTCCCACCCGGAATCGGCTCGGGTGTCGGGATCGTCGGGGTTGCCAGTCAGCTCCTCGATCTGCGGTGCGCCGTCACGGTCGACCCAAGCGTGCTTATAGCGAATCGCGATGCCCTGTGCGGCCAGTTCCTCGGGGCTCACACCGAACTGCCGACCCATCAGCAGTGCCAAGTCCGCAGGCTTCCCGGCGACGATCAGCTGCCCACGCAGCGCGTCGAACCCGACGCATTCGTTGAGCGGGATCGCCCGCTCGGCGGCCAGCTCATTGCGGGAAACGACGAGTCCGGCCGCGTCGAGCAGCGCGGTCAGCTCCTTCTCGGCCGCCGCACCGATTCGCCACACCTCAGCCGAACCAATCCGGTTCGCCAAGGTGTTGACACGTTTTTTCTCCTCCCAGTCATCGTGATTCGCAATGTCGCTGAAGACTTCGTGAGCCCTTTGTTGCACGACATTCCGAAGGTGCTCCGGGTCCATCCCGGTCGCGTCGACATCGATTTCCGCGCACCACCGCGCGATGTCGGCATGGAATTCCTGGACCGCGCGCACGGCGGCATCGATCCGCGTGCGCGCCCCGGCCGGAAGCTCACCCGGCGGCGTCGTGGGATCCAGTCGCCAGGTCTGCCAGCCGGGCAGCTCCGCGACCACCTGGTCGAACTTCTTTTGCAGCCCCCGGTCGAGGTCGACAGGCTCCAGTTCCCATGCGGACGTTCCTGTTTCGATTCCTAGATTCGCGGTGCCGTCGCTCAGCAGTGCCTTGATGTCGTCGACGAGTTTGCGGGGGCTGTCGGCTTCTCGGCCGCCGAACCGGCCCGACACGACACCGCCCGGATCACGGGCGATGCCATCCACTTTCGCGATCGCGTAACGAGATGGCTCGAGCTTCACTATCCGGAGTCGGAACGTGAATTCACCGAGTTCGACCACCCGAGGAAGCACCGCGACGGGTGTGATCGTCGCCGCGTCTGCGTCTGCGTCTTCGGCGGAGTCGGCGTCATAGCGGAGGTCCGCGAGGGTGAATTCCTTGTCGACTATTTTGCGCGCGGCCTCCTTCGCACCGAAGACGTCCAGCACGTCGTCCGGGTGGGCGTCGGCAACGCCCCGCACCAGGTCATCGAAGGTGGGATTGAGACCGAATCCGCCGCGCGCCAGCCACTCTGGGAAGCCGACTGGCTCCGACAGCAGCCCGGGAAGGCGCGCCTGGAGATACAGCTCCAGGAAGGCCGCTTTGATCTCGGTCCGACTCAGCTGGTAGTGGCCACCGACCGGGGAGACCGGGTTCAAGGTGGCCTCGGCCACCGCACCGTCCGGACCCAGCTCCACCTCGATCCGGAGAATCTGGTACCGCCGCGGCCGCTGCGGGGTCGGTGGCAGATGCACGTCGGCGAATTCCGCCGAATCCTTGTGCGCCAAGTCGATCATGGCGCGCTCGTGCCTGCCCGCCAACGCCACCACATACAGCACGGGAAGCTCGACGCCCGGCGTTTCGACCACAACGGCATGTGCGCTGACCTGCGTGCCACCAGCGAATCGCTCCGCGATGAAGCGGTTTGCCACCCTGTCGTCGAGTGCCGCGACGGCGCGGTGCAGTTCGTCGACCCGCGTGACCAGTTCGCCGATCGCGTGGTCGTGCCGGACGATCTCCGCGCGCCGGGCATGCATCGCCGAGAAGTGTTGCGCCCATCGGTGTAACGGGTCGTCCTCAGCCATCTCGTCCGGGTCGCCGAACACATCCAGCATGGCATTCGCGACATCAGCCGCATCGACACGCAGTTCGTCGGCCAGTTCCAGCCAGTCACGCCGCACCTCGCGGAAAAGCTGGTCGAAGACGGGCGCACCGGGCGCCAGACCGGCAGGGTCCGCGAGGTCCAGTTGCGCGGCCAGATCATCTCGCCGCTGTTCCAGATCGCGGATACCGGCGACGGCGGCAACGATTTCCGACTGGTCGACCAGTTGCGTCTCGGCCGGCGCCGCGGGCTGCGCGAGGACGGGCTGTTCCTCCGGGCGCGGCACGGTGTGGCGCTCGATTCGGTATTCCCGCCCATCGTGTCTGGGGGTGGCATCCCGGACACCCGCGAATCCTTCGTGCTCCACCGCCAATCGCAGCAACGCGCGTTCATGACCGCCGTCGAAGGCGACCACGATCAGACGCCGCTGCACCGGGAACCAGACGATCTGGTCGCCGCGCGGCTCACCGTCCGGACTGCCGGTCAGTGCCGCGTCCCGAATGATCCGCTCGACCACCGGGCCGCAGGCCCGTGCCTCCGCGTCATCCACCGCCCGCACCAGCGCCGCGGTGTCGGCATCGATCAACTCGGCGGTCAACTCGCGATGACGTTCCACCACAGCCACCAACCGCGGCAGGCGTTCTTCCCGGTTGAGGACATCCGTGCGGCGGTCCTCCAGCGCCCAGAACGCGGCCAACTCGCGGGGCAGGGTGAGTCGCTTCAGGTCGATCTGCTCGGGTTGGACACCCAACTCGGTCGCGAGGTCTTCGAGCAGCCGCTGTCGATCGTCGACCACCCCCTGCTGGAGACTGCCGAGTGCACCGTCGACCGTCCACGCCTGCTGGTCCGCGTCCAACCGGCTCGGATCAGGCACCCGCAACTCGTGCGCCAACTCGTCGCGCCGCTGCTCCAGGTCGCGGACTTCCTGCAATACCGCGATCTGAGTGGCACCGGCGACCACATCCGCGGGTACCTCCACGATTTCACCCTGGAGGGGAACCCCGTGCGCCGCGCTGCCGACGCTCCCACCCTCGCTGACCGCAGCCGCCACGCCCAGATCCTGCTCGACCTGCCACGCCGGGTCGGCGGCCGGCGTCGGCGCGGGCAACGGATCAGCGGGACGCCCGCGACGCGGCTCGACCGCATGCGCCCCGTCCTCCGGTGACGTCCCAGGGGTAACCGCGAACAACACTTCCGGTCCATACCGCCGAGTCGCCCGGCTACCACGCGGCGAAAGTCCCAATGCCACACGTTCATCCACCGGCTGCCAGAACGCGTCGGGATCATGTCCAGGACGACCGGTCGATGTTCCTCCCGCGCCGCGATCACCCGACGAGTCCTTGGGAGACTGCCGCAGCCGGCGCAGGAACTTCCGCCCGACGCGCTTCAGATCTCCAGTGGAGCTGCGCAACTCCTCGACAGTCGCGGGCAACTCGCCCCGGTCACTCGATCCAGCCAGCGCACTGTCACCGCCCGTGGGCTTGTCGGCTGTCGACGGGAAGAAGCGTGACTGCCATGGTGCCCGGTGCGGCCCCGGCCCGGGGACCGGCCCGGTGCCGTTGCGGATGTCGATCGCCCAATCCGCCAACTCCTGATAGGAGATTCCCCACCGCACCGCGTCGATAACGAACGCTGGATGAGTCGGATCGTCCAAGTGCTCGTACTCGATCTGGACCGGGGCCTCCGACTTGGCTTCGTCCTCGTTGACCAGAAGGTGCGTATTCTCCGCCCCCTTGTCGCGGCTATAGAGGCTGAGCTGGTCCACCCAGTCCGTTATGGAGCCGGACACCAGACCGCGGTCGACGAAATGCTCGTACGCCTCCGGCAGCCATAGGTTGGTGTTGACGTAGGCGCTTTCGGAATCGGTGGAGTAGGTGAAGGCGTGATTGATTTCATGTTTGGCCAGGGCCTCGAGCCGGTTGTCGAGGCCTCCCGCACGGAATGCCCTGCCTTGCGCTTGTTTCCGACGGCGTCGCTCCAGTCCTCGACGAGTGAAGTCCCAGCTATTGACAATGATCGCCGGGCCCGTAGTTTCGGCAATCGACCCCTCTGCGCCCAGGTACTGAACATTGACACTCCGCAATATGACGTCGAGCGACGGCCGGAATCGCCTGACGATCGCGAGCTCCTCATCGATCTTGCCGATGAATCGCAGTACTGCCCGGAACGAGATCGACTCGTCGTCGCACCCAACGACCTCGATACCGGTCCGCGCGGTGAAATCCGCGAGATAGGCAGCCTTCGGCGCTTGCTCGCGCGCCGCCGCGGCTCGCTCGGTCCGCAGCATCCTGGCGGTACGGCCCGCTGTGGCAGGCAGGGCTACTCCGACGGCGTCAGCGTCAGCGTCAGCGTCGCCCCGCACCGACTCCGGGACGATCGTTCGCACCGCGATCGACGTCCCCGTGTCGGGGTCGAGCACCTCCATCCGCAGCGTCGGCACGCGCCCTGTCCCGTGCGACCAGGAAGCGGTCAACACCACCCGTCCGGATGGCATGCCGTCGAACGCCTCCGTGAGCACCGTCGACAGTGCTGGTTCCCACCCCGGAGCAACTGCCATGACGGCATACCCGTTGTCGCTGTTGCGGCCGACGTAGCGCGTAACACCCTCGACCACGGCCCGTGCGATCGGCTGGACTGTCCCTCGCTGAGCATCCGTGCGAACGGGAAATTCCACCCGCAGCATCCCTCGCGGATTGCCGAAGGAATGCGCGTCCACGACGAGCTCCGGATTCTCGCCATCGCTCAGCACCGCCCGGAAATCATCGCGGGATTCGTCGCTGGTGGACACCGTCAATCGCGCCGGCGCTGTGGACTGCGCATGACGCAGGTACGCGGCCAACACGCCGTCTGCTATCCCCTGCGGCGTATCGTCGAATGGCCGACGGCCGATGGTGAAATCGTTGACTGGTGTCCCGATATCCCTTCGGTCGACGGCCACCACCACCGTGGTGGTATCGGGGCTGAACGAGAAGGAGCCCGGACCTCGGGTACCGCCCGACACCTGGCCTCGGCAGTTCCCGTCGGCTGGGTGAAGCGTTATTTCCACCGGTCGGCCCGCGCCCAGGTACCCGATCATGTTGCTCGCAAGCAGACCCATCCAGTCGCCGGCGAAGCGCTTCTTCCAGTTGTCCTTCCACTTGTCGTCCGCCCAGACCGCGACGACGGATCCGAATGCCTCTCGGAGGCGGTTTTCGACCTCCCGGGAATCCTCGCCCGCATCGAAACGTTCCACCACTGCCGGTGACCCGTCCTGTACAGACCTCGCAGAACGAACGTCCTCGACCGGTGACTGCTCCGTGACGGCGAACGTGCGCTCGTGGATCGGTACGCCGCTGTCGTCGACCGCGGTCGACCGGAATGCGGCCTGCGCACTGTCGTATACGAAAAACACAGTGCCGGTCCGGATCGCACGTGGACCACCATCGACAGCGAATACGTCATCCAGGAAGTCGCGGGCCTCGACCGTGAGAGCACCTGCTCTGAATCCCGGGTCATTCTGCCGGAATCCTCGCTCCAGGCCTACACGAGCCCGCCATCCGGCCTCCACCGCCGTCTGAACGACACTCAAATCCACACCCTGCTCGACCGGCACCGCCACCTGCCACATCGACCTTCCGGCCACAGCAGAACCGTCCGGCAGTTGCGCCGACACCTCGACCGTGACCGCCGTTCCCGGGCGAGGACCTGCCATCGCGGCCCGGAATCCGGTCACCCCTGGGCCCCGCCGATGCGACTCCATCACCAATCGCGCCGGCGACGTGGACAATTCGTCGCGGACACCGACCGTCGACGCCGTCTCGAAAGCCGTCGCCAGCACGTGCGCCGCCGCCTCGCCCTCGCGCTGATGGCCGGTCAACTCCCGCACCAACCATTGCAGCACCGCGGACCGGGACTCCGGCATCGCGCCCGTCGCGGACAGCACGACAGCCGCATCGAGATCGGCGCCCTCGGGATCAGCGCCGTCCGGCACCCGAAATTCGACGGCAGCCACGTCGTTCGCATGACCACACAGCTCGATCCGGATGCCCCCGGTCGACAGTGGCAGGGCGCGGATCGCCCCGACCGGATCACCAACCATCTCGCCGTGCACGAAGCGGGCCAGCGATGCGGTGATCTCACGTGCCGCGGCACGCCGATCCGCTGACCAGTCCGACATCGCTTCGTCGACCGTCTCGTCCGCGTACACCATCGTGCCCACCGGCTCCGCGACAGCGGATGTCGGCCGCTGGCCGGTCTCAGGAGTTCGCTCGAAGGCCCTGTCCAGCGGCAACTTCGGCGTGCGGATATCAGCAGCCGGCCGGCCAGCGCCCATGTTCTTCTCGGGGCCTCGGTCGGCCACTTCCTCGACCTGCTCGACCCGCCACGCCGGGTCGGCGGCAGCACCGACCGGCCGATGGCCCGGGTCGACGGAGCCCAGCAGCGAGCCATCGCCGTTGCCGCCACCCGCGACTGGCATCGGCGCAGGCGGTACCGCCTGTGCGGCGGCTTCCACCTGTCGCCGCAGCTCCGCTAGCTCGAGCCATAATTCGGCCTCGCGGTCGAGGAGTTTGTTGTGCAAATGGATTCTTCGGAGGATCGGCTGCGCTCGAGCGGCGAGTTCGGGATTGTCGCGGTGGTCGCCGAAAATCACCCACGCGGCCTGTCTCAGCTCGTCCGCGCCATCCTCCGGGTCGATATCGGCGCCCAGCTCGTGGAGCGACTCGCGGGCCGCTTCGAGAATGCGTGCCCGCTCGTTCGCCATGAACAGGACTCGCGCCCGCAGTTCCCGCTGTCGCTGTTCGGCGGGGCGAATCGCCGCCTCGGCGAGCTGGACAACGCTGGCGGGCAACCCCTTGGATTCGCCCCAGGAAAAACCCGACTCGGCCAGCCAAGCGGTCAGTTTCCGGTCGAGTGCGCGCAATGCCGGGGCAATCCGCGCCGGATTCGACCCCACATCGAGCCGCAGGTACTCCGCCGTCTTCGCCTCGTCTCGCTGCCACATCCGCCACTCGAGGTCAACGGACTCGCCGAGCACCATGTTGATCCGACAGGTCACCGCCATCCCGCCGTCGACCTGCGTCGCGTCGACGACATCCACCCAGAAATCGTCGCCATACCCGGCGAACATCCGCTTCGGATCGACGGTGCCGGAGAGCACCTGATCCACCCCGTACTCCGATCCACCGGCGCGCCACAGCGGGCCTTGGTGCTCCTCGGGCATGTCGACCAGCCCGAGGTCCACCCCGCTGCGCGACAGCTCGTAACGGCTCTGCGCGGCGGCCTTCGCGCAATTCTCTGTTGCGCCGAAACCCGCGCTGTGCAGTGGGAACGACACCAGCCAGCCGTCGATGATCCCCCCGTATCCGAATCCGGCGGGCCCCGGCTCCGACGGACCGTAGGAGAGGTTGAGATAGATATGGGTGGTGTCCGCATGCAAGCGGAAGTGGATGCGGCCGTCCCTGGGCGCCGCATCCATCAGGATGTAATCCCCCAAACTCGCAGTGCTGTACCGCGTTCCCTCCAGGTCGCGGAACAACCCCTGCCGATCCGGGTAAGCAAAGGTGAATTCGACGTTGTCGGCACGTTCCGGATCGACGGTCTCGCGACCGTTCGGCCGCAGCACTTCGTACTGGGTCTTGGTCGGCGCCAACGAATCAGGACGCCCGCGAGGCGGCGCGAACGCATGCACCCCATCATCGCCACCTGCGGCGGCGGGCACCTGGGCGCCGTCGGCCGGGTCTTGCGGGCGCAGCGGGCCTGCGATGGGCTTAGCCCGGGGCGGGGCATCCGACGGCACGGCCAGGTCGAAGTCCGGCCCCATCTCGTCTTCGTCGTTCATGCCGAACAGCACGGCACGCACCGGCGCGGTCCGGTGCGCATCGTTCTCGAGCTCGAGCGCTTCCCAGGCATACAGCTCGTGCGCCCCATGTAGTCGACCGTCGAACACGATGATCTCGGGGCCCTCGGGGAGGTCGATCCGGACCAGCACGATCGCATGGTGGTAGTCCGCACCTTCCACCATGACCAGCGCGGTGTCGGCGGAGTCGGCGGAGTCGGCCACGAGCAGATCCTCGACCACCTGCGTCCACACGGTCATCGGCTGTCTCGCGAGGGCATCCGCCAGCACCGTCCATCGAGGATCCTCCGGCGCAGGAACGCCGCCGCGGAACATGTCCAGCTGCCCCAAGGCAAAACCCGCCCGCGTCAGACAATCCCGCGCTTGCTCACGCAGGTCGCCGATCTCGTTCGCACGGGCATCACCCACCGCCGCGACGACGCCGGCCGACGGACCTTCGATGGGTTCGACGACGGCTGCCGACGACGGGTCCGGCTCGACAGTGGTCGCTTCCCGGTACGCGAATAGCTGCGCGTCGGCATCGTGCGCCCAAGTGCGGTCCTTTCCGAACGCGCTGAGTATCTCCACCCACAGACGCGCCTGGTCCTGCCATATCAGCGCCGCTTCGACAGGGTCCGTCTGGGCCAGAACCTCGGCCACCGGCTGCGCAATCCGGTTGAGATCCCTCGGGAGAATCTGCCGCTCGCGTTCCGGCCAATCCGGTAAGTCCGCTCCAGGCGCCTGTTCCGACAGCGCCCCGAGAAGCTCGAGGATGACGTTCGCAGCCGCGGGCAGTTCCAGTGCGAGTTCCAGCAGCCGCCGGTTGTTCACCTTCCCCAAGTCCAGGCCGACGGTGTCCTGGCACAGGGCATGGGTCAGCCGCCACACGATGGCGTTCAATTCCCGTCCGGTACGGATCATCTCCTCGATCGGGAACGTCACGCCGACACGATGCGCGTCCAACTCGACGGCGGCTCGCTGGAGCAGTCTGCGCAGTTGTGCGATGCCACGCTCGAGGACGAGGCATTCGCTCCGCGCCCACTCCGTCAGATCGTCGTAGCCTTGGTCGACAACGTCCTGTCGCACCAGAACTTGGCCGAGGTCGACCGGAACGCCGACCAGCCGCGCGACCGCCTCCGCGGCACCGATGTCACCGAATCCGCCGTGGGCCAGATCCTTTCGCGGCTTCTGCAGCGACTTGCCGATCTTGCGTGTCAGGCGCTTCGGGCTCGAGTCGTTGCGGCCCGAGAACCACTGCGCCAGCACGTTGGACACCGCTGCGCGGCGCGGCCATCCTGCCCGAGCGCGCGGAACCCACCACCGCTTGTTGTCGGTGTCCAACGCCAGCGGGACCTCACCCAGGCCGGATACCGCGACCGGGTACTGCTTGTCACCGGCAACCTCCCACCCGTCCGGCACGGTCGAGCAGTCCGCCCAGGACGGCAGCGGCCGTTCGCGGATCGCCATGCTGTAGAGCAGGCCCGCGGGATGATCCGGTCGCTGGAACTCGGGATTGTCGCGGGCCATCCGGTAGCCGAAGTCGAGGATGTCGCCGCGCAACCGGCCCTCGACGACCTCGTCCCAATACGGCAAGTCGGATTCGTACGCGTTGTTCGCGTGGTTCAGCGTCCACGGATTGCGGCGGACCGCCTCGTACTTTTCCTTCGTCTTGTCGAACTCCGCCTCGCTGTGTTTCCTCCGCTGCGCCTCGTCCGCTTTGGTGTAGAACGCGTCCTCGCCGAGCAGACCCAGCCATGCCCGCCATGAGGGTGCTTTCTTACCGTCCTGCTGTAGTGACCAGCACAGCGTCAGATACTGCGACAGCAACCCGGCGACAGCCTCATCCCAGGTTGGACGACGGTACGCTCCCTCCGCCTCGTCCCGAGTGATCGGTCGCTCATACGTCCGACCATCCGGGTGTGCGGTCACTTCCCGGTACTGGATGTGTAATCCGGACCGGTACAGCGCATCGAGGTAGTAGTCGCTGGTGATGGCCAACTCGGCCAGCGCCTCCAGATGCTTGCCCTTCTCCGCGGCGACGACCAGCAGATACCCGATGCCGGTATACCACGCAACGTGATGACTGAGCTTCCTGGGCCCGTGCCATCCGTCACGTTTGTATTTCTCCGCAACCTCGTCCAGGACCCGACTGCACGCATTCTTTGCATAGGAGTCGGTCGGGGCGAGCAGATTTTCCTGGATGCCAGACCGAGCGGGCATGGTTCGTGGCGCCGTCGCAACTGCTCGACGGTGCGCGGGCAGGTCGTCGGTACCACCCCGCAGCGCCGCGAGAATCCTGTCGGACACCTCAAAGGAGTTGCTGGCCTCGAAAGTCATTTCCCGAGCGAGGAACGCGGACAATGCATTCCCCCGACGGGATATACGCATCCCATACCCAGTGGAACCGCGACCGACCGAGAGTTTGGGATCCCCGAGGGCACGCAGGTCGAGTAACCGCTCGTCATCCTGCCGGAACTGTGGCGGCGTCACTTCGGGCATCGGAATCTGACGCAGGTAGAGGCGCTGCATCACCTCCGCAGGATGGCCCGGCACCACCATCGGGTCCGCCTCCGCCATCCGGTAGCCGATCCCCATGATGTTGCTACGGAGCCGACCGACGCGAATGTCGCCTCGATCCGGAAGATCGGACATCGACTCGTCGTTGACATGGTTGATCGCGGTCGGATCCTGCCGAAGCGCATCGTATTCCGCTTTCCGTACATCGTAGGCGCCCTTGCGGAACCGGGTCGGCAAATCCTTCGTCTGGTAGAAGGCGTCGTCGCCGAGCAGCAGCAGCCAGTCCTCGAAGGGGGCATCGGTGGTGCCTTCCTTGCGTGCCTGCACATACCCCTCGACCAACGCCCCGCAGGCTTCCTCCCACGTTGCGCGGCGGCACGATCCCTCCGCCTGATCGCGGGTGATGGGCACCATCTCCACTCCCGTACGCAATGGCGATGGCCGCACATACTGGATCGCCAATCCGCGCCGCCACAGCGCATCGGCGAACTCCTCATGGGCGGTGATCAATTCATCGATCGCTGCCAGATGCTTGCCGTACGATGCCACCACGAACAGCCGGTTCGTCGCCGGCAGCCAGGCGACCCGCCCGGTGAGCTGCTCGCCACCCGGGTCGCGCGCAAGCTCCTGGTCCAGCGCACGCTGGGTGGCCGCGGCGACCGGGTCCGCGATCACGTGACCAGCGGTGCCGCCTCCCTCCGGGGCTTGCTCGCCCTCCAGATCTTCCGTGGGGTTGCGCGACTCCTGGACAGTGCCGGGCAACTCGCTCCGGTCACTCGTTCCAGCCAGCGCAGGTCGGTCACCGTTTGTAGGTTTATCGGCTGTCGACCGGACAACGGCGGCTCCGTTGGCGTCATCACCTAGGGCGGTCATCAGTTCCGCCACCTGGTCCGGCTCGGGCGGCTGGACGATCTCGCCGCCCTCCACGGCGACAGAAGCGGTGACCTCGGGTGCTTCGTGTTCGATCTCGATTTCCACCGGGATGGCGAATGCCACTGTGGTACCGCGGTTCGGCTCGGCTACCAACCATCCGTCTGCGGACAGAGCCGCGTAGACACGGGTAATGGTCGTCGGCGAGCGGACATCAAGGTATTCGGCCAGGGTCGGGGCTCCCGGCAGTTCCTGCCCCGGCAACAGCCTGCCCTCCCGAATCGCCTGCTTCAATGCCGCCTTCAGAGCTGGTCCCACCGGCTCCCCGGCCGGGAATGCGTCGGCACCAAGCGCGAAAAACAGTGCCACAACCTGGTTTCGCGCGACGTCCCTGGACGTGCCTGCGGTCAAGGTCTCCGGCAGTTCCGGCCGCGGCGCGGCGCCGTCACCGGCGGGGCCAGGCGGGGCGGTGCGGAGCGTCGGGTCGAACGCCTCGGGCTGCGGCGGGCGCACACTGAGAGGGACACGGACGAACTGGGCCTGGTCGAGGCTGCTGCCGTCATCGAGTGGCAGAGCGGGGCGCGGCTGGGTGGAGCGGACGAAGCCGCGGTTGCGCAGGAACTCTTCGGCACCAGTGCCCGCAACCACATCCACGAGCACCCGCGTCTGTTCCAGGTCGGTCAACACCCCGTCGAGCAGCAGTGAACCGATGCCCTGCCGCCGACCCATCTGATCGACAACCAGATGCTCGAGGATCGCCTGGTCCGTACCATCACGCCGGACGTAGGCGACGCCGATGATCTGATCGTATGTGTCCCGGGCCACCAGTAATCCGGACGGCTCGAGTTCGAGAATCTCCGTCCAGTCCGCGCGGGCCGCTTCCGGGTCGCTGTGCACGGTCCGGCGCGCCACCTCGAGATCGACTCCAGCCCGCACGAAGCGGGCAACCGTGGCTTGTTGACACAGCTGCACGATGTCGTCTAGATCCGGCACCTGTGGACGGTCGATGCGAATACCCGCCACCCCGACCGGATCGCCACCGTCGGCGATGGCACGTTCCAGCGCCGCCGGATTCGGCACTCGACGCTGCGGTTCCACGACTTCCTGTTGCGCTCTCAGCCACGTGGTCACCGGTTCGGCCAGCACGATGTCGAGACCCTGATCGTGGCCGAGCACCATGATCGGCATCCGTTCCAGCCGGTAGAACCCGGCGTAATGCTCCGGCCCGGTCTGCCAGTCGTCGAGGTCCCTGACCAGCAGTTGTGCGGTTGTCGCTGTCCCGAGATCGCCCGCCCGCCAGAACACCCGCGTCCTGTCGTCCATATGTCGGTGCACCGGCGGCTCGTCCGCACGACCAAAGACATGCACCTGCGCCCGATCAGCGAGGTCGATGTCGCCGACCGCCACCGCGCACCGGCCGCCCCACTTGTCGTGCAGATCCAACGCCAGAATGTGCACCGGCGGATTCCCGCGTCGTGTCCGCGCGAACGCTTCGACCTCGTAAACAAAACGGAGTTGCTCGATTAGCTTCTCGTCCAGCTCACCGGGTCCGGCCAGCTGGATAGCCAGCTCATTGCGGTGGAACTGGTCGATGTCGCGGGCCAGGAAATTCGAGAACCGCTCGATCTCGACCGGGACACCCATCTTGCCGATTTCCCGACGCACCGCGGCAGTCAGCCGGTTCCACCGCACCGGAACCATCGGACCGGGGCCTTTGACCGCCGCATCGGCGGCGTCGGTCGCCAGCACCAGATCCTCGAAGTACCGGCGGGCCCGTTCCTGTTCCGGACCGCTCGGGGCCTGCGGACGCGCCACCGGAGTGGCACCAGCGACCACGTCCCTGGGTACCGCCACGATTTCGCCACCGGGCAGGATGGTGGACGCGTCGTTGACACGCTCCGGTCCATCGGTGAAGGCGACGGTCCAGATGTCGCGCAAGTTCTGCGGCGCCTCGACGCCCTTCGGCGCGCCGACCCGACCGTTGCCCACGTCCTGTTCCAGGATCGCACCGTTGCGGCCCTCGCTGTCACCAATGAATTTCCACAACCGGACGTGGGCGTTGATACCGTCGCGGGCCTGGTGCAGGCCGTCGATGACCAGCAGCGCCGCGCCATTGCGCGCGGTCGGATCCAGGCCGTTCACCCAGGCCAGGAAGGCCGCTTCGACATGCTGGTGCGACTGCTCCGGGTCGACCTCGAACCGCTGTGTCGTCCACCCCTTCTCCTGCACGGCCTGCCACACGGGGGTGCCGCCGAGACCGTTGTTGCGGACCGGGAAACCGAGCATGCCCATGGCAATCGCCCAGCACTGGTCCTGCGGGTCGCCCACTTCCGCGAGCACATCAGCCTGGTCGATGGGCCGGCGGTAGGCGCTGTCGCCGTCGGTTGGGGAGATCTCGCGCCTGTCGCTGACGAACCGGGTGTCGTCGAGGGCGATGGTGACGACCGGTCTGCCGGCGTGTTCGCCGTGCTCCACGATCGCACCGGTCGCTTCGGGCTCGGCTGGTGGCGCGGGTGTATTCGCGGCTGCCCCGGCCTGATCCGGAATTCCCGCCGCCCGCTCCCGCAAGACCAGCTCATTCGCGAAGAGTTCATCGTGCCGGTCGAGGCAAGTGCGGATGTCGTGGCGCACCGAGTCGTCGGAGACCTGCTCGCCGTACGCGCGCAACGCCTTCAGCGGTGTTGCCACGTCGACATCGCCCCGTTGCTCGCGCAGTAGCTCGACAACCTTGTCGCGCAGCCTGATTCGCTCCGCGATCAGCGCCGCGATCTCGGCGCGCGGTTGCACCGGCTGCGCTTGTTCCCGGGCCGGAGCCGCGGCATCGCCGAGATCGGCCACGTGATCCGGACCCGGCTTCGGAGCACTGCCGCGTTCGCCGCTGCCCGGCTCATGGCCCGGTAGGGCATTCGCCCACACCGCACCGTCGACGCGGACGCGGCGATCGAACCCACCGAACGGGCTGGCGACAGCCAGATCCTGCGCTCGTGCCGGGTAGTCCAGTGCCGCAGCCAGGTCTGTCGGCATGGCCGGCACACCCGCGGTCAGCCACGGCGGCCGCCGTTCACCGCTGCCATCGCCGGGAACCGGATCCACCGCCGGACCTGCCTCGGCGATTTCGGCGATGACGTACCAGATCACTTTGCCTTCGGGCACGTGGTACCAACCCCAGCGCCCGTTGGTGTATCCGTCGGTGACCCGCCTGCCGCGCCTGCCGATAGCCCATTGCAGCTCCCACTCCACCGGGTCGACGCCGGGTGGGCATGCCGGTCGTGGCTGCAAGGGGACTTTGCTGCTGGTGTCCTTGACCCTGACCATCACCCAGCGTGAGCCCTGGGCGTCGCCGTGCAGGTCCACCGTGGCGGTCACCGGGCCCTCGGTGTACTTGAGCCCATTCCCGATGATCTCGGAGCCCACGACTACCGTTTCGTTGATCATCTGGGCCGGCAACCCCATCGCGGCCAGACGCGCGTTCAACCAGCTGGTTCCGACCTGGTTATCGGCCCTACGCTGGTCGGGATCGGCAGTCTCGATCAGGCCAAGGGTCAGCTCCGGCCGTCGAGCGCCACCGCGCTGGAAGAATTCCAGCCGGACCGTCTTGCCATCGATCAAGGGTTCGACGCCCCAGTTGCCAGTCAGCACATCCAGCTGCGGAATTCCCTTGTCGAGGTTGCGCCGCAGCTCGTATGCCACCACAGGTTCCGGGCTGGTGACGACCACGTCGACATGCAGGCGTTGCGTGTCGATATCGCCGTCCACCTGGGCGGTCAACCGCACCCGCACATCGCCGAGTCGGAATGCCTTGTTGACCAGAGCTTTGATCAGTCGCTCCGCATACCGCTGCTGACGCGGATCGCGCCAACCGTGCCAGCGCATCAGATCGCCGATCTCCTGGCGCAGCCCACCCTTGCGTCGTCCCCAGTCCGCGCGGGTCATCGCGGTCGGGTCGACGTCGTGATTCACTTCGGGCGCACCGGCATCGGCCTGAGCGCGTTCCTGGGCTCGGATATGGGAGTACACGGCCGCGATGGCGGGACGAGCCCAGATCTTGTTCTTTTCCTGATTGAGCTTGTCGAGACCGTCGCCGAGTGGATCGTCATAGCTGCCGCGCTGTTCCGGCAGCACCCGTCCGCCCCGTACGGGCAGCAGCCAGGCCTCGTGCACCATGGCGGCGACGTAGTCGACCGCCAGGAAGTTGCCCAGGCCGACCCCGTGATCGTGGGCGTGCGCGGCGGCCTGCAACGCGGTTCTGGCGCTGGCACGGACCTGCGCCTTCCAGTACGGCGGCAGGTCCCAGAAGGTCCTACGACTGTTGATATCGAAGCGCTTGTGCGCGGGAGTCTCGTCGGTCACCGGCAGACCGTCGATATGCTTTTCCAGCGGCGCGTACGTGCCGTCGGGCCTGCGATACAGCTCGCGATACCGGGCATAACCTTCGGCGGCGACCGGGTCGATATCCGTCCGGAGGACGGTTTCCAGCGCCGTGCGGCCCAGCATCCCCCTGACTTCATCGCGGAGTTGCTCGCCCGCCGGTTCGATACCCCCGCGGCCGACGGGTCTTTCGGTGAACACCATCGGTTCGACGAAGGTCGAATCCAGCGGACCGCGGTGGTAGACCGGATCGGGTCCGGTGGCCAAGTCGACGATCAGGCGCCGGGTCCCGATCACACCACTCGCCTGCGCACGGAGTACGCCATTGCCGTTGGTCAGCCGATCGGAAATCTTCTGGAACAACTCCGAGAGCACCCGGTCGTGCTCTTCGGCGGGCCAATCACCCATCATTTCCGACAGCGCCCGCATCGCCAAGCCGACGCGCCACGGATCGTCTTGCCGCAGTGGCGCTTCCATTCGCACCCGGGGGATCAGCTCGTCGTCGATGGTCACCGACAACAGATCGATCTCAGAAACGTGCGCCACCCGCAGCGTTTGCACCGGGAAATCCTGGTCATCGATGAATTCCGTTTCCAGGTTGGCATCCTCGGCACCGTCCAGCACGACCCCGACCGTCGCGGCGACCAATTTCGCGGTGGCTTCGTCGATATGCGGGAACAGTTTCAGGACCTCGCGCACCGCGACGACCTCATGCACCGGTTCGTTGTTCTCGTCGTCGCGTTTCGTACCGACCCGCACCCACATCACAAAGCGGCTGCCGTTCGGTTCCCAGCCTTCCCAGGCAGGGGTCGCCTCCGGCACGCTCCGCACCATCGGCCGAGCCACCACAGGCGGCTTATCGACCTCGGCTTGCAGGACAAACATCGCACTGTCCGGCGGCCCATCGGTCGTCGCCAGCAATGTCAGCGGACCCTTGGTCAGCCGCAATACTCTGGTCACGAACGGAATACAGGTCGCGATCGCATAGTCGATCTGACTCATCGACCAACCGTCGCGGGCCAACTTGTCGGCCACCAAGACGCTCACTTGATCGAGGTCGCCCCGACGGCGCAGGAAAGGCAACACCCCGCCGTACCACGGGCGATCGATCGGCAACAACTCTGTCCGCCGAGTCGGCGACGGCACACCGGACGGCGGCGGCAGCTGCTCTTGGTGGATCGGCTCCTCGTCGTACGGCGTCGGGTCCAGCAGTTCGGCGACTTCGTCGCGGAGTTCCTCGCCCGCCGGGTCGACGCGCCTGCGGCGGACCAGCTTTTCGGTGAACACCATCGGCTCGACGACAGTCCGACGCAGCGGACCACGATCGTCGGCCGCAGCGCCCTCGGCCGCCAACTCGACGATCAGCCGCCGGGCCCCCACCACACCACGCAGTTGCGCTCGGAGCACGCCATTGCCGTCGGCCAGCAGATCAGAAATACGCTGGGACACCATCCCGAGCGCCCGGTCGCGTTCGTCGGTGGGCCAATCGCCCATCAGCTCCGACAGCACCTGCGAAATCACGCCGACTCGCTCCGAATTATCTTGCCGGAGTGGTGCTTCCATCGAAACTCGAGGAATCAGATCATCGCCGATGGTCACCGACAACAGCTCGACGCCCGAAGCGTGCGCCACCCGCAGAGTTTGCACCGGGAAGCTCTGGTCATCGGCGAATTCCGGCTCCAGCAACGCATCGTCGACACCGTTCAGCACGATCCCGACCATCGCGGCGACCAACTCCGCGGTGGCTTCGTCGATATCCGGGAACAGCGCTTCGACGCCGCCGCGGCCGACCAGCCTTTCGGTGAACACCATCGGTTCGGCGACAGTCTCATCCTGCGAATCGCGGTCGTCGACCGGCTCGGCATCGGAGTCCAACTCGACGATCAGCCGGCGGGTCGGCAGCACACCACTCACCTGCGCATGCAGCGCGCCATTGCCGTTGGCCAGCCGATCGGAGATCTTCTGGAACAGCGCGCCCAGCACTCGGTCCCGCTCTTGGGCGGGCCAATCACCGATCAGCTCCGACAGCGCCCGGACAGCCAAGCCGACTCGCCACGAATTGCCTTGCCGGAGTGGCACAGTCATGTAAACCCGCGAAGTCGGATCGTCGAAGATCGTCACCGACAACAGGTCGAGGCCAGAAACGTGCTGCACCCGCAGCGTGTGCATCGGGAAATCCGGATCATCGCTGAATTCCGTTTTCAGCCCGGCATCGTCGGCGCCGTCCAGCACGATCCCGACCGTCGCGGCGACCACGTTCGCGGCGGATTCGTCGATGTGCTGGAACAAATCCAGGACCTCGCGCACCGCGACGGCCTCGTGCACCAGTTCGTAGTTCTCGTCACGTTCCGAACCGACCCGCACCCATACCACGAAGCCATTGCCGCGCGGGTACCAACCTTCCCAGGCAGGGGTCTGTTCCGGCGCGAACTGCACCGACGGTCGAGCCACCTCAGGCAGCTCATCCACCATGGCTTCCAGCACGAACGTCGGATGCTCCGACGACTCGCCAGTTGTCGCCCGCAACTGCAACGGACCACGGGTCCACCGGAATGCCCTGGCCGCGAACGCGGCACAAATGATCACCGCATCATCGATCCAGCGCTTCTGCCAATCCTGGCTGTGCAGCATCGCGGTTATCGGCGCGCTCGCCGGGTCCGCGGCGCCCGGGTGGATCAAGGAGGACACCCGCAGCCACTTCAGCCAGGCTCGCCGCTCGATCGTCCACGACACCGTCGGCCTGGTCGGCAACGGTTCACTGCCGATCTGCACACCGTCCAGCGGCTTGGTGACACCGGGTTCGCCACTGCCGGGCACATACTCGCCCACTGGAATGCGCCGCCGATCGGCGAAGATCGCGTGCTCGGCGACGACACCAGGTTGCTGTTGTCCCCAGATATATTCGCGCGTAATCGCCTCTACCCGTGGGCGTTCCAGTGCGCCGGCGTTCGCCGTCGACAGTTCCCAGTTGCGCATGGTGAACAACGGCAGGCCGAGGGAGTTCACGCCGCCCTCGTAGACCAGTTCGCTGACATGCGCGGTCCGGTCGTCGTAGACCCGGACCAGCGCAGCCCGGGCGCCGCGGCCCCTCTTCATCACGTCCAAGGCGATACGGTCGGCGCCCGTCCGCGGTACCACCGGGTCGTCTTCCACGGCCGGCCTGGTGAGTCCGAAATCCGTCGGCTGCCAGTTGCCGCGCAGCCCAGCGCTGAGTTCATCGGCATTGCGAGTGACACCCGCCAGGCTGCGCGGGTCCGCACCAGTCCAGTCGGCGATGATATAGGCGGTGCAGTCCTTGGACTCGGCCCCTTCCAGATCCTCTCGATGCCATGGCGGCGACAGCCGGGAGACATCCGGCGAGCGCCACGGGGCAAGGGACTCCGGCGGCACCGATTCAAAGACCGAATGCAGGCGGTGGACGACACCGGTCGGCCCGAATTCGTGGTCGAAGTCGCCCATCACCGCCGCCACGACGGCCGCGCCCTCGGCGTGCTCGACCAAGGCGACCTCTGGTCGGGGCCCGGCGTGTGGCAGATGGGCGCGCGTCGACAGCCAGCCGTTGATGTGCTCGATCACTCGCGTCGCGGCCCGTCGCGTATTTCCCTCGAGGTTCGCCACCACGATCTGGGCCGTGGCCTCGATGCGCCGGCCGGTGCCGTCCGGACGGCCGAGCAGACCCGCGGTCTGGTGGTTCGCGGCCCGCGCCAATCCCGCTGCCGCTGTCAGGCCGGTGTGCACCTCCCATCGGCGGGTGGTGTCGAGATCGTCCAATGCGAACGCCGGCTCGTCCAGCGCCAACAGATGTACCGGCGTCGGCTCCGCACCCGGAATCCGCGCCGCCTGACGCTCGGCCTGCGCCAACAGCGTCACCAGCTGACCCAGCTCGTCGGACTGCCGCTGCTGCTCGGCGGTGTATCGGTTCGCCGGCACCTCGGTCAAAGCGGAGATCCGATGCACGATCTCGTACCGGTGGATCCGGTTGAGCCACCGCGCCGGTATGCCGGTCAGATCTACCGGCTGCTGCGGGTGGCCACCTTCGGCCAATGTCCACCGATCATCGGAGATCAGTGACGCGAAAAACTCTGCGGTGCTGTCGAACTTGTGCCGACGCGCCCAGACCTTCGCCGCACGTCCCTTCGCCCCGAATGCGGGCGGGAACGGCAGGGTGTCACCCACCGGCGCCACGTCACCGGCGATCCGATCCCAGCGCTGGTCGATCTTCTCGGCCTGCTCCCGCAGTTCGATGAACTCCTCGGCGACCGTGATCATGTCGAGGAGCTGCTGCTGGCCCGCCAGAGCGGACTGCCGCTGCCGTCTGAACCATATGCCGCGCAGCGCGTCCGGCGCCTGGTAGCCCAGCGTCACTACGCTCTCGGACACCCCACACAGGCCCGCCATCCGGATGAGGTCCCGCTCGAGCTCCTGAATCCGGTGGATGACCTGGATATCGTCGGACACCGTGGCCTCGAGCCGGTCCGAGACTGCGTTCAGACGCTCGCATTCCGCATCGAGCCGCTGGAAATCCTGTGCGGCCTCCACCAAACGATCCAGCGAGTCGCGCCGCTGGCTGGGTACGGCTGTCGCGAGGCGATAGGCCCGGTCACGCAAGACTCGCGCCTGGAACAACCCCGTCGGGTCAGCGGTCAGGTGCGCGGCGTCCGCACCGAAGTTCTGCACATGCTCGCCATACCGATCGGTATAGCGCTGACTGGCGGAAAGCCGGTTGGTCACCGCGTCGCGTGTGGCGCGGTCCAGCGCCACAAGCCCGTCCAGCTGTGCCCGTTTGCGGCTGAATGCCTGCTCCGCCGCCAGCAGACGGTCGAGGCGCACCACACTGCCGACACCACTATCGGCACCACGGTTCACGTGCCGCATCGCGACCCAGTCCGGGGTCAGCGCGGCGCTGGGCAGGGGCGGGTCCAATTCCGCACCGGCCCGCTTCGCTTCCTCGGCGCGATGGCGGCGCAGATTCGCCAACCCGCGTGGGGTCAATACCCCGGTCCGGGCGGGGTATTGCCGCGATTCGGCCACCTGATTCGCCACAACATCGCGAATTCCGGCCAGGTTCGGTGCTGCCGAACCCGCACTACCGGAACCACTATCCGGCGCGGAATCCGACACCAGCCGCAGGTGTCGCCGCGCCGCAGGTCCGTCCTGTGGCGATACGCCGAGGATCGCGCCGTCCAGGACCGCACCGACGGTCCGCGGGCGGCCCTCGACATCGCGGATACCGGCGAGCGCCTCCGCACGGTCTTCGACACGCTCCCGCAACGTCCGCCCCTGAGCATCGCGGCCAGCGGCGATCACCTCTACCGCACCGGCATCCAGCCCCGCCACACCCGCGGCCAGATCCGCGCCCGCGAACTCCCGCCACACCCCGCTCTCGTCGACATGTCGCAGCACGACCACGAACCGGCCATCGGCATCCCGGAGGAATTCACCGTCCGCACCGCGGGCGCACTCCAACCCGACCGCGTGCCCACCTGCGCCTACGCCGCGACCCACCACCAGCATCCGGGACCCGCCACGCCGCTCCAGATCCACGACCGCCTCGGCCACCGATCCGAACCACAGCGCCCAATCCCCCACCCGCGCGGCCTCGACCAGCGCCAGCTCATCCACTTCCCCCCGCAGCGCACGGTGATTCACCTCCAGCCAGGCCGCGTCATCCAGCGACCCCGTCGCGGCATCGGGTGCCAGCATCATCCACGCCACCGGCGGGGCACAGAATCCGACGCCCACTGGATCATTCGGCCGGACATAGCGCACATAGGTGGCCAAGCCTTCGGCAGCGGCGCGCTGGTCCTCGCTGTTGTGGAGGCGGTCGAGCTCGGCGGCAATCTCGCGGTCGAAGCGACCCAGCAATCTCTGGTAGGAGCGTTCGATCGGATCGGGTTCGATGTCAGCGGGCGGCACGGGCGCACTCTGATTCGTCAGCGGCCGTTCCGAATCCGGCAGGCTATGTCCGAGGTCACCTTCACCGACCGGGTCGAGGGCTTTGCGACGCCGCCAGATCCGACGCAGGAACCTGCCGGCCGGTCCCGCGCTCGACTCGCCTCGGATTCCGGGTCCGGCCGGTCCCGCGCTCGGCTCGCCTTGGCTCTTGGGTTGGGTGTATGCGCGGGCGTGGCCTCCTCGACCGCGCGGGATGAGTTGGCCCTGCTCCCTGATGGTGAAGTAGGCGACCCACGCCGCGACGACGCCCTGGTCGTCTTCGCCGTATTCATCGCCGTCGATGGTGCGTACGCGGGGGTTGTCGGGGTTGTCGATGATCAGGCCGAATTCGTCGCCGCCCTTCTGGACGACCAGGAGGATGAGGTCGATGCTGTTTTCTGGGTCGCCGACGGTTTCGACGGCAACGGCGATAGGGCCCGTCCCGTCGGCTGAGATGGGTCGCAGGTGCGCGCGGAGAAGGGTTTCGATGTAGTCGGCTTCGCGTGAGTTGTCATCGCCGCGTGCTCGTATGCGGGCGAGTTCGATGGCGCCGCCTCTGACGACGGCCGGGTCGGGGATGCCGGCATCGGGGTGCCTGGTCGATGCACCGGCTACCTGCGGCTGTCCCATTTCCAGCTTACGGATGGAAATCCCGAGCGCAGCCGCCCCGGCGGTCAGCAAACCGAACATTCCGGCGGTTGCCATCCCGATCCCATAAGTACCCAGCACCGGCAGCACAGCGAAGGCGGCCACGCCGGCGGATATTCTGCCGGCAGATTGGAATATGGTGAGCGACGATTGCGCACCACCGAGGGCATTTTCCGGAATTACGCGGCTCAGATGCCCCTGGTAGGCGATGTTGTTGACATAGTTGGACGAACCGACGGCAGCCATGGATCCCAAAAGGACATATTCGTTCGTTGTGTTCGCATACGCGAGCAGAAGGCCCGCCGACGTTGCTACCGAGGCCGGGAATGTCCATGACAGTTTGGCGCTTTCAACCCACTTCCTCGGCACCAGGAACTTTGTCGCCAGCATCCCGGTGGCGATCCCTGATGCGAGAAGTCCCGCGGTAGCTTTCGAATAATCCCCGTTGCCGACTATGTCGGCCAGAAGCAAGAGCCCTACCGCTGATCCAGCGTTCGTCAAGGGGCTCAGCAACAGGTAATACTTCATGAACCGGTCATTGAACATATAGCGGGGCCCATCGAGCAGGGCTGGCTGGCCCGCCTTGTCCGGCGGCATCGAGGGAAGCCCGCGTAGCACCGCTAGATTCACCAGGTGGGAGGTACCGCTCACGGCGAGCGAGAACGGCCCGAGAGCGGGGCCCGCCGATTTGCCGACTGCGCTGGCGAGGGCGCCCTGCAGCACCGTGTATCGGTTGGCGGCTTTGATGTCTTCCGCTATTCCAGCCGCCAATTTCTTACTGTAGGCGGGACCGGTGTTATCGATAATGGCTTTGGTCATCTCAGCGACGACAGTCGCGCTGATGAGGACCATTGTGGCTCCGGGCAGCTCGAACAGGAAAAAGGCGCCTGCGGTGTACATAGCCGCGGCCTGGGCTCCCGACGCCAGTTTCAGCGTCGTAAGGTTATTGCCCCTGTCTGTAATCGGTCCGGCCGCCAATCCGGCTACCAGCGCGCCCACCTGAGCTACAGATGTCGCCAGGGCGATTTCTTCCAACGGAACACCCATTTGGACCAACATCAGCGGCGCGAAGGACGCCACGGAGCCGTCAGCGACAGCGGCCACGATACTGGCTTTGCCCCTCCGGTCGATATCCCGGTTCGTGGGCTTTTTGCGCCTTGGGCGCAACCATTTCCAGAAGGATTTCGAGGGTTCATCGGGTTGCGCGGGCCCGTCCGTGCCGCGCAGCGTGCCTTGCAGCGCCTTGGAGTCGCGGATCTCCCTCGCCCGGTCGTCCTCGAGCACCGGCGCCAACTTGTTCCCATTGCCGTCGACACCCGCGGCGATCACCTCGGTCGCGTCCCGGCCCAGGCGCGCGACCTCCTCGTCCAGGGCAACGCCCTCGAACTCCCGCCACCAGCCGTCTTCGTCGACATGCCGCAGAACCACCGCGTATCGACCATCGCGAACCACACGTTCCAGCCCGACGACATGCCCACCCTTGGCGCCGAAACCGACAACCAGCGCCCGCACACCGCCGTTGTGCAGCACCTCCTCGACCGCCTCGGCAAGCGGCCCACCCGCCTGCGCCGAGTCCGCGCCTCGCTTCGTGAACCTCAGCGCCCAATCCCCCACCATCGCCGCGGAGAGGAACACATCCTCGGTCACATTTTCCGCGGCGGCGGCATCCTCGAGCACCACCTGCGGCAACACCGACAGCAACGACCCGGTATCCGCCCCGACATAACGCCGAGTCATCGCGGCCACCGGCGGAGCACATTTTCCGACCCCGACATAGATATCCGGTGCGATCACGGCATCGTCGTTCGCCGGCGCCTGCTCGGTGGTATCGGGTTCGGTGGCCATTCCGGCGAATAGGTCGGGCAGCGCTGCCAACCGCTCGTCCAGGTCATCGGCGAGCCGATCGACCTCCTCGCGCAGCATGACCCGGGTCCGCGCCACCGTGGTCATGGCGCCGAGCTCGAGCGCCCGCTGCATCGACAGTGTTTCCTCAGCGGTGCTCCGCTCCAGTTCATCGACCAACGTCTGGCCGTCACCGAGCCCGTCCAGCGGCATCCCGACCACGTCGGCGAGCTCCGCCAGCTGGGTCCCGGTCGCATCGAGACGCGCCACAGTGGCGTGCAATTCCTCGAGCACCGCGGCAATTTCGCCGCGCTGGACATCCAGCAGTCCCATGCGCGCGGCCCATCGGCCCACCTCGCGCGAGTCGGCGGGCGCGGTCCGGATCTGCGAATAAGTCTCGCGCAGCCCATTTTCCAGCATGTCGACGGCGACAATGTGTGCGTTGGCGCGGATCAGCGGGATCAGTTCGGCATGAGCGATATCGAGGTCACGCAGCAGCGATGCGGTCTCCAGGAGTTGCTGGTTCGGTGCGTGCTCCTGCTCCAGCCGCTCGACCCAGAGCGTCACCTGCTCCGACGACAGCGGTTGCTCCGGCATCGAGATCGACCGGTGTCGGTGCAACAGGTCGGAGAAGTCCGTGGCCAGCCGGACGCGTCGGACCACCAGTTCTTGGATGGTGGCGTCGGTCACCGCTTCCGCGGCGACACCGACCCGCGCCATGACATCGCGACGGATTTCGCGCCGCCGCAACGCGTCGTTGCGCAGCCGAATCAGCCACTCGCCCAGCACGATATCAGCGCCGGTCGGGTAATCCTCCGGCAGTGTCGCGGTCGCGGCCCGCACCGCGGCGGCGAACGCCTTTCGGCGCGCGGCGAGGGTGGTCTCGCGGGCATAGATCCGGTCGATCGCGACTCTGAGTTGCCGGGTCTCCTCGAAGGCCACTCCCAGCGTGGCCAGGGTCAGCTCCACCCCACTGGCGCGTTCCGGCCGTACCTCGACGGACCCAGTCCGCCGGGCAAGTTCCATCGGGTCGAGAGCTGCCGGATCGGTGCCGAGCGCCGCGGTGAGTTTCTCATGGGCTTCGGCGAATACCTCCCGGATATGGGCTTCGACATCCGGTTCGGGCAGCTCGTCATCGGGATGCCAACCGTAGGCGCTCATGACGCTCTCGATGCTCATACCGCGCACCTGGGCGGGCAGTTCGCTCTCGTGCTCGACATCGAGAACCGCGGCGGCCATGCGGTTCAGCCGCGCCACCTCGGCGAGCACCTGGTCCAGTTCCGCCTGGTTCGCGAGACCGTGCCGCACCCGCGCCCGGGTGTAGTGCGCCAGCGCGTCGACCCGATCCACCAAGGCCGTGGCATCGGCATGGGCGTCGTACGCGGCGAATCGCTGGGCGCGATCATGCGATTCCTCGAACGTATCGGCCGCGTCGGCTATCTCGTCGGACAGGTTCACCCGGCGGCGCAGTCGCGCCAATACCAGCCGGGCCCGCAGGTCACTGGCGAGTTCGGCCGCGGTCGCATCGGTGAGGAAGCTCGCCAACGTCGCCCGCGCCGCGCCCAGCTCGCGGGTAATGGTGCGCCGAGTGGCCGACCCCCGACGCACCGACACTTCATGGTGGTGCTCGGCAACCAGCTTGTCATGCAACCGCTCCCACGCCAGGTGGGCGTAGCGGCGCATGTCCACCAGCGCCGTGACGGACGGTCGGGGACCGGGAACCAGCGCGGCTTCCGGCGAACGGCCGATAGCGAAGTCGTCCTTCGGATCCCAGGCCGGGTCGAGGCCGTCCGGACCGGCCAGCCACACCGGTTTACCGTGCCGGTCCAGCACGATCACCGCCGCCCGACTCAGGCGGTCCTGCGGGCTCGGAACGAAATTCGGGTTCAGGATGTTGCCTGCCGGGTCCCGGAGCTCGGCGCTGACCCTGCCGTTCTCGACCCGACGCACCAGCCAGCGGCCGTGGCCCATATCGCCGTCGCCACGACGACCTATCACCGTCGGGTCGAACACCAGGATGCCGATCCCGGTGCCGTTGCGCGGGTTTCGTCGGTCGCGATCCTTGCCGACCGCCATCAGCAGGTCGTAGGCGCCGCCGATCCCGGCCACCCACCGCGGCTCGACCGGCAGCTCGCCCGGGACATCCAGATGAGCCACGATCGCACTGACCATGGTGCCCTCATCCGGATTGGCCGGCGCCAAGCCGAGGCCCTCGCGGCCGGTGACCGCAACGACATCATCGACCAGGTCCACCCCGCACTGATTGCGCAGTGCGATACCCGGCCGCTGATGGCCGGTGACCGCGTCACCGCCGGCCGGAGTCCCGCCGAGCAGCCCACGGACCTTGGCCAACGCCCGCTTGACCACACCGACCGGCTGCTCGACGACGGGCGGCGGGTGCAGTGGGCGGGGCGGCAGCGTCGCGGGCGCCCGCTCGGCCAACAGAGCGTCGATCCGGCCTTCGACACCGGCGAGCAGCACATCGCATTCGTTGAACTCGACGGCCGCCGCATAGGCCGCGTCGATCCGGTACAGCGCCTCGACCGCCGCGCGGGCCTCGGTGTTCGCCACCTGCGAGTACCGCTGGAACTCCATGACCAGCTGCTGCACCGCTTCGGGAGCCAGCTCCTGCGGCGCCTGTCCGCCGAACCGCTCGGCCAGCCAATCCGGATCGAGCGCGGCGAGCAGCTGGTCGTGACGCTGTGCGCGCAGGTACCGGAGCACGCCGGGGCGCTGGGTCGGGCTACCCCATTCCCGCCACGGCAGTTCCTCGTGGCGAGCCACCGCGCGGATCCGCTCCCGCGCCTCGGCCCGACGGTTGCGCAGCATGCGCTGTTCGTCCAACAGCGTGTCGAGTCGACTGGCCAACTGCCCCAGCCGATCCTGCGGCTTCGGCGCCATCGCCTGCTGCCATCGGTAACCGGCGGCCTCCAGGTCACGCAGTCCGGTGAGCCGGTCGAGTAGCACACCGGCCCGTTCCGCCCCCTGGCCCGCGCCCAGCGCCGCGACGCGACGACGCAATACCTTGTTCGTCCACTTCATCTCCGCCAAGCCGAGCAGCCGCGCCAGCTGGTTACCGACCTCGCCTGCCCGGTCGCGGACGGGGGTCGTCTCCCGCGGCGCGGCGGCCAGCACATCGGCGTCCTCGCCGAACACCGCCAGGTGAGCCTCGCGCAGCTGGTTGAACCCTGCCTCTGCCGCAGCCTGTTCCCGCTCCAGTTCCGCCAGATCCTCGAGCAGCGACCGGACGTCGCTGGCCCGGGCCCGCGCCCGCACGAGATCATGCGCCAGCCGAAGAATCTGGTGGCAGCGCAGCAGTCTGCCGTCTGTCGCGGTCTGTGGGTCGCCCGCCAGTAACTCCAGTTCCCGCATCGCCGCCGGGTCACCGGCCAGCACGGCTTCCGGCGCGACTCCGAGTTCCACACAGTCGGCGGCCAGTGATTCGATCGCGTCTCGGGCATTGGCGCGGCGGGCGTCGGCATCTGCCCACCGCGCGCGCAGTTCGGTGGTGCGCGTCGTCAACGGCACCCGCACGCTACGTTCGGTCTCGGCGGAACGGACGTCCGACTCATAGGTCGGCCGGAACGCGACGATCTGGTTGCGCAGGTTCACCGTCGGCGGTCGGGTGTCGAGATCGCGTTGCGCGACCGCCGTGATCTCGGCGGCATCCAGATGCGTCCGGATATGGAACGTGCTGTCCGCCGTGTACGGACCCCGATCCCGGTAGTAATCCCAGGATTCCACGACCCCGTCGAGGTCGCGGACGAGCTGGTGACCCGCCGCCGTCGGCGTGGTCTCGGGCGCCAGCCACACCAGCGCGCCGCGAGTGTCATCCCGGTCCTTCAGCAGCCTTCGCGCGTACCGCAGCGCCCACGACGATTCGGACTCGGATCCCATGACGGTGGCGGTGATCTCGTTCACATTCGGCCTGCCGAGGAACAACATCAGCGCACCATCTGGATCGCTGGGCCCCGCGGTGGCCAGCACATACACCCGGCGCGCGGTCTTCGCCGCCCACACGTCCAGGTCGTGCAGGTCGAGATCCCGGGTTTTCAGGGTCCGCAGCCGTTCCCGTTCGTCGACGCGCAGCTGCCCTCGTTCCTGGGCTGCCAGCAGATCAGCCAGCTCCGCCGCGAACAGTTCCCGGTTCGCCCGGTCGCGCGCATCCCAGGACACGCCCGGTGTCGTGGCCACCCATCCCGGGAGTTCGGCGATCAGCAGGTTCTTTGCCTGCGTGGTCAGCAGCCGCCACCGTCGGTCGACCACCGCGGCGGACCGGCCCGGCTCGATACCGGCGAACAGACCCGCCCAGATCAAGATTGCCTGTTGCCGCGCACTGCGAACCGTCTGCGCCAGCATGGCGTGCCGAGTGTGGTCGAGCACGACCAGCTCCCAGGCGAGCCTGTCGACCGTCTCGACAACGGTCTGGAGGTTGAACAGGCGTGCCAACCGCGCGGCCTCAGTCGCGCAATGCGGCAGTTCCTGATCGCCTCTCAGCGCATCCTCGATCTCTTTGAGCTGGGCATGATTCCAGATCCCGGTAGGTACATGGTTGTCGAAGATCACGGCCAACAGCTCGGAACCGATTTCGTCGGTCAGCCACTTCTGACGGCCACGACGGATTTCGAGGAGGACCGGCGCGCGGTCCCCTAGCAATGCCGACTCGCCCAGATCGATCTCTAGCTTCGCAGCCATCGAGAGGATCTGCGGGTCCCATATCGCGATCTGCTTGCGGATCTCCTCCTGCTCCAGCGCATTGGCCTCCAGCCGCTGGGCGGTGCGGTGCAGCTCCCCGAACCTGAACGAGTCCGTGTGCCGCAGCGCACTTTCCAGGGACTCGAGGGCCTCGACCCAGGCCCGGGCAGCGACGGAGGCGCCCGCGTGGTCGATGGTGTCGTCGAGCTTCCGCAGCCGCGCACCCATCGGATCACCCGCCGCCGAGGTCAGATCCCGGACCCGCGCCGGGGTCAGCAACGCCGGATTCATCTGGTGCGACTCAGCGAATTCCGCACCAAGGCGGCCACGCAGACCGTGCAACCGGGCCAGATCCTCGGGCGCCACGGTCGCCGAGCCGAGTCCGAACTGCGCGCCCTGCGCGATGATCGCTTCATCGACGACATTCCGCTCCATCGCCGCGATGTCGCGGGCGAAGGCCACCGCCGGTCCCAGTTCACCGCGCGGGATGTCGGGCAGCTCCGCGTCCCGCTTGCCGGCTGGGGTGATCCCGCTCGGATCGGCCGGGGTCGTACCGACCCAGAATTTCTCGCTCAGGGTGAGCTTTTCCGAGCCGGGCAGTCGGAACGACCTGCCCTCCCGGTCGGCGGCCATCACCCAGACACCCGTGAGGTCGATGCGATGTGTCCGGCGAGCCCGGTACTGCGCCCATGGTGTTTCGACACCATGCTCCTGGACGGTGACCGCTCCGTCGTTGTACTCGAGCCGCAGGGTGTGGCCGCCGACCCCGTACTTGTCGGTCACCGCATAACCGATGACCACCAAAACCGAGGCGCCATTGCGTTTGTCGGCGTCCAGTGTGCCGACCTGGCGGCGGAAGGCGTTCACCACCGGCTGCAGCGGGTGCAGCGCCCCGACCGGGAACTGTTGCACGTCCGCCCAGGTCATATCGGCGGCGGCGATATAGGTGTCGAGCCATACCCCTTGTGGGCCAAGGTATTCCGGCACAACGATATCGGGGTTGCCGGTCCGCTCCCGGTGCACCGTCAGGGTCAGCTGCACACAATCGTTGCGGCCCTCGCCCGAGTCCGGGAGGTGGTGCGCACGGTCGCCGTCCTGGAGTTGCTCCGGGGCGGGTGCGGTCAGTGCCTGCGCCAAGGCGGCGTCGATCCGCTCGTCCAGGTCGCGAATCGAGTGACGCAGCACATCGCAGGTGTTGTCCACCGCGATCATCGCGTCCAGCAGCCGAAGCCGGGCGACCGCCGCACGCAGTGTGTCGGCCGCCGGCGTCTGCTGGGCCTGCGCCGCCAGCTGCGGCAGTTGCGCGGGTCCCACGTTGTCGACCCCGATCAGCCACGCGAACTTGCCGACCAGTCGCAACTGCCGATCCCACTGGTGCGCCAACGCGGCTCCGGTGGCCCCGACCCCGCTGTCGCGCAGCGTCTCGTTCGCCGCGTCCAACTCCTGATGCAGGGCGTGGCGACGGCGAGCCAGCTGTTCGATATCCCGGACCTGCGCCACCAACTCCGGTGCGGGATCCGCATCGCGCAGATGCGCCTGGCGCAGATCATCGGCCAGCATGCCGATCTGCTCGGCGCGCGCATCGGCGGCGTCGAACTGCACCCACAGTCCGATCACCGCGTCCAGTTCACGCAGCGACTGCACCACCCCGACGACCGCCGAATCAATCCGCTGCGCCTGCAGTTTCGCAATCAGCCCGGTCAGTCGCGCCGGCTCCAGATCCGCCGGCCCGGCGCCGAGTTCGGCGCCGAGCACCGCGACGAAGTTCGCCGCGATCCGAGCGCGATCGCGGCGCAACTCCCGCAACCGCCCCGGTCCAACCGTCGGGTCGACCCGGAACGGCACTCCGGCTCCTTCCCCGACGCCGCCAGTGGTGGCGGGGAGTTTCGCGTCGTTCAGTGCGGCGCGCAGGTATTCGCGTTCCAGTTCCGCTTCGTCGCGGATCCGGAGCAATTCCGTGTCCAGTGTCGGTGCGGTCGCCTCGGCCAGGGCAACGTCCAGTTCGGCTTCCAGTCGAGGCAGGATGACGTCCCGGGCGTGAATCTTGTCGTAGAACCGGTCCAGCTCACGCAGCTCCAGGTATTCGGTGAGCGCCGTGGCCCGGTCGATGGTCGACTGCTGCCCGCCTACCTCCACCTGCTCGCGCCAGTCCTGCCAGGACAGCCGGTCCTGCGCGCGCTGCTCTTCGGTGCGGCCCGCGGCGCGATCCGCGGCGGTGAGCGGCTTGGCGAGTTCACCCTCGAGCCAATCCAGTTCCTTCAGCTCACCGTCCACTCGCAACCGATGCATGACCCGCGCCGGCGCGGTCTCTTCCAACCGCTCGTCGGTGATCAGATCCGGATCCGCCCGCAGCCCCAGCAGTTCGGTCACCCGGGCCTTGGCGCGCCGGAACCCGGCCCGGATCTGCGCCTCATCGAACTGCGCGCCCAACAGCACATCGCTGAAGTGGTCTTGCATCGTGGCCTCGGCGTACAAGACACTGTCCGGCGGCAACGGCGCCGCGTCCCGGCGGTACTTCGCCACGTCGACGGCCTTGCCGCGAACCCGCCCCAAGGCCAGGTCCTGCAGCTCGATGTCGTGGATGCGCTGAGCCAGTTCCGTCAGGCGCTGCACCGCGCGACGCAGCTCGGTGGTGTCCTGGCCAGTCGAATTCGCCTGGTACAGCAACGTTTCCAGCTGCGTGATCCGGTCCGCCCGGCGGCGCAGCCAGTCGGCGCGCTGCACTCGGGACACCAACTCGTACGGGAAGTCCTGGCCGTCACTGTCGCGTTCCGCGGCGAACAGCTGTGCTCGCTCGACGGAATTGGCGGGCACCAGCGGTCCTAGCACCCGGTCCTTCTTCAGCGCGTCCCACAGCCGCCGGTCCCCTTCGCGCATGCTCAGCAGCGCGGAACCGATATCCGTCGAATCCGACGGCGGCGCGGTAGGCGGCACGGTCGCGGGTATTGCAGGCGCCGAGACCGCCTCCGCGCCGGTCAGCGAGACCGGGTAGTCCGCGCCGACAACACCGTCCGAACGCTGTCCCGCGACGAGCGGGCGGGCCGCCCGACCCGGGTCCCCGTTCTGCTTGCCCCACAGCAGCACGATCGCGTAGCTCTTCTCGATCAGCGGGCGCACGCGGGCCAGCCACTCGTCGAAGAGCTCCAGCTTGCCGCGGTTGAGCACCTTTACGTGACCGTCGAGTTTCTTGACAGACACCGAATGCGATCCGGTCTGGTTCGGCCGATCCCGGCCGAGCCAGGTGACGGTCAGCACTACCGAGGCGACCTCGTTGTCATCATCGTCGACCAGGTCGCGGGCCTGTTCTGGAGTGAGACTGTTCTTATGCCAGTCGGCGCGACCCGATTCCGCGCCTGCCGCGCCTGCCACCCCGCCCGCGCCTTCGACCAGATCGTCCAGCGCGCCCTCGGGTTTGCCGCCCGCGGTGGCCCAGCCGTCTTCCATCGACTCCCGGAAGCAGGTCGGCGGGGCGGTCGCCGGGATGGTCACCGCTGGGCAGATACCCTCCCCGGCGGGCGCCACGCGCGCGTTGGCCGCCTTGGGGTACGAGGCGGCGGCCAATATCGCGTCTCGCACGGCCGAGTCCCGGCGATCGAGCGCATCGAATTCGGCGACCGCATCGATCAGGTCGTCGTACCGCATCAACTGTGCGGCCGCCTTCAACTGCCCGAGCTGGTTTTTGGTGTCGAACCCGATCAGACGGAGGCGCTGGTCCTGCTCATCGAGCAGTGCCTGCCGAACCTGTTGCGCCTGAGCGGGATTCAGCGCGTCAGGTGGGTTGCCGTCGAAACATTCGACCAGCCACTGCTGCCCGAGCCGATCCATCAGCAGCCGCTGCGTGATTTCGCGCCCATGCCGCAAATCGGCGAGCCGCTTCGGACCATTCTCCTGCGTGATCGAGCGCAGTCCGCTCTCCTCGCGCAGCCGGTCTATCCGGTCGCTCAGCTCGGCCTTCTTGGCGCGGACCCGGCGCAGCTCGACCGCCAGAATATCGTGGTTGCGAGCGCGAGCCGCCAGCTCGGCATCGGCATCGGACTCGGTGGGCACACCTCGCACACCCATCTTCGCCAATGCGCCGCGGGCGGCGATCAGGACAGCGAGACCGTTACCGTAGCCGACAAGTTCGGTGACCGGCCGGACTCCGGGCCGGACCCGCCTGCGCAGCTCATGCAACGACGTGACCACCTGAGTCACCATGTCGGCGTCGGCCTGCACGGTCTGCGGCGGCTCGCCGTCGACCTCGTTGTGCCGGAGCATGACGAACATCGCCTCGGTCGGGCCCAACTGCCGCTTGACAGAGGTCCAGACCGCCAGCTTTATAGCGCCGTGCCGATCGACCTCGGTCTCGGTTGCCGCCGTCACCACCCCGAGTACCCGGGTAGCGCTCGCGACATCACCCACCACCAGCCCGACTCGGCCATTCGGGAAGGTCACCAACCGCACCGGCCGGTGGATGCTCCACTCCCGGAGTGCGCCCTCGGCGTCGCGCAACGCGCCGCCCATCGACTCCAACTTCGCAAGCCGCCGGGCTCCGACGGTATCGAGAGTCCCATCTTTGGCACGGTCGCTCAATTCCGCATGCCGTTCCCGCCAGACCTCCTCCCGCCACAATGCCGACGAGAGGTCCTCCGGCACCTCCGAGACATCCAGCACCGCGGCCATATCGGCCAATGCGGCGTTCAACTCGGCGGTGACAACGGGGTAGAGCGCGTCGAATGTGGCCAATTCCTGCGCGATCGGCATCATTTCGTCGAGCCGCACCAGATGAATGGCCACCTCGCGACGCAGGGTGGCGTCCGGTGTGGTGTCCTCGACGAGCAGCAGTTCGATCTGTCGGGCCTGCCACGAGGTCAACTCGGTCGGCAGGTCGCCACCGATGTGCGTCTCCCACCACCGCTGTCCGAGCAGCCGCAACAGCCACTGCGCTTGCTGTAGCCGCCTGCGGCGCACAATTCCCGGTCGCCACGACGGCGAGCCCAACTCGTCCGGCCGCAGGTGGCTGCGCGCGATCAACCCGGTCAGCTGCTTCTCGGCCTCGACACGCCTGGTCCGAAGATCCTGCCGCTGCAGGGCCGGAAGCGCTACCCGGTCCGCCAAGTCGTTGAGCACCACCGGCGTATCACCACGCCCGACCAACCGGAACTGCGGCACCCGGAGACCGCTGCGCCGGAAGAGGACGGCCAGCCCGAAAATCTCCTCAGCGAGTTGTGTTCCGGTGCCCTGCACGACCAGAACCGGTGTGACCTGTCCCGGCGACGCCGACTCATGTCGGCCCAGTGCCTGCTGCCGCTTCTGGTGCTCGAAACCTCGGAATATCCCGGCGCGCAGGGTCGCGGCATTCGGTTCCCTGTCCAGCACCAGCACATCCACCTCGGTGGGGGCGGAGTCAGCGGAGACCGGGTCGAGCAGTCCGAGCGCGATACAGGTCGGTCGCGCCCGGTCGCCCTCGAAGTTCAGCGCGAACGGCTGCACCGGCAGTCGATCACCCCAGTGCAGCGCGAGACCGAGCACATCCGCGAACGTCTCCAGCCGTGCCAGCCGCCGCTCCCGCACAGCGGTCAGCGGCTTATTGGTGTTGCGCAGTCGATCGATTTCCCGACGCAACCATTCCCGGTTCGCCAATTGCCGGATGTGCGGCGGGACACCTGCCAGCTGGGCGACCTCCCTCGGCTTCAACCACACCAGCGCGCGACCCAGGCCGTCATGCGCATCCCACCATTGCGCGACCTCGGGTGCGGTGCTGCCGGTCAACCGCCGCCACTCCGCCAGGGCAGTCCGGGCTTCCACGTCATTGGGTAGCTGGAGCCACAGATCCACGGCGTTCGGCAGCGGATCGGCAGGCGTGACGGCCACAACATGTGCCTGCACCTGGTACCCCAGCCGCGCGCCCACAGCCGCCTGCAGCTCGAGCCGCTCATCGGTGTACGGGGTCCGGTCGGAGTAGTAGTAGATCTCGGTGACCGGTTCATCGTCGAACGGCGTCGAGAGCCGATCCGCATTCCAGATCTGGACGGTGTCCACCAGCTCGTCGGCGTCCGCCCGCACGGCCGCGTCGTACGTTTCCGCCCTGGCCTGTCCGCTCTCGATGTCGTCGATCCGGAACATCGCGAACATCGCACCGCGAGTGCCCGACCGCCATTGTTCGGCAAAGGTTTTGACAACCTTGTCCACCGTCTTGCCCAGTTCGTCGATGGTCATCACGATGACCGGCACATAGCCGGTCAGCACGGCTTCGTCTTCCGGCACACCGGCCACCATCGTGATCCGACCGCGCGCACCCTTGTCGCCCTGGTGGAAGGACATCAGCCCCGCCACCTGGTCGATGCCGTGCTCGGCGAGGGCAGCGTGGAACCGGTCGTTCACCAACTGGACGATGTCGAGTTCTCGTCGACGCTCCATATCGGCGTCCGAGACAGCGCCGTCCACATCGCGCAGCTCGTCCCGCTCGGCCTTCAGCACCGCGGCGTTCTCGCGGCACTGTCGCACTGTCGGTGGCGCACGTTCCGGCGGCAGCGCGCCGATGAAGTCCGGCGGGGCCTGGCCTGCCGCGACCTGCACCGACCAGACCGCGTCCGGGTCGAACCGGACATTCGGCACCGCTTTGTCACGTTCGATCCTGAAGCCGATTCCCCAAACGTTGTCGACCAGCATGCCGACCCGGGATTCCAGCCATGCCGCCACTTGTTCCGATCCGTGCCAGTACCGCAACTTCCCGTATTCGCGCTCCCACGCCACCACTTCGCCGTTCTCGTTACGGAGTCCGGCGGCATGATGCCCACGACGCCCCTCGAAGCCCATCGCCAATTCGAACGCCCCACCGGCTTCCGCCTGTGCCACCGCCTTTTTCAGCGCTGCCCGGCCGCGACCCAGGTACTCCCAGCCTGCCTGCAATGCACGCGACCGCTCCCAGCCCCAAACGCCCCGCATGTCGATGCGGACGCTGTCCTCCAGCGGTGTCGTGGACAGCTCGAACCCACGCTCGGCCAGCCACGGCCGCAATTCCTGGTCGACTACCACCGCGCAGTTCAGCGGGCCGTGGGCCAACAGATCCGGCAACGGCCCTATGGGGCGCCGGTATTCGATTACAGATTCGACGCCGTCGGCCGGGGGCAGCGCCGCCAGCAGCCGGTTCACTTCCGACTCCAGGAAACGCAGCTTCACAGTGTGGCTGCGGTCGGTACCCGCCTCGCCGAACAAATGCGCGCTATCGGCGTGGCGGACACTCGGATCCACCCCGAGGCTGCGGAGCAGCGCGGTGACGGCATCTTCCCCGGTCGACGGGGCCTGCGCCGCCGCGGCGACCATCGGTGCGGGCGCGCCTCGCAGCCGCTGCCGGGGCATCGGGCCGGTGGGGATCTCACCCTCGCCGAGCGGAAGACGTCGATGGCCGTTTTGGGATTCGATACCGAAGAACGCTTCTGCGTCGGCCAGCTGCCGCTGCGCCCACGCCCGGACCTCCGCCATGCCCGAGTAGAAGTTTTCCGCACCGTCGTCTCCCCGCTCCAACACCATGATCGTGTCGAAGTCCCGGTCCCAGGTGAGGGTGGCGGTGTGCGCTCCCCGGTTGCGGGTGTAGTCGACACCGACCGTCACGGTCAGCTGAATATCCTGCTGGCCGAGCTCCTCGACCTCGGTGATCACTCTCAGGATGTCGTTGCCATAGTGGATCCAGTGGCCGCGCCGGGCGATGGCGACATCGACCGGATCATCGCCGTCGAGCGAGAACTCCCGCGGCTCGGTGGACGGCTGCGCCGGCGCCTCGTTCCGGGCGCGGCGGTCCGCGGCCTCGGAGGTCTGCACCGCGTACGACGAGCAGGCGCCCGTCAGCCGGATCGATGCCGCGGTGGTCGGCCGCTGCGGTGTCGTCACCGCCGCGTCGTCGACCAGCCCGAGCACCTGGGCCGGTGACTGGGCCAAGCCGTCGTCCAACACCCGGTCCATCGAGCGGACCTCGATGGCGCTGGTGTAGAACGTCTGCTCGGCCGCCAGCATCCGGTGCGCCCACGCGATCGTCGCGAGGTTCGCGCGTTCATCGTCCGTTAGATCCGAACGCAGCAACAACTCCCGCACCCGGTCGGCGGTCAGCTCGGATCTGTCGGCTATCTCCCACTCCGCCAGACGATCCGACCCGACCAGGATCTCCAGCATGTGCTGCTGATCGTTCAGCTCGTTCTGAAGGCCCATGCGCACGGGATGGTCGCGGCGACCCGGCTGAAGTTCGTTCGCGTCGGGAAGGTTCCCCAACGGATACTTGTCATTTCGACTCGGCGGCGGCTGGTCGGCGAGCTCCTTCAGCGCTTTCTTGGCATCGTCGCGCAGCTTCTCGACCCGAGCCCGCTCACGCAGCAGGTAGTCGAAGCGGCGCACCCGCTCGTCGAGGCAATTGGTCTGCGCGGCCCAAAGCTGGTACTCCTCACCGAGTTTCCACAGTATAGCCAGGTCGGCAATCCGACCGATGAAGTCCGGCCCGTCCGAGTCGTCCGAGTCGGCCGCAGCGAATACCGCCTGGTCGAACAGTTCCCGCAGCCCATCGAGTTCGAGCGGGTCGAACGGCGCAACCAACACCGTCGGCTCGTCCTCTGGGAACCGCTCACGATGCTTCGTCACATACGCCGCACAGGCCTTTTCGAACTGCTCACGTGCCACCGCACGACGCGCATGCCAACGGCGCAGGTTCGTTTGCTGCGCCTCGATCGCGCGAACACGCCGCCGCAGTGCGAGCAGCTCGGTGACAGCCATCTCCATGGCGTGCCTGCGCAGCCACTGATCGGCGAGATCATGCTGGGTGTTCGCCTTACGCCCTTGGCCGAGACTGTCACGCCACTGTTGCACCCGTTCCGGAGTCAGCTCGACGTGCTTCCAGAACTTTCTGTCCGTCGTCTCGATCTCTTCGCCGAGCGTCGCGCGATGGCGGGACAACGTTCGCTCGGTCTTGGCGCCGACCTTCGCCGGGTCGACACCGAACTTGCGCAGCGTTTCGAGCAGTGCCACCTGCTCACGCTCGGCCTGCGCACTGTATCCCGGCAACTGCCCACCTAGGGTGTATCGGGAACCCGCGACCGACGCGTCGACGCCGCGGAACAGTTCGTCGAGTTCCGCCTCCCAGTTACGCAGCTTCTGGTCACGTCGCTCGACCCGGGCGTTCCAGCCCAACAGTGCCCGGCTCTGCGCGGCCTTCGCCGCCAGCTCGCGTTTCGCCGCCCTGCCCACACCGATCGCCGGCGCCGCGGCCTGGTCGGCGTCGGCGCGCAGCCGCGCCACCATCCGCTGCCCGAACCGCGGCTGGAAACCGCCGGTCAGATCGCAACCATAGTTCTTGGCCACGTCGTCGAGCCCCTGGCCCGGGAGTACCGGTTCGGCGCGAAGTTCGCGGATGTTCAGCGACAGCGTCGCGATTCGAGCAGCCTGCTCGGCCAACCGACGGTAACCGCCGATGGACCCAGCAGACTGCTCGAACAGCGCGTACGCGTCGAACAGCCGGTCTTCCAACGCATCGACCCGAGCGCACCACTCGATCAGACGACGCAGTTCGCGCACCTTCCGCACCGACCGGCGCTTTCCGTGGAACCGCGCTTCCGCCTCGACGATGACGTCCCGCAACTCGTCGGAGAGCGATTCCTCGGCGAGCCGGACCCGCAGATCCGCCCGCTCCTGCTCGACCCGGATGTCGTCGTCCAAGTCCTCCGTCGACACACCGATCAGCTCCGCCAGCTCTGCTCGGCGGTTGGCAAGATCCCACTCCAAGGCCCGGAAAGCCGGTCCCCCGGCCACCAGCTCGTCGACGTTCCGCCCCAACTGCTTACGCGACTGCCGAATTTCAGCAAACACAGTGCGGCGCAGGGTAACCAGCGTCTCCGGCAGCGAGCCCGCCTGCACCTGCTCAGGCGCGGGCGTGCCGGCCAGCTTCCGCAGGAATTTCCCGACTCCGCCTGGTCGGCCATGCGCGTGCGCGGCGAAACTCTCCGGTCCATCGCCGCCGAAGGCATCGAACACCCCCTGCCCCACGTCGAAACGAGCACCCTTGGGCAGCCGTTCGGGGACGAACGGCAGCGCACCTGTCGCATCAGGTGGTTCAGGCGGCGGGGGCGCGAGGTCCACCGCTTCCTTGTCGAAGTGCTGGATGAGATCGCCGCTGGTCGCTGTGGTGACGGTCAGGTGGTCGCCGACCAACTCCATGGTCACGGTGCCGTCGGCGTCGACACGCAGCCCGCTGGTGCGGTGCGACACCTCGGCCAGAACCTCGGTGGCCTGCCTACCCCAGTCGGGCAGGAACTCCGGGATCAACCGCATCGCCAGCGGCGGCCGAGTCAGCCGCTCCCGCACCAGATGCGTGCGCACCGTGACCACCACACCGTCCGGGCCGTGGATCACATCGACATCCACCAGTGGACTGCCATCGCTGTCCCGCACTCGGACACCACGGCCGTTGTCCAGGTCGACCACCGGCGCCAGCTCAGCTCCGTCGCGGCTCAGAGCCGCCCGCAGCACGGCGAGCACCCGAGCCTGGGTGTTGGCGTCCGGCCGCAGCGCCGCGTCCAAGGTGTCCTGGATCCAGGCGAGCTTCCTGGCCTGCGTCTCGACCACCAAGGCGGTCGAGGCCTGGGCGGGCGCACTGTGCTCTGCAGAGCCGTCCAGGGGATCGAAAATTAGCGCATCGACGAGATCGCCTCGTAGCCACGCCAGCCACCCCGCGCTGGCGGACGGCGAGGGCGGCGGTCCACCCGATGGCGGCGGAGGTGGAGTAGCAGGAGCTGCTGCCGGCTGTTTCGGCGGATCGTTGACGGAATCCCATGCCGTGCCGTAGAAGGTCTTCCACTCCGCCGCCAGTTCCGCGAGTGCCGCACTACCGACACGCTCCTCCGGTAGTTCCGGGATCGCCACCCCAGCATCTCGAAGATGCTGCGCGACAATGAGTTTCCGCGTGAGAGCCTCGGCCTTCTCCGCCGACATCATCTGGATGTAGGCCTCGCGCGGCTGCTGCAACATGGCTCGAATGGTGCCGTTGACACCACGCCGGTAATGGTCTTCGACGTGGACCGAACCCTCCACCAAAGCCAACATCACCTCGCCGTCCGACGCCCCGGAGTCGACGACCAACGTGTTGTCATCCGGGTGGTAGCGAGTCACCGCGTGCGACTCGAACACGATGCGCACCTGGTGGTCCAACAAGACCTGGTTGGCGTCTCGCCCGATCTCGCTGCTGCGGCGCAACACATTCCGAACCTCGGGCAGTGACGCGTCGATCCTCGCGCGTACCCCCTCGGCAGCAGCAGAGATTTGCGATGGCCGAACCTTCGGATCGTAGTCCGGACGTTCGATGCCGGTGACCCGCACATTCCCGTGCGAGTCGACCGCGAGCAGCAAATACTCGGTGTCGATGTCCGAATCGGGGGCCAGCTCCGGTATTCCCGGCTCGGCTGCCGCGACCTCCGCCAGGATTTGCACATGATCCTTCAAGGTGGAGGCAACGATTCGCCGGTCTCCCGGAACGAGCAGAACATGATTGCCATATATCTGCCCGCCTTGACGGCTCCGCCGCGCCAGTACGTCACTCGACGCCAGCTCATCGAGTTCCCGCAACGTGTTCGTCCGCCGCGAGTCCACCTGTCTCGCACGCGCCATGACATCGGCGCTGACAACCTGAGCATGGTCGGCGCGTTTCCTTTCGGCGAGTCCCGCATGCCCTCGCTTCATGGATTCCGGCGCGCTCATCGCGCCCAGTAGCAGTCTCGGGGTGAGTTCAGCCATCACCGTCTTGAACTCGCGTCTCGCGATCACCTCATCTCGCGCCAATAGCCGAAGTCGCGCCACGACCGCAGTTTCAGTGGGTTGATGCACGTTGTCACCGATTAGGTACTGCTTCTGGTACCGATCCGTGTAGAAGCTGGGCCGGCCCGCCGTTGGCGCAGCCAGGAGCTTTTCCAGCTCTTGGATCCCGGCCTCGTGTCCGCTCTCCACCACCTGATCCCGAGGGGTACCGGCCGTCGCTTGCCATTCCTTCGCCGATCTCGCCATGGCATACACCACAGCCATATCGGTATGAAGCTTGAAGAAGTCGACCTGATAGCCGAGGTCCTCCAGCTCCTGCAGGAAACGGTATTCCGCGGCGAATGCCTCGGCTTCCTCGCGGATACCCGCGGCAATGAACTCGGCCTCCGTCTGTGTCGCGGCGTTCGAGCTCCGACGCTCCGCAAAGGCCTTGGCATGAACGATCTCATGAATCAGCGTCAACACCTGGATAATCAGGCCACTCTGCAAGGTAGAGACTTCGATAGAAAAGTCCCGTGCCAGAAAGCTGCCCACGCCGTCGGGGTCCGATATCTCGGTCTTGTAGGACACCGCCACCGGACTGTTGTCGAGGAACTCCGCGAATGTGCGGCCGAACGCGGTCTGCCGCAACAGTGATCGCGCAAGCCGGTCATGGTTATCCAGCGCGTAGCCGACCTGCAGCGGCCGGTCCGCGATCCGCGGTTGCTGGCCCGGCTCCAAGCGCTCCGCCGGGCCGCCGACGAGTACCGGCGTGCCATCCGGGCGTCGCGCGTTGCCCGCGGCCGGGCCGCGGAACACGATCGCCTCGATCCGCACCGCATTCTGCGGCTGCTCCCACTCCGCCCACTGTTTCAGCACACCGACCCAGCCGTCGTGCTCGAACACCCACACCCGGCCGTCCGCGCCCTTGAACACCTCGATCTGGTGCCCACCCTGGTTCCCGGGACGCTCGAATCCCACGATCACCAGGCCACCGTGGTCCGCCACATGCTTGCGGACCTTCTCGAACGACTCGAACTTGCGTTCCCGGGTGTTCGCCTCCACCCCGACCGCGATCCGACCGAAATCGACACCCCGCGCCGCGATATCCACGTCATCCAGCGGCAGCGGCGCAACCACCTGCACCCCGAGCTGCTCGGCGAACCACATCCCGATCGGACCACAGTTCCGGATCGCCGGACCGGCCTCGCGCGCCGCCACCGCCGCCGGATCCGAGCCATCACCCACCAACGGAACCGGCGCCCCGGAAATCTTCCGCCCCACCGCTTGAACAACGACACCCATATCCGACACCGCATCGGCGTTGCGACCAGCATCCGGCCGCGTCGACGGCGGCGAGTCGAGCTGAATCTCCGCTTTCTTGTCGAAGTACAGCCCCAGATTGCGGCGGACGCCCTCGTGGGTACCGTGGACGACGACGTCCAGGTGACCGTCGACCAGTTCCATGGTCACCGTGCCATCCGTACCGACCAGCAGGCCCTGGGTGCGGCGTAGCACCGTGCCGAATACCCGAGTCGCTTGCCGCTTCTCCCAATCCGGCAGGAACACCGGCACCAGCCGCTGCGCGAACGCGGCCCGGTCCGGGCGATCCCGCTCCAGGTGCGTGCGCACCGCCACCACATGGTCCGGCCCGCTGGACACATCAACATCCAGCAGCGAACTGCCATCGCCGTCGAGCACCCGGATGTGGTGGCCGTCGTGCTGAACATCCACCGGCGCGAGCGCCGCACCGTCGCGGCGCAACGCTTCCGACAACACTGCGGCGATGCGATCCCAGTTGTCGGGGTCCAGGTTCAGGGCCGCGCCGAGCGTATTCCGCAGCCAGTCGAGCGGATGGGCCTGCACCGACGCGGCCGGCCGCACCGACGGCTTCGCCGTGATTCCATAGTCCCCAGCCACCGCAGCGCGAGATCCGGAGCCTTCCCCGTCCACCTCGACAGAGGAAGTTCCAGCCACTTCACGCTCAGGCCGCTGGACGGTGATCGAGCCGTCCTTACCGATGTCCACCAGCAGAAGTGGGTTGTCGTATCCATCGACGACCTGAAGGCGGTGAACGGGTTCGGCAGTTGTCCCCAACCTCCTCGGCTGTCCGAGGTAGGCGCCGGCGCCCAGCGTGTCGCCGATCATCTCGATCAGGTCAGCCCGGTCGGCGTCGTCGAGATTCGGTACCCAGGCGACCATCTCCTGCAGGCGCGCCAGTTCGGCGGCCGAGGACTCCGTCAGACCATGGGGCGGCTGATCCAGTCGCCGGCTTACATCTTCCTGGTCGTGGAACGCTCGGATCGCGAAGTCGGCCTCCACACACTGTGTGCTCAGTTGGCGCAGCCGCAACGCATCTGCCGGCGACAGCGGACTATCCAACAGTCGTTGTGCGTGCCCCAGCAAGGCGGCGACCTGGCTCGGGGTGATCCGATCCGTCGTCGTGCCGAGGAACTCCGCCAATGCGCCATATGCCTTGTCACGCTGGTCATAGGCACCAATCACCCCGAGCAACAGGTTGACTCGGGCGTGCCACCGGTTGTAGGTGTCGATCCGCTCGACCACCATCGCCGATTGCGGGTCGACCGCGCGGCGCAGCAGTTCCAACGCCGGCGAGGTCGGTTCATGCTCGAGCAAGGCAGCATCCGACATGCCGGAGAGAGCGGCCCGCGCCTGAGCCAGCTGGGCCTGCGCCTGGGCGAGCTCCGCGACCAGCACGTCCGCCTTGACAGGTTCAAACGGCAGTCCGATGGGCACGCCGCCATGTGCCTTGTTCCAGAACCCGCGGTAGAACTCGGTGACGGTTTCCCCGGAGCCGCGCGATCCAACGGTCTCGATAAGTGGCCGCACCGCCGCACGTCCAGCCAGGAAGGCCGCGAGGTTGCCACCCGATGCCACCATGTCCTGCCACGGCATCCGATGCGTGCCGTCCGGCAGGGTCCCCGAGAGCAGCACATCGTTGCCGCCGCGTGCGGTCGCCTCTTCGAACGCCATCCGGTAGGAGTGCTCTAGTGGGCTCTCTTCGAAGTTGTGTCCCGCCGCTCGCAGCTGCCGGACCGCCTCGGCCGCCAACGCCCGAACATCCCACTCCCGCTGGAACATCGTTGCGATGAACTCCGGCCGAGTCGAGTGCATCAGCTCCTGGACAGCCTCCACTCTGGTGCGTTCGAGTTCCAGCTGAACCTGCCCCGCGCTACGCACGATTGCCACCAGCAACTCGATGTCGGACTTTCCGACATCAAGTACCACTAGCCCCTCGGTCGGGTAGTACCGATCGTCCGCGACATCGAGGCGGATGCGGATTCCGTTGTCGATCAAGAATTGATCGACCTTCTGGCCCATCTTGGTCGCTCGCAGCAGTCGCAGCACCCCTCGCACTCGCCGTTCGGAGGCGTGTCCGGCCAGATCCAGTACTTCGATCTCGGCCGGCGGGGTCAAGAGAGTCGGTTCAGGCAACTCGCGTGGGGCGACCCACATCCGCCCGCGGACATCGACATGTACATGCAGGCATTCGACGGTGATCCCCGCTGCCTGGTGATCACGGATCAGAGTGTGCAATGCCTGGAAATCGTCACCCTCACCCCACACGACAACCAGTCGATTGCCGCCGATCAGCGCGGCCTGATCACCTGAACGCTGCCCGGGCTCCCGCTGGAGCAGACCGTCCACCACGTCACGGGTGACTCGAGCGGTGAGCGCCCGCTCGGCGGCGCGCACCCGCGCTTCGGCTCGACTAGACCATGCGGTCAGGTCCCGAATAATCAATGCACTGTGCGCGCGGCGACGTTCGTCCCACTTCGACCCCGGGGCAGTCGGCCCCGCAACCAATCGTTCGATCTCCCGGCGGGCCGTTCGCTGCAGATTGCGCAGGTCCCGGTCTGCGGCGTTCATTTCCAACGCCTTCAGCCGGATTTCGGTAGCCGCTTCGCTCGAGGTCGCCCGCCGGATGTTCTCGATGGGATGGTTGTTTACCCAGGTCCAGTGCTCCAGGTACTGCGCAGTCAAGTAGCCGGACGCCTCGAGCTCTCTCTGCAGCGCACGGACACCCTCCTCGTGACCTATGGCCACCAGTTCTTTGTTGGTGCTTTCCGGATTTTCATTCCGTGCTTCCTCGATGGCCTGGTTGCGGGCGTCCGCGTAGATCGGCACATACCACTCGACCGGAACGTCGTAACCACGCGCCGCCATCCGCACATCGAAAATCGCATTCTCGGCGAATGCCTCGGCTTCCTCACGGAGAATTTCGTAGAGGAATGCGGTTTGTGTCAGCGCAGCGGCATCCGGAGTCTCGCCGGCGAGGTACTTCGCTCTGTGTTTCCTGTTCTCGTGACGCTGCGTACTCGCCTGAGCCAGAAGACTGAGTCCACCCGTGGCGATAGTGGTCGTCGCTTCGCTCGCCTCGAACAGGCCGCGGTCACCCTGCTCCCTGCCGAGAACATAGCGGGTCTCGATCAGGCCGTCACCCGGCAATACCACGGGTCTCTTACCGTTATCGGCCTCGTCGTGCAAAGCCTGGATCAGATCGCCCGGTGCATCCGCCACCAGCGCACCCAGCATCGCCGAGCCGGCGTTCACCGGCTCGGCGCCTTCGGCGAGGGCCAACGGCGCAATGCCGTCGCGACCGATGACAATCCTTCCCACCACACCGGCGCGGGCGCCGACCTTGTGTTTCCAGACGGCGATCTCCGCGCCGCGAATCAACCGCCCTTCGGCGCCGCCGATGAGGATCGGAACCCCGAGTTCGTCCTCGGAAGGGTCGAAGACCGCATCCTCACCGAGCCGCAGATCCGCTATGTCCCGATGTGCGGCGCTGAAGCGTTCATCGACCTTGAAATACAGCGCCGCGTGTCCGAGCCCCTTCCAGTGGTTGATCGCCAGCGCGGCTATCCCGCCGTGCTCGCGCACCTGCCTGATCGCCTGCTCGATGCCATCGACCCCGGTACTGCGCGGACCCTCGTCGAAGTCCGCGACAAAGCCCTTGGCGAACTGTTTCTCGGAAATCCCTTCGCGCTCAACCTTTTTGGTGTGCCGGGTCGCCTTCATCCGCGGGTCGGCCTTCGACCCCAGCAGCCAGATACCGGCCTTCTGAACCTGGATACCGCAAATCTTCGGAGCGTCGACCCGACGATGCTTCAGCGCACCGACATCCGATTCCGATACGCCGTCCGTGACCACTGTCCCGGACCGACCGGCGATCGCGTCCCTCGGCTCCGGCCCCGGCTTCCCGACGTAACCGGTTTCGGCGATGATCGCCCGCACGCGCTGTGCGGTGTCATCGCCCACCATTGTGCTGGTGGCGCCGCGCAGCACCCGGTAGACGGTCTCGGGACTGCAGCCGGCCCGCCGAGCGATTTCCTCGACCGTCATCGGGCGCAGCAGATCCCTGCCCGCGTAATCGTCCCGGAGCTCCGGTGGGAGTTTGTCGATCAATGCCTTGGCGACCCGGTTCAGGATCTTGTTGACCGTGGCGCGGTGCTTCGATTTCCGCTCACCGATCTGCGGGGGCGTGTGACCCGCCACATACAAGTCGAAGCATTCGATCTCGAAGGGATCGATCCCGCCCAGATGCGGCTCGACCATGGCTCGGTCGTTCTTCCACACCGCGGCCACCAGCTCCAGTGCGTCGCGGTTCGCACCGCGACGCGGGGCCGCGAGCGGAGCCGCCGCGATACGCACCGTCGGAATCGGCGACCACCGCGGCGCGGTGCCTGCGCCCGGGACAGCGACCACCCCTGGCCGGCGGCGCAGCAGCCCGATCCGTTCGGCGGCTGCCATCACCATGGCCGCGATCTTCGGATCACCGGTGTGGCTGCGATCGAGCACCCGACGAACCGTCTCTACCGACACGCCCACCTCGGACGCCACATCCAGTACCGCAGCACGACGCAGCTTCCCCGCACTCAGGTACCGCTCCCGAATTCCCGCCGGAATCCGCGGAGCGATCCGACGCGCGATGTCATGGAGCACGCGATTCACGGTTGGTTCGCTGAGCCGCATCTCGGTGGCGACCTCGAGCTGTGTTCGCTGTTCCGGACTGAAATACAGGTCGAAGCAGGTCCGTTCCCGATCCGAGAGCAGGGGAAGTTTCCGTACCACGATGTGCGGCAGATGCTCGTGCACCGCCTCCACCAAGAGCAGCTCTTCGACGCTTGTCAGTGCTGGTGTGTCGGTGCCGCGCTCTGCATCGCTCACGCTGACGTCGGCGAGCATGAACTCGATCGTCTCGATGACCCGAGTCACGGGGGCCTCGTTCTCGAGTTTCTCATTCAGAAGCCACAACTCGGCCAACGGATCCGTCGGATCCATCGGACGCCACAGTGCGCTCAGCCGCGGAACCGCCAACAGCCGAGCCAACTCTCGATCCGATTCGGCAGCCGCCTCGCGCCGCGCCGCCACGAAAGCCTGCAGCATCCGCTCACGCTGTGTCGAGTGGTCGACGCTGGTAGCCGATACCGTCGCATTCGCGGTGGCCCACTCCAGCTCGATCCGCTGCCCGAGCCACCGCGGGAAGTTCGCCAGTTCCCCCGCCCGTACCGCTCGCGCCCAGTCGGTGGCGGTCATACCCCGCAAATGGTCCTGCAACACCTGCACCGCGGTGCGCAGCCGAGCCCGGTTGATTCCCGCCGGGTCGATACCGAGGTGTTCTGCCAACTCGCCGACCAATTCCACGTCATTCCACAAGCTGAGCGCGGTGAGCCGCCCGCTTTCGGTGTCGCCGGGTGCGGCGCCGACGCGTTCCGGGATTTCGTCGGCGGGGACCATACGGTCCTTGCCGGGCAGGAACGGGACTTCGGCGTTTCCGTCGGCGTACGCGCCATAGCCGAAGATGCCGCGCAGGCCGCGGCGGCTGTGGCGCATCATCCATTCCTGGGCCGCTGCCCATCCGATGATGGGTGGCAGTTCCTCCCCGTTTTCGTCGACATCCCAGATGACCGGTCGGTCCTGTTCGTCGACCTCGGCGTAGAACACGTGACCGATGCCTTGGACGCCGCGGTAGAGCAGCAGGCCCATCATCGCGCCGCGGGTGGCCTCCTCTTGCGCGGCGGGCACGTCCTCGATGCCCTCGCGTACCTCGGGCGAACTCGTCGAAGGACGGCCTCCCCTTGGTCGGAGCGGGGGCGCGAGATGTTCGAGCAGATCACGCAGGGATCGGAACCGCTGTCGGTCCGCGTCGCCGGCCCGGGCGACCCGAACCTCGGGGACCCCGGATGCTTTGACTGCCTTGGTGTCAGCCAACGCGGTGTTGGGTGGCGGCTCCTGTCCCCGGTCCGCGCGGTAGGTCCGGAACCGTTTCGTCGCGTGCACGGCACAGTTCAACGGACCGGCATGCGGCGGCGACAAGGGGACCTTCGCCGTGTCGCCGTTGCGCGGAGTTTCGAGGCCGTCGGCGAGTTCGGCTGTGATCAGCGCGAGCTGCTCGTCGAGCCGTTCCTGCTGCTCCGATGCCGCCGCCGCGCGGACGTCGATCAGCTCTATCAGCCGCTCACCGCGGCTCAGCAACCAGTGCAGACGCTTGTCCGAGCGGTCACGAGCATCTACGGCATGGGTCAGCTCGCGCACTGCGAGATACTGCTTGGCACGCTGGACGCGCGGGTCGGTCCACGTCAATTGTGCAATCTGCTTCCGCAGGAACCGCGGGCTCAACTCGGAGGGGAGCACGCCGAAGTCTTCGGCCAGTTGGCGGTGCAGCGTGGTGCGCTGCACCGCCAACGGCCGCAGCGCCGGGTTGAGGCCGCGTGCCTCGCGCGGGAGCTGGTGGAGCTGGTTGTCATGGGTGCGCCGCACCTCGATTACCTGCCGCCGTTGCTGCACCTGCCTGGCGTGGACGTCGCGCAGCTCGGTGAGCAGCGCATCCTGTACTCGCCACGCGTCGGGCACGGCGATCTCCCGGTCGTCGACCATGCGGCGGAAGAAGCGGGTTTCGGCGTCTGCGATCTCGAAGTTCGGGACCAGAAAGTGCAGCCGAAGGATCTTTTCCCGCACCTGCTCACCGCGCTCCGCACGGCGCAGCAGCAGCTCGTTCAACTTCTCGATCAGCGGCCGATTCACCCCGTCGATATCGACCACCGTGTCCACCATGTCCAACTCCCCGGCAAGCTCCGCGATCCGGGCCGCCAGCAGCTCGCGGCGCAGGACAGCGACACGCAGTTCCCGCAGGACGTCCAGGTTCGCCCAATGGTCCGGGCCGCGGGTGATCAGGGACTTCAGGTACCTGTCGAACCTCTCGACCCGGGCATCGTCGAGGGTCCGTGTCTGGCGTGGCTGCCGAGTGCTGGCCGCGGCGGTGCGCCGCCGCTGGATCTCCCTGGCGTGGTTGGGGAACCAGAAGTAGTCGTCATTGTCGGCGGCCGAATCGATCTCGGCGGCCACTTCGCCTGCCGCAATGAGATGGTGCAGCGCCGCCGCGCCGGCGCCCATGCCGACCAGGTTGTTTTCCAGGCGTTGCGTATCCGGATGCAGTGTTCGCTCACCGGCGACGGCCGCCGCGATCTCGCGGGCCAAGGCGTTGCCGTCGGCCTCGGCCGTATCGACTTCGATGCCCGCGGGACCCAGTCGGACGACAGCGAACACCGTCGTTTCGCGGTTCCGCTCTTCCACATACTCCGTGACGATCTTCGTCGTGAGCGCGCCCAGAAGGGCCTCTTTGCGCACGGTCTGCGTTTCCAGCAGCTTCCGCTTCTTCGCAGTGGCCGTGCCTTTGATCGCGAACCGGATCTCCACTCGATCATCCGACAGCTTCTGAACACCCAATAGGAGCGCTGAAGTCCCGGGCGCGGTGGACTGCAGCGCGGTGTCCAGGATGCGAATTTGACGTTCGGCCAGGAGGAATTCGGTGTTCGGCCGGTCCAGTGCGGCGCGTCCCGCCCCGTCGCGCGCCCACTCCGGCCAGCCGACGAAATGCAGCATCTCCCGCGGGCAGTGCCGCCGGAACGCCGGACACACATAGCCCGGCAGTCGACGCCAGATCGCGGCGTTGCGCGCCCCCAACTGCCGTGCCTGTTCGACCGTCATGTCGTCGTGCAGGACCAGGTCCCGGACGCTCGACAAGCCCTCCCAGCGCAATGCGGTCTGCACGATCGTCGCATCGTCACCGGCCTGCGCGGGCGCCCGCTCGTCGACCTCTTCGGTGGCCGCAAGTTCCAGTGTGTGCGGCGGCAACTGCTCCAGCAGAGGGCGCGCGTCCTGCACCATCTGCGCGCCACCCTCGTGCACGACCAGGACGAGATCCAGTTCCGCCGCATCGAGTTCCGCGATCAACCGCTCGATATCCCAGCGGAGGGTGGCGCTGTCCGCCCCGGACCACCACGCCGAGACAATCGGCTGATCGGGTGTGGCCTGCGTCAGATCGGTCAGCACCGTGTCGACGGAATGCGCGGTACTGCGGTCGAAGACCACGTCGAACCGACGGTTCTCGTCCACATGCACGATCAGCTTCGCCCGCTGCTGCTTGACCCGACGCCTATCGCCCGCGATGAACATGGTGCGGTCTTCGTGGCCGAACAGCCGGTGTCCCCGCAATGTCAGCGTCGGATTACCCAGGTGTGTAGCCCAGCGCTCGGCCATCTGCAGCCGATGCTCCCAATCGGCAATTTCCCGGAACTGCCACCGGTCCTCGCCGGTGAACGCACCCTCACCGCGCCGCAGGGTCTTCGCGATCTGCGTCCGAGTCAGCGCGTCCGCCATCGAATCCGACAGATCCGCCGCGACGGCCACCGTCTCGTACCCGGTGTGGCCGGACAGGTAATCCAGCAGCAACAGCTGGTCCTGGCTGGTCAGGCCGTGCCATTCCCGGTCGAGCAGCGCGGGGCGCTGCCGCTGGGCCTCGGCCGGTTCCAGCCCGACAACCGCGGCATCCACCCGCTGTCGCAACTCCAGCCACAGCTGCTGCGCCTGGTCGTGCCGCTGCTGACCGTCTTCCTCGGACAGCAACTCGGGCAGCGCCGGTCGAGGTTCGACGTACTCCGGCTGCGCGACAACCCGACCCGCGATGGCGACATTGTCGTAGTCCAACCCCGCGACCGCCTGGGACTTCCCGTCGACCAGCGCTCGCCGCGGCGTGCCGCCCTTCATGATCTCGAACCCGGCGACGGTGCGGATACCGCGCTGCTTGGCAGCCCATTGCAGGAACGAGGTCCATTCACCGTCGTCGAAGACCCGCACCTCGCCATTCGCCGAATCCGGGACCAGCGTGCCGTCTTCGGATTCGATCCAGGCTCCCTCCCACACCAAGCCCACCGCATGCTGGCCCGGCTCGGCGGCCTCGACGAGACCGCGCTGCGCCAGCAGCAGCACGACACCGTCACCGGTGTTCACGACATGCTCGGCGGCCTGATAGATGTCCCGATATCCGAATCTGCGGTAGTCCGCGCGCAGCACCAGCGGAGCCCCGGGGGCGAGCACCCCTTGTGTCCCCACCCGGGCGCGGCGCAGTTCTTCCGGTACCGCCTCGGTGCCGCCTTGCTTCGTGTACACCTGCTTACCTGATTCGATCAGGCAGTCGGCAGCACCGTTGCTCAAATGCCGCAAGGCTTTCGCGGGCGGCTTCTCGTATTCGACCAGATCTTGGAGAGAGTCCTTTTCGATCAGCTGATCGACATACTCGCCCAGCCCCCGGGTCAACGACAGATCGATGCGGGCAAGTTCAGCGGTGAGCCGGTCGAATTCACGCACGTCGTCGATCAGCCGCTCCAAATCACGGAACCGGTTGATCCGTCCGGTGAGCCCGTCGTCGAATCGCCGCTGCTTGCCCAGCCGCGTCAACTGTTCGCCAGTCAGTTCCGTCGCCACGAGACCGGCTCGAACCAGCTCCTCGCGGCCGATGTCGTGCGCTAGGTCGCGCCGCTCGTTGCGCAGGAATCGGCGCAGCTGCCCGGCTCGCTCGGAATCCGGTCCCAGCCAGCCGAACTCGAATCCGCCGCGGTCGACTATCTGCTGGTTCAGCACATCGCGTTCGCGCCGCAACCTGAAGAACTCGCCCGCGATCGTGGTGAACCGGAAGGCGAGTTCCTCCAGCCACTGGATCCGCCGCTCCCACAGCTTCCGCTGGTCGGCCAGCTCGAGCAGGTCGGAAAGGATGTCCTCGACGATCGCCAGTTCCGCCGCTTCGGCGTCCTGGTTCCGCCGTTGCTGCGCGGCGCTCAGAAGAGCTGCCAGTTGCTTGGAGTCCGGTAGGCCGCGCGGCAACCCGAATCCGAATTTGTCGAGCAGTCCCCGTTGATCATTGTCGAGATCGGGGTCAGCGAGGGACCGCGTCGCCACCAGCGAATGCGCGTGCGCACGCGACAGTTCCGCCCGCAATCGCTCGATGCCCGCGATCCGCTCGTTCGCGGTGACATAGGCGGCCGCGTCCGGGAGCACCTGATCCAGCTCGAGGACTTTCGTCGCGGCCGCGCGGTGGGCCGGGTCGTAGCGGCGTTCGGTCAACATCGCGTGCAACCGCACCACTCGGTGCGGGGTCAGCTGGTCGGCATGCCCACCCACCAGCGACGCCAATGCCTCAGCGGCCGTTCGCCGTCGGACTCGGAGCACCGACAGCCGTCCTGCGTCCAACCCGACCGGCTGGACCTCCACCCCGTCCTGCGCTACCAATTCCTGACGCAAGAATGCGCGCCGGGCCGCATCCGCGTCCGCGAGCGCGAGCAGATCGTCGCCGACGACGACCGGAGCGCTGTCTCGCTCGTGTTCCCGAAGCATCCGAACCTGGTCGAGTACCTGCGCCAATTGCGCGTCGAAGTTCTCGTTGTTTCGATGCTGTATGTCCGCGGCCGACTGGGTACCCGGGTCGCCCAGCTCCTCCTGGGCGCGGACGACCCGAGCCAGTTTGCCCAGTTCGACGACTTGCTGGATGAGTTCCTCGAATTCCCCATCCTCGACCACACCCTGTTCGTTCTGCGCTTGCGCGAAATGCAACAGGATTTCCAGCTCATCGATCTTCCCCGGCCGCGTGGCACACCGCTCGACGTCTTCGAGCATCGTCATCGCGTCGCTCAGATCGACGCAATCCTTGGCGAGACTACGCAGTTCCGCGGTGGCCGCAGGGTGCTCGCTCACACGTCGAGCGAAGTGCGGGAGCGTTTCGTCCTCGCTCTGCGTCGCACCGATGACATCGCCGGCCAGCTCGATCAGATGGTGTCCGAGCCCATCCAACACGCCGACCAAATGCTCGCGCAACAGGCCGGGCTGCTGCAACGCTTCGGCGGTCACACCGCGGTTGGCCAAACGGTCGTTCAGCGCCGTGATCAGTTCCGGACGCCGTGCCCGAGCCAGATGCCGCATGGTGTTCAGCTCACCCAAATCGACCACGGCGGCGGGCCGAGCGACCGGCGCATTGCTGGACTGCTTGCGCTTGCCCCGCAACACCCGCGGGGCATGCTGAGCAACCCAGGTCATGCCGCGTTGCAACTTTTCGTCCGGCATCGTCTGCTGCCGCGGCAGACCCCGGAACGCGGTCCGATGCGGATCCAGCCGTTCGTCATCCGCGGCGAGATGCAGGATCAATCTGCGTTCCGGCTTCGGCATGATCAGCTGGATCTTCCGCTCCGGATCAGTACTGTCCGGACGCTCTTGCGCGAGTTCGACCAGGAAGCCCGCCAACTCGCGCGAGTTGTCGCCCTGCCACACCACCACCGCGACCGACCGATCGCGGCGGTGCCTGGCCGCGAACTCGTCCACGGCCCTGCGCAAGCCGCTGCGCTGCGTCTCGGGCTTGACACCACGGTAGATCAACACCACGACCTTGTCGGCGGTGCGCGGGTCACCGATCCGGAAATGCGTGGTGGGCGCCAGCGACCGAGTCTCCAGCTTCGGCGCGCCGGGCAGATCCGCGACCCAGTCCTTGCCCCGCAAGAGGACTTCCGTCGGGGTCAGTCGCTGCGACCCGGTGCCCGGGATGAAATGCACCGTGTCGACGCCATGACCGGCCAACCGAGTGGCCGCGGCCTGCCATGCCTGAATGCCGGGAGCGTCGCCACGGCACACGAGTTCGATGCTCGGCGGCTCGTCATCCTGTCGCGCCCGCGAATCCCTGGCCCCACGGAACGCCGAAATCCCGTGCACCAGAGCGGCGCTTGCCGCCATCTCCCGATCGAGCACGGTCGAGACGGCACCGTGCCGGTGCCACACCCTGGTGGGCGCCACCCGGCTGGAGCGGTTCTCGGCGGCGGCGAAGTCCGCACCGACGTGCACAGCGGCGGTCAGCTCGGCCCAGGTAGTGGTGGGTTCCGGCACCAACGTGATCGCATCCTGCGCGAACAGTGCCTGGTCGCTGTATTCGACCGCGGTGCAACCCGGGCTGCCGAGCCCGGACTTGCGAGGGAACGACAGCAGATGGAACGGAACACCCATCTTCGCGGCGCGTTTCTTGCCGATCTCGTTGATCCTGTCGACGGCCTCGAGTTCGGCCAACCGCGCCTGGTCGTCCTCATCGAGTGGGCCCGCCGCCAAGAGTTCGCGGTGTTCCCGGTGTAAGGCGTACTCGTTCAGCTTGTTCCGGATCGAACCCGGAATACCCTCGGCCTCACCGAGAATCTCCGATAGTTCGGCGTCGGCCAGCAACGCGGCACGCTGGGCGTCAGTGGAGAAGTCCCACAGCCGGGCGTTGGCCCGTCCCTGCGCATGCGCCGCATCGATATCGGGCGCCACATCCGCCTGATGCACCATTCGGGTGAGGTGTTCGGGGTCGATACCCGCTTTTCGCAATGCCTTCTGCACCAGCGCGGCATTTCCGGCGGGCTCGGCCGCGCCATCACCCGCGGGTACGGCGCCGACGAAAATCGGCCGTTCCCGCGGCGGCCGGGCTGCCACGCCCACCGGGTCGGCGACCGCGTAGCCGTCGACGCCGACGAACACCGCCACCGCGATCTGGCCTTCCGGATCCCCCGCGGGTGGCCGGAAGTCCCGGATGATCTCGTTGGTCTTCGGATCCAGCTGATCGACCCGGATGTCGTCGCCGTCGACGACCGCCATCCAGAGCACCGCGTGCCCGAGACCCTCCGTCGGTGCGGTGGTGACCACCATCTGCAGGCCGTTGCCGCTGCCCTCGTGGGCGGCCACCCACGTCTTGAACCGCTCGAATCCGTCCCGCAGGCCGTGCAGTTGATGCGCGAACACCGGTTCCTGCCCTGGACGGGCCAGCCAATGCTCGGCGTCCGCGAAATCCACGCCCAATCCCGGGACGGCGGCCTGGATTCCGGAGCGGTCGCGCTGCGTGCGGTAGGCGATGTCCGCCGCGATCGCGGGCCAGCACTGGTCGGCCCACAGCGGCTTCGGGTCTCGCCGTACGAAGGCGGCCGTTCCCTCCGCCTCCGGGGCCGGCGACTGCGGCCGGGCCAGCTGGTCGGGCACTACCTCGATGCCGTTGGTCCGGCCGGTCGCAGGGTCCGGTCGGGTGTCGACCGGTTCCGCGGCGGCCAGCCGGGCGGCGGCGGCCAGTCTCTCGCGGAATTGTCGTTCGAGCGCCTGGAATGCACTGGACAGCTCGTGGGATCGGGCGATGTCTTGCAGGAAATCGATCTTGCCACGCAGTTCGGTCGCCACCTCCTCGAGCTCGGTGGCGTGTGTGTTCAGAGAGTCGAACTGCTGCTGCCACTGATCATGGCGTTGTGCGATGGCGATCAACTCGGCCAGCCCGGCGGCCCGGTCAGGGTCGCTGCCCACCGCCGCGATGTGCTCGCTCTGCAGCTGCGCGAGCGCGTCCACACCCGGCGCGACAATGCCGAGCCCCCTGCGGGTGTCGGTGAACTGTTTCCGCGCGTTCAACCGGTTTACGTGCGCTGCCTTCAGTGCGTCCGCGAACACGTCCAGCTCGGCGAGTACGACGCCATCGGGGAAGAAGTCGCCGGGCGCCATCTGCAGAGCAATGGCATCGATCCGAAGCTCGGACAGGTTGTGGCCCAGTTCGACTTGCGGCGCGGGCGGCTTCTCGTTGGCGGCCCGGGCGGCCCGCGCCAATGCGTTGTCCAGCCGCTTGCGCCGCTTCAGCAGCATGTCGGTGACCGCGGCGACCCGGTCCAGCTCGGCGCGCAGCGCCCGGATCTCCAGCACCGCCCGGGCCACCGATTCGGTGAGCGGATCCCGCTCCAGCTCGCCCCACTGGTCGTCGGTCAGATCGGACGGGTCGACATCGTCGTACAAGGCCGCCAGCAGAGCCCGCGCCTCGTCCTCGTCGGCGCGCAGTTGCCGCACCACCGCACGCGGCTGGAACCACTCGCCTGGCGTGAGACCGCGCAGGTTCTCCACAATCCGCCCGCGCACCCACGGTGGCCGGAAACCCGCCTCGCGTTCGATCTCGGTCACCATGCGAGCCACCTCGTCGAGATCGTGCGCGCGCTGCGCGAACCCCTCGAACATTTCGCCGGTGTCCAGCATTCGTTCTCGCCGGGACACGGTGTCGCGCAGCGCATCATGCAGTGCGATGATTTGTTCGATCTGCCGCTGGGCCCGTCGGACATCCTCGATCCGGTTCAGCAAATCGTGCGCTTCGACGAAATCCCGCTCCGCCTCGGTGAGTTCTTCGCGCCCCCGCAGATCCGCCAACTTCTGCCCGATGAGCAGCACATTGGGTACCACCATGTCCGGCAGTACCTCGTCACACGCCGTCTGGTAACGCTGGTTCCAGCTATCCCACTCCGGGGAAGTCCGTGTGATCAGCCGATCGACCGTCTCCGGCGACAGCGCAAATGCGGCTGCCAGGGTGGCTTTTTCGAATGCGCGCCGCACGACGGCGTTGCCGAACAACGTCACCAGCCAGCTGCCCAGTTGATCGCCATCGCTGGCGCGATCACCGTGCGCCTTGATCTGGACCGTGGGCAACGTCCAGTTGTTCTGTTCACCGGCGAGCAGGCGCAGTTCCAGAACTGCGGTCAGTTCCTCGACCATCCGGTGCAGATCCGCACCTCGGTACATCAGCGAGGCCACCGCCAGGCCCGGGTTGGTACCCGTGATGTCCTGATACCGGTCGACGGTGCGCTGCAGCCCCTCGTCCAGCGTCACCGGACTCGCCTCGCCGACAACCAGATTCACATCGATCAGGGCAGCATTGACGCTGATGCCGATCGCGACGAACGGATCCTTCAGCGACAGCACCGCCGAAGCCGGTGATTTGAGCAGATAGTCGACGGCCGGTGGTTTGGGCAGAAAGGCGACCGAACGGCGGAACCGCTTCAACGCCTGCGCAGTCCGCAGCAGCTGCGTCAGCTGCTGACTTTCCTCTGGTGGCGCGACGTCGTGGTAACCCTGTTCTACCTGGCGGGCGCGTTCCTCGGCAGTGCGAAGTTCTGCGGCGAACAGCATGATGGTAGCGATGTGCCGGGAATGGTCGTCGGCTCCGAGCAAGCCGGCGATCGCGGCTGGCTCGACCACAGCCAGATCGGTGACCTCGTCGCCATACTCGGCAAGCACCGCGGCGACCTGCCGGACCGAGGGGAACCGGCCGAGCTCCGTCAACGCCTGCTTCAGTCGCTCCGCGGCTGCCGCGTCCTCCTCGGTGGCACCCACCGCGAGGTCGCCGAATCCGAGTTCCGCGACCACGTCCCAGGGAGACGCCTTGTCGAACTCGAAATCGACCTCTTCGGTCATCTCGGGTAGCGCATGGACCGCGCCAACAACGTCGATCCAATCGCCGTCGGCATCCAGCATCACCTTCGGTGTGGCGCCCGAGCGGAATCGGTAGGCCGCCTTCAGCGCCATGACCTGTTCGGCGAGCATCGAGACGTCGGTGCCGTTCCGGTCGTCGAGAATGTCGGCCCAACTGACCGTGGGACTACGCAGATCGAAGGTGACGATCACGATCATCGATACCGCACCCTGCGCAGCCAGTTGATGACCCTTATGCACCTGCGCGATGTGGCGGAAAAGCTCAGGCACATCGTCCAGGCTCGACACGGTCTCCGCCGCATGCATAATCAGGGCGTCCGCGAGTGTGCCGCGCTGCCGCAGGCGGCCGTCCACGGCTTGCGGTCCGATCCGGAACTGCGCCTGGACCCGCCCGCCCTTGTCCGCCGGTCGGCCGTGCGGACCGATGTCGGGCAGGTGCGCCACTGACAACCGTCGCACCGGCACACCGTTCATCGCGGTTTCGAGCATGCCGTGCAACTCTTCCGCGATTTGCACCGTGGACAGTCGCTGGCGCTCACCGTCGTCGGAGAACTCGACCCGGGCGAGCGCTGCCCTCTCCTTGTCCAGCGCGGCCTGGGTCTCCCGGTGCAGCTCCTCGTCGGGCACCGCGCCGATCACCCCGGCCAACTCCGGATGCCGGGCCACCAGCGCCTGCCACATCCCCGGCTGCCGCGCCGCTTCGTCGAACAGCTGGGCCACCACCCGCCCACGCTGCCGCGCCACTCCCAGAACTCCGCGCCCGCGCAGCGGCTGCAGCAGCGACTCCAGACTGTGCAAGCCATTGCGCTGCAACACATCCGTGAGCAGCGGCATAGGGTCTGGTTCGGCCAGCTCGAACCAGACAGCCTTGCGCCGGTGACCGTTCACTCTCTGCACGCCGGAACTGCGCCAAGCCGCACGATCGGCGGCGCCGGGCATCGGTATCGATACCAGCTCGCGGTCGGTGTCGGACATCGTCACCTTTAGCCGCCCGTCACCGAGAGACAGCTGCCCATAGATGACCTCGTTATTGCCGGGCCGCTGCACCATCGCGTCCAACTCCGCGATGACATCCTCCAGCTGCCACACGAACCAGCCGGTCATCCGCGACGACAGCCATTCGCGCACCGTCGCAAGGGTTTCTTCGATGCCGATCGCATTGGCAGGAAACACCATCATCGTTTCCTGCGTGACCGCCCACTCGGCCGGAACAGGCTGCGGCCCGGCGTCGTCCGACTCGCCGATCACCACCCCCGACCGAGCCAGCCACTCGGCGGTCCGCTCGGCCAAGTCCAGGTAAACCGGTCCGGTCCGCTCCGGTTCCGGCCCCGGATCGAACTCGCGCCAATATGCCGTGGTTTCACCATCGACGGTGCGCAGTTCCAGGACCGCCCGGCCGGGCTGGCCACGAACGGGTTCGATCCGCAGCGTAATGAGCATGCCGTGCGGCGTCGACTCCACCTGCTCGATATCCACCGTGAAGTCGTCGGCATCCGCGAAGTAGTCGTCGCCGCCCACATCACCGAACCCGGTGAATATCTTGTCCAAGCCGCGGCCGTGCCACTCCAGCAACGCCGGAACCTGCCATCCCAGGGCGTCGGCATCGAACAGCGCCCCTTGGTATTCCACGTTGACGAACAACCCGGGTTCGGGTTCGATGCCATTGCGCCGCAGCTCGGCACGGAGGTTGGCGATATTCTTCGGATCTGATCGATCCCACCGGAACGCCCCACCGTACGGTGAGATCTCGACCAACCGCCCCGCCTCGATCTTCCAGAGACCGAAGGCCGCCGGTCCCCACTCCTCATCGTCGTAGGTCATGCACAGATCGGTGTGTGTCCCCTGCCCGTCGGTGCGGAACCCCTTACCAGGTATCGCGTCCATCGTGAAGCAGTCACCGCTCGCGCGTGTCGTGCTGTACGGCTTGCCATCCGGTCCGACGAACAATGGCCTGCCGCCGACCTGGATGATCCGCACCCGCCGCGTCGTGTCCCGATCCGCCGCAGCCTCCGGGGTGGTGACCGGAATCTCGTCATAGGTCGGCTTGCTCGGCTCGACCAGGCCGAGGCGGATGTTCGTCTCGCGGGACGGGCGTCGGACGTGCCCTTCGGGGTCCGCGACCGCGAAACCGTATCGGGTGAACAGCCCGAGCACTGGTTTCTCCGGCTGGGGGTCGCCGTTCTCGTCGACAACCGGCGCGGGCGGCACGAAGCCGCGGATGACCGTACCGCGACCTTCATCGATCCGGTCGACTCGGGGAACACCGTCCTCGACAACCAACACCAGCTCGACCAGATGCGCCATCTGGTTCTCCAGGTCCTCGACGAGGAACACCGCCAGGCCGTTGCCTGCGTTCTCGTCCTCCGGGTTCCGGCGTTGAAGTTCCTCGCGCCAGGCCAACAGCCCGTTGAATGCCTCACTGATGCCGGTCAGCTGCTGGAACAGCACGGGATCCTGGTCGGGACCGGCCGCCCACTCCTCGACGGTGCTGAGGTACGTGCCGACATTCGGGTCGGCGGCTTCGATCCCCGCCTGGTCGCGACGGTTGCGGATCGCATTGCCCAACATGGCTGCGGGCGCGCACTGATTCGCCGACGGCCGCTCGGAATCCGGCAGATCGTGCCGGACATCGCTTTCACCCTGAGTCGGTGCGACGCCTGTGGCCCGCTGCGACATCTCGCGCAGGAATCCGCCGACCGATTCTGCCGTCGGATTCGCCAGGACCCGTGTCGGCCGCGGCAATTCCTCGGTGCGTGGCGGGCCGTCGGTCACCTCAAGTAGGGCGGCATCGACCCTGCCGTCGACGCCGGCCAGCCGCACCGTGATGTGCCGGATCTGGCGAATGGCCCCGCGCATTTCGTCGATCGCGGCGATCCGGTCGGCTGCCTCACCTTCCGGAAGCCCCTGCGACAGCCGCGACTCCCAACCCAGCGCAGCCGTCTTCTGCGCCCAGGTACCCCGCAGGGCCAGGTCGGCGAATTCATCTCGGGCGGCGACCGAGTCGAAAAGCGCCTCCAACCGGGTCCGTTCCGCTTCCAGATTCCGCCGTTGCTCGACCAAGGCGGTGAGCCGATCGGCCAGCCTCCGCAGCCGGGTGGCGTCAACGACGGCCGCGTGGTGCCTGCCCGCGATGGCGTTCAGCTCGTGCAGTCGGCGAAGTCGCTGATTCGCCTCGTCGGCGTGCGCCCCAGCGGCCCCTGGTCTGTGTGGATCGAGGGTCGGGTCGAGTGCATCGACCGCGTTCCGCGCCTGTGCCAGCCGACTGGCCACATTCGCCATCGTCACCGCGTCGGTAGGAAGGTGCGCCCGATGCGCTTGGAACTCGTGCCATGTTTCCGTGGCAAGGGTTTCGGCTTCGGCGAGAGCGTATTCCAGCGCGGTGATACCGTCGCGGCGCGCATCTGCGCGGGCGACATCGAATGCCCGCACCCGCTCCTCGGCATCAGCACCCAGATCCGCCAGCCCCGCCGTGACGGGCCGCTGATACTCCGCCGTCGGCGACGCATCCCCACCCGTCACGCGGATGTTGAGCGTCCCCAGGGACCTGACCTCCGGCCGACTCGAGTCGGCTAGAACGCGTTCCGCGGTCGCGATGATCGCCGAAGCGCTGCCATGCGTGACGAATTCGATGGAGGGAGCAATGTCCCAGCGGCCCGGGGCGTTCCAGCGATCCCAGGCGCCGACCAGGCCGTGGACGATATCGGCGGCGAGTAGCAGTCCCGCAGCCTCGAGCGGTCCCTCCGGCGCGAACCACACCACTACCGCATGACCCGGATCCTGCAGGTCCAGCCAGTCCATGGCGGCGCCGAGCACAGTCGACACGGATGCCTCGACCCCGCGCCCAACGGTCTCCACTCGGACGGTGTGCGCATCAGGCGCACCGACGATGGCCATCACCCGGCCATCCGGACCACGCGGCACATCGGTCAGCACCGCCAGCGGCCTGCCGTCCGCCGCGGCCCGCCTTCGCAGCCTCACCAACTCCCAGGTGCGGTCCGGCACGAGCACAGGCCAGCGTGGGTCGGTGTCACTGCCGCCCTGGCCTGCCAACCGGGTGCGTTCGGCATCGACCGTCCGGGCATCGGCCCGGCTCCGATCCGACCACGCGATGCCGGGAGTCGCCGCCACCCAACCAGGCAACTGCTCGATCAGTAGCGCCTGCTGGATCGGCGACAGCAACCGCCACTGGTGATCGACCTGACTGCCTCGGATGTCGGGCAGGTTTCCGCCGAACACCTCAGCCCAGGTCAGGAGCGCGGCGTCGCGCGGTTCGGCAATCGCCGCCAGCAACGCGAGGATGCCGTCCTCAGCAGCGTCGATCCTCCGCCCCCCGGCGGCTTCCCGCTCACGTGCCGCGAAGATGATCGAGCTGAGCAGGACGGCCTGGAGGTGCAGCCGGTCGTAACGTTCCCGCCATTGCTCCCAGTCCGGATCCGCCGGGTTGTACCCGCGCGCGAACGCCTCCGCACGATCGAGCTCCAGCGTGCCGATGGCCCGGGTGAGCGCATCGACACGGAGGAACGTCCACGCATGCCCGAGCACATCGTCGAGCTCATTCAGGAACTGCTCGGCCGAACGGCCGTGTTCTCCACCGGCCACCAGGTTCCGCACTCGCCGCCAGGCGAGCCAGATCGGCGGTTCGGTATTCCCGGCAGCGATATGGTCGGCCACTTGGCGGCGCAAAATAGTCAGCTGCGCGATCTCTTCCGGACCGATATTCGCCGGGTCTCGCAGGAACTGCAGGCCCGCCGTGGTGAGGACGGTGAGCAACTCCGTCCGCTGCAGCAGCGTATCGCGGTACAGCCCGCTGATTTCCGGCCCGAGTCCCTCGCCGGGGGCGGCGCCGACGTAGATCTCCCCCTGCGGGATGGTCGCCGGGTCGATCGGGTTCGGGTTGTCGTACCGGACCGGGACACCGCGCCGGTCCATATGCAGCACCATCACCGGCGGGCCGCCCACCGGCGGCTTCCAGTCCCGGATGAAGCGGCCCGTGATCGGGTCGCGGTATTCGATGCGCTCGACGCCCTGGACCATATGCCGGATCAGCCAGACCGCATGATAGCCAGGCGATTGCGACTCGTTTGTCACTGCCTGCGTGGGGAAGGCCACCAGCATCTTGATCCCGTTGCCGCCCGCGTTCCAGGAATTCGGGTCCGCCCGATCCAGGGACTCGCCGCGGACCCGGAGACCTGCGTCCGCGGCGGCGAAATTCGCCCACCACTGGCCTTGGACGGGGTTGCCACGCTGTTCGGGTGTGAGCAGCCCCGCCGCACCCTCGTTGAAGGCGATGCCGCGCACCGGATGGGCGGGCTCGATCCGCATATCTGTCCGGCCGCCGACCGCCGCGATATCGGCCTGCACAAATGTCATGCACTGGTTGGGTTCGTCCGACCACATCTCACGCGGCCGCGTCCACAGCATCGCGGCGTCGGTGGTGCCCACATTCAGCTTGGCATCAATTTTGTCGAGCTGATCGTGATGCTCGTGGTACTTGTCCACGACATCGGCCATCGCCCTCAGATGACGTGCCGCATCGGGTTCCGCGTCGCGCGCCCAGGCCCGGAAATCCGCCGCCCATCCTCGAATCGGCCCCAGGTCGTGCACATTGATGCCGCCATAGCGGGCCATGACCTTGAGCTGCCTGCGGGCGTCTCGAACTCGCGCCTCCAGCCGGTTGCGTTCCCGGAGCCGCTCATATGTCTCCGGCCCCAGCCGAGGATCGATCGGCGGCCCTACCGGTGGGTGCACCGGCGCGGTGACCGCGTTGGCCTGCACCGGCAGCAGTACACTCTCGTCCGCGGTAGCGAAGCGCGGCGGATGCACCAAAGCCGCGACCGAGAGGTTGTCGCCGCCGTCCTTCGCCCGCGCCAGCCCGGCCAACCTGATGACGATCCGCTCCGGCTGTTCCGGATTCTGCTCGTAGATCTCCTCGACCTCGTCGGGGTCTCGGCTGTCGGTGAAGCCGTCGGTGCCGATCGACACGATGACCTTGCGGTTCGGGTCCAGCTCGACTTCCGTGCTGTAGACCGCCTTCCCCTGCGGCCCCAGACCTTTACCGATGACGTGCGCGGGCTGGAGTGCGTTCGCGCCGAAGCCCTCCAGCGCCTCGGCCGCCGACATTCCCTTGGTGTCGATATACCTGTTGAGGTTCGAATGATCCTTGGTCACCCGCTTCGTCCCGACGAAGCCACGACTGTCCCCGGCCCAAGCGAAACTGGCCTTGCCGCGTTGCACAATGGCGACCACTATCGTGGTGGCAGGCGGATTGCCGCTCGCCGGCGTCGCATCCGCATCGGCCTGCACCGCGTCGACCGCGCCCTCGGCGACCTGCAGTGCGTTCAGCCGCTGCCCTTGAGCGGCGCGGATACCGGCTTTCACCTGGGCCAGTGCCTTTTTCGCCGACTGCTTGGCAATCTTGTGACCCTGCTCCGAGGTGGACACCCCGTCGCAGACAATCGCGATCTCGATCGGTTCGCCGTTGTGCTCGACGACGGCGATCTCGGCCCAGTCCTGATTGCCGTGCCCATGTAACCCGGGATCACCGATATGGGTGACGGCGGCGACCGACCCCAGGTTCAGCAGCTTGTGCGGCGCGTTGCCCGGCAACGCCTTCCCGAACAGCGCCTGCGACACATAGCCTTGTTCCCCCGGTCCCGGCGAGAATCGTTGCCGATCGGGGGATTCCAGCGGCAGCGGATGCTTCGACAGCACCCATTCGCCGGGTCGCGCCACCGGTAGCGGAAATGCCGCGACCCCGCCGGTGGCGTTGTCGCGCCCACCGTTCGCCAGAGCTTGGTCGGCCATCGTGAGCGCGACCGCCTCAAGATCATTCGGGTGAGCAGCAACCGCATCAGCGAACGCATACAACGGCATACCGTCGGTCAACACCCCGATGACCCGGTTGCCCTCGATGGGGAACGTCTTGATGTAGCGCGTCACATCCGCGGGAAGTTCTTTCTCCGCGGCGAAATAGTGCAGCCCGGTATCGGAGGGATCCCACGGATCCAGCACCTTGGCGCCTGCCATCGGATCATCCGGATTCACCGAAAGCACTTCGGGGTCACCGAATTTCCCGACAATGACCAGCCCCGGCAGCATGATCGCCGCCGCCACGGAAACCCCCGGTGCACGCTCTCTGCGCGGCATGTTCAGGTACATGTCGCGGATCAGGTGCCTGATCTCGGCCATGCTCTCGCGAGCACGCTCACCCGGCGGCAGGTTCAAGTACGTGTCGAGGGTCGGGCGCAGGTGCGACGGCAGGTTCAAGTACTCGTCGAAGGTCAGACGCGTCACCTCGACCAAGCCCTGCTCGAACGCCAGCCGCATCGCCTCCTGGGGCGCGACTCCCGCCCGCAACAGGTCCGCCAGAGTGTCGCGAATCGTCTGCACGACGAGCTGAGATCCCTTGGCGCCATCCTTCCGCGCGGTGACCCCATCGCCGGTCACCAACACGGTCGCCGGTTGGTTCCCGGCGATTGTGCCGACCGCGAACGCCATCGCGTCCTCATTGCCGTGGCCGTGCGCAGCGGGATTGCCGTTATTGGTAATCAGGACAGCCGCATCCGGCCCCCACCGCGATCTCGATTCCCATCGCGAGGGCACCTCGATGACATGCCGTTCCTCCCACGGCGCGCCGAACAGCAGGGTGCCCTCGGCCGGCATGTGCACGCCGTGCAGCGCGCTGGGTTCCTCGCCCGGCGCGAGAGGATGCTCGAGGACACCGTTCTGGGATTTGATAAAGGTGACCTGGTGTGCTTCCCCCGCGAAAAGCCGGAGGAATAGATCGACCGCGTCCGTGCCCTTGTGGGTGTACTCGCCGTCACCGTTGTAGCACCGCCGCAGCAGGTATGCGTCGAACGGGCTCATGCCCTCGTGGGGGTATCCGCCGCCGCTGTAGCTGTGCTGGATCACGACCTCGTGTATCGGGTCGTGGCTGATGTAAGCGGTGTGTCCGAAACCGTCGCGGTATTCGATGACGAACGCCGCTCGCATTCCGGGAGTGTTGCGCACCTGCTCGATCAGCTGCGCCGCCGTCAGCTGACCGTGATGGCGGCGGTTGAAGTTACCGCCCACCTTCTTCGCGAGATTTACCGCGGTATCGCCGGCCAGCGGGTTGCCGCGCGGCGGTTTCACCGGTTCCGGACCGACCCGGCCGGTGGCATCCCAGTTCGCCCGTGCGAACACCCACTCGGCGTAGGTCGCGCACCGTCCGACCAACAGCGGCTCGACCGCATCGCCGTCGGCGGCGCCTCCCTTCGAGACCGCGCCATCCTGCGCTTCCCGCTCGGCGAGGAACTCGACGGTCTCGGCCAGCTCGGCGGCAAAGTTCTCGATTATCCGGATCTCGGCCTGCAGAGCCGCGATGACCGCGGGATCGCCGCCGGGCTCATCCGACTGCTTCTCCCGGTCTTTCTCCCGCTCATCGCCGAGTTCGACCCGCCTGTGGTCCAACGCGGTATGGCACGCGAGCGTACGAACGACCGCGGGCAAGCCCGCCGCCGCCAGCACCGTGTCCGGATAGGCCGTGATAAACGCGGCCCGCTCGTCCTCGGTCAACTGCGGCCACAGCACCCCGAGCTCCCGAGCCCGGGCCCGCCGGTCCGCCTCGACATCCCGTACCCGGCCCGCACCCGGCACCAGGTCCGCGAGTCGCAACCCTTCGCGCTCCAACGCCTTCGCCACCACCGTGCGCGAACGCCGCACCGCACGCGCACGCTCGGCCCGCATCCGGGTCCGGCGAGCCGCTCGACCGGGCAACGCACCACCGGGCGCACCGACCGGCGCGGGCCGATCGGCGCCAGTCGCATCGGGTTCGGCCGCACCGGTCTCGGCCGGCGGCTGCGACAGGCTGGCCAACGCCGCCGGATCCGGTGTCGACAGCGCCGTCGACTCACGACCCGGAATCGCCACCGGCGCGACCGCGGGCGCCGTCGGACGCTGCGAACCCGCATCGGCGGCGGGGGATTTGCCCGACAGCGGATCTTTGACCGTCTCGGCCTTCTCAGCGGTCGAAGTGTCATCGCCCACCGCGCGGTCCGACCGCGGGCCAGCCCCACCGTCCCACGCGGCTACCGCATTCTGCAGGATCTCGATCTCGGCCTGCAGGGTCACGGCCAGCGCGCCATCCGGGTCCGTCTCCCGCACGTCACCGAGTTCGATCCGCTTCGGATCCAGTGCCGCATGAGCCGCGCGCAACCGAATATCGCCGGGCATATCGACCGCGCCCAGCAGCGTCTCCGGGTACGCCGTGGTGAAGGCCGCCCGCTCCCGCGGGGTGAAGCCCTGGTCCCACACCTCCATGAGCAAGCGAGTCCGTGCCCGGAAGTCCGACCACACATCACGCACTCGCCCCGCACCCGGCACCAGGTCCGCGAGACGCACCTCTTCGCGCGCCAACGCCGCCGCCACAGTCGCGCGAGCATCCTGCACCGCCTGTGCGCGTTCGGCCCGCAGCCGAGCCCGCCGAGCCGCACGACCGGGCAGCGCGGCACTTGGCGCACCAACCGCCGCAGGCCGATCAGCATCAGTCACATCGGATTCCGCGGCACCGGGCGCGTCAACCGCTGCAAGCCGATCAGCATCAGCCACATCGGGTTCCGCGGCACCGGGCCGCGTCGGAGTCTGGTGCTGCACACATGCCAACGCCACTGGATCAGGCGTGGTCAGCGCCGTCGACTCACGCCCTGGAAGCAGAACCGGCACAACGGGATTCGCGGCAGCAGCCTGTCGCGACCCCGGTGTGTCGACCCGAGCCGGCGCGGAATCCACCGGCTCGGCGGCCGCGGCATCGTCGACCGGTGTGCTGTCCGATTGCGGTTCGTCCGCCTCGGCGAGGGCGGCGGCCAACTTTTCCACCCGCTCGATGTTCGTCTGCAGACCTGTGACCAGCGTGGTGTCCGGGTTGTCTTTCGCTTGTTCGACGCCGAGCTCGATCCGGATCAGGTCCAGCACCGTGTGGGCTGCGCGGAGCCGAGCCTCATTCGGCAGACCCGCGGTCCCCAACACCGTTTCCGGATACGCCGTAATGAATGCCGCCTGCTCCCGCTCGGTCAAACGCGGCCACAGTGCGACAAGTTGCCGGGCCCTGGCCCAGGTGTCGGCCCGCACATTACGCACCCGACCCGCACCGGGCACCAGGTCCGCAAGCCGTTCCCCTTCGCGCGCCAACGCCGCCGCGACCACTTCACGCGCCTGCTGTACCGCTCGCTCACGTTCGGCACGCAGCCGAGCCCGACGAGCGGCACGACCGGGCACAGCAGCTGCCGCCGGTTGTCCGGTGGCGCCGTCGACCGCCGTCGAATTCCCGTCCGCAGCGGGCTGATCGGCGAGCGCCGCTCTGAGGTCGATGATCTCGACACCGTGTCCGAGGCTGTCTCGGGGCGCATCGGGAACTGTCCCGGGTTGATCCGGCAGCTGTTCGAACGCGACGGCCAGCATCGCAGGGTCCGGCGTGGTCAGGGCAGTGGTCTCCCGACCCGGGATCGCCACCGGCACAACGGCATGTGCCGTCGGGCGCGTGCTGCGCACGGCCCACCCCCACGAACCAGTCGGGCCGGTAGTGGAATCCGCCTCGGTGTCGGTGTCGGTGTCGGCTGTTGCCGTCGACACCTCGGACTCTGGCTCCGATATCGGATGTGGCCGCGGTTTTCGGTCGGGATCGAACCCCGGATTCGCGACGAACACCTGAACAGCCGGCATGTCCGCGATGGCAGGCGCAGCCAGATCATTCTGGAACCGTCCCAAGAAGAACTGTGGAGCGATCCCACCCAGGAAGACGTGCGCATTCCCCCACACGAACCTGCCTCGCGGTCCGTCCACCACATACATCCGAGCCGTCGCACCCGCGGGCCCCAACGCCGCCCGCGCCGCCTCCGGTGAAGGGTAGGCCAGCACGACGTCGTCGATACCCAACAGATTCGGCATCGCATCCGGATGCGCACCATCCACGAATGGCGCCATCGGATTCGCCTCCGGCACCGCTATATACGCCACTCCCTCGGCCACATATCGCACAGGTGTCGACGAATCCCCGAAACGCGCCAACAGACCTGCGATATCCACCGCCTTCTTGACCACCGACCCAGCCAACGGATCCTGATCAACCGTCAGGCCCGTCACCTCCATCCCGCGCTGCACTTCTTTCGCGGTCGGCGCCGGCGGCGCTTGCGGCGCGGCCGCGCGGCGCAAGGCCGTCGCGCGGGCAGCCTCCACCTGCTGCTTGTTCCGCTCCTGGCGGAACTCCCGCATATCCGTCACCAATGCCGCGACCCGCTCGGACAGTGACGGTTCCGGCTCCGCGAGTTCCCGCGGCTTCCGCTTCGGATCGAAAGCGGAATTTTCCACGTATATCGACATGTCCCCGGAAATTTCATGCCACCCCAGCACGAAATTCTCCGCGAAACCACCCATGAGCAATGCCATCGTCGGGTTCCCCGCGGAGCCCGCTCGAATGAAGGCTGGCGCCTTCACCACGACCACGCAATCCGCGCCGAACGCCTTCGCCTGCTCCAGTGAGGTGAACCCGGATACATAGCCTTGATCGCCCGGTGTGATCCCCTCCGCCAACACCTTCGCCACATCCGACACCGGGAAAAACGCCTCGACCCCGTCTTGCACCCACGTCACCGGCGACTGCTCCCGGCCCCACGTGGCGAACACCCGGTCCACCGCTACCGTCGCCCCCTCCGGCGTCGCCGCGGGCCTCGGATTCACCCCTTCCGGCAACCCGGAAATCGCCCTCCCCAACGCCACCTGCGCTTTCAACTGCGCCAGCGCCGCTGTCCGCGACTCCGCCAGAACCTGATCCGCGGTCAGACCCGAGCCCGCCTCCCCGGTCCCCGACTGTGCCCGTTTCGCCAGGCGCGTGACCGCCGCCCGCCGCTGCCGCTCGGCATCTCCGGTAGGCGCCGCACGCCGCACCTCCTGCGCCGGTGCCGGCCCGGCGTGCTTCGGTCGCACCGGCCGAGTTTTGGGGTCGGGGTCGAAGCCCGGGTTCGGTACGAACACTCGAGGGGCTGGCATGTTGTGGAAGTCGGGGACATCCAGGTCCACGTCGTTGTCGAACCGACCCATGAAGAACTGCGGAAGGATCCCACCCACATACAGCAGTGCGTTGCCTCGCCGGAACCTTCCGCGTTGTCCCTGCACCAGATACACCACCGCGGACGCGCCCGCGTCCCCTAACGCCGCGCGGGCCGCTGCCGGTGAGTCGTAGGCCACCACCACACCCCCGACACCCAACACGTCCGGGTGCGCACCATCCACCAGCGGCGCTACCGGATTCCCCTCGGCGACCGCGATATAGCCAGCCCCTTCCCTCTCATAACGCACCGGCGTCGACGACTCCCCCAAACGCGCCAACAACCCCGCCATATCCACCCCGTCTTGCACCACCGCCCCAGCCAACGGATCCTGATCAACCGTCAGGCCCGTCACCTTCATCCCCCGCCGCACTTCTCGGGCGGTCGGCGCCATCAGCGGCTCCGCTTGGCCCGTTTTCCGCGTGGCAGCCGCCCGCTCACGCTGCGCCTGCTTGAACTCCCGCATCTGCCCCGCGAAATCCGCGACCCGCTCCGACAACCCCGACCGCGCCGGCGTCGGTTCTGGTTGTTTGCGTGGTGTCCGTCCGGCGACGAAGCCTGGGTTGTGCACAAAAATCGACATGGCGTCGGGTCCCTGCCCCGACAC
>NZ_JBEZDA010000008.1:0-86937 GCF_040647855.1 Nocardia sp. NPDC049220
GGGGTTTTTTGGCGCCGTATCCACCCCTGCCGGGGTTACACTCTCTTTGGCTTCTTTTTTTTTTTTGTGTGCCCCCCGGGCAGGGTAGGAGACAACACAAAACACAAAAGGCAAAGACAAGAGATGACCACAAGAAGGGGAGGGAGACCACAAGGGGTAAAGATCGCCACAAGGGGGGGTTGGGAGCGGGGTGACGTCAGGTGGGGAGAGTCGGGGTATACAGCAGCGCCACCGGAGGTGGCGTGTTCGCGCGACGGGGCGCGCTCAGGGCGGTGATAGATGCAGGGTGCGCAGGTGGCGGTTTACAGCACGCGATTTCGGTGGGACGGCTACATGAGGTGGAGCGCGTTCGGGGTGCGTGGTCCGGGAAGAGATGACCACAAGAGGCGGGTTGGCATTCTTCGCACACGAACGGTTGAGGCGTAGCCATCAACTGTTTGATTCGCAATCATGACAGTTACTCATATGCTTCAAAATAACTGATATATCTGGGCCACGGTCTGAACCGTAATTGGGCAGTGATGCTGCCCAATTAGCAGGATGCCAAGCAATGTGACTGGAGTATTTCGTCGCACGTACGGCAAGTTTCCACCCGGTTCCGAAGTGGTTCGGCGTACACGGCACGGCCCTAAGCGCGGGATGTAGCGCAATTTAGGTCAGGGTGGAAATAACTCCTAGAAGTCTATTCTAATTCACCAATCGCACGTCACCAATTTCTAACACATCCTTTGATCCATCGGGGAGGGTCACCCTAACGTATAATTTTTCTCCTCGCTTAACAATATCCATTGCTGTGCCGAAGGGATCAACGCTGTTGTTTCTCGCGACCTGCTGTCCAGCCACCAGGCTTGTCATGGAGCTAAGAACCTGGTATTCACGTTCTCGTTCAGCTAGATGGCCGCCGAGGCGCTCGAATTGGAGGAATGAATCAAGCGATCGTCCGGCAATGAGGTCGGAAATCGAAATCTGATTCAGTAGCTGATTTGTCAGCGATGACTGTTCTGTTCCGATGCGCTCCATCGCGCGGACCCGTTCCAAGATCTCAGAGAGTAGATCTGAATCCGTCCGCGTTGGTGTAACTTCCTTTTCGTATTGCGTTCCTAACTCGATAACTTCGGCAATTTTGTTCTCAAACGCTGGCCACTCACGTTCAAACACCGATGCCAGAATGCCGGGTGAAAGCGGTCTGTCGCAATGAGCGTTGATGCTTTCTATTAGTGCGCAGACGTCCTCTTTGTTCGATGCGATCGTGTGTTGGAATTCTGACAGCGGGCCAGTTACATCGCTTGGGAGAATGTCGACTAGTAAGGTTCGGACCCTCGATTCCGGTAGTTTGGCCAGAGCTCCAGCCTCGAAATTGAGCCAATCCGCGGCTTGATTATCCCTGGTAACGCAGACAATCGCTTGGCTTGTATCGCCGAGATGTGCAGACAGAGCCTTACTCCAGCGAGTGCCCTTTTCGATACTGCTTTGCGACATGAACGGCTCAAGTTCTTGAATTACTTGCCTAAGCCATGTCTGCATGAATAAAGCGAGATTTCCTGCAGTAGGTCCGGACCAACTTACAAATATCTTCACTCTGACTGCCGTTCTACCTTATTAGTCGACATAGCTGGGCAACCTCCTATGATCGAATTGCTATTACTGACGTATACGCTATGTGAGGGGCTATTGTAATTTAGATAAGAACTCGACATTGTTGGTGTTATTCCGGCTCACTTCGATGTGTCGAGTGAATACTAGTCACGCAGGATTCTCTTGAGATGGGACAATCGCTTCGGGTCGGTTGCCAGCGATCTCCAACCATGATCCCATTTCTCGCCGTTCAATCGCCGTTATAGAGTCAGTCAACACTTGATCGCGTGTCCTGGGGTTCTCATACGGCGGTGCTTGCGTCCTATAACGGCGACGCTGGGCTTCGACAGCTTCGCGTGCTTGGCTGAAACGTAGATAATTGTCGTGCCAATGGAATATCGAGCTCAATCCTGTCGTAATCACAACGATGGCGCCCAAGCATGCCGGAACTAGTGTGTTTCCCTCAATCACGAGTGCAGCGATTGGTATGGCTGCGGATGTCAATAATTGCACGACCTCGGATGTGCGGTAGCGCCGCCGTGCCCGCTTCGCTGCCGTGAAATACCATCCGTACGACTCATCGGCTACCTGAAGTGCGTACGGAACGGTGGCCTTAGCGGCACTCGTCGATTCACTCACTGATCATTCGTCTCAGGAAGTCGGATTCAGATCCGTTGCGGAAACTCTGGCGTTTCTCAGCCCATCGGCCCAGTCTCCGAGGATCGACTCTGCGTCGTTAATGCTACGCATCGCCGCCAAGATCTTCCGAGTTGGCTTTTTCATATCTCGACTAATCTTTGCGGCCATCTCAAGGCTATTCCGGAAAGTCTGATCGGTGGTCATAGCTTCCGCAAGGCCTTGGCGGAAGGCGTCAATCGTATCAGCCAGTGCCGCTGCCGAACGTCGATCATTTACATCGGATACTTCAGCGAGTTGGATAAGTGCCTTGAATGCTGGGTCTAGTGCTACTGCATGATTTCTAAAATTTTCTGCGTGTTCCTGAAAATCAAGTGTAGGCTGGTCGAGACTATTGGCCAATTTACCGATTGCTCTGATCCGCGCGGCCACAGCACCGGATTTCTTTGCGCGTTCGATGTTTGGTTCCGACTCGATCATCGCAATCTGGATGTCTTCCATTGCCTTGCCGATTGACTTAGTGGTACTTTCCCAAAGGGGAAGCTCTTCTTCTATCTGAACTATTCGTTCCAAAAAGCCGGGCTCGTCGTCGTTATCGCGTTCTGTATCGCGATCGGAAATCTCGGGCAGCGTGCGGGTGGAAGAAATTTCAGGTTGTGCCGCGATGGTTTCAGCGATCGTTTGGAGCCGCTTCGCAAGTCTGTTCACGCCCTTGCGATACTTGCTAGAGTTCTCGTCCTCTAGCCGAAGTTCACTCCAGTCCTCTGCTTGCCGGGCGATTGCGATAGAAAGTACGTCGTCGTCCGTATCAGAATCGAGATCGATTCCCGAGAAAATAATTGGCAGGACTAATTGCTGTAATTGTGCGTAATTTGATTTGCCCCAAAACTTCAGAAATTCGCTGCGACAGGAATTGCTGCTCAAGTAGGAGGGGGTAATCAATGGAATAAAGAAAGTGGTGCCGTGTATCGAATCGTCGATTCTATCGGCCCACGCCTCGCCCCATGCTATCGAATCTCGGTCGATAAAAATTTCCAGATTCGTGCCACTTAGGAGCCGAAATTCTTTCATGAGTCGGTGCGCTAGCCGAACAACTTGACCATCTGTCGCTTCGTCGTCGGAACGTGCGTAGCTCCAGAAACCGCTTGGCATGAGGCTCATGTGAACATCATGCAGGACGAGACTTGTTGCGACACAGGGAACGGACGTCAAAATCTCGCCCCGCCGAAATGCCGTAGCCGAACGGCGAACCCAATACTTCGCAGTTGGCCGCCGCTGAGGCACGAACACGAGCACTGTTCGACGCGCCAACCGCGGACGCCGCGCCCACGGCGCTGCGTGAGGTCGATCGCAGCCGGGACCATCATCGATGCTTCCGCGCTAGTCGAGCTGCGACGGAGCATCTTCGCGCAGACAGTCGTTCAGGTCAGCGTGCGTGAGCACTGACCGCTGGTGATACCGGCAGCGAACCTCTATATGGCGGCCCTGTATTGCCTGGTCAGGACACCGCTCAGCGTGTTTGATCCCATAATCCAGGGCTGGAGAAGCCTGGAAACGGCCCAGACGGCGGCGTGGATCGGGTGTATCGGTCGATCATGCCCCGCGTGCTCCAACCTGAGACCGCCATCAGTGTGCCCTCCGTGCCTCTAGCCATTGATGCTGGTGCGTAGTGTTTGTATGGACGACACGGGGGTGCTTCCCCGGGCAGTGGTAGATCTTCGATTGGTTGTGTTGGGTTGTAGATCCGCTGAAGGCTGCGTGTCGTGCTCCGGCACACTGGAACAGGTGACGGGATTTGTGTTGACACCAGAGCGTCACGAGGAGCTCTCCGAGCTCCTCGGCGACGAAAAGCGTTTTCGCACTTCGTATCCCAAGGTGGCTGAGTATCTCGCCACTGCGGCGGCGATGCCGGGAACCGGAGACGACGAGGCGGATCGAGCCTTTGATATTCGCTTGCTCCACTACATGGCCGGCGGTGACAGCCAGAATCCGTACTGGGACATCGTCGGGCCCGACGTCGGCTCAGGGCCGACGGAGCGAGGGAAGCGCCGAGAGGTCAACGGTGGCAGACCTAACGGCAGTGGGCGATTGGCATACGCGCAGACCGTTCTTCAGGATGCATATGCCTATGCGATCCCGTCGCCCGAGACGTTGAAGTGGGTTGCCGGCGCATGTGACGGGCGCGGATTACTGGAGCTTGGTGCCGGGCGAGGCTACTGGGCGAGTCAGCTTCAACGTCTCGGTGTGGACGTCCTGGCATTCGATTCGGAGCCGCCTGACCAATCGAACAACATCTCATTCCGCAAGGGCGCCGGACAACGGGACGTCTGGAGTCGTGTCGGCGATCTCGCAGACTTGGACGCGGCTCGGCATGCTGGCGAAGGGCCGCACCGCGTGCTGTTTCTGTGCTGGCCGCCTGGGTGGGGAAATCCGATGTCGGCCGAAGCGCTCGAATCCTACGAGCAGGCAGGCGGGGACCGGCTGATCTATGTTGGGGAACCTCGGGGCGGCAAGACCGGTACCAACACGTTCTTCGACAAGCTCGCGGCCGGGTGGGAGCTGACCGGCGAGGATTCGCATTTTGTTGCCTGGTGGAATCTGCACGACAAGGCCCAATGCTGGTCTCGTCAAACGTAGTGGCGGATTTGGCAACGTCTCACATCGACCGACTCGACGCCTGTCATGATGTATGTATACGTAGTTGTGTATCGGCAGGACGTGAGGCTGGCTCCTGCTTGGTTGGACGAGTGAAAGGATCGGTCGATGACAGAACCGGCGTACGTAAAAATCGCGGGTGAGTACGCACGCAAGATCAGAGCGGGAGAGCTTCCGGCGGGAACCCAGCTTCGTAGCTATCCCGAACTGGCGAAGCGTCATGGCGTTTCGCAGATCGTGATACGCAATGCGATCGAGTTGCTACTTGGTCAGGGGTTGGTTCGGACGGAGCGTCGGAAAGGTACGTTCGTGGCGGATCGGCCCAATCTCACCAGGGTTTCGCCTGAGCGGCAGTTTGAGAGTCCAGAAGCAACGTTCGAGAACGAGGCAACCGAGCCCGTCGACGTGGAGCGCAATATTGGAACGGCCATCGCTACGGACGATTTGGCGACGAAGCTCGGCGTCGAGGTCGGTTCCGAGGTGACGCACGTGATCATCCGTGCATCGGAAGGTGGTCGACCGATCTCAGTGTCGGACAGCTACCAGCCTGTAGGTGCCCCCGATGTCTCAACGGCGGCCTTTCTGGAGGAGACCATCACGGACTCTCTGCCTCCCGCTGATCACGCTGAGTGGCTCAAGACTCCGTCCGGAGATCTGGTCAAGGCTGTGTATCAGCGCTACCTCGCCGCCGACGACCGCGTGCTCATGATCTCGAATGTCTCGTACCCGCGGGACCGCTACGACGCCTTCCTCTTCCGCATGGCGCTTGACCCTGGATCAGTGGCTCCTGGCAACGAGGATTCGTCCGAATGAGCTAGCCGCAGACTGCTTCCCTCCGAAGCGTATAGGGGCCTGATCAGCACTCTGATCAGGCCCTTTTCACGTTCTTTGACGCCTACACATGTGTAGGTCTTGTGCGCATACGTAACTACACATACAGTGTTGCGTATACGTAATGACAAGTCGTCAAAGGAGTGACATTCATGAGCAGACGAAGTGGTTCAATGAGCGCTCAGCGCGTGCTGATCAGCCTGCGTGATGCTGCGGAATTGGCTGGCGGAGTGCACCCTCGCACCGTTCGCCGTTGGGTCGGGGACGGACTGCTGGAGGGCTTTCAGATCGGGCCCAAGCTGATCAAGGTCGATCGCGATCAAGTTCTCGCCCTGGTTCGTCCGCTCAACGAGAGCGGAGTGGCGTGATGCGCGCCCGGTCGTTCGGTTTCGCGGTTGGTGCGGTGTCGGTGGGTTTTCTGATGTTGACGCATCCTGCGGTTGTCGGGTTCACGGTGATGCTGCTGGGCGCTGTTGTGCTGTGGCGGTCGTCGCGGCGGTGGGGTGTTCGGCGATGAGCGTTCCTGTTCAGGGGTACACGGTCACCCATTTCGACGGTGGTCGTGGTCGGCATATCCCGTTGCATTCGATGGCTGGCCCGGAGTTCACCGGTGCGGGTGCGGTGTACGCCCCATTGGGTCTGTTGCCGCCCGCGTTGCGGCTGGCTGCGTTCGGTTTGCTGCTGCTTGTGGGAATGGGTGGGTGCACGGTGGCGTGGATCGATTACCAGGACTACAAGCCGTCGCCGAACATCTGCCGTCCTGTGAATGCGGGTGTGCCGGCGGAGCGGCCAGGGTCGTGTGTGCCGCGTTCACAGGTGGCTGAGGTGACGCGATGAACGCGTCGAACCGTCGCCGCGAACAGGCTGAGCTGGAGGTCGAGGAAGTCCGTTTGGACGTCGTTTATGGCGTGCTGTCGGATATGGCGGTCGCTGCGGGTGATGCGTCCAGCGCGAAGGGATACCGCGGCGCCGATTTCGAGATGTCGAGGATTCGGCATGCCAATGTCAGCGCGCAGGTGGACGCCGAGCGCACCGCCGTGTGGGATCGGCTACTCGACTACCGACACACTCCGGCGACGGCCGCGCGGATCCGCGTGAGGGTCGCCGCTGACCGTGACCGCAAAAGGCGGGAGCGTTCCGGTGGGATCGGGCGGTCGCGATGAGCGGGCACCGTTTTCATGATCCGGACGGCCGCAAGTTCGGGTTGCCGACCTGGCCGTGGGGTTTGGCGCCGCAGCACTTGCGAACCCGCCGGCAGTTGGAGCGGGAGGGGCAGCGGCCCACCCGCGAGTACGAGGGTCAGATCCTGCGGTCGCGCGGTGGGGCACGGGGGCCGTTGAAGGCGTACCTGTACGACCCGGAATCTGCTGTGCCGAAACGTGTTCCGTCCGAGTCGCAGTTAGAGGCTTTGCAGTTGGCGCGCTGGCAGCGATCGGTGCAGGCGTGCGAGCGCCGCGGGATCGATGCCACCGAGATGCGCGAGTTCATTGAGCAGGCCCGCGCCGATATCGCAGCCCGCCGACGCACTCAGGGGCAGGGAAGGGAGCGAACCCGATGAACCACAACACGAAGATCGCGGCGCGGCCGGATCGGTACGCGGGGTTGGAGTTCGATCACCGCGATCAGATCATCGCTGGGTTGCGTGCGACCGGCGCGACGTATCAGGAGATCGCTCGCCAGTTGGGTCTGCGAGCACGGCAGGTCGAGCAGGTGCTGGGTGAGGTCGCCGCCCTGCGTGCCCGTGAGGTCAGCCAAGTCGAGATCGCCCGCCGCGTCGGTCTGCCGCGCACCACTGTCCAGGACTTGTTGCGGGGTCAGCGGGTGTCCCGGTCGGCGCCACGGAGGTCGACAGCGTTGCGGGGGCTGGTGGACATGCACGGGATGCAGTTGGACGTGTTGGGCTGGTTTCTGGGGATGGAACGTAACCACGTCTACAGCCTGGCCAAACAGCTGCACGCCGAAGGCCGGATCTACGAGCTCGACGATGTCCAAGCAGGCGAGAAGTGGGTGGTGCCGACCCGGGTGACCGCGGCCCGCTATCTCGGTTGGCGCCCGTCGGATTGGCATCCACCGTTGGGGTTGGCCGAGCACTACCGCGCGGTGGCCCAAGCCCGGGTGATGCTGGTCGGTTCCGACCCGCAGGTGTGGGTGTCGGAACGGGTGTTGCGGCATCGCGCCCAGGACACTGCCGGCCAGGTGTCGCGGCGTAAGCCGAGCGAGCCGGTGCTGTTCAGCAGCGGCCGGGAACCGCGGCTGGGTCGCCCGCATGTGCATGACGGCCGGTTCCTGGGTGTGGTGAAGGGCCGTCATGGCTGGTGGGGGGTCGAGGTCGAGTTGTCGAAGAAGGACCCCGAGCACATGGATGTCGCGTTGCGGGGTGCGATTCGCGCCGCCCGCGATAGCACCGACGAGGCGATGGTCGGGGTGCTGTATCTGTGCCGCACCACCGGCGTGTTCGACAACGTCACCGCTGCCTCGAAGCGGCTGCCGGACAAGGAATTCGGCGATCTCGCATTGGATCTGGTGATCCGCGACTTCGACCGCGAATGGGGCAAGTTCCTGCCCCGCTACGCCGCGATCCGCGAAGCCCAGAAACAGCAGAGCCCGAATCGCCGCCGCCGCACCCTCATTCATCTCACCCAGGAAGCATCATGACCAACCAGAATTGCCACTGGATCATCACCCCCGACGACTGCGACCCACTCCACACCGCCACCCCGACACCAGCGCCGGCGCCGGTCGAGCAGGGACCGTCGCCGTCGGTCGGGATTCACCCGGAGAAGCCGCCGATCAAGCAGCTCGACGGCATCGACCTGCCTGATTTGAGCAGCGTCACGCACTTTGTGGGCACCGCGACCGTGTGCGGTGTCGTGATCGTGGCGATGCTGGTGATGATTGTCGCCATCGCGGCACGGTGGCCGTTGGCGCCGCACCGGTTGCGCAACTTCGCGATCGCTTCGCTGTTGCTTCCCGCGACCTCGGCGTTGGCCGGCGGTTCGTGGACGACCCCGGCTTCCTTGTTGTGGTCGGGTGCAGCACGCGTCGCGGATGGTGACTTGTCGGGTTTGCGGATGATGCTCGCTCTCGGGGCGCCGTTCGCGGCGGTGACCGCGACGTATGTGTGGGCGAAGTTCGTGCACAAGACCCACACCGTGGGACTCAAGAACTTGGGTCGTACCGAGCGGGTCAAGGAGGCGATGCTGGCCCGTAAGTTCGCCCGCGCGGCCGCGGCGGCGCAGCTGGGTGCCCCCTACACGGTGGGGGAGGGGATCGTGTTGGGGCCGTTGGCGAACACGACAACGGCGAAGACGCGTGGGTTGTGGCAGGAGCTGACCGCGCGGCACCAGCAGTGGTTGGTAATCCCGCACAAGCAGGCCCGCCGCCACCTGGCGGTAGTCAAAACCACTGGTGGCGGCAAGACCGAGACCATCAAACGCTACTTCGCCGGGATGCTCGAATACGAGTGGACCGCCTGGCAGACGTGGAAAGACGTGCCCGCGATGCGGCGCAAGCATCCCCGCCCGCTGCAGGTCCTTATCTCCTGCAAAGGCGGCCAGGACGACAAAGAACTCGGCCTGGAAATCCGGGACATCGCCCTGCGCAAGGGCATCGACCCCGCCAAGATCGCGATGGTCGGCCCTGACGGGGATCGGCTGGAGCTGTGGAAGAGCATGCCCGCCCGTGACATGCGCGGCGTGCTCGGAGACCTGCTCAACGCCGGACAAGCAACCACAAGTGAAGGGCAGCATTTCGATGAGATGCGCCGCCGCATCATCTCACTTGTGGTCGACGCCCCGGTCGGGCCGCCGCAGTCCTCGGCCGAGTTCCTGGAGCGCTTGAACGCCGACACCCTGCTCGATATCTGGGGCGGCGCCCCGGACGTGAAACGAATGATCGACGCGTTGCAGGCGGAGAAGGTGCCGCAACTGGACGACGCCCTGATCAAGACGTCGAATCTGTTCGATCTGTTGCAGGACAGCAGCGGTCGGATGGTGTTCGACGGTGGCAAGAACCTCGATGACCTCGACGTGCTGTATGTGACGGTGCCCGGTTTGGATAAAGACGCCGCTCGCGCTCAGGTCGCCGCGATCCTGCGGATGGTGATGCAGCGGGCCGGGCGCACCGCCAAGGACCAGCGGCGTTCGGTGACGGTGATCATCGACGAGGTTTCGGCGACCACCACCGAGCAGGGCTCGATCGGGCTGATCGATGTGTGCGAGCGGGGCCGTTCCCAGGGGGTGGCGTTGATGTTCGCCGCCCAGTCCCAAGAAGGACTCGCCCGCGATGAGTGGACCTTGAACCGGCTGCTCAAAGCGTGCGCGGGTGGGTTGATCCTCGGCTACAACGAGAACGCCGGCGACCTGTGCAAGCACCTCGGTTCGGTGCGCGGCATGCTGCCGTCGCGGCATCTGATCAAAGGCCAGCGCCACGGCGACGAAGGCCAGGTCTCCGTTGGCGAAATGTGGCTGGTCGACCCGGATGTGCTGCGCCAACTCGACACCGGCGAAGTCGTCTACGCCCGCGCACGCCGCGCCCAATGGGGCCGCGTCATCCCCGTCGACCGCACCGACCTGCGCCCACTACCAGGCACCCCGGCCGCCGAAGCCGCCGCCAAGCCCACCAGCAAGCCGCGGATCTCCGGCGACACCGCCGTCGCCTGAGCGCCCATCCCTTCATCAATCCGATTGAGAGGCAACAGCCATGCGCGTGTTCCCCGACAACAACGACCACAACGACGAAGACCCCGACGAGCGCCGCGAGCGGGGCCGTGACCCGATCGACCCGAAAGCCATCGGTGACATCCTCGCCGACCAGTTCGCCGACTACCTCGCCGCCGCCGCAGCAGCCGCGGCCGACAACCCACCACACCAGCAGCCGACCACCGAGACCGAGCCGCCCGCCAGGCCGACGCTGCGCCTGGTCAAGAACGACGACACCGATGCCAGCAGCGCCCCGTGGGACCAGCCGCTCGATCCGGGAGCAGTCGCCGTGGCCGGGCGCACGGCGCGGCGGCGGATGGTGCGCGGCGCGGCCGGCGGCTCCGCTGTTGTGGTCGCCGCGACCACGCTCGCGACATGGGGGCAGCCGTGGCTCGTGACCGGTCCACTGGCCGGTTATGGCGCCGCGTGGCTGGGCTACCTGTGGTGGAACGCCGCACTGCGCCCGAGCATCCCCGACGTCGTCGCTACCGCCGTCAACGGCGTCGGACACGCCATCGCCGCCATCGCCGTGGCCATCGTCACCGCCGTCCGCGCCGCTATGAGCCGCATCGACACCGTGCGCGCCCGGCACGAAACCAGCCGGACCACACCCGTTTCCCCGTCTCTGTAACCCGAAAGGAATTCACCACCATGTCTGACCGTAGCCCCGAAGACGAAATGATCGCCGAGGTCCGCAAGTTCGGGCACACACTGACCCATCTGCTGCGTTTGCACGCCCAAGCCGGGAACTGGCTGGAACGCCGCAAGATCCGCAAGGACATCAGCCTGCAGTTGCGTGAGCAGCGCCGCGAGGAGCAAACCGCACGTGCACACCAGCTGGTATTCACCCAGCAGATGATCGACCGCTACCGCACCCACGCACTCACCATCGCCGAACGTGCGGCGGACCCGAGCGTGGATCACGAACGCCGCTACCGGGATACGCGATCGCTGACCCGGCACGCCAACGATCTGCGTGCCCGGATCGTCGCGAACACCCGGTTGACGCAGGTCGAACAGGGCATCGCCCTCGACGGGTTGGATGCGGCGACGGCGTTCCCGCGGTTCGAGCCGGGCCGGTTGTTCGACCGGGCGCACAAGGTCCGCGGTATCGACGCCCTGAAGTACCGTGCACAGGTCGCCCGCACCGTGCGCGAGCAGCAGGCCCACACCCCGCAGCGTGACCAGCTCCAGACGCCGCGGTTCGAAGCGAGCCTGACGTGGAGCACCGACGGCCACATCGAAACCCGGGAAACCCGCGGATTCGACAACCCGCGTGAGGGGTTGGCGTGGATGTACTGCGACATCGACCACACCGTGTGGCCGCAAGATCGCACCACCGTGGAAGCGGTCGTGCGGGACCGGGCCGGACGGCCGGTATACCAGCGGCAGGGCCGCCCCGAACTTGTTGCCGAGCAGCTGGAACACCCATTGGGCATCATCCGTACCGCGGACGGTGCCTATCGGCAGCAACCCGAGATGGGAGTGTTCGCCGATGCCGAGGCTCTCGCTGATCATCACCGCACGATCGCCGAAGCCGCAGTCGAGCAGTCCATCCCGAAGGTCGACCGCACCCCGCAGAGGACCGAACCCGCACTAGGCGGTGAGCATGAGCAGCATGGCGACTGGTTGGCGCAGGTCGAGCGCCAGCTGACCGAGATCGTCGCGGATCGTGACCGGCTCGGCTCGCGGGTCGGAATGCTGCAGCGTGGCCTGGACGGCGTCACCACCGACCGTGACGAGATCAAACGGAAACTCGACACCGCCGAGGGACACATCGAGGCGTTGAAGAACCGCAACCTGCGCCTGGCGGCCGAAATCGAGGAACTACGCGACCGGCCCGGCATCGACCAGGTCACCGCGGAGCGTGACCGGTTGCAGCGTGAACGCGACGAGGCAGTGCAGAAACTCGTTCAAGCCACCCCGGAGCACGAGCGCTACGGCAGCGATCAGCGTCGCGCCGCGACGAACACCGACGGCGCTGACCGAGACGGGCCACGGCAGCGTCCGGAATCGACAGGGCCCGGCAATGACGCAGGCAACAGCGGGGTCGTGGGCAAACGGGCCAGTTACCTGCGCGACCTCGGCGCCTCTGGCCATGAGCAGCCCGGCACCGAGTCCTGGCCGCACCCCGAACGTAACGGGCAGGGCCGCAACGGGATCGACAGGAGCCGGTGAGATGCACATCGAGCACGAGGAAGCGATGCGGGAGGCGTTCACCGAGGTCGACCGCCTGTCACGATTGCGAGATCGACCCGGCGCCAGCGACACCGAGATCCACAGCCTCTACGTCCAGGAGGAGACGATCGATCAGGGTTGGCGCAACGGACCGCACCCGAGTGAATGGAAATACCTGAAAGACGTCCACGACCGGTGGGCACGCACCCCCAGTGATATGCGACGCATGCTCGCCGCACCGGGCGCGGACCGGTTGGACGGGGTGCAGCGGCGCAGTATCGAGCAGGCCCGCATCCTCACCGCCGCCCAACGGCCGCACTCCGAGATCGAGCGGGGGCGGTGACGATGATGACATCGCAACCGTCGCACGGCCGTTCGTATGAAGTCGTTACCGACGCCCTGGTCCGCCGGGTCGGTCCAGCACGGTTCCCGCGGTCCGCACAGCAGTGGACGAACTACCTATGCCCGGTCCACGAGGGCGACGGCCACCACCACAACCCGTCGTTGGGTGTGCGGTACGACCCACAGCAGAGTAAAACGATCGTGCGGTGCTGGGCACGCTGCGACGACGAGCAAGTCCTCGACCGCCTCAGTCTGGGAGTCCGCGACCTGTTCGACCGGCTGTCGCAACGCGACTCCAACCACCCCCATCACACCGCCGCCCGCCCGGTGACCGGGTCGACGGGGCAGCGGGTGGGTGCCTCGCCGGTGGAGAAGGCGATTCTCGCGGCTCGTTTCCCGCTGCCGGCGACCCGGGATCTGGGCGCCCAAATTGGGCAGCCGGAACCGGTCGACACCTACATCTACCGGTGGCCGGCCGGGCAGATCGAAGGTGCGGTGGTGCGGCTACACACCCCACACGAGAACGGGCACGCCAAGTCGTTCTATCAGCGGCATTGGACCGGAACCGGATGGGAGAACACCGGTTTCGCTGCGCTGCCGTGGAAGCTGGCCGATATCCGGGAAGCCCTCGACACCGGCCGCGAGATTTACATCTGTGAGGGCGAGAAGGACGTGCAACGCGCGAACCGGGCCGGGCAGATCGCGACCTGCAACGCAATGGGCGCCGGGAAATGGACACCCGAGCACGCCCGCTGGCTCGCCGGGGCGGCGCGAGTGATCGTGGTCGCCGACCGCGACCGCCCCGGCTACCGGCACGCCGCCCGCGTCTCCGACACACTCACCGGCCGGGTCGGAGAGGTCCGGGTCATGCAGGCCCGTAGCGGCAAGGACCTGTCGGACCACTTCGACGCCGGATACGACCTGACCGACCTCGAACCCGTCACCTACCTGGACCGAACCAACCGGGCCCAGCCGCGACCTGAGCAGGACCGTCCGCGGTTTCGCCACCCGGACCGAACCCGCACCCGCTGACCCGCATCGACCAAACCAGGAAGGAACCATCCCCATGACCACCAACATCAGTGCCCGTTTCCGCAACGCCGCCCGCCCGACATCCGCATTCGGCAAGAACACCCAACCCGGCACCACCGTGACCGGTCGCATCACCGCTGCGGTCGAGCAGCCAAAACTCAAGTTCGGCGGTGCACCCGGTGAGGTCGAATGCGACGAGAACGGCCAACCGGTCACCCAGCTCGTCATCACCCTCGACACCACTGCCGGGCCGCGCAACCTGTATGTGAGCTGGCGCATGGAACAGGCCATCGGCGCCGCCCTCGAAACCGCCGGCGACGCCGAGTTCGAGACCGGTAACACCCTGTCGGTCACCTACACCGGACCCGACCCCGCCTACCCGAAAGCGCGACTGTTCACCGCCACCTACACACCCGCCCGCACCGGCGGTGCGTGGAGCAAGCAGTGAACCCGAACACCGGTGCACAGGTGGTGCGCAGCAACGACGCTGCGCACCACCCCGCACCAGACGATGCACAACCCGGTGCACGCGCCGTCGGCAGCCCGTTGCGGGCGTGGCCGGTTCTGCTGCTGGCGTTGCCCGCCTTCGTCGCGATCTGGTCCGGCTGGGTCGGACTCGGTCAGCTGACCGGCTTCGGCCCGGTTCACCCCTTGCCCGGAATCGCGGACGATTTCGAGGTCAACACCGCGATCACACTGCCGGTCGGCATGGAGGCCTACGCCTCCTACGCGCTGTATGTCTGGCTGTCGGGTCGAATCCGTTCGGACCGAACCCGCAGCTACGCGAAGTGGTCAGCGTTCGGCAGCCTCATCTTGGGCGCGGTCGGGCAGATCGCCTACCACCTCATGACAGCTACCGGGGTCACCTCGGCGCCGTGGCCGGTCACGGTGTTGGTGGCCTGTCTGCCGGTCGCCGTACTCGGCATGGGAGCCGCACTCGCACACATGATCGGCCGTGAGCACCACACCGCATCAGCCGTGCGCACCGAGCCGCGACCCGAGCACAGCCCCGAACCGGTACGCACCGTCTCGGTGCGCGAGGTCCGCACCGAGACCCGCTCGACCACCAGCGAACTGGCCGCCCACCACGGCACACCGGAGCTGGATGGTGCGCAGCGGCTCGAGATCGAGGTCCCCGTGCACGAGCGGTGCACCGAGACGTTGCACAGAATCGACCGCTGGGTGTCGGTCGCCGAGCGGGTGTGCAGCGCCGACCCGGCACGGCGCCGCGATCCAGACACGGTCGCTGCGATCTTGCGGTTGAAGCACGACGAAGGCTGGTCGCACGCCCGAATCGCCGAGCGGGTCGAGGTCAGCTCGTCCACGGTCACCCGCACTCTTGCCGCTGCCCAGGAGTACACCCAAGGAGACGAACGATGACGGCCATCGAGTGGGCTGAGGCGCGGAACCCCGTGACAGACCGGGGGACCGGTGGAGCGATGGACGAGCAGGTCCGCGAGCTTCAGCAATCAGAGTGGTACACCACCGACGAGGTCGCGGTCTTTCTCAAAGTCGATGCGTCCAGCCTGCGCCGCTGGCGCACCGCGCGCCCGCCGCAGGGTCCTCCGTTCGTTGTGGTCTCGGACAGGGTGATCCGTTACAGCGGCGCCGACGTGATTGCCTATCTGAGCAGTAGGCGCGTTGACCCGGCGGCAGCGTGATGGACCGCCAAGCGCAGGCGATCCCACTCGGGGTGGCAGTCCGCGGTGATATCGAGTTCCGCGGCAAGGTCGGCGCGTATCGGGCGCGGGTCCGCTGGACCGACCCGGCAACCAAGCGACGCGCATCAAAATCGGAGTCGTTCGATACTCGTGAAGAGGCGGAGAACTGGATCGAACGAATCGAGCAAGCCGCCGTCCGCGGTGTCGATCCGAAAACCGCCACCGCCACCCTCGCGGAGTATGGAAGCACCCACTGGGACACGGCCATGCGCGGCGTGGAGCCCAAAACGCTCGACCCGTACCGGGCGGGTTGGCGGCTCCGAATCGTGCCGGCCATCGGGCATCTGCCAGTCACCATGATCACGACTGGTATCGCGGATCGGGCCGTCGCCTCATGGATCGCGGATGGATGCGGCCAGTCCACCATCAAGAACACACTTGCCGCGCTGGCGCGAGTGCTCAACCAAGCCGTTCGGGATGAAGTTATCGACCGAAACCGCGTCGATGTCAGCGGGTGGCAACGTCAGCTCGCGCGACATGAGGACGAGTTGGACAACCCTCGGGCGCTAGCGTTGCAGGACTGGGCGACACTCCAACAGCTCGCCGCAGCATTGGTCGACGCGTCCGCCGACCACTACCAGGGATGGGGTGACGCAGTGGTGTTCGCCGCGTGTACGGCCACGCGTATAGGCGAAGTCTCCGGGTGCCGGGTGGGCGACATCGACACCGAACAATGGGTGTGGACCCTGCGGCGTCAAACCACCCCCGGCCCTGGCGGAATGCAGGACAAGGGCACGAAAGGCAAACGGGCACGCATCATTCCGATCGTTGCGGAGATTCAGCCGCTGGTTCTACGCCGGATCAACGTCGCTCGCACACACGTCGATTCCGACCGTGCACTGCGGAACGCTAACGACGAGGATCGGCGAGAGGCTTTCATGAGCGCGCGGTTGTTCGTCGGGCCTCGCGGCGGTCGGATCGCTACCGGTGTTCTACGGAAGGCGACGCACTGGGACGAGGTTGTGGCGAAGTTGGGCTACGAGCACCTACGGCGGCACGATCTGCGGCATACGGGACTCACCTGGTTCGCCGACGCCGGGGTCCCATTACATCGGTTGCAGCGGATCGCGGGGCACACCGACCCTCGGATCACCCAGCGCTACCTCCACCCGGACATAGAAGCCCTGCGCGACGACGGCGTCAGGCTGTCACAGCATCTACAGGGCGGCTCTGGTCCCAAATTGGTCCCAACTCTCCGGATAGCCCGATAGCAGAAAACCCCTTCCCGTGCAGGTGGGAAGGGGTTTTCTCTGTGTCGGGCTGACAGGATTTGAACCTGCGACCACTTGACCCCCAGTCAAGTGCGCTACCAAACTGCGCCACAGCCCGTCCGCGTCCGCTTTGCGGGCGCTCGAAGAGATTACCGCACGACCCGGTGACGGAACTAATCGACTGGTCAGGGCGGGTTGGCGGGTCGTGGCCGGTGTTGTTCCGCGGAGGGCGTCCGGGCGTCCGCCGGAAACCCGCACCCGGTCGATCCTGGTGGCGATACGGACATTGTGGCCGATAAACCTGCACTTGCGCGGTTCGGCCTTCTGCTGAATGGTCGCGGGATCGGTTGCTGCCCAATGTGGTCGACGTATTCGCGGGTAGTTTGTGGCAGACCTCTGATTACAGTGACACAATGTTTGCTGTAAAGTTGCCGCAAGAGGACTGATGATCGGTCTTCGGTCCGTAATCTCAGATGTCGCCGGTGCTTGCCGGGTCGGGTCGGCCGGTCGGCCGGGGCGGGACGCTGCATCACCGATAGCTGCGAGCAGGAGGCGCGATGCCGAAGTATCTCTGGCAGGTCAGCTATTCCCCTGAGGGGGCACGTGGGCTGCTCGAGCAGGGCGGTACCGCCCGCAGGGCAGCCATTACCGAGATGGTCGAGAGCGTGGGCGGCCATGTGGACGCCTGCTATTTCGCTTTCGGCGTGGACGACCTGTTCGTGATCGGTGATACACCGGACGAGGTGGCTGCCGCGGCGCTGGCCGTTCGCACGGCCGCGTCCGGTGCTGCGGTCTCGCACACCGTCGCTCTGCTCACTCCAGAACAGTTCGATGAAGCCGCCGCACGAAATGTCACATATCGACCACCGGGCGCCGGGCGGTAGCCGCCACCATCCGATCACTCCGGCCACCGGAGTGATCGGCTGCGGGGTGGGCGTGACATTGAGCTGCTAACTGTGGATTCAGCGGTGGCCACGGTCCAGGCGCGGGCTTGGTCGCTGTGAACCCGAGTCCTGGACGGTTGGACAGGTGCATGCGGCCGTCGCGGATCTCGAGGTGTTCATTGAACGGCGGGTCGAGCCAGTCGAAGTGGTCGACCCACGCGTCGAGGGGGTAGGCAGTCGCCAGATGCAGGTGGACTTCCATGGCGAAGTGCGGCGCGAACTGGAGGTGGTTGTGTTCGGCGAGTCCGGCGAACTTCAGGAATTGCGTGAAGCCACCGATGCCGGGTGCGTCGGGCTGGATGGTGCCGACCTAGCCTGGCTCGATAAGGCGGACGTGTTCGTCTACGCTGGCGAGCATTTCGCCGGTCGCGATCGAGGTGTCGAGGTTCCGGGCGATGGGCATGTCCTTCGGCGTCGTAGGCGTCGAGGGGTTCTTCGATCCAAACGAGGTTGAATTCCTCGAAGATCCGGCCCATGCGCTGTGCGGTGGGGCGATCCCATTGCTGGTTGGCGTCGACCATCAGTGGCATGTCGTCGTCGAGGTGTTCGCGGACCGCGGTCACGCGGGCGACATCGAGTTTCCAGTCGGCCTGACCGACTTTGAGCTTGATGCCGCCGATTCCGTCGGCCAGGCGAGCGGTCGCGTTATCGCTGACCTACTCGATGGGGGTGTGCAGGAATCCGCCGGAGGTGTTGTAGGACTTGATCGAATCACGATGCGAGCCATGTAATTTCGTCATCGGCAGGCCGGCGCGCTTGGCGTTGCGGTCCCACAGGACGATATCGATGGCGGCGACGGCTTGGGTGGCGACACCGCTGCGGCCGACGGAAGCGCCGGCCCACTGCAGCTTGGTCCAGATCTTGGCGATATCGCTGGGATCCTCACCGATCCGGACGGGTGCGACTTCCTTGGCGTGGGCGAACTGCGCCGGACTGCCCGCGCGCTCGAAGTAGCTGAATCCGATACCTTCATGGCCACTGTCGGTTCGGATCTCGACGAAGAGGAAGACCACCTTGGTCATCGGTCGCTGGCGGCCGGTCAAGACTTTCGCATCACTGATCGGGTTCGGGAGCGAGAGCACACTCGAGGACAGCTTTACCTGGGCGATCCGGTCGAGAGTCGCCGCGCCCGGGGTGAAGGCTGTCAGCGCGGCGTCAGGAGCCGACAGTGCGTCGGCCGGCTTCGTCGAGATGGCCGAGGTGGGCACGGTGTGCTCCTGGTGGTGTGGCGTCGTTGCCGGGAGATGGCTCGAGTCGGTGCGCATGGGGCTGGTCGGTGCTGCGCGGTGTGCCGTCGATCCGGCGCGGGATTCCGAGTGGGTTGTCGGTGCGTAGTTCGGTGGGCAGCAGCTCTTCGGGAACGTTCTGATAGGCGACCGGCCGCAGGAAGCGTTCGATGGCGCGACTTCCCACCGAGGTCGTCGCGGGCGCTGATGTCGCGGGGAACGGGCCACCGTGGACCATGGCATGGCCGACTTCGACGCCGGTGGGCCAACCGGTGAACAACACTCGGCCCGCGAGCAATTCGAGGTGGTCGAGCAGTGGCCGCGCCATCTCGTAGTCGGCGGGTGCCGCGTGCACGGTCGCCGTCAGCTGACCTTCCAAGCCCTCGACGATTCGCGTGAGCAGGCCGGCGGCACCGATCCGCACGATCATTGAAGCGGGTCCGAATATTTCGTCCTGCAGGTGATCGGCGAGGAACTGTTCGGCGGTGGTGACGAAAAGCTGCGCGATAGCCGGGGCGGCGAGCCGACCGTCTTCAGTTCCGCGGGCGGCAACTGTGACGTTCGTGTTGTCGGTGACGCGGCTGACGCCCTGGGCGAACGCCGTGGCGAGAGCGGGCGAGAGCATCGGAGCGGCCACGGTGGCCGCGACAGCGTCGGTGGCGGACTGGACGAAGTCGTCCGCTCCGGGCCCGTCGACAAGGAACAGCAGTTTTGGACTGGTACACAACTGACCGACGCCGACATTCATCGACGCGATGTAGGCCGCGCCGAGTTCGCTGCCCCGCTCGGCGAGCGCTGCTGGCAACACGAAGACGGGGTTGACGCTCGACATCTCCGCGTAGACCGGGATCGGCACCGGCCGGGCCGCCGCGGCCGACATCAACGCCAGTCCACCCTGTCGAGAGCCGGTGAAGCCGACGGCGCGGATCCGCGGATCGGTGACCAGCGTGCTGCCGACTTCATGTCCGGGCCCGTGGATCAGCCCGAATGTTCCTTCGGGCAGTCCATGAGTGCGAACCGCATTGCGAATCGCGCGCCCGACCAACTCCGAGGTTCCTGGGTGGGCGGGATGTCGCCCGTGTCAAACTGGGGTATACCCCAAACAAACACCTCGACCGGGCGTCGAGACCAAGGCCCGGCGACACCGATGAGGGTTGCGGGTGTCCGCGCGCCTGTGGTTACTCCTTGCGCCCTTACGCCAAGTGGCGCACCGCACGCGCATCGGTCAGGGTGCCCTGCACAAGGACTTGGGATAGATCGCCATCGATATCCCAGGTCGGTTTGAATCGCCACAACGCACCATCAGGTGGCAGACCGGTGCGCCATTCGAGGATGACACCGTCACCATTGGTGAAGACCGCCGCGGTGGTTCGGTCCCGGGTCCACGACGTGGAATCACTGTGCCGTGCACGGACCTGCGTGATGTGATCCTCGGCCGACAAGTCCGCGGCACCACGTGGTGCCGCGACACCGGAAACAGCCTGTCGGTAGGCAGGATTCACGGTCCCGTCCGGCAGCAGACGCGCAACACCCCGATACAGCGGTGTACCCGACTCCGGCACGTTGCCAGCGTGTAGGACATCTCCGTGACGGCCGAACGAGTTCGGGGCGACGAGATCACGGTCGAGTCGACCGTCAGGCGGTGTGAGGCGGGAGCTTTCGTGCTCGATGGTGGGCCGGATCCATGGTCCTCCGTTATCGTCCTCGGCTCCAACGTGAGAGTTCATGTCATGAAGCCCACCCGAGGTGCTGTACAGACCACGATTGATACCGACGGCTCCTCGAAAGCACAGGTCTTCCATTTTTCGACTGATCTGCCTGAGAAGCTCGGCCAACGGATTCGTCACGGCAGCAGGGCTTCGCGCGCGAGACGCCCTGTAATGGTGAAGACTTTGGTGCCATCACCTCGGTTTGCAGTGAGAGCTACCCGATATACCGGAGGTAGAGCCACCGCGCCCGCTGGAAAAGGCATGCGGGTAGGGCGTGAGCACTGATGACCACCGGGGGTGCTCGACTCCAAGCAGCCGAACCGAACCCAAACCTGCCTACACACCGACACGATCTCCAATCAGAAATAGGCGAGCCGGGTGTATTCGGCTCGCCTACACCTACGATTGGCGACCCACCAGATCGACATCCGCCCCGATTCGGGGAGAGGGCGCCTGTATAGGTTCGTGACATTGGTCATGCAGATGTAGGCGCCGCCGACATACCCCAAATAGACACCGGCCGGGGCGTACTCCGGTCAGCGGATGCCGAAGTGGCGTGCGTGTAGCTCGGCCAGCACACGGCGCACCGCGGCCGGGTCGGCGTCGGTGAGCGCTGCCAAATCCGCCATCGAGTAGTAGCCGCGCTGGGCGATGATGCCGCCGACCGCGTGCAGCACGACCAGATCATGAGCCTGAGTGGTGATCGAGGCGAGTTCGGCGATCACCTCATCCAGCCACGGCACCTCACCGCGCTCGGCTCGTTCGCGCTCGGCGCTCGACAACACCGCGTCGAACGTTTCCGCGATATCGGTGTACACCGCACCCCGAGCGTCATCACGCCCCACACCATCCAGCCTTGTCCACCGGACCGTAGGGCGCAAACAGCACGTCCGGTCCACCCAGTGCGTACCGTCGAGGAATCCTTGGTGGATGTCGGTGCGCCGTTCCGGGGGTCGAGTAGCAAATCTGCCCGATCCGGCGCTAAGGAGTTACCGCATATAGCCGCAGGCTATATGCGGTAGTCTGAAGCCTGACCTGGGCGAATGCTCCTCATACTCCGGTTGGCTCCGGAAACTATCTGCGGTAGACGTGCTACCGCCACTTTTCGGCCATCTGGACCCCACAGGCCGTGCCGGTCACACCGAACGCGATCAAGGTCTGGCACGCGGCCGAAGTGCTCTCTGGTGCGAAGAGCGACCCTGGGCGTTTGTACAGGGAGCCAGCAGCGGGGGTTTCGTCGGCACGATCATGCGAGATTGCTTAACGATTCCGTCAATAATATCCGCCTTGTGCTAACAACCGAGCTGGCCGACTATTGCCTCATGAAAGTCCTCGCGTTGAGCTCGAGCCCCCGCAAAGACGGCAACTCCCGTCTCCTGGCCGAAGTGGTACTGGCCGGAGCGGCGAGCCGCGGTTACGAAGTGGACATCGTCGATCTCAGCGACGTGGTCACAACTCCGCTACGTGACTGCCGAACATGCCGCCGTGCGGACGGACGATGTTCCATCGATGACGAGTACGAATCGCTACTCCGTGACAAGGTTGTCCGCGCGGACGCACTCGTCTTTGCGACACCGCTCTACTGGTATGGCGTCGCGGGTCAGCTCAAGATCTTTATCGACCGAATCTTCTGCTACACCACGGCCGATCACCCGAACTCGGACGAGATCAAAGCGTGCCTGATGCACAAGCGGATAGCTGTCGCAATCAGCTCTGAGGAGAACTATCCGGGTGCGAGCTTGGGGGTCATCGCTCAGCTGCAGGAGCTGGCCCGCTATCTGCGCCACGAATTCGTCGGCGTCGTACACGGTGTCGCCAACTCGCGTGGCGAGATCAGCCAAGACACCGTCGCCCTCGATCAGGCATACCTTCTCGGAGCCAGGTTGTTCGACTGCACGGTCACCGACTACCGCCTCGACTCCATCCGCAGCGGCGTCGTCTGGCCCCGAATTCAGGCAACAGGCCTTGTCGGGGAGGCTCGACAGGCTCGTGATTCCGCCGCGTGGCTGCCGACGGAGGCACAAGTAGCGGTCGACAACACCGTCAACCGGTAACACCCGCATGTGCCTGATCTCGGCGAATTATGTGGCGACCTTTCATCCCTTACGACCAGCCGTTCGATCAGAACTGATTCCGTGACCCCGCGAATCTTTGGGCCGTTGGATAGCGGTTCGTTATCTGCCGAAACTGATAATCGCGCGAAAGACTGACTCATGACTATATCTCGTCGCACTCGACATACGCATATAGAATCCGCTCTACAAGCGGAGGATGGGGGGTATCACAAAGCCCTCACATCGCGGCAACTGCAGATGATCGCAATTGGTGGCGCCATTGGCACCGGCTTGTTCCTTGGCGCCGGGGGGCGGCTGGCAGTCGCGGGCCCGGGACTGTTTCTCGTGTACGGGGTTTGTGGAGTATTTGTATTCTTCATTCTGCGGGCCCTCGGTGAACTTGTGCTGCACCGGCCCTCGTCAGGGTCGTTCGTATCTTACGCTCGTGAATTCCACGGCGAGAAGTTCGCCTACGTGGTGGGATGGATGTATTTCCTCCTCTGGTCGATGACCGGGATAGCCGACGCTACAGCGATCGCCACCTATGTCCGCTACTGGACTCCGTTCCAGAGCGTTCCGCAGTGGGTGATCGCCCTGATTGCGTTGGCGGTCATGTTGAGCATCAATATGGTGTCGGTGCGGTGGTTCGGTGTCCTCGAGTTCTGGGCCGCGCTGGTGAAGGTGATCGCGTTGGTGACCTTCCTCGTTGTCGGGACCATCATCCTGGTCGGCCAATTCGGCATCCACGGTCTGCCAACGGGGCTCTCTGTGATTTCGCACAGTGGTGGCTTGTTCCCGACCGGGGTCCTGCCGCTGGTCACGACTACTACCGGCGTGGTGTTCGCCTACGGCGCAGTCGAATTGGTCGGCACTGCGGCGGGTGAGGCGAAGAACCCGGCGAAGATCATGCCGCGCGCGATAAATTCGGTTATCGCCCGGATCGCGGTGTTCTACGTCGGATCACTCGTCCTACTCGGACTATTGCTGCCCTACACAGCCTTCGCGTCCGGGACGAGCCCGTTCGTGACGTTCTTCTCGAAGCTGGGAGTCAGTGGTGCGGGCACGATCATGAACGTTGTCGTGCTCACCGCAGCGTTCTCCAGCCTGAACGCTGGACTGTATTCGACCGGGCGGATCCTGCGGTCGATGGCGGTCAACGGCAGCGCACCATCGTTCACGTCGAGGATGTCGCGTGCCGGGGTGCCTTACGGCGGTATCCTGTTGACCGGCCTGATCGCGTTGTGCGGAGTCGTACTCAATGCGATCGTGCCCGGCAAAGCTTTCGAGATCGTGTTGAACATCTCCTCGCTGGGCACCATTACGACGTGGGCCGCCATCGTGCTCTGCCAGCTGCAACTGTGGCGATTGTCGCGCAAGGGAATCGCCGATCGCCCATCATTTCGGCTGCCCGGAACGCCGTACACAGGTATAGCCACACTGGGATTTCTTGCCACGGTGGTCATACTGATGGCAGTCAGCGACGACCACACGCAACGGTGGACCATCGCAACGCTGGCGATCATAATCCCCGCACTGATTGCTGGATGGTATCGGACATCGGCGAGGACTACGCCGTTCCCTCGGAAGGATACGTCGCCATTGGATCTGACACACGCAGCACAGGAGGATTAATGATGACCACTGCGAACATGACTGTTTCGAGACCTGGAATCGAATGTGCGCAAGCGGTGTTGAAGCTCGCTCGCGAGGTAACCGGACGAACCGCGATTCGCAACTTCACGAATGCTTTCACGGAATGACGCTCGGTGCGCTGTCGGTTACGGGCAATGCTGCCAAGCGGACCGGCGCAGGTGTGCCGCTGGTGCATTCCACGCCGATGCCCTACGTCGGTTACCTCGACTCTTCGTATGAGTCGGAATGGATGGAGCGGGTGCTCGACGATTCCTCGTCCGGTCTGGACAAGCCGGCCGCGGTGATCAACGCGGGCAGGGTGTGCCATGTCGCCTTCGAACGAGGAGTGCTGGTGGAGACCTCGTGTGCCCAGGATGAGGTGGTGAAACTGCTACCGCCGCTCACCGACGACGAACTTGATCACGGTCTCGGAATTCCGCGTCACGCGGTGGATACTGTTCGGGGAGGCAACTGAGATGATCGTGCGCACCACGGCGGAAATCACCGGCACCGAGCGCGATGTCGCCGGTGCCGGCTGGCGCAGTAAACGTATCGTGCTCGGCGGCGACGGTGTCGGATTCTCCTTTCACGAGACCACCATCGAGGCCGGTACCGTACACGAATTCCACTACCGCCATCATGTGGAGGCTGTGTGGCTGATCGAGGGCGAGGGCACTCTCGTCGATCTCGACAACCAGGTCCGCTATGGACTCGGTCCCGGATCGATGTATTTGCTCGATGGACACGAGCATCATCGGCTGGAGGTCACCAGCCGGATGCGCATGATCTGTGTGTTCAACCCTCCGGTAACCGGGCAGGAGGTCCACGACGAGAACGGCGTCTACCCACTGATCGCCGTATCCGAGAGCTGAGGAGGTCCCGTATAGCGTTGACCGACAACGCGCTGCTCGACCGCTACCCCACCCACCATCACGGCGGCGTCGTGATCGGTGACGTGAAACACATGTGTCCTCTGGTCTACCGGCCACGTCCGGCCACTTGTCGATAGCCGCTCTATGCATGGAAGTTGCGAGGGTGAGGTGGGTGTGTGCGGGCAGGTTGCCCAGCCTCGCGGATGGCGCCTGACACGGGATGACAGACCGCAGTAAAGTCGGCCAGTTCGCGCTGCCCACCGTGCTGGGATCTGTCCAAGTTTCCAGCTCCCTCCCGCAGTGCGTGGAGACAGTACGCCACCGCGGGACGCGTGGAGGTGCCTCGTCGCACAACAGCGTGGAGGTGGCGCCGTATCTCGGGGTTCCGGGTCGCAGCGATGATGACGCCATGGGGTATCGGCAATCGTCCAGTACGGGGAACGAGCGCTACTCCCATGTCGGCCTTCACCATCGCCAAGATCGCTGCCCAGTCACCGGCACGGTGTCGGATCCTCGGGGTGAAACCGGCCGATTGGCAGGCATACCGGAGTATCTGGTCACACGCGTCACCGACGATGGTGCCGACCCATTGCTGCTTGTGGAGGGCAGCGAGGTCGATTGGGTTATCTGTGGCCAGGTCGTGGCTGGCGGGTATAGCGATGTCGATGACTTCGCTGCCCAACGCGATCCGGGTGTATCGAGGATCGTCGACCGAGGGTGCACCGTCTGCCTCGATGCCGACGACGATGTCGAGTTCGCCACTGGCGAGCCCGTCCGAATAGTCAGGAGTTCTGATCTCCCGGATATTTATCCGCAGCCTGGGGTGTCGTTCCCGCAGGATGTCTACGACGGGAATGAGCAGCGAGGAGATCGTCGAGGGGAACGAACCCATCGTGATCGTCCCGAGTTCCCCGCCGGCTGCCGCTTGGACATCGGATCGAGCGCGTTCGAGTTGCGCGATAACCCGGTAGGCGTGGTCGACGAGGACACTCCCGGCGTCGGTGAACTTGAGTCGGCGTCCGTCGGGCATTGTCAACGCCGTACCCATCTCACGCGCGAGTGTGGCGAGCTGTTGTGATGCTGCCGATGTCGAAATATGCAAGACCGAGGCCGCGGCATGCACGGTGCCGCGTTCGTGCAGTGCGATCAGCAGCCTGAGTTTCGTCGGGTCGATCATGCGGGATAGCTTAACGATTCTATCGACAATATCCGCCATGCTATAACAACTGAGCTGACGAAGTATTGCCGCTATATGTCGATCACGCCTCCGGCGCCTGACTACATCGGTGATCTCCGACAGCACCGGACGGTGAACATTGACAGCACTACCTGACGGGAGAACTTGGTATCGGCGAATTTTGACAGCGCCGTGTCGGCCCGTCATAGTGGCCGCTGAGATTCGGTTGCCTCGCAACTTGTTTCGTTCCTGAGGAGATTCCGGCCGGTGCCGTCTGGTCAATCAAAGGTGCAGTTGTACGCCGCGATCCGGCGTGACTCACGGGCCGGGATGTCGGGTCGGCAACTAGAGCGCAAACACAAGGTCGGCTATCGGACGGTGAAGGCCGCGCTAACATCGGCGTTCCCGGAGGAGCGCAAGCGGTATCCGTCGCGGGCGTCGAAGCTGGACCCGTTCAAGTCGGTGATCGACGCGATGTTGCGCGCGGATCTGGACGCGCCGCGCAAGCAGCAGCACACGGTGAAGCGGATCTACGCCCGGTTGATCGACGAGCACGCCATGACGGACGTGTCGTATCAGACGCTGCGGGACTGGGTCGCCGAACGCAAGCCGCAGATCAGGATTGAGGCCGGACGCGGCCCGGCGGAGGTGTTCATCCCGCAGACGCACAGGCCGGGCGAGGAAGCCGAGGTCGACTTCGGCGACGTCACCATTGAGCTGCGCGGCAAACGACTCGTGGTGTGGCTGTTCGCGCTGCGGCTGTCGTTCTCTGGCAAGAGCGTTCACCGCTGCTCCCTGTCCGGAGGCTTGGAGGCGTTCCTGGAGGGCCACGAGCACGCCTTTCAGGTGTTGGGCGGGGTGCCGTTCGGCAAAATCCGCTACGACAACCTCAGTGCTGCGGTGTCGCGGGTCGTGGGTCTGGGCCGGTTGCGGGACGAGACCGAACGCTGGACCGCCTATCACTCCCACGTGGGGTTCGATCCGTTCTACTGCCGCCCGGGCATCGAGGGGGCGCATGAGAAGGGCGGTGTGGAAGGCCAGATCGGCTGGTACCGGCGCAATCACATGGTCCCCGTCCCCTGCGTGGACTCCATCGGCGAACTCAACGCGATGGTCGACGCCTGGGACATCGCCGACGATGCCCGCCGGATCGGCGCCCGTCCGCACACGATCGGCGAGCACTTCGCCGTGGAGAAGCCTCTACTGCGGCCTTTGCCGGAGGAGCCGTTCGAGACCGGCCGTTGGTTCACGCCTCGCGTGGACCGGTATTCGCTGGTGACGGTGCGCACCAACCGATACAGCGTGCCGGTGCGGTTGATCGGCCGCCAGGTCCGCGTCCATCTGCACGCTTCGCACCTGGTCGTCTATGACGGCCGCGCCGAGGCCACCCGCCACGAGCGGCTGCCGGGCAAGAGCGAGTCGCGGTTCACGCTGGACCACTATCTGGAAGGGCTGCTGCGCAAGCCCGGCGCGCTGGCCGGGGCGACCGCGTTGGAACAGGCGTGGGCGGCGGGCACGTTCACCGCCACCCACGACGAATGGTGGGCCGCCGCCCGCAAGGCCCACGGCGATCAGGCAGGCACCCGCGCCCTGGTCGAGGTGCTGCTGCTGCACCGCCACATGCCCCACGACCAGGTGCTCGCCGGGTTGAAAGCCGCCTTGGCCGCCGGGGCGCTCACCGCTGACGCGGTGGCTTTGGAAGCCCGCCGGATCGCCGACGACATCCCGCCGCCGGTCGAGCTGGACGCCCCGGAGCCGAACACGATCCCGTCGCTGACCGCGCGCCGTCTCGCGCAACTGCCGCCCGACGCTAGGCCCCTGCCGTCGGTCGCGGCTTACGACCAGCTTCTCCGAATCCCCAGACCCACAACCAAGGAAGGGACCACCTCGAAATGACCACCCTCACCGGCTCTGCGACGCCGCGCCGCCACGGCATGACCGAGCAGGCCGCCGACGCGGCGGTCGATCAGGCGTGCCGGATGCTGCGGCTGCCAACGATCCGCCAGCAGTTCGGCGAGATCACCGAGTCCGCGACCCGCGAGCAGATGTCGTATCGCGCCTACTTGGCCGAGCTGCTGTTAGCCGAGTGCGACGACCGGGCGCGGCGGCGTTCGGAGCGGCGCATACGCGCCGCCGGGTTCCCGCGTGACAAGTCGCTGCGAGCGTTCGACTTCGACGCCAACCCCAACGTCGACCCGGCCACAATCAACACCCTCGCCTCCTGCGAATGGGTCAAGAAGGGCCAACCGCTGTGCCTGATCGGCGACTCGGGCACCGGTAAGAGCCATCTGCTGATCGCGATGGGCACCGAAGCCGCGATGCACGGCTACCGCGTGAAATACATCCTGGCCACCAAACTGGTCAACGAGCTGGTCGAGGCCGCCGACGAGAAGCAACTGTCGAAGACGATCGCCCGCTACGGCCGGGTCGATCTGCTTTGCCTTGACGAGCTGGGATACATGGCGTTGGATCGGCGCGGCGCGGAGCTGTTGTTCCAGGTTCTAACGGAGCGGGAGGAGAAGAACAGCGTTGCGATCGCGTCGAATGAACCGTTCTCAGGCTGGGGAAAGACATTTACCGAGCCGCGACTGTGCGCCGCGATCGTGGACCGGCTGACGTTCGGCGGGCAGATCATCGAGACCGGCAGCGACTCCTACCGGCTGGCCCGCACCGCCCGAGACCGCGCCGCCGCGCCGGCAGCCGAAGCGACGGTTTCCGACGCTGATGCGCCCGCCGACGAGTCGGCCGACCAGCCAGAGCTTGAGCTCCAAAGCTGAGCCGGCACCGGTCCCGCTGTCGGAATGGGGTTCCGGTAGTCACCGCGCAAAGAACAACGAAGCTGGGATAGCCGCTGGTCAGGGCGTTTCCTGGTTCTGACTGCGGCGCATGGTGTTTGGTGCTTAACGGGGTTGGTCGGCGTGCTGGAGGGTCGGTTCGTGGCGACGAGGGTGCTCGCGGACGAGGAGTTGGAGCGGCTGCGGAGGTCCGGAGATCAGGTGGCGCGGCATCTAGGCCGGCGGCCCGCGCGGGGGCTCAGTGCCGTGCATGCGATCCGAGATCAGGCTTCCGCGAACCGCCCGAACGCTTCCCAGGAACCGTAGACGTCCAGCGTGACCATCCAGTCAAGGGAGGGGATTGTCAGATGGCCTTCCACCTCCATCCAGTCGAAGCGTCTTTCCGCCAGGAGTTCTACATCCGTTTCGCAGCAGAGGCGGGGTGCCGGGTGATAAAGCACAACTCGGCTCACGCCATGACCTCGGAGTTCGCTGATGAGGTCTTCGAATTCCCACGAGGCGGCGACGGGCTCACCTCGCAGGTTGCTGCCGGACAGCCACCTGCGGTCGAGCGCGTCCCATCCGGCCGCATAGACCGCGGCGGGTAGCCGCCACCGGTATGCCGGTACGGGGTGATTCGCGGCCGAAGTCGATCTCAGAGATTCGACGGTATCGCGGTGCGCAGCCTTCAATACTTCAGTCAGCTCGGGTAGCGATTCCGGATGAACCTCGATCTCGATGCTGCGTTCGAGCCACGATGTCGCGGTGGCGAACGCCGTGTCCGCGCACTCCTCGATCCAGCTTCTGGACTCCCCAGCGAGCAGAGCTCTTCGGCACGAAACAGTTCGGCTTCGAACAGCAGCAAGCAGCCGAACCACTGGACTACGGTGATGCGCATGGCCTGGGTGGACATAATCGCACGATGACCGCAGTAACCCACCGGTGCTCCGCTGTTCTGCGGATCGTCGGCCTCGAGCCGTAGGTGACGTAGCCGAACCAGCCAGTCGTGGCGTACCCGATGGTGCAGATCAGCACCTGTCCCCAAGGCCATTGCTACCCGACCGCCTATCTACCCCTGGTGCCCAGCCACATCATCTGGCGGTGACCATCGCAGAAGAGAGTAACCCGACAATCGGCTCCCAACCGGCTGGTGGCAGACGAACTGCACCTGATGGCGCGGCATCCACGGCAACCGCCGGTTCGACATCTGCGCCGACTGCGTGGCCGCCAAACCCGATATCGAGCACGCTTGGACGAAGTGACGTCTCAAAGCCGGATCGCCGCCTGTTCCAGCAATTCCGGCCCGCGCTCCAACTCCCCACCGATACGCCGAACACGATCCGCGCCCTCTCGCCGAACGAATCGAAGCCGACTTCCACGCCGAACTGGCTCGACTCGACACCTGCCCGGCAGCCGCCGACGCTGAGCCCGGCAAACACCCGGAAACCCGCCCGCCGACGGTTCCGAAAGCGGGTTTGTATCAAGGCCGACGACACCGAACTTCCCAGCACTCGTCGACCGTTGTTGCACCCCGTCCGCCCAGCACGCTCAACGCCAGGCGCTGTCGGCATTCACCGATACACGTCGCCGATTCGGCACCCAAGTGCCGTTGATATTCACCGACATCCGCTGTCAAAATTCGCTGGCACAGCCACGGCGATCCTGACCGCGATCAAGTTCCTCACCTGGCTTGAGCGCCGCGACCTCGCGTTGTCACAGCTCACGCAGGCGGTGCTGGAGGTCTACCTGGTCGACCATCCGGGACACGGCGAGATGCTGGCGCCGTTCATCGAATGGACCGGCCGCGTCGGCGTGACATCGCAGCTGGGCATTCCGCGACCTCCGATAGAGCTGCCGGAGGTCACACTGTCCGACGAACAGCGCTGGGACCACGTCGAAACCCTGCTCCACGACACCACGATCGGCCTCAACATCCGCATCGCCGGGCTGTTCACGCTGCTGTTCGCTCAACCCCTGTCCCGCATCTGCCGCATGCGCGCCCACCAGATCACCGCCGGTCCCGGCACGGTGACCGTCACCTTCGACACCGCACCCATCGAACTCCCCGGACCCCTCGACCAACTCGTCCGCGACCACCTCACCCGCCCCGGATGGGCCTCCTACATCAGCAGACCCGACAACTGGCTGTTCCCCGGCGGGGTCCCCGGCAAGCACCTGACCAGGGAAACCATGCGCTCCCAGCTCGTCGCCCGCGGTATCCAACCCAGCGACGCCCGCAAAGCCGCCCTGTTCCAACTCGCCGCGGCCATGCCCGCCCCCGTCCTGGCCGATCTCCTCGGCCTGGCCCCGCAGACCGCAGTCCGATGGGCCGCCCTCGCCGCCCGAGACTGGGCCCAATACACAGCAATCCGGCACGAACACAACCAGATCCCGACCCCGTATTCAACTGGTCTGAATTCCTCCGGCTCACCTCGTTGAGTCACGGCGGGTTTCCCGGGTGAAGTAGGTCGTCCAGCTTCCGCCGGTCTCAGCCCAGACCCGGGTCATGTGCTTGAGGATCACCACCTCGTCGGTGGCGAACGGGGTGATCACCAGCACCGGGCCGAACACCTCGTTCTGCGCAATTTCCCAGGACGGGTCGACAACGCGGGTGAAGATGGTTGGTTCGATGCAGAAGCCGGATGATCGCATCGTGTCCGTGTCAGTCGAGCGCGTGTCCCGTGGTGGTCGTGATGTGTTCGGGCAGTTGTTCATGGTGGTCGCCAGTATTGGGGGTGCCGCTGGGTTCGAACATCAGGATGGATGCGCCGCTGGCGGAGGACGGTTTGTGCTCGACACCGCGGCGGACGACGAAAAGGGAACCTTTGGGCAGAGTCACGGTGCGTTCGCTGTGCTTGTCGCGCAAGGCAATTCGTAGTTCTCCGTCGAGGACGAGGAAGAATTCGTCGGTGTCGTCGTGACGGTGCCAGGTGAACTCGCCGGCCACTTTAGCGATGCGGACGTCGTAGTCGTTGACCCTGGCAGCGATCCGCGGTGCCCACAAGTCATCGAAGGCCGCTAGCGCGGCGTGCAGGTCGACTGGTTCATTGCTCACCGTGCCATCGTCATTGATGCGCCTCGACCAGGGAAGTGCTAGAAATCGCATATGTCGTGTGGATCCTCGCATCGGGTTGTGGTGATCGTCGACGAGGGCTCGAACCCGTTCGAGTTGGGCGTCGCGACCGAGTTGTTCGGACTGCGGCGCCCGGAGTTGGGCCGACCGTGGTATGAGTTCCGGCTGTGTGCCGAGGGTGGTGCGGCGCAGATGCATGGAGGGTTGTTCACGCTGAGCGAGGTGGCTGGGCTCGACGCGGCAGCGACGGCCGACACCGTGATCGTGCCGAATCGCCCGGACCCGGAGGCGGGGTGCTCACCGCTAGTGATTCGGGCCGTCCAGCAGGCCGCGGAGCGAGGCGCGCGGTTGGTGAGCTTCTGCACCGGGGCGTTCACACTGGCCGCGGCCGGGGTTCTCGACGGGCGTCGGGCCACCACCCACTGGCGGTGGGCCGAGCGATTCGCCGCACGCTATCCGAAGGTGCTGTTGGAGCCGGACGTCCTCTATGTCGACGACGGTGACGTGCTGACCGCCGCCGGCAGCGCCGCCGCGCTCGACCTCGGCCTGCACCTCATTCGTCGCGACCACGGCACCGAGATCGCGACCGCGGTCAGCCGCCGCCTGGTCTTCGCCACCCACCGCGACGGAGGACAACGACAGTTCGTCGAACGCCCCATTGCCGGTGTGAAAGACACGTCTCTGGCACCCGTACTCGCCTGGGCCCAAACATATTTGGACCAGCCCATGACCGTCGCCGACCTCGCCGCCCGCACAGCGGTCAGCCCCGCCACCTTGCACCGCCGCTTCCAGGCCGAACTGGGAACCACACCCCTGGCCTGGCTGACAACCGAACGCGTCGCGCTGGCGTGCCGACTGCTCGAACGCGGCGAACAGAACCTCGACCGTGTCGCCCGCGCCAGCGGACTGGGAACCGCGTCCAACCTCAGGGCATGTATGCGCCGCCGAATCGGGCTGACCCCCACCGCATACCGCCGCCGATTCGGACCCATCACGACAGCACAGTGACCAACGTGCGGGTCTCGCCCTGACGCAGAGGTGTCCCGGTCCAAGTCGGTCCGGCATGTCGCAGTCCAGGACACGGAGCTACTGCGAATAGTCCCGGGTCGAATACTCCGTCTCCGCCGACACTTTCGGGACGCGCCACGATTGGTCAGCGCTCGAAGCCACGGTCGCGCCGGTGCCTCTGGCTGTAGTTGTGCCCTGGCGGCGGCATGTGCCGCTCCCATTCGGGCGCGGAGGAATTGGTGGGCTCTGGTGCCGAGTCATCGCGGGCCGCTGTGGTCTCGTTCTCGTCGGTGTATGGGTCGGTCATGCGCGGTTTCGACGGGTCGACTCCCAGGCGTGCGCGTCGGCTGGCGACCTTTTCGGCAGCCTGTTCGGCGGCTTGCTCAACGCTCTTTCGGGTGGTGCGGTCGGCATTTGATGGTGGTGTCAGCGGCCCGGCTGCGCGTTCCAGCGCCGTCTTCCGATCCCGTTTTTCTACGGCCGTCGGGTACAGAAGGTGCCCGAACTCGTCGACGGCCTCAGAGCCGAGATCCCTGGGTGGACATAATCGCACGATGACCGCAGTAACCCACCGGTGCTCCGCTGTTCTGCGGATCGTCGGCCTCGAGCCGTAGGTGACGTAGCCGAACCAGCCAGTCGTGGCGTACCCGATGGTGCAGATCAGCACCTGTCCCCAAGGCCCTTTGACGATCACAGGCGCTCCGGCAGCCAGGGCAGAGGCCGTATCGCCGCCCGCTACGGAGAATGCCAGCGGAAAATTGCTTGCCGCGAATACCGCCACCGGTCCCACCGGCACCTCGCGTTGGCGCAGGTCGGGCTTCGGTAGGGGGGCGCGGTCGGGGTCACCGGTGTCCAGGCGCGCGTGCGTCCAACTACCCTCCCGGACCACGTCGGCGAACATGCGCAACTGTCCTGTCGTGCGGCCGGTTTCGCCCAGAATGCGGGCGGTAGGGATGCCGGTCTCGGCATGGACTCGCTCGGTCAACGTCGATCCGAGCGCCTCGATCTCCTCGGCGATGGAATCGAGGAACGCGGCCCGCTGTTCGGACGTGGTCTGCCGGAAGGTGGTGAATGCTGCCCAGGCGAGTGTCGTGGCACGGTCGATGTCGGCTGCGGACGCCTGGTGGTAGACGGGTTCGAGGGCAACTCCGGACGCTGGATCGGTCGCGCGAAATGCGGGGCCGGCGGCCGCGACGTCGTCGTTGCCGATGAGGTTGACGCCGGTGAGAGTGACTGTCGGTGCGGTGGTCATCTCAGCTCACTTTCTTGACGAGGTCGGCCAGTTCGGCGAGTTCGATATCGTCGAGATCGGTCAGGGGTTCGGATCGGACCGGCGTCGCGGCCGATGACTTTCTTGCCACCCTTGATGATGCTGACCGCGTAGCCCTCTTTGCGATTGCACAGGTTGCAGTACGGGATCACGAACTCGTTGAGCGCGTTGATCACAAAGGCGCTGTCGCCGCGCCGGAGCGCGGAGTAGAAGTCGAGCGCGAATTGCGGAACGAAGGTGACGATCGCCGAAGAATAGGTGGTGACGCCCAAAGCGAGGTACGGCAGGGCGAACATCACCGCGGTGGGGAGTCCGCCGATGTAAGTGAGGCGATCGCCGATGGCGGAATAGACGCATCTACGGCACGAAGCAGCACCCGCGCCTGTCCGAGGACGAAATCGCCTACCTCGAGGAGGGCGGCGCGCTGGTCGACATGGACCAGCCCGGCGCCGCACCTCGGACGGGTGGTGGTGACCAGGTGCGCTACCTGACGTTGCTGCTGTCCAATCGCATGCTTCTCGGCATCTTCTTCGGCCAGTTCTTCATCACCGCCATTACGGGGTTCTTCCTCACCTGGTTTCCGGTGTATCTCGTCCAGGAACGCGCGGCATGTCCATTCTGAAGGCGGGTTTCATCGCGGTGCTTCCGGCGATCTGCGCATTCATCGGTGGCCTCAGTGGTGGCGTGATTTCCGATGTTCTGTTGCGCCCGGGCCTGTCACAGTCCGCCGCCCGCAAGATCCCGATCATCGCCGGGCTGCTGCTGGCCAGCTCGATCATTCTGTGCAATTACGTCGAGGATTCCTGGATGGTTGTCGCGCTGATGTCGCTCTCGTTCTTCGGCGAGGGATTCGGCGCTCTCGGGTGGGCCGTCATGTCCGATGACTCGCCCAAAGAGATCTCCGGACTCGGCGGCGGTGTCTTCAACAGCTTCGGCGCCGTCGCGGCGATCACCATGCCGATCATCATCGGCTATCTCGTCGACTCCACCGGTTCCTACGACTGGGCGCTCGTCTTCGTCGGCGGCTGCGCCCTGGCGGCGGTGATCTCCTACGTGTTCGTCGTCGGGCCGATCGCCTGCACCTGGCGGACATGGAAGCGTTAGCCGGTCTCCCGCGGCCGAAGTACCATCTCGTCGCCGAACCCGAACGTACCCCGGCGCTCGCGTGGCGAGCGTCGGGGTTTCGCATGGTTCCACTTGGCCGCCGACTCGCCCAGGTATCCGGCCAGGCGATCGCGGTCAGTTCGATCTGGGGCGTGCACGGGCGAGTACGAGGGAGGCGGTGCTGGGGTCCGGATCGGTGCTGGGTCCGGATCAGCGAATGCTATTGATCCATTGCCAGTCCTGGTTCGAGCCGATAGTCCCGTTCGAGTTCCTGTAACAGGATCGCGCGGCGATGTCCGCCACCGCGCGGCTCGATCTCCGCGTACGCCACGGGGCTGCGTCGGATCACCTTGACTTGTACCGCCACTTGGTTGTCGTCGAGACGGATGAGCTTCGCACCGCGCGTAATCCTCATGATGTGGAACCTCTCCTGTGTAGGGGTGGTACCCGGCGCTATTACCCGGTCCCCTGTGCGTCAAACGGGCGCTTGAACAGGTAATACGACAGGCGTACACCCGGGCCGCTCCCGTGGCTTCGATTGCTCGTGGTCCGTCAGGTGCCGGCGCGGCCGCGATCGCTGGCAAGCCTGGGCCTGGGTGGGTACGGCTGTCCGAGGCCATGCAGTCACGGTGCGCCACTGCGGGGTGAGCTACTCTGCGAAGTGAAACGTGTTCTCGAAAGCGGACTGTGATGAAATCGATCTTCGCGCTGTGGGGTGCCGGTGATCTCGTGACGGCTGACCTCGCGCGGCGGCTGATCGGGGCCGACGCGGTGCAGGTCAATATCTCCGACGCGGATGTGGCGAACGCGATGCTTCGAATCACGACGTTCGATGCGCCGGTGCAGGCGGTCGTCGGCATCTGGTGGACATGGCAGCAGGCTCCCGCGAGGGCGGCGGAGGTGCTCAACTCGGTCGCCGGGCAGGTGGTGGGCTGGCACGTCGAGGAGGTGACGCCGATCGTCCCGCCGGTTGTCGTCCCGCTGGAACGTTCGCCGGGGCTGGCCAACCTCGCGTTCCTGCGCAAACCGGATGACCTGTCGCACGCCGAGTGGCTGGACCGCTGGCGCACCCACACCCCGATCGCCATCGAGACCCAGGCGACGTTCGGCTATGTGCAGAATCTTGTGACCGGACCGGCCACACCCGACGCGCCCGTGATCGCGGGCATCGTGGAAGAGTTGTTCCCGATCGAAGCGCTCACCGATCCGCACGCCTTCTACGGCAGTGGCGGTGACGATGCGGATCTCGCGCGCCGGATCGGCAAGTTGATGACAAGCGTCGCCACCTTCGGCGGCGACCGAAACCTGGATCTGGTGCCTACCAGTCGATATCGGCTGCGCTGACGGTCAGCGCCCCGCCGCCTGCAACAGTGCGTGCCGTGCGGCTCGCACCGCGGGATGGTTCCCGGTGCCGCGTCGGTAGGCCAGGCGGGTCCGTCGTCGAGTCGGCAGGGGGTTGAGGATGATTCCGGACGGGCATTCGAGCGCGCCGAGTTCCGGGACGAGGGCGACCCCTTGTTCGGCGGCAACGAGCGCGAGCACGGTACCGAAGTCGTCGGCGTGATGGCGGATGCGCGGCGTGAATCCGGCCGCCTCGCACGCCCGTAGGGTCATCGTGTGACACAGTGTGCCGGGAGTGCTTGCAATCCAACGGCTTCGCGATGCGCCGAAAGCGGGGCGGCGAACTGTGCGGCGAGGAAGACGGTTTCCTCCACCAGCGGCTCGGTCTCCAGGCCGGGGTCGGTGGAGATCGGGACGTAGTCGTAGTCCTGCACCAGGGCGACGTCCAGCCGCTCGGCGCGCAGCGCGTCGGGCGCCAGTGCCGGATCCAGTTCGGTCACCCGCAGTTCCAGGTGTGGATATGCGCTGCTCAGCGCGACAAGTGCGGGGGAGAGGATGGTCCGGACGGCCGTGGGGAACGCGCCGATGCGCAGTGTCCCGGTCAACTCGGTCCGAATCGAGGCCAGGTCGGCGGTGGCCTGCTCGAGCACTGCCAGGATGGTCTCCGTGCGCTCGACGAGCGCGAGCGCCGCTGGTGTCAGCGTGACCCGGCGTCCGGTCCGTTCCAGCAACGGCACGCCTGCCTCGCGCTCCAGGGCGGCCAGCTGTTGTGACACCGCCGACGGCGTGTAGACGAGGGCCTGCGCCACCGCCGCGATGGTCTCGTGATGAGCCAGTTCACGTAGTAAGCGCAGTTTGCGTACATCGAGCATAAGGTCACCTTATGTTCCGCGGTATAGATTGAACTCGACCTGAATCTTCGGCCCGGAGAGGCTGGTCGGTATGACGCTCGCAGGCCTGTTCGTTCCGCTGGTCACACCCTTCGCCGTCGGCGGCGCGCTGGCCGCCGAAGCCCTGGAGCGGCTCGCCAACGAGGTCCTCGACGACGGCGCCACCGGAATCGTCGCGCTGGGAACCACCGGGGAACCCGCGACGCTGACCGCCGCGGAGCGTGCGCTGATCCTCGATATCTGCGCGCGCGTCTGCCGGGAGCGTGATGCCCCGCTGATCGTCGGCGCAGGATCGAACTCCACCGCGGGTTCGGTCGAAGCTCTCGCCGGGCTGGATGCCTACAGTACCGCCGCGCTCGCCGTGGTCCCGTACTACACGCGTCCGACCGAGGCCGGGGTGCTCGCGCACTTCCGCCACATGGCGGCGTCCAGCCCGGTGCCGCTGATCGTGTACAACATCCCGTACCGAACCGGTCGAACGCTCGGCCCCGACACCTTGCTCGCGTTGGCCGACCTGCCGAACGTGATCGGCGTCAAACATGCTGTCGGCGCCATCGATGACGACACCATCGCGCTGATGGGCGCGCGCCGCGCCGACTTCGCGGTGCTGGCCGGCGACGACCAGTACATTGCGCCGTTACTCGCTCTCGGTGCGTCCGGTGCGATCGCCGCGTCCGCGGCGGTACACACCGCATCGTTCGCCGCCCTCGTTCGGGCCTGGCACGACGGTCCGATCGACCCGGCGCGGCTGCTCGGTCACCGGCTCGCGGCACTGTCGGCCACCTTGTTCGCCGAACCCAACCCGGTGGTCATCAAGGCGGTTCTCGCGGCGCAGGGGCGTATCCCCAGTCCCGCGGTCCGGTTGCCTCTGCTGCCCGCGAGCGACGCCGCGACCGAGGCTGCCTTGGCCGCATTCGACGACTTCGCGACACGCGGAACCGTAATGCCCTGGTGCGAAGAGCGCAGAAGTGCAACGCTGAAGCGGTGACACAACCTCCGGATACTCACGCGGCTGGACTCGACCCGTCGGCCGACAAGCTGGATGCGGCCGTCTTCAAGGTCGCGGGCGTGGTCGTGCTCGGCGCGATCATGTCGATCCTCGACATCACCGTCGTCAGCGTCGCGATCCCCACCTTCCAGCGGGAGTTCGACACCAGTTACGCGGTCGCGGCGTGGACCATGACCGGTTATACGCTCGCGCTGGCCAGCGTGATCCCGCTGACCGGATGGGCCGCGGACCGCTTCGGCACCAAACGGCTCTACATCATGGCGCTGACCTTCTTCGTGCTCGGCTCGGTGCTGTGCAGCACGGCCTGGAACATCGAGTCGCTGATCGCGTTTCGCGTGATCCAGGGCATCGGCGGCGGCATGTTGATGCCACTGGGCATGACAATCATGACGCATGCGGCGGGCCCGCAGCGGGTCGGCCGGGTGATGGCGGTGCTCGGCGTGCCAATGCTGCTCGGCCCGATCGGCGGTCCGATCCTGGGTGGCTGGTTGATCGAGAACTTCAGCTGGCACTGGATCTTCCTGATCAACCTGCCGATCGGTGTGATCGCGCTGGTACTCGCCGTCATCGTGTTCCCCGGCGACAAGCCGGAGCCGTCGGAGTCGTTCGATTTCCTCGGCATGCTGCTTGCCTCACCCGGTCTTGCGCTGTTCCTGTTCGGTGTCTCCTCCATCCCCGGTGAGGGGACGGTCAAGGCGGCGAGGGTGCTGATTCCCGTGATCATCGGCGTAGTCCTGATGATCTCGTTCGTGTTCCATGCGCTGCGCACCGAGCACCCGCTGATCGATCTGCACCTGTTCCGCAACCGCTCATTGACCTTCTCGGTGCTCACCATGGTGCTGTTCGCGATCGCTTTCTTCGGAGCCGGCCTGCTGCTGCCGACCTATCTGCAGCAGGTGCGCGGTGAATCGGCGCTGCAGGCAGGTCTGCTGATCGCGCCACAGGGTCTCGGTGCGATGCTCACCATGCCGATCGCCGGACGCTTGGTCGACAAGATCGGTCCCGGCAAGATCGTGATCTTCGGTATCGCGCTGATCTCGCTGGGTACGGCCTACTTCGTCCAGCTCGACGCGGACAGCTCGTATGTCACCATGATCGCGGCCCTGTTCGTGATGGGGCTCGGCATGGGCTGCACGATGATGCCGATCATGACCGCGGCGATCCAGACCCTGACCCATCAGCAGGTCGCGCGCGGTTCGACACTGATGAACATCGTCAACCAGACCGCGGGTTCGATCGGTACCGCGACGATGTCGGTCGTGCTGACCAACCTGCTGAACAACGAGCCGCTCGCCCGTCCGGCGATTGCCGCGAACTTCGACCCCGCACTGGCGAGCAAACTCCCACCGGGCGCGGTCGAAACGGGTCTGCAGCGGGCCGCGGAGGCCTTCAGCCACACCTACGTGGTGGCGTTGGTGCTGATCGTCCTCACCGTGATCCCCGCGTTCTTCCTGCCCCGGACCAAGCTGAAGAATCCGGAGGCCGCGGACGCGGCATCGGTGGTGCACGTGTAGTCCAATTCGTCCCGAGATCAGCCGTCTCCACGGTGATCTCGGGACGTCGCGGTCCTCTGCCGGTTACGGACGCGCTCCGTCGAGGAATTCCCGGACGAGCGGACTCGCGACGGTGCGGAATTCGTCGAAGTAGGCATGCCGGGCGCCGGGAATCAGGTGTACGCGGGCCCCGGCGATGCGCTCGGCCAGCAGGTCGGCGTTCGCGGCGGGGTTGAAGCGGTCGTCGCTGCCGTGCAGCACGAGGGTGGGAATATGGATGTCCGGCAGGGCGTCCCACGCGTCGTGTTTGTTGCTGGCGTACAGATGCCTGCGCTTCGCGTAGGCAGGCATCCTGGGGTCGCCGAGCGTATTGTATGGGCCGGATTCGCTCGCCAGCCATGCCGGGGTGTACATCAATTCCAGCAGCACCTGTCTCGCGGCAACCTTGTCCGGTTGGGCCAGTGACCTCCTGATCGCGGGACCGCGCTCGACGCTATTGCGGCCGCCGGGGGAGGTGCAGCCGAGCACCAAGGTGTGCACCCGATCTGGGTGGCGGGCCGCTAGCCATTGCGCTACCCGGCCACCCATCGACGTTCCATAGACGGCAGTCCGCTCGATGCCGAGGTCATCGAGCACCGCGACAACGTCGTCGGCGAATCCCGGTGTGCTGTAGACCTCGTCGGGTTTGTCGCTGTCGCCGGTACCGCGCCAGTCGAGCGTGATCGTGTGGTGGCCGTCCTGGAAGTCCGTGCGGACGCTGTCCCACCAGTGGTGGTTGTTGGCCTGTCCGGCGAGTAGGACCAGCGGCTCGCCTACACCCGCGAACTGATAGGCGAGGCGAACGCCGTCGGTGGCTTCGGCGTATGGCATGGGTGCAAATTCCTTTGCGCGGTCAGGGGGCTCGGAGGCCGTCGAGTACGAGATCCAGGCATCGGCGCCATGCCATGGTGCCGGTGGCGTCTCCGAGCAGCGACAGCGCCCATAGCAGGTTGACGACGTCCTCGTCGCTCGCGTCGGAACGCACCGCCCCCGCTTCTCGCGCGCGGTCGAGAACCGATGACAGTTGAGACATCCCCCGGTGGCACGCCGCCACCAGTTGGGCTGCCGCGGGATGGTCGCCGGTGAACGCGTCGAGCAACCCACGATCGGTGGTCAGTCTGCCGAGTAGGTCCCTGGTGAATCCGGCGAACGCTGCCCACGCGTCCGGCTCGGCCGCCGCCCGCGCCGCCACCTCGTCCAATGCCGCCACCCGCGGTGGGATCAACGCGTCGATCAGCACATCGCGGGTCGGAAAGTGGTTGTACAGCGTCCCGATGCTGACCCCCGAGCGGCGCGCGATCTCCTCCAGCGAGCCGTCGAGGCCCTGCTCGGCGAACACGTCGGCCGCCTCATGCAGCAGCTTCGCGCGATTGCGGGCCGCGTCCCGGCGCAGGGGCTTGGTCATGGAGACAGTCTACAAAATCTGAGGGGAGCCTCGGATTCGTGGTACGGTCGAAAATTGAGGACCCCCTCGAATTCTAGGAGATGGTATGTCGAACAGCGGAACGGCCCTGATTATCGGCGTCGGCCCCGGTCTCGGAATGTCGATGGCCCGACGCTTCGGCCGTGAAGGTCTTCGCGTCGCGGTCGTCTCACGCAGTGCCGTCAGGCACGGCGAATACCTAGCGGATCTCGTGACGCACGGCATCGAGGCCACCGCTCATGTCGCCGATGTCACGGACCCGACATCGCTGAGTTCGGTGCTCGACGAGATCCAGCGCGACAGTGAAGTCGCGGTGGCCTACTACGGCCCCGGTCTCACTCGACTGCCGGTCCCGATCACCGAAATCGACATAGCCACAGCGCAATCCGCGTTCGACGGGGTCTGGCCGGCGGTCGAGGTGGTGCGGGCCGTGCTGCCCGGCATGCTGGATCGTGGCGATGGTGCACTGCTTTTTGCCGGCGGCTTGTCCAGCATCCGTCCGATGCCGATGGTCGGGCACCTCGCCCTCGCGGCTGCCGCGCTCCGCAATTATGCCCTCACCCTCAACGCGGCACTGGTCGAGCGCCACGTCTACGCCGGCACCCTCACTATCGGCGGCCTGGTCGAACGCGGCGACATCCACGCCATGGTGACCGCCGACCCGGCCCGCTTCGGCAGCCCAGCGGGTCATACCCTCGACCCCGACCGCTTGGCGGACGCGGCTTGGGACATGTATCGCACCCGCGACCGCGCCGAAGAAGTCTTCGATGCCTTCAGCAGCTGACCGCCGAGCCTGCTGGCGACGGATGCCCCGGTGCGCAGCGGCGATACATGGTGTGTCGTAGGTCTGCTCCACGAGCCGATTCCCGACTCGCCGCAAGGTATCTCGGCGCAGGAGTTCAGGCGTAGAGCGCGACGAAACGGTCGAGGGAGCGCTCGATGTCACCTTTGACCGCGCGGGCGACGCCGGATCCGATCGGGCCGAACAGCGGCTTGCCGCCGAGCTCGATGTCGACGGTGACTTCCGAACCCGACCCTTTCGGGGCGACGAGTAGTTGAAGGCCGAGTTTGGTCCCGCCTTTGCCCGCGCCGGTCAGTCGCAGCCGGCGGGGCGGTTCGGCCGCCTGAACGGTCCAGGTCACTCGGTTGCGTAGGCCCTTCACCGAGGCGATGCCGACCAGTTGAGTGCCGACGGTCAGTTCGGCGGGAACGGTCCCACGCCAGGCTTCGTGCATGGTCAGCCATTTGTCGAGTTCGGCGAGGTTGGAGGTGTGCGACCAGGCGTCCTCGGGGGAAATCGGGACGTCGACGGAGACCGTCAGCTTTGCCATGGGCGCATGGTATCCGGTACCGACGGTTCGCCGAAGTCAGGCGGGTGACGAGATCACGTGTAGCTCGGTGGAGCGGCGGCGTTCGTGTCTGTTGTCCATGGGGCGCGACAGCGCCGATACGCCGGCGGTGTCGTTGCGCCGGACTGGCCGAGCAGTCGAATCCCGGTACTGTCGACACAGCGATTGATACATCAGTGAATACCCATTCTCGTCGGCATATTCCCAGCGTAAGGACATTGTCGTGTGTCGGTGGCGGCGACATCAATTGTCGACGGGCCGCTGCGTCGCGCCGTGACGTGATGTGCACGATCTCGGAGGGCACAGTAGCCCAACATTATTACGCACCAATCGTCTGTGCGGCAGTGCCTTTCGTCCCAGCTTCGGGAAACTGAAAAGTGTCGGTACATCTCGAGAGACTTCGATGGAATGCTGCTAATGTGCGGTGGTCGGGTTCTGGTGATCGTGCGGACATACGCCGTGCGGTCGGCGATTCATCATGGAATCGCCTGTCCTGCGGGCACAGTGAGGTAGTAGACACCGGTGAGTCTCGGTGTCGTCGCGGGGCTCCGGATCTCCGACGCGGACCCAACCGACCGGTCCGTCAATGGTCGGCAGGCGAGGGAAGGCAAGCGAAGCAGGATGGCTGAGGGCCGATTCCCCGAGACCAGTCAACGACGAAAGAACTGATGAATCAAGATATCGCCGTGGTGCTTTCATGGATCCTCGCCGCCGCTCTGGTGATTGCCGTAGCGGGGGCGTTGTATGCAGTGCAATATGCCAAGGCTCAGCAGGCCAAGGTCCAGGCTCTGACCAGAGAACAGCGCGCGACAGAAGACACGCTGGAACGGTTCGCCGCCACCACGCTTCCCGCGGTGGCCGAATCGATCCGTCGGTTCGAGTCGCAGGTTCCTCCGGTCGAGGTGCAGGCGGGCATGGAGAATTCGCGGCTGGCGCAGTGCCTGCGGTGGATCTCCGAGCGGTACGCCGACGATCTGAGCCTGATGCGCTCGGAGACCAGGGAGCAGACCAACAACGAAGTGCAGCAGGCGGTCAAAGCCGCCGAGGAGGTTGCGCGTACCGAGGTGTCCGCTGCGTCGCGTCAGGCGACCAGCGCCGCGGTCCGCTCGTTCGGCACCTCTGTCGTCAGCCTCGGCGCCGACGTCGGCCAGGTGGTGAGCGCCGCGCTGCGCCAACACCGGGACGACGAGGTCTACGCGACGCTCACCCGAATCGACCACACCATTCAGCAGATGATCCGCCAGGCACAGTCGTTCGTCATTGTGTGTGGTGGTCTTCCTGGTCGGCGCTGGCCGCAGCAGTCGCTCACCGACGTGGTCGGCGGCGCTACCGGTCGTGTCCGCGATTACCTGCGCGTGCGCTCGGGCCAACTGGACCGGGTGGTTATCAGCCGGGCCGTGGAACCGCTCGTACACACGCTGGCCACACTGCTCGACAACGCGCTACGTTATTCCCCGCCGATGTCTTTCGTGGATGTCAGCTTCCAGGAGGGCCACCACGGCGTCACGGTCATCATCGATGACGCGGGCGTGCGGATGAATGCCGAGCAGATGGAAGAGGCCCGGCAGGTGCTCGCGAATGAGCGCCCGGTCGACATTCACCAGCTCGGGCCCGCACCCAAGGTCGGTTTCCCCGGTATCGCCGCGCTGGCGCGCCGTTACGGCTTCACCGTGTACATCGACGGCCCCAACGTCTACGGCGGCATGCGCGCGATGGTGTACGTCCCCGAACCCTTGCTGGTTGCCCCACAGAATATCGAACAGTCCGCCGAAATCACCGAACTCGCGCAGCCCGAGCCGGAATCGGTGCCTGTGCCGGTACCGGTACTAGCCGGAGTGAACGAGCGGCCGAGGGAGGATGAGGGATCCACCGTGCACGAGATAACCAGCGGCGGCTTACCCAAGCGCCGGCGCCGAGCGGTGACGTCGGTGCCCGAACCGACGTCGGGAGGCCCGCGCACCGAAACCGGACTCGCCCGCCCTGATATCGCGGCCGCATGGCAGAGCGGCTCCCAGAGCGGCCGCGCCGCCGCACCCGATCACACCGAAGGGATGACATCCTGATGAGCACACCGGTGACCGACAGCAGCAATAAACTCGGTTGGCTACTGGAGGATCTCAGCATTCCCGGCGTCCGGTTCTCCGTTCTGCTGTCAGAGGACGGTCTGCGGATCGCCCACTCGAACGGCGTTTCCAAGGACGACGCAGAGCGGTTCGCCGCAGCGGCCTCGGGGCTGCGGTCGCTCGGCAAGGCACTCGGTGAGTTCTGTGGCGGCTCCGACAACGGTGTGCGGCAGAACATGACCGAGTACGACCAGGGGATGATCCTCATCACCGCGGCGGGCGAGGGTGCCCTACTCGGTGTCTCGACCACGACCGACATCGATGTCGGTCTCGTCGCGCACCGGATGAACGAGCTTGCCTCGCGGGTCGGGCGCGAGCTCGGCAGCCAGCCCCGCAGGAGGCCCGACGGTAGCGAAACGCCATGACGAGATCCCGGCGTGATCCCGATCTGGTGCGCGCCTATGTGCGCACCAGTGGACGTTCGCGTCCCACTCGTGAACTGGACCTGGTCACCTTGGCCGTCGCCGCCAAGGATCCGGCGCCCGGTGCGAGCCCCGACGCGCGCCGGGTCCTGACGCTGTGCCGCAGTGCCCTGTCGATCGCCGAGATCGCCGCCTATCTCGACCTACCGCCGTCCGTCGTGAAGATCATCGTGGCCGACCTCCTCGACAGCGACCATATGGTCATCCCAACCCCGGAGGAAACCCTGCCGGAGATCGCCCTGCTGGAGGAGGTACTCAATGGGCTCCGTGCTCTCGCGGTCTGACGACGCTATCGACTACGTACCCGACACGGTGATCCGGTCGGTGAAGCTGCTTGTTGCAGGCAACTTCGGTGTCGGAAAGACCACTTTCGTCAACAGCGTTTCGGAGATCAGGCCGCTGCGCACCGAGGAGACCATCACCGAGGCCAGCGTCGGCATCGATGATATGGCGGGTCTGCCCGGCAAATCGCAGACGACCGTCGCCATGGACTTCGGCCGCATCACCCTGAGCCCGCAATTGGCGCTCTACCTGTTCGGCACGCCGGGGCAGAAGCGCTTCGTGCCGCTGTGGGAGGAGTTGGCCCGCGGCGCGCTCGGCGCCTTGGTGCTGGTCGATACCCGTCGTATCGAGAAGTCCGACGAGGTCCTTTCGGTGTTGGAACAACGCGGCGTGCCGTATTCCGTTGCGGTCAACCAGTTCGAGGGCGCCAAGCGTTATTCACTGGACGAAGTCCGCGACGCGCTCGACCTGGAACCGGGCACGCCGCTGACGTCGCTCGACGCCCGTGACCGAGGGACGTGTCTGCGCTCGTTGATCACTCTCGTCGAATTCCTGTTCCAACGTCTGGAGTCCCGTCTTTGACCGCGTCATATTCGGAGAACTTCGTGTCCGACGTCGCCACGCCCGGAACGTGTCCCGTCGCGCACGGCTCACCGATCGACAACGCTGGCCCCCGAGTTCTGTTGAGCACCCCGGAGTTCGCCGCCGACCCGCATCGGGCCTACCGTGAAATGCGCAGCGAGCACGGATCGCTGGTTCCGATGGAGTTGGTACCGGGTGTTCCCGCAACGTTGGTGATCGGCTACAACACCGCCCTGCGGATCCTCAACGATCCCGAGCACTTCCCGGCGGATCCACGGATATGGCAGCAGGACGTTCCCGACGACTCACCCATCAAGCCGATGATGATGTGGTATCCGAATGCGCTGCGCAACAGTGGCTTAGCGCATACGCGGTACCGACAGGCATATGCGGCGAGCATCGACGCCATCGATTTGCACGGGCTCCATGCCACGGTTGAAAAGATCGCCATACCGCTGATCAACAGCTTCAGCGCGGATGGTTCGGCGGATTTGGTGAGCCAATACGCGCTGCCTCTCGCTTTCGAGATCATCAACCAGTTGGTCGGCTGCTCGGCGGAAATCGGACAGCGGGTGGCGACCGGCATGGCCGCGCTCTTCGACACGGTCAACGCCGCGTGGGGAATGCAGACTCTGAGCGAGGCGCTGATGGAGTTGATCCAGCTCCGTCGCGCCCAGCCCGGTGACGATGTCACGTCACGGCTGGCGCATCACCCGGCCAACCTGGACGACACGGAGATGGTCTCCCAGCTGATCAGCTTCTATGGTGCGGGTATCGAACCGCAGCAGAATCTCATCACCAATACTCTGCTGCTGATGCTCACCGACAAGCGGTTCGGTGGCGATGTCCTCGGTGGGAGCCTGTCGACGCGCGACGCGCTGGACGAGGTGCTATTCGATGACCCGCCGTTGGCGAACTACTGCATGTCCTATCCGCGACAGCCGATTCTGATCGAGAACACCTGGCTGCCCGCTCATCAACCTGTCGTCATCAGCATGGCCGGTTGTAACAACGATCCGGCGATCCGCGGCGGGGACTACACCGGCAATCGCTCGCATCTGGCGTGGGGTGCCGGGCCGCACGCCTGCCCGGCCAAGTCGATCGCGTACCTGGTTGTACAGGACGCCATCGACCAGTTGCTCGACGCACTCCCCGAGATACAGCTGGCCGTGCCGACCGAGGAGCTGGTGTGGCGATCGGGCCCGTTCAGCCGTGCCATGGCCGCGTTGCCGGTCGTATTCCCCGAGTGTCCGCCGTTGAGTATGCCGTAAGGAGAGTCGATGCAGCATGAACCGATAGCTCTGGACACCACCGGTACCGACATCCAGGGTGAGTCGGCGCGGATACGTGCACGAGGGCCGGTCAGCCTGGTGGAATTGCCCGGCGGTGTCCCCGCGTGGTCGGTGACCGACGCCACCGTGCTCAAAAGCCTGCTGGCCGGCCCACAAGTGTCGAAGGACCCGCGGCAGCATTGGACGGCATTCATAAACGGCGAGATCACCGAGGACTGGCCACTGCACTCCTGGGTGGCGGTGGACAATATGTTCACCGCGTACGGAGCCGGGCACCGCCGCCTGCGTAAATTGGTGGCGCCGGCTTTCACCCATCGCCGTACCGCGGCGCTGCGTTCGCGCATCGAGGCGATCACCGAGATCTTGTTGGACGATCTGTCGGTGACGCCGAGGGGCGAGTCGGTCGACTTCCGTGCGCGATTCGCCTATCTGGTCCCGATCCAGGTCCTCAGTGAGCTGATGGGCGTGCCGGAACACTTGGGTTCGCCAATCCGCACCTGTGTCGACGGGTTTTTCGACGGCTCGTTCACGCCCGAACAAGCGCGGGCGAACTACCTCGAGATGTACCGGCTGATCAGTGAACTCGTCGCCTATCGGCGCGAAACTCCCGGTGACGACCTCACCAGTGTGTTGATCGCCACCCGGGACGAGGACGACGGCTCGCGGCTGACCGAGAAGGAACTTGTCGACACCCTGATGCTGGTCATCAATGCCGGGCACGAGACCACGGTCAACCTCCTCGATCAGGCGATCTTCGCGCTGCTGACCCGTCCGCAACTGCGTGCCGAGATCGTCGAGGGCCGAGTGCCCTGGACTGATCTGGTCGAGGAAACGCTGCGTTTCGAATCACCGGTCGCCCACCTGCCGATGCGCTATGCCGTCGACGATATCGAGATCGACGGGATCCGGATCCGCAAGGGCGAGGCGATCCTGGCCTGCTACGTGGGCGCCAACCGCGACCCGAAGGTGCACGGCGCGACCGCCGACGAATTCGATGTCACGCGTCCGACCAGGGATCAGCACGTGGCCTTCGGCCATGGTGTCCACCACTGCCTGGGCGCCCCGCTGGCGCGGCTGGAGGCCGCCATCGTTCTCCCGGCGGTCTTCCGGCGATTTCCGAACCTGCGGTTGGCCGTGGCTGCGTCGAAGGTGGAGCCTGTGGTCAGTTTCGTGTCGAATGGGCACCGGACGTTACCGGTCTACCTAGCCGGCGAGGAGTAGCCGCGGTTCCATTCGTTCAACGCACCGAGAAGTAGCGGCTCGGCGCCGCACCTCGCCCTGATCAAGACCCCGCCCCGGCGGGCCGCACCGCCCTGACAACGCATTCCGACGCAAGGGGACACATGCCCGAGACCACTCGGAACGCCCGTCGTATTCCTGTTCTATACCTGGAGTCATGTCATTGACCACACCACAGCACAGCACCCAGGCTCGCGCCTGCCCAGTTCCGCACGTATCACCGGTGGAGACCGGTGTTACCCGAGTTGCGCTGTACACCGAGGAATTCGCCGCAGATCCGCATCGCGCCTATCGTGAGATGCGCCGCCAGTACGGTTCGCTGGTTCCGGTGGACCTGGCGCCGGACGTACCCGCCACGCTGGTGATCGGCTACCACACCGCCGTGCAGATTCTCAACGATCCGGAACATTTTCCGTCTGACCCGCGCAGCTGGCAGAAGAGCGTGCCCAGTGACTGCCCGATCCTGCCGATGCTGGAATGGCGCCCGAATGCGTTGCGCAGTGCGGGACTCGAGCACACGCGCTACCGGCAGGCCAACACGGTCGCCATCGACGAAATCGATCTGTTCTCGCTGCACAGTGCCGTCGAGCAGGTGGCAGTCCCGCTGATCAACTCGTTCTGTGAGCGTGGCACGGCCGACCTGATCAGCCAGTACGCTTTCCCACTCACCTTTGCTGTGCTCAACTCCATGCTCGGCTGCCCGCCGGACATCGGGCAGCAGGTCGCCAAGGCGTTGGCCGCGATGTTCGAGGGGGTGGACGCCGACAAGATCAACACAACGTTGACCAACGCGTTGTTCGACCTGCTCACCCGTAAGCGGGCCGAACCTGGCGACGACATCACCTCGCGGCTGCTGGCCCATCAGAACCAACTCGACGACGCGGAATTGATCAATCAGCTGGTCACTCTGTATGGCGCGGGGATCGAGCCATTGCAGAACCTGATCGTGAACACGCTGCTGCTGATGCTCACCGATGATCGGTTCGCCGGAGTAGGCCCTTCGACTCGGGATGCGCTCAATGAGTTGCTGTTCACCGACCCGCCGTTGGCGAACTTCAGCGTCACCTATCCGAGGCAGCCGATCCTGATCGATGATGTCTGGCTGCCCGCGCACCAACCCGTAGTCATCAGCATGGCGGGTTGCAACAATGACCCCGCGATCCACGACGGGGAATACACCGACAACAACTCGCATCTGGCGTGGGGCGCCGGGCCGCATGCCTGCCCCGCAAAGTCCGTGGCGTACTTGGTCGCGCAGAACGCCATCGATCAGTTGCTCGATGCTCTCCCCGATATTCGGCTCGCCTGTCCGGCGGATCAATTGTCGTGGCGGCCAGGGCCTTTCCATCGGGCTCTGGTGTCCATGCCGGTAGTCTTTCCCGAATCGCCACCGCTGAAGGTGTTTTAAGGAGAACCCTTTGTGAGTGACCGAGCCCCAGTGCTGCTCTCGGGCGGCGGGTTCGGTCCAGTCCTCCCATCGATCTCGAAGCGAAGCCCTTGGTTGGGTAATCCGCCTGCGCCAGAACGGATTACCCAACCAAGGGCTTCGGTCATCTGTGGGTGCGGATGCCGGTTCGGCGTGGGCGGTGCAGTTTGTGTCGAAAGTCCGACTGATGCAGCGGTAGTCGTGAGCGGATGTCTCTTCATGGCCGACCGCGCGGATAGGTGGCGGCGTGTGCGCTGGTCGCGGCCCCGGACGCCCTGTTGGCCGATACGGTCCTCGCCACCCGGCGCTGGGTTAAAGGTCAGCTAGCGGGTTCGGTGCCTGAAATCCGTTGTATACGTGTATGATTTGCTGATGGCAATGCTGTGAGAGTTCACTACGTGGGGCCGGTCCCATCAGAGCGGACACGGTCACCCATGGGACGGAGCTGTGATCTGTTACGTAACACAGGCTTCATTCCCTCTTCGCTACCCCTGAACGCCGCTTCGGCAATCTGATCATGTGTGCCAACCGATGGCCGCCACCGCGCGCCCGGTGATCATCGTCGTGCCCCCGCAAGGAAGGACTCCGAGTGTTTGTGCCGATTCTCGAATCCGACGAAAGTGATTGCGCTACAGGCATATTCGCATTCGTAGCGCAGCACAACGCGCAGCGCGTCGATGAGTCTGCAGGCCAGTGCTAGGCCGGCCTGGGTATGGACCTACCGCTCAGTGCGTTTTCGTCCGGTGAGCTGCCGGTAAGCCGCTTCGATGGTGAGCCCGGGCAGTGCGGCCACGGAGGACTTCCTGCACACGCACCGGTGCGAGTGTCTCGGTCGATGTCGGTTGCCGGTGGGGTGGCTGGAGGCACGAGGCATGGGCGCAATCCCGGTGTGACAGGCTCCCCCTCGTGTGATGCCGATCGTGGTGAGGTAACCGCCGATGACAGCTGGCAATTCGGTGCCGGCGCCGCGATTCATACCGGGCGGAGATTCGATGAACTCCACCAGCGGAAGCGCGTGGAACCAAGCGCGGCTCCGCTCTGCGGCTCAGGGGCGTCCGACCACGTTGCCGCCTCGGATCTGCTGGCGCAGAGCCACTATCGGTGTCCATTCATCACACACTTGCCTCGTGGGCAACCTTTGGTAGATCCCTGAGAAGCGACGATCCGCACCGGTTCTCGATCAGCAACGGGAGCCTCCGACACGGAAGGGTGACCAGCCCTTGCGCACCGCACCTTCCTGCGGAACTTTCGTCAGCTGCACCCCGCTACACCGGGGGACTCCGGGACGCCTACCCCAGACACCAACTGACTTAGGGGACATCATGACCATCACAGACCCGCCCGCCACGCTCGTGTCATCGCTGCCCGATGTGTCGCAGCACGTCGACACCACAACCACGGCCTTGCGGGCTGCCCTGTTCGGCGACGACGACCAGTTGCACACTCGGGTGCAGAAGGCGATGGTCGCGCTCGATGATCACTATGCCCGGGGTGACACGCACGACGCCGAAGTGCAGCGTAGCTATGAGATGCTGCGCAATCTCATCCGTGATCTGGGTGGGTCGTCGCGTCGCATCGCTGCCGACACGGCGCTGCTCGGTGCGGTGTTCGACTGGGCGGCGATCGCCGCGCCCCGGCTGCTGCCGATTATGTCGGGGCATTTCCGCCTCGTCGTCGGCGGAATCGACGAGTTGGGCAACGGTTCGCCCTATCAGCAGCAGTGCCTGGACGAACTGGACCGTGCGGAGGCGATCGGCGTGCTGATGCTCACCGAACTCGCGGGCACCAACGCCACCGATATGCAGACGCTGGCGATTCACCAGCCCGACGGAACTTTCCTGCTGCGCACCCCGAATGCGGGTGCGGTGAAGTTCATGCCCAACGTCGCCGCGGGCAATGTCCCCAAGACGGTGATCGTGACTGCCCGGCTCATGGTCGACGGCGTCGACGAAGGAGTGTTTCCGTTTCTCCTACGACTACGAACGGACGCGGGGCTTGCGGCCGGCGTCCATGTCGCGCCGCTGCCCGAAAAGGCATGGGCGCCGATGGACAACGCGATGATCATGTTCCAGGATGCGGTGGTGCCCGCAGAGGGACTGCTGGGCGGGGACTGGGCTCACTTCGCCGACGGCCAGTTGATCTGCAAGTTGTCACGCGGAGCGCGCTTCCACCGTGCCATCAGCCCCTTGCAGACCGGGCGGATTACGCTGGCCAGCGCGGCGGTGGCCGGCGCCAGGGCGGGGACCGCAATTACCTGGCACTACGCAAAACAGCGCCGCGCAGGCAGCGGACCGGCCTTGAGCGAACGCGACGCGTTCCTGCGTGACCTCACGTCGTCTGTCGCGCAGGTCTACGCGATGACCTTGCTTGCGAAGGATGTCCGCGAACGTTTCGCGGACGATGCCGACCTCACCCGATCCGTCCGGGCGATGTTGGCCAAGCCGATTCTGTCGAATACCGCGTTGGCGGTTCTGTCAATATGCCGTCAACGCTGCGCGGCCCAGGGAGCCTTGCGCGCCAACTACATCACGGACTGGGCTGGGAACGTGGAAGGAATCATCACCGCGGAGGGGGAGAACCAGGTTCTACAGGTGACGACCGGAAAGATGGCATGGCAGGTCGCCCAAGGGCGTGGGCCCAGCCATCTGGAGGTCACCGGGCTGAGCGTCGCGAATTCGCCCGGCAACACCCCGTGGTGGCAGCGACTGCTCACCGAACGAGAACGCGTGTTGGCATCAGCGGCCGAGGCCGGCGACACCGGTCCAGACGTCCTGGGGGCCGACTCCGCGGCAATCGAACTGTCCACAGCGATAGCCGAGCGACTGGCCGCTGACTGTGTTTTGGCTGCGGCGGAGCACAGTTGGGACAGGCGCGCTCGCGGGCTGCTCGGTGTCTTGGCGACGGCGTATGGATTGGAACGTCTGCAAGAACACGCCCTCTGGTACACCTCGCAGGGGCTGCTGAACTCGGAGGGAGCGGCTCGGCTCGGGATGGAACTCACCGCCTGCCGCCGCGAGCTCGCCGATCACCTGGACATACTGGTGGGCGCTTTCGATATCCCACCGCTGGCGGCGCCGATCGCCGCGGACGACTATCAGCAAGCGTGGCTTGATTTCGCCGACTGGGATCAGTTGCCCGTGCGGCGCGAGTAGGGCCGATTCGGAGGTGTGGGGCCAGGCGGCGTGATGGCGCTCGTTTCGAGTATCGTTCGGGTCGACATATTCGCCAAACCCGCGCCCTCCTAAGTAGATACGTCGAATCAGCGTTTTGTTCCGCAGGGCATAGCGCTGATTCGCCATGGAGGGTCGACGGGTCGATCGAGATATTCGCACAAGCTCGGCCCTGCGTCGGCGGTTCGCGTACGGTATGCGTTGGGTTCGGTTCGAGGCGCCGCGCGGTACCTGCTCGAGGTACGCGCGGCATCTTGGTCGAAACTGGTACGCCCATGCGCCCGTACGCCATTCGTGCGTGACCGAGGCATATGCGTGTGCGCGCTGACCACGCCCGCCCAATATTGGTTCCTCGTCTGGAGTTTCGTCTTTGACCAAGCCACAGTTACCGCCGCACAACTCGTCCCCGGTGCAAGCGTGCCCTGTCCAGCATGGATCGCCCATCGCTACCGACGGCCCCCGGGTCGCGCTGTATTCGGAGGAGTACGCGGCGGACCCGCAACGCGCCTACCGTGAGATGCGGCGCCGATATGGTTCGCTGGCACCGGTGGAATTGGCGCCCGGTGTACCGGCGACGCTGGTAATCGGCTATCACGCCGCGATTCGGATCCTGAACGACCCCGAGCACTTCCCGGCCGATTCGCGCACCTGGCAACAAGATATCCCCGGCGACTGCCCGGTTCGGCCGATGCTGGAGTGGCGCCCGGCCATGATCCGAAACGATGGTGCGGTACATGCCCGCTACCGGCAGGCCATTGTCGCGGGTATCGATGAGATCGACATGTTCGCGCTGCACGCCACCGTGGAGCAGATAGCGGTTCCACTGATCAACACCTTCTGCCAGGACGGTTCGGCCGATCTGATTCACCAGTACGCATTTCCGCTGTCCTTCGCGGTGGTCAATGCCATGCTCGGCTGCCCGCCCGAGATCGGACAGCGGGCGGCGATGGGCATGGCCGCGATGTTCGAGGGCGTGGACGCCGACAAGGGCCACGCGATGTTCACCGGAGCGATGTTCGACCTGGTGAAACTGAAACGTGCCGAGCCGAGTAGCGACATCGTCTCGGGGCTGTGCCAGCACCCGGCCGGCCTCGACGACGGCGAGATGGCTCATCAGGTGCTGTGCCTGTACGGCGCGGGTATCGAACCGCAGCAGAATCTGATCGTCAACACCCTGCGGCTGATGCTCACCGACGACCGATTCGGGAGCGGCATTCTCGGCGGAAGCCTGTCGACGCGTGACGCATTGGACGAGGTGCTGTACACCGACCCGCCGCTGTCGAACTACTGCGTCTCCTTCCCGAAACAGCCGATCCTGATCGATGGTGTCTGGCTACCCGCACACCAGCCGGTAATCATCAGCATGTCCGGCTGCAACAATGACCCCGCGATCAATTCGGGTACTTACATCGACAACCGAGCGCATCTCGCGTGGAGTCTCGGGCCACACGCCTGTCCAGCCAAGTCTGTGTCGTACCTGATCGCCCAAGATGCCATCGATCAGCTGCTCGATGCCCTGCCCGAGATGCGACTCGCTGTCGCGCCGCAGGAGTTGGCCTGGCGACCCGGTCCATTCCACCGAGCGCTCACCGCCCTACCGGTCGCCTTCCCGGAGTCACCTCCGCTCAACATCTTCTCGGGCAATCCCGGTGGACTGTCTACGCCGTAGTCCGATCCGATGGACACACGGAGGTAGGGCGCACTGTCCGGCGTCGGAGGTCGCATGTCCGATCTGTCCGACTCTTCGCGTAGGCGGCCTCGGCCGTCGATCCTCCGGAACCGAACTGACGCGTTCGTCTCCCGGCGAACAGCACGCGTCGGGTCTCGGTCGTCCGGAGTCGGCGGACGGCTTCCGTCGGCTACCGTTGCCGGATCGACCGCGCGGCATGTGTCGAATGTATGTTCGACTCGAGGTATCGTCTGCGCATGTCCGATCTCGCGCCCATTCCTTCCGCCAGGATGAACCTGGAGCAGGCGCGCGAGCGCCTGCTCGCCGCGGCGGCGTTCGGCGAGCAGCTCACCCCGGATCAGCTGGAAAGTCTTGCGCGCAAGGTTGCCGAGGGGCTGCGACTCTATATCGAAGCGACCCAGAATCCGGGTGTCACTCCATGCGGATGGTGCCGAGGATCAGTGTGTCGGGCCGGTCGACGTCGATCAGGAGGTTGACATCGTGGTGTCGGTGAAGCCGAGCCGTGCAGGTGGGCCGCGATCATCCGATTCTCGCCGGTGGTGCGTTGCCACCGGCGAGATGACCGGGTCGTCGACGACGCGGTTGACACGCGCGGGTCAGATTCTCACCGAGGCACTCTGTTCGGCCGGGTAACCGACATGGACGGACAGTACTTCGGGCAACGAGGAACTTGACGGCGGGGTGCTATCGGACCGAGAGTGCGCTGATGGTTTCTATCACCGCGCCGGGCGCGGCGACGTTGCGCAAGGTCACGATTCGCCTGGTGCCCTTTCTCGGGCTGCTCTATTTTGTCAATTACCTCGACCGGGTCAACATCGGGTTCGCCGGACCGAACGGAATGAAGACCGACCTCGGGCTAACCGAAACCGCGTTCGGTTTCGCCTCTGGAATCTTCTTCGTCGGGTATCTACTGCTCGAGGTGCCGAGCAATCTGGCGCTGCACCGGTTCGGTGCACGGCGCTGGATCGCCCGCATCATGGCCAGCTGGGGTGTGGTCGCGACCGCGATGGCCTTTGTTCCCGACGCGACCGTGTTGTATTTCCTGCGATTCACGTTGGGCGTGGTGGAGGCTGGATTTTTCCCCGGCATCCTGCTTTATCTGACCTACTGGTTCCCGCAGGCGCAGCGGGCGCGGATCGTCGCGCTGTTCATGACCGCCGTGCCCATCTCGACCGCCGTGGGCGCGACGTTCTCCAGCCTGGTCATCCAGTACGGCGACGGGGTCTTCGGGCTCAGCGGATGGCGGTTCATGTTCCTCGTCGAGGGGCTGCCCGCCATTGCGCTGGCGGTGGTGACCTGGTTCTACCTGACCGACCGTCCCGCGCAGGCGCGCTGGCTTGTTCCCGCCGAACGGGAATGGTTGTCTGAGGAACTCGCCGAGGAGCAGGCCGCGGTGGAGCGCGCCGAGCACTGGACGGTGCGTAAGGCGCTCACCCATCCGAGGGTGCTCGGATTAGCGCTCATCTACGGCGGCATCGTCTACGGCCTGTATGCGCTGGGCTTCTTCCTGCCGACGATCATCGACGGCTTCCAGCAGCAATACGGCACGAATTATTCGGTGGTGCAGCGCGGGCTCATCAACGCCGTGCCCTACCTGGTCGGCGCCGTGGTCATGGTGTGGTGGAGCCGCCACGCCGACCGGACCGGCGAGCGGATGTGGCATGTCGCTGCACCGGCGCTGGTCGGTGGACTCGCCATTCCGATCGCCCTCTCGCTCGGTGATCCGTTCGCCGCGATGGTCGCGGTGACGGTCTGCGCGGTCGGTGTGCTCGCGGCGCTTCCGACGTTCTGGGCGCTGCCGAGCACCTTCCTGTCCGGCGCGGCCGCGGCGGGCGGCATCGCGCTGATCAACTCGGTCGGCAACATCAGCGGTTTCGTGGCGCCGTATGTCACCGGGGGTCTGAAGGATGTGACCGGTAGCCAGCAGGCCGGGCTGTGGGTGGTCGGGCTGGCTATGACAGCATCCGCGGTCGGTGTGCTCACCCTGCGGCGTCGTACCGGCGCTGTCCGCGTGTGCCGATAGACAACCGATGTGTGGGCGGGTTCGGAGTTCGACGTCGCACCGGAAGATGACAGCGCCTCCTCGTCGGTAGACGAGGAGGCGCTGGTCAGGTGTGGTCGAGGACTCAGTAAGCCGAGTAGACGTTGTCCATCGAGCCGTAGCGGTTGGCTGCGTAGTTGCAGGCCGCAGTGATGTTCGCGACCGGGTTCCAGATGTCGAAGGGGGTCCCGTCGACGTGGTACGCATTGAAGGTCGGGTCGATGACCTGGAGGAGGCCCTTGGAGGGAGTGCCGGCGGCGGCGTTGGAGTCCGACAGGTTGATGGCGTTCGGGTTGCCGCTGGATTCGCGCATCACATTGCGGTAGATGCCGTCGTAGCTACCGGGGATATTGTGCGCGTGCATGATGTCGAGGGCCTGCTGGATCCAGCCGTCGAGGTTGTCCGCATAGACCGGGGGCGCCGGATCGGGCAGGAAGGGGAGCAGTCCGGCCGATGCGGGTGCTGTGGCATCGATCGGCGCGGCGTCGGCGACCACGGCAGAAGAAACGGTGTCGTCGGCCGCGGCGATCGCCACCCCGGAGGAGGCGCCCATGGCGATGATGCCGGCTGCGGCCAGCGCGAGGGTGACGCCGTCACGGATCGACGGGCGACGGAAAGAAACAGAGCGTAGGTCAGGCATTGCGAAATCAGTTCCTTGATCGTGTAGTGGTCCGGTCCACACGAGGCAGCGCGGATCCACGGCGGGCATCCGGTGGGAGCTCGCCTTTTATCGGCCATGTGCTGTTTTCGGGTTTTGTTGTGACGGCCAGTTTCGAATTACTGGCGGCAGACGCGGCGGGCGGCACTCAGGATCGGTGTAGGATAGGCGCCTGTTGTCTGGTATGGAGAATGCGATCACGAGTTGTGGTGCGCTGATTTCTCCCAGCGACCGCGTCGGCGAGCTTTCTTCCGCTGCGGTCGTTTTCCCAATGCGTATGGACTACTCCTTGGTCTAACCAAACTCCAGGTCTATTCCCGGATCTGATATCAGCTTGATCACGATAGGTGAATCAGCGGTTAACGAATAGTGAATGAAGAGTGTTGCCGATCTTGGAAAGCGCTGGTCGGATCGCATGATCCGGGCTATATGCGGGGAGTTTGCCAATAAACCTTATGTGATGCAGAACACAGAAATTCTGGCTAGCGAGCAGCTTTATCTCGATTAGGTCACTGATACCGGCGCGCGGGGCCTGTGCTGCCATCCCGCGGCGCAAAGGCATCGAAGAATTCCGCGATCGTGCAACCGTTTGAAACAGGCGCCTGAAGGTTCGCGACGTCGGACTGCGGCGCTATCGCGCGATCACCAGTCGACGACACCGAGTTCGTGCAGTCTGCGAAAGACCATCATCGAGCCGGGCGCGACGTGGTTCATCTCGGCGTACTCACGCACGGTGAAATAGCGCAGCTCGGCGATTTCGCTGGTCGGCCGAGGCTCACCGTCGAGTTCGGCGGTGAAGCACGTCATGTGCAGCGGCGTACCGGGTGGGTGCCCGTACGCCTCGGCTCGAAATACCCCGAGTTCGTCGAAAGACACGATGCCGACGCCCAGTTCCTCGCGTACTTCACGATGTAACGCCGCCTCGGGTGTTTCCCCGGGATCGATCTTCCCGCCCGCCATGTAGAAGACGTTCTTGTCGACCGATCGCGCCTGCAGCAGGCGACGATCCCGGATGTGGGCCAACGCGGCGGTGCGAATCACCGGGCCACTGTACTGGGTGGGCCGAATCCTGGGCCGGGCGAATTCGGCCAGGCGCCCGCGCGGAGTGTCGACGTCGGCACGGTCTGTCGATCTCGGTCGACGCATCTGTTGCAAGACGGCGGAGGGGAATCTCTCCCTCTCCGATGGACCGGATTCTGGTGCGAATCGGTGCCCTCGGCGTCGACGCGGCTTGTACGGGTGCGCCCTGGCACTAGTTGGCCTTGCCACCTCCTGCGTGGCGCCGCAATCCGCTAGCGGTGCTTGCCGACCACCATCACGCGGACATCGGGCGGCACCGCGTCCGAATGAGTGCGGAGGCAGTGCGCAACTGTCGTCCCTCGGCCTCCGGGATCGGACCGGGACCGTCACGCCCGGCGGGGTCTGCGCGCGATGCGCAGGCCTGGCGGGGGAGGTAGCGGCGTGCGACGTCGGTTCGGTGCCGAGCCGGCTCGAGGGCTGGAAGGCCTTCGGTCTGTCTGTTCGATCAGAGCTGCGCGGTTTGTTCGCTCGGAGGCAAGCCGTCGGCGCGGCGCAGGACGTCTGCGACGGACTCCAAGTAGAGCAGGGTGCGCATCGATACGCCGGTCACGGCTTGGCCGAGTCGACGGAGAGACGAATTGTCCAGGTTGGCGAGTACTTCCGCGTCTTCGGCCTGGTCGAGGTCGGGATCGCAGGCGAAATAGCCGGGATCGAGGCCGAAGACGTGGGTGAGTCCAGTGCGGATTCGCTCCGGGAGTGTGGTGGCTTCTCCGCGGCGCAACCGCGCTAGGTAACCGGGCGAGACGTGGTATCCGGCTGCGGTCAGCCACGCTGCGACCGTCTCGTCGGCCAGCGGGCGCCCGTGCGCGCGCTCCCACATTTCGAACGCTAGATTCAGCCGGGCCGTGACATCGATATCCAAGACCGCCTCACCTTTCTGGCGTTATCGCCTCTTGACGAGTCGAACATTGACTCGACCGTAGCGTGGGAAAGATCGATCTCCGTGATTTCAGGCAAATGTCCGGTTGCATAGGGGATGGAACGGACTGCATCCCCGGTTATTTTGTGGGTCGCCGTGGCCGAAATCGTATGCCGCGCCGAAGGTTCACGGTATGCGACCGCTCGGCCGGTCTGTGGTCACAATACCGTCACGCTCATGGTGTGTCGAAACGTTGACGGGTGCCCTGTTCGACTATTCGGTTCGGCGGGTTGAGCCACTAGCGTAGGAGGGTACCGGGTTCGCGTATTTCGGATTCAGTAGGTATTCGATCGTCGACTCGGCGCGTGACGGACCGGCGCGATGTGGCGAGGAGGGTATGTGCGACTGAGTTCCGACGAGGCGCGTGAACGGTTCGCGGGTAGTTTCGTCGCGCGGCTGGCAACCGTCTCGGCCGACGTTCACCCGCACCTCGTTCCGATCGTATTCGTCGTGGTCGGTGCGGTGATTTATACCAGCGTCGACGCAAAACCGAAAACGACGCTGTCGCTGCGCCGGCTGGCCGATATTGCCGCCAACCCGGCAGTCAGCGTGCTCGTCGACTTCTACAGCGACGACTGGAACCAACTGTGGTGGGCGCGCGCCGACGGCGACGCCCGGATCGCGGCGACAGCCGAGGCGGAAACGGCGAAACGTCAATTGGCCGGACGCTATCCCGACTACATCGCCGAGCCGCCGCCGGGGCCGGTGATCGCCATCGATGTCGCGCGGTGGTCGGGTTGGCGGGCGCGCTGAGGTTCGGTGTGCCGTCCAGGCACATACCGACCGGGCTGGCGTGCGCTGGTTTAGAGATCGGCCCCCATCCGACGGCGGGAACCATCGTGGTCGAAGTTGCCGCCGGAGATGGGTGAGGTATTCGAGTTCGGGTCGGGCCGGGTCTACCGCGATCTTCCGGGGCCGAGGAATGGTTACCCGGAGCCGGGTAACCACGTCGGCGACGGCTACTTCGGCCGAAGTGCGTTTTCGGGATACCTGCCCTCATAGTTGCCGGGCGGGTCGTAGTTGGCGACGACATAGGTTTCGGACGAGTCCGGCACACATGCGCGTGCGACCCCGAGTCGTTCGGTGCTCTTCCAGATCACCTGTGTGAAATGTCCGGTTTCCATCGAGAATCCGGGTTTGCGGTAGTCGTAGTCCTTCTCCTCGTCCGCCCAGCCGCGGAAGGCTTCTTCGGCTCCGGCATAATCGGAACCACCGCTCGTCATCATGTAGAGGTTCTCGCCGTACTTCGGGTTCGGCCGGTGTTCGAAGCTATGTGTCTCGGCCAAGTGCTGTGCCCATTCCTCGGCGACCTTGTTCAAGGTCTGATCGAGAGTGAGGGCCGGTGCCCGATGATCGGCCCGGAACGTGTTGTGCAGGTCGAGCATTTCCTTGCGAAAAGCAGCATCGGTACAGAGGTAGTTCTGTTCCTTCTCTGCGGCAGCGGTGCCGACGCCGGTCATGGCGGCCACGACCGTCAGTGCGATGCCAACTGAAAGAAACCGGCCAGGATGCATAGCAATCTCCCGAGATGATGCGCGAGTTGAGCTGATCCGACGAAGACACCGGCTACTTCCCGACACCGCGACCTTCGCGCCAACGCCGGGTGAACGGCCGTCATGGCAACGGAAGTCATTGGGATGGAACAGATGTCGAGCGGGGAGTCTACACATGCCGATCTAGTGAGGGGTACGCCTTGATCGTCGTCAGCGGTACCACGGCAAAAACGATCTCTCACAGTCGTGTGTAGTCGGCCTGGTCCTGCTCGAAGGCCGTCAAGATCTCGGACGTCAGGGTCGGGCGGGTGTGTGTGATCGCGGTCAGGTAGTCCTCGATGGTCGCGGGTTCGTCTGTGCTGTGGAGCATTTCGCGCTCGAACGCGGCCTGCGCGCCCACGCGTGCGGCATGCTCGATGTCCGCGGGAGTGAATTGCGCGCTGGCGCGCACCAACCGGTCGACGTCGATCGACTCGGCGGCGTCGCCGAGATACCGCCGCCAAATGGCGTTCCGGGCGAGCGTGTCCGGCGGCCCGACCGGTATCACATAGTCGAACCGACCGGGACGCAGAAATGCCGAATCCAGTGATCGCACCGAGTTGGTCGCACAGATCATGAGGCGGCTGTAGTTTTCCCGGAACGCTGGTATCAGTTTGAGCAGTTCATTGGTGACACCATGGGCCGGGCTGGTCGCCGTTCCTGAGCGGGTGCCCGCGATCTCCTCCACCTCATCGATGAACAGCAGCAACTCGTCGAGTTCGGCCAATTCGCTGAAAACCTCACGCAGCGAGTCCGCCAAACCTTTCGCCGTGGCGGCCAACCGGGAGGGGAACAGCTCCACGAACGGCCAACCGAGCCGCGATGCCACCGCCTTTGCGAAGCTTGTTTTGCCGGTCCCTGGCGGCCCGAACAGGATGACGCTCTTGGGCGGCCGGACTCGGTAGCGTTCGGCCATATCGGGATTTGCCAACGGCAGCACGATCCGACGTTCGATGATGTCCTTCTCCCGTTTCATTCCGGCCATCGACTGCCAGAGTCCCGGCGGGAGCAGACGTCCGCCCAGTTCGGTCAGCAGGCTCGACTGCGCGGGACCCAACTGTTCGAGCAGCTCGTAATAGACCAGGCCGGTCCGACGGAAGTAACCGGAGTTCTCGAAGGCCGCGGAACCGGTAGCGTCCTCGGGGAGCAGCGCGCAGATTCGCCGTACGCCGATCGATCGCAGCCGTCGCTCCAATTCGGCGAGCAGCGCGCTGCCGATACCGCGCCGCCGCCACTGCGCTCCGAGCGCCACCAGCAGGACCCAGGCTCGCTCACCTTGAATCTGAGCGACCGCCATCCCCACCATTTCGTCGCCGACATCGGCCACCACCGCCGGCTGTCCTGCTCGCGCGGCCGCCATCACCTCCGCCAGGGCGAAGACCGAATCGCCCGCGGCAGGCACCCGGCTTTGTTCCCAGATCTGGATCGCCTGATCCAGATCATCGTCACGGAACTCGCGTACTCGCCATACCGGCATACGCACCTCGAGCGGTCACCGGAGATTGCTGTTCCTCTCAGTAAACACCCACGAGCACTGCTCCTGTGCCTTGGACGCCGACATCCGCCGGACCAAGACGTGTCGCGAACCGGTCAGGGTTTCCAGGTGATGCGGCCGCCTTGGAAGTCCTGGGCTTTGCCGTTTTCGTAGTCGTACTCGTCGCTGGTGGGAAAGCCGTAACGACCGTGTTCGGCGCCCGCGGCTTCCCAGGTGTCGCGAAGAGCTCCCCAGATAACGTGGGCGCCGGTGCGGGCAGAGTAGTAGATGGCTCCGCCGCCGAAAAGATTGTACTTTCCGTTGTCTTTGCGGGCGTTGGACTCGTCGGTGATGGGGAAGCCGAGGGGGCTGGCTTCCCAGCCGTAGCTGCCCCACTTGTCGCGGATGGCGCCGCCGATCTGGTGGGCGTCGGTGCCCAGCGACCAGTAGATGGAGCCGCCTTGGAAGTGGTTGTAGCGGCCGAATTTGGTGGGCGTGGACTGTTCGCGGATGACGGGGTAGCCGAGGGCCCCGTTCTCGCTGCCGAGGTTGTCCCATCTGGTGCGGATGGCGCCGCCGATCTGATGGGCTCCGGTGTCGGGGTGCCAGTAGATCGCCGCATTGCGTTCGAAGGTCTGGTAGCGGCCGCCGCGGCCGGCGGCCGATTCAGGGCTGGTGGGGTCGCCGAAGACGCCGGGGCCGCCGGCCTGGTCATATTCCACTTCGATGGCTCCGCCGACGTCGAATGGGCCGACGGGGCGCGCGGTGGCGGTGGCGGAGCAGAGCACGACGAGTCCGGCACCAACGGCGGCGACGAGGGCGCGTCTGATGGTCGTGGTCATGTCACGGTTCCCTTCGGTCGGATCTGTGTGCTGGTGTCGTTGGCTTTCTTCGTGCTCGATATCAGCTGTTGTTCTCCGTCACGCGGACGGTTTCTGCGCTGGTCAGAGCCGGTGTCCCGGATGTCGATCCAGTGCCGGATTTCAGAAATATACGTCGAGTCGCCTCGCATGGTTGCCTTGGCCCAGTCGCGTCGATGCCGTGCGGCGGGTCGTAGGGCACCGTCGTCGGTCTCTCGGCGGCCGGGTCGGTTCCGGTACAGTCCCAGTCGCCCGGGGGTGCGTCCGCCCCTGGGCCCAAACACCTAGTCGAGTAGATGTGAGGATTGCATGCCCTCGGATTTCAGGTTGAAGGCTACGAACATGGCGCATCGTGCCTTGCTGAAGATCAGTTTCGGCAAATTGGGGAACGAGATCCAAGGCATGCCGTCGATCGAGCTCACGACAACCGGCCGGAAATCCGGTAGGCCACATGCGGTCATGCTCACCGCACCAATTGTCGATGGCGACACCTACATCATCGTCGCGTCGCGCGGCGGCGATCCGGCGCATCCTGCATGGTTTCTGAACTTGCGAGACAACCCCGACGTGGCGGTCTCCGTGCAGAGTGGACCACAGGTGCCGATGACTGCTCGGGTGGCGACGGCGCAGGAGCGAGCGACGTTGTGGCCCAGGGTTGCCACGGCGCAGCCCATTTACGGCGAGTACCAGACGAAGACCGAGCGGGAGATCCCACTCGTCCTTTTGACTCGGAAGAACTGACGGCCGAGGTCTCTGCCGAGGCGAATGCCGTGGCCCACGAGTTGTCGACACCGGGCCAGGTCTCCTCGCGGCTGCAACTCCGATGTCGTAGCTCGCGCCGGGCACAACGGTGGTGGCCAATGTCGCCCAGAGTGTGGGAGTCACGCATGCCGAATCGTGGGGGTCGTCCCGAGGGTGACGGGGATCAACGACACCGTGGCGGTGCGTGCGGTGTCGGGTCGATCGGATCGATCCGCCGTGCCACGAACCGAAGTTGTCGATGCGCGGGGTGGGCCCGGAGATCGTCGATCAGTCGACCGGGGCTCCGGTGGGACGGTGCGGTCTCCGGCGCATGAGTCATTCAGGCGGTGGCGACAAGGCGCAGTGCGACATCGATCAGAACGCCGGCGTATTCGCCGACGGCGCCCACTGTGCGAGCGCTCCGGAGCCGACCGCGAAACCGCCGGTGAGACACCGCGCGATTTGGCCTGCCCGGCCGAGGAATACGTCGTGGACACAAGCTGTCTCTCATGTACTCGTCTCGGTCGCTGGACTCGTTGCGGTAGTCGCCGAAGATGCTGCGGGTAGCCGGGCTCGAATGGGGCGGATTCTGTCTATTCGAGCCGGATAGTTGGTCATGCAAGAATTATCTTCAGTGAACTGGATCTACGCTTGCAGAATCTTCATACTGCTCGAGCAGTGATGATTCGTGTTGACGCGGATCATCGATACCGTCCACCGACCGCCAGGAGTGCAGGTGAAAATCGGGATCCCCCGCGAGGTCAAGAACCACGAATACCGCGTGGCGTGCACGCCGGCCGGCGTGCACGAGCTCGTGTCCCGTGGACATGAGGTGTACTTGGAAGCGGGCGCGGGGCTCGGCTCGGCCTTCGGGGACGAGACGTACACGGTCGCCGGAGCGCGGGTCCTGGATACCGCCAACGAGGTCTGGGGCACCGCCGATCTGGTGCTCAAGGTGAAGGAGCCGGTGGCCGAGGAGTACGGGCGTCTGCGCGAGAACCAGGTGCTGTTCACTTACCTGCATCTGGCCGCGTCCAAGGAGTGCACCGACGCGCTGCTGGCCTCCGGCATCACCTCGATCGCCTATGAAACCGTCACCGGGCGCGACGGCTCCCTTCCGCTGCTCGCGCCGATGAGCGAGGTCGCGGGTCGGCTGGCTCCGCAGGCCGGCGCCTATCACTTGATGCGCAGCGGCGGTGGACGCGGCGTGCTGATGGGCGGCGTGCCCGGTACCCGTTCCGCCAAGGTCGTTGTACTGGGCGCGGGTGTCGCGGGGGGCAACGCGATCGCCGTGGCGCACGGTATGCGTGCCGACGTCACCGTGTTGGATCTGAACATCGCGCGCCTGCGCGAAATCGACGCTCAGTTCCGCGGGCAGGTGCGAACCATCATGTCGAACCGCCTGGAGGTGGATGCCGCCGTCCGGGAGGCGGACCTGGTGATCGGCGCGGTGCTCGTGCCCGGTGCCAAGGCGCCGACCTTGGTGTCCAACGATCTGGTCGCGCAGATGAAGTCGGGCTCGGTGCTCGTCGACATCGCGATCGACCAGGGTGGGTGCTTCGCGGACTCGCGCCCGACCACTCATGCCGAGCCGACCTACCGGGTACACGAGTCGGTGTTCTACTGCGTCGCCAACATGCCCGGTGCGGTGCCCAACACCTCGACCGTCGCGCTTACCAACGCCACGCTTCCGTACGTGGTTTCGCTCGCCGAACACGGGTGGCGCGATGCGGTGGCCGCCGATCCGGGTCTGGCCGCCGGTCTGAGCACCCATCGTGGGGCACTGCTGTCGAAGTCGGTGGCCCAGGCGCACGGTTACGTGACCGAAAGCTTCGCCGCCTAGCCGCTGTCGGCGCGGTGTTCCGTTACGTGGGTCCCGATCGTGGCCGCATGTGCTCGAAGATGAGGATCGTCTCGGTCGACGCCACGGCTGGGTGCGCGCTGAGGTGTTCGAGCACGAACACGCGGAGTTCGTCGGAATTCGCGGTGGCGACGTGGACGAGGTAGTCGTCGGCGCCCGCGATGAAGTAGACGTTGAGCACCTCGTCGAGTGCCGACATGCGCTGCCCGAACTCGGCGAGTTGCCTGCGTGCGCTCGAATGCAGGCGCACCGCGATCATGGCCTGCAGGTTGCGGCCGAGTGCCGCCGGGTCGATGTCGGCGTGGAATCCCCGGATCACGCCGCGCTCCACCAGCGCCCGCACCCGGCCGAGGCAGGTCGAAGGCGCGATGCCCGCCGCGGCGGCGAGCGCGTTGTTCGTCATGCGTCCGTCCCGCGCCAGCTGGTCGAGCAGGATTCGGTCGATATCGTCGATCGGGACGACCGACAGGTGGCGGCTCGGTGTGACCGTGCTCCGGGGCGAATCGGTCTTGCGCATGTCCTGACGGTACCGAATTCTGTTCGCAGGTTACCGATTCTCGATGAATGTTCTTCGGAATGCCGTGGGGGCGGTCGGGGGCGCGTGCTTCGGTACGCGTGCCCTACTGGCCCGGACGAGGATGCGGCCGGGCTTGCTCCAACTGCGCGGCCACCGTCAGGATCGTCGTCTCGCCGTTCGCGGGCCCGACCAACTGAACCGACAGCGGCAGGCCGTCATCGCCGACGCCCGCCGGGAGGGCGGCCGCCGGACTGCCCGTGACGTTCCACAGGGCGGTGTAGGCGATCATCGGGATCGCGGCGAACTGGGCGCGTACCGTATTCGCCCCGTCGAGGACGCCGAGCCGGGGTGGGCGGATCGCGACGGTGGGAGTGAGCAGCAGATCGCACTCGGTGAAGATCCGGTCGGTCTTACGGGTCACCGACTCTCCGGCACGGATCGCCCATTCGACAAGCGGTCGCCGTACCCACGCACCCAGGGCCATCGTCTGCTTGGTGCGGCGTTCCAGCAGTTCCGGATGGTCCACCTCGGCCGCCTCCGCGCGCACACCGCCGAAGAACTGGGGGAAGAAGGCGAGCGTCGGATCCGGGTAGTCCGGGTCGATCTCGATCACCGTATGTCCCAACTCGGCGAGGAGGTTCGCGGTGTCACGGACTGCCCGTACGTGCAGCGGGTTCGATTTCACCAGCGGCGTAGGGGATTTCATGCTGTAGCCGATTCGCAGCGGTCGCGCCGCGCTGCGCGCCGCCGTCTCGAACGACGTGATCGGATCAGGTGCCCGGAACCGGTCGGTGGGGGTGCTGCCGCGGATGACGTCGTAGACGATCGCCGAATCCAGTACACCGCGGGTCAGCGGTCCCACGACCCCCAGCGCCCACCACAGGTGCGCGTTCGGTGCGTTCGACACCCGCCCGCGGTGCGGCTTCAGGCCGAACAATCCGCAGCATGCCGACGGGATCCGGATCGAGCCGCCACCATCGCCGCCGAGTGCCGCCGGAACAAGGCCGGCCGCTACCGCCGCGGCCGAACCGCCGCTGGATCCGCCCGTGGAGCGGGTCGTGTCCCACGGGTTGCGGGTGACGCCGAAGGTGCTGGACTCGGTGTACGGCCACTGTCCGAATTCCGGCATGGTGGTCTTTCCGACGATCACCGCCCCTGCGGCGCGCAGCCTGCGCACCACCTCGGCATCGGCCACCGCGGGAGTCGAGTTCGCCCGGGTGCCGAACGTGGTTACCGCGCCCGCGACGTCGATTTCATCCTTGATCGCGATCGGGATTCCGTGCAGTGGGCCCACCGGATCGCCGGCCGCGCGCTCCTGGTCCCGCGCGATCGCCTCGGCCTTGGCTTCCTCGCGCAGGACATGGGTGAAGGCGCCGAGGTGCGCGGCAGCATCGATTCCATCGAGCGTCGCCGCGACGAGTTGCTGGGTCGAAAGAACCCCCTGCCCCAACAGCTCGCGCTGTTCGAGCACGCCTGACGCGACGACCTCCTGGAGATCCATTCCGCTACCCGCTCCTCTCGCCCCGGTCCGACCGCCGTGCCCGGGGCGGCGTGCCGTCCGGGTCCACGCCCGACCGTATGGAGTCGAGCAATCTTTTTGCAATGAGTACTTTCGGCGAGTCGATTCGGTTCAAACCGCGAGCGAATCGGGCAACCGGTGTGACGTGAGTGGTGGGTGGGCTGTTCACCCACCCGACCGGGGTCGAGAAGTCGGCGTCAGTGCTGCCCGGGGTCAGGCAGGCTCGCGGTCGCTACTGAGCCGCCGCGTTCGAGCTTGGAGTGCGTGCGCGAGTAGGTGAAGTAGACGATCAGCCCGACGACGAGCCAGACCACGAAGCGCACCCAGGTCTGCCACGGCAGCGACCAGATCAGATACAGCGAGAATCCGATGCCAACCAGCGGGACGACCGGCATGAACGGTAGCCGGAACGTCCGCGGCTCGTCGGGTCGGGTGCGCCGCAGCACGATCACCGCGACGGAAACGACGATGAAGGCCATCAGGATGCCGATATTGGTCAGTTCGGCGACGACCGTGATGTCCAGCAGCCCCGCCATCAGCGCCGATCCGATGCCGACGATCCAAGTCACGCGGGTGGGCACCTTCCGGACCGGATGGGTCTTGGCGAACCATTCCGGTAGCAGCCCGTCGCGGCTCATGGCGAACCAGACGCGGGTGACCCCGAGCATGAAGGTGAGCACCACGGTGACGATGCCGACGATGGCGCCGACCGCGATGATGTTCGCGACGCCGGGCTGGCCGACCGACTCGAACGCGGTGGAGAACCCGCTGGTCGGGCTGATCTCGCGGTAGTTCTGCATGCCGGTGAGCACCAGGGTGGCCAGCACATAGAGCACCATGGCGATGGCCAGCGAGTAGAGGATCGCCTTGGGTAGGTGTTTCTTGCCGTCGGTGGATTCCTCGGCGGCCGTGCTCATCGCGTCGTAGCCGAACACGGCGAAGAAGACGGTGGCCGCGCCGGTCCACACCGCGCCCGCACCGAACGGGAAGTAAGGGGTGTAGTTGGCGCTGTCGATATGGAACACGCCGAGCACCACGATCAGCACGACCAGCGCCATTTTGATTCCGACGGCGACAGTCTCGAACCGGCCGACGCTGCGGATGCCGCGCGACAGCAGCCAGGCTGTGCCGAGACAGAACAGCATGGCGAACACATCGATTACGTGGCCGTCACCGGTGCCCCAGGCGCCCATCATCCAGTCCGGCGGTGTGATGTCGACCTGCTCGAGCAGAAAGCGGAAATACCCGGAGACGCCGATCGCGACTACAGCCGCGACCGCGATGTACTCCAGCAGTAGATCCCAGCCGATGAACCAGCCCGCGATCTCGCCCAGGGACACGTAGCCGTAGGTGTAGGCGGACCCGGCCTTGGGGATCATCCCGGCGAACTCGGCGTAGCACAGCGCGGCGGCCGCGCTGGCGACGCCGGCGATCAGGAACGAGATGAGCACCGAGGGGCCGGTGACGGAATGCGCGACCGCACCAGCCAGGGTGAAGATGCCTGCGCCGATGATGCCGCCGACGCCGATGGCGGTGAGCTGCCACACGCCAAGCGACCGTGACAGCTGCTCATCGGCGGGGACGGTTTCGTCCTCGATATCCCCGAGGGGTTTGCGGCGCAACATCTGGCTGCGCAACTGCGCGATGGACATGGACATCCTTTCGTCCTCCGCGATACCCACAGGGCGGCAACGCAGATCACATTTCGAGCTGGGCCTAGCCTAAATGCGACCACGGTCGGGCTGTGCGCGGTGCGTCGGACAAATAAATCTCAGCGGCCTCGTTCGAGCGGACGGCACAGCTCAGCGGTCACGGCCGAACGACCGCAAGAAGAAGCCGACGTTGGCTGGACGCTCGGCCAACCTGCGCATGAAATAGCCGTACCACTGATCGCCGTAGGGCAGATAAACGCGCAGCGGGTGTCCCGCGCCGACCAGACGCACCTGTTCGGCGTCGCGGATGCCGTACAGCATCTGGAGCTCGAAATCGCTGTGCGCGCGTCCGGTTTCGGTTACTCGACGCAGCGCCGCCTCGATCAGCGTCGGGTCGTGCGTGGCGACCATCGGGTAGCCGTCGCCGTCCATCAGGACGCGCAGGCAGCGTAGATAGGACTCGTCGACCGCGGCCCGGTCCTGATAGGCCACCGACGAAGGTTCACGATAGGCGCCCTTGCACAGACGGATTCGTGAGCCGGGACCGGAGAATTCGCGACAGTCGCTCTCGGTGCGTTTCAGGTGGGCCTGCAACACCGTTCCCAGCCACGGGAAATCAGCCCGCAGTTCGCGCACGATGGCCAGTGTCGAGTCGGTTGTCGTGTGGTCCTCGGCGTCGATGGTCACCCATCCCCCCGCGACTACCGCCGCGGTACAGATCTGGTGGGCGTGCTCCCGGGCTCTCGCGTGCCCGTCGCGCGGGAGTGACTGGCCGAGTGCGGACAACTTGAGTGATACCTCCAGCGATCGCGCGGTTCCCGTGTCCGCGGCGGTCAGTTCGGTCAGCGCGGTCAGTAGCCGCAGATAGTGCGCGACGGTGGCACGGGCCTGGTCGAGGTCGGTGGTGTCCTCGCCCAGGTAGTCGATGGTCACCCGGCGTCCGGAATCGAGCAAGGCGGTGGTCGCCGCCACTGCCTGTTCCTCCGACTCGCCCGCTACGAAGCGGTCCACCAATTTCTTGGTGGTCGGCATGCGTGTGATCGTGCGCTCCATGCGCGGGGAGCGCGACGCCGCCAGCATGGCGGGCCGGAGCAATCCGGAGAGGGCCATCAGTGCTCCTGGTGCGGGTAGCGGTGGTCGGTCGCGGGGACGAACGTCTCCTTGATCGTGCGCGCGGAGGTCCAGCGCAGCAGGTTCTGTGCCGAGCCGGCCTTGTCATTGGTGCCCGACGCGCGTGACCCGCCGAAAGGCTGTTGCCCGACAACGGCTCCGGTGGGTTTGTCGTTGACATAGAAGTTGCCTGCCGCGAACCGCAGCCGATCGGTCGCGGTGGCGATCGCCGTGCGGTCATCGGCGATGATCGCACCGGTCAGGCCGTAGCGGGCACCTTTGTCGATCAGGTCGAGGGTGGACTCGAACGAGCCGGCGGCGGAGTCGTCGTAGACGTGCACGGCGAGAATCGGGCCGAAGTACTCGGTGTGAAACGCCTCGTCGGCGGGGTCGTCGCCGAGTAGGACGGTCGGCTCGACGAAGTAGCCGACGCTGTCGTCGGCGTGCCCGCCCGCGGCGATCGTGAGGCTAGGCGTTGCCTTGGCGCGCGCGATGGCGTCGGCGTTCTTGTCGAAGGCCCGCTTGTCGATCAGCGCTCCGCCGAAGTGACTGAAGTCGGTGACGTCGCCGTAGCTGAGGTTGTCGACCTTGTCGACGAACTCCCGGCCCATCCTGGCCCACACGGACTTCGGGATGAACGCGCGCGAGGCGGCGGAGCACTTCTGGCCCTGGTAGTCGAATGCGCCGCGGATCAGTGCGGTTGTCAGCACGTCGGGATCCGCCGAGCTGTGCGCCACGACGAAATCCTTGCCACCGGTCTCGCCGACCAGGCGCGGATAGTTGTCGTAGTCGGCGATGTTCGCCGCGACCATGCGCCACAGATGCTGGAATGTCGCGGTCGATCCGGTGAAGTGGATGCCTGCGAGCCGACGATCGGTGAGCGTCACCTCCGATACCTCGGGGCCGGCGCCATGCACCATATTGATCACGCCGGGTGGCAACCCCGCCGCCTCCAACAATTTCATCGTCCAGTACGCCGCCACCGCCTGGGTCACGGCCGGCTTCCACACGACGGTGTTGCCCATCAGCGCGGGCGCGGTGGGCAGGTTGCCCGCTATCGCCGAGAAGTTGAACGGCGTGATCGCGTAGACGAAGCCCTCGAGCGGACGGTACTCGACCTTGTTCCATACGCCGGGTGTCGAGATCGGCTGATCCTGCTGGATTTGGCGGGCGAAGTGCACGTTGAAACGCCAGAAGTCGACCAGTTCGCACGGGGCATCAATCTCGGCCTGGTAAGCGGTCTTGGATTGCCCCAGCATGGTCGCGGCGGCGATGGATTCCCGCCACGGTCCCGCCAGCAGGTCCGCGGCGCGCAGGAAGATCGCGGCGCGGTCTTCGAACGAGAGCGCCCGCCATCCCGGCGCCGCCGCCGTGGCCGCCGCGATGGCGTCCTCGACGTCGCGTGGACGGGCCGTGGTGAGCGTGCCGAGCACCGCCGTGTGCCGATGCGGCTGCACCACTTCGATCGGTATGCCGGAACCATGTCGATGGTCGCCGCCGATGACCTGATGGACTTCGGTCGGCATAGCAGCGAAGTCGGCCAGCTTCTTCTGCAACCGTTCGCGTTCCGCACTGCCTGGGGCGAAGGTGCCTACCGGCTCATTGACCGGTTGGGGTGTGGACACGATGGCATCCATGGCTGCTCCCTGCCGAGTAGGTAACTTTGCGGTAAGTGGAAGTCAACACCGAAAAACTGCCCGGAGATTGAGCCGGTTGGACAAAGATTGGACGATTGGGTTGTCGAGTTGGCCGAAGGGCGGGAACGTGGCCGGGGAGAGTGAGTTGGCCGTCGCGGACATCGATCTGTTCGGCCTGGCGCAGATGGTCGCCCAGAACGCGGGCGGAATGGTGTCCATCGAGGACGCGCATTCGCACATGCTGGCGTACTCGGCATCCGACCAGACCGCCGACCAGTTGCGCGTGCTGTCCATACTCGGTCGAGAAGGGCCGCGTGATTATCTGACCGTGCTGCGGAGATGGGGGGTATTCGATCGGCTGCGCAACACCGACGAGGTCATCGACATCCCCGCGCACGAGGAGCTGAACATCAAACGCAGGTTGGTTGTCGGTATCCGCCATCCCGCGGACGCGACGGCGCGGGCGCCGCGGGTGCTCGGCGCGATCTGGCTGCAGCAGGGGGACCGGCCGTTCAATCCGGACGCGGCGGAGATCCTGCGTGGCGCTTCGGCCATCGCGGGTCGACTGATCTCGCGTAGCCTCGACGCACCGTCCACCGAGGCGCTGTTGATTCAGCGGCTGTTCGGCATGGCGCAGGGAGCGGTCGACGTAGCCATGGTGGCGACCGCGCTCAACCTGCCGCGGCACGGTCCGGTGGCGGTGGTGGCGTTCGCGCTCGTCGCCGCCGAGCAGCCCACCGCGATCGAGCCCACCGCGCTCGGCAACATTCTGCGCCTGCGCGCGAGTTCTTTCCGTGGTGACTCGGTGACCGCGACGCACGGTGACCGCGTCTACGTGCTGCTGCCCGGCTACCGGTCCGCGCCCGCGGTGACCGCGTGGACGCGTCAGTTGATCGAGCAGTTAGCGGCGAAGCGGTCGTTGGCGTTGCGGGCTGCGATCGCCTGTCCGGTCGACGATCTCGACCGAGTGGCGGCCGCCCGGGGCGAGGTCGACCGCGTGCTGGACAGCGCTGTGGCCACCGACCCGAAGGCGCGAGTGACCACGTTGGCCGAATCCCGCACCGCCGTCCTGCTCGGCGAACTGCTCGATGTGGTCGGCGCTCGCGCCGAACTGCACGATCCGCGGCTTCGTGCCCTGCTCGACTACGACCGGAAGCATTCCGCGAGCCTGCGCGAGAGCGTGGAGACCTATCTGCGTGCCCACGGCGAGGTGCGCAATGCCGCTGCCGCCCTCCAGGTGCACCCGAACACACTGCGTTACCGCCTGCGCCGTGTGGAAGAAATCCTCGGCATGGATCTCGGCGACCCCGCCGACCGCCTGCTGCTCGAGATCCAGCTCGCGCTGCACCGTCGCGCCTGGGCGCGCCCGCCGGAGGCCTCGGCCTGATCGTCCTGGCCCGGCCCCAACGCATCACATTCATCCGCGGCTAAGCTCATGTCCCTATGGCTATCAGCGCAACTCTGCATAACTTCGCCGTCCAACTGGCCGACATCGATCGCGATGTCTATCAGACTCTGGAGCTGCGCCTGGCACGCCACCCTTCGGAGACCGCCGAGTTCATGCTGACGCGGCTGCTGGCCTACTGCCTCGAGTATCAGGAAGGCATCGCCTTCAGTGAAGGCATTTCCGCCACCGACGAGCCTGCGGTACTGGTGCGCGATCTCACCGGCCGACTCACCGCCTGGATCGAAGTCGGCGCGCCCGACGCGGAGCGCTTGCATCGGGGCAGCAAGCTAGCCGGCCGCGCTGCCGTCTACACCCATCGCGATCCGGTCAAAGTGCTGGCTCAACTGGCCGGCAAGCGGATCCATCGGGCCGAGACGATCGGGCTCTACAGTTTCGATCGCGATTTCATCGATTCCGCTGCCGCTGTTATCGAACGGCGCAACACTGTCACCGTATCGATCACCGAGCGCCTGCTGTACCTGGACCTCAACGGCACCGGCTTCAGCACGGCAGTCGAAGAGCGTCGGCTCGGATAAGCCTCGTGGATTCGGTGTCGTCGGTGCTGTGGCATCCCACGACGCCGTAGTCGCACCGGCCGTGTTCGCCGGCACGAAAGGGGCGGTGTGCCGACACCAGCTCGGTGGCCGTACATCCGTCGTAACCCGCCGCGTCTCACGAACATCCCCTCATACCGCTGATCGGTTGTCCGGTAGATCGGCTCGATGAGGTCCGATGGAACGCACTGGGTGCTCACTGGTGGGGACGACGATCGTAACCGAGACCGGCGACCGCGACGCGGTCCAACAGACCTGTCTCGCGTCGCCATTCGAGCAGAGTGGTCCCGGTCAGGTTCCTCGCGACCTCTCGGAGCGCCGTGCGCATCTCCAGGCGGGCGAGCCTGTCGCCTAGGCACCAATGCATTCCCAGGCCGAATGCGATGTGGTGGTTGGCGTTCGCGCGCGCGGGGACGAACTCGTCGGCGTCGACACCGAACACCGCCGGATCGCGATTGGCAGCGCCGAGCACGAGCCGGATCGGTTGGCCTTCGCGCAGAGCAACACCACCCGCGAGTGTGATGTCGCGGGTGGCGAACATCGGCACCACCGAAAACGGGGTCGCGTAGCGGAGAGTCTCCTGCGTGACCGCGTTCAACCAGTCGGCGTCGGCGTGGGCGGCGGCCTGCACGAGGTCGAGCTCGACCATGAGTCCGATGAGCAGTGCGATGGCTGTGGCGGTGGTACTCAGGCCGGCCGCCCAACATCCCCAGACGAGGGCATCGCGCTCGTCCCGATCGATGGTTTTCGCGGCATACGCACTCGACAGTTCCGCCAGCAAACCGCCTTTCGATTCCTCGTCGAACAACTGCTGGAAGAAAGCCCGAAGCGCTGGTGACTCCGGTTCGACCGCTTCGAACCCCGGCCGCCGTTCGTAGACTTCGACTTCCTCGCGAACGATAGCCGCGGCCTCCAGCGGCAACCCCAGCAACGACGAGACGACGCGCGACGACAAGGTGGTCGCGAACTCGACGAGATCGAACTCGCCCGAGCCGGTAGCCGTCCCCTCCCGCAACCCCCTACGCGTCAAGTCTTTGACCGTATCTTCCAGCTCGGCGATCGATCTTCTGCTGAAGTGCTTGGCGAGCAAACCATGCAAGATCGCGTGCCTGCCTGGTGAGCCGTCCGCCCGTGTCTCGCCCTGGGTCCAAGGGAATAGCATGTTGAGGTGCGGACGAGACGGCGCGGGCATGCCCATGCCACCGACGAACTCGAGCAGGTACGTGAAATCGGTGCTTAACGCTCCCCGCTTTTCCAGCCTGAAGATCTCGACGACCTCGGCCATGCGTGTGAAATGCAGAGCACCTTGTTCCTCGAACGGTTCAGCCGCGCGGTAGAAACGCGAATCCCGTGGCAGGTCGGATGGTTTCATCACGTGTCTCTTTCCGATGCGACTCGGCCGATGGGGTCGATTCGGCGAAGCGCATTACACCTCGCGGCCATAGCGGAGCACCAACCCTCCCAGCCATGGGAGATCTGGTGTTCGGTCCTCGCTCGAGACGAGCCCGCCCGAGGCGCGCCGCGCGCCGCGCTCGCGGTGTGCCGGGTAACTCGGCCGACCGGCTCCGGGACCGCGGTCTCGGAGAACCGGCTATGCGTCTCGGACCACCACTGAGGTGGGCAGGATCGTCACCTCGAGCCGGTAGACGTCGGCACCGCGATAGGCGCAGGATGCGGCAACGTCCGCGTCGATCTCGCTGGGATGGACGCCGAGCCTGCGACCGATATGGTCTTTCATCGCGATCTGGGCCAACCGGGCCGCGCTGTGGTGCATTGCCGCGTTCGTTCGATCGTCACGGTTATGCCCGCGCACGCCGAGGTCGAGCGCATAGATCTGGGCGACGGTACCGGTGAGCCAGTCGAGGTTGTCCACCTCCGCCTGAGTCAGCCGGGTCACCCCGTTCTCGATCCGGGACAGGCCGGTGCCTGCGACGAATGCCCGGTCGCGCAGGAAGGCCCGACGTTCGGCGTGGTCGAGCGCGGCCAACGGGCCGGCAGGGACGAGCGCGTCGACGAGATGGAATGCGGCCAGGACCCGGTCTCCCTGACATACTTGCACGTCGAAGGCAGGGTGCGTGTGGTCGCCCGCCTCGAATCCGGCGAACCGGGCTCTGACGGTCAGTTCCCCTTGCGCCGGGAGGGAGTCGTACAAGTTGAGCACAGTGATGCGGTGCGGGTAGCCGACCTGTCCGCGATCGATAGACGGTGACCAGCGCCAGAGCTCGGCGTGCGGAATGACATGGGTGCACGCGTCGAGGAGCCCTTGGTGCAGTTCGCCCCGGGGCACGCTGCCGCGAGCGGCGTCGAGAACGCCCACCGCCGCGCTAGGGCCGGATCGGACCGAGACGAGGTACTGGAAACGCGGCCCATGGCTGAGCGCACCCGAGGTGTACGGATTCGGTGCCGGGCACAGGTCGGCGGGATCCGGCCATGGGGCGGGGCGGGGTTCGGTGTTCCGCGGCAGGAGTGTGGCGACCGCGGTCTGCTCGAACCTCGACAGGGCCGGGTTCTTCGCCTCGCGCCACAGTGATGCCGTGACGGCGAACGCCTGGTCGGTTCGCTGTACTTCGGTGCGCAGCTTTGTCGTGCCCGGCACCGGGGTCCACCGCTGGATCCGGAATTCGCGCAGCGCGCACACGGTCCCCAGCTTTCGTGCCGCCGCGAACATTCTGTCCATGGTCGACATCAAGGGCAGCGCCGGCACAGTCCAGGTGGGACAGTGGTCGCCCACCCAGTCGTCGACGACCGGGTCGAGAACTTCCTCCGCCTGGTATGAATCCGCGGCAACGAGCCGGACCGACAGATCCGGAACCTGATAGATCTTGGTGCCGTCGACCCACAGTGCCGCGTCGGCGACGGCCAGGCATACGGCGCCGGTCCACTCGATGCGCGACACAGTCAGTTCGATCGTCACCAGGCTGTTGTCCGGAGTTACCTGGCCGCGGTACTTCCACGTCAGACGTTCGTCGAGCGCGACCGACTCGAAACGCGATCCGGCAGTCGATCCCTTATCGTTCAGAACGAAGCGCAGCAGCCGGATCATGGCTTCGACCCCGAGCGAGCCCGGCTGCACCGGGTCCTGGAAGAAGTGCGACCGGAAGTACCATTCGCTTCCGGTGATCTCCTTTTCCGCCACGATCCGGCCCAGCCCCGCGGGTCCGCCGGTCGGATGGTAAGCGGTGATCCGGTCCCACATCCGCAGCGTCGGGCCGGAGGACAGCGGTGAGTCCGGCTCGATCATCGGATCACCAGCGGGAACGAGGTTCGCGCGGTCCGCGCTGGTCGCCGGCAGACCGACCTGGTCGGCGAAGGCGTCGCGTGGGAAGAAGCCGAATACGGTCGATGCGGACAGTACGGGCGTGCCATTCGCGTCACACGCCAGATCGAACGCCACGATGATCATTCCGGCGTGTGTCGAAATATCGCGGAGGATGGCCGTCGTGCGCACGACGGGAGTCGCCGGCGTCACCTCAGCGAGTACGGTGGCGACGCCGTCGAGGTTGCGGAAGAGCAGATCCGCTGTGGTGGACAGCGCGCAACCCGCGTAGGAGGCCAGCCAACCGCACGGTTGCAACGCGACCTCCATCAGCACGGACATCGGCATCACTGGATAGCCGTTCTCGTTCCAGTACCACGCGTCGGGTGGCACGTCGTACTCGGCGACGACTCGGGTGCCCGGTCGCATCGCCGCCGGCGGCGCGTCCACCGTCATGATCCGGGAGACGAACTGGTACGGCGGGCCTGGTAGGCGGGCTGCGCGGCGGGTGCCATCGAACGGTGCGTACATCGATCCGAATGCCGCGCTGGGTCGGCCCAAGGCCGATGCGAGCAGTGCCGCCTGGTCAGCGGCGACCGTCCCCGCATTCCGAGTGCTGGTGATGGTGGATGGGAGTTGCGCGAGTGGCCAGTCCGGCACCAAACGGAGTCCGGCGCGGCGGGCATGAAACGCCTTCACCCCGTCTACGGTGCACAGCACATCAGCGATCAGAGTGGGTACGGAACCGCCGGAAATCTCGGCGACGAACACCTCGTAGACGATCTCCCGGCTGTCCAAAGTGACCTGGCCGCGGCACCGCATCGGGATGGCCAGGTCGGTCACCGGCTCGTACCGGTACCCATCGGCATCGATGGTATGACCCAGCGCTGCCAGGTAGAACGCCATTGCTTGCAGGCAGCCTTCGAGCATCAGGGTGCCCGGCATACACGGGTCGTCCTTGAAATGGCCATCGAAGTACCAGTCGCCCGGCGAAACGGGAGTCGTGGCCCGAAGATACCCGCGGCGCCACGGCCCGCCGCGGGGTGCGAACTCGGTGATCTCATGAAGAAACAGCATGCGGCTGTCCGCGATACGCGGAGTGCGCACATGCGCCCGGGTCCGCCGCCATCCCGGGCCGAAACACTCCTCCGGCCGCCCATCCGCGAATGCGGCAACTTGTTCGGCTGAGAAGGCGCTGACGGCACTGTCCCGCACCGGGGGATCACAGGGGGCGGCTTGGTCGGGCTCGTCCGAGGCCGGATCCCACAACACGCCTCGGCTGGCCGCGAGCTCGGCGTCGCTGAAGAATCCGGCCTGACCGCCGCGCACGCTGAGCCGGAGTTCGTTGTCGACATGGCAGTCGTAGTGGAAGAAGAACAGGCGCATGCCGCCTTGTTCGCCGTGGCCGTCGATGTGGATGTCGAAGGTCAACGTCTCGCCGGGGACCGGTGGTGCGCCATAAAAGGTGACTTCACAACCGAGCAGCCGGTACACGCGCTCGCCACGGTTGAGCAGGTCGATACCCATCCAACTGATGAGCAACAGGTCGGACTGCCCGGCTTCGATCATCAGGCCGGCGGGCATACGGCCGGCCGGGTCGAGGTACCAGCTGTCGGCGGTGACGTCGGTCTGGGTGTGGATCGCTCCGGTGCCCAGGCGCCCCTGCTCGGCGTCGATCCCGGCGATCCGGTCGGTGAGCAACATCGGCGGCGCGGGCATCCGCACCTGTCGGCGAAATCCGTCCTGAGTTCGGAAGAACGGGCCGAGGACAGCCGAGATCGGTCCCGTAGCAAGGGCTTCCAGTTGTGCGCGGTCGTACGACGGCAGTCGCCGCGGCGCAGTGGGGGCCGGCGGGGGAGGTGGTGTTGCCGGGGAAGGCAGGACATGCGAAACCGCGGCGGAAGGTGGAGAAGTCGGGGCGCGCAGGGCTGGCAGGGTAGCCGGGGGTCCCAGGACACGCGGCGCCGCGGAGGAAAGCGGGGGAGGCGATAGAGCCGCAGAAGGCACGAGGGCGGGGGCAGTCGAGACAGGCAGGGACATCGGCGCAGCTGGAGACGGTCGGGATGAAGGCGAAGCAGACCGGGAAAGCTGGCAGGTTGGGCGCAGCAAGAGATCCTGCGCGTGCGCGGCCACCGCAAGATAGTGCTGGTGCATCGCGCCCTGGTCCTCGAGAAACCGCCGGTGCACCTGTGCTATTTCGGCGAACAGTGTGGACGCCCGGGTAGCGGCGGCTACTGGCGGCGAGAGTGGAGCGGTGGTCGACGGCGTGAACGGGACGAAATCCGCAGCTGGTGGCGAGGTCTGGGTGGTTGCGGTGCACTGCGGCGAGAGCAGGGCAGGGAAACTCACCGGCGGCAGGGCGGGAGCGGGTGCCATCGTCTCGGCGGCGGGGTACAAGTTCGGCACGATGACGGGCGGCGGATGCGCGACCGTGCGGACCACCGACACCGCCGATCGGGCGGGAGTGTCACTGCCCCTGAGCCGCTCGAACAGCTCGGCGTGCCGCAGACCGATTCCCGCCGCCCTCAACTCGGCGACGGCTCTGATCAGGCTGCGTTGCCCCTGTCCATCGGTGGAGTCCAGCGCAACGGCCAGGTGCTCTCGGTTTCCGAGGATCTGCGAGATCCAGCCCGTGCACAATGCGCGTGGACCGTGTTCGATGAAGACCTGAACGCCGTCGGCCCACGCTTTCTCCACTGTGGCAACAAAATCGATGGTGCCGATCGCTTGTTCGGTGATGGCGTCCGCGGCACTCACCCGCGAAACGGTGTAGGAGGATGCGGTCGCACAGGAATAGAAGCGGACATCGGGCAGTTCCGTGGTCGGCCTGTCGTGCAGTCGCCACCACGCGTCGCGCACCTGCTCGACCTCCGGGATGTGCACGGCGATGTCGTAGCCGAGCGGGAGCGCGGCTACTCCGCTGAGCGTGGCGAGCACACGGGCGCAGCCCTGGGCTTCGCCGCCCAGCACGCACACTTCTGGCGCGCTGATCGCCATGAGGCGAACGGTGGGCTCGTCGCGCAGCGCCGCACGCACGGCACCCGCGTCGGCGTTGACGAGGTAGCTGGTCCACCGACCCTCCTCGATGCCGTGCGCGCGCCATGCGCGGCGTACCGTTTCGAGGTCGCCCGCCACCTCCCGGGTGAACAGCGGAGATCGGTCGGCGTCGGCAACCAATTGCGGCACCTCGCGCCACACACCCATCGCGACAAGGGAATTGGTTTCGCCGGACGAGTAGCCCAACACCGCAGCCGGTTCGAGGCCGAGGACACCGCGGGTCAGCTCCGTGTGAACCTGACCGAGCAGAGAAGCCCCCCAGATCTGGTTGAGCACGTGGGGGGCCTCCGCACCATCACCGGTGTAGGCCCAGCCGGCGAAGCCCCGGAGCGGACCACAACGGCGTTGGACGCGGTCCACGATATCCGGGAACGCCAGTAGCACGTCACGCCCCATCCGGGGGTAGCATGCGGAACCGTTGGTGTAGACGAACGCGACCTCACCCTCGACCGGCCGCTCCCGGAAGGCGACTCCCTCCGGACGTACCCCCCGACCATCGAGCCACTGCTGCGCCGCAGTGATGCGGGTGGCCAGCTGTTCCGCGTCCTCGGCGGTCACGACCAGCCGAGCGGGACCGTGATCTGATTCGACTCCGGTGCGAGCGGCGGCAAGCACGCTCGGGGCATCGACCCCGGAGTAGATATGTTGGCGCACCATAGTTTCGGTATTCCACGGTGCTGCGTCGGCAGCGGTCAGGACAGTGACGGCGGGGGGCGCGCCGAGTGTCTCGACGGCGACGGTGGCGAGCCGGATCCCGAGCGATGGATCGGCCATACGTCCGACTCGAGGCACTGCGCGGTGCCGCAGCGCGACGGCGGCGCAGGCAACAGCGAGCAACGACTTCGCGGCGTGCGGAACACCGAAAAGAGCTGCCGGATCGAACTTTTCCAGCCCGGCGCCGTCGACCGCCGCGTCCCCGACGACCAGTTCGGCGTCACCGGCGCCGCCGACTACCGCGAGTACTGTGTCGCCGTCGCGGCGGGCGTCGGCGACGCGCTTGAGGACGAGCACCACCGCCGCGTCACCGGGTTCGGCATGGATCCCTACTGCTTGTGCCGCGCCGCGGTGGACCGGCTCGTGCGAAAGGTCTACCGCACCCACGAGAACGGCGTCCGCCGAGCCGTCGTACAAAGCGCGGCAACCCAGCTCCAGCGCGACGATTCCGGACGCTTCCTCGGCGGAGACGGTGAAACCGGGCCCACCGAGGTCGAGCTGCGAGTTGATCCGGTTGGCGACGATATTGGGCATGGTGCCCAGCACCGCGGGCGCCGCCAGCGGCGCGGCGAAGGCGTCCTGAACGGCTTCGCGCCCCTCGGTCGCCGCCACGTGCGCCGCCACGCGCACGCGTGCTGGATGGCGCGCGACTTGGGGGTCGCATCCCATCCCGATCAGTACGGTCGTCCGTTCCCGCGGCAGGACGACGTGACCAGCGGCCTCCCGAGCCGCTTCGAGGACGGCGACCTGCTGCCCGAGCGCCTCCCGCAGATCGACTGGCGGCGTGCGCAAGCCATCGAGCTCCACGTCGTACTCGGTGGCCGGTTCCATACGCGAGATGCCGCGGAGCAAACTGTCCCGAAACTCGGCGTAGTTCCGGCAGGTTCCGACCCGGGCGCCGATCGCGACGATCGCCACCGCTTCGTCGGGCTCGGGGGTCGAGTCCGCCTGCTGAGGTGTGAGCGCAGGCACTCCGTCGTCTATCGCCCTCCGCGCTCCAGACACCCCGTGCGCAATGTCAGGTCGGTCCGAGTGAGCACCGTCGGAACGGCCCTGTGGTGGAGCGAGGGCCGCTGCGCTGTCTCCCGGACCCGGGTCCAGCACGAGATGGGCGTTATTGCCGCCGAAACCGAAGGCGCTGATTCCCGCACGGCGCGGACCATCCCACGGCTCGGCTTCGCGCAGCAGCCGCAGGGGGGTGCCGCGCAGGGCGTCGACCGGGTCGTCGGTCGAGAGCGTCGGCGGTCGAACGGTGGCTTCGAAGGCGCTGAGCACCTTGAGGAGCCCGGCCACGCCGGCTGCGGTGACGAGATGACCGGTATTCGACTTCACCGAACCGATCGGGAGGTCGGATGCGTCCCCGAATACGTCTGCCATCCCGTGCACCTCGGTGGTGTCGCCGAGCGGCGTGCCGGTGGCGTGGCATTCGAGCAGTGACACCGACTCCGGTGCGACTCCGGCCATGGCGTAGGCCTGCTGGATCGCCCTGAGTTGCCCCGCCTGCGACGGCACGAGCAGTCCAGCGCCGCGGCCATCGTTCGACAGGCCGATCCCGCGGATCACCCCGAATACGCGCACGTTCGCCGCCAGTGCGTCGGACAGTCGCATGAGTGCCACGAATCCGCAACCCTCGGCGGGCACCAGCCCGTCGGCGCCACGGTGGAACGGCCTGCTGCGGCCGGTGGGACTGAGTGCCCCGAGGGCGCTGAAGGCCAGGTGCACTGCGAGGTCGTCGACGCGGTTCACCGCGCCGGCCACCATCACATCCGCGGTGCGGGCGTGCAGGCGGTCGCACGCGAGTTTGATCGCGTACAGCGCCGAAGCGCATGCCGCGTCGAGTGCGAACGCGCCGCCGCCCAGGCCGAGCGCTGCGGCCGCGAAGTGTGCGGGCATGGCCGACGAGAACCGATCGAGGGCTGCCGGTCGGTCCGACAGCACGGCGCGCAACTCGGGTTGTTCGGCAAGCCACACGCTTTCCGCGTAGCGCACCAAACCATCGGTGGGCATGGACAGATTGCCAAGGACAAGACCTGTCCGGTCGCGTGGTCTGTCCTCGCCGGCTTCGCGCAGCGCTTCGCGGGCACCGTGCAGCACCCAGCGGAACGATGGATCCAGCGCGGCGATCTCCGCACGCCCGACCAGGAAACCGTCCGGTTCGAAGATGTCGTCGAAGCCGTGCACATAGCCCCCGGCGGCGCTGCGCACCGGAGCCGGCGCCGGTCCGACGACCTGCGCCATCGCCGCGTCCGGCAGCCGCCACCGGTCCGCGCTCGCAGTCGAGACGCTGAGCCGGCCGGTAACGACGTTGTGCCAGAACGAGTCCGGCGTCAGTGCGTCCGGTAGCACGCAACCTCGGCCGACCACCGCGACGGGTTCGAACACCGCGGCTCTCCTAACCGGTGGTGTCGGGCCGGGCGATCAGCCGGACCCCGCCGAGTTCGAACAGTACGGTCCCCGCCGACGTGCAGACCTGGATGTCGCAACCGGCTTCGCTACCGCCTGCCCGCGTTGCCCGCACCTGAACTCGCGCGTCGCCGTCGAGCGGGCCGGGGACGAAAAGCCGAAACTCCGCGACGCCCATGGGCAATACCGGGGCCCCGAGTGCGTGTTCGGCCCACAGCGTCGCCAGTTGCAACGCGCCGTCGACCGCTGCCGGGTCGGTGTGTCGGTGCGCCTCGGGCCAGTTTCGTGCCCGAGTGCCGGTCACCACGCCCGCCGCACCGTGCGGTGCGACGCCCTCGACCACAGTGATCACCTGAAATGCGGGCCCATGGAAGAGCACCTGACCGTCATAGGTCTCCCGGCCCAGTGGTCGCAGGTCGGTCAATGCGGTCCATCGGTGTGGCGGGACGCTGGGAATTGTTGTCCGTGCCCGGAAATGCGGTCGTCCCCCAGATCCGAACACGGTGAGCATCAGCGGGCCTGTCGGGTCGGAACGGTCGGCGCTCAGGCGCAACACCCGGCTGCCGGTCGCGAAATCGTCCAGAGCGATCTTGCTCAACACTTCGAGGCCGGTGATGGTGGCGGTTTCGCCGGGCAATGTTGCTCGAACTGCACCGGTGAACCACTCCAGCACCATCGCGACCGGGACCACCGGCACCCCGCCGATCTGATGATCGGTCAGGTAAGGGTGCTCGCGGGCGGTCAGTGCGATCTCTCCGCTTGTTCCGGAACCGGTGTCCGGGCGACCCGCCGCCCGGACGACGCACACCGGTCCGGCATCGTCCCGTAACTCCTCGACGAAGGCCTCGGCGCCGCCCGCCAGGGGTATCAGCGGCATGCCCGCGGCGCGGAAATGCGCCGCGAGCGACTCGTCGACCATGCCGCCTTCCCATGGGCCCCAGGCGATCGCGCGCACCAGGCAGTCTTCCCGTCTGCGCTGTTCCATCGCCGCGAGTTGCGTGACGACCTCATTCGCCATCGCGTAGTCGCCCTGTCCGGTGTTGCCGTAGCAGGCCGCCACCGAGGAGAACACACACAGCAGTTCGAGCGGATCGTCGTCGAGCGCGGCGAGCAACGTGCGCAGTCCGCCGACCTTCGTCTCGAATACCCGGTCGAACTGTTCGTCGCTCTTGTCGCGAATGGCTTTGTCAGCGAGCACACCCGCACCATGTACGAGTCCGGTGATCGGTCCCCATTCGGCGCGGACTTCCGCTACCGCGGCGCGCACGGCCTCGACGTCGGTCACGTCCGCCGTGACGTAACGCACCGGCGAGCCCGCGATCTGCAACGCACGCACTGTCTCGTGGATCTCCCTGACCGCGAGGACCGCGGCGGTCACACTCCTGATGCGCCGGGGATCGGGTGCCTCGCCGCTGGCACGAAGGTGTTCGATGATGGCGGTACGAACCGCCGTCTCGTCGTGCGCCGCACGCAGCCACGCCGGTTCGTCGGTGAGCGGCGTCCGCCCGAGCAGGACCAGCTTTGGTGCGCTGTCTTCGGCGAGCGCACGAAGGGCAGCCGCGGTGACCCCTCGCGCGCCGCCACTGACCACGATCACCGAATGCGGACCGACGGCTTTTCCGGTTGCCGCACAGGGTGGAAGCGTCACTGTCTCGAGCACGGTCCGGTCACCGCTCGCGGTCAGTCCTACATCGGTCGACGTGCCGCCGTTGAGCAGTTCCCGCGCGATCGCGCGGGCGATGGCGGCGTCGGTGCGGCCACGAGTGTCACAGTCGATCGCTTTCACGCTGACCTCTGGCCACTCTCGCGCGGCCGTCCGCGCCAGAGCCGCGAGGCCGGTCGGAGTCGGCGTGGCACCCGACCGGGCGAACTCGCCCCCGGTGTCCTGCACGGTGACGAAGACTCCAGGCCCGGCGACTCGCTCGGTCGCGAAGATTCGCGCCAACCGGAAGGAATCGCGATCGGCGGCGAGCGTCGCATCCGCCATACCCAGCGTGCCGAGATGGATCAGCCCATGGGCGTCCGCGGTGGTTTCGGCGGCGGCGAATGCGTCGACGCCGGCGTCGACGAGTTCCTTCGCGAGTAAATCGGCGACGCCGGGCCTACCGCCCGTGATCGCGACCCGGCTGCCGAGCAGACCGGGCAGGGCAAGACCGGCGGCCGCGCGTGGCATGGGCCGTAGCGCCAGTCGTAGCGGCAGCCCGCCATCGTCAGCCGGCCGGGCGGTCGCATCGGCACGCGGTGCGACAGGCGTCTCAGGTGCAAGTTTCGTCAAGCCGCCCACGGCCGAAGACTGGCCCGTCCGCGGGAGAGTCCCACTGGCGCCGAGTAGTTCGGCGACTTCGGCGAGGGTTCGTGCGGCGCCGAGCGTTGGTCCGTCGATGTGGGGCACGTGGGGGAATCGTTCGCGG
>NZ_JBEZDA010000008.1:87037-241596 GCF_040647855.1 Nocardia sp. NPDC049220
ACGGCGGACATGATTTCGACTCGTTTGATGGAGTCGATTCCGAGGTCTGCTTCGAGTTCCATGCTGACGTCGAGGACGTCGATGGGGTATCCGGTTTTTTCGGCGACGACGGTCAATAGGCCGGTGACGTCGGTTGTTTGTTCGATTGTGGGTGGGGTGGTGTGCGGTGTTTGTTCGGTGGCGCCGAGTAGTTCGGCGACCTGGGCGAGGGTTCGTGCGGCGCCGAGTGTTGGTGCGTCGATGTGGGGCACGTGGGGGAATCGTTCGCGGACGGCGGACATGATTTCGACTCGTTTGATGGAGTCGATTCCGAGGTCTGCTTCGAGTTCCATGCTGACGTCGAGGACGTCGATGGGGTATCCGGTCTTTTCGGCGACCACGGTCAACAAGCTGGTCACATCCGCTGATGCGACGGCGGTCGGGGCCGACAAGGCCGCAACGGGCAACGGCTCGACGACCGGGGTCTCAGGTGCGAAACGGGTTTGCGGCGCCGGCGGCATAATCGTGGGCTCCGGCTCGCTGTGCGTGACAACGGCAGGGGCGGCGCCGTTCGTCGCCGAATGGTGCGCCGGCATGGCCGCCGGGTCCGGCAGCGCGGTAGGCGGTATCGGTGCGGGCGTGCCGCCTGCGAGCCCGATGAGCGCGGCCTCCGACAGCCGGAGGAACGCCAGATGCGACTCAGCCATCATCCGCTGGTAGGCACTGTGGGCTTCGCTCGCCAGCCGCTGCGTTTCGCGCAGCGCGTCGAGCCAGTCGGGGCCGGCCGCGGCGGGTCGGTTGGTCGGCGGTGCGGTGGCAGGCGCGGTGGGTGGTGGGATGGCAGCCGCGGTGGGTGGTGGGATGGCAGCCGGCGGTGCGAACCCGTTACGGGCTGCCGTCGGGGAGAGCCCGTTTGTTGTCGACGAGAACCCGTTGCCCGGCGCTTGCGGGAGTCCGTTGTCTGCCGCCGTCGGCGGAAGCCCGTTGACCGGTGCTGCCGGCGGGAGCCCGTGACCGACCTGGGTCATCGATATCGGCGGGTTCGGTGGTGGCAGCGCGGTGGAACCGCCGGCAGGAGGGTAGGGCTTGCCATAGTTGGCGCCGAGCAAGTCGACGGTCGCCGGAGATGGCTTGTTGCTCACGGTCTTCTCTTCCGGTCGAGGGTCGTAGGCGCTCCACAACGCCTTGAAGTTCAGGCGCAGACCCCCGACGGCCAACTGCGCCAACGCGTCGTGCACGGCTTCCAGTCCTCGGGACGTCGCCCGGTCGAGGCTCACTGCCGAGTGGTCACGTCCTGCGAGGACCTCCCCGACCAGCCGGGTGAGCGTCGCGCCCGCGCCGACCTCGATGAACGTCCGGATACCGTCGGCGTACATGGTTTCGAGCTGATCGACGAATCGGACCGGGACAGTGAGTTGCTCGGCGAGACCGGCCCGCACCGCCTCCGGATCGGCCGGGTATCGCGTGCCGCGGGCATTCCCGTACACCGGAATGCCGGGTTCTCGGACCACGGCCGTGTCGAGGGCCTCCCGAAACGGAGCCGCGGCGGCCGCGACCAACGGGGTATGGAACGCGCCCGCCGCCTCGAGACGCCGCACGGTGTGACCCGCCTCGGCCGCCCGCCGCTCGAACGCGATCACCGCGCTCGTCGCACCGGACACCACGACTTGACTCGGCGCGTTGTGGTTGGCCACCCATAGTCGACCGCCGATGGTGGATTCGACCAAGGCCCGAATGTCGTCCAGGCTGCCGATCACCGCGGCCATCGCACCCGGCTCGGTGGCGGCGTCCCGCATCAGTTCGCCCCGGCGCCGGGCCAGCGTCAGCAGTGTGGCACTGTCGAAGCAGCCCGCCGCGTGCAGCGCGACGAGTTCGCCGAAACTGTGCCCCCCGAGGGCATCCGGATGCACATCCAGGGTGCGCAGCAACGCGAGTGCGGCCAGGCTCTGCGCGGCCAGCGCAGGTTGCGCCCGCTCGGTTTGCGTGAGCCTGGCTTGCTGTGCCGCGCGTTCGTCGCTGGTGAACACGGGGGGTGGGAACACGACCCGATGGAGCGGTTCGTCCTCGGAACTGTCGAGTGCCGCAACGGCGTCCCAGCTCTCCCGTGCCGCGGGCACCATCATCGCCAACTCCGCGCCCATGTCGACGTATTGGCTGCCCTGACCGGAGAACAGGAACCCGATCGGCCCGGGCTCGGTGGTTGTCGCGCCGTAATGCACGCCGCCCGGCCCCGCGAAGGACTTCGCCGGGGCGGCCGCGATTCGGTCTGCGGCGGCACGCAGGGGCACCGCGAGATCCTCCGCGTCGGTGACGACCACGCCGAGGCGCGCGGGTGCCGTCGGGTCGAAGGCTTCCTGAGTTCTCCTCGCTATGGCGACGATCGGGTCGGTGCTGTCGGCGAGTGCACGGGCCGCCGCCACCAGTGCAGCAGGTGATTGCGCGGCCAGCAGCACGAGTTCGCTGCCTGCGGCGCGGAAGGACGCAGCCGCGCATGCTGATCCGGCCGAGGGCACATATTCCTCGAGTGCGACGTGAAAGTCCGTGCCACCGAAGCCGAAACTGGACACGCCAGCACGTCGGGGGTGGCTGCCGGCACTGATCCACGGCCGGGCCTTCGTATTCAAGTAGAAGGGGCTGTCCGCCAGTTCGAGCGCCGGGTTGGGCCGGTCTACCTTGATCGTCGGGGGAAGGACGCGGTGATGCAGTGCCAGCGTCGCCTTGAGCAGACCCGCGGCGCCCGCCGCGTTTTTGGTATGTCCGATCTGCGATTTCACCGATCCCAGCGCACACCACCCGGAATCGGTGCGACCGGCCTCGCCGAAGACCGCACGCAGGGCGGCGACCTCGGCCGCGTCACCGGCAGCCGTCCCCGTGCCGTGTGCCTCGACCAGCTCGACCGTGTCGGGCCCGTAGCCGGCCATCTCATAGGCCCGGCGCAGCGCTCGCGCCTGACCGGTGGACTGCGGCGCGTAGATCGCGCCGCCGCGGCCGTCCGACGCCGTGCCGATGCCACGGATCACCGCGAAGATCCGGTCACCGTCTCGTTCGGCGTCGGCGAGCCGCCGCAGCGCGAACATCACGACGCCCTCACCAAGAACCATGCCGTCGGCCGCGGCGGAGAACGGGCGGCAGTCGCCCGTCGGTGAGAGCGCCGGGGTCTTGCTGAAGCTGGTGTAGGTGACCGGGTCGTTGAGCGTGTCCACACCGCCGGTCACGACGAGATCGGCCTGGCCAAGCGCGAGTTCGTTGATCCCGCTCGACAGCGCCGCCAACGAACTCGCGCAGGCGGCGTCGGTGGTGTAGTTGCTGCCGTGCAGATCGAACCGGTTCGCGATTCGACCCGCGACGACGTTGCTGAGCATGCCGGGCAGGCTTCCCTCCTGCCATGGCACGTAATGCTCGGCGACCCGGTCGCAGATCGCCTGGGCCTTATCCTCCGGGATTCCGCTCGCGCGCAGCGCGTCGAGCCATACCGGTCGCTCCATCCGCGCGGCCATCGTGGTGAGCAGTTCGAGTGCGGAGGTGCCGAGGATGACACTGACCCGCTCCCGGTCCACGGTCGACATACGGTGCGGCTCGAGCGACGCTAACAACTGTTCGGCTACGACCAGTGCGAGGAGCTGGCTGGTGTCGGTGGCCTCGATCGTTTTCGGTGGAATGCCGAAGGAGAGCGGATCGAACGGCACCGGGGAGAGAAACGCGCCTCGCCGTGCGTAGGTCTTGTCCGGCGCCCCGGGGTCGGCGTCGTAGTAATCGTCGACGAGCCAATGCGTCGCCGGAACTGCTGTCACTCGGTCCGCGCCGGACACGATCGTCCGCCAGAACCCGTCCGCACCAGGAGGTCCCGGCAGCAGCGCGCTCACGCCGACGATCGCCACCGGCGGCGCGATCCTGGCACCAATCTCGGACATGGTCGAGCTTTCCTTCAGTCGAATTTCTTGGCTACGCGAGTGGCCGGGGCACGAACTCGAATGCCGTCGACGGCACCGGCACCCCGTAGGTGCGCAGCTGGTGGGCTCGAGTGAGCACTGCCGCACCCTCCAACAGGTTGCGGGCTACCTGCACGACATCGCGTCGCGCGGGATCGGCCAGAAAGCTACCGGCCACCCAGTCGTTGAACGCGCCGACCGCCGGTCCGCACCACAGCTGGTAGTCGGCGAGCCGGGAGTTCTCGCCCTCGATCGCCCACCAGCTGGACTTGCCCAAGTACCAGCGGAAGGTCAACGCCATCCGGTGTTTCGGCTCGGCCTCGGCGCGAAGGACTTCGGCGACGTCCCGGTCGAGCCAATACTGGCGGGTCTGGGCCCAGATGTCGGCGATGCTCGCCCGGAACACCGTCCGTTCCAGTTTGTTCCGCTCGGCATCCGGAATCGACTCGAGCGACTCGAAGTCCTGATAGAGCCGGTAGAGAAGGTTGGCGCGGGTCCCGAACATCGTGCCGCGCCGCAACACCTGCACTTTGACGCCGAGTTCGAACATGTCCGAGGCGGGGGCCATCATCACGTCCGCGATGTCGGCCTGCGCGAGCAATTCTTTGGCCGCCGCGGAAACTCCGGCCTCGACACACGTCTGATTCACCGAACCGGTCACCACGTAGGCCGCGCCGGCGGCGAATGCCGCTGCCACGCTGTGCGGGGTGCCCAACCCGCCGGCGACGCCGATCCGTACGCTGCGACGGTATCCGGCAGGCTCAGGGACCCGCGCCGCGAGCGCGAGCATCCGTGGCAGCAACGACACCAGAGGCCGGTTGTCGGTGTGCCCGCCGCTGTCGGCCTCCACGGTCAGGTCCTCGGTCACCGGGACGTGCGCGGCCAGCTCCGCCTCGGCGGCGGTGAGCCGGCCCTGGGCGCACAGTGCGGCCAGGATCGCCTGGGGTGGCGGCGACAGGAACTTCTCGGCGACCTCGGGCCGGGAGACCTTGGCGAACACATGCCGGGGGCGAACGACCCGCCCATCCCGGTCCCGGTGCAGACCGCTGGCGGCGAGTTGGACCACGGAGGGGGTCAGGTCCATGAACGCGGACGCCGACACGGCGCGGACACGTTCGCGGATGAGCAGGTCCACCATGTCCTGTTCCCACCCGGGGTGTTGTGGTGCGTGAATGAGGTTCACACCCCAGTTCATGCGATCGCCCAATGCCGCACGGATCGTTGCGATGGCCTGCTCCACGCGAGGCAGGGGAAGACCGGCCGCGCCGAAGAAGCCCAGCATGTCGGCTTTGCCCATCGCGACAACCAGCTCCGTTGTCGCGATGCCATTGGCCATTTCCCCCGCCACATAGGGAAAGCGGGTGCCGTGCAACTCGTTGAACGACCGGTCGCCCAGCCATTCGGGGTACAGCGGCGGCAGTGTGGCAAGCACCCTGCGCCCGGTGGGATCGCCGGTCACCGCGGTGATTCCACCGTTCGCCTCGGAGACGACATGCACCTGTTCTCGGACCTGCCGAACTACCTCGGCAACCGTCGCCGCAGGCGCGAAGACGGTCATCGCGTCATCCCCGACAGCGCACGGCCGCCGGTGAGCACCTCGCGCAGCGCGTCGGCCAAGCCCGTGGCCCCGGCCTCGGTGACGAGGGTGAAATGGTTGCCGGGCACCTCGATGATCCGGAATCGGCCGGTCTGCACCGCTCCCCAGCCGTAGCCGCGGTCGGCGACCGGCATCGCGGGGGCCCGGTCCGGGTTGCTGAACACCATCGGAAGCTGCTCGCTCGCTCGCAACAAGGTCACCGAAAGGTCGGACCGCGGCGGGTGATAGCGGATATTCGCCTCCAGATTCGCCTGGTATACCCGCAACAAGAACTCCAGTTGGCGGCGCGCTCCTGCGAGACCACCACTGGTCAACTCCCGGCACACGGCGTCGCGCCGTTGCGACAAGGACAGTTGTGGATCGAGGACGAGCGCCGGGCCCGAAGCACCGCCCGTCGCCCGGAGCATGGCCATCAACTCGTCCAGCGCGCCGCTTTCGTCCCATGGCGGGGTGGATTGCCCGGGCAATGGGAGGTAGCTGTCGATCAGCACGACCTCGCCGACCTCCTCGCCGGCTGCCCGCAGACGGCAGGCGATCTCGTAGGCCATCAGCCCGCCGAGGGAATAGCCACTGATCAAGTAGGGTCCGGAGGGCTGCACCACGCGAATGTCACGCAGATAACGCTGCGCGAGCGCCTCGACGGTGTTCAGCGTCGGCTCGGCTCCGTCGTGACCTGGTGCCTGCAGTGCGGTGAACGCGCACCATGGGCCCATTGCGGCGGCCAGCGGCCGGAACTGGTAGGCGAGGCCGTTGGCTCCGGTCACACAGAAGATCGGACGTGGCGGGGTCAGCGGGACGGCCAGGAACGGGGTGGGCGCCGCAGCGGAGCCGGTACTCGGCGCGCGGGGCGTTGCCTGCGCCAACCGTCGCGCCGCGCTCTCGATCGTCGGGTTCTCCAGCAGGACGGTAGGGGGGACGCGGAAGCCGAGCCACTCCGAAAGGTCGACGTGCAGTGCGGCGATGGCCAGCGAATCGAGTGGGAAGTCGTCGAGCGAGGCAGCCTTGTCGATCTCGTCCTCGGCGATACGGAATTCCCTGGCCAACCGTCTGATCAGCCAGCTGCTGATTTCGTCGTGGCGATGCCCGTCGGAGGCCTGAGCCTGCCGGTCGTCAGCGCCTGCGGTGGCGTCGTTTGCCCTGCGGGCGAAGTGTTTCGTGACCAGGTCGTGCGCGTGCGCGATCGTGGTCTCGATCATCTCGAAGCCCGGTAGCCCGCCGACGTGGTAGGTACGCCGACGTCCCTGCAGCGCCTCGAGTTTGTCGTAGATTCCGTCGGCGAGGTCTTCGCTCGCGAAGTGCGGGAAGTACGGCCAACGCCGCACGTACAGGACCTCGGTGAGCTCACCGCCGAACCGGACCACGTCGTTACGCAGGTTCGCCAGAATGTCGTCGGGCCCGATACCCTCGGCGCCATAGGAGTAGCAGGCGTACACATCCGTCCCGGCGTACCGGCTGTGATAGGACACGCAGTGCCCGAGCCCAGGACTCGCGCTACCGTTGCGTACGGTGTAGGGCCCGTTGCGGGGTAGCCCGGTGATCCGGCACAGCACGGTGTAGAAGTCCAGCCGCCGGACCTTCGACCCGACCACGTGCTCGGCCGGCGTCATGTCGAGGACGTCGCCGAGTCGGTCGAGGGGAACGGCCAAGACCAGGTCGTCGGCGTGCACCGTCCCCGCCGTGGTGTGTACGGCCACGCGGTCGCCACTACGGTCGATCGCGGTGATCTCGACGCCGGTTCGAACGTCGGCCAGACTCGCCGCGATCCGCTCCCACAGCGCGCCGAAGCCGCCGGCGATGGTGAACGCGTTGACGTGGCGGGCCCGGGTCAGCTCGGTGGACAACTGGTTCAGCGTCTCGGAGACCTTGAGGAAATACAGGGCGGGCAGGTTGTCGGCGAGATAGCCGTAACCCGCCGACGTGTAGGCGGTCTCGAAGGACGTGGCCATCGCGTCGAGATCGTTGTCACGCAACCACTTTCGCGCAGGCTGGGACAGCGCGCGGGCGGAGTGGGCAAGTCCGGGACGGCCGATGTCCGGAAACTTCTCGGCGCGCACCCTCATGTAGCGTCCTACGCTTTCGCGGGTGAGGAACGCCGTCCTGGGGATTCTTGCCGTGAAGGTCTCCGCATCGAAGATATGCGGCGGGACGATATCCTCGGTATCCACCCCGAACTCATCGGCCAGGGCGATGAGGTGCTCGTACCGGTCATTGCACAGGTGCGCGCCGAGATCGTAGACACGGCCGTCGATCTCCATCGACACCGACTTGCCTCCCACCACGGTTTCCCGTTCGAGGACGACGACACTGTGTCCGAGCCGCTCGAGGTGGTGCGCGGCGGCGAGCCCGCCGGGTCCCGCGCCGATGACACAGACCGTGCGGCCTCCGTCTGCCGATTGGGCCGGACGGTGGGAGATCCGTGCAGGCCCTGGGCTTGCCGGAGCGGGCGGGGCGGTACGGGCGGCGTGCCCCGAGCGGTAGACCAGGGAGCGAGCGTGGTTCATCGACGCTGGCTCGAAGGGAGAACGAGCGAGCGCGATACCGAGGCCTTCCGGGGCGTCCGCCGGATCGAACGGAAGTTCCGCGGCGGGATCCTCGTCGCACACACGGTCCAAACGGATCTCGCCGATGGTCCGGAACGGGTGCGACGCCACGGGCCAGTCAGCGGCGGGTGACAGCGCGGCCTGGTTCGCCGCGGCGTCGTCGCCGAGGGGGTGCAGCTGGATCTGAAACAGTCCACGCAGGTCGCCCGACGAGGCCAGTGTGCGGACTTCGTCGCGCAACAAGGTCGACGAACGCCGTTCCTCCGGAGTCCGCAGCAGCCGCTCGATGGGAGGAACCACCCACCCCCGCGGCGTGTGATGGCCGACATCCGGCAGGTCCGAGTCGGGTATCAACCGGTAGCGCACCAACCATGGGCGGCCGGTGCCGTCGACGTGCAGTTGTGGCACCTGCGAATTGAGGTGGTAGCGGTGGAACGGATGTGCGTCCCGGATGGCGTCCACCGCTGGTTGTAATGCTCCCGGAGTCGCACGGACGAGCTCTTCGCGAGCTGCGTCGTCGCGAAGCATGAAGAATTTCATGAACGTCCAGGCGTTCGGGGCGAACACGCGGTAGCCGGTGTTGAACGTCAGGTTGAACGGTGAACCGTCGGACCCGTCCGGATCGAACCAGCGCAAGGACAGCCCGCGAATACCGGGCGCGAGATCATCGCTCGACACACCGTTGCTGTAACGCGCCAAGACCGGGTATCGCTTGCCACCTGCGAAGAACGGGTGCACCGGCACACCGGGGGTGTCGAAGAAGTCGATGTGTCCGCGAACGACGATCCCGTGTGCGTGGAAAACACGCGACCGAGTCAGTTTCCCCATCGCCGTCAACTGTGCGAAGTCCGTCAGCAGTTCCTGGAAGTCGTCGTCGACGTCGTATAACCGGGAGTCCTGCGCACCGTTGGAAAAGGTCAGGCCGCTACTCATCACATCACCGTCCCGGCACCAGCCGGCGCTCGTTCTCCTGGTGCAAAAATTCCGCACGGCACGCGGCGCGGCGCACCTTGCCACTGGTCGTCTTCAACACCAGTCCGGTACCGACGAGCACGTCATGGCAGGCGACGCCGTGGTCGTCGCGGACCTGACGACGGATCGCGCGCCGGATATCCGTGGCGGTGACCTCGTCGAGCTCGGCACCGGTGGTCTCGGCGAGCACGATCAGTCGCTCGCCCGAGGTGGTTTCCGGCAGCGGCGGCACGGAGAACGCGGCGATCCCGCCGGCCCGGATCCGGGAGTGCGCGCAGCGCACACTGGCCTCGATGTCCTGCGGCGCGTAGTTGCGGCCGTGGATGATGACCAGGTCCTTCAATCGCCCGGTGACGAAAAGTTCGCCCGCACGCAGGAAACCGAGATCACCGGTGCGCAGGTACTGCCGCGGGTCGCCGTCGGCGACTACGGCGTGGAATGCTCGGCGAGTCTCTTTGTCGAGCGACCAATACCCGCGTGCCTTGGTGGGGGAGTCGACCCAGATCTCACCGATCTCGTCCGGTTCGCACGGTTGTGCCGTCTCCGGGTTGACGATGCGAACCCGAGCATTGGGCTTCGTGACCCAGCCGCTGCCGTAGAAGACCGCGGGCTCACGTGCGCAACCACTGGTAGCAGGCACCGCGCGGCCCTGCTCGAGTTGATCACGGTCGAGGGCCAGGGCGCCGCTGGTAGCGACGGTCACGCTGAGAGTGTGCTCGGCGAGTCCATAGCCGGGGTGGAACGCTTCCCGTGGCACTCCGGTACTTTCGAATGTCGCGAAGAAGGTATCGACGGTCGACGGCTGGACGATTTCTCCGGCCGAGCCGAGCCTGCGCACCGAACTGAGGTCCCAGCCGGCGCGTTGTTCGGGCGTTGTCTTGCGGACAACGAGGTCGTAGGCGAAATTCGGTGCGGTGGTGTGCGTGCCGCGGACTCGGGAGAGCACATCGAACCACACTGCGGGGCGTTGCAGGAAGCTCAGCGGTGAGATCAAGTAGGTACAGCCCGCATTTCCGGCAAGCGTGCTGAGCAGGACGCAGACCAGCCCGAGGTCATGGAAATGCGGCAGCCAGCTGACCGCCACCGTGTCGTCCCCGAGTTCGAAGTCGGCCGCGAGGGCCGCGAGTTCGTGGTGGACGTTGCGGTGGGTGACCACGACGCCTTTCGGGAAGCCGGTCGAACCCGAGGTGTATTGCAGGAAAGCCGGCTCATCCAGATCGGCCGGCTTGTACCGGAACTCAGGCAATCCGTCCGGTTGTCCGGCGTCGTTAGGTGACAGCCATGGCAGATCGGGCCATTGCGGTCCCTCCGCGGGAAGCGGGATCGCGTCTACCACGGCGCGATAGTCGGTGTGCGTCAGTATCGCCCGCGCACCGCAGCTGTTCGCGATCGTGGACACCGCGCCGACTTCGTTCGCGAGTTTGAAGGGGTTCGGCGGCGCGAGCGGCACCGGGATCAGGCCAGCGGCCTGGCAACCGAGAAAGGCGACGATGAAATCCAATGAGGGCAGGTGCAACAACAGCACTCGGTCACCGGGGTTCAGTCCCGCGTTCTCCAGCAGGGTCCGCACGGCCTGAGCGCGCTCCGCGAGGAACTGGACGGTGAGATGCTCCCCGTCGCGACCGTGCTCGTCGACGAAGACGAACAACTTGCGATGCGGATCCTCGGCATGCAGCTTGGCGAAGGCTGAGGCGACGGTCAGTTCACTGTCCATCGTGAGTAGGTCCTTTCACGACGACACCCATTTCTCTTTCAGCCCAAGCAGACTGCGCCGCATCAAGATAGCTCCCCGATATCTGAAATATCAACCTCCGCCGGGATGATGATCTTGTATCAAGATCTGGATCCCGCGGCCGGACTGCTACCGATCGGGGCGCGGTACAACACGACTGTTCCGGTCGCGCGCACGAGAATCGAGTCCGGCGAGCAACTGGGGCTCGGCGGGCCGGGAACTATACCGGTATGAGCGGGCGTTCGACCGAAGATTCAGCAATACAGTCACACCGGTTTTTCGGTGCCGGCCTGCGGCGAAGAGGTAGGCGAGCCGATAGGGCGTCGCGGCATTGTCGAGGTGGACCACTCGTAGTTCAGGTCGGTCACGACATCGTGCGTTCGACGACCGCCACGGTGCCCGATTCGCCCACCGCTGCCGCGCTACATCGGAAGGCACAGCGTCCTCGCGTCGCCGAATGCCGAAGTGCCGGCCGCGCGGACACCGCGGATTCGGTCGAGTGGGTGTTACCCGACAACTCGTCGTGCGCGCCGAACGGGCGCTGACGTCGGTAGTGGCGACCTGCTGTTTCTTTGGGGTATCGACTCGGCGGATGGCGGAATGGTCGAACCCCTCGGCATTACGGACTTTTCCAAGCCTCAGGTGTCGATGACGGTCGGTGATCTCGACGCCCTGTCGAAGCATTCCGCACCCGGCCTCTCGACCGAACCTCTGCATGTTCGTCGCCGACGCGCTCGTGCTGAATCCGCGAGAACGGGTGCGCGGTCGACGTCCACGCCTTGATCGTCATTGGCGTCGATGCCGAGCTATCGCGAACTCCTCGGCGTCCGAGTAACTTCTGGTGCGAACCGTTCCGGCTGGCTGGCGTACTTCCGGGATTGGTCGCGCGGACGCAGCGGCGTCGCACTGGTCCCTCCGACCCCTACGTCGACCTCACTGCGCCGGCTACGCTGTCGATCAGTTCAGCGAAGGACTTCGGATGCGTGACGTGCGCACTGTGAGTTGCGCCGACTACCTCGTGGAATCTGCCTCGAGGCGCCAACTCGGCCAGCCGTTCGCTCACCAATTTGTGGTGTGGCAAACTTTCGCTTCCGGCGCACGTATAGATGAGGGGAACCAAGGTCGTCGGATCAAAGGTGGGGCCGATGTCCCGCACGGACTTCATCTCGGCGATGAGTGCCTCCCCTTCAGCACGCCGCCTCTCCCTGATGCGCGCCGGAAGTCGCTCCCACATCGCATCACCCAGCACAGCGCGCATCATTGCCTCGGCGGCGTCTTCAGCCGACAAGCCCGCACCGAACACCACCTGTTCCCACGGCGCGACATCCGGCCACCACGGCAGCCACGGCAGCGGCGGCTCGTAGGCGATCACGGCGTGAACCCGCTCCGGGCGTGCCTGCGCTACAGATAGGGCGATAGTTCCCCCGAAGCTGTGACCGACCAAGATGACGGGCTCCGGGGGCAGCAGCGCTGTCAGGTCGTCGACATGATCGGTGACGCTACCGATTCCGAGTTCGGCGGCCTTGCCCCAGCCACGCCGGTCGTACCACGACAGCTGATACGCGGGAAGGGCATCCGAGACACGACGAAAGCTACTGCCATCGTCGAGCGAACCGTGGACCAGCACAAGGTGGGCCGACGCTTCGCTGCCGACGGCCTTTCTGGTGTGCAGTTGCAGGTCGGTCATCCTGCTCCCTGAACCCGTTGTGCCAGTAGGTGATCGGCCAAGTCCGCTGGTGTCGACGATTCCAGAATGGAGTCGACGGCGACGATCAAGTCCAACTGTTGCTCGATGCTGGCTACCAGCTCGACCAACGACAGCGAGTCTCCGCCCAGCTCGAAGAAGTCGGAATTGTCTCGGATCTGAGCCTGTGGTAGTTGGAGGCAGCTGGCGAACAGTTGGGCCAAAGCCCACACAAGTCGGGTATGGGTCCATCGGACCGAAGTGGTGTGCCGCTCGGACATACTCGCCGCGGCACCCGTTGCTGCCGCTGGTGCCGCACCGACTATTGGAGACACCACGTCGACCTGGGGAAGTCGCAACTTTCCGTTGATCGACAATCGCGGCTCATCCACCACTCGGAAGGTCGCCGGAACCATTGCGCTGTGGAGCCGTCCCCGAAGGTATGCTTTTACTGCCGCCTCATCGAATTCAGTTGCGTCGGTAACCACCGTCGCATGAAGATGCTCGCCGTCGATAGCCACGGCAGCATGGCGAATGCCTGGTGTGCTCAGGAGAAGACGCTCGACTTCCTCGAGTTCAATACGTTGACCACGAACTTTCACCTGTCGGTCAGTGCGCCCCACATACTCGAGTCGTCCGTCTGGACGCCATCGGCACAAATCACCTGTCGCGTACATGAGTCGACCCGCGCAGGCGGCGAGTGGGTCGGGGCGAAAACGTTCTCGCATGAGGTTCGGTTGGTGCAGGTACCGCCCGATGCCGAGCCCCCCGATCCACAGTTCACCGGTTTCACCGGAAACCGCCGGTCTGCCATCGCTATCGAGCACGTAGGTGTACTTGTTCACGATCGGTTCGCCGATAGGAGGATCACCTTCGTCGGCGTGGCATTCGTGCCATGTACTCCAGATCGCGCCCTCGGCTGGGCCATACAGGTTGAGCACCCGCCGATTCGGTGCGGCCAGCCGTCGGACCAGCGCGGCTGGAAAAGATTCACCAGCAGCCGCGGCGATACGCAATCCAGACAGTTGATCGCATGCGACCGTCTGCCATGCACTCGGTGTGAGCCCCGCGATGGTGATCGCCTCGTCGCGAACTATTCCGGACAGCACCGGGCCGGTGCAGACATTCGCTTCCGGTGCGAGCACAAGTGTCGCACCCGAGGTGAGGCCGGTAATCATATCGAAATGCCATCCGTCGAAGTTCGACGAAAACCATTGCAGTATCCGGTCCGCTCGGGTGGCTCGAAACACTTGTCTCGCGGCGACCTGCAGGTTCAGCAGCGCCTCATGGTCGATGGAAATCGCCTTGGGTGTACCGGTCGATCCGCTGGTGAATACCACATACGCGGTGTCACCGAGCCTGAGGCCGGGCACAACCTCACGTGTGCGCTCCGCATCGCCGACTTCAGCTGCGTCCACAACAATGACGCGCCCTCCGGCAGGAAGCACCGCCTGCGCCAATGATAGTGACCCCTCGTGCGTGCAGATTACCGAGACACCGGCCTCGACCAGCATGGTGCGCAATCGCTCCCGTGGACATGCGCGGTCTGCCATCAGAAACGCACCACCCGCTCTGGCTGTGCCGAGGGTGCTCATGAACTGCTCGAAGGATCGCGGCATGAGCACCCCGACAACCGTGCCCGCCTCGACTCCCGCCGCCTGCAAACGGCCCGCGATGACATCGCCACCGCGGTCCAACTCACGGTAGGACATATCGCGCCCGCGCTGGCGCAGCGCGACGGAATGTGGTGCGTCGACCGCGATGTCGGCCACCACGTCCATCCACAGCCGTTCGCCATCGAGCGAGGTCGGTCGGTTGTTCCGTGACCGCAACTGGTCGACTTCGGTAGCGGACATTCGATGCCGCGCTCGCGCTCGTCCAGTGTGGCTCGGGCCCGAATCGGTCGAGAGCCCACCGGCTTCGGCTGGAGGACCTGGGTCGATGTCGTGCTCGAGACCTGTGTGTGGACCGACTGTCAGCAAGACCTGGCGCGGGCTTCGTGTATTCGCATGTGGACCCCAGGTGATCGCATCCGGTTCGTCGACCACGCTGAACGACTCGTACTTGTCCACAAAAGCGCGAAACGCGAGCCGAGCAGCCTGCTGTGCGTCCATACCTCCGACACAATGATGTCGTCCACTGGCGAAGCCGAGGTGATTTCCTTCTCTGCGCTCCATGTCGAACCGATCCGGATCGGAGAACTGGCGTGGGTCGCGATTTGCTGCCGCGAGCAGAACCAGTATTGATTCGCCTTCGGAGATTTCATGACCGCCCAATGACACCGCCTCGGTGGCGCGCCTGCCGACGTACTGGCTGGATCCCTCCATACGCATGACTTCGTTGATGAAATTGTCGATCGACTCGGGCTCGGCTTTGAGCGTGGCGAGCAACTGGGGATCCCGGGCGAGCAGTACGATTCCCATGGCGATCAGCTGTGTCAAGGTTTGATAGCCGCCGCCGATCAGCACCAAAGCATTCGCGGCGACCAGGTCCAACGCCGCAGAAAGCGCCTCGCCTGATAATTCGGGGTCGACGAGTCCATTTGCCAGGATGGTAATCAGGTCGGCGCCGGTTCCGCCGAGCCGACTGGACGCCTCCGAGCGCAATGCCTCGTACGCTTCCGTCAGCACCGGGATGATCGTCTGCTCGCGAATGTCCGGCAGCGTCGACAACCCGCCGAGGAATGTTTCATAGGCTTCCGACCAGGCATACACATCGGCAATCCGATGGTCCAGTCCGAGCATGGAGGCGATCAGCAAGGTCGGCAATGGCCCGGCCAATCGGTCCACAATATCCACCCGGCCACACCGGGGGAGTTCGGCAACGAGGTCGTCCACAATTTTTTGTACCTGATTTTTCCGGGCAGCCACCGCCGCCGGCTTAAAAGCAGGCTTGAGTACAGACCGGATCGCGGTATGTGCGGGTGGATCCAGAAAGAGCATCTGACGGGAGAGCATTTCAGTTATTCGACTTATGTCGGTGAACCCCTGGTCTGCCAGGTCCCCCGGACTGTGCAGTCGAGCCGAGCTGAACCGTGTGGCGTCGCGCAGGACTGCCAGTGATTCGCGGTATCCCGCACAAACCCAGACCTTCCCTACCTCGTCCCAGAAGATCGGGTCCAGCTCATGGACGGCGTGCTGGTATGCGGAGGGATCGGCGATCGTATCCGGATAAGTCAATAAATGAACGCTGTGCCTTCTGCGCTCGTACTTCCCCCGCGTAGACTGCTTCACCGTCGGCGAGATGGGGACAACCGTGGCGGAATCCGCTGGTCTATATAGAGATAGCTCATCTGGCAAAACCTTTGAATAGCAGCGCCGATATCGGCGAACGATACTTGATTATCCTAGTTGTCGAGGCGCGTCGCTCGGGTCGTCAGAACCTCGGTAGCAAATTTCTGTAAACGTGACCACGCGGCGGACACGTGCGATGATTTCGTGAATGGCGAACCCACTGCGAATCTGAGCGTATATAGTTTCGCCACCATTGTGTGGGTCAGGAACGCCGCCCCGTCGGCGTTGACTCGTTCGAGCAGGTCTTTGTTTATCTCATTGCCGGCTTTGAGTCGGAAGCACACCAGTCCCAATGTGCGAGCAGTGACGCGTTCGAAGCGGGCGTCCGATCGAACCAGATCGTCGAACTGTTCTGCGAGCCGAATTGTCGCGCGAACATGTTCTCGCAAACCTTCCGCTCCGTACCAGCGCAACACCATCCATAATTTCAGCGCCCGAAATCTCCTGCCGAGCGGAATCTGCCAGTCGCGGTAGTCGATGACCGAACCTGATTCACTGGCGGAATTTCTCAGATACTCCGGGAGCACAGACAAAGTCTGTATGAGAGAGCTGCGATCCGCGACCCAGAAGGCGCTACAGTCGAAACCAGTGAGTAATAGTTTGTGTGGATTGAAACAATAGCTATCGGCGTATTCGATGCCTTCGTGCATCCATCGAAATTCCGGACAGATCGCAGCGGCCCCAGCATAGGCCGCATCGACATGCAGCCAGATGCCATTCTGCTGACATATTTGTCCGATTTCCTGAAGCGGGTCGAACGCCGTAGTAGACGTCGTCCCGAGCGTCGCGACGACCAGCGCCGGAATTCGGCCCGCCGCCTTGTCTTCGGCGATCCAGCTGGCCAGCAAATCAGCGTCCATCGCCAGATCGACCTCGTCGGCGGGCACCAATCGCACGCCCATCAGTCCTAGACCCGCGATACGAGCAGCTTTCTCCACGGATGAATGTGCCTGGGTCGAAGCGTAGACGACGTAGTCCGCGCCAGCCAGGCCGTCGCGGCACCAGGTGCCGCCGCTGGCGCGGTTCAAGGCAGCCAACGTGGCGATCAGAGAAGAGGACGAAGCGGAGTCCTCGATAACTCCTCCGCCAGTAGAGCTCGCTCGAAAGCGTTCCGGTAAGTCGAGCAATTGCGCGAGCCACTCGATAGTGACGGTTTCCAGCTCCGTGCATGCTGGACTGGTCGTCCAAAGCATGCCTTGTACCCCGAGGCCGGCCGACACCAGATCGCCGAGCACGGAGGGGCCAGAGGTGTTCGCGGGAAAATATCCGAAGAACGATGGATGTTGCCAGTGGGTAACTCCGGGCATAATAATCTGATCGAGATCTGCGACAAGCGAACCCAGGCCGTCGCCCTTCTCTGGGATGCTCACCGGAAGGCGTTCGGCGACGTCGCCGGGCTCGATGGTGGACAGGACGGGATGATCTTGAATATTTTCCCAATAGTTGGCCACCCACTCGATGAGCTCATGGCCGATCTTTCGGAATTCTGACGAGGACATATGCCCGGTCACATGCACTCCTTGTGCGCCATCACGGTTTTCGGTCGCCATCGGATCGGAAGTGTTGGGCTGCGGTTAATCGACACCGAAACGCCCGCGGCTCGTCGAGCTCGGTATATTGCGACTTGTATTTTCGATAGTCCGCTCCTGTCGTCGTAGCGAATGCTACCAATCCGGGAATAGATGCTTGATATGTAATATTCCCAGCGTTGGTGACATTCGCCGGCTCGTCATGAGACCTCACGTTCGTGAATTCGTATGATGAAATTAGGGTCACGCCTGGCTCGAGGAGCACACCCGCAGAGCGGCCAGACTCGGTCAGCTGTCACCATGGCGACGGGCAGACCGAAAGTTCTCGGTCGACTCGGAATTCTGCGATGCCGATCCAGCGGCCCTCGCAGCGCAATGTCGGAAGCTCGTCCATGGAACCCAATTCCGTGGTGAAACGCTGTGGTCGCTGGCGCGATCGTGTTCTCGGCACATGAGTGCGGGCCGAAAATGGCTGTGCAGGCGTCGGCCTCGCACGGGGCCACGATGGTGAAATCATCGCCACCGATGTCATACGCCGATGCAGCAAATGAGCGGGTGAGCACGGCGTCGATCGTGGACGGGTACTTATTTGTGTGAGGCTTCCTGGACCCCGAACGTCCCCCGCGATCGCTCACTCTGTGAGCCGCGGTGTATGACCAGGCCGCGCTTCGACGCCGTCGCCATCGGTTGGTCAGGTGGATAGTAGTTCCGCGGCCACGCCGATCAGCTTGCCGGTCGGCCGAGCAGCGATCGTGGCCGCGTGTCCAGGATCGCCTCGGCCTCGGCGCTGATCGCACGGACCACCTCGGCGGCCGGGCGTACGTCGTCGACGAAGGACGCCGACTGGCCGTAGATGATCTCGCCCGTGTCGGGGTCGGGCGGTGCGCCGACTGGGCTGGTGCCTTCGGCGGGTCTGAATTCCTCCGCACGGTCGCGCAGCGTTGATTCGCGCTCCGACCACTCGTCGGTGAACCGGTTGCGGCGGACGCGTTCGGCGATCGTGTTCGGCCAGGGCAGCCCTGACACGATGTCGAAGGCTCGGGTCCACACGGTGTCGCTGCCGTCGCTCGCGACGATCAGGCGCTTGTGTAGGTCGTGAACCTCAACCGCCTCAGGTGTGGCGAGGAATGTCGTGCCCAGCAAGGCACCGTCCGCACCGGCGGTCAGGACGGCTGCGAGCGTTCGTCCGTCGCCGATGCCGCCTGCGGCCAGCACTGGGACATCGGGGTACCTCCGCACGATTCCGGCGAGGAACGGCAGCACCCCCATTGCCCCGGTGTGACCGCCGGCCTCGTTTCCTTGCGCCACGAGGACATCGGCCCCTGCGGCAACCGCCGCCTCGGCGTCCTCGTAGTTCTGGACCTGGCACATCACCCGGGCTCCCGCTTCCTTGGCGCGACCGAGCCATGGCTGGGGATCGGCGAACGACAACGCGACGACGTCTGGCCGCTCCGCCAGCGTGGCGTCGAACAGCGACTCGGTGAACGGGAGGAACGGCGTGATAAAGCCGACGGCGAACGGCCGGTCCGTCGTGGCACGGATGGTCGCGATCTCCGCCCGGATCCAGTTGGATCCCTTCCAGGGATGCGTGCCGCCGAAGCATCCCAGCCCCCCGGCGGCGGAGACCGCGGCAGCGAGGGTACCGCCGCTGTGCAGGGCCATCGGGGCCGACATCACCGGATGGGCAAGCCCGAACATCTCGGTGAATCTCGTCTGCAACATAGCGAAGATTAGCGGAACGAGCCACCAACGGACGGCATATGACCTGGGCGAATGGATGCCCGAATCGAGGTGACCCATCGGACCCGTCCTGGGCGGTGGGCTTCCGATCGCGAACCGGGGCGTCGATCTCCGCAGACCCTGTGGCAGATCGACCGGTTCAGCCAGCCGCCCAGGGCTGAGTCGCGAGCGCTTCGACCGTGCCCGGGAACCTGTCGAGCAAGGCGGTGAGTTCAGGGTCGGCGGCCGAAGCAGGCGGGCGTCGACCTGCCTCGTAACCCAGCAGCGCGGCCAGCGCGTCGCAGGTCGCCGGATGTGCGCGCAGGAGCGCATTCTCCGCGCCACCGGTGGGCGCTGGTTTCGACGCGGCTGGGGGCGTCGGTTGGGCCGTCCAAGGTGGCGTCCAGTTGTCGATGGCGGCGAGGGTGGCGGGAAATGTTCGGCCCGCTTCGCGGACCAGTGTGGGCACCAGGTCGTCGGCCTGGTCGCGCAGTGTGGTGATGAGCGTGGGCAGCCACGGCAACAGCACCGCGTCGGGCAGGCTACCGAAGGCCTTCGACAGCACCTCCACGACGAACGGCTTCAGTGTCGGTGCGGGCTCCAGCGCGTGCAGGAACCCACTGAGATACTGGGGAAGGGCCGGTACCACAAGAGGATTGGTGAACATTTCCGCGCAGCGGTCGCGCAATTCGGGCAGTGCGAGCATGCCGAGCTGGCAGCGCGTGGCCCACAGTAGCGCTACTTTGGCGGGAGCCTCCGGATGCGATTGCCGTACCGCCAACTCCAGCTGCGTGTGGTCGCAGCCGAGCGACAGCGCGAGATTTTCCATGCCGAACAGGAAACCGAGCATGGCCGCGACCTGACGGACACCCGTTTCCTCGTCGCTGAACGCCGTCGGCAGCAAGGTGCAGTAATGCGCGTACCCTGCCGTGACGAAGCGCTCGCACCATTCCGGCAGTGCGGCATCGACGGTCCGGAGATGGCCGAGCAGGCGCCGAATTCGACGCAGCACCTCCGGCGCGTCATCGACCGTGCGCTCGGCGGCGAGCAGAGTGACGGCCCGGTTGCCGAGGTCGTTCGCCAGCCGCTGCCCGCCGAGGTACAGCAGTGCCTCCTCGACAGCGACCAGTGCGTCGGCGGCCGTCGCCTCCGGCGCGGCGACCGTGGCGCGCAGCCGCCGCTCGTACACCTGCTCGACGCTGACACCTTCGTAGCCGAGCTGGACGAGCGCGCGCTGATGCTTGCCGAGCGCCAGATCCCAACTCTCCTGGATGGGCCGGTCACCGAGCGAGCGTGTGCCCATGATCGGGCGCACCGCCTCGGGCGGCAGCAACTGCCGAAGAATCCACAACAGATCCGAAACCGGCCGCAGCTGCCGCGCGGCCCGCAGATCGAGCAACGCGCGTTGGACGGTGCGCTTGGTCGGGTCGAGCGCGAGCGGTGCCAGCCGATCGAGCACGTCCCTGGCCAAGGGCGGCAGTGCCGCATAGCCGACCTGGCCGATCCGGTCGCCGCCGAGCATGATCTCGCACAGCCTGCGCACGTCTCGCCGGCCTGGCACATGATCCTTCTCGAGGCAGGTGACCGCGGCATCCTGGAAGTCGTACGGGGTCGGTCGGGCCCGATCACGCAGGCTCGCGAGCAGGATGGCGGTTTCGAACACCGCGATCGCATCGGCGGTGCTGGCCAGGTATCCATTGCGGCGGGCGAGGCGGACGATGTCGACCGACCATTCCAGGAGCTCGGCCTCGTCCACATCGTCCAGCGCCGGCGGCCGGGACAAGAAGCCGGACAGTCGATCCGCAACAGGTGTCGCCACCATTGTTGGCGTGCCGCGCTGTCCGCTTTCGGTCTGTGCTCCCTGCTGGCCCTTCAACCGGAACGGCTTAGTTCTGTTGCGGCGCAGCCCTTTCGACCAGGTCAACGCGGCGATCGAGACCGAACCGGAGGCCAGCCCGAACTGTGCTTCGATCGCCGAGTGGCTGGACGGGATCAACCCGTACTGCCATGTGGTCACCGACCGCGGCGTGATCTCGTAGGGCGCCGCGTCGGAAGTGAGGCCGAATTGCTCGACCCGGCTCGCCGCGTGGAAGGCGCCGCACACGTAGAGACATCGGGACGGGTCGGCGCCGGTCGCGGCGAGGTGTTCGCGGATCCGGGTCCACATATACCGCTCGCGGTCCTCGTCACGGTCGGCGTCGGTGCGACGCAGACGGCGGAACAGACTGCCGATCATGACCATCACTTGGCGATAGCTGTCGTAGTCGGCGTTCGTCAGCGGCTGTTCGACGTATTGATCCCACCACTCCGACCAGTGCCGCACCTTGCCGTGATGCAGCAGGTGCTGTTCCAGTTCGGCGAAATGTGGTCGCAAGTCACCGATGTCGATGCCGACGGCGTCACCGTGTAAGGCGTCGCCGTCGTTGGTCGTGTCGGCCTCCATGTGCGCGTCCTGGTGGTCGGGCGGTGTCCACTGGAACACGTGGTCGGCCGAGCGGTCTACCAGCACCAGTTCGACACCGGGGTTGTCGAGCGCGTACGCGATCGCCTGGTACTCGGCGGACGCCTCGGTGATCGGGGCGATCACCGACAGCGGTGCCCATTCCGCCGGGAAACCGTGGACTTCGCCCGCGAATGCCTGCAGCGCGACCGGGAGCCGGCAATTACGCAGCTCATCGAGCAGCGGCCGCAGATCCTCGCACAGCTCCAGGTAGATAACGGTGGGACGCATGTCGCGCAACCTGCGTACCATCGCCAGCGCCGAGGCCGGGGAATGATGGCAGACCGGGAAAATCTCCAGCTCTTCGCGCAGCGCTCGGTCGACATCATCGACCATGCCCGTGAGAATCTCCCGCGCCGAGCCTGGTTCATCGGCGAAAGCGGTGGCGGCCACGGCCAGCTGCTCACGCAGCGCGTCGAAGGTCACGACAGCCTCGCGATGGCCTCGCGACCACCTTCCAGGAACGGCGACCACTCGCCGCCCGTCTTCTTGCTGCGCGGCTCGATGACGCCGTGCCAGAACTTGTTCAGGATTGCCAGGTCCTCGGGCGCGCGCCGGGCCAAGGAGCCGACCAGCGATCCGGCGAGAGTCTGCGCGCGCAGCGTGCGGTCGCCGAAGAACTGGCTGTGCAAGATCGCGTCCTCGAGCACGCCGATCTGCTCCGCGGTGGACAGCGCCGATTCCAACTTCTCGTCGTCGCTGGTGGCCGCGGCCGCGGCGGTGCGCAGATCGGCGAAACTCTCCAGCAGGATGTCCAGCAGGGTCGGCGGCACGTCGAGTTCGATCCGGTGCCTGCGCAACAGCTCCGCCGTCCGGAATCGCACGATCTCCGCTTCGCTGCGCTTGTTGGTCACGACCGGGATGCGGACGAAGTTGAACCGGCGTTTGAGCGCCGAGGACAGATCGTTCACGCCTCGGTCACGGCTGTTGGCGGTGGCGATGATGGAAAAGCCCGGCTGCGCGAACACGATGTTGTCGTCGTCGAGCTCCGGGATGGAGACGTATTTCTCGGACAGGATGGAGATCAGCGCGTCCTGCACGTCGCTGGTCGACCTGGTGAGCTCCTCGAACCGTCCGATCACACCCTGTTCCATGGCGGTCATGATGGGGGAGGGGATCATCGACTCCCTGGACTGTCCCTTCGCGATGACCATGGAGATGTTCCACGAGTACTTGATGTGGTCCTCGGTCGTGCCCGCCGTGCCCTGCACCACGAGGGTCGAGTTCCGGCTGATGGCCGCCGAGAGCAACTCGGCAAGCCAGCTCTTGCCGGTGCCGGGATCGCCGATGAGCAGCAGGCCACGATCGGAGGCCAGGGTGACGATGCTGCGTTCGACGAAACTGCGGTCGCCGAACCACTTCTGGTCGATCTGCCGGTCGAGGTCGTCGGCGCGTTCGGAGCCGAGGATGAACAGCCGTACCATCTTCGGGCTCAACCGCCAGGAGAACGGCTTGGCACCATCATCGATCGACTCGAGCCAGTCGAGTTCCTCAGCGAACTTGACTTCGGCGGGGGCGCGCAACAGGTCGTCTGTCATGGGATTCTCCTCAGTCGAGAAAGCGTTTGAGCTCGAACACGAGCTTGTGGATGTGGCCCGAGATCACGGGTGTGCCCAAAGTTTTGAAGCGCTCGCGAAACCATGGGTTCACGTCCTGATGGCCGGAGCTGTTCACCGAGCCCACCGGGATGAGTTCGACGCCGGAACGGTGCACCGCCGTCATGGCTTCGAACAGGGGCTGCGAGCATTCGAACTCGTAGAAATCCGAAATCCAGACCAGCACAGTATTGTTCGGGTCGGCAATCTTCGGCTGTGCCATGGCCATGGCGACCGGGCCGTCGTTGCCGCCACCCAGTTCGGTACGCAACAGCACCTCGAACGGGTCGTGTACCCACGGCGTCAGGTCGAGTGCGCGGGTGTCGTAGGCGATCAGGTGGACATCGACCTTCGGTAGTCCGGCGAAGATCGACGCGAGGATGGTGCAGTTCACCATGGAGTCGACCATCGAACCGGATTGGTCGACAACCACGATCATCCTGGCAGGTGCCGTCCGCGCGGTGGTGTGCCGGTAGAACAGGCGATCCACATAGAGCCGCTCGTCGTCAGGGTTCCAGTTGGTCAGGTTCTTCCAGATCGTGCGGTCCACATCGAGGTTGCGCAGGATTCGTTTCGGCGGCACCGACCGGTCGATCGTGCCCGTGCGTGCCTGCTGCACCTGGGTGCGCAGCACCTCGGCCACCTGGTCGACGAACCGTCGGATCAAATTCTTGGCGTTGGCCAGCGCGGCGCCGGACAGGTTGGCTTTGTCCCGCAACAGTTGCTCGATTAGCGACATACTCGGCGTGAGCTGCTTGGCCAGCGCCGGGTCGGCGAGCACTTCGCGTAGCCGCATCCGTGCGACCAGATCCGCCTCCAGATCGGCGAGGACCCCGTTGGTCGCGGCCGCCTGCTCGTCGCCGAGCCCTCGGCGCAACCAGCCCGCATCGCTCTGCCAGTGTGCGAGTTGGGTCGCGGAGACGTTGTCGGCTCCGGACGCGAAGACGTTGAGCAATAACTTGGACATCAACGCGGCGTTGTGTACCCGACCTCGCGGATCCTCGGTATCGGAGGTTTGTCGCGCGGCGAGCCCGGCGAAGGCCGCGGCCAGGTCAGGGAACCGCTGGACCACGGTGTCGACGGACACTTTGGGATCGAGCAGAGCGGGCGGTAGGTTCAGATCCTCGACGATGGCGACACTCGCCGATTCCAGCGTTGGCTGCGCTTCGTTGTCGAACAGCTGCGACAGTAGGCGCCAGTAGAGGATCTGGCGGTGCGTTTCCTCGGACTCGGTCATGCGCGAAGCAACCGTCCCGCCCGCTCGCGCAACACGGCCAACGCGTCACCCGATTTCATCTGTGCCTTGACCACTTTCGGGTCGGTCGGCCCGCAGGCCCAGTCGCCGCCGTGCACCATGACGATCTTCCCCTTCGATTTCGCCCGTACCGCGAGGGGACGCAGGCTCCAGCGACCCGCGTCCCAGCGGATCAGGCCGAGGCATGCTGTCGAGGACGTGACCATCGCAGGAGTGAGCGGTCCGCAACGGGGCAGTCGGTCCAGCTCGAGCGCGACGCTGTTGTCCTCGAGTTCCAGTGTGTCGCCGGTGATCCGGTAATTCTCGATCAATACCGGTTCGGCGATATGGACCGGATCGCGGTTCAGGGGCGGCACCGCCGGTGCCACCGCGTCGGCCAACCGGACGTGGGCGGTGGCGAACGGATCGGCGGGTTCGCCGACGTCGGCGTGGTCGTCTCGCCAGACCAGGTCACCGCTCGGGGCCAGCGACATCTGCGCGAGGTCCAGATAGCGTCGCTCCGCCAGTGCGGTCATCAGCCGCGGATGCGCGCCGAACAACTGCCACACGGCAGGGCCGACGATCGTGTCCACCTTCGCCGCCGCGACGCTCACTCGCACCCGATGGACGGTGCCGTCGGCATTCTCCAGCATGGCGTGCACTTGGACCTGCACCGCCGTCCCGTGCTCGTGCACATCGACGACCAGGGGCAGCAGACGACCCGAAACCGCGGGGTAAGCAGGGGGATCCGCGCCGTGCCAGGACAGCAGCAGCGCGCGACTCCACAGGTCGGCCCACCGGCGGACGGGCAGCCGGTCCATGGTCGCGACCGGGCAGCATGCCCGTAGTTCGCCTGCCAGTCCGTCCAGGAGAAACGCAAGCCTGCGGGAACCGGGATCAGCCAGCAGCGCTTCCACCGTCTGGTCGACCGCGGAGACGAGTTCGTGATCGACACCGTGCCACCCGGTGATGGCGAGCTCTTGCAGCCACGACCGGCAGGCTACGGCGACGTTCGCCGCCGGTTCGGGTGTGGAAACGCCCTGACTCCAGGCATTCCTGGTACGACTCAGCGCGGTGTCGAATGCGTCGAGCAGCGCATCGTGGACCGCGCCGAGCAGGGCGGCGCGGCCACCGGCGAGTGCCGCGAGCTCGTCCGGTCCGATCGCGCCGGCACTGAGCTTCGCGACCGCGTCGGCCATCGGCGCCGCCAGTGGCGAGCCGCCGAGTGCATCGCTCAACGCGGTGCATGCGGCGGTCTGCTCCGGACCGAGCCGGGCGAGGCCGGGCACGAGCGCGTCGTCGAATGCGGCGACCACCTCGATGGCCGCGGACACGCCGGACGGCGGCGCGTCGAGGAGTTGTGCGAGCTGTACGCCGAGCATCAGCGGCCTCCTACCGCGGGGAACCACTGCAACTCCGGGATCGCGAAGGCGGTGTCGGGCAGTTCCAGGTAGGCCAGATGCCGGAGGAACCTGCTGAACACCACCGCCGCAGGGGTGGGCTCGAGCGTGCTCTGCGTGCTCAATCGCATCGAATTATCCTCGGCGACTTCGGCTTCCAGATAGCGCAGAACGCGTTCGGACCCGTATTGCAGCATCGCCTCGGACATCAGCGCGTCGATGTGCTTGCAGGGGGTGATGTTCCCACCGTAATCGCGCGCGGACAACCCGCCGCACGGTCGATTGTTGTTCGTACTGCAGCTGAGCCCGTGTGTCCGCGCCGTCACCGACGACACATAGACCCGGGCGATATCCGAGCCGCTGGATACCACGCCCTGAAGTCTGCCGTCGGCCAATTCCACGAACGGCACCTTTGCCAGCTTGCGCGGCGCGACACCTGCCACCACCGGCACCACGGATGCTCGTTCCCACGCAAGATCACCCCCGTTGCGGACCATCGCACTCCCTCACCTGTTCGGTCGATTCGCGTCGAAGCTACGCGAGGCGACCGACAGATTCGCCGCGCCGGCGCGCGGACTCCGGCGGTATCCCGTGGCGTGCACCAAGTTTCATCGGGGTCGCGGTGCTCGCCTCGTCCGGACGCGTCGAACGGGTCGATGGCGCGACACCCGGGGGCGGCTTGGCTTGGGCGGTGCGAGGAGTAGGTGCCGGTTTCGATGATGTGACCGCCGAAGGTGAACCGGTCGACGATCGCCGAGCAGAGGTGGGCGTCGGTGAAGGTTTTGGTCCAGCCGGACAACGACTCGTTGGAGGCGATCGCGATGGAGTTCATCTCCTGCCGTTCGGCCAAGACCTGCAGCAGTAGTTCGGCGCCGCGCCGGTCGAGTCAGAGAGACAGCAGCGGTGAACCGACCTGCCCGAGAACGACATCCGCAGCGCGAACAAATACACCTTGACCAGCTCGCCGCGCGGCCGGATCGTCACATCACCGAGGTCGACCTCGACTTCCTCACCTGGCTTATGGTTTTGCCGGATGAACACCTGTGCCGGCCCGGCCGGCCTCGACCCTGATCCTGGGCTTGCGATGAGCGACATAGTCAACGCAGCGTCTGATACGCGATGCCCGTCATGCCCTGCTCATCGATCAACCGGTCATAGATCCGTTTGACCATGCCGCTGCATACGCCGAGCATCCAAGTCGGCTCGCAGAACCTCAGCGACTACGGCCCGGGCAACCCATGAGGCTGCTGTCCGGCGGGGGCGGGGCCGGATGTCATCGAGTGCGATCGGTCGCGGACCTCGGGCATCTGGAGGGTCACCTGGCGTTATACGCCGTTTTCGAATGATTCGGTGTTCGACGAGTCGTTCGGTGATGAATCGATGTTCGATGTGTCGTTCGGTATTGCGCCGAGCGAAAAGTGAGGTTAAAGTGATGTCTAACAGCTCGCCTCGCCGGAGACGGAGGGGCCCTGGAACGAAGTGACAGATTTCGTACCCCCCTCAAAAGGGGGCATGGGTTCAGGCTTCGAGCAAGGAAAGCGGAGTTTCCAACCTCCCTGAAAAGGAGTTTTTGGAAGCTCCGCTTTCGAGTTTCTACGGTGGGCGATTGGGTCGCATGCATGGTGGGCTCGAGGTTTTCGGAGTCGTTGCTGCGGTTCGATCCGCACGACGAGGGTCTGTTGGACGATCCGTACAAGGTGTATGCGAGATATCGTCGACAAGATCCGGTTCATTGGGGGTTGCCCTATTCGCCCGGTGGTTCGGGGTGTTGGTATCTGTTCCGGCACGATCACGTTTTGTCGGTGCTCAGGGATCGCCGTTTCCGGCGCAGGCAGGCACCAGGCACGCGGAAGCCTGACGTGCGGGTTCCCGAGGAGCACCGTGGTTTTGTGGAGTTGTCGGGGCGATTGTTGTTGTCGACCGACCCGCCCGATCATCGGCGGCTGCGGTCGGTGCTGGCGCCTGCGTTCACACCGATAGCGGCGGAGTCGTATCGGGCTGTGGCGGTCGAGGCCGCGGACCGGTTGATCGACACCCTCGGAGGGCTGTCGGATTTCGACGTGATCGACGATTATGCCGCACCGGTGTCGATGGCGGTGATCTGCGCGGTGCTCGGGGTGGCCGAAGCCGAGGTCGATTCGCGGTTGCCGGGGTGGATCGCCGGGTTCGGGAATGGGTTCGATCTGCGCAAACAGTCCGAGATGATGGCGCAGGCGGGCGCGGCCGCCGCAGAATTGCTGAGGTATTTCGACACCGTCATCGCCGGTCACGATCCGGCGCGGCCGGGTCTGCTGAGTGTGTTGATTGCGGCGCATGAGGCCGGTCGGGTGACTCGCGAGGAACTGTCGGTGTTGTGTGTGCAGGTCGTGTTCGCCGCCCACGGCACGACCGTCGCTCAGATCGGCAACATGGTCGGTGATCTGTTGGCCCGCCCCGACCAGTTGGCGTTGCTGCGGGCGCGTCCGGAGCTGATCGCGGGCGCGGTGAACGAAAGCGTGCGGTTCAACGGGTCGGTGCAGTCTGCGGCGGCCCGCAAACCCACCGACGACGTCGCGGTGGGCGATACGCTGATCCGGGCGGGGCAACCGGTGATCGGGTTCGTGGGCGCGGCCAACCGGGACCCGGCCGTGTTCGTCGACCCGGACCGGTTCGACATCACCCGCGACACCACCGCGGCGATCGGGTTCGGCGGGGGAATCCATCACTGCCTCGGCGCCCCCTTGGCCCGCCTCGAATGCGAAATCGCCGTCGGGACTCTCGTGCACCGCCTGCCGGGCCTCGCGGTGGGGGCCGATCACCTGCCGCAACGGCAGGCCAACACCGTGTTGTCCGGCCTACGACACCTGAAGGTGGTGACCGGATGACGGGACTATCGGTGACAGGACTGGCGGGCCGTTTCCTTTCCGCGATGCGACCATCGGGTTCCCGCCCGACGCTGTCGGTCGAGGTGCGCGAGTTCTATGTGCGGCAGATGCGACTGCTCGACACCCACGACATCGACGCCCACGCTTTGACGTTCACCGAGGACGCGACGTTCGAACACGTTCCAGGTCCCGGTGTCGTGGTCGGTCGGGCGGCGATCGCGGAAGCGCTGCGACGGTGGGACCGCGGTGCCGGGGAGCCGGTCCAGCGCCGGCACTGGCTGTCGATGATCGACCCGACGCCCCGCGGCCGGGGTGTAATCGAGTCGACCGCGTACCTGCTCGAGATCAAGATCCGTTCCGACGCGAAGCCGGAGATCGCCCACAGCAGCGTCGTGTACGACACGCTGACTCGAACCGGGGGGAGATTGCTGACCCGATCGCGCAGAGTGGTGGAGGACTGACCATGACCGATACCGAACACGCAGACGACACGCACGTCCATGCGCGCACGTACGAGGTGCGCACGTTCGGGTGTCAAATGAATGTGCACGACTCCGAACGCATGGCGGGGATGCTCGAGGGCGCCGGGTATGTCCCGGTCGATGCGGGGCGGGTCGCGGATGTGGTGGTGTTCAACACATGCGCGGTGCGGGAGAACGCCGACAACAAACTCTACGGCTCGCTCGGGCACCTCGCCCCGATCAAAGCGGATCGTCCGGGCATGCAGATCGCGGTCGGCGGGTGCCTGGCGCAAAAGGACCGCGACATCGTCACGCGGAAGGCGCCGTGGGTGGATGTCGTGTTCGGCACCCACAATATCGGGTCGCTGCCGGCGCTGCTGGAACGCGCCCGCCACAACCAGCAGGCCCAAGTCGAGATCGCCGAGTCGCTGGAGGCGTTTCCGTCCACACTGCCCGCCAAACGCGAGTCGGCGTATTCGGGGTGGGTGTCGATCTCGGTCGGCTGCAACAACACCTGCACCTTCTGCATCGTCCCCGCCCTGCGCGGCAAGGAGATCGATCGCCGCCCCGGCGACGTGCTCGGCGAAGTGCGGGCGCTGGTCGACCAAGGCGTGCTCGAAGTCACTTTGTTGGGGCAGAACGTCAACTCTTACGGGGTGAACTTCGCCGACCCCGCCGCACCGCGCGACCGCAGCGCATTCGCGAAATTGCTGCGCGCGTGCGGGGGGATCGGGGGTTTGGAGCGGGTCCGGTTCACCTCACCACACCCGGCGGAGTTCACCGATGACGTGATCGAGGCGATGGCCGACACCCCCGCTGTGTGCCCACACCTGCACATGCCGCTGCAATCGGGATCCGACCGGGTCCTCGCGGCGATGCGCCGCTCCTACCGCAGGACCCGCTACCTCGCCATCATCGACAAGGTCCGCGCGGCGATGCCGGACGCCGCGATCACCACCGACATCATCGTCGGCTTCCCCGGCGAAACCGACGAGGACTTCGCCGACACCCTCGACGTCGTCGAACAGGCCCGATTCGCCAGCGCGTTCACCTTCCAATACTCGCCCCGCCCCGGCACCCCTGCCGCGACCATGCCCGACCAGATACCCCGCGACGTCGTACGGGAACGGTTCGATCGACTCGTCGCAGTGCAGGAACAGATCTCGCTGGAAGGCAACCGGTCGCTGATCGGCACCGAAGTGGAACTGCTGGTCACCGACACCGGCCGCAAGGACACGGCCACGGCCCGCCGCAGCGGCCGCGCCCGCGACGGACGACTCGCGCACTTCCGGCCCGACCCGGCCGACCCGATACGTCCCGGCGATTTCGTCATCGTGCGTGTTACCGACGCCGCGCCCCATCACCTGCTCGCCGACGCACCCATCCTCGGTCACCGCCGCACCCGCGCCGGGGACGCCCACGAACACGGCACCACCCCCACCACTGCACCCGTCGGCATCGACATAGGCCTGCCGCGCATCGGCCCGTTACAACCCTCCGCCCCCACCGGCAACTCGTGCGACCACCCGACGACGACCCGCGATAGGGCCGCCAGGTGACGCCGCGGCCGTCCCCACAATCGGCGGACCCCGCTGGGACACAATGATCATCGGCATCGCCCGCAACCGACACGGCGGACGCGCGGATCGCGACACGCACACGACGAATGGTCGCCGATGGTCTGGTCGACGACGTCGTTGAACTCACCCGCCCGGGCCTGCGCGACGGCGTGACCGCCCGCCGCGCCATCGGATGCGCCCGAGTTCTGGCACACTCGACGGCCGACACACCCTCGCCGAAGCCACGCCACACACTCGGGAGATCTGTGGGTGCGCTCGAGAACGTCAGTGATGGCCGGTACTGGCATTCCTGCGACTGGCGTGTTGTCCAGCGAGTCGGTCCCGACACACCGGCGTACTCGGCGGTGGGTGCTCAGCGTTGGATCAATAGGGCGGTCGGGTTGAGTATGTTCCACTCCTTGTTCGAGAAGGTGTCGGATCCGTCGATGGCGTCCCAGCCGCGCAGGGCACCGTATTGGCCGATGTCGGCCAACGTCAACTCCTTGTCCATCAGCGCGTTGCGGCGAGCCGTTTCCTCGATGGTGGGGTGCGCTATATCGCGCAGGGCCCGTAGTTCACGGGCGACTTGTGCCAGGGTGCGGCTACGTTCGGACTCGAGTGTGCGCAGAGTGGTGATCTTGGCCTCGGGTCGTAGTGCCATCCGCAGCACCCGGGCCTGCCGGGTAGCGAGGTCTTGTTTGTGGGTGGGATCGGTGTAGCGGAGTGCGACATGCTCCAGTGGCGTGGCATAGGTTCCGGATCCGGTGGGACCGCCGCCGGGTCGCACCGGGCCGGCGACGAAAGCCTCGAGGTAGCGATCCTCCTCGAACCCGCGGAACAGCGCTGGCCTGCGCTCGGTGACGACTGCGTCGACCTCGTGCGCTGTGGTGATGGTGTGAGGGCCGTTGAATCCTTGCAGCCGTTGGATATCTTCGAACCTCGGATTGTTTCCTAAGGACGTGGTTCCTCCCGTCCGCCGCAGCGCGCTGTAGTCCACTGCGTCGATCAGATCGCGGCCGGCTACGTAGGTGGAAGACGTTGCGGTGGTGGAGATACCGCCGGACAGGTCGGAGAACGCGGTCCGTAGCGTCGGTACGTTTGCCGCATCGGAGTCCATGGCCCGGGCAACGGTCTCGGTGACGCCGCGGGCGACGTGCTCGGGCACCGCGGCGACCGCGGCGCCGTAGTCCCTGGCCGCCGTGCCGAGCACATCGCGCACAGACCGCCACGCCGCGTCCAGTTCGCCGACCACAACTCTCACCGTGCCGCGCCCTTGCCGCGCAAAACGCCCGTTCCGGGTTCGTCGACACCAGCTGCGGCGGCCTTTATTTGGCCATGGACGACGCCGGCGCCGGTGGCGGTGGCGGTTTCACGCAGTGATTGGCCTGCGGCTCGGCTGGTCAGGATCGCGCGGCGTTTGTCGTCGTCGACGACGCGGGAGTGGCCTCCAGTGCGGCCATGTCCCGCGGCGGATGCCAACCCGTCGCGGGTTTTGCGGATGATGTCGCGGCGACGGTCCTCGGCCAGGGTGAGCGCCAGGTCGAGGATCGGACTGCGCTCGGGGTGCTCGCCGGCGGCGATGCCGGGCAGGATCTTCAGCGAGAAGTTTTGTTGGAATAGATCGTTGAGCACGATCAGGCCTTCGAGGAGGTTGCGGCCGAGCCGGTCGGCTTCCTGGACTGTGAGCAGGTCAGCGGGGCGCCTGTAGTCCAGTGCGGTCTGCGCGACGGGCCGGTCGATGAGCTCGAGGTTGCCGCTGATCTTCTCTTCGAACACCTTCACGCAGATCGGATCGAGGTCGTTGTGCTGGCGGCGGGTCTCCTGTTTGCTGGTGCTGACGCGGACGAGGCCCACCAACGCCATTCCAACCCCTCCGAACGTTCGGAAAACGTGTTCGACAACTGGGTGGGACGCTACCTGAAACGAACGGTTTTCGAACATTCGCACCTGTGGAAACGCGGCCCTTGTCGCGGCCTGCTCGAATGTTCGGCAGACCCTCCCTACTCGAACTCCGCACGAGCGAGCCTGTCACCAGCAGGGCGAGGTGGTCGGTCGGATCGGATGTCCGCCCACTGCCACGCCTCGGTAATCGCGGCGGGAATGCGCCTCAGCCGGGTAGGTAAGTATCCATTGCCGTGAACCCACGCACGAATGACATGGAAACTCCAGTCCATTGCTCCAAAACTGTGATCGGTGGGGCCTGAACCCGTCAGCTCCTGCTCGGAATCAGGGAGAACTGACACCGTCGTGGAGAAGGTCGGCAATCATGGCAATGTCCGGAGGAGAGAGAATGCCTCAGTGGTCCGGGCTGCGGCGCCTACGTCCGATTTGAACAGAACCTCGGATTCCTCATTCAAATAAACGAGAGCGTATTTCGATGCGTCTTTACCTGTTTTGGATACGATCTGAAATTCTATCGGCCCAGAGAACCTGTTCGGGTCGGTAGAGCTGGAGGTAAACGCTTCTCGGTGATCTGGTGTCCTGGTTGGTATTGCGTCAGAACGTCATCCGGCAGGTTCGTACGTCGGGTGAGCTGCCCCTCATGGTTCAGGAGTTTGTCGAGTGCGCGTTTGCTGTGCGAGTTTTTCCTTCGAGCGGGACCGAACAACTCCTCGGTACGTCCAAGCAGCCAAGGGCAACCGCCAGGGTCGACGCGGGAACTTCGAGGGGAACCGTGAGACAGCCAGAATCGCAACCGACCCGCGTGGACCTGGACCCGGCCGCTGCGGAGGCCTACCCAGCCGCCATGGATCGGATAGCGGCGGAACTGGATTCGCCGCCGCGCTGCCCGCCACCTCGGCCGTTGATCGGCTGTTTGTGTGTCGACTGCTGTGGTGGGTGGAACGGACTTCGGTCAGCGCCGCGCGGGTAACGACCGGATGAGGTGATCGGAGTCGATCGAGCCAGTGTGCTGGGAGGTCGGATGTGGCATGACCGCCGTGCGGAGGCGTTGCTCGTCCGGCGCGTGATGCGGGAACCCGACGCGCAGCGCGCCCGCGCCGAGCGCCGCTACGGCGACGACCACCGCCCCGAGGAGGAGCGCCTGGTGGTAGCCGTGGTGCAGCAACGGAGTGACGACTAGCGGTCCCAGGATCTGTCCCGCGGAATAGCCACCGGTCAGTAATGCCACCGAACGAGGGAAGCGCAGGTGCGTGCCCGTGGCGAGCGCAATGCTGCTGATACCGAGGAAGGTGGCGCCGAACAGGAACGCCGCGACGAGCGCTGCCGCGACGCCGTCGACCAGGGTTGGCAGCGCGATGCCGACCGCTTGGACGACCAGCGCGACCAGGAGGAGGTCCGGGCGCGACCAGCGGCGGCCCAGCCACGCCCACAGCACCGCTGATGGCGCGGCCGCCAGGCCTACCAGTACCCAGGCGCCGCTGCCGATCCACCCGGGTGCGGTCTGGTCGATCGCCGCGACCAAGAAGGTCCCGGCGATGATGTAGCCGATGCCCTCCAGGGTGTAGCTCACGAACAGAGCGGTGAACCAGCGGCGCGTTCTCGGTGCTCGCACGCTGGTGGCGGTGGTGGCTGGTGTGGGCGGCAGTTCTGGACGCAACGTCCACGCGCCCGCGGCGAGCACTGCGGCCAGGATGGCAGCAGCCCACCATGCCGCCCGCCAGTCGGACACCGAGCGCAGGATCAGTACCAGCACACCGGACAGCGCGATCCCGGCGCCGACTCCGCTGAAGCCCCAGCCGGGCAGGTGGATCGGATGGTCGCGCAGGTGACTGAGCAGCGAACTGACGGCTACGACGAACACGATGGCGCTCGCGATTCCGGCCAACAGCCGCAAGAGCAGCCACACCGTGATGCTGTGGGTCAGCGGCATCCCCGCGAGAGTGATGACGAGCAGGACGAGCGCGGTCCGGTTCGCGGCCGGAAAACGGACCAGTCCAGGGGCCAGAATGCCGATCAACGCGCCGACGAGATATCCGACGTAGTTGGCCGTCGCCACGTTGGCGCCGGCTTCCGCGCTGAGCCCGGCCTGCGCAGTCATGAGCGGCAGAATCGGGGTGTAGACGAAGCGGCCGACGCCCATGCCTGCCGCGAGTGCCGCCGCGGCCTGAGCGACGTGCATCCACGGCGATCGAATCGTGGGGTGGACGGGAATGCGCTCAGGTCGGGCTTTCATCAGGACATCGTGTGCCCGACGGCGATCTCGCGGCTACGACCGGTTTGCTCCTATGTGGTAGGCGCGGCCTTCTACCCACCTGGTCGAGATGGTCCCCCCGGGCAGACAGTGCGCAGGTCACACTACCGATCGCGATCGGCGGCGCTGCGGTCGCGCCGTTTCTCTGTTCGCGGTCGGATCCGTCGTCGAGCCGAAACACTCGCTCGGCGATGAAATACTCGGAGGACAAATGAGCGCCCGCCCGCTCGCATCCATCGAATCATCGGCGGATCTGTCACGAGGGATCCAAACACCTTGTTCGCGGGCGGTTGTGCCCGCATTCATGCTCGTCCACCGGCCGGAGCCGGCTTCGGTGTTTGCAGTGTTCGCAGTGTTTCGAAATCGGGATGACCGAGGGAGGAAAGCCGCCGATGGAGTTTCTGGTCGACATGGTGACCGTTGTTCCGGAGGGCACATCCGAGGAGGCTGTTGCGGATATCCGGGCCAGGGAGGCGGCCCGGGCACAGGAACTCGCAGCGCAGGGATCCCTGCTGCGACTGTGGCGTCCTCCGCTCGCTCCTGGTGAATGGCGCACGTGGGGGCTTTTCCACGCGGACGACGCCGAGCAACTGGAGAAGGTACTCGCGTCTATGCCGCTGCGGGTATGGCGACACGACACGGTGACGCCGCTGTCCCCGCACCCGAATGATCCCGCCACCAGGGGCTAGGTCCTGCCTTAGAGGGCGTCTGAGAACTTTGGTGGGCGTCGGCGTGTGTGCCGGGAAGTGGGCGAACTCCCGGTAGGACTGGTGGTTCTCTACGCCAACCGGTCTGCCAGGAGCTCGCGTGTCAGTGTTGCCTACCTGCCGGTGTTTGTCATGCCCAGCCCATGGTGGGCCGCTGACTACACCGGTGTCGTGTCCGTTCTACCCGTCCTCGTCGATGTCTGACTCCGAGTGGGCGCTCGTCGCGTCGTTGCTGCCACCACCGGGTAACACCGTCGGCAAAGGTGGTCGACCGGAGAAGCACCCACGCCGGGTCGTGCTGGACGCCATCTTCTACGTGGCCCGCGGCGGGATCGCCTGGCGACAGACGCCCGGCGACTTCCCGCCCGCGATGACCATCTACGACATCTTCCGCCGATGGGCCAAAACCGTTGTGTGGCAACAAGTTCACGATGCACTACGCAACCTGGTCCGCCTCCACACCGGACGTGACCCGCTGCCCACCGCCGCGAAGCCATGGGCCTGGTTCCACGGCGAGGAGCAGCCGGCCGACAATACCTCTACCCCGGTTCACTCCGGTAGGGCGAAGCCCATCTGGCGGAGCATGCGGCGAAGGTAGGCAGTCAGCTCCGTGGCCGAGCGGTCGCCGGGCGCTAGCACCAGCTGATGCAGGACGGCCCCCCACATCATGTCGATCACCATGTCGACATCCGTAGTGGCTGGCAGCACGCCGTCCCGCTTCGCGCGGTCGAGGGTCTTTCGGGCACGCTCGCGGCGGGGCTCGAGGTGGTGGCGCCAGTACGTGGAGAGCAGCTCCGGGTGGTCCGGCCCGGCGCCGATCATCCGGGCGGTCAGCGCTCGCGCGCCGGGGTCGGCCAGCAGCTCACCCCACCGAGGCAGCAGCTCCTCGATCACGTCGAGCAGCGGACCGCCGACTTTGTCGACTGCACGGACCTGCTCACGCGTGGACTCGAGCGCCTGGGCGAACAGCTTTTCCTTCGAACTCCACCGCCGGTACACGGTCACCTTCGCCACTCCGGCCCGCCGGGCGATCTGCTCGATGCTCGTCCGCTCGACACCCCGCTGGATCAGTAGCTCAACGGCGGCCCGCAGGATCGCCTCGTCCGCCTCCGGGTCGCGCGGACGGCCAGGACCGGTGCGTGCGGAAGTCACGGGCGCATTGTGCCAACGCCCGGCGGCCGCAGCATCGCTGTAAGCCGATCTTGCAGCGCGGCCGGGTCGTTGCCGTGCCAGGCGAGGTGTGCGTCCGGGCGGATGAGCAGCGCGTCTCCCTCCCCTCGCAGGCCGACCACCTCGCCCAACGCTGTGCGGGCCTCGGCCAGCAGTTCGGCCGAGCCGCCGACCAAGGCCCACTCCGGGCCAAGCTCCGCGTGCAGCCGTGTCTGGGTTCCGTCGGTGCGCTGGTATTCGCCGTCCGGGATGCGGTCACCCGGCTGCGGCGCCGGGCCGCGGCCACCGAGCGGACCGCGCCGGTAGGTGACCCACAATTGCGACGCCACCCGGGTAGCGCGGCGCTGCACGGCCGGCCTGCCGAGCAACGGAACCACCACCCGGTCTCGGAGGAACCGCGTGAGCGCCGTTTCGCCGAGCAGCAGCCGCGTGTTCGCCGTGGTGTTGCGCAGGACGTCCGCCGCCAGCGGCCGGCGTTCGGCCCCATAGGTGTCGAGCAGTTCGGGGCCGGCCAGGCCGCGGACCACCAGGCCCAGCTTCCACGCGAGGTTCTCCGCGTCGCCGATGCCCGTGTTCATGCCTTGACCGCCGATCGGGCTGTGGGTGTGCGCCGCGTCGCCGGCGAGCAGGACCCGGCCGCGGCGGTAGTCGGCCGCCAGCCGTCGGTGGATGCGGAACACCGAGGCCCACACGGTCTCGCGGATGCCGATATCCGACTGACCCGCGCGCTCCACGAGGAGCTGCCGCAGCCGGTCGACCACTTGGTCGGGGGCGAGCCGCTCGCCGTCGTGCGGTACGTCAGCCATGAGGCGCCAGAGGTCCGGCTTGCCGGGCATCGGCATGGCCAGCAGCATGCCGTCCCGGTGGTACCAGCCGGCGGAGACACTGCGGTCGCGGTCCCAGTCGGTGTGGACGTCGGCGAGCAGGAACCGCTCGGCGACCGGCACGCCGGGGAAGTCGATCCCTGCGAGTTCGCGGACCGTGCTGCGGGCACCGTCGCACCCGACCACCCAGTCGGCCGGCGGATCCTGGTCGAGGGACGTGACCTCGGTCCCCCAGTGGATGGGCACGCCCAGCTCGGTGAGCCGGCGGCGCAGCTCGGCCTCGATCGCGGCCTGCGACACGAACAGCGCCTGCGTGCGCTCCCGCCGGTCCGGCAGGAACCGCATAGTGGCGATTGGCCTGCCGCCGACGTGCATCCGCATGCCGGCGGGCTCGAGCGTCCGTTCCCGCAGGTCGCGGAGGGCACCCAGCCGGTCTAGGACCTCGACGCCGCGTGCGTGCAGGATGTTCGCCCGCGAGGTCTCGGCAGGTCCGGTGGCCCGGTCGACGAGCCGCACCTCGACGCCCTGCGCGGCCAGGCCGCACGCCAACGTCATTCCCGTCGGTCCCGCTCCCACGATCAACACGTCCATGCGCCGATCATATACGTAGTCGTAGACGTATCGAAATTACCTCTCTGAGAGGGCGTCTGAATGCTGACGTTAGTGGTCTCCGGCACGGGCGAGTCGGCGGGACATGGTCATGATCATGGCTATGTAGACCATGGCTTCGTGGTGTTCGGGCAGGGTCTCGTAGTCACGGACGCAGCGTCGGTGTTTGGTGATCCATCCGAATGTTCGTTCGACGACCCAACGCCGGGGCAGGACCAGGAACCCGCTGGTCTTGTCGGTGCGTTTGACCACCTCCAGGGTCAACGACAGGACCTTGTGGGCCCAGAGGACCAGGCGACCCGCGTAGCCTCCGTCGACCCAGAGGTGCGACACGGTGGAGAAACGGGCACGCAACGCCACCAGCAGCCGGTGGGCTCCGTCGCGGTCCTGGATGTGCGCGCCGGTGACCACGACGGCCAGGAGCAGCCCCAGGGTGTCGGTGGCGATGTGTCGTTTGCGGCCCTTGGTCTTCTTGCCCGCGTCGTAGCCGGCGCTGTCGGAGGGGACGGTGTCGGCGCCGCGTACGGTCTGGGAGTCGACGATCGCGGCGGTCGGCAGCGGGTCGCGTCCGGCGCGTACCCGGACCAGGTCACGCAGCGTGTCGTGGATCTTGTGCCACACAACGTTTTTGGTCCAACGGCGGAAGATGTCGTAGACGGTCGTCGCGGGCGGGAAGTCGTGGGGCATCTGCCGCCACGCGATCCCGCCGCGGACGACGTAGAAGATCGCGTCCAGCACGAGGCGGCGGGGGTGTTTCTCCGGTCGCCCGCCGTTGCCGGTGGTGTTGCCGGGCGGCGGGAGCAGTGGCTCCAGCACCGCCCATTGGGCGTCGGTGATCGACGAGGACGGGTACGACGAGCGCTCCGAAGGCCTGTCGGGCGACTCGCGGTGGGTCGGGCATGACAAACACTGGCAGGCAAGCGACACTGGCACACGAGCTCCTGGTCGGACCGGGTTTGGCGTGAGAACCACCAGTCCTACCGGGAGTTCACCCATTCTTCGTGCGCCACACGCCGCCCCGCCTCAGTTCTCAGACGCCCTCTTAGGCCTCGAGCTGCGGAGAATCGGGTCGCGGCGCGCCTCGACCGGCGAGGTGGGATTTGGCGGAAGACTTCCGCTACCGCATCGCGGCGGAAGTTCCCCGCATTGCAGGTAGCGAAGTACGCACCCGGCTGGAAAGGAGTATCCGATTGTGAACACTGTGCAGAAGGTCGCCATCATCACCGGTGCCTCCCGGGGTATCGGCGCGACTCTGGTCACGGCATACCGGAACCTCGGTTACGCGGTTGTCGCGACCGCCCGTTCTATCGACGAATCCGACGATTCCGGGGTATTGACCGTGCGTGCGGACGTCGCCGAGCGCGGCGTCGGCGCCCGTGTTGTCGACGCGGCTATGGCGCGGTTCGGCCGGGTCGACACGCTGGTCAACAATGCCGGAATCTTCATCTCCAAGCCATTCACCGACTACTCCGACGAAGACTTCGACGCTGTGGTGGGAGTCAACCTACGAGGCTTCTTCGAGATTTCTCGCAGTGCCCTCACCGCGATGTTGGAGACCGACAGGGGCGGTCATGTGGTCAATGTCTCGACCAGCTTGGTCGACTACGCCAACTCACAGTTGATCTCTGCGCTCGCGTCGCTGACCAAAGGTGGGCTGAACGCAGTCACCAAGGAGCTGGCGATCGAGTACGCGGCTCGCGGCATCCGGGTCAACACCGTCGCGCTCGGCGTCATTCGTACATCGATGCATCCGGCTGAGTCCTATGAGAAATTCAGTGCGGTCCACCCGCTCGGTCGGATGGGCGAGGTCGAGGATGTGGTCCAAGCGATCATCTACCTGGAGAATGCTCCGTTCGTCACCGGCGAGATCCTTCATGTCGACGGCGGCCAGAGCGCTGGGCGATGAATGTGCTTCTCGCGATCCGCTGTTCGACTAGCGGTGCGGGTCGTCGCCGGGCAGCCAAGCGTCGGCGTCGTGGATCCCGAGTTGACCGATATCACGACTGATCGCATCCGCTGCAGCGAGCACACCAGGGCGTATTTCGTTGTGGCGCAGAATAAGTGACCAGGTCCAATACACCGCGGGTGCAGCTATCGGGCGCTGGACGAGGTCCGCGGGCAGGGGCAGGGACTGTCCTCTGGGGGAGTTGACCACAGGGCGGTCGCTCGCGCGGACGTGGTCGAAGAAGGCGGGACCGGTGATGCCGCCGTCGTCGATGCGCTGAACTCGCGCGCCGGTGTCCCGCGCCAACTGCTCGGCGAAATCGTTCCAGGATGACCAGGTGGCGGCGTCGGCATCGACGAGCACGGTGACCTCGCGCGGCCGCACCGGACTGGTGCTCGCACCGGAGGACACCGCGTACAGCCGGTCGGCTCCGAGCAGCCGAGCCTCGAGGCCGAGCCTGGCCAGGTCGGCCGCTTGTACCCAGCACACGGCGAGGTCGAGGCTACCGTCGGCCACTCGTGCGGCCTGCGCGTGCGAGGGCACGACCCAGGTATCGATGTGCAGTGCGGCGACACCGGATATGCGGGCCGTCAGGTCCGACGGCAACCAGGTGACGTAGCCGATATGAACCGCTTCGGAACCGGACATCCGTGCCGCGCGGCGGCGCAGATCCTCGGCTCGTCGCAGCAGCGCCCGAGCCTCCGGCAGCAGCGCCGCGCCCGTGGCGGTCAGGGCGACCGACCTCCGGTCGCGGGTGAAAAGTGGCACGCCCAGGTCACGTTCCAATGCCTTGATCTGCTGTGACAGCGACGGCCCCGCGATCAACAGGCGCTCGGCCGCCCGTCCGAAGTGCAGCTCTTCGGCGACCGCGACGAAGTACCGGAGCTGGCGCAGTTCCACGATCAGCCATGCTACGTGCGATAAGAGGCCGCGCTTACTACCTGGGAGCAAGCCGGTCGTGGCGGGGGACACGCGCCAGGCGCACCATGTGACTATGGACGCCTGGCCCTCCGATGCCGTAGTCGGCCCCGCGGCGATGGATCGGGACTCGGCCGAGGACGCCAACCGGCCTGCCTGGGCCTCGAGAGACCTCGGGGTTGCCCCGGCGGGGTATTCGCCCACCTCGGTGGGGTCGGCGTGGTCTGGGCGTGTCGTGAACCCGGGTCGAGTGCCGTTGCTCGAACCCGAACAACTGCTGGCTGCCATCTGCGGTGGCCTGAGAGGTAGTTCACCGCTGATCGGGTGGGCCCGAGCGTTGGGAGATCTGCATGCTGCGCTGATTCCAGTGCATCTCGGGCGACCGCAGCGTCCTTGCGATTTCGACGAACCCGGTATCCACGCCGACATCGCACGTATCGTCGGCGAGATCAATGCGTGGGCTGTGTTCCCTCCGCCGCGCGCGGTGGGCGCGTGCAAACACACGCACTCCTTCGGCGAGGTGATCAGTCATGTCGCCAAGACCTACGCCGAGGTTTTGTGGACGGTCCGCCACAGCGGCGACGCGGAACTACGGCACGAGGCGTGGTTCCACCTCGGCGAGGTTCGGGAAGGCTACGCGGAGTTGGTCACGGCGCTACGGGCCGGCCGCGTTCGACTCCCGCGGGGATGGAGCGGAGTCTGCCGACCGCCGAGGAGATGACAGCGCTACGTGTCCTGTGTCCGCTGTCTACCCGGAAGGCGCTGCTGAAGTGACCGCGACGACGATTGCCGAATCCGGTGGCCGGGTCGACTTCAGACGCTCCACTCCGAGGGCTCGGTGACGCGAGCATCCAGGACATGTACGGTATCGGCGCATGTTCGCACGACGATGTCGGCGCCATGCCTGGTACTCATGACGGTAGCGTCGATCGTGCCGCCGCCACCGCTCACCCGGTCGTAATGCAGGGACACGACCTCGATTCCGCGCCGGTGGAAGATGCTCACCAGGCGCATCAACTCGTCGTGACCCGCGGAGTCGGATAGCCGAAATCGCAAGCGGTGCTCGCGCACCTCGATGCCCGTCACCTCAGGCACTCTGAGACGCTTCGTCGTCTGCATACCGCACCTTCAGTTCGTCGTCCGATACAACTGTCGGATGCGCTCGACCACTGTGGCCTCCGGGTTGGCGGCACCATCTGCGATGAGCGATTCGAACCCGACCTGCGAGATCCATTCCTCTACTTGATTTGATCATGTCCGTCGCTCGACCGGTCGAGCGACACGTCCGGTGCCCGACCGATAGCGGCCATCCACTGGTCGAGCGGGAGACAATGGGATGTTCGCAACGCACGCGCCCCCCACCAGCCCAGGAGCGGCTGAAGGCGGCTCGCACCAAGGAGGAGCGAAATGATCTTCATCGTCGTCAAGTTCAAGACCAAGCCCGAATGGACCGATCGGTGGCTCGAGCTCGTCGGCCCCTTCACCGCCGCAACCCGCGCCGAGGAAGGCAACCTTTGGTTCGACTGGTCCCGCAGCGTCGACGATCACAGCGAATTCGTTCTCGTCGAGGCCTTCCGCGACGAAGCGGCCGGCGCCGCACACGTCGGCAGTGCGCACTTCAAGGCCGCCATGGCGGAGCTGCCGCAGGCGCTCGCATCGACTCCGCGGATCATCAATCAGACCATCGACGACACCGGCTGGTCCGAACTGGGTGAGATGACAGTCCGGTGACGGTCTCCCATGAGCTGCCGGCCTGAGCGCAGCAGAGGAGGGCCTGGCAAACTTCCCACTCGGTCACACCACCGTGTGCCCGCAGGTTGCGGTCGCAAGGGTTGATGCCGTGTGTAAAGATAGCCTTGCCTTGCTGAATACGATGAGGCCGCATTGGGATGTAGGCGGGAGTGAGTGATGGCGGATCTTGCTGGCGCATCCGGCGCGCCCTCGATCGCGGCACAATTGATCGGCAGTGGATTGATCGGTGTGCGCGAGGGGCTCGAAACCGGAATCGTGGTCATGATCCTGGTCGCTTTCCTGGTCAAATCCGGGCACCGGGATGCGCTGCGCTGGGTGGTCGGGGGAGTTCTCGCGGCGATCGCGATGGTGGGTGCGATCTTCGCGGGTGTGCATTACGGCACGTCGACCGTCACCGGGGTGGCCGCGGAACTGATTTCGGGGATCGCGTCGCTGACCGCCGTCGTGATCGTGACCTGGATGGTTTTGTGGATGCGTACCGCATCGCGATCGATCTCCGGTGATCTGCGAGCCGGCATGTCCAGGGCGGTGGCCGGCGGCCCGGCCGCGGTGTTGGCACTGGCCTTTCTGGCGGTCGGCCGCGAGGGGGTGGAAACGGCGCTGTTGATGGTCGGTTACGCGGAGAACACCGCCGGAAGCCTGTGGCCGTTGCTCGGTTTGCTACTGGGCATCGTGATCGCGGCGCTGCTGACAGTGCTGATGTATTTCGGCGCGGTCCGCATCAATTTCGCGATGTTCTTCAAATACACCGGAGTGCTGCTGATCGTGGTCGCCGCCGGAATCCTGGCATATGGGGTCCGGGCGTTGCAGACCGCTGATTGGTTGCCGGGTCTGAACGATACCGCCTTCGATATCTCGTCGTGGTTCACCATGTCGAGTTGGTACGGCACCGTCGCCCAGGGGATTTTCAACTTCCGTGCCGATCCGACGCTCCTGCAGGCGCTGGCGTGGACGGGATATCTGATCGTCGTGTTGATCGTGTTTCTCCGCCCGGCGCCAATATCGGGATCCCGCGATTCTTCGGGCGATGCGCCCGCCAAACCCGCAGCGGCTCAGCCGCATTCGTGAAAGGTTCCACCCATGCGATCTACTGTCGTGGCGATCACTGCTGTCGCCGTGCTGCCGGTGCTGCTTGCTTCGTGCGCCAGCAAATCCGAGACCTCGCAGGGCGGCGATATCGCGGTGACGGCCGCGGACAACTCATGTGAGGTGTCGCGCAATTCGGCGAGTGCGGGAAACACCACGTTCCGGATCACCAACAATGGCACCAAGGTCACCGAGTTCTACGTGTATGGCGCCGGCGACCGTGTCATCGGTGAGGTCGAGAACATCGGTCCCGGACTGTCGCGGCAGTTGATCGTGTCGGTGTCGGATCCGGGTACCTATCAGACCGCGTGTAAGCCGGGGATGGTGGGTGAAGGAATCCGCGGTGACTTCATCGTCACGGGTCAGGCACAGACGCGTGACGACACCGGAAAGATGGCCGACGCGGCGTCCGGGTACAAGCGATACCTGGTGTCGCAGGTGACCGCACTGCAGGAAACGACGGGTGCGTTCGTCGCCGCGATCAAGTCCGGCGACGTCGCGTCGGCGAAGAAACAGTACCCGGTGGCGCGCACTTACTACGAGCGCATCGAGCCGGTCGCCGAGAGCTTTCCCGACGATCTCGACCCGCGGCTTGACCTGCGGGAAGCCGATGTGGCCGCCGGGGACAAGTGGACAGGATTCCATCGGCTCGAGAAAGACCTGTGGGCGCAGGGTTTGCAGCCGGACACCACTCGGATCGCCGACCAACTCGTAGCCGATGTGGGGGAGTTGGTGCGAGGGGTGAGCGCCGCGGATTTCCAGGTCGATCCGGTTCAGGTCTCCGGTGGCGCTCAGACGCTGTTGGACGAGATTGCGCGCACCAAGATCACTGGTGAGGAAGACACCTTCTCCCATACCGATCTGTGGGACTTCCAGGCCAACGTCGACGGTTCCCAGGCCGCGATCGCCAGCGTGCGGCCGATCCTCGATGAGCGAAACCGCGACCTCGCCACCCTGATCGACCGCAGGTTCGCCGAGCTGGACAGCGAGTTGGCGCAATACCGTGCCGGTGACGGGCACGTCGGCTACGAGGCGGTGACCGAACCGCAGCGTGCCGCGTTGGCGCGGCGCATCGACGCGTTGTCCGCGGTCGTCAGTCAGGTGCAAGGCGTTGTCGCAGGAGCCTGAGCACGAAGCCGGCCGCGCCGGCCGAGGTGGGGTGTCGCGCCGTGGCCTGATCGGTTCGGCAGGTCTAGGAGTGTTGGCAGCGGGCGCCGGGGTAGTTGCGGGCCGTATGTCGAGCCAGGATGCCGCTGCGCCCGAAGCTGGTGTGGTGCCCTTCCGCGGTGCTCATCAGGCCGGCATCGTGACGCCGGCTCAGGATCGGCTGCACTTCGCGGTGTTCGATGTACACACCGAGTCGCGCGACGAACTCGATGCCCTGCTGCGAACCTGGACTGTCATGGCAGAACGGATGACCACGGGCCAGGAGGCCGTGCCGAACGGCGCCATCGGCGCCGGTGCCTACAATCCGCCCACCGACACCGGTGAAGCGCTCGATCTGGCGCCGTCGCGATTGACGCTGACCATCGGCTTCGGGCCGTCGCTGTTCACTACGCCGACCGGAGCCGATCGGTTCGGACTGGCGGCCCGCAAACCGGACGCGTTGGTCGACTTGCCGAAGTTCACCGGTGACGCACTGGATCCGGCCCGCTCGCGGGGTGACATCGCCATCCAGGCATGCGCCGACGATCCGCAAGTCGCCGTTCACGCGATTCGCAACTTGGCGCGGGCGGGATTCGGTGTGGTCTCGGTGCGGTGGTCGCAACTGGGTTTCGGCCGGACGTCGTCGACCTCGACCACCCAGGTGACACCGCGAAACCTGTTGGGATTCAAGGATGGAACGCGCAACATCAAGGCGGAGGACCACGATGCGGTCACGCAGTTCGTCTGGGTCGACCCGCAGGACGATCGGTCGTGGATGGCGGGCGGATCGTATCTGGTGACGCGCCGTATCCGGATGCTGATCGAGCCCTGGGACCGCACCAGTCTGCACGAGCAAGAGCGGGTCATCGGACGGACGAAGGGATCCGGAGCTCCCCTCGGCGGCGAGAATGAATTCGACGAGTTGGATCTGCAATCGAAGGGGCCCACCGGACCGCTGGTCGACACCGACGCACATGTGCGCCTCGCTTCGGCCGAGGAACTCGGTGGTATCCAGATCCTGCGGCGAGGCTATAACTTCACCGACGGCTCCGATGGCTTCGGACATCTCGACGCGGGCTTGTTCTTCATCGCCTACTGCCGTAATCCGCGCACGCAATTCGTGCCGATGCAGGAGAATCTCGCGCGCAACGACGCGCTGAACGAGTACATCAAACACGTCGGATCAGCGGTTTTCGCAGTTCCACCAGGGTTGGGTCCCAACGACTACTGGGGATCGACCTTGTTCGCGCCCTGACGGGCAGCAGGCAAGAGCGTCCGGCGGTGGTGGCAAAGGCCCAGCCGCCTCGTTCGCGGGAGATCGGATCCGGTCGCCGTCGAGCGGATTCTATTCGGTGCGGGTGCTGTCGGCCGAGGAGAATCCGTGCTATCGAGGACGGATGAAGCCGACGCGGTCGTTCTACGAGGTCGTGATCGTGGGTGGCGGTCACAACGGGCTGGTGGCCGCCGCGTATCTGGCGCGGGCCGGGCGATCCGTGCTGCTGCTCGAGCGGCAGTCGCACACGGGTGGTGCCGCGGTCTCGGAACGGGTGTTCGCCGGCGTCGACGCGCGGTTGTCGCGGTATTCGTACCTGGTGAGCTTGCTGCCGCGGCAGATCATGGACGATCTGGGCCTGCGATTCGGGACCCGGCGCAGGCAGATCTCGTCGTACACGCCGGTGCGGACCGGTGGACTGCTCATTTCCTCGTCTCAGGAGCGCACCAGGGCGAGCTTCACGCGACTCACCGGATCGGACCAGGATTTCCTTGCGTGGCAACAGTTCTACGGCGCGACCGGACGGCTGGCGCGCCGTGTGTTCCCGACGCTGACGCAGCCGCTGCAGCCCAAGGCGGCGCTGCGTGCTGTCGTCGATGACGCGGCCACCTGGGAGGCGTTGTTCGAACGCCCGCTGGGGGAGACGATCGAGTCGACATTCCGCGATGACACCGTGCGTGGTGTGGTGCTTACCGACGCGTTGATCGGCACGTTCGCGCATGCGCACGATTCGTCGCTGCGACAGAACCGTTGCTTCCTCTACCACGTGATCGGTGGCGGGACCGGCGACTGGGATGTGCCGGTCGGAGGCATGGGCACACTCACCGACGCATTGGCCGTGGCCGCCCGTTCGGCGGGTGCCGAGATCGTCACCGAATGCGAGGTGACCGGCCTCGACAGCGACGGCAGCACCGCCGAAGTCAGCTATCCGGACGGGACGGTCGGTGCGCGGCACGTCCTCGTGAATGCCGCACCGTACGCGCTCGCGGGGTTGCTCGGCCAGCCTCGGCCGACGAAACCGGAAGGGGCGCAACTGAAGATGAATATGCTGCTGCGCCGGCTGCCGCGGTTGCGCGACGCCGAGACGGGGCCGCGTGCGGCGTTTGCCGGGACCTTCCACATCGGCGAGTCGTACGCGCAACTCGATCAGGCGTACGGCGAGGCGGCGATCGGCCGAATTCCGTCGGCGCCCCCCGCGGAGATCTACTGTCATACATTGACCGACCAGTCGATCTTGTCGCCGCAGCTGATCGCTCAGGGCGCGCAGACCCTCACGCTGTTCGGCCTTCACACACCGGCGCGGTTGTTCGCCGCCGATCCAGCGTCCGCTAAGGCAACGTTGGTGGAAGCGACTCTGGCGCAACTGGATTCGGTGCTTGCCGAACCGATCGCAGATTGTCTTGCCACGGACGAGAATGGTGCGCCGTGTCTCGAGGCCAAGGCCCCGCCGGATCTCGAGCGCGAGGTCGGGTTACCAGGTGGCCACATCTTCCATCGAGATCTGGCCTACCCCTATCTTCCCGAGGACGCCGACGCCACGGACCCGGCTGCCCGGTGGGGTGTCGCGACCGGTCATCGCAACGTGTTGCTGTGTGGCGCGGGGGCTATCCGGGGTGGTGGCGTCAGCGGTATTCCAGGACACAACGCGGCGATGGCGGTGCTCGATATCGATCAGTCCGGCTGAGCCTGGCGTCTCGGTGGCGGCTGCGGCATCGGCAGCGAACTCCACCAGGGAGTTCGCTGCGAAATCAGCGGCGGGTCGTGCGGTCGACCACCTTGCCGATCAGCTGTCTACGACGCTCGGCCCCGGATCTCCTCGATCCGCTCGGCGCCCCGGAAGCTTTTCAGCACCGCCGGTCGACGATGCGGTCGGCGGGAAAGTCGAGCGACGGTGGTCTCGGGACACTGCCGAAAGCGATCGAATGCCCGTTCGGCGCAAGCCGCGACATCGCGTCGGCGCCCACCCGACCGCGCATTCGGTCGCTCGCTTCCCGCTCGGCTCCTGGTCGATCAGTCTTCGGCGATACGGATCTCGACGTCGATGTTGCCGTGCACCGCGTTGGAATACGGGCACACCTGATGTGCCTTGTCGGCGAGCTGCCGCGCCTGCTCCTCCGCCAGGTGGGGGAGCGAGACTTCGAGGGTGACCGTCAGTCCGAATCCGCCCGCGCCATTGGTGCCGAGGCCGACCTTCGCGCCGACCGCGGAGTCATCGATGTTCGCCTCGGCTTGTTTGCCGATCAGTCGCAGCGCCGAATGGAAGCAGGCTGCGTAGCCTGCCGCGAACAGTTGCTCGGGATTGGTGCCGGCACCGCTGCCGCCCATCTCCTTAGGCGCGGACAGTTCGACGTCGATCTTGCCGTCCGTGGTGCGGGCGTGTCCGTTGCGCCCGTCGCCGGTCGACAATGCCTCGGCGGTGTAGAGGACCTGCATGTCTAGTCTCCTTCATTGTCATTCAGTGCGGACATCAGCGAATGCGTCAGTCTCTGCAGGGTTTCGCGCAGGGTGACGACCTCGGCCAGGGGCAGGCCGCTGGCGGCGGCCATCTCGGCCGGGATGTTTCCCGCCTCGGCGCGCAGCGCGCGCCCGCGTTCGGTGAGTTGGATCTCGACGCGCCGTTCATCGGTCGCCGATCGATGCCGCTCGACCAAATCCGCCGCCGCCAGCCGCTTGAGTAGCGGGGAGAGTGTGCCGGAATCCAGCGCGAGCGCGTGGCAGACGTCGCCGACGCTGCGCCCGTCACGCTCCCACAGTGCCATCATCACCAGGTATTGCGGATAGGTGAGGCCGAGTCGCTCCAGCTTCGGGCGGTAGACCGCGGTCATCGCCCGGGACGCCGCGTAGAGCGGGAAGCACAGTTGCTCGTCGAGGGCGAGGTTGTCGGTCATGAAATTAATGTAGTGGGCAATTATATTGTGCACAATTAATTTTCTGGTGTCGCTCGTCACAGACCGCGCGTCCGATGGTGCAGCGCACGAGGCATCGTTCGTGACCGGTCGGATGCCGGCGGTCATTACTGGTCATCCGAGCGTTGCCCGCCTGCGGAGCGCGTCCGCGCTCAGACGCCTTCGCCGGGGTCAGGTGCGGTCCGATGCCCCGCCGATGCGACGGGTGAGAGTGGTTGCCACCGTGCAGACCTGGGCGGCGAGCGGAGTCCAGTCGACGGTGCACGGAATGGTCGCGCAGTGGTGGCGCATTGCGACGCTGATCGCGGCGATCGGGCGGTGATTGTGCTCGAATACGGGGTAGGCGACGGAGGCGAAGCCGGGCGTGACGTGACCGTCCTCGCAGGCCCAGCCGCGGCGGCGTTCGGTGGCCAGCGTGCTCCGCAGTGCTGCGAGGGTGGTCGGTCCGCGGTCGGTCCGACGGACGAACGTGGCGGCGGACGGGAACAGGGCGCGCACCTGCGCCGCAGGCAGGTGCGCCAGAATCGCCCGGCCGCAGGCGGTCAGATGGGCGGGCAGTCGGACGCCCACGCCGGTGATCAGGGTCTCCGGCCGCCGGGGCTGCTCTTTGAGCAGATACAGCAGCTCGTTGCCGACGAGGATGCCGAGGTGGGCATTGTGCCCGACCTGTTCCACCAGCTCACGCAGCAGTGGACGGGCAAGGCGCTGGAGCGGGTCGTGGCGCAGTGAAGCCGAGCCGAGTTCGAACGCCGCGATGCCGAGGCCGTAGCGCCGCTCGGCGGAAATTCGGGTGACGAATCGGGTTGCTTCCAGTTCGGCGAGCAGGTGATAGGTGGTGGAGCGCGGGAGGCCGAGTTCGCGCGCAATGGTCGTGGCGGAAATCGGCCCGGCTCGACTCGCCAGCAGTTGCAGCACGGCGAGCCCGCGGCGCAACGCCGGGACATCGCTGCTTGTTCCCACGCCACCTCCTCGATGAGTCTGGGATCTCAGACAAAATCGGCCGTGGCCTCATTCTGCACCGCCCGTCGTGGCGGTGGAATGGATCCATGCTGGACACTGCGCAACTACCGATCCTGGACCTCGACGGCCCGCTCGCCCGGGATGAGATCGTCGCGGTCGCGCGGCACGGCGCGAAGGTCCGGCTGAGTCGAGCGGCGTTGCGGCGCCTGAGCACCGCGCGCGAGCATGTCGACGCGCTCGCCGCGAGCGATGTCCCTACTTACGGGGTGTCCACCGGATTCGGCGCGCTGGCGACTCGGCACATTCCGCGCGAGCGCCGCGGTGTGTTGCAGCGATCGTTGATTCGATCGCACGCGGCGGGGGCCGGTGCCGGCGTCGAGTGCGAGGTGGTGCGCGCGCTGATGGTGCTGCGCCTGCGTACGCTCGCTGCCGGCCACTCCGGTGTGCGGCCCGCGACGGCGGAGACGCTGGCCGCACTGATCAACGCCGGACTCACACCGGTGGTACACGAGTACGGTTCGCTCGGATGCTCTGGTGATCTCGCGCCGCTGGCCGCGGTGGCGCTGGCGCTGCTGGGCGAGGGGACGGTGACCGACGACTCCGGCACGCTCTTGGATGCTGGGAATGCGCTGCGTGCCAATGGAATCGAGCCGGTCACGCTGGCCGAGAAAGAAGGCCTGGCACTGACCAACGGCACCGACGGCATGCTCGGCATGTTGGTGCTGGCCTTAACTGATCTGCGTGCCCTGCTCGACATCGCGGATATCACCGCCGCGATGAGCGTCGAGGCGCTGCTCGGCACCGATCGGGTGTTCGCCGCGGACCTGCAGGCGCTACGACCACATCCCGGCCAAGCCTGTTCGGCAGCGCGGATGCGCGCCGCACTGCACGGATCGGAGATCGTCGCGAGCCATCGCGGTCCCGACTGCCACCGGGTACAGGACGCGTACTCGCTGCGGTGCGCCCCGCAGGTGCACGGCGCCGCGCGGGACACGGTGACCCATGCCGAAATGGTCGCCGATCGGGAGCTCGCCTCGGTCATCGACAATCCGGTTGTGCTGGCTGACGGACGGCTGGAGTCCAATGGCAACTTCCACGGCGCACCTCTGGCCTACGTGCTCGACTTCCTCGCGATCCCGGTCGCCGATGTGGCGAGTATGGCCGAGCGCCGCACCGACCGCATGTTGGATGTCGCGCGCTCGCACGGGCTCCCGGCCTTCCTCGCCGCTGATCCTGGAGTCGATTCCGGGTACATGATCGCGCAGTACACCCAAGCCGCGGTGGTATCCGAGCTCAAACGGCTCGCCGTGCCCGCGTCCGTCGACTCGATCCCGAGCAGCGCGATGCAGGAGGATCACGTATCGATGGGGTGGTCGGCGGCCCGCAAGCTGCGCAAAGCGGTGGATGGACTGACGACGGTGCTCGCGATCGAATATCTCACCGCCGCACGCGCGCTCGATCTGCGCGCTCCGCTGCGTCCCGCGCCGAGCACCGGTGCGGCCGTGGCACTGTTGCGAACCCAGGTCGAGGGTTCAGGTCCCGACCGCCATCTCGCCCCCGATATCGCGGCCGCCGAATCCTTGCTGCGCTCCGGCGCTTTCACCCGAGCTGTCGCCTGCCACCTCCTCGGACCTGGAGATCCGCGCTGACCACGTCGGCGTCGGAACTGTGCGCGCCGCGGTGCGGCTGGGGCCGAGGTCGGGGTCGGCGGCGCCGACTCGATCACCGAGTCGCGAGTCGGCTTGTGGCTGAACGTCAGCCGATGCCATGGTTCGCGTCCAGTGAGGATGCCATCAACATGATCGGTGGCGGTATCGTCCGTGGGTAGCGCCGTGGCGGCGCCATAGGTCCGGACTCGGGGTACCGCGGACGTGGACGTTATGCCGGATCGGCTGTGGCGGGCGGTGTCTCCCGATCCGAAGGCTCGGCGTCGGTGATCAGGATTCCGTTGACCAGGACCGTGAGCAGTTCGGTCAAATTCTGGGTGAAGTTCAGCCGATAGGCGGCCAGCTCGGGGTGCTGTTCGTAGGCGGCGAGCATGGCGGACGAGGGGTGCGTGTGCGTCCAGAGCGCCCCGGCCGACAGCAGGCCGGCCGCGCAGAACTGGAGGGCACGCTCCCGGCCGAACTCGGGGATGATCGCGGCCACCATGGCCGCCAACTCGGCGGTGGCGGTCAGTGAATTGCGTTTGAACTGCGCGGCGACGTCCGCGGAAATGTTGCGTTCCAGAACCGCGGCCTGGGCGCTGAACAAATCGCAGAGCACCGGATCCCGATCCAGCGTGGTAACCAGCGCGCGGACCAGGCGGTTGCGGCGGGCGGACAGCTCGCCCGAGGTGTCGGCGAGAGCGGGGGCGAGGGTGGTCAGCCAGTTCCGATAGGAGTCGTCGAGCAGTTCGAGCAGCACTGCTTCGCGGGAGTCGAAGTAGCGCAGCACGTTCGACTTCGCCAGGCCGACGCGCCGGGCCAGTTCGTTCAGGCCGACCTCGGCGACGGGCATCTGCGCGAGCATCGCGGCGGCGGTGTCGAGGATGGCTCGCCGCCGAACTTCCCGCTGCTCTTCGCTGCGTGCGCGTTGGAATCCGACCATGCGCTCCAGTATTTCAGACCGATGGTCTATTGACAAAGGACCGGTGGTTCGTTACCGTCACTCCGAGGTATTAGACCGATGGTCTCTTATGTTCGAAGGAGTTTCGAGATGTACGAAGTGCCTGATCAGACGGGTAGAACGATAGTCATCACCGGCGCCAACAGTGGTACGGGAAAAGAAGCGGCCGCCCGCCTCGCCGCGGCCGGCGCACGGGTGGTCATGGCCGTCCGCACGCCGGAGAAGGGCGAGCGGGCCCAGGCGGACATCCTGCGGGAGCACCCCGGCGCCGCGCTGGAGGTGCGGCGGCTCGATCTCGCGGATCTGGCCTCGGTTCGACAGTTCGCCGCCGACCTGGTGGCCGAGGCTCAGCCGATCGACGTGTTGGTCAACAATGCGGGCGTGATGGCCCCGCCGACCAGACATGTCACCGCCGACGGTTTCGAATTGCAGTTCGGCAGCAACTTTCTCGGACCGTTCGCATTGACCATGCTCCTGCTACCAGCGCTTCGGCTCGCTCCGAGCCCGAGGGTCGCGACCATGAGTAGCGGCACCGCGCACTACGGCCGCATACGGTTCGACGATGTGCAGTGGGAGCGCCGGTACAGCCCGAATTTCGCCTACGCCCAATCGAAACTGGCCGATCTGATGTTCACCGTGCGCTTGGCCGAGATCGCCGACAGCCGCGGCTGGAATCTGCTCAGCACCGGCGCCCATCCCGGTTATACCCTGACGAACCTGCAGAGCGCAGGTGCGAGCCTCGGCCGGGAACGGCCCAAGCGCTCGCTGCTCAACAGTCTGGATTTCCTGCCCACGCAGCAGGTGCGTCAGGGTGCCGAGCCGATTCTGTTCGCCGCCGTGGACCCGGCCGCGCGCAATGGCGAATATTACGGCCCCAGTGGGCGTTTCGGCCTCGTCGGACCGACTGGTGTCGCCTCGATTCCGCGTCGGGCACGCAACACGGCCGACGGTCGACGGCTGTGGGACGAGGCCGAGCGGCTCACCAAAACCGAACTGCCGGTCGACTAGCGGGTGGCACCGGGATTCGATGCCACACCCGCGACACACGGCGCACGACACCTCCGGACGACCGTGCGCTCGTGTGGCGGACCTCAGGTCTGTGACTGCACCTGCGCGGAGATCAATTCCAGATGATCGAGATCGGCCAGATCCAGTACCTGAAGGTAGATGCGCTGTGCGCCGATCTCGGCATACCCGCCGATCTTGTCCACCACCTCCGCCGGCGACCCCGCGAGCCCGTTGGCTTTCAGTTCGTGCACGTCACGACCGATCGCGGCCGCGCGGCGCTCCACCTCGGCGTCGGTCGCGCCGACGCACACCACGAGCGCGTTGGAGTAGACCAGGGTGTCGGCCCTGCGGCCGAAGGCCTCGGCGGCGGCGCGGACCCGGCCGAACTGCCGCGCGCTGTCCTCGATCGAGGCGAACGGAACGTTGAACTCGGTCGCGTACCGCGCGGCCAGGCGCGGCGTTCGGGTAGCGCCCAGGCCACCGATCAGCACCGGGACGGTTTCCTGCACCGGTTTGGGAAGCGCGGGAGAATCGGTGAGCTGATAGTGCTTGCCGTCGTAGTCGAAGGTGTCGCCCGACTTGGTGGCCCACAACCCGGTGATAATCGCCAGTTGTTCCTCCAGACGCGCGAACTTGTCCACGGGGAACGGGATGCCGTACGCGGCGTGCTCGTCGGCGAACCAGCCGCTGCCGAGACCGAGTTCCACACGGCCACCAGACATCTGGTCGACCTGAGCGACCTGGATGGCCAACGGGCCGGGCAACCGGAACGTGGCGGCGGTGACCAGGGTGCCCAGGCGGATCCGCTCGGTCTCCCTGGCCAGCCCGGCGAGGGTGCTCCAGGCATCGGTGGGACCGGGTAGACCGTCGACCTCGCCCATGCTCAGATAGTGGTCGGAGCGGAAGAACGCGTCGAAGCCCAAGTCCTCGGTGGCCTTGGCAACGGTCAGCAGCGTGTCGTAGCTCGCACCCTGCTGCGGCTCGGTGAAGATGCGTAGTTCCATACCGGACATCGTGTCCGAGTACGGTCCGCCCAGCCGACTGGGTGCCGGGGGGTGCACCGCAGTCGCCAACCAGGTCGAGGAACATGGCGCGTCCACACGCCCACACCACCATGAACGGGACCACGGCCGCGTCCGTGGTTGTTTTCGCACCGGTCGAGTCTTACGGCTTAGACTGCCGATCGAGTAGAGAAGAAAGGACCGCTCGATGAAGCGAAACCTGAACTGCCCCTGCGGAGAGACCCTCGTCGGATCCGACGAGGACGATCTTGTGGCGAAAACGCAGGCCCACCTGGCCGAGAATCATCCGGGCCACGAGTACTCGCGCGAGCAGATCCTGTTCATCGCGTACTGAGCCGGGCGTCGGTGTGGGTCCCGTGCCGGTGCTCCCAGCTTTCCAGGGCAAACCCTCGGTGTGCCACGATGGCGGCTGGTCCGGCTCGGGACTTCGCCGATAAGGTCGAGAGGCGATCTACCGGACCAGTGACCGATCGGTCCGGTCGCGAGACCGTAGCGGAGGAATGCGACATGTCTGAACGGGCCGGTACACCGGTGATCGTGGTGATGGGTGTGTCGGGTTCCGGTAAGTCGACTGTCGGTGCGCGGTTGGCCGCCGCGCTCGACGTCGAATACGCCGAAGGAGATGACTTCCACCCGGCCGCGAACATCGCGAAGATGACGGCCGGGACGCCGCTGGACGACGCCGACCGGGCGCCCTGGCTGGACGCCGTGGCGGCCTGGCTGGCCCAGCACGCCGATCGGGGCGGTGTTGTCAGTTGCTCGGCGCTCAAGCGGATCTACCGGGACCGGCTGCGCACGTCCGCTCCCGAGACATTTTTCTTGCACTTGGCCGCGCCCAAGGACGAACTCGCCCGTCGTATGACGGGGCGGCGCGGTCATTTCATGCCGTCGAGCCTGCTCGACTCGCAGCTGGCGGCGCTGGAACCGCTGGCCGCCGACGAGATCGGCAGGACCGCCGATGCGTCCCTCGCGCCCGATGACCTGGTGACGGCCACGATGGCAGCCCTGGCCCAGGTGTAGTTCGGGCTGTTCCGATGTGGCCGTTCGGGCGAGTGGCCGTTGCCGCGCGGCGCCACGAGACCTACTCGCCCGCGCAGACCCTCAGCGTGCGGGGCAGGAGTCCGATGACACGGGCGGAAGGCAAATCTCGGCGGCGTCGGAGACCAGCAGCCCCGCCCCCAGCGCCAGCGAGCCCACCGCGATCGCCCCGAACACCAGCACCCACAGCAGGCCGGGCAGATGGGTCAGCTTGGCGAGCTGGTCGGCATCGGAGGCTACGTCGTGGTGGCGGGACCGCTGTTGCCGGGAGCGGCCGCGCTGCAGTTCGACTACCGGACGCGCGCCGGCGAACAGCAGAAACCACGCGCCCAGATACGCGAAACCTGCTTGCAGCGTGTCGGTTCCGAACCAGGACACCACAAAGACCACCGCGCCGAGCCCGAGCACAGTGATGGCGCCGTAAATGTTCCTGATCTTGATCAGCAGCGCGGCCAGCAGCGCGATGGCGGTCCAGAGCATCAGTGTGATCCGGCTCGCGCCAAGCAGGGCGGCGAACCCGAGACCGAGCAGCGGCGGCGCCGGATACCCCGCCATCGTGGTGAGAATCATCCCGAAACCGTAGGGTTTTCCGCTCGATACCGTCAGCCCCGACGTATCCGAATGCAATCGAATGCTGTCGAGTCTGCGGCCGGTCAGCAAGGCGACCAGGGCGTGCCCGCCTTCGTGCGCGATGGTCACGATATTGCGGGTCAACCGCCACACCGGGGCGTATCCGACCAGAACAAGTGCGGCCACCGCGGCCGCGGCAACCAGCCACCACGGCGGTTGCGCTTGGGTTGTCGTCAGACGGTCGGCGATGGAGGCGCCTCGCTCGACGAATTCGGCTCTGTCCACCGCCGCACCTTAGCCGCCGCCGGCACAGCGCGCTCGGGCACGCCTTCTCGGCGCCGGCACCAGCGGCGACAGCGTAGTAAGCGCGGCGAGAACGACATCGCGGCGGCGCACCGATTCAGGTGGTTCGGCTGAGGATTCCGGTCATATCGCCGAGGACACCTCGAGTCCGGTAGGACAATGTTCCGTCGGGACGCAGGGCCAATCGTGAAGTCGTGCCCTCGTCGTTGCAGCCGCCACCGTCGACTGTGAGTTCGGCGGTCAAGACCACGCTGTCCGCAGTCGCGGAAGTGAGTGATTCCGACCGCTCGCATGTCACGCCGACCACTTGACCGGTGTTGGTCGACCTGCCGATCCGTTCGCCGACATTGCCAGGATCGATGGTCAGCACGATGTCGTAGCTACCCAGGCCGTCTTTCGCGACCCCTTTCCATTCGCCGACAAACGCTTTCGGCACGGCTGTGCCGGTCGCCGACCCGGTGCCACCGAAGGTTGCCGTGATCGTTGGTGGGCCGCTGTCGGTCGCGGTGGACCCACTCCCGGTGCCGTCGTTCCGGAACCGGTCGCCGATCATGAAGGTGGCGAGCACCATCGCGATGCAGATCGCAAGTGCGCCGGCGATCAGCACGGCGCGGTGACGGCGTGGAGCGACCGCAGCGTCGGCCGACCCCGGGCGACCCGTGCCCGGTTCGGCGAGCTGTCGCACTGGTCGATACGTCGAGGCGGGTGCGTGGGTGAGCTGTCCGGGATACTGCTGCTCGCCCACCGGCGACTGGTCCGGCGGAGCGGGTGGCCACCAGACCTGGGTCGGCGCCAACCGATTCGCGTCGGTGTGCCCCCGCGCGTACTGCTGTGGCGAGGTTGAACGGACCGTCGTGTCCGCGGCGCTCACCGAATCCGACTCTTGCGCACCTTGCGCGAGAGGGACGGGTGTCGAGGATTCGAGCTGGTGAACGGGTTCGGAGTCCAGGTCGAGCAAGCGCACCGCGCGCCTACTCACTTCCTCCAGCGCGGGGCCGGGCAGCCAGCCGCTACGAGCGGGGATGCCGAGCGCGGTCAGTTCGGTGAGAAGTTGCTCCGGCGTCGGGCGTGCCGCGACATCCTTGATCAAGCAGGCCGATACCAGCGGGCGCAGCCACGGTGGCACGTCGTCGAGTTGGGGCTGCTCATACACCACTCGCCACAGCATCTGCATCGCCTCGCCGACGCCGAACGGTCCGTGCCCGGTCGCCGCGAATACCAGCACGCCGCCCAGCGCGAAGACATCCGCGGGCGGGCCCACCGGATCGCCGGTCACCTGCTCCGGACACATGAATCCTGGTGAACCGATGACCTTTCCGGTGGTGGTGAGCGCACTGTCCTCGACTGCGCGGGCGATACCGAAGTCGATCACCTTGGGGCCGTCGAGGGTGAGCAGCACATTGGACGGCTTGAGGTCGCGGTGCACCACATTGGCCGCGTGTACCGCCAGTAGCGCCTCGACCAACCCGTGTGCCAGCACGAGCAGCGAGTTCTCGGTGAGCGGACCGTACTGCGCGACCGCTTCCGACAGTGCGAACCCGGCCACATAGCCCGTTGCGAGCCACGGCGGATCCGCATCGACATCGGCGTCGAGCACCGGGGCGGTGAATCGCCCGTCGACCCGGCGGGCCGCGGCGACTTCGCGCCGGAAGCGCTCGCGGAATTCATCATCGGTCAGATCCGGACGGATCACCTTGACCGCAACGGTACGCCCACCCGCGTTGCGTCCCAGGTACACCCGGCCCATGCCACCCGCGCCGAGCACGCCGAAGAGGCGGTAGTCCCCGATCCGCGTCGGATCACTCGCACCGAGCGGTTGCATCGCGCGCCGGCTCCCTTCGAATGGCGTCGAACATCCGAAAGGCTACAGATCCGGTGGGAAAGTGTCCGAGCAATCTATCGCGGTCAGCACACCGCGCTCGGCTCCGCTGCGGGCTGGTCCTGCCGCGCGCGCCTGACGAGGAGAAATGCCGCGATAGCCGCGGGGATATTCATCAGCACGCCGTACACCGCCCCCGGCACCGCCATGGTGTCGTCGCGCAAAACTGAAGCGGCGATGGCGATGGCGATCGCGCCATTGTGCACACCGATCTCCATCGCCGAGGCGATCGCCTGGTCAGCGGGTACCCCGAACACGCGGGGTGCGAAGTATCCGATGGTCAGGCTCACGATCGCGAACAACAGACAGATCGCGGCCAGCCTGCCGATGTTCTCGGTGAGCGTGTCGACATTCTTGCCCACCGCGGCGGCGACCACCAGTGCGAGCATCACGACGGACAGGATCTTGACGGTGCCACGCCGGCGCTGTGCCCAGGACGTGAACCGCCGATGTACCCACATGCCGATCGCGACCGGCGCCAGCACGATGGCGAAGACCTGGGCGAACTTGTCCGGTCGCAGCCCGAGTGATCCCGCGTCGTCCAGGAACAACGCGGTGGACAGCGCGACGATCAGCGGCATGGTGAACACCGCGAGCACCGAATTGATCGCGGTGAGAGTGATGTTCAGCGCGACATTGCCCCCGGCGATGTGGCTGAACAGGTTGGCGGACGGTCCGCCCGGTGACGCGGCCAGCAGCATCATGCCGACGGCCAGTGCGCCATCGAGACCGAACAAGTAGGTCAGGCCGAGACAGATCGCGGGCAGCACGACCATCTGGCACACCAACGCGATCACCGCCGCCTTCGGAAACCGCAGCACCCTGGCGAAATCTTCCATCGTCAGCGTCAATCCGAGCCCGAACATCACCACGGCGAGAGCCAGTGGTAGGCACACCGCGAAAACCGTTGAACCCATTCGGATCTCCTCTCCGCCACGCGATCGGCGCGACGCGGCCGACGCTACGTGTCGACGTTAGTTAGTCGCGGTAGAGGTGACCAGCCCCGGTCAGGCGGTGATGATCACACCCGAAGCGGCCGATTCGCGCGCCTTGCCGAGCAGGCGCAGCGTGGTGACGGCGTCGCGCGGGTCTACCGGAGCGGGGGCGCCGTCGAGCAGGGCCGCGGCCATCTCGGCATAGAACGCGGGGTAGTCGCCCGCTGCGGTCGGTGTCGGTACGGTGTCGGGTTCAGCGCCGAGCAGACCCCAGCGCTCGGGTTCGACTGTGCCCCACGGCGCGCCGTCTCCGGGGCGGCGGCCGGACCGCAGCGCGTCCTCCTGTGGGTCGAGCCCATAGCTGACGTATCCGGACTCGGAACCGAGCACCCGAAATCGCGGGCCGAGTTGCGGTGCGACAGCACTCATCCACAGATGCGAGCGGACGCCGGAGGTGTGGGTGAGCGCGACGAACGCGTCGTCATCGGTGCGGATTCCCGCACGCCGACGATCCAGTTCGCAGTACACCGAGTGCACCGGGCCGAACAGTGTCAGGGCTTGGTCGACCAGATGACTGCCGAGATCGATCAGGATCCCCGCGCCGTCGTCGTGGGAACCGACTTCCCGCCAGCCGCCTTTGGGTACCGGCCGCCAGCGTTCGAACCGGGACTCGAAACGTCGTACCCGACCCAGTTTCCCGTTCTCGACGAGTGCGCCTACGGTCCGGAAGTCACCGTCCCAGCGGCGGTTCTGGAAGACCGACAGCACGAGACCGGAGCGCTCGGCCTGCGCGACCAGGGCTTCGGCGTCGCTCACCGACACCGCTATCGGTTTGTCGACCACCACCGGTAGTCCGGCGTCGAGCGTTCGCGCGGCCAGCGGCGCGTGCGTGCGGTTGGGTGTCGCGATCACGACCAGGTCGATTCGCGCTGGTTCGGCGAACAGTTCGTCGGCACGCGCCACCACACGGATGCCCGGGTGCTCGCGCCGGGCGCGCTCGGCACGTTCTGCCGACGACGTCACCACCGCGGCCACCCGCATCCGTGGCTCGGCGGCGATCAACGGAGCATGGAACACCGAGCCGGCCAAGCCATACCCGACGACGGCGACCTCGAGACTGCTCATAATCCGACGCTACCGCCACCGCGGCGCAGAGCCGAACGGGACACGGTTGAACCGAGCCATCACGGGCGCGTTCGGCTACGCCCGCGTTATCGACGGTGAACTCGCTGGTCAACGCACAATGACGGCGTGGTTGTGCGTGCCGCCCGCCACGGCGCTCCACGACACCGCCGACACCCGCGAACTGCCTCGGCGCCACCTGCTCAGCGCTGGGCCACGGCGGAGTACTCCTGTTCGGGGCGGCCGGTGCTGCCGTAGCGCAGGCTCATGCGTACCGCGCCGCCGGCAACGAGAGCAGCCAGGTAGCGCTGTGCGGTGGCGCGGGAGATGCCGATGGCGGTGGCCACTTCGCCGGCGGACAGCGGAATCTCCGCTTCGAGAATGGAGTGCAGGACAAGGTCTTTGGTGGGGGAGGCGGCCGCTGCCGGAGCGCTCGTCGCGCTGGTGGGGCGCAGTGCTTGCAGCGCCGCCGCCACCCGGGCGTTGTCGACCTGCGGGGCGGACAGGATGCGCCGGTAGCGCGCGTACGCCGCCAGCCGGGCGGCCAACTCGGTGGGCGGGAATGGCTTGACAAGATAGGCCATGGCGCCCGCCGCGATGGCCGCCCGCACCGTGTCGCTGTCCGTGGCGGCGGTGAGAATCATGGTGTCGCAGTAGAGTTCGCGCACGAAATCGATGCCGGAACCGTCGGGAAGATAGACGTCGACCAGCGCGAGATCGATCGACTCCGCCACGACGATGTGCCGTGCGGCAGTGAGGGTATTGGCGGTACCCGCGATGGTGAAACCGGCGATGGAGTCCACGATTCCGGCGTGCAGGTTGGCCACCCGGAAGTCGTCGTCGACGACGAGGATACTCAGATCTGCTGCGGCCATGGCACCTCATTGTCGATGAGTACTCCGGGCATGCGAGCGATGAATTCGGCGCCGGTGAGTGGTGGTTCGCCGCCGCCGGGACTGGACAGGCGCACATCGCCGCCGTGCGCGCGGGCGATCTGGCGGATCAGCGCGAGGCCGACCCCACGCCCGCCGGGAACCCCGTGGTCCTCGCGGGTCGAAGTGCCCTCGGTGAACAACGAATCCACCACATCGGGCGCGACACCGTCACCGCTGTCGGTGACCGTGCTGTGCAAGGTCGAATTCTCTTGTACCAGCTCGACCTCCACCTGTCGCACCGGTCGATCCGAGGCACGCACCGCTTCGATGGCGTTGTCGAGCAAGTTGCCCAGGACGGTCGTCACATCGACCGGATCGGCGAGGCTGCCGTCGACCCAGGTGTTCGGGCCGAGCAGGAGTTCGACGCCGCTCTCCCTGGCGTGTGCGGCCTTGGCGGCCAGGAATGCCTGCAGGTAGGCGTCATGGATGGCGTCGATACCCGGTGTGGCGGCGCCGAGCGGTCCCGCGCCGACCAGTTCGTCGATCGATCGCGACGCCTCCTCGACCCGTCCACGGTGCAGCAGGCCGCTGATCAGGTGCATCTTGTTGGAGAACTCGTGCCGCTGCGCGCGCAGCACCGTGCTCATCGACTGCACCGCGTCGAGTTGCCTGGTCAGCGACTCCACGTCGGTGCGGTCGCGCACGGTGAGTACCGCGCCGAGATCGCGCCCGTCGCGGCTGACCCGCCGCGCCGAGACGATGACGATATGTGAACCCACCGTCGCCGAAGCGGGTTGTTCGTCCAGGCCGCGGAACACCTCCAGCACCCGAGGGGTCAGCCCGATCTCGTCCACCGATCGACCGATGTCCGGGCCGATGCCCAGCAGCCTGCGCGCCTCGTCGTTGACGAAGGTCGTGCGCCACGACGCGTCGACGGCGAGCACGCCGCCGCCGATGCCGTGCAATACCGCGGCCTGGCCGCGGACGAGTTCGGCGAGTTCGTCCGGCTCCAGCCCGAGGGTCAGACCGCGCCAGCGCCGGGCGAGCAGGACCGAGCCGGCGATACCGACCAGCAGCGCGGCCCCGACCAACGCGCCCGCGGTACCCAGATCGTCGAGCAACTGATCGCGCACCGCTTCGGTGGAGATGCCGACGCTCACCGCACCCACGATCCGGTCCGAACCGAGATCCAGTACAGGTACTTTCGCGCGGACCGAGTCACCGAGCGTGCCACGTTCCCGCACGATCACCTCGTGTCCGGCCAGCGCTTCGGACGGGTCGGTACTGACGTGCTCGGTGAGGCGGCCCTGGTCCGGATGCGCCAGACGGATGCCCGCGTCGTCGGTGATCACCACGAACAGCGCCGTGTTGCGTTGCGTCGCATCGACCGCGATCTGTTCCAGCGGACCCGCGGCGAGTTCCTGGTGCAGCCGCGCGTCGGCGGTGACGACGCCGGGCGCGTACCTGCTGACCTCACCGCGCACCACCGGATCGGCCGCGACGGTGCGAGCGATGGCCAGTGCGCGCTGCCCATAGGCATCGCGCAGCCGCTGATCGCTGATGTAGCCGAACACCGCGAACGCGACACCGAGCGTTAGCGCGACGACCACGATCTGCAACAGCAGAACTTGGGTTCGCAACCGCACGGCCCGTATGCGCTCAGTGGCCATGGCCGCAGCATAGGCGGCTGCCTCGACACCGCTCGACCCGGCGCGGTCCAGCGGCGGATTGCTCGGCAGCGCCCGTCCCACCACGCCACGGTGTGCGCGAAATGCGCAAAACCTGCGAATCCCGTGTTTGTGGCGGTTGTGCGCACAAACTCCGCCGTGTGACTGGGGACACGTACGTTCGCCCTATCTGATCTCGCAGAAGTAGGAAGCAATGACCGAACCACTCATCGAACTGCGGAGCGCGACGAAGCGCTTCCCCGGCACCGGCGGCGGCATTCACACTGCCGTGAAGAACCTGAACTTGACGGTCGCCCCCGGCGAATTCGTCGCAGTCGTCGGCCCGACCGGATGCGGCAAGTCGACCACGCTTTCCCTGGTATCCGGACTGGAACCGGCGTCGGCCGGGCAGACGTTCGTGCACGGCACCGAGGTGCACGGCATTCCCGACGGTATCGGCTACATGTTCCAACAGGACGCGGTACTGCCGTGGAAGAGCGTGCTGGACAACGTCGCACTCGGCCCACGCCTACGCGGCGCGTCGAAAGCCGAGGCGCGGGAGAAGGCGGCGGTGTGGGTGCGCAAGGTCGGCCTGGCCGGGTTCGAGGGCTACTACACCCATCAGCTGTCCGGCGGTATGCGCAAGCGCGTCGCGCTGGCGCAGACGTTGGTCAACGAGCCGGAGATCCTGCTGATGGACGAGCCGTTCAGCGCGCTGGACGTGCAGACGCGCCAGCTGATGCAGGACGAGCTACTGCGCGTCTGGGCGGGTACCGACGTGAGCGACGCGCCCGCTGGCGACAGCCTGCCCCGCCGAGCAGAGTCTCGCGAACGCCGAAACGGACACCGGGCCGCGGTCATCTTCGTCACCCATGACCTGGAGGAGGCGATCGTGCTGGCTGACCGGGTGGTCGTCATGACAGCGAGCCCGGCGACGGTCTGCGGCGACTTCACCGTGGGGCTGCCGCGGCCGCGCAGCGTCGAGGATGTGCGGCTGACCACCGAGTTCCGTGACATCTACAAGGAAATTTGGGAAACGCTGCGCGACCAGGTCGAGGCGGCTCGAGCCAAGGGAGCCTCCCATGTCGCATGACGTCGTCGAAAGAAGTACCGCCGCGCAACCGGCGGTGGAAAACGAGTCCGAGGAGCAGATCCTCGCCCGGGTACGCGCCAACGCCCAGCGGGCCCGGATCCGCACGTGGGGACTGCGCCTCGCTCTCGTTGCGCTGTGGCTGGGCTCGTGGGAGCTGACCGCCTCACTGTGGATCGACCCGTTCTTCTACTCCAAGCCGTCGCTGATCTGGGAGCGACTGGTCGAATGGTTCGCTGAAGGAACGCAGTTCGGCTCCCTCTGGCTGCAGATCTACACCACCGTCGAGGAGGCGGTGCTCGGCTTCGTGATCGGTGCCGTGGCCGGTGTCGTGCTCGGTGTGTTGCTCGGGCGCAGCCGGTACTGGGCCGAGGTGCTCGCGCCGTTCATCAAAGCACTCAACGCGGTGCCGCGTATCGTGCTCGCCGCGCTGTTCATCATCTGGTTCGGCTTGGGACTCAGTTCGAAGGTCGCGACCGTTGTCGTGCTGGTGTTCTTCGCGGTGTTCTTCAACGCGTTCACCGGCGCGCGCGAAGTCGACGGCAACGTCATCAACAACGCGCGCATCCTCGGTGCGAGCAGGCGGCAGGTACTGATGTCGATCGTGCTGCCCAGCGCGACCACCTGGATTCTGTCCAGTTTGCACACCGCGTTCGGCTTCGCCCTGATCGGCGCTGTGGTCGGTGAGTATGCCGGTGCCAGTAAAGGGTTGGGTCTGCTGATCAGCAACGCCCAGGGGACGTTCGATTCCGCGGGCATCTATGCGGGCATGATCCTCATCACCGTCATCGCGCTGGTCGCCGAATGGGGGATAGGAATGGCAGAGAACCGGTTGTTGAAATGGCGTCCGTCGCAGGCGACCCCGAGCCACGGGATCTGACATGAGGTATCGCAAGCATGTGGCCGTTGTCGTCGTGGCCGTCGCGGCACTACTACTCGCCACGGGATGTCGGGATTCCCGGCACATTCCGACCGCGAACGGGCGTCCGCAGATCACCATCATGGTCGGCGGGTTGGAAAAGGTGATCTACCTGCCCGCCATGCTCACCAAGCAGCTCGGCAACTTCGAACGCAACGACATCGATGTCGAGTTGCTCGGCGAGCAGTCCGGCGCCAACGCCGAGAACGCGCTGCTCACCGGTGATGTGCAGGGTGTGGTCGGGTTCTACGACCACACCATCGACCTGCAGGCCAAGGACCAGTGCATCCGCTCGGTTGTTCAGCTGGCGGACGTGCCGGGTGAGGTCGAGTTGGTGTCGAAGCAGGACGCGCCGACCATCGGGTCGGTGGCCGACCTGCGCGGCAAGAAGCTGGGTGTCACGTCGTTCGGCTCGTCGACCGACTTCCTCACTCAGGCGCTCACCGGTCAGGAGGGGATGTCGACCGCGGACTACACTCGTGTGAAAGCCGGTGCGGGACAAACCTTTATCGCCGGAATGAACCACGATGGCATCGACGCGGGAATGACCACCGACCCGACCGTCGCACAGATGGTGAACTCCGGTGAGGCCGAGATCCTGGTCGACATGCGCACCGAGGCGAGTACGCGTGCCGCCCTGGGCGGCCTCTACCCGTCCTCGTCGCTGTATATGAGTTGCACCACCGTCGACGCGCACCCCGACATCGTGCGCAAACTCGCCGCGGCGTTCGTCCAGACGCTGCAGTGGATCAAGGCGCACACGCCGGAGGAGATCGCGGCGAAGATGCCTTCGCAGTACGCGAGCGCGGGCAAGGATCTGTATATCCAGTCCATCCGCGACTCGATCGGGATGTTCAACGGCGACGGATTGATGAAAACCGAAGGTGCCCTGAATGTCCTGAAGATCCTTGGCAAGTACTCGACGAACGTCCGTCCTGTTCGCGACCACATCGATCTGTCGAAGACGTATACGACGCAGTTCGTCGCGGAGGCATTGCGCTCGACTCAGCAGTAGCGTCGGACCGACGACCCGCTGCGCCGCCCGAGCGGCTTTGTCGCCCTCGGGTGGCCCGGTGCTGCCGGAGCATCACTGCTACCGGCGAATCCTCAGAGATTCGGCCGCATCGACGTCAGGTCGACGTGCTCCGGGAGCTGGGACGCCACGGCCCGGCCGTATCGATTCACTCGGCGCGCGCCTGCGGAGTCTCGATCGCGATGGAGGGCATCGGCATCGATCCGGCGTGACAGGGTCTGCCCCGGGTCGATCGAAGCCCATCGGTAGCAGTTCAGCTGTTGGCCGCCGCCGATTCGCTCGCGGTGAGTTCGGCCTTCCACTCGCGGAAACCCTCCTCGGTGCGACCGAGTCGCCAATAGCCGGAGATCGACGCGGCCCATTCGGCGGACACCTCGCGTTCGCGGCGCACGTAGCGGCGCAGGTCGTGCATGACGGACCTCGCCTCGCCATGGATGAAGACCTGGACCTGCCCGTGCGGCCACGGCGCTTGCCGGATGGACTCGGCAAGCAGCTCACCCGGCGCGCGTACGCCGCGGTGCAGCCAGGTCAACTCGACACCGTCCGGCTTCTTCAGCGGCAGCTCGTCGTCAGGTCCGGCGACCTCGACGAACGCCATTCCGGTTGCTTCGACGTCCATCGCCTCCAGCGCGGTCGCGATGGCCGGCAGGGCCGCCTCGTCACCGGCCAGCAAGTGCCAGTCGGCGTCCGAGCGGGGGGAGTAGGCCCCGCCGGGTCCGTACAGATCGATGATCTCGCCCGGTTGTACCGAGGCCGCCCACGGTCCCGCTATTCCCTCCGCGCCGTGGAAGACGAAATCCGCGGCAATCTCGCCGGCGAGCTGGTCCACCGAGCGAACGGTGTATGTGCGCAGCACCTCGACCCCGTCCCGCGGGAAGATGAACTTCACGTAAGAGTCGGTGAATTCGCTGGGCCGGAACCCGGCGAAACCGGGGCCGCCGAGGTGGACCCGGATCAGGTGCGGGGTGAGCCATTCGGTGCGTTGCACGGTGAGGGAAGTGCGGGGTCGTGCCATAGCTGACCTCCAGGTAGGATTGCCTTAGTTACCCTACCTGTCTTTCAGCTCGGGCCGCGCACAACCGTTGACGGCGTGCCGCCATATCATCGCCCGGCGATCGCACGGAAGACATCGATGGTCTCCTGTCGGTCCTGAGTGGTCCCATGGTCGCTGAGCTTCACGATGACCGTACCGCTCGGCGGGTCGAGATAGATGTACTGGCCGTAGACCCCGACCGCGGAGATGTCCTGACCGTCTCCGCCGCTCGGGTGCCACCACTGCGCGCCGTAGTGCCAGGCGCCCACCGGGTGCGGCGCCGGAACGCGAATGCGCTCCAGCCACTCGGGCGGCACGACCTGCGTGCTGCCGGCCCGTCCACCCGCCAACACCAGCTGGCCGATCTTGGCGAAATCGCGTGCGGTGGCGTTGAGACAGCAGAAGGCCTTCTCCTGTCCGTCCGCGGTATCGAGGTTCCACAGCGCGTCATCCTGCGCGCCCATCGGCCCCCAGATATCGCGCTGCAACAGTTCGCTGACCGACCGGCCCTGGACCTTCGCCACCGCCATACCGAGCAGTTGGGTGTCCACGCTGCGATAGTCGCCCATGCTGCCGGGAGTGAACCGCAGGCTGCGGTGCGCGCGGACGAATCCGCCCAGATCCTCGGTCAGGTACATCCGGGCGGTGCCGGTCAGCGGCAGGTACCTGTGGTAGTTCTCCGGGACATCGATGCCCGAGGTCATGTCGAGCAGGTCCCGGATGGTGATCGTGTCGTACCCGCCGCCGGTGGCCAGTTCGGGCAGGATGCGCGTCAGGCGGTCGTCCTCGCGCAACTTTCCGGCTGCGACGGCTTGACCGGTCAGGAGCGAGACCACCGATTTCGCGACCGACCAGGAAGACTGTGGTGTGGTCGGCTCGACACCCTCGCCATACCACTCGGTGGTCAGCACGCCATCGCGCAGCACCAGGAACGCGTTCGTGTGCGTGTCGCCGAGGAACTGGGCGACCGGGATCTGCGACCCTCGCCAGGGAACCGTGGCCGGTAGCGACTCGCTCGCGACGGGCAGTGGACGGGGGGTAGGGGAGGCCGCCACGGTCCGACTGGCGAACAGCAGGCCTTGGGTGGATGGCGGGTCCAGCAAGAGGCCGAGCAGCGTCGGTGGCGACGGGATGTGCAGCACCGCCGTTGCCGCGAACGACGCTCCGATCACCAGGGCGACGACGATGACGACTGCGGTTACCGTGCGCAGCGCATATCGGCGTAGCCGTGTCGGTCGAGTGGGTTGTTCAGTCATGACAGGCGCTCGCTCCGGTCCGCACCCGTGTGCCGGTCATTTGCTGTCGCCCGATCTCGCCGACATCGTCGGTGCTGTGAGCGATGATGACACGCTGGACGGTCGATCGGGAAGGCAACGGTGCCGGGCAGTCGGTCCGGGGTACTGGCGGCAACCTCGGGCGGGTAGCGGCAGAGGCCGGTAGCGTGACGAGCTGATCGCGCCGAACGTGCGGTGATTCGAGACCGTGTTCGGCGCACCGACCGACGATCCTGATGTCGCGTCGTTGCCGAAGAGGGAAGGACCGCACTATGACAGCCGCCGACCGTCAGGTACAGGGCGCAGGACCACAGGGCCCGGCGGGCGCGGGCAACTCGGAGGGTTACGCACGCGGCTTGAGCCCTCGCACCATCCAGATGATCGCCATCGGCGGCGCGATCGGTACCGGCTTGTTCTACGGCGCGGGTGGTGCGATCGAGCAGGCCGGCCCCGCGCTGATTCTCGCCTACCTGGTGGCGGGCGCGGCCATCTTCGTGATCATGCGGGCACTCGGCGAGTTGCTGACCTATCGCCCGATCTCGGGCAGTTTCGCCGAGTACGCGCACGAATTCCTCGGCCGTTTCGCCGGATTCGTGACCGGCTGGTCGTATTGGGCGGTGTGGGTCGCCACGTGTATGGCGGAGATCACCGTGGCGGGTAAGTACGTGGAGTACTGGTTCGACATCGCATCGTGGATCACCGCCTTGGTGGTGCTCGCGGTGATGTTCGGCGCCAACCTGATCTCGGTGCGCTTGTTCGGCGAGGGCGAGTTTTGGTTCTCCACCATCAAGGTCACCGCGATCATCGGCATGATCCTGCTCGGCATCGGCGTGCTGCTGTTCGGTTTCGGACACGCGGCCGACCCCACCGCCACCAATTTGTGGGCCGATGGTGGCGTGTTCCCGAAAGGCATCGGCCAGTCGCTGCTGGTGCTGCAGATCGTGCTGTTCGCCTATGTGGGCGTCGAACTGGTCGGCGTCACGGCGGGGGAGGCACGGGAACCGCGCAAAACGCTCCGCAAAGCGATCAATACGCTGCCACTGCGTATCGGACTGTTCTACGTCGGCGCGCTCGTGGTGATCATGTCGGTGTCCAGCTGGCGTACCTTCCACGCGGGCAAGAGCCCGTTCGTGGAGGTGTTCGAGCAGATCGGCATTCCCGGCGCGGCGGGCATCATCAACTTCGTGCTGCTCACCGCGGCGCTGTCGTCCTGCAACTCGGGCATCTACTCGACCGGCCGGATGCTGCGCACCCTGTCGTTGCGTGGTGAGGCGCCGGCCCGGTTGAACAAGTTGAGTGCGAGCGCGGTGCCCTATGTCGGCATCATCGCGTCGGCGGGCGCCATGGTGATCGGCGTCATCGTGAATATCATCTCCCCGGACAAGGCGTTCGCCTACATCACTTCGGTGTCGACCATCGGCATCATTTTCGTCTGGGGTGTCATTTTGGTCTGTCATCTGCTCTATCGGGCCAAGGTCGCTCGTGGTGAGCTCCCCGCTTCCGACTACCGGCTGCCCGGCGCGCCGTACACCACGGTGCTGGCGCTGGCCTTCCTCGGTCTGGTGGTCGTGCTGCTGTTCTGCACCGACAGCGGGCGAACGGCGATCGTGGTCGGCGCGGTGTGGACGGCTCTGGTATCGGTCGGCTACCTAGCGCTGAACCGGCTCGGAAAGTCCGGTGCGGCAGCGGACTCCGTGCGACGCTAGTCGGTCGCAGGATAACGGCGAGCGGTCGGCCGCGATACGAATGTCGCCGTCAGGCCGTGAGCAATAGGGCGGTGGCCGCGAGCGCTTCCACCACGCAGTAGAACCACGTGGGGTAGAAGGCTGTTCGTTCATCCAGCGCCGCGGACAGCACCCGTCCCAGGGCCATACCCGCCAGCGCCGCGCCGACCGCGACCATGATCCCGATGCGCAGCGAGCCGAGATCCAGCGCGGCAACGCCCAGCACGGCTGCCATGGCCAGCCCGAAGCCGCCGTAGACGGCGCGTACTTCGTAGCGGGCGCTTGCCGCGGTGAGTCGGACGCCGAACGGCCCGATCAGAGCGGCAGGCGCGATCAGCGCGTAGCTGCCCATCGCCAGAAAGAACATCCCGATGATCGCGCATACGGCGGCAGCCACTTTTTCCTCCAGGGCACTGGTCTGGTCAGAATCCGAGCATGCGCTTCTGCGGTGGCGACTGCTTCCGTAAACCGGCTGTTCATCGCACTACCGTGCGGTCTGATCCGGCCGCTCCGGAAATGCCCCACCAGGACTGGTGCCGACCAGAGTTGTCCCCGCCGCAACGACCGGTGTTCGGGCCATCTGGCCAGTCACGGCGCGACCCGCTGTGCCCTCACCGACCAAGCCGGGCGGTTCGCTTCCACTGCGCCCGATCGCCTTCCGGTCAGGCGTGCGCCACCTCCCGACCCGGCATCGTGGCCGAAGCCACCACCAGCACCACGGCCATCGCTGCCACCGCGATGAACACCAGATGCACCGACGAGGCCAACGTGGCGGGCAGCGGGTGGCCGGTGCCGCCGACCCTCGAGTTCACGATCGCGCCGAAGACCGCGACACCCACCGCGCTACCAATCGAGCGGGCGAACATGTTGGCCGAGGTGACCACGCCGCGCTCGGTCCACTCGGCGCTGGTCTGCGCCGCGATCAGGGTGGGGGTGGCGACCAACCCCATCCCGGTGCCGATGACGAAACAGGACGCCGCGACTTGCCATAGCGTCGAGTCCACGGTGATCAGTAGCGTGCTGGCGGCGCCGAGTGCGGCGAGTCCGCTGCCGATCACGGCGGTGGTGCGAAAACCGATGCGCAGGTACACCTTTCCGGCCTGCGAGGCGGCCAGCGGCCAGCCGAGTGTGAGCGCGCCCACCGTGAGGCCCGCGACCAACGCGCCGGTGCCCAGCACGCCTTGGGTGTACGTCGGAACGTAGGAAGTCAACCCGAGTAAGATTGCCCCGATCAGCACCGCCACCAGGCCGCTGGCGATGACTACGCGCCGGGTGAACACCCACAGCGGAAGAATCGGGTTATCCGCGCGGCGCTCCACCATTCCGAACAGCACGAGCAGTGCCGCGCCGCCGACGAATACGCCGATGCCGGTGGGGGAGGCCCAGGCCCACGCCTGCCCGCCTTCGAGCAGTCCGAGAATCAGTGCGCCCGCGCCGACGGTGAGCAGGGCCGCGCCGAGATAGTCGACGCGTTGTCTACGCCGCGGCGCGCTCTCGGCGAAGTTGCGCACCAGCATCCATCCGGCGAGCGCCGACAGCGGCAGGTTGATCAGGAAGATCCAGCGCCAGCTGATGTACTCGGCGAAGATGCCGCCCAGCAGCGGGCCGGCCACGCTCGACATGGCCCACACGCTGGCCAGGTAGCCCTGCACCTTCGCGCGCTCGGACAGTGTGTAGAGGTCGCCCGCGATCGTCATCGTCATCGGCTGGATCGCCCCGGCGCCGATACCCTGCACAGCGCGGAAGATGATCAGGCCGAGCATGCTCGTCGCGATGCCGCACAGCAGCGACCCCAGCGCGAACATGACGATCCCGAACAGGATTACCGGTTTGCGGCCGACCGTGTCAGCGAGTTTTCCGTAGATCGGGACCGTGACGGCTTGGGCGAGCAGGTAGATGGAGAACAGCCAGGGAAACTGCGCAAAGCCGCCGAGATTGTCGGTGATCGTCAGCACCGCGGTGGCGATGACGGTCGAGTCGAGCGCGACCAGTGCTGTCGCCAGCATCAGCGAACCGAGGATCGCTCCGCGCTCCGACCGGAGGCCGACGGCTAGTTCGCTTGTCTCGGTCATCACCGGGGCACCCTTTCGTTCGTTCGTCTAACCATCTCGAACGAACATATCCATGCCCGAACTATTCCCACACTGAATTGTTTCGTCCGCCGGACCCGGACGGAAATCGGACTGCGCACCGAAGCGACAGCTCGGTGCGCAGCCCGGTCGGAGTATCGGTACGTGGTTTACCCCACAATCGGCCGGTGCGCCGTTCAATGGGGCGAGTCCGCCCCGGTTCGTGGCGGCGGCTGTGCCTGGAGGTAGGCGGTCTCCTCATCGGTGAACAGGCGCGAGCGGATGAGGAAACGCACGCCTTCTGGCGCTTCGAGCGAGAATCCGCTGCCCCGTCCCGCCACCACGTCGACGGTGAGGTGGGTGTGGCGCCAATACTCGAACTGGTCGGCGCTCATCCAGAACGGGGTATCCGCGTCGAGGTATCCGAGCAACACGTCCGATGCGCCCACCCGGAATTCGCCGCGCGGGTAACACATTGGTGAACTGCCGTCGCAGCAGCCGCCGGACTGATGGAACATGACCGCGCCATGCTGCCCGATCAGCGTGTGCAGCAACGCCTCCGCCTGCTCGGTGAGCTCGACGCGGTGCACCGGATCCGGCATCAGAAGAATCCGAGCTTGTCCGGCGAGTAGCTGACCAGGAGATTCTTGGTCTGTTGGTAGTGGTCGAGCATCATGGCGTGGTTCTCCCTGCCGATGCCGGACTTCTTGTAGCCGCCGAAGGCGGCGTGTGCGGGATAGGCGTGGTAGCAGTTCGTCCAGACGCGTCCGGCCTTGATCTCCCGGCCGAGCCGGTACGCGGTGTTCATATCCCTGGTCCACACGCCCGCGCCGAGGCCGTAGAGGGTGTCGTTGGCGATTTTCAGCGCCTCGTCGATGGAATCGAACGTGGTCACCGAGACGACCGGGCCGAAGATCTCCTCCTGGAAGATTCGCATGTCGTTGCGACCCTTGAAGATCGTGGGCTCGACGTAGTAGCCGCCCGGGAACTGCTCGACCTTGCGGGTGCCGCCGCCGGTGAGGACCTCCGCGCCTTCGCGGCGGCCGATGTCGAAGTAGGACAGAATCTTTTCGTATTGGTCATTGCTGGCCTGGGCGCCGATCATGGTGGCCTCATCGAGCGGATTTCCGCCGCGGATCGCCTTGGTGCGTTCGAGGCACCGGGAAATGAACTCGTCGTAGATGGCCGAGTGGATCAGGGCGCGGGACGGACACGTGCACACCTCCCCCTGGTTGAGCGCGAACATCACGAAGCCCTCGACGGCTTTGTCCAGGAACGCATCGTCGGCGGACATGATGTCGGGCAGGAAGATATTGGGGCTCTTGCCGCCCAATTCCAGGGTGACCGGGATGATGTTCTCGCTGGCGTACTGCATGATCAACCTGCCGGTCGTGGTTTCGCCGGTGAAGGCGACCTTCGCGACCCGCGGGCTGGAGGCCAACGGTTTGCCCGCCTCCACGCCGAAGCCGTTGACGATGTTGAGCACTCCGGGTGGCAGCAGATCGGCGACGAGTTCGACCACCTTCAGGATCGAGGCGGGGGTTTGCTCGGCGGGTTTGAGTACCACGGCGTTGCCTGCTGCCAGCGCGGGTGCGAGCTTCCAGGTGGCCATCAGGATCGGGAAGTTCCACGGGATGATCTGGCCAACCACGCCCAGCGGCTCGTGGAAGTGGTAAGCGATGGTGTCGGCATCGATCTCGCTGATGCCGCCTTCCTGCGCCCGGACCGCGCCCGCGAAGTAGCGGAAGTGGTCGACTGCCAAGGGCAGATCAGCGGCGAGTGTTTCGCGGACCGGCTTCCCGTTCTCCCAGGTCTCGGCGACCGCGAGCGCTTCGAGGTTGTCTTCGATCCGGTCGGCGATCTTGTTGAGGATATTCGCGCGCTCGGTGGTGGAGGTGCGTCCCCACCCGTCGGCCGCGCGGTGCGCGGCGTCCAAAGCGAGATCCACATCGGCGGCCGAGGATCGTGCCACCGAACAAAACGTCGCCCCGTCCACCGGGGACGGATTGTCGAAGTAACGGCCTTCGACCGGGGCGGTCCATTCACCGCCGATGAAATTCTCGTAGCGGTCGGCGAATTCGACGACGCTGCCCTCGGTTCCCGGCTTGGCATAACTCATGACGGGTGGCTCCTCGCTGGTTGCGGACGTGAAGCGCACGGCTGTTTCGGCCGCGGATGAAGGTCACTATGCCCGCTGCGGGTTGATGAAAGGTTGAAGGCGGCTCAGGCGCGTAGCGCGCCGGGGAGCAGCGATCCGCGATGCAGTTCGACTGCGCTCGAACCGACCGGGCGATCGCCGTATACCGCGAAACTTGACCGGATACTGAAGGTGTCTTTCACGCGCCACGCGCGCACCTCGGGGTTCGGTCGACCTGCAAGGCGAAACATGCACTGGCAGAATGCAGTGCCGCGTCAACCGCTCCGGCTTCGCAATCTATCACTCGAGTTCTGGTCCGCAACGTGCCGTTGAATGGCGGCCCATCCGACAGAGTGCCGATATCAAACGAGTCATTATGATAATCGAAGCGCGCGCGAAACATAACTGACATACGCAATGAATGGCCGAACGGCGCTCATATACGAGCGGAGGCATGTTTGGGCGCCGCAATCCCGGGTAGTTCGGTATCATGCTCTGATTCGAGACGGAATCGGATATTTTGGAAAGGTGTATAAGATTTACGACAAACGCAGATCGTAAAACTAAAATGGAGAGCCTAATGGCAACTTCAACTTACGAAGAAATAAATTCAACTTACGAACAATTCGAATACATAGTGCCGCCGCACCGCTCCAAGTCTCTGACCGATTGGAAGCGATGGTGTGTCGCGGCATCGAGTCTGCTCACTGTTGTGCTGCTCTTCCAGCCGTGGCTGGTGGCGTCGGGGCCATACGGCGACGTGCGCATCAATGCCTTCGGGTGGATGGAAGGCTCGCTCCCCGGGCTCGATGGCTTCGGGTATCGGCCGGCCAGTTACGCCGACACCATCAGCGATGGATGGGGGATGATGGCAGGCGTCGCCGCGGCGGTCACCATGATCGCGGCGATGCTATCTCTCGCGATGGGTATCGAGGCGTTGTCGCGCCTCGTCGCCGTCAGCGGTGTGGCTACCGCGGTATTCGTTCTGGCGGCCTTGCTTTATTTGCATGGCAAAGCGCCGGAAGTGCGCGATATGACAAGACACCGGGACGGCCTCACTGGACTCGACGACATTATGCAGACGTTCGTCGGGGGCACCGGGGGATCGAGCCCCGAGGCAACGCAACAGGCTGCCACCGCGGTGCTGACAACTCCGGCACTGCTGTGTGCTCTCGTCGCGGTCTGCACGGCAGTCATAGCTCTCGCTGGGTTGCGGAATCGAACCCACCTTGTCCCGGTGTATCTGAATGTCGAATTTCGATCGACCGAACCGGAGGGCAGCTCGGTGTGACCGTGCTGTGACGGACCCGCCCGGCGTCGGTCGGCTTATCTTGGGTGGTCGGACACCCGCGACGCCGGGTTGTCGGTCGGGGCGCTGATAGTGGGCTTCGCGCGCTGGTCGAGCCGAGATGGCCTGTGGCCCACGGGGTCGAAGCAAAGCGCCGCATGTTGGCGGCAGGATTCGCTCTCCAAGTGTGCTGTGCCGCACCTCGAAAAACAACGGGTGAAAACAGGCGGAACAGGGGGCGACCCAGCTTCCTCGCTGGTCCGATCATTCGATCAGGTAGTCGGCCTGTGCGGTACCACGATCCGAGCCGACCATCGTGTGGCGAATTGCCGTTCGCTATTCGCCGCACACGGTTGTGCGGAGGATTTCCCGGCTCCGCCGTGCCGCTCGACGGTGGTGCGCGGTGCGACCGCGCACCACCGTCGAGCGAGAGTCATCTGGCCGGGTGGGTTGGTGCGCTCGTGGATAGTCAGAACGCGCTTCCGGTACCAGGCAGGAAGAAGCCAGGCCAGATGCCGAACGGGCTGCCCCAGTAGCCGAACGGGCTACCCCACAAGCCGTAGCCGCCGAGCCCGCCCCAGCCGTTGCCACCCCAACCATTGCCACCCCAACCGTTTCCGCCCCAGCCGCCGTGGCGATGCCGGCCGCCGTGCCCCCAGCCGCCGTGAATCTCTTCGCCCTGGCTCACCTGAGCGACGGCCGGCTGCTCTGCCATCGCGGGCGCCGCGGCGATGGTGATAGGGGTCAGCGTGAGCGCGGCAGCCAGTGCCACGCGGGCTATCGCTCGGCGGGTACGTCCGGTGTCGACGTCGTGGATCATCGGTGCTTCCTCACTTCGGTATGTATCGTCCGGTCGGGAACCAAAATCGGCCGGTCGGATCAGAATTATCTAGCCAACAAATATCGTACCGTTAAAGAATGGCACGTTCAATGTGGTTCGGCCGTGCGAGAATTCGACGGTCCCGGGTACCGGCTGCTCGGAATCGGCCGGCCACATGGACGTGGGTCGGGGCCCGCGCCGATCAGATCGACCCATCCGGTATCGGGCCCGGTTCGGGGCGCGGATCGGTACCGTCGACAGCATCTGACCGCGAGGGAGGAGCCGAGACAATGAGAAGTGGCGATGTGCTGACCGACGCCTTCGGGCGGATCCGGGAGGTAGTGCACGAGGTGGTGGACGGACTCGACGAGGACGACCTTGTCTACCGAATCGACCCCGGCGCCAACTCGATCGCATGGCTGGTCTGGCATCTGACCCGGGTGCAGGACGATCATGTGGCGGACGTGGCCGGTACCGAGCAGGTGTGGACCGCGCACGGTTGGTACGAACGATTCGGACTGCCGATCGAGGTAGGCGCGACCGGTTACGGCGACCGCCCCGTCGACGTCGCTGTCGTTCGTGCACCGGCCGAACTGCTCACCGGTTACTACGACGCGGTGCACGACCAGGCGGTGCGCTTCGTCCGGAAGCTGAGCGACAGCGACCTCGAACGGATCGTCGACATCCGGTGGGATCCGCCGGTGACGCTCGGCGTGCGGTTGGTCAGCGTGATCTCGGACGATCTACAGCACGCGGGTCAGGCCGCGTATCTGCGCGGCGTCATCGACCGGATGAGTTGAGCGGGTTGCGTGAACTCGACGCGGCGCGCGCAATCGATGGCGTGTCGCGCGTCGGCGCCGCGAAGTCGGACTGTGCACGAAGCGTGCGGCCGTGGTCGTAGTGAGTGTTCTCGTCGTGACTGTCGTAGCTGTCGTGATCGTCATGTCGGTGCTGTTCGTCGGGCTGCATTGGTACGTGTGGCGGCGACTCGTACGGGACGCCACCGTGGCGCAGTCCCGCGCGCGGCGGGCTGGCACCGCCGTCGTCGTGGCGGGCCCGCTGCTACTGATCGGCGCGAGTGTCGCCGAATTGGCCTCGGCGCCCTTCCCGTTGGTCCGCATCATCGCCTGGCCGGGTTATCTGTGGGCCGCTTTTTTCGGGTATCTGCTGCTGGCGCTACTGGTGGTTGAGCCGATTCGGCTCGTGCTGCTGCGGTTCGGTGCGAAATCGGTGTCCGAGACGGTCGCTGTTGCCGCGTCCGCCGAATTCGTGCCGACACCGAACTCTCTGCTGGACATGGATAGTGCGCCGCAACCTGCGACGGCTGCGCCTCCAATCCTGCGAATTCCACGCAGAATCTTCGTTTCCCGCGTCGTCGGCGGCGCGGCCGTGGCTGTCGCGTCGACGACTGTCGGTGCTGGAGCCTACGGCGTTCTCGACGGACCGAGTGTCGAGCACGTCGTGGTGCCGCTGGCGAAACTGCCCCGTCGTGCGGACGGGTTCCGCATCGCAGTCGTCAGCGACGTCCATCTCGGCCCCGTTCTCGGCCGCGGTTTCGCTGAGCGGGTGGTCCGCACCATCAACGACACCCAGCCCGACCTGATCGCCGTCGTCGGCGACTTGGTGGATGGCACCGTCGAGCACCTGCGCTCCGCCGTCGAACCGCTGGCGCGCCTGCGCGCACGCCACGGTGCGTTCTTCGTGACCGGTAACCACGAGTATTTCTCCGGCGCCGACGGGTGGATCGACCACGTTCGAGAACTCGGCATGCACCTGCTCGCGAACGCCCGCACGGAGTTACCCGGATTCGACCTGGCGGGCGTGAACGATGTGCAGGGCGAGCGGACCGGGCAGGGGCCCGACTTCGTCGCGGCGCTCGGCGACCGGGACCGCTCGCGTGCCGCTGTCCTCTTGGCGCACCAGCCCGTACTCATCGACGCGGCGGTCCGCCACGGCGTCGACCTGCAACTGTCCGGGCATACGCACGGCGGCCAGCTCTGGCCGGTCAATTATCTTGTGGGCCTGGTGAATCCGACGGTCGCCGGGCTGGAGCGGTACGGTGACACACAGTTGTACGTCACCCGGGGCGCCGGGGCGTGGGGCCCGCCGGTACGCGTGGGCGCACCGTCGGACATCACCGTCGTGGAACTCGCGTCGCGGCAAGCGTGACCACGATCGCCTCCGCTATCCGAACAACCCGCCGAGTACCCCGCCGCTCTGGCCGGCCTCTTGTCCGCCGCCGGTGCCGCCGAGGAAGCCCCCCGGCGGCAGTTCCGAAGGTTGCACGATGACGAATCCGTGGCCGGAGAACGACAGCGTCATGCTCTCGCCGGTGCTGCGCCCCATAAGCCTGCCGAGTCCGAAGGAATCGTTGCGTTTGATCCCGGTCTGCAGACTCGACGACCAGGCTACCGCCGCCTGCGGGTCGGCATAGGTGGGCTGGTCGACGTTGAGAACGACCGGTGTGCCGTGGGTGGTGATCGCGATGCGCCCTCGGCCGGTGAAGACGCAGTTGAACAGCCCGGCGTTGCTGGCGAATCCGGCAGCGCCCTGCACCATCCGGATGTTGTACGTCAGCGTGGAATCGAAGGCGAGGACGTTGGCGCCATTGATGGTCAGGCCGTCGGTGCCGTCGAGATCGATGGTGTGTACGTCGGCGGCGCCGTTGGCGACGAACAGATCGCCCCGGCCGGACACCTTCATGAGTGGAACGCCCTCGCCGGTGAGTCGCTGCTGGATCGCCCGCCCGATGCCGCCCGAACCGAGCGCCTGGAATTGCAGATCCCCCTGGTAGGCGACCATCGACCCGGCGCGCGCCATGATCTCGCCATTGACGGCGACCTTGATCATCTTGCCGCCCTGCTTCTGGATGCCGACACCGGTGACTTCGGCGTGGCTCGGGGCGAATAGTTCGCTGTGCATCGGCAGCGCTCCTTGCTCAGGTGAGGGCATTGGTGGTGAAGGTGGCACGGCGGGCGCCGAGTGGTAGGCCGGTGGCGAAGGATACGACGGTGGCGAGGGCGCCGGACCGGACGCTCGATAGTTCGACGGGGGAGTCGGGGCGACGGGCGGCAGTGGTGGTGCGGCGGGTTCGTCATCGATATTCACGCCGAACGCGGTCGCGATTCCGGCAAGACCATTGTCGTAACCCTGCCCGACTGCGCGGATCTTCCATCCGCCGCCGCGGCGGTAGATCTCCACGCATACCACGGCGGCCTCGGTGCTGAGCCCGGTAATCGGGAAAGTCAGCGTGCCGGCCTCGGCCGCGATGCTCGCGCGCAGCGAGCCGACGCCGGCGAAAGTGGCGGGCCCACTGCCGTCCAGGCTCGCGGTGACAACGACCCGGTCGACGTCGGCAGGCAGCGCGCCGGTCTGGATGTCCACCACGTCACCGGCACCGCGGCCGTGCCGATAGATGACGCCGGGCGCTGTCGGCTGGTTGAAGAATACGAAATCGGCATCGGACCGCACACGCCCTTCCGGGCTGAGTAGTAAGGCCGACACATCGACGGGAGCGGAGCACGTGACGGTGACCGTGAGCCGATCGCCGGGCGCGGGGCGGTTCTCACCGCGGGCGAGTTCGGTCACGGCAGGCCGTCCAGGGCGCGGACGCGTCGGTGGAATGACATGCGATTCACGGCCTCCAGTGTGTCGTGCCGCCGGTGCGTTCGCTACCGAGGCAGGTCCGGTCCCCTCAGGTCACGAGTTCACCACGCGCGCCGTTGATCGCGGCTCGCGACAGTCCCGGTGCGCACACGGTCTCCAGGAAAATCTGTCTCGGGTCTGTGTCGTGATGCGCGGCACCGACATCTGCTCTGGCACCCGCTCGACGAGTAGTCACAGATCGACCGACCGTCATTGGTGACACGGCGCGTCCACCGTCGCAGTGTGCCGCCCCAGACCATCACGTCGTGCGATCGAGCAGTGTCACCCGGCTTTGCTGATCACGCGGACATCCGCGTGACGCCGGCCGTCGCGAAGACTTGGCCCGGCCGTTCGGGCGGCATCGTGGCGTCGGCAGCCGAGCGTGCGTCGGCGCGCCAGTTCACCTGGTGCTGGTCATCTCGCGGAGCAGGGACCGGGACATCCACTGGCGGCGACAGTCCGGCCGGAGCGGTCGGAGCTGGACGCGGCGTGTGGCGGTCAGAGCAGTTCGGCGTACATCGTGCCGTCGAGGATGCCGAATTCGATCTGTCCAGGAAACAGCGGCGTCGCGCCGGTGGCGCGTTGGGCGTGGTTGAGCGCGATGGTGTCGGTCGCCCACCGGTGCAGTGGTTGGGGTAGGCGCAGAACTCGGTGGTCGGTGCAGCGGATGTACGGGTAGGTGATCTCGCCGGGACCGGCGAGGGGGTTGTGGATGTCGAGGGCGGCGATGTCCAGGACCAGTCCGGTCTGCTTGGCGGAGGCGACGGTCGGTGGCTGCAGTTCGATGTCGTCCATGACTCAAGACGGTAGCCCGGAGGATGCCAGATGCGGGTGATTCCGGGCCGATGTCCGCAGGAATTGCTGCGATTCAGGTGTGACGGTGAGGTTCATCGAACGATCGAACCTCACCGCTACCACCAGCGATCGCGGTCGGCTTGGGCGTACCGTTGCCGCGCTGCATGTCCCGGGGCCACCGGGACATCGGATGAGCGTAGGCGACGCTGGGGATTCGCGGTGGGGTTTCCGCGGAATCGGTGCGCACGATCGCTCGGCGCGAATCCACACCGCCGGCCCGGGAAAGTCGGCGACCTGAGCGTCCTGATCCGCGCCCGGGGTCTACTATGCGTGCGGCGTGAAAGGAGCTGTGCGCGTTGCATATCCGCCATAGCCGCGTCATCGATTCGGTTCTCAGGAGGCTGGAAACGTGCTGTATGGAGTCGTAGCGGCCATTGTCGTTACGTTGTTGGTCGGGGCGGCCGCGGCAATGGTGTGGGATCCGCGCCGTCGTGACGACATGAGTGAGTTCGAATGGGATCTGGCCGAAAGTGACGATACGTCAGAAGATTTCTCCCAGGCCCGCAGTGCCGAGTGGCCACGGAAGGAAATGATCTGAGCCGTGCCGCCAGCGGCCGCCGCCTCGCCGAACACGAGAACGGTGGCATCTGGTCCGCGCCTGCGTGGTGACGTCGAATATATTCAACCGAGGTGCGGATGGGCGAGGTCGCTCGGCGGCCCCGTATCCGCGGACTGTAGTTCCCCATGTCGATGGGGCGGATGGCGCCCAGGCGAATTTCGCTGGGCGCCATGCTTCTTCCGAAGAACGGCGATTGGCCAGGCGCGTGTATCCGGGCGCGGACGCTGACCACGTCGACGAAACTAGTTGAGTCGTGGCGTGCTTCGGCGTCATCACTGCGATCGTCGATGACCAGCTGAGGATCGACTGACCGTGGCCGACCGCGTCGTAAGATGGTGGGCCGCTCGACCGGATCCCGGGGACGTCCGTGACCTCGATCGGCCGGGTACCGGCTAGTCGACGGTGAATTGACGCCATCGAGCGTGTAGGCCCTGTCCGCGCAGCGAGGTGCTGTGTCCGTCTTCGATCGGATGCAGGGTGATGATGCCGAATCCGATCTGAATCTTCTCCGGCAGGTTCGGTGCGTGCGTGGTGTAGACCGGGAAGTCGTCGACAGACCAGCCGACGGCGCCGGTGCCCCGGTCGATGCTGACCGCGTAGCGGTGGAACTGGGCGGGCTTGATGTCGACGCCCGCGAGCGGCGCGTGCACGACATGCGTGAACGCGAGTTCCTTGTCGACCACACCGGGCACGAACAGACGTTCGTGGATCGCGTAGGCGTGCTTGCTGGTCGCGATCAGGTCGAAAACCTGGGCGCTGTTCATATCGAGGACGTTGAACGCGGCGAAACCGTCCCGGTAGTCTTCGCCGGTGGCGCCGATGTTCTGCGCCGCCATCTCCACCGCGAAGGTCCGCGGTCCACCGGTGAGGTCGAATTCCTCGACCGACACCAGTAGGTGCTTCGGGTTGTCCAGGATCTGAACATCCGAGTTCGATCGGGTGAAGGCGTCGATTCGGACCGACACGGTGCCATCATCGATATCGGTCTGAGCTGCGGGATCGGCGTAGCGCCAGGTCTGGTCCACGCCGAGCGGCACTTCCAGAAAGCGCCACCGGTTCTCCCGCAGGTGCGGTCCGTTCAGGTCGTCGTAAATCATCGCGTCACCTTTTCGCCGAGCCGCCGTTGCGGGAACCGAGTCGGCCGTCCTTGCTTCCGGTCCTGCGGTGCAGTGAGGTCACCACGCCGGGAACGGGTTTGTAGCCGAGGCCGCCCAGTAGTAGCCGTTCTTCGGTCAGTCGCGGATGGAGTGCGGGTCCCATCGGCCACCAGTCGTCGAGTTCGACCAAGCCGGGCTCGATCAGTTCCAGATCACCGAAATACGAGGCGATCTCCGCACGGGTCCGGTACCAGCCGGAGCCCAAACCCATTTCGGTGAAGCGTCGTTGCAACTCAATGGCCATGTCGTGGGCCTCGGAGCCGTCGGAGGGGTCGTGGAAATGCGTGATCGCGACGTACGATCCGGCGGGCAGCGCGTCGATGTATTTGCGCATGATGCCCGCCGGATCGAGTGCGTCGTCGACGTGGTGCAGGATGCCGCAGAGGATCAGCGCCAGCGGGCGGGAGAGGTCCAGATGCTGGGTGACTTCGGCATGCGACAACAGGGTGCTCGGCTCGGTCAGGTCGCCGGGCACGAAGCGGGTGTACTCGTTGCGTTCCAGCAGCACTCGGCCATGGATGTTGCAGACCGGATCGTTGTCGACGTACACCACACGCGCATCCGGTTGCTGCTGCTGGGCGATCTCGTGAGTGTTGCCCACGGTCGGTAGACCGGCGCCGATATCGAGGAACTGGTCGATACCGACCGTGCCGGCCAGATATCGCACCACGCGGTGCAGCCAGCGTCGATTCATCCTGGCCACGTCGCTCTGGCGCGGTGCGACCTCGGCAACCTTGTCACGGACGTAGCGGTCGACCTCGTAGTTGTCTTTGCCACCGAGGGTGGCGTCGTAGACGCGGGCGATGCTCGCTCGTGTCGTGTCCACACCGACCGGTGCGCGGACACCGGTCCGGGGGGTGGGATCGGACATGGAGGACCTCTCTGTGCGGTTGGCTCACCAGCCTAGAGTCCACCGATTTCCACAGCAATGAATGTCGGATGCGCTCGGCTGGAAATGATTTCATGTGATCGACTGCCGGCGATTTCGACCAACACCGCGCAGTGAATACCGTCCGGTATTCATTGGGTGGACCCGGCACGCCGGCTCACGGCTTGTTCGGCCGGTGCAGCACTCGTCCCGGCAGTAGCCCGCGCTGCACGTGCGTGACCCGCCACCAGTCGATGTGCACGATCAGTGCCTCGATGGGGGTGGACAGGAACGGTTCGATCTGTGGCTCTTTGCGAAGAAGTGTCCGAAATGTCTCATCCCGCTCGCTGTGGTCCTCGCGCACCACCGCAGTTCCGAGTCCTTGCGCGAACGGGTTGCGGAATCCCGCGGGGACGACTTTGACGCCGATGTTCGGATTCGCTCGTAGGCTATCGAGCGTCTTGCCGCCGGATTCGAGCACGAGGGTGAGGCGGAAGGGATCTTCGTCCAGTTCCGCGAAGAACGCGTTCGAGGACCAGTTGATGCCGTCCTTGGAGGTCGCGAGGTCGATGTTGGTGCAGGCGAGGATGTCGGACAATGTGGCTCGGATGTCCTCGTCGGTGATCTGCGTGTCGTTCGACACCATATCGAACTCCCTTCTTGGTGCGGATCAGGATTTGCGGCCGACGCCTCCGACGATGAGACGCTCGTCCGGCCAGGGTGTGCGCAGAGCGGGGCCGCTCGGCCACCAGTCGTGCAATTCCACCACTCCCGGCGCGACCAGTTCCAGGCCGTCGAAGAACGTCTCGATCTCCTCGCGGGTGCGCCACCGCCCGGTGCCGAGGCCCTCCTCGAGCAGGGTTTGCTCGGCTTGCCGGGCCAGGGCGTGCATGTGCTCGTTCTCGTCGGCCGGGTCGAAGAAGTGACTGACCATCGCGTAGGAGCCCGGCGCGAGGCGCTCGACATATTCGTGCATGATTCCCGCGGGATTTCGGTCGTCATCGACGTGATGCAGTGTTCCGCACTGCATGAGCAAGAGGGGCTTGCTCAGATCCAGGTGAGCGTTGAGGTCGGGATGGTCCATCACCTCGGCAGGCCGGGTGAAGTCGAGATCCAGGAAGTGCGTGTGCTCGTTCGCCTCGAGTAGTTCTCGGCCCCGGGCGACGCACATCGGGTCGTTGTCCACGTAGACAACGACGACCTCGGCACCGAGTTCCTGCGCGACCTCGTGGGTGTTCGTGTTGGTGGGCAGACCGCTACCCAGATCGAGGATCTGGTCGATGCCCGCCGTTATGGTGGCGTACCGCACCACGCGCTCGAGCCAACGCCGGTTGGCCGCACCGACGGCGTCCTGGTGCGGGACGACCTTCTTCAGGTGCTCGTACGCCCTGCGGTCCACGTCGAACCAGTCCGCGCCACCGAGGGCGTAGCCATAAACGCGCGCGATGCTGGGGGTGTCCGGGTCCACACCCGGGAGCCGAGTCGCCTCGTCTGCCGAAGCCATGACTGCTCCTGTCCCCGCTCGGCCATCATCGGGGGCGACTCTACGCAGTCGGCTGCGGACCCGCCCAGGATTGCCCGAAGTTATTGCGTTGTCGCTCTTGTGAATCCATGATTGCGGAATCATAATTCGACTCGCGCTCGCGTCGTCGTCGAGCTGCGTTCGCGGCCGAGTAGGATCGACTACCGACGTCAGGTGATCTGTGATGGTGGAGGCACTGCGCTCCGCGGTCTACCCCCCCTATCGGCCGGAGGCATCCATGACCAACGACGAAGACAACAGTGGGAATGCGGGATTCCTTGCGGCCGAGCGTGGTCCGACCGTGCTCCGGATAGCGCTCGGCAGTCGGCTGCGTCAGTTGCGCGAGGGTAGTGGGATCACCAGGGAGGCGGCGGGTGATGCCATCCGCGGATCGCACGCCAAGATCAGCCGCCTGGAGCTGGGGCGGACCGGATTCAAAGAACGCGACCTGAACGATCTATTGAGCCTCTACGGCGTTGTCGACCCCGCTGAACGCGACACCTACCTCGAGCTGGCTCGTCGTGCGAACGACCCGGGTTGGTGGCAGCACTACAGCGACTTGCTCCCGGCCTGGTTCGAAACCTATATCGGACTCGAACAAGCCGCGACCACCATCCGTACTTACGAGGCGCAATTCGTTCCAGGTCTGCTGCAGACCGCCGATTACGCTCGCGCGGTGATCCAGCTCGGTAACACCGACGAGACCGAGCGTCGGGTCGCCATCCGGATGCGCCGCCAGCAGATTCTCAGCCGCGCGGCCGCTCCGACCCTATGGGCGGTCATCGACGAGAACGCGCTGCGCAGGCCGGTCGGCGGGATGGTGGTGCTCCGGGAGCAGATCGAGCATCTGGTCCAGGTGGCCGAACGTGCCAATGTCCGAATCCAGGTGCTGCCGTACTCGGCCGGAGGACACTCCGCCGCGGGTGGACCCTTCAGTATCCTCCGCTTTCCGGAAACCGAGCTGCTCGACATCGTCTACACCGAGCAACTCACCAGCTCGCTCTATCTGGACAAGCGCCGCGATGTCGAGTTGTACATGTCGGTGATGAACAGGCTCAGTGTGGAGGCGTTGTCGCCCGCCAGGAGCGTGGAATTCCTCAGGGAGTTGCTCTCGGAAATGCGCTCGGGCGAGGGGATCGCCTGAGTCGTCGTCCGCTGGCCGGGAGTGTGACTACTGCGCCCGACGACCCTCGACGCCTCGGTGCGGACCGCCAGGTCGGTGGAAGCCAGCATCCGGCACAGGGGTCGGGTCGGTGGCGCGTCATGCGGAATCGATCGCAGACGGCAGGGTGATGTGGACGGATGCGCGGCCGCGCCGCGCGTCCACCGCCTGGGTTATTTGTGAATGTGGTTGCTGCCGAAACTAATTGGGCGCGTCCCGATTTCATCGGCGCAGCACTTCGGCATCGGCGGCCGCCTTTCGAAGCCATGTCGTCACCAGGGGGCGTTTTTCACTTCCCGATTTCGTGATTGTCACTGGCGGGCAGTGCGTACACACGTACAAAGCGCATGTACGCAGAGATGTGCGTGCACCGATGCGACGTGGCGGAGCCGATGTGGCAGTATCTCTTTCGAGGTCGGGGTCTGAGGATCGACTCGGGCACTGACTGGTTCGGCCACGGCGGTCCCACTCATGAGTGGGACCGCCGGCGGGCCGTGCGGCATCGGCGGTGTGCACTCGGGCTGGTGGGGACTACGTGCGGTACGTGTGTCAGAGGACGCTTCTCGGGCGGACACGAATCGGACGGCTGCTCCCTGGATGGTATTGCCCGCGTGGCATGGGCGTGGCCGCAACCAAGCTTCACTGAGCGCGCGGCCGGCTCGAAGGTCCCGTCGGTGATCGCGACATCGAGTGCGCAGCCGGTCGAGTCGAACGCCCACAGTAAGTATTGGTAATGACGAAGCTTAGAAATCGTAATGATTGGGAATAACCTTCAGCTTGTCTGGGTATCTACCCAGCTTTAACGTCCATGCGCGTGAGTGTTTCTTCCGCGGCGGTCGCGGCTGCGTCCGGTTTGGGCTTCGGCCTCTCGCTGATCGTGGCGATAGGTGCACAGAATATCTTCGTGCTGCGCCAGGGAATCAGCGGCAGGCATGTCCCCGCGGTGGTCACGGTGTGCGTGGTGTCGGACATCGTGCTGATCGCGGCCGGGGTCGGCGGGTTCGGTCTCATCGTCGAATCTGCTCCGCAAGTTGTCGCCGTGGCGCACTACGCGGGGGCGGCATTTCTGATCGGGTACGCGGCGCTCGCCGCGCGGCGGGTGTTTACCTCCGCCACGTTGATCGCGGAATCCGCCAGGGCCACCGTCGCATTCGATGCGACCGTGGTCACCTGCCTGGCGCTGACGTGGCTCAATCCGCACGTCTACCTGGACACCGTGGTACTGCTCGGCTCCTTCGCCAACACTTATGCGAGCCCGGATCGCTGGTTTCTCGGCGCGGGGGCGATGCTGGCCAGCGCGCTCTGGTTCACCACCCTGGGTTTCGGCGCTCGGCTGCTGCGACCGCTGTTCGTCAATCCGCTCGCCTGGCGGGTGCTGGATTCGGTGATCGCTATGACACTGCTGGCCCTCGGCATCGGGCTGTTGTGCAGCGTGTGATCGGCGCGTTCAGAGCTGCGCTTTGACCTCAGCCGCGAATTCGTAGTCGGCACGCCAGTCCGCGCCGGTCGGAGCGAGGATGACTCGCGCGACGCCCGCGTCCGCATACGCGGCCAGCCGTTCGGCCGCGTGGCCGGGATCGGTCGCCAGCGGGGGTGCGACGATCGTGACAGCAGCTGGGCGTCGCCCGTACTCGTCGGCCAGCGCCGCCAGTTCGACCACGCACGCGGGTACCTGTTGTGGCTCCAGGCCGATGGCAACCCAACCGGAACCGTAGGCGGCGGCCCGACGCCGTGCCCGGGGTCCGTCGCCCGCCACCAGGATCGGCGGCATGAGCGCCCCGGGCGACAGGGTGACCTCGGTCCCGTCCGACAATGCCGTCGGCAGCCCTGCGACGAGGTCGGGCAGTACCCGCAGTGCGTCGTCCGTCCGACGGCCGCGCTCGGCGAACGATGCCCCGGCTGCCCGCCACCCGATATCCCCGTGCGCCGGATTGCCGGTGCCGACGCCGAGCAGAAGGCGATTACCGGAGACGTACTGCAAGGCGGCGATCTGTTTGGCGGCCCAGGCGGTGGGGCGCAGCGCCAGCAGCAGGACGCTGTAGCCGATGCGGATGTGCTCGGTTGCGGCGGCGGCGGTCGCCAGCACCACGGTGCTGTCCAGGATCGGTGCGCTGGCGACGAGATGATCGGTGGACCACACCGAGTCGAGCCCGATCTGCTCGGCGAACCGGGCGCTCGCCCGCACGTCGCCGAGTATGGGATGCGCGGGGTCAGGGGTCGAGGTGGGCAGAATGGCACCGATTTCCAAGGTCATGTCCTCGACGCTACGAACGTCGGGCGAGCATGCCAATGCTCGGACAACTCATCTCGATGTCCCGGACACTCATGCCGATCCGCTGGCTCGTCCTCGGTCAGATGTGTCGCGCGCGAGTCGATCTCGCGCCTTCTACGCGCGCGGCAGGAAGCGATGCCCGGGGTCCTGTAGACGCCCGCAGCGAACAATCGGCCTCGGCGCGGATATCGCCGACGCTTGTCGTTCTTGTCCGCCGCGATAGCGGTCGGGTGACCGGTCGGACGCTGGGGACGACGGCGGGCCTGGTTCTCGGGCCGATGGCGTCGCCCTGGTGATCGCCCAACGCGCGAGCGAGTGCGGGGTGCGGTATGTGCCCGCCGCACCGGCTAGGGTGACCTGCATGGTCGAGTCGACGCGAATCGTGCTTGCTTCCCGGCCGGTGGGTGCGCCTACCCCGGAGAACTTCCGTATCGAGACCACCAGGCTTCCGGCTCCGGTCGAGGGCGAGGTTCTGCTGCGCACGCTGTACTTGTCACTCGATCCCTACATGCGCGGCCGGATGAGTTCGGCGAAGTCCTACGCCGAACCGGTCGAGGTCGGTGCCGTGATGGTCGGGGCGACCGTCGCCGAAGTGCTCGAATCCCGTGCCGCCGCGCTGGCGAAAGGCGATGTGGTGCTGGCCTATTCGGGGTGGCAGACCCATGATGTCGTGTCGGCTCGCCGTGTGCGCAAGCTCGACCCCGGAGCGGCTCCGGTCTCGACGGCGCTCGGCGTCCTCGGTATGCCGGGATTCACCGCGTACGCGGGCCTGCGCGAGATCGGCCGACCGCAGCCGGGTGAGACGCTGGTGGTCGCCGCCGCCACCGGACCGGTGGGGTCGACCGTCGGACAGGTCGCCAAGATCAAGGGCGCGCGCGCCGTCGGTATCGCGGGCGGGCCGCGCAAGGTCGCCTACCTGAACGAGCTCGGCTTCGACAGCGCGCTCGACCATCACGCCCCTGATTTCGTGCAGCAGTTGACGGCGGCTGTTCCCGACGGCATCGATGTTTACTTCGAGAATGTCGGCGGCGCGGTGGCCGACGCGGTCTATCCGCTGCTGAATACCTATGCGCGCGTGCCGGTCTGTGGCCTGATCGCCAATTACAACGCGTCGGGGGCGCCCGAAGGGCCGGATCGGCTCCCCGCCTACTACGGCCGCATTCTCACCAAGAGTCTGACCGTGCGTGGATTCATCCAGTCCGAGTTCGTCGACGATCTGTATCCGGACTTCCTGCGCGAGATGGGTGAATGGGTCGCCGCCGGCCGTGTTCGCTATCTCGAGGACGTGGTGGGCGGTTTGGCCGCCGCGCCCGAGGCGTTCATCGGCATGCTCGAGGGCCGCAACTTCGGCAAACTCGTCGTGAAAGTCGCCGACTGAAAGGTCTTGTTGGTCTGGATCGGTCGGTCCGGTCCGCTGCTCGACGACGGCGCCGACACCGCCGATCAGCAGGACGATCGACGGTTCGGCGGATCGCCCACGGCGCGACGATCAAGGCTTCCGGCCGACACCTGCCCAAAACCAGGCCGGATCCGGATCGACGCGGTCGCAAGAGTCCGGACGCCAAGCGGTCACCGGCACGACACCCGGCTCGACGATGTCCGTTCCGGCGAACAGGGATTCGGTCTCTGCACGAGTGCGCGGCCGGAAGACGATACCCGCCTGCTCGATGGTGGCCACGACCCGCGCCATGACACGCTCGTCGAAATCGGCGGTGGGATGGGTGATCACCAGATAGCTGCCGGAGGGTACCGCGTTCAGGAGTGTGCGGATGATGCCGTGCGGATCGTCGCCGTCGCGGAAGTACATCATGATCGCTACCAGCATGATCGCGATCGGCCGGTCGAGGTCGAGCGTGCTGGTCAGGGTGGCGTTGCCCAGGATGGAACGCGGATCGTTCAAGTCTGCTTGGATGAACGCGGTTTCGCCGCGGGGATGGCTCGCCATCAAGGCGCGCGCGTGCGCGAGCACCACGGGATCGTTGTCGACGTAGACGACGCGTGCGGACGGATCGACGCGCTGGGCGATCTCATGGGTGTTGCCCGCGGACGGCATACCGGTTCCGATGTCGAGGAACTGGTCGACCCCTGCCGCGTCGACCAGGTGACGAATCGCCCGGCCGAGGAATGCGCGATTGGCGCGGGCCATACCGCGGATGGCGGGAATATGCGTGGCGATTGCGTCACCGAGTGCGCGATCGGCGGGATAGTTGTCCTTGCCGCCGAGCCAGTAGTCGAAGACACGTGCCTCGTGGGCGGCGCTCGTATCGATTCTCGGCGGTGACCCGGTAGTCACCTGTACATTGCTGTTCGGCATCCGGTTCCCTCCTGAGTGGCGCCGCGTGTGCTGCCCGCGCGTCACCTGAGCCGTCCCGACTATCGACTTTGCACTATAAGTTTCCTCTCTAATGCTAGTCCGGCGAAACCTCGGTGTGTCGCGATCGGTTGCCTCTCGGTCAGACCCTGCCTCGGTGCGGCGCATTTCGGGCGATCGGAGTGGCAGTGTCTGCGGCTGTGCGTCGAGTCGTGGGGGACAGCGGTGTGTCGCCGGGATTACTCCCCCCTGATGAGGTTCAATCGAGCCTGTCACGAGTTTTCCCAGGGTCCATGTGGAAAGCAGGAGACGCCCATGACACGAGACTGTCGAGTCCGTAGATAGCGTCGCAGTACCCGTGGCGCGCCGAATTCCCGGCTGCGCGATCTTTCGCTCGAACTGCCTCCGGCATCACCTGAGCATGCGAAAAGGAGTACGAACGTGAGCATGATTCTCGCCGCGCTACACGACACTGTGATCGCGCAGTTCGAAGATCCGACTGCGGAAGCGCCGCCGCTAGCCGACAAGCTGGAGCAGATGGGCCGGTATTTCACCTGGATGGTTCAGCTGTCCGGTATCACCGCGATCACCTATGGCGGCGGCCGATTCGCGTGGGAGAAGTGGAATGGCGGCGGCCTTCAGTCGCCCAAGATGGTCGCGGGCGCCATGGCGGGCGGCGCGGTGGCGACCAGTGCGGGCACGATCATGAACGCCATCATCGGCTGATCCGCGGCGTGGACTCCGAACCATCGACCCGGCGGGGTTCGCCTCCGCCGGGTCGATCCCGTCAACGGCTCAGGGGGTGCGGATCATTCCCTCCTGGAGCACCGTGGCGAGGTGTCGTTGGTCGCGAGTGAAGAAGCGGCCGGAAGCCAGGCCGCGGCCCGCGTCGGCGGTGACCGCCTCCTGGACATAGAGCAGCCAATCGTCGACCGGTCCCGGACGGTGGAACCACATGGCGTGGTCGAGGCTGGCGGTGACCAAGTCGGGCTTGGCCCAGGGTAGGTCGAGGACGCGCAGCACTGGTTCCAGGATCGTGTAATCACAGACATAGGCGAGCGCGGCTTGGTCCCGCTGGGCGTCGGTCAGACCGTCGACGCGCCGCAACGGATCGAACGGCTTCACCCATACCGCCTGGTGCGCGACCTGCTCCCCCTCGACGGCGAGATAGACGGGGCCGGGCACATGCCGCATGTCGAAGCTGCGACCGCGGGACCAGTAGGCCTTCGACTCCTCGGTCATCGATCCACCGGTACGGTCCGCTAGGTATTCCTCCGCACTGGGCAACTCGTCCGGCCTGGGGATGGTCCGGTCGAACTCGGCCGTGAACGTTTCGCCGGGTTCGCCGGCGGCGAAGTTGGCCAGACAGGTGTAGATCGGCTTGCCATTCTGGAAACCGCGGACCTGCCGCGTGCTGTAGCCGCGTCCGTCCCGCAGTAACTCGACCTCGTAGCGAATGTTCGCTCCGATGTCCGCCGGACGCAAGAAGTAGCTGTGCATCGAGTGCAGGGTCTTGCCGTCGGTCACCGACCGCATCGCCGCTGCTGCCGCCTGAGCGACCAGGTCACCGCCGTATGCCTTGGGCCATGGGCACGGTTGGGTCGTGGCGGTGAAGGCGAGGTCGAAGTGTTGCGGCTCCGTCGGGGTCAGCGCGAGGGCGGCGGTTAAGGTCGCGGAGGTCTGCGTGGTGTCGATCATCAGCGCTCCAGCCTGTCGTGCAGGGTGCGGACGCCGGGCCGTGTGCCCCGGCGACGGTCGCTGTCGAGAAGGTTTTTGCTGAGCTCAGGGCCCATGGTTCGGCTCCGTTCGGTCGTGGCGGGTCGGGCAGAAAGCCCCGCGCTTATCACGCATTCTTCACGATCGTAAAATATCGTCAATGTTATGGCGGTGGCGGCGGGGGTTGGCGTCGAGCTGATCGCCGCTCTGGGGGTGTTGTCGACTCCAGCGTTGACCTTCGCCATCCTGTCGACGAAGTCCCGGAGCCTCCGGGATCGTCGAACGTGCACATCCAGCGATAGCCGACATGGCTGACGTGGGCTGTCGTCACGCAATGTCGCCTGCGGGAATTCTCGGATTCCACCGCGCGCCGAACGGTTGCTGTGTTAAATGTCTATTGCGTATCCCTTACGTTGGTAAAGGATGCGCAATACTATCCGCATCCAGCTCCACCCGTTCGCCTTCGGCGCCGTCGCCGCGTAGTCGCCGTCAGCCCGCAGCCAGACCCCCGCCTTCATCGCGACGATCGACCGATCAGGCGAACTCTTCGATCTCAGGGAAATCATGAACGACAACACCAAGCGCCGCACCGGCTTTCCGATACTCGCGCTGTGCTTCGCCACCATCTTGTTCGATGGGTACGACCTGGTGGTATACGGCTCGACCCTGCCCACCCTGATCGCGTACGACAGGTGGGATCTCGATGCGTCCACCGCGGGCGTGATCGGCAGTGCGGCACTCGTGGGAATGCTGCTGGGGACGCTGACGGTAGGGGCGGTCACCGAGCGACTCGGTCGCAGGCGCATCCTGCTCGGTTCCATCGCCTGGTTTTCGGCCTGCATGCTCGCCACGGCGGCGGCGCCGAACGAGATCGTGTTCGGTGCGCTGCGGTTTCTGACCGGCATCGGTCTGGGCGGTGTCGTTCCCACGTGCATCGCACTCACCGTCGAGTTCGCACCCAGATCGCGTCGCCAGATCGCGAACGCGGTGATGTTCAGCGGATACTCCGTCGGCGGAGTGATCGCGGCGATTACGGCAATCGCACTGCTGCCCGAGACCGATTTCCGAGTCCTCTACGCCATCGGCGCGCTTCCCCTCATCACCCTCCTCCCGCTGGCGTATCGGCTGCTACCCGAGTCGATCTCCTATCTCGCCGCGCACGGCCGAACAGCCGAGGCACGAGCGACGGCGGCCCGCTACGGCGTGGTGTACGACGACGTGGTGGAATCCACGCCGCGCGATTCCGCAGCCGGTGACGGCTCGGAACATGCGTTCGTGCAGCTGTTCCGGGCGCGTTGGCTGCTGTCGACCCTGCTCTTCGCCGGCCTGAACTTCTGTGGACTGCTGCTGGTCTACGGGTTGAACACCTGGTTGCCGCAGATCATGCGCAGCGCCGGATACGCACTCGGCTCGTCGCTGGCTTTCCTTCTGGTACTCAATGCCGGTGCTGTGCTCGGCGCGATCGGAGCATCTTTCATCGCGGATCGGGTCGGGATCAAGCGCGTGGTCGTGGCCTGCTTCTTGCTGGCAGCGGTAGCGGTCTTCATGCTCGCGCTGCACATGCCGCAGGGAGTGTTGTTCGGGCTGGTCGCACTTGCCGGGCTGGGCAGTGTCGGTACCCAGATACTCAACGGAGGGTTCTGTGCCACGCACTATCCGCAGCATCTGGCGCCGACGGCACTGGCTTGGTCGCTCGGCATCGGGCGTATCGGCGCGATCACCGGTCCGACGCTCGGCGGTTTGATCGCAGCGCGGAAGTTGGGCTTCGAGGTGAACTTCTACGTGTTTGCCGCGGTGGCGGTCCTCGGTGCGCTGGTGGCGATCGCGGTACCGCGGCATCGCTCTCCCGTGCAAGCGACAAGAAGGCAGGCGGTGACGGTCGAGTAGCACCTGATTGGTTTCGGCGATCGCGGTACACGTTCGATCGAACACTGGAGCTGCGCTTGCGGTTCCAAGACTACGATCGTGTACCGCGCTCGCGGCCGATGAGTGGCCTTTCCTCGGTACGACTACCGTGACGTATGGTGCAAATATGACGACAGAGCTCGCAGCGTCGCAAGTCGGCCGGGACACTCGCCTCGCTCAGTTGATCATCACGCTATTCGGCGTGTGCGCACGGGCAGAAGGCAATTGGCTCTCGGTCGCCTCTCTCGTGGCGCTGATGGCCGACCTCGGGTCCGAGGGGCAGGCCGTGCGATCCTCGATCTCCCGTCTGAAGCGCCGCGGCGTGCTCACCAGCGGGCGCCACGCCGGCGCCGCCGGCTACTCGCTGTCCGATCCGACGTTGGAGGTGCTCGCCGAGGGCGACGTGCGCATCTTCCACCGTGCCCGCGCGATAGAGGAGGACGGCTGGGTGGTGGCGGTCTTCTCGGTCCCGGAGTCCGAGCGCGACAAGCGGCACGCGCTGCGGTCGAGTCTGACGCGCCTCGGCTTCGGGACGGCCGCCCCCGGCGTCTGGGTGGCGCCGGGAAACCTGGCCAGGGAGGCGCGGCACACACTGGAACGACTCGGTCTGTCCACCTACGTGGACATGTTCACCGGCCAGCACATCGCGTTCGGTGATCTACGCTCGAAGATCCACATGTGGTGGGACCTGGACGAACTCACCGCGCTGTACGCGGACTTCTTGACGACCTACCGTCCGGTGCTCTATCAGACGACGGCCGGCCGGATGACACCGCTGGAGGCGTTCCAGATCTACGTTCCGATGCTCACCCAATGGCGACGGCTCCCTTACCGCGATCCCGGCATCCCGCTGACGCTGCTACCACCGGCCTGGAACGGGGAGGCTGCGGGCGCGCTGTTCGACCAACTGAACGAGGCACTGAATTCGCTCGCGCAGCAACACGCTCTCACCGTGATCCATGGGAAGCGCACGTAGAACTCCTGCGTCCATGGCCGAAACCGCTGGGGGCCATGTCGCGACGGCGATCCGGGTGACCCCTCAGCGGTTCTCGGTCCGACTCAGCGGCTGGCGACGGCTTTCCTCGGCTGCCACCGCTGGCTCGGCGCGCTCGGGTGGGCGGTGTCGCGCACCAACTGCAGGCGCGGCGGCGGGCCGTCGGTGCGGCCGGTCGGTGGCTTCCGATTACCGGCGCGGAAGGGGGCCGGCCACTCGGCGGCCTCGCCGCGGTAACCCTGCTCCACCGCGGCGTGCAGCGTCCACTGCGGATCCCACAGGTGCCCGCGGCCGATGGCGACCAGGTCGGCGCGGCCGGCCAACAACACCGAGTTGACGTCGTCGTAGGAGGAGATCGCACCGACGGCGACAACCGCGATGCCGTGCTGCACGCCGATCTCCTGTCGGATCCGGTCCGCGAACGGCGTCTGATAGCTCCTACCGTAGGCGGGCTTCTCGTGCTTGACCACCTGCCCGGACGATACGTGCAAGACGTCCACGCCGTGTTCGGCGAAGGCGCGCGCGATCTCGACGGCGTCGTCGATCGTATTGCCACCTGCCGCCCAGTCCATAGCCGAAATCCGCACCGATAGGGGGCGGTCCGCGGGCCAGACCTGTTTGATCGCGTCGAAGACTCGCAGCGGGAAACGCAACCGGTTCTGCAGTGACCCGCCGTATTCATCCGTGCGCTGGTTGGTCAGCGGTGACAGGAACGACGACAGCAGATACCCGTGAGCGCAGTGTAATTCGAGTAGATCGAAACCGGCGCGTGCTGCTGCCCTGGCCGATTCGACGAATTGCGCAGTAATTTCGTCCAGCTCGGCGACCGTGATCTCACGGGGCGTGCGGCTGTCGGGCCCGTACGGAATGGCCGACGGGGCGACGGTCTCCCACTCACCGGTCTCCAAGGGCTCATCGATACCTTCCCACATCAGTTTGGTGGCACCCTTGCGACCGGAGTGTCCGAGTTGCACACCGATCTTCGAGCGCGTCCTGGTATGGACGAAATCGACGATGCGGGCCCAGGACTGCTCCTGTTCCTCGGTGTAGAGACCAGCGCATCCCAGCGTGATGCGGCCTTCGGCCGATACGCACACCATTTCCGTCATCACCAGGCCCGCGCCACCGAGCGCCTTGCTGCCCAGGTGAACCAGGTGGAAATCCGTTGGCACCCCGTCGACTGCGGAATACATGTCCATGGGCGAGACCAGGATGCGGTTGGGCAATTCGACATCTTTGAGCCGTAGTGGATAGAACATCGGTGGGCGAGCGGACTCGACATCGGCGGCCTGCGCCGACAGGTACCATCCGTCGATCGCGTCGACGAAACTGTCGTCGCGCAGCCTCAGGTTGTCGTAGGTGATTCGGCGGCTGCGGGTGAGCAGGTTGAAGGCGAATTGGTCGGGATGTTGATCGGTGTACTGGGCGATGGATTCGAACCATTCCAGGCTGGCCTGCGCGGCGCGTTGCACCGATTCGACCACCGGCCGTCGCTCGGTTTCGTAGGCTTCGAGTCCCGTGGCAACGGACTGGTTTTCGTGCAGGCACGCGACGAGCGCGAGCGCGTCCTCCATGGCCAGTTTGGTACCCGACCCGATGGAGAAGTGTGCCGTGTGCGCCGCATCCCCGATGAGCACGATGTTGCCGTGCCGCCAGGTTTCGTTGCGGACGGTGGTGAAGTTGATCCATTTGGAGTTGTTGGCGTGCAGCGTGTGCCCGTCCAGTTCATCGGCGAATATCTCCGCCAGCAGCGCGATCGACTTCTCGTCGCTCTCCCCGGGGGCGTAGTCCCGGTCGGCGAAATCGTGCAGACCTGCGCTGCGCCATACCGATTCGTGCATCTCGACGATGAACGTGCTCTGGCCCGCGCTGAATGGGTACGCATGGACCTGCATGATTCCGTACGGTGTGTGCTTGACGAAGAACTCGAATGCCTCGGACACCCGATCGGTGCCCAGCCACATGTATTTGTTGGGCCGGGGATCCAGGTTCGGACCGAAGATCTCACTGAATCGGGAGCGCACAGCGGAATTGATTCCATCGGCGGCGAGGACGAGATCATGCGTGGCCGCGAGGTCCTCGACATCCGGTGCGGCCGTACTGAAATGAATCGTCACGCCGAGATCGGCGCATCGCCGCTGAAGTATGTGCAGCAGTTCCTTGCGGCTCATCGCCGCGAAGCCCTGCCCGCCGGAGGTGCGGACCGCACCGCGGAAGTGGATGTCGATATCGCTCCAGCGGGCGAACTGGTCGGCCATCGTCCGGTAGATGTGCTCGTCGGCGTGTTCGATACCGCCGAGGGTTTCGTCGGAGAACACGACACCGAACCCGAAGGTGTCGCCGGGCGCATTGCGCTCCCAGATCGTGATGTCGTGGGTGGGGTCGAGCTGTTTCATGAGGGCGGAGAAATACAGACCCGCGGGTCCTCCGCCCATTACTGCGATGCGCATGGGAGCCTCACGCTTGTGGGATGGAATTCGGTGGAATTTCGGTCGGGTGAGCACCGGTCTTTCATCCGGTGTGCGGCGTCCACGTTTCCTGGAGCGCGGCAGCGACATTCGTCGGCCATGGTTGGGCGCCGGCGGTGGGGTCGGGTGCATAGACCGCGATCAAAGTGCCCCGCGCCGCGATTGTCGCGGGACTCGGTTCGGCCTGTCCGGCCGCCGGAATCCTGGTGACGACGAAGTCGTAGCGCACCGATGAAGTGCCCAACTTGCCCACGGTCAATTCGATCGACGCGGTGTCGCCGAACCACAACCGGTCGACATAGTCGACCTCGTAGCGAACCCGCGGGATCTGACCGAAGAGCCACTGGAGGCCGAAGCGGTTCAGCAGCGCGGCCTCCGCGGCCTCGACCCAGCGAATAACGGTGCCGTGGTGATAGTGCCCGGCCGCGTCGGTGTCCTGCCAGTCGACCAGGCGTTCGATAACGGCCCGGGTCATCGCGTGGCACTCCAGCGTTCGCGGATCTTGAACCGTTGCACCTTGCCGCTCTGATTGCGCGGCAGGCTGTCGACGAACTCGATGCTGCGGGGATATTTGTAGGGTGCCGCGGTGGCTTTGAAGAAGCCCTGCAATTCGCGAGCCTTGTCCGGATCGGGACGCACGCCGGCCCGGAGCACGACCGCGGCGTGCACGATCATGCCGCGATCGGCGTCCGGTATCCCGATAACGCCACTTTCGACCACGTCCGGGTGTTGGTCGAGGACGGCCTCGACTTCCGGGGCGCCGATGTTGTATCCGGCCGAGACGATCATGTCGTCGCTGCGCGAGTGATACCAGAAGTATCCGTCGGCGTCACGGGTGTAGCTGTCCCCGGTCATGTTCCAGCCGTTGCGGACGTAGTCGCGCTGACGCGGATCCGCGAGGTACCGGCATCCGGTCGGGCCCTTGACCGCCAGCAGCCCGGGTGTGCCATCCGGGACCGGGTGTCCCTGCTCATCCTGGATCTCGGCGCGGTAGCCCGGAACCACTCGGCCGGTGGAACCGGGCCGGATATCGTCGTCCGCAGCGGAGATGAAGACATGCAGCAACTCGGTGCCACCGATCCCGTTGATGATCCGCAGGCCGGTGCGTTCGTGGAAGTTCGTGTACACGACCTCCGGGAGGTGTTCGCCCGCCGAGACACAGCGGCGCAGGGACTTCACCCGTTCGAGGTCATCACGTTTGAGCAGCGCCTTGTAGGTGGTCGGCGCGGTGAACAGCACCGTGACCGCGTACTTTTCGATAGCGTCGACGAGCGTGTCCGGGTCGGTCTTCTCGGGCAGCACCACCGATGCCCCGACGCGGAGCGGGAAAACCATCAGCCCGCCGAGGCCGAAGGTGAACGCCAGTGGCGGTGTTCCGATGAAGACGTCATCGCGCCGCGGCGCCACCACATACTCCGAGAACGTGTCGGCATTGGCGAGCACGTCGCGGTGAAAATGCATCGTCGCCTTGGGAATGCCCGTTGTGCCGGAGGTCGGCGCGAGGAGTACGACATCGTCGGCGGCGGTCTCGACATCGGTGAACAATGTGGGTTTGGTCGCGGCGCGGGCGGTGAGATCATCGGCGGTCGGCCCGCCGACCGGGACAACCGGCAATGCGGGATCGGCGGCGGACAATTCGTCGAGCAGCCGGCTGTCGCAGAGTGCGAGCAGGGGGCGCGTCAACTCGATCAGCTTCGTCAACTCGGGTGCGCGCAGCAGCGGCATGGTTGTCACCACCACCCCGCCCGCTTTCACTATCCCGAACCAGCAGGCGATCAGCCACGCGGTGTTGGGGGCACGCAGCAGCACCCGATTACCGGGAACCAGGCCGAAGTCGCTGGTGAGCACGTGCGCGATCTGGTTCGCGCGGTCCAGCAGGTCGCCGTAGGTCCACGTTTGGTCGGCGGTGTGCAGGCACGGTTGCTCCCGCCCGTGGGTGGCCACCGTGGTATCGAGCAGGGCGGTCGCGCAGTTGAGCCGGTCCGGGTAGTGCAGCCCGGGCAGGTCGAAGACGAAATCGGGCCAATCTGTGGCGGGCGGGAGATTGTCCCGGCAAAAGGTATCCGTGTAGGCGGAAGGTGTGAGCATAGGGTGAGCGCTTTCGGAACTGTGGAACCAGGAAGGCTCCCATTGGCATCGCATTTTGTCGACGACCGTCGCATGGTCGGGATGTTGGTTCATCGGACCAGCCCGGGATGTCAGGGGTAGGGCGCGGTATTGAGGTTGATGGACATATTCCGTTGATATCGGCGTATGCGGCCCTGGCACGGCGTCTCGGGCCGACATCCGATGGCCGGCGGCGCTGCCGGGCTGCGCCGTATCGATCCCGGTCACGCGCTCACCGACCTGGTCGGCCGACAGCGGTTGCGAACGGACTCGGCTGTCGTACCGGAACCTGGACCAGGCTCAGTCCGACGCGGCGGTCAGCGCGGCTACGGCTTGGATCTCGACCAACGCGTCGGGCTGCCACAGCGACGTGACGCCGATGCCGGCCATCGCCGGATATTCGGTACCGGCCAGCTCGCGCCAGATGCGGCCGATCTCCTTGCCGTTGGCCTGATACTCCGGAATGTCCAACAGGTAGATCGTAACGCTGAGGAGGTTCTCGGGCTTGCCGCCGGCCGCCTGGAGTGCGGTGAGCACGTTGGACAACGCCTGACGGAACTGTGCGAGGAGTCCACCTTCGACGATCATCCCCTCGGCCGTGAGGGCCGTCTGACCGGCCAGGTGAACGATGTCGCGATAGCGCGTGGCATGCGCGAATCCCGAAGGCTTCGCCAGGGTGGGCGGGTTGATCCGTTCAATGGTCATGGCGCCTCTTTCTCGAGCGGACCCGCACATGGCGAGCCGATTCTTCGAAGGGTTGGTCCGTGCAGAATATGGTGATATCCTGACTGCCGTCAATTGAGCGCTATATTACGCGTTCCTGATCGACCCCTGGAGTGCACCTGCGATGCGTTTGCGCACAGTTCTTTCCGACGACGGCGGCAGTCGCGCCGAAGTGCAACTCGACGGGAGGTGGCGCGCGACCCTTGCTCGGGATGTCGGCACACTGGTCACCGCGCCGAACTGGCGGTCCGGGCCGACGCTCGCCGCCCGCCAGCCCGCGAGTGAGGGACGGTCGGCGCCCTTGGTGACCGCGCCGGCCAAGATCGTGTGCTGCGGCCACAACTATCGGGCCCACATCGCCGAGATGGGCGCGTCGAGCCCGCAATTCCCCACCCTCTTCGCGAAATTCGCAGACACCCTCACCGCGTGGGACGCCGACATCGCTCTTCCGGGCCCCGCCGATGCCGTGCGGCTCGACTGGGAAGCCGAGCTCGCGGTGGTCGTCGGAGCGGTGCTCAGCGATGCCGATCCCGAAACCGCGTCGGCGGGCATTGCCGGGTATACCGTCGCCAACGACTTCTCCGTGCGCGGCTGGCAGCGCCGGACCTCGCAGTGGTTGCAGGGCAAGGCATTCGACGCGACCACGCCGCTCGGTCCGGACCTGGTCACGCCCGACGAGATCGATCCCACCGCCGGTTTGCGCATCACCTGCCGGGTCAATGGCGAGATCGAACAGGTCGGATCCACCGACGACCTAGTCTTCGCTCCGGCACATCTGCTGTCCTACATCTCCGAATTCACCACGCTCCGACCCGGTGACGTCGTGCTGACCGGAACGCCGGGCGGCGTCGGCATCGCCGCCGAACCGCCCCGGTTCCTGCGCGCAGATGACGTGGTGGAGACGGAGATCGAAGGAATCGGCTTGCTTCGCAACCGCATCACCCCGCATCGCACCGAGATCAACTCCGCAGAGCGGAACGGAAAGGAAACCCGATGACCGACGTTGCCAACACCCGGGTAGTTCCCATCGTCACCCGGGCCGGACAGGAAGACACCGGAACCGCCCAGTCCGGCGGCGCCGTCCGGATATCGGGCGTCAGCCCGCAGCACACGCCGGCCACCAGGATCTGGTACGGCAAGGTGACCAACGATCCCGGCTACCGGTCGCTGCCGCACCACCACGGCGAGGCGGAGACCGGCGGCTATGTGCTCACCGGGGTGGCGCGCATCTACTTCGGCGAGAACTACGAGGAATACGTCGATATGAGCGAAGGCGACTTCGTGTTCGTGCCGCCGTTCATGCCGCACGTCGAAGTGAATATGAGCACCACGGAGAAGTTGGTGTGGCTGACCTGCCGCACGCCCGACAATATCGTCGTCAACCTGCCGGACGTCGACGACTCGATCCTCGAGGGATACCGGCGCGCCTGAGGGCAACGAAGGTCACACTCCGGTGTCCATCGGCTGCGTGACGAGGCCCATCGAGCAGTTGTCGCCGACCGGGTTCGGCGTGCGGAGACCGTCGGCGCCGACGCGGGGGCCCGCGCTGCCAATCGTCGTCGGCTCCCGAATCCCAGCGCGCGTGCTCGGCCAGATCGAGAAATAAGCCACCGCAAGGAGGACAACCATGGCCGAACGGTCATTCGCCAACGAGGTCGGCAAGCTACGGCAGGGCGCGGGGAGCACCTTGCACGTCGAGGGCATTCTGGCGGTCACCAAGGCGCTGTTGCAGTCGGGAGTCGCCTACGTCGGCGGCTACCAGGGCGCCCCGATCTCCCATCTGATGGATGTGCTCGGCGACGCCAAGGAAGTCCTCGACGAACTCGGCGTCTATTTCGAGAACAGTGCCTCCGAGGCCACGGCCGCGGCGATGCTGGCCGCGTCGGTACACTATCCGCTGCGCGGCGCGATCACCTTCAAGTCGACGGTCGGTACGAATGTGGCCGCCGACGCGCTGGCCAACCTGTCGAGCGGCGGCGTGACCGGCGGTGCGCTGGTGATCCTCGGGGAGGACTACGGCGAGGGCTCCAGCATCATGCAGGAACGTTCACACGCGTTCGCCATGAAATCCCAGATGTGGTTGCTGGATCCGCGGCCGAACGTCGCGGCGATCGTCGACGCGGTCGAGGCAGGATTCGAACTCTCCGAAGCCAGCAACACCCCGGTCTTCCTGCTACTGCGGTTACGCTCATGCCACCTGCACGGTGGGTTCGAGGCCAAGGACAACCAGCGGCCGCCGATGACGGTGACCGAGGCGGCGCAGCAGCCGAAACGGGACGTCAGTCGAATCGTATTGCCGCCGGCCAGCTTCCAGCATGAGCGAGAAAAGATCGAAGACCGCTGGCCGGCGGCGGTGAAGTACATCACCGAGCGCAAGCTCAACGAGGTGTTCGGCAACGATCTCGCCGATGTCGGAATCATCGTTCAGGGCGGTCTCTACAACACGGTCAACCGTTCGATGGAGTTGCTTGGCTGCTCGGATGCGTTCGGCCGCACCCAGGTGCCGATGTACGTGATGAATGTGGCCTACCCGGTGATCGACTCCGAAGTCATCGACTTCTGCCGGGACAAGCGCGCCGTGCTGTTGGTCGAGGAGGGCCAGCCCGACTACATCGAACAGAACATCAACACCATCCTGCGTCGCGCGGATGTGCGAACCGCATTGCACGGCAAGGACTTGCTGGCTGCGGGGGGTGAGTACACCTCCCTGGTCGTCACTCGCGGACTGCACGCCTTTCTCGGCGAGTACCTGCCGGAGGTCATCACCGCCGAACCCGCACTGCTGCGCCCGGTCGACGATCCGACCAGCCCGTTCGCCGCCCGAGTCGAGCCACAGATCGTGCAGCCGCGCCCGCCCGGTCTGTGTACCGGCTGCCCGGAACGGCCGATCTTCGCCGGGCTCAAGCTCGCCGAACGCGAAACCGGTCAGCACCATATCAGCGCGGATATCGGCTGCCATCTTTTCGCGATCAACGAACCGTTCAACCTCGGAGCCACGACCATGGGTTACGGGCTCGGGTCGGCCGGTGCGGCCGCGCTGAACTCAACCGGCGCCGACCGGAGAACGATCGCGGTGATGGGCGATGGCGGCTTCTGGCATAACGGGCTGACCAGCGGAATCGGCAATGCGGTGTTCAACAAGAACGACCAGTTGACGGTCGTCGTGGACAACGACTATGCCGCGGCCACCGGCGGGCAGGACATCCTGTCCTCGCACGCCGACCTCCCCATGCGATCTACCAGGCACCCGATCGAGAAGGCGGTCCGCGCCATCGGGGTGAAGTGGGCCAAGACGATCGACCACACCTACGACGTCACCACAGTCCGAGATACGTTCATCGAGGCGCTCACCACCGACGAACCGGGGCCCAAGGTCCTGGTGATGCAGAGTGAGTGCCAGCTCAACGCGCAACGTCGGGAGAAGACGAAGCGCACGAAGGCGCTGAAGGACGGAAAACGGGTCGTCCGGGAACGCTTCGGCGTCGACCCTGAGACCTGTACCGGTGACCACGCCTGTATCCGGGTCTCCGGTTGCCCGTCGCTGACCATCAGCGACAACCCCGACCCGATGCGCACCGACCCCATCGCGACCGTGCTGGACAGCTGCGTCGGCTGCGGGGTTTGCGGCGCGAACGCGCACGCCGCCGTGCTGTGCCCGTCGTTCTATCGCACCGATGTGGTCTACAACCCCACCCGCAAGGACCGCCTGCTGGCGCGACTGCGCACCTGGTGGATCGGACTGCTCGTGTGGGGAATCGAGCGCCGCGCGGCCGAGTTGGAGGTCTGTGATGTCGAGTTGGTATGACGGGCAACGCCCACTGACGCTGGCGATCCTGGCGATGGGCGGCGAGGGGGGCGGCGTCCTCGCCGACTGGGTCGTGGCCGTCGCGGAGCAGGCCGGTTACTTCGCGCAGACCACATCGGTGCCTGGTGTCGCCCAGCGCACCGGTTCCACCGTGTACTACGTCGAACTCTTCCCCCCGACGCCGGTCGGGACCGAATCCCGCGAGGCCGCCGGCACCCGACGTACCGAGCCCATTCTCAGCGTGTTCCCCACACCGGGTGAGGTGGATGTCGTCATCGCCTCTGAGCTGATGGAGGCCGGGCGCGCCGTCCAGCGCGGCTTCGCCACCCCGGACCGGACCACCCTGATCACGTCGACGCACCGGGTGTATTCGATCAACGAGCGTATGGCGCTCGGCGACGGTCGGGTCGACAACGAGGCGCTGCTTTCCGCTGCCCGAACTGGATCGAAGCGGTTGATCTCCGCCGAGTTCATGGCGATGGCCGAGGACGCGCGCAGCGTGATCAGTGCCGCACTGTTCGGGGCGCTGGCCGGATCGGGTGCGCTGCCCTTCACCAGGGAGCAGTTCGAGCGGCCCATCCGTGACTTCGGCAAAGGCGTCGACCAGTCGCTGAAGGCGTTCGCCGGCGGCTTCGCTGCCGCCGCCCGCCCGGCCGATCCCTCGCGCACATCCCAGCCGGTGGAACTCACCCTGACACCGAGGCCGTTGTCGGCGCAGGAGCGCAAAGCGCGAGAGGAGAAGCGCCGCAACGAGATCGCGGCCACCGATCCGGGTGCTCTCGTCGGCCGGAAACTTCGACCGCTCGCCGCCGATGTCGCAGACCTGCCCGCCGCGGCGCGGTCGATGATTTTGCACGGCCTCGTCCGGACCGCGGTGTACCAGAATCCGGCGTACGCGCGGCGGTACTTGGAGCGGGTCGGTAAGTTCGCCGCCGTCGACCCGGACACCGACGGCGCGGCCCGGCTGACCACCGAGGGCGCCCGGCACCTCGCCCTATGGATGTGCTACCAGGACACGATCCAGGTCGCGCAGCAGAAGATCCGGCAGCATCGCATGTCCCGTATCCGTGCGGAGGCCCGCGCCGAGCCCGATCAGCTCATCCAGGTTCGCGAGTACCTGCACCCGCAAATCGACGAGATCACCGACACCTTGCCGACCTGGCTCGGCGCGACACTACGCCGGTCGACCGCATTCCAGCGACTGGTGCGCAAGGTGACGCACAAGGGCATGATCGTCAACACCAGTTCGATCACCGGTAATACGGCGCTGTCGGTCATGGCGCGCATGCGCCCGCTGCGCCCACGCTCGCTGCGCTTCGTGCGGGAACAGGCGGCCATCGAGGAGTGGATGGCGAGGGCGCTGTCCGTCGCCGCCGTCGACGCGGACCTGGCGTGCGAAATCGTCGAATGTCAACGGGTGCTGAAGGGTTACGGCGCGACGTACGAGCATGGCAGCGACAGCTTCGCCGAGCTCATGAGCGCGGCCGAAGAACTCGCCGGGAAACCGGACGCAGCCGGACGTTTGGCACGTCTACAGGCCGCAGCCCTCGCCGACGAGGACGGCCGCACGCTGGCAACGGAACTCGGTGTGACTACGGGCCTGTGATCGGCCCGCGGTCTATCCGCCGGCTGCCGCGTCGATCGAAATTGTACTCGGCGGCGGAGATCTCGTAGCGGCGGCTCGAGCGGCCGCATCACCACCGTCCGCCGTACCACTTGCTGTTCCAGCCGACTGTTGGATCTCTCTCGCTCGGCGTGGCTGCGGACTCGGCCTGGAGGCAACGGGCAGCGTCCTCAGCCGCGCGGTAGCCGCAGATTCGACGGGATGGGTCCGCTCGCATTCGATCATCTCGCGCACGGGCGCAGTGCGCCCGAATCCGGACGGATTGCGCGGCATGTGTACGCCACAAGCCCTTTCATCACAAGTCGTTCGAGTTCGGCAGTTCGCACAACTCACGGATCTCGTGGCCCTCCGCCCACCCGCTCTCGGTGTAGATGTTACTGCTCGACACACTTGTATCGTGCCGTCAAACGGTGGCACAATTCACAGCGAGCCAACGTCCAGGTAACCCGAACGCAACCTCGGTCCACAGCACCGGTGAGAGGCGATATCAGTGCGCATGTCGCGACTCGAGTCCGGGGCAGGTCCCTCCGGACCGAGCCCGGCGGCACCGGTCCGCAGCGCGCAGCGCGTCCTGCCGAGGCGGTGCCTGGCCTGGGGCGAAATTGCCCCGATCGAGACCGCCGAGAGGTGGATGGGGCGGCGCACCCGAAGAGGGAATACGCACGACACGGCCGCCGGAGTGGCGGAATTCTCTGAGCCCGGCGGCACAGCGCAGCTGAATCGAACCGCCACCCGTAATTCGATGGACCCGTCCGAGCGAAAATCTGGCCGCAGCGGAGAGGATCAAGAATAGGGCTTGAATATCGATACGGTCGTATCCGATACCCATAGGCGCATGGATGAAATAGCATTTTTCGACAACTGAGGTGATCGCAAATTGACAGCAATGCAACCTGAAGTCATTCGAAGTCTGGTCCCCGCTCGGATGGACCGGCTTCCGTGGACGAAATTCCACTGGCTCATCGTGGTAGGTCTCGGCGTGTCCTGGATCCTGGACGGGATCGAGATCCAGATCGTCAGTAGCATGGGCGGCGCCCTGCAGAGCATCGACAGTCTGCACCTGACGAGTGGTCAGGTCGGCGCCACGGCGTCTTGGTACCTGGCCGGTCAGGTCGTCGGCGCACTCGTGTTCGGTCGACTCACCGACAAACTCGGCCGGAAGAAGCTGTTCATCCTGACCTTGGCGATCTATTTGATCGGCAGTGGATTGGCGGGTTTCGCCTGGAATAGTTGGTCGCTGTACCTGTTCCGTTTCATCGCAGGCACCGGGATCGGTGGGGAATACGCGGCGATCAATTCGGCGATCGACGAGATCATGCCGTCGAAATATCGGGGCCGGGTCGACATCGCGATCAATGGCACCTACTGGGGCGGGGCGGCGCTGGGTGCGGTAGCCAGCCTGTTCCTGTTCAATGAGGACCTCATTCCGGCCCATTGGGGATGGCGACTCGGGTTCTTCATCGGTCCAGTGCTCGGGCTCATCATCATCTTCCTGCGTCGGCACATCCCCGAAAGCCCCCGCTGGCTTCTGACGCACGGTCGGGCAGCCGAAGCCGAACGAACCGTCGACGAAATCGAAGCGCAGGTTCGCAGTCAGGGCGTCGAACTGCCCCCGGTGGACGAGGGAAAGGCGCTCGACATCGTCGAAGAGGTGCGGCTTTCCTATCGGCAGATGGCCCGGGTGTTCTTCGGACAATATCCATCCCGTTCCTTCCTCGGATTCACGATGATGGCCACCCAGGCCTTCTTGTACAACGCGATCTTCTTTACCGTTGGCCTGGTACTGATCAATTTCTACGACGTGCCATCCGATCACACCGGCTACTATTTCTTCCCGTTCGCCTTGGGTAATCTGATTGGCCCGTTGGTACTTGGTCCGCTCTTCGACACCATTGGTCGGCGGAAGATGATCTGCGCGACATACGTCGGATCCGGGGTGCTGCTGTTCATCTCCGCATGGATGTTCTCGGCGGGCATGCTCAACGCCACCACCCAGACCGCCGTTTGGTGTGCGATCTTCTTCTTCGCTTCGGCCGGTGCGTCCTCGGCCTATCTCACCGTGAGTGAGATCTTCCCACTCGAACTGCGCGGTCAAGCTATCTCGTTCTTCTTCGCCATATCTCAGGGCACGGGTGGCGTCATCGCGCCGTTCCTCTTCGGTCACCTGGTGGGAGGCGCCGACAACCCGAACCCCGACCGGTTCCCGCTCACGGTGGGTTACATCATCGGCGCCGTGGCCATGGTCTTCGGTGGTTTGGTCGCCTGGTTCTTCGGCGTGAACGCCGAAGGCCGTGCACTCGAGGACATTGCGGATCCGTTGTCCAAAGCAGCACCTCCGGAAAAGGCTCCCGACGTGGCCGTGAACGACTGAACACGGATTCTCGATGCCTCGCCGCGACGTGGTGGAAGTGGGCGTAAGCCAGGACTTCCACCACGTCGCGGCTCGGCGCAACTGCCGCATTCGCGGCATCGTGTCTGTCGCTCGCGTGAGATCACCGCGAATCAGACAGAAAGTCCCTGCTGCCCGTTTAGGACACGCAGGTAGCGGCAATGTCGTTAGGCGGTCACCGTCCACCGCGCCTACCATCGATTTCAGAGGTCGACTCTCGATCTGTTGCCCTGAGTAGCGGCAGGTCGGACCGGTGGACACGCTGATGGCGCGCCTGTCGGGATGAGGATGAACAGGGCAATGTGAGATATCTACTCGCAAGCGTCGCCGCCGGCCGGTGATCAGCCGCTGGCACTCATCCATCGGAGGAATCATGACCAGGGCAACCTCTTCGGTTTCCACCCGACACGAACCGGATCTGGTCGGACAGTCCGTCGTCGTCATCGGCGGCAGTGCGGGAATCGGACTCGAGACAGCTCGCCGCGCCCGGGCCGAAGGCGCCGAGGTCATTCTCGTCGGCCGCAATCCCGATCGGCTCGAGCGCGCGGCGCTGGAGCTCGGCGCGCAGCGCTTCGCGGCGTTCGACGCCAATGACCCGGGTTCGCTGCAACGGTTTTTCCAGGACCTGCCAGAACAGATCGACCATGTGATGGTCACGGCCGGTGGCCCGAAATACGCACCGCTGCTCGAGATGGACTCAGCCCAAGTGCGCGAGGTACTCAGTGGGCACGTGGTGCTGGCGCTCGAGGTCGCGCGCAATGCCGTCGGCAAGATGAGGCCCGGCGGCACGCTGCTACTCATGGGCGGCACCGGCGGGCGACGCATCGGTCACGGCCTCGGGATCGTTTCCGCCGCCACCGCCGCGCTGCCGCCGTTCACAGCGGCACTCGCACTCGAACTCGCGCCCGTTCGCGTCAACCTGATCGCCGCCGGATTCGTCGACACCCCGTTGTCGGCATCGCTGCTCGGAGATCGGCTCGAAGAGCGCCGCAATGAACTACGAACAACGCTACCGATCGGTCGGGTCGTCGGACCGGCCGATGTCGCCGCGCTCGCCGTCCACATCATGAGTAATACGGCACTCACCGGCGCGACGTACGACATCGACGGCGGACAGCAGTTCGTCTCCTGATACAAACAGGAATCGCCCGGCGACCGAGCTGTCCACTGCCTTGACCGTTGCGGAGCGGTCGAGCAGGAGCGCTCGTGGGCCGTCGGACCGTGCCGGCGGAAGACGAGGTCCGGCTCCGCTCGCTACCGTCGAAGCCACCGGCTGTTGATTACCGGCAGGGAGCCTGACCATGAATCAATCGAGACCCGCTCGTCCCGTCCTGATCGTCGGTGCCGGGCCGACCGGGCTGACCGCGGCCGTCGAGTTGTCGAGACTGGGCGTGGATATCCGCGTCATCGATCGGTCGCCCGCACCGTCGACCACGTCCAAGGCGCTGGCGGTACAGGCTCGCACGGTGGAATTGCTGCAACCACGTGGGGTGGGCGAGTCGATGCTGCGGGCAGGTAAGCAATGCACCGCAACCTCGATCTATGGTCGAGACAGAAAGCTGGCGACGGTCGAGTTCGAGCGCATACCGGGGCGCTTCAAAGCCATTCTCCTGCTGCCGCAGTCGGAGACCGAACGCCTGCTGTCCGAGCAACTCCACCGGCAGGGCGTCGACGTCGAACGCGGTGTCGAACTCATCTCCTTCACCCAGGACGCGTCCGACCCGCACGGCGGGGTCCGTGCCGTGCTCGAGAACAGCAACGGCACTCGGGAGACACTCGATGCGGCCTATCTCATCGGTGCCGACGGCGCGCACAGTAGCATCCGGCACGCTCTCGGGCTTCCGTTCGCGGGCACCTCGTTGGCACAGAGCTATCTTCTGGCTGATCTGCACCTCGACGGTGACATACCGAAGGACGAGATATCGATCTTTTTGTCCGCCAAAGGGTTCGTGGCGATCTTCCCGATCACCGAGCATCGCTGTCGCTTCATGGCCACTGCGCCCGACATGCTGTCGCGCGATTCTGACGCACCGACACTGCAGGACCTGCAGAGTGTTTGCGATGGCGTCGTGTCCATGCCGGCCCGGTTGCGTGACATGAACTGGAGTTCCTGGTTCGTCATCAACAGCCGCCACTTGGCGACCTTGCGTGTCGGCAACGTATTCCTCGGCGGGGACGCCGCCCACGTGCACAGTCCCGCAGGCGGGCAGGGCATGAACACCGGCATCCAGGACATGATCAATCTCTGCTGGAAACTTGCGTTGGTGCGCACCGGCGACGCCAAGCCTTCGCTGCTGGATACCTATCAGACCGAGCGACTCCCGCTCATCGGCAAACTGGTCCGCGCTACCGAGACCGCGACAAAGGTGTTCAACTCCACCAACCCGATCGTCTACCACCTGCTCACCCATATCGCACCGATCGCCCTTGGCACCGACCGAGTGCAGAATATGGCGACCGCGGTACTGGGGGAGGTGAGCGCAAACTACCGCGACAGCCCGATCGCCCACGGTGGCGGGCGCGTCGGCAGGTTGCGCAGCGGCGACCGAATACCCGATATCGAGGTCGTTGTCCTCGGTGACCGTCCACCGGTGTCGGCCCGCCTGTACGAACTTCTCGACCTCGGCAAGCTCACCCTGGTCGTGACCGATCTCGGCATCGACACGGCCGTCTTGGCCGAGCGATTGGGTCCGTGGCGCGCTGTTTTCACCATCCGTCATGTCGCGGTCGCCCTCGACCAACCGGACCTGCGTGGGCACGACGCGGATGTCGCGGCCGATCTTCGTGCGCAACCAGGCTTTCTGCTGATCAGGCCGGACGCATATGTCGCCGCGGTTGCCGACGAATCCGTGGCGCTCAGCGATCGGCTCGACGCCTGGTTTGTCCGTGCCAACGCCGAAGGAGCATCGTGCTGACGATCGCCATCCGATTTCATGTTCGCCCGGAGTGGGCCACGCGGTGGCTGGACTTGGTCGAGGAATTCACCGAAGCGACTCGTGCCGAGGAGAGCAACGCTTGGTGCTGGTGGTCGCGAAGCGTTGACGACCCCTGCGTCTTCTTTCTGCTGGAAGGGCATCGGGAGGCCGGGGTCGAGGACCACCTCGCCTCGCCACTCATCCGCAAGATCCAGCGAGAATGGCCGCAAGCGTTAGTCGATACACCGAAGCTCATCATCGCCACGGTTCCCGTCGACGGTTGGCAGACGATGGAGATGCTCCCGGTTCCGCCGCACTGACCACCATGGTGCGGGGTAATTCGGGTTGGCGACAGGTCGCGCCGGACGCACGGTGCTACGGCTCGGTCATGGCGAGCGCGCGGTCGGCGAGCATGCCGATGACCGGTGCGAGTGTCCGGGCGTAGCTGACGGTGAGGTGGTTGTCGTCGCGGTACACCAGGTTGTTTCCGACTATGAGGGGGCAGCGCGCTTCGGTGCAGAACAGCGAGGTCAGGTCGGCATACTGTGCGCCGTCGACGGTGGCCGCTGCCCGCTCGGCCGCGATGCCCACGTCGTTCACCGCCTCGGACCGCGTGGGAGCGCACGCCGACGCGTCATCGATGTGCGCGGACAGGCACGTCGGCACCGTGGCATGCGGATCGGGAATCCCGCCGAGGACGAGGACGGCTGATCCGGTCGTCCGCAGGTGAGCTACCAAGCGGTTGAGGCTGTCGATCCATGCCCGGTCATAGGACACGAAGCCGAAGTCGCCCCCGTAGCGCCTGGACATACTCACCACGATCAGCCGCGGGCGTTCGATGCCCAGCCGAGCGAGGACTTGGCCGCGCCATTGCTCACATTCGGCGTATTTCCGGCCCAGATAAGGGCTGGTAATGGGCAAATCGAGCAGTGGGCAGGTGACCTTGGCCATGGTTTCCAGCCGCCAGTGTCGCTGGACGGCGACCTGCTCGAACGCCGGATCCCACATCGCGGCATGGGAGTCGCCGACCAACGCGACCGTGGTGGCCGAGTCCGGATCACCGGAGGCGCACTCGTCCTGGCCCACGTCGCGCCAAGACCGCACACACCCATTGACGAACACGTCTGCCTTGTCGCCGGGTGCGGCGGCGAGCGATGGCGTGAGATTCGAAGGAACAGCACCGATTTCGGCCGACGTCGCTACCGCGGAATGTGTTTGTGCCATCAACTGCCGGATCGCCTCGTCACGAGAGTCGGTGGCGGGAGCGGCCGGTGCATGGGGTACCGAGAGAGCGAGGGCCTGCGCCGCCGTGCCGTGGCCGACCGGAGTGGGCACGAGCACGAGCAGGACCAGCGCGGCGGACAGGGCGACCGCGGTGCTCGCGCCGCCACAAGCGAGGCTGAGTGTGGCCGAACGCCGTACCGGGGCGGCGAAGCGAACCGGATCCTCGACCAACCACTGGGTGAGCATCGCGAGTCCGCCGGCCATGCCGACCGCTCCGAGCGAGCCGACCGGCCCGAGCGGGTGGTCGAGGACATACGGAGCCAGCACCAACACCGGCCAGTGCCAGAGATACCACGAGTACGAAACTTTGCCCACCGCCCGTATCCAGGGCACGGCCAGCATTCGACCTGCACCGAATCGTGTTTCGGCACACCCGGATACGATCACCAGGGCCGCGCCCAGGACAGGCGCCAGTGCCGCGGTGCCCGGATACGGTCCTTTCTCGTCCAGGTGAACGCATGCCGCGCCGATCCCGATCAGCCCGCCCCATCCGGCGAGAGCGGCTACTGATTTCGGTATCCGGCGCCACACGGCGGCCGAGAGTGCCAGCACGCCGCCAATGGCCAGCTCCCACGCCCGTGCAGGCAATGAGAAGAACGCCCACGGCGGCAGCGTCCTGGTCCAGATCAGTGAGATCGTGAAGGAGAGCGCGGCGACGACCGCGAGGACGATCAGATAGGGCAGCGGCGAGCCCGAGCCGGCTCGGCGCCGCCGCACGAACCAGGCCGTCGCGATGATCAGCGCAGGCCACAGCAGATAGAACTGCTCTTCGACACCGAGTGACCAGAAGTGCTGGAATGGCGACGCCGGAGCGTCACCGGCAAGGTAATCGGTGCCGTGCAGCGCGAGCCGATAGTTCCCGGCATACACTGCGCTCGCAATTCCGTCGCCGAGGACTTGGCGGGCTTGCAGTGGCGGCAGCAGCACCGCTGTGGCGATCGCGGTGGCCACCAGCACGATACCCGCGGCGGGCAGCAGTCGCCGTGCCCGCGCACCATAGAACCGGATCAGGTCGACAGTGCCGGTGGCCGCCGCTTCGCGGTAGAGGATTCCGGTGATGAGATAGCCGGAAATGACGAAAAAGACGTCCACACCGACGAAACCGCCTGCGACCCCGGGTGCACCCGCGTGGAATAGAAGAACGGCCAGTACCGCGACCGCTCGCAGTCCCTCGATATCTGGCCGAAATCCTTGCTGCGGCGACGCATTGTGATCCCGGTCTGCCCGCCGATTTCTCAACCCGCTGACCGTGGCAGTCATGGGCTGCATTGTTATCGGTCTCGTCCGCCGTGTCGCGGCGACGCTCCGACCTGCGTGTATATCGACCAGATTTTTCTTGTAGCCCGGCGTGATCGGTATGCATGTCGGCGGGTCCTCGAGTCGATCGAGAGAGATCGTGATATACGCCGTCTAGTATCGGTGGACGAATTCGGTGCTGCGGTCAATTCATCGAATCTCGGCCAAATTCCGCAAAGGAATTCCTTCCGTGCTGATGCCTGACCTCGTTACGAAAGTTCTTTGTCGGACAGTCGGTTCGAACGCTGCACGGTGACCGTCAGATTTTTCATGATCGGCTGGTCGCTCTGGGTGCTGTAGTCGCCGATCGCGCACAGCACGTTCAGCTCCGGCATATAGCCGGCGGTGCATCCCAGCGGAATGGGGTAGGGGATGACCTTGTAATTGTGCACCGACCGGGTGCTGCCATCGCGTGCGATGCTGGTGATGTCGACCTCGTCGAATTGGTCGAGTCCGCGCTCGCGCATGTCCTCCGCGTTCATGAAGATCAGAGTGCGCAGGTTCTTCACTCCCCGATAGCGATCGTTGTCGGAGTAGATGGTGGTGTTCCACTGGTCATGCGAGCGCATTGTCGTCAATGTCAGTGTTCCTGGCTCCCTGGTCAGGTCGGGCAGTGCGGCGGTGGAGAATTCCGCGCGCCCGGACGGGGTGAGGAACACCAGTTCTCGCGCGGGCTGGCGGATCCGGAAGCCGAGCGGCAGCCGGACGCGCCGGTTGAAATCCTCGAATCCGTCGAGTACATGGGCCATCGTGTCGCGGATCCGGTCGTAGTCCTCGACGTAGTACTGCCACGGGGTCGCGCTGTCGGGTAGAGCGGCCCGCGCGATACCTGCGATGATCGCCGGTTCGGACATCAGGTGGGGGGAGGCCGGCTTCCGCATGCCCCTCGACAGGTGCACCATGCTCATCGAGTCCTCGACCGAGGTCTCCTGGATTCCGCCGCGTTGCTCGTCCTTCTCGGTGCGGCCCAGACACGGCAGGATCACCGCGCGGGTGCCGTGCACCAGGTGGCTACGGTTGAGTTTCGTGCTGACCTGGACTGTGAGGTCGCATGTGCGCAGCGCGTCGAAGGTGTAGGCGGTGTCGGGCGCGGCAATGGCGAAGTTGCCTCCCATTCCGACGAAAACCTTTACCTTCCCCGCGTGCATCGCATCGATCGCGGAGACGGTGTCGAGGCCGTGTTCGCGCGGCGGATCGAATTCGCAGACATGGGCCAGCCGGTCGAGGAATTCGGTGGTGGGGCGGTGGTCGATGCCGCATGTCCGGTTGCCCTGTACGTTGCTGTGCCCGCGCACGGGCGACGGGCCTGCGCCCTCGCGACCCAGATTGCCGCGCAGCAGCAGCAGATTCACGATTTCCCGCACCGTGTCCACACCGTGCTCATGCTGGGTGACACCCAGACACCAGCTGATAATGCTGCGATCGGCCCCGCAATAGATCCGTGCCGCCTTCCGAATGTCGGCGACTTCGACACCGGACTGCCGCTCGATCTCGGTCCACGAGGTGTTCTCGCACATGGCGCGATAGTCGTCGAAACCGATGGTGTGCCGCTCGATGAATTCGTCGTCGATCGCCTTCGAATCCGAACGTGCCTCTTCCAGAACGGCTTTCGACATGCCGCGCAGCAGCGCCAGATCGCCGCCGATGCGCGGTTGCAGATTCAACGTGCTGGTCGGCGTCGCATGGAACGTGGCCATCTGCGCGAAATCGTGGGGGATGATCGCGCGGCGTGCGGCGGCTTCGACCAGCGGGTTGATGTGCACGATCTGGGCGCCGCGCTTGGACGCCTCCACGAGCGCGGTGAGCATGCGTGGCGCGTTGGATGCCGCGTTGACGCCAAGGATGAACAGGGCGTCGGTGGTCTCCCAGTCCACCAGGTCGGCGGTGCCCTTGCCGGTGCCGATCGCCGCCTGCAGGGCGCGCCCGCTCGCCTCGTGGCACATGTTGGAGCAGTCGGGCAGGTTGTTGGTGCCCAGTTCGCGCGCCAGCAGTTGGTACAGGAATGTCGCCTCGTTCCCGAGCCTGCCCGAGGTGTAGTAGGCGGCCTGGTTCGGGTCGTCGAGCTCGCGCAATGTGCGCCCGACGAGTTCGAACGCTTCCGGCCAGCTGATGGGGACGTACTTGTCGGTGTCGGGGTCGTAACTCATCGGCTCGGTGAGTCTGCCCTGGTTCTCCAGGTCGAACTCGCTCCAACGCGCCAGTTCGCTCACCGTGTGGGCGGCGAAGAAGTCCCGGTCGACCCGCTTGTGCGTCATCTCCCACGCGACGTGTTTGATGCCGTTCTCGCAGATGTCCAGGTGCAGGCCCTTTATGTCGTCCGGCCAGGCGCAGCCAGGGCAGTCGAAGCCACCGTCCTCGTGATTCATTTTCAGAATCGCGTGTGGACCAGCGATGCCTTCTTGTTCTCGGGCGAGGAATCGGGTAACGCTCTTGGCAGCCCCCCACCCTGCGGCCGGGTGATGGTAAGGGCGGAACTCCGGTTCGACTTCTTTGTCGCGAGTCCCACTCGGTCCGTAGTCGGGATCGAACTCTTCCTGCGGACGAACAGCCATGGCGTTTTCCCTTCGGCGACTCTGAGGTCGGGGTGTCACGCGGTCGGGAACCACACGGATTCCCGACTACCGGTCCCCGCTGCTGGCTGGTGGAGACGTGTTATCGATCTCCTGGTGCACGATCTGCTGGGGTTCGACGCGCCACCTGCGTGTGGTGCCTGTCGTCGGCCGGCAGATCCAGCGCCGCCTCATCGACCCGGCTCGATGTCCCGAGTCTCCAGTCGTCACCAAGCGGCGTTCGACCGCGGCGTCCTTCTCGATGTACTTACGGTACTCGTCGATCGTGTCCGGGCCGACGGTGTGTGGTAAGTCCGCCACGGGCCAGTGTGGCTCTAGCAACTTTCCCGCATCTATCGAACGATCGCTGTCGGGCCGGTGCCGACGATGTCGGCGGTTCGCCGTGGATCAGGTCGGGTGCGGCGATGCCGAGCAGGATGACCTCTGGTCGGCCAGGCGGAGGTCGGACCTACTCGCGTCGGGCACGGTTGCGCTCCGCAACGCCGGATGCGGGGCTGGACGCGCTATCGGCGCGGTCGGATGCGGTGGACCGCATTCGGCTGACCCTCGGCACCGCCTGTTCGCGACCGCAGCGTGCTGGTCGCCGACCGGGTGTCGACTCGGGCCGATGCCCTGCGTCTCCCGCCGCCTGTCACCGCGCGGCGGTGTGCCGACCCTCGTCGTCGACCGTGTCGCGTTTCTGGTCGGGCAAGCAGCCGCCCTAGGATCGGCTATTGCATGGCAACTAGCCGGTATGGTGAACGAGTGCGCACCTGGTTGCTGCTGTCCGCAAGCGCCCGACTGATCGGTTCGCTCGGTGCCGGTGTCGTGGTCGGAGTGCTCGTCGCCGGCCTCGGCGAGACGTTGATGGGGGTGCTGGCCGGCATCGCCACTGCGGCAACTCTTTTCGTATCCGCCGGCTGGCTGGCACTGTGGCCGCTCGACGCCGCGCAAACCGAAGCGAACGCGCGACGTGAGGACTTCCAGCCCGTCGTGGAGGAGTTGTCCGTCGTGGCAGCTGCGCTGAGCGGACTCGTCGGCATCGTCACCATCCTGGTGCTCGGCCGTTCCGCCGCCGGACACGCGGCAGCCGCGACCGCACTGGGCGGTGTGTTCATGGCTTGGTCGGCACTGCATCACGTGTACGCCACGCGCTATGCCTACCTCTACTACGAAGCCCCCGGCGGCGGTATCGATTTCAACTCCGCGGAGCGACCGGCGTACCGGGACTTCTTCTACTTCAGCTACAACCTGGGCATGACCTATCAGGTGTCCGACACCGCCGTATCCAGCCGGCGAATCCGCGCCATCGTGCTGCGGCACTGCCTGCTCTCGTACGTCTTCGGCGCGGTCATCCTCGCCACGACAATCAACCTCGTCGCCGGAATCGTCATAGGCTGACCCGGGCCGAGACGCATGATGGGTCGCTCGAACTCGCGGATCGTGTCGTCCGCACCTATCCTGTATCCGGCACAAAATATGGCGCCGATTACCGGTACGGCCGGATCAACGATGGCGCGCGCCGATGATGTGCAAAACGTCGTGAATGGTCTGATCGCTGAGCCGATTCGTGACCGCACGTCCGGCGCGCTCGGAGGTGACACAGTTCTCCCGGCGCAACACGCTCAATGCCTGCGAGATCGCGTTTTCGCTGCGTCCCACCGCTTCGGCGATTTCACCGACGGTGATACCTGGGCTGCGATGCAGGCAGAGCAGGATTTCGAGCCGATTGGGATCCGACAGTAGGTCGAAGCGGCGCGACCATGCGCGAATCTCGATATCGGCGAGGGCATCTCGTGCTCGTCGGACCGGCGATTCTCCTGTTGGCTTCGGCTCTCCCATAGCGCTGATAATCGTAACCGGATGGCGAACACTCCCGTATCATCTGTTGATCTGAACAGATGAACAGGGGGAGATTCTGATGCGGGGTACTTTTCGCCCGCCGCACGCGGTCGGGGCGCTGTTGGCGATCATCATCGCCGCGACTTCTTGTGGCACCCCCACCATGGTCAGCCGCGACTCGATTGTGCTCGCCGACGCCTATGATCTCGGCGGATACAACCCGATCGGCGGATATGGCGCCGCCGGGGAATCGAAGTTCTATGACGGACTGCTGCGCCTGTCCGGTGGCACCGCCATGCCCACTCTCGAACCCGCCCTCGCCGCCCGCGTACCGGCCGCTGACCCCACCAGCACCCAGTGGACGGTGACTCTGCGACAGGGCGTGCGGTTCAGTGACGGCAGCAGTTTCGATGCCGCCGATGTGGTCGCTACCTACCGTGCCATCCTCGACCCGGCCTCCGCGTCGGAGATTCGAACGTCGTTGGAGATGATCGACCGTGTTGACGCCACCGACCCGGTCACCGTCCGGTTCACTCTGCGCTACCCGTACGCCGCATTTCCGGTCAAGTTGCTCATCGGCATCGTCCCCTCGGAGTCCGTGGCCACCCCCGGACCAGCCGCCGAATCGTCACTCAACACCGCACCGATCGGCACCGGCCCCTACCGGTTGACGAGCCTCTCGCCCGACCGCGTCGTCCTCGAAGCCAATGAAACCTATTGGGGTCCCGCGCCGCAGGTGAAGCGTTTGACGTCGCTGTATGTGCCGGATGACAACACCCGAGCCCAACGCATGGCCGCGGGAGAACTCGACGGCACCACGCTGCCGCCGCTACTGGCACGCAACTTCGCCGGCCGCGCCGCGATGTCCGTGGTGACGAATGCCTCCGCCGACTGGCGCGGCGTGTCGCTGCCCACGGGGCACCCGGTCACCGGCGATCCTGCGATCCGTCGCGCCCTCAACCACGCCGTCGACCGCACCGCCATCATCGCCAATGTTCTCGGCGGTTGCGGCCGCCCCGCGCACACTCCGTTCGCGTCGGTGTACGGACCCGCGCACAACCCCGACGCTGTGTTCGCGTTCGACCGCACGCTGGCCACAACGGTCCTCGATGCCGCAGGATGGCGCACGGGAACCGACGGTATCCGCGAAAAGGATGGCCGCCGAGCCCGATTCACGATCATGTACAACTCCACCGACACCTTGCGCCGCGACCTCGCGCAGGCCTTCGCGTCCGATGCCCGCCGGATCGGCATCGACGTCGTCCTCGAGGCGCTGTCCTGGGATCGCATCGACCCCCGCGTCGACCGTGACGCGATCCTGCTCGGCGGCGGCGGAGAACCGTACGACCCCGACACCCAGGCATATAAGACCCTGCACTCCAGCTATCTGAATCCGACCGTCGGCAGCGGCTACGACAACGCGAGCCGCTCCGCGAACCCCACCTTCGACATGCTGCTCGACCGCGCTCGCCGCGCCATCGATCCCGGTGAACGTGCCGCCGCCTACCGTGACCTGCAAACTGCCTACATCGCCGAACCCAGTTACGTGTTCCTGGCCTTTCTCGATCACGTCTACGTCGCCAGGGATACGGGATGGGTCATGTCGGGGCCGGTGTTGGAACCACACAGCCATGGTGTCGCCTGGGGGCCGTGGTGGTCACTGCATACCTGGACCAGACGACCGTGACGGCACGCCGGCGCGACCGAGGTGTGGTCCGCATGATCACCCTCCGGTTATCGACCCTGGTCCCAGTTCTGGTGTTCGTCTCGGCGGGACTGTTCGCCGCCGCCGCGGTGTCCCCGTTCGACCCACTGGTCGGCTACCTCGGGAGCCGCTACGAGACCACCAGCGAAGCCGACAAGACAGTGCTGGCAGAAACCCTGGGGTTCGGCGACGCGTGGTACCAGCACTACGGACACTGGATCCGTGCTCTCTGCGGCGGTGAACTGGGGACTTCCCGGTCCTATCGCCAACCCGTCGCCCAGGTGCTCACCGATCGACTGCCATGGACCATGCTGCTCGTCACGGTCGGGATGAGCGTCGCGGTCGTGGTCGCGGTTACCGTCGGAGTCTGGACCGGGATCCGTCGCGGTGGAGTCGTGGACCGGGCGACAGCCGCCGCATGTGTTGCCGTACAAGGGCTTCCGCCCTTCGTACTCAGTTTGGCGGCCATCGCCGTGTTCGCGGTCGGGTTGGGGTGGTTGCCCCCTGCCGGTTCGACCGACGCCGGGACCGATGCCGATGTCGAGCAGGTCACGCGACATCTGCTACTGCCCGCGACCGTTCTCGCCATCTCCCAGCTTCCGTGGCTGCTGCTGGCGGTGCGTGAATCGGTATCGACGAACCGGGGAGAGGATTTCGTCGCCGGAGCCGTTGCCCGGGGGATCGACGCGAAGACCGTCACGCGGTGTCACATCGTGCCCGTCTCGCTGGCGCCGTTCGTGACGATCCTCGGTGTGCGGCTCCCCGAGATCGTCGTCGGCGCGGTCCTGGTGGAAGAGGTGTTCGCCTGGCCAGGCATCGCGGGCGCGTTCACTCGCTCGGCGCAAGACTTGGATATGCCGCTGCTCGCTGTGCTCACCGTTGGCGCGACCGCCGCGGTAATGCTCGGGTCGTTGCTCGCCGACATCGCCTGTGTCCTGCTGGATCCCAGGGTGCGCGCCGATGGCTGACCGACGCCTCGGCCTCGCTTTCGCCGTGCTTGCCGGCATCCTCGGGTACGCGGTGCTCGTACCGTGGTTGACCGGAATCGATACCCGCCTCACCGATTTCGCGGTCGCGAGGCAGGCGCCGTCCACCCGGCACTGGTTCGGCACCGATTCCGCGGGCCGGGACCTGTTCACGCACGTCGCTGCCGCCATGCGTACGTCGCTACTGGTCGCGGGTGCGGCGGCGGTGCTGGCAACGGTGCTCGGACTCGTCATCGGGGGCATGTCGGCTTTGGCGGGCGGCGTCATCGACCGCGTGGTCATGCGGCTGGCCGATACTGCCAACGCATTGCCCCATCTACTGCTCGGCATCGTCATCGTCGCGTTGTTCCGTGGCAGCGTGGCAGCGGTGGTGTTGTCGATCGGCCTCACACACTGGGTGCAGGTCGCGCGCGTGGTGCGCGCCGAAACACTGAGCTTGCGCGACCGCGACTACATCGCCGCCGCCGTCCTCGCCGGTGCGGGACACGTGCATATTCTGACCCGCCACCTGCTGCCCGCCGCCGCACCGCAAGCGCTGATCGCGCTGGTGCTGCTGCTGCCGCACGCGGTCTGGCACGAATCCACCCTGTCGTTTCTCGGGTTCGGACTGCCACCGCACGAACCCAGCCTGGGTACCCTCCTCGCCGAGGCACGCAGCTCGCTGCTGCTCGGCGGTTGGTGGACGCTGGTGTTCCCCGCCGGGATGCTCGTGGCGACGACCCTCGCCGTCGCTCTGGCCGGGTCGGCGCTGCGCAGCCGACTGATCCCACCCAAGCCGTCGAAGGTGCTGTGATGGCACCAGAGGCCACCGCCGCCGGTTTACACATACGGGATCTCACGGTCCGAATCCCGGTGTCCCGCCATGCCGTCGTGCACGCCGTGACGGAGCTGACCCTGCGCGTGCCGCGCGGCACGGTGACCGCGCTGGTTGGAGAATCCGGCTGCGGCAAATCTGTCGTCGCCACCACGGTGCTGGGGCAGCTGCCCGAACAGGCATGGGTCACCGGCTCCGTGGAGGCGGTGCTGGACGACCGTGCTCTCGATGTGCTCACCACGAGCATGCCTTTACGCGGCCGGCATATCGGCTTCGTTCCGCAATCTCCCGCAACACATTTCACCCCGGTTCGGACCATCGGCGCGCAACTCGACGAAACGATCCGTGTGCTCGGCGCGTACCGCACACGGGTCGAGGTGGCTGCCCGTGCCGGGCTCGCGGCCGAGGCACTCGACCGGTATCCGCACGAACTGTCCAGCGGCATGGCGCAACGCGCCGCGATCGCCGCGGCGCTGATCGGCGATCCGGAGATTCTGATCGCCGACGAACCGACGTCGAGTCTGGACCGAGAGCGCACCGATGACATCTTCGCCCTCCTGCGTGCGAGCGCCGATACCGGGACCGCGGTGCTGCTGATCACCCACGACCTCGCCGCGCTGGAGCGCACCTCGGTCGCCGACACCGTGGCGGTCATGTACGCCTCCCGTCTGATGGAAGTCGGACCGAATCACGATGTCCTGCATAACCCTTGGCACCGCTACACCCGGGATTTGCTGGCCGCGCTGCCCGAGCGCGGGTTGACGCCCATCCCGCGCACCAGTCCAGAGCTGACCAATCTTTCGCCGGACTGCCCCTACGCGGGCGGCCCCTCCGCGCTCGTCCCGCGCGCAGGACGCTTGGTCCGAGAACGGAGACCTTGATGCTGCGGGCCAGTGTGCTGACTGTCGCCTATCGGGGCACGCCGGTGCTCACCGGCGTCGATTTCACCGTCGAATCGGGCAGCGTAGTCGGCCTCACCGGCGAATCAGGTGCGGGCAAGACTACTCTCGTGCGTACGCTGGCGGGGTTGCTCACTGCGACATCGGGCGCGGTCACCATCGACGAACAGCCCGTGCGGCGATATCGGGCCGCTATCGCCATGGTCTTCCAGTCCCCACGTACCGCGACCAACCCTCGCTACACCCTCGCCCAGATCATCGCCGAACCCGCACGGATTCGCCGCGATGACGCCCTGGACATCGCCGAACTGGCGACCCGGGTAGGGCTGACTCGCGACCTGCTCGACCGGCGACCGCACGAAGTCAGTGACGGTCAGCTCCAACGCGCGTGTGTCGCTCGCGGGTTGGCGCAGCGGCCGCGATACCTGCTGTGCGACGAACCCACCTCGATGCTCGATGCCGCCACCACCGCGTCGATCATCCGGCTGTTGACCGATCAGGCCACCGCCTCCGGCGTCGGAGTCCTGCTGGTCAGCCATGACCGATCTCTGCTGCGAGTCTGCTGCACCTCGATCTCGACGATGCGTGCCGGATCGCTCACCTGACCAGGAGCCGGCGGGGGAGTTGCGCAAGGGTGCGGAGGCCACCGAGAGAATGCCTCAACAAGCGTCCTGTGGTGTATGGCGAGCGCGCAGCGTAGGCACGCCGGGCCCGGTGAGGTCGTCGCCATAGGCTTGCCGTCCCGCCATGGCCATGGTGAGTGCGATAGTCGTTCCGCGGATCGAGGGACCGGTTCCGACAGCGAACGGGCCGTCGGTCGCCTCGAGGCGTAAACCCGCGATGATGCTGCGGCTGGGTACGGTGAAATCGCGGCTGGCGAAGAAGCGGGCGACTGCAGTGGCGGCCGCGACGGATGGCGCGCGCGGCAAGCCGAGAGGGCGTCGGATGTCCTGGGCATGGACGACCACCTCGCCGAGCCAGGCTGCGGTGTGCCCCGACGCCGCGGTGGTGCTGGTGACGACCGCTCGGAACCGTTCGAGGGTTTGGGTCGGGGTCGCACCACGGTGCTCGGCCAGCCGCCGGGAGTTGTGCCGGTCGAAGTCGAACCGGGCACCGAGGACACTCGCCAGCCAGCGCAATCGGCCGATACTCGCGGCTGCGGTCAGGTGGGCGACGACCTCCTCGACCACCCAGCGACCGCACAGCGATCGTTGCGCCCACTGCCGGTCATCCAGCTCGGCGAGGTCATCGGCCAAGGCGGCGCGTTCGGCGTGCGCCATAGCCCAGAGGTCCTCGCGAGACACATCATTCGACATGGGTGTTCCTCCAAATCGAGCGAAGCCGGCCGGTAAGGGCGGCGGTGGCTGTTGGGCACCTCGGCGGGGGCCGTCGGTAGTGCAGTTCATCGTTCTCGAGTGCAGACGATCGCAGTCGCTCGGATTCATCGGTCGGTCCACATCGTCCGAAAGGCTATTCGGCAGGTAGTGCATTGCCGCTCGAACTGGTGCGGTCCAAATCCTGTCGGGTGCGTCGCCGCCGAGAGGTAATTGCCGCCGGCAATTACGGTGTATCCGGCCGTAGCACCGTCGATCCGTACCAGTAGCAGACCAAGAGGGCGAGTTCGATATCGAGTCTGTCTTCGGCGATCGGACTGCCGCGTCGCGATACCGCCCGCCCGACCCGGTATTTGACGGAATTGGAGTGCAGGTCGAGTTCCGCGGCGGCCGCCTTGTAGCTGCCTCCGGTGCGCAGGAAGACCTGGAGAGTCTCGCGCAGCCGGGCGTCGTTGTCGTTGTCGCTGGCCAAGTCGCCGAGTATCTCACCGACCCATTGCCTGACCTCCGTGATTTCGCCGCCGAGCAGGGCCGCCACCGAAACTCCCGGGTCGTCGGCGGCGATGATGGGCAGTTCCCCGTCTCGGCGTGCCAGCGCGACCGTGCGCGCACTCTGCGCGAGCCGATGTGACCGGCGGAATCCGGGCACCCCGGAGGCCAGCGAGCCGATCGCCAACCGTGGCGCATCCGGATGCCCGGTGGCGAAAGAACGGACCCGGTCGATCGCGTCGGGATGCGCGGATCGAAACGGCAGCCACGCCCACGCGCTCATCCGATCGTCGGCGACGAACAGTGGGTTCATCGCGGTATCCGCCGCCTCGGCCGATTCGCGAACGAATCGCTGCAGCCGGGTCAGTTCGTCACCGACGGCTCGGGTGTCCGGATACCAGACGATCAGTGCCAGATGATGCCACTGCAGGGGGTACCGGATCGAGGCGGTGGCTTCGTCGACATCGACGGTTCTGGTCCCATCCAGCACCTCGCGGACGCGGACCGCGCGGACGCTGTTGCTGTCGTCCAGCCACTGCTCGTGCTCGTGTTCGTAGACGGCGATGACGTGCGGGATCACCCGGTCGAGGTACTCGAACAGCTTGGTGGTGATCGCTTCCGCGACGGTGATCCGCTCCATCGGGCCGATGTCCGCCGCCCGCAGTTCCGCGAAGACCATCTCGGTCATCCGCCACTGCCCGACGTGGTACGCGCGAGCCAGCGAAGTGACCGGTACCTCGTGTTGGGCCAACCGCCTGGTGTACTCGATGGCTGCCGCGGGTGGGTGGATCCGTTCTGCCGGGATGTCATGCTGCAAGGCGTGCAGCATCGTGTCGATATTTCCCTTCACGCTGGCCCCGAGCAATTCGATGGTGTGGACGTCGGCACGCAACTCGGGTATCTCTTCCTCGAGTCCGCGGCAGATACACGTGCTGATATCCGTCACCCGCTCGTTCATGCGGGCGGCGATCTTCGAGACGCAGCCACTGACGTCGACTCCACCGTCGCGACGAAAAGTCGTCACCATTTGATGGTAGTTACATTGCGGTGACTGTGGTGACCTGTCGCAAGGGCGAATTGTTCTCCGGCGACAAATCCGGCGACCAATTTGATCGATGTACGACGATGTCGCGGCGCAACGCGATTTCTATCGTTGATGTCATTACCCAGACCCTGCCCAGAGGACCCACATGATCCTGTCGACCCTTCCGGACTGCCGCGCCGCCATCGCGCCGCACGCACCCGCTATCGCCGACGACGGCACCGACCTGGACAACACCGAATTTCTGCGCGCCGTGCAGCGCGCCGCCACCACCTTGCGGGCCGCGAATGTCTCGACCGGCGACGTCGTCGCGACCATGCTGCCCGACACCGCCGCCCTCGTCATCTCGCTGTTCGCCATCTGGCGCCTGGGCGCTGCGGCTGCCCCGATCAACCCGTCCCTGACCGCCCCGGACGCCCACTACCAAATGGGCAACGCGGGCGCGGAAGTTCTGGTCGCCGCGCAACGTCCCGCCTCCGTCGCCCCGGTCCGCGCCGTCATCGTGGCCGACGAACTCACCGCGACCGCCTCCGACGGCCTCGAAGCGGTGCGGCCGAGCGACGATGCACCGGCGCTGATCCTCCACACCAACGGCGGCGCCGGCCGCCCGATGGGCATGATGCTGGATCACATCAACCTCAACGCCATGTGCCGATTGGCGATCGAGGCATTCGGCCTCACCGATTCCGACCACAGCCTGTTGATCCTGCCGTTGTCTCAAATCAACGGCATCGCGGTGGGTGCCTTGTCGCCACTGCTCGCTGGCGGATGCGCGACCATAACCAGCCAGTTCAGCCCTGAGACGTTCTTCGACACCATCGAGCGCAGCCACGCCACCTACTTCTCCATGGTGCCGAAGATGTACACGGCGCTGTCCGAGTTACCCGCGCAAGTGCGGCCGAACACCTCGTCGGTGCGGTTCGCCATCTGCGGTGTCGCGCCCGCCGGCATCGAATTGCAGACCAAGTTCGAACATCGCTATGGCATACCGATCATCAACGGTCGCGGGCTGACCGACGTTCCTGCGCGCGCACGCTGCATCTCCGCACCGGCAGTCGCACGACAGGAACCATCGGAATTGGCACGAGGTACCGAGCGGAATCCCGCGTTACATTGAGTCGCTTGGCTTCGCAACCGGCCGGAGTGATGCGCGATTGACAGCCATATCAAGCCTTTGGGCTATATCAAGACGTGAAGCCTGCCTCTTCGGCTGGAGCGTGTCGTGTGGTGTGAACGTGAGCGTCGCCGCCGGTCAGGATTTGGGATAGCGAAATCCGTACCCGCGCAGAAGAGGGATGGTCGGGCGATAGGTCGTCTCCACTGCGCGCCCATTGGGTGGGCGCGACGGTCGGGATCCCATCGGCCCGACAACTGGTATTCCATCCGAACGGCATGAGATGGACCCGTTCCCCACGTTCTTCAAGGCGTTCGGCGAACTCCGACAACATATCGAGCGTGTCAGCAAGCTCCGACGACACGTCCACGGTGTCGACGGGCGAGACGATTCGATCGGCGGGAGCCACCAATCGGGGGAACCCGTCGATGACAAGGCATGCCGCGTCGGTTGCGGCCGCCAGATGCTTGACCACCCTGACCGCGGAACCCGCCAGCGAACGATCGTCATGTTCGACGCCGACCGTCAGCACCAGACAGTCGAAGAATATGCTTCGCGCCCCCACTCTCGACGGATCGAGGCCGACCCCGCACGGTCCTGGCATCGCAGGTATGTACTCGAATACGCGGCAACGACGGCTGAATATCCTCATCTGGTTACCGATCCTGCTGTAGCGTCACCCGAGTTTTGGATTCGCGAGCGGGATTACGTTTGGATCGGTGCAGACAGCATCGTGATCCGGGGTGCCTCCGCCGGAATGATCCCATCCGGTGTGGTTGTGGCGCCATGCCTCACCACGCTCCAGCAGGTGCACCGGAGTACGCATGAAAACCGATCACCTCCTATCCGAACTGCGCCGAATAGCAAAATATGCGCGACCGCCACAATTACGCGAAGGTCAGCGGAAGTCGGACCCACGTTGCCATGTATGGCGGGCGGCGGGCGGTTACGCGAGTCATGATACGAGACGAAAGATGGAACGGACTTTCCTGTATGCGCAGGAAACTTTTCGCCGAGCGCACAATTGAACCTGCAATCGGCCAGAGTTCGGAACTCATCGCCGCACCGAGCGAGTGCTCGGCATCGGTGGCCTCATGTCCCGCGCCGTGGAACGGGCGAACCGCAGAACCAAGTCAGGGGCGGTCCGACGGCTGTCGCGGATCAGCCTCCCGTCGGGTCGCATCCGACTTCGAGTCCGGATCGACCTTGTCCGCGCGCACCCACTCCTTGTCCAACTCGGCCCGCGCATCCGCCGCCGTGCTCCGATGCGCGTGCGCCTGTTGGGCGAGCTGCTCGGCCTGCGCCGCCTTCGCCTCGCTTTCGGCCTGCGCCGCCCTGCTCTTGGCGGCGGTCTCGTCGGCCCGCGCCTTCTGCTTGCCGACCTCGAATTCCCGTTCCGCCGCGCGGTCACGGATACCTTCGGCTTCGGCCCGCTGGTGTTCGCGGCGTGTGCGCATCAACATCCATATTGCGGCCACGAGTAAAACGGCCACAACGGCGACAATGATCACGATCACAATGGTGGTGCTCATCTTTCGACTCCTCGCACTCTCCCCCTTCCACACTAACGTCACGTGATCACCGCCGAACTGAGAAAATGACCGATCAGACGGTCGAGCCACGATGGGAACGTTGTCCGCCACACTTCTGTGGCGACATGTCGTCGATAGACGTTTGCGCGCGATTCGTGTCTGCCTCGCCTGGTTGCGATTCTTGTTGACCATCCGGGGCGTGATCTCTTTCGCTCGCCGGGTACTTCCGCCACGGTCTTCTGCCCAGCTTTCGATATGTTGGTATTGCTTCTCGCTTGTCGATCCATTCCTTCGGCATCGAAACACCTCCCGGTCGAGTTGCACTCCGTCGCAGCGGAGTGGTTTCAGTGGGCTCTGGGACGCCGGTGCCGAGCGAGTCGCCGTTCAGTCGCGACGCTTAGCGCGCCGATACCGCAGGGTTCACCCGCTTACGCCTGGAATGCTGTGGCGTATTCGCGCGTCACGCCGTGATTGCGCGTGATGCGCATCCGATCCGGGAACCGGCCAGTCGTCGAGGTGGGTGTTCGATTCACGACCGGCGTCGCGCCTTGTCCGACGTCACGGTTCCTCCGTCGAAATCCTCCAGGCACGTGCCGAGGCGACGTGCGGGTGAGCTCGTCGGGCTGAGACCGCGACACCGCGTCCTGAAACAGGGGATGGTCCGGTCGAATCGCCTCCACCTCCGACCGCGCCGGAAGCTCGGGTGGGCGGCGCGTGCAACCACACACGCCGACAACGCATTTCTGGGGACGAAATCGCTACAGTAGAGTGCCCTGATGCCCGAAGTAGCGCATCCCTCTCCAGCGGTGCGTGTCGATGTGGCCGCGGCGTCCGCCAGTACGCTGAACGCGGAGCACGACCTGCTCGCGCCCGCCGATCAGCTGTGCTTCGCCCTCTACTCGACCTCGCGCGCGATGACCGCCGCCTATCGGCCGTTCCTGGACTCGATGGCGATCACCTACCCCCAATACCTGGCCTTGCTGGTGCTCTGGCAGCGGCCAGGCATGACGATGAAGGAACTCGGTGAGCAGCTACGCCTGGATTACGGCACCGTCTCGCCGTTGATCCAGCGACTACAGGCGCGCGGACTGGTGCAGAGTGCGCGTAGTGTACGCGATCGTCGCGCGGTCGAGTTGAGCTCGACCCAGGCGGGGCATGCGCTCCAGCGGCGCGCCACGGAGATGATCGAGTCGGTGCTCGGCGCCGTCGGGTACCCGCTCGACACCATAATCGCGTTGCGCGACCAGATCAACGCGCTCGGCGAGCGCCTGGCAGCAGTTGCTGAGCGCGAGGTGTGCTGAAAGGCGCTCGACCCACGCCTTCGGCGGCGTGAGTGCCGCGATGTCGGTCCCGGTGGCCGCGCCGTGCGCTGCGACTGCCGATCACTGCGGTCAGATCGACATTCTCTGAACTAGTCTCAAACCGCCCAACGGTGTGGCTGGATCAGTGGTTGTTTGCCGCGTGACCCGTAGCGAGTTGAGTTCTGCATGCGGTCTGTATCTCATATGCGAGTTGCTGTTCGGTTCGGCCCCAGTCCGCACCCCACTCGTCCTCGAGATCGAATATCTGGCCGAGTGGAAGTGCGATGACGCTGTCTGCATAGCCAGACTGGGCGACGATCTCGCAAACCTTGTCGAGTATCCATCTCTCGGTGGCTCGGTTGTCGGCGTGCATGCGTGCGAGTTTGGTGAACGCTACCTGGCCCGCGGCCGCGTCGGAGTCCGGGATGGCTGTCGTGCAGTCGGCCAGCGCTTCAGGCAGTATGTCGTGGACCGGATGAGGGTCCGTGCCACTCAACCCAGCCAATTTCCTGAGCGTTTCACGTCATAGCCTTGCACCAGCCAGTGTGCTGCCCAGGGTGGGATCCATTCGGACCGGATGGTGTCGAGTGCTACTGGCCGTGCCTGAATCGGCGAAGCGTCGGGACGGAGCCGCTGGTGATCGAAACGGTGCGGAATATGGTGGACAGGTGCGCATCTTCCTGGCCGGTGCGACCGGCGTTATCGGAGTCCGCCTACTTCCGCCACTGATCGAAGCGGGGCACGTCGTCGCAGGTATGACGCGGTCCGCCGCGAAGGTCGACCAATTGCGTAGTGTGCGAGTGGAGCCTGTTGTCTGCGACGTCTACGACACGGACGCATTGACCGCCGCCGTGGTCGCGTTCCAGCCCGAGATCGTGATGCATCAGCTCACCGACCTGCCCGACGAGGCTGCGCATCTGTCGGAACGAGCCGACGCGAACGCGCGAATCCGGACCGAAGGAACCCACAACCTCATCGCCGCCGCGCGCGCCGCCGGAGCGAAACGATTTCTCGCGCAGAGCATTGCGTGGGAACCCCCAGCTGGGCGCGGTGCGGTGATTCAGGCCCACGAAGCGGCTGTGCTAGACATCGGCGGTGTGGTGGTGAAGTACGGCCAATTCTATGGTCCGGGCACTTATTACGACACCGAACTGCCCCCGCACCCGCGCGTGCACGTCGAAGACGCCGCACGACGGACTGTCCCTTTGCTCGATGTGCCCAGCGGCGTAGTGTTCGTCGCCGACGCGTCCTGAGTACGCCGATCAGGCGGGTGTTCACCGCACGATCCGAGCGCCGGTGGTAACGCAGGCTCAACGTGCCGTAGGTCGGCTCGCAGACCATGGCATATGGGGCAATGTCCTGGTTACTGAACGATTGCCTCGGGGATGCCGAGGAGCGCCGCCTGCACCTCGTGCAGTCGGTCGACGTCACCTCGGATGCCCGCGACATTGTCGTTGTAGAGGAACGCCTCGCCGAGCCGGACCAGCGCGTAGGCGAGCAGCGCCGGTTCGAGCGGCGGTTGGTAGCCGTCCTCCCGCTCGGCGCGGGCGATCAGCTTGCGGACGGTGGTGACGATCAGGGGCTGCACCGGTCCATCGCTCGCGGTCAGAATGCGCAGACCGGACAGCGGCTCGTTCTCGAAGTAGCGACGGAACGGTTCGTTGTCGGTCATCCAGCGGTTGACCCGATACAGCACGTCCAGGATGCGGCGGGCGCCGGTGGAGCGGCGGCGCGCGTCGGCGCGGGTGAGCAGCGCCTCGAACTCACCAGCAAGGACCGCGCCGAGCACACCGTCGCGGGAGCCGAACCAGCGGTAGATCGAGGCGCGGCTGAGCCCCAGTTGCCCGGCAATTGCCTGGATGTCCACCCGCTCGCCGGACAGGAACGCCTGCCGGGCGAGCTCGATGACCTGTGCCCTGGTCGCCGAGGCTGGTCGGCCGGGAGGGCGGGTGGTCCGCTGGCTGGAATCGGTCACCGCGATATGATACATCTTTCAGAAATGTATCGAATCAGGTGTTCCTGGTCAGAACCAGGCGTCCTGCATCTGCAGGGTAGTCCTATCCATACGCGCGAGCAGGTCGAGTGCTGGTGCGGTCTTGGGTAATTCGAAACGGAAGAAGAACCGCGCCGCGTGCCGCTTGCCGTCGTAGAAGTCGCCGGACCGATCGGCGGTGGCAAGGAATTGCTGGAGCCAGATCCAGGCCAGCACGGTGTGCCCGAACGTCTCCAGGTACACCGAGCTGTTGGCCAGCGCGGCCTCGAGGTCGCCAGTGGCGAACATACTCGCGGTCACCTCGACCAGACGCTGCCACGCCGAAACCAGGTCGGCCGCAAGCTCCGCCGCCTCGCCACCCGCCGCGCGCGCGGCGGCGATGGTGGCCCGGACTCGCCCGTCCAGCGCGAGCAGGCTGGCGCCACCATGCTGGGTCACCTTGCGCCCCAGTAGATCCAGACCCTGGATGCCGTGCGTGCCTTCATGGATCGGGTTGAGCCGATTGTCCCGGTAGTGCTGCTCGACGTTGTACTCGCGGGTGTAGCCGTAGCCGCCGAGCACTTGGATGGCCAAACTGTTCGCCTCCAGGCACCACTGCGAGGGCCAACTCTTCGCGATCGGTGTCAGGATGTCGAGCAGGAGGGTCGTAGCGCGCCGGTCGTCTTCGGTGGCCGCGGTGTGCTGTTCGTCGACCAGCCGTGCGCAGTAGAGCACGAGTGCCAGCGCGCCTTCGGCATACGTTTTCTGCGCCAACAGCATGCGACGCACATCGGCGTGCTCGATGATCGGACGCTGCGGTGCGCTGGAATCGGCGGGCAGTTTCGACCGCCCCTGTGGGCGGGTGCGCGCGTAATCGAGCGACTCGAGGTACCCGGTGTAGCCGAGCGCCGTGGCGACCAGGCCGACACCGATCCGCGCCTCGTTCATCATGTGGAACATGTAGGTCAGCCCACGATGCGGCTCACCGACCAGATAGCCGATGGCGCCGGCCGCGCCGCCGGGCGTCCAGCGCCCCTCGCCGAAGTTCAGAACGGTGTTCACCGTGCCGCGGAAACCCATTTTGTGGTTGAGTCCGGCCAGTGCCACGTCGTTGCGCTCGCCGATCACGCCGTCGGCGCCGACCAGGAAGCGCGGCACCACGAATAGTGAGATTCCTTTGGTGCCCGCTGGTCCGCCGGGGATCTTGGCAAGCACGAGGTGCACGATGTTCTCGCCGAGTTCGTGATCGCCGCCCGAGATCCACATCTTGGTGCCGAACAGCCGATAGGTGCCGTCGTCCTGCGGCTCGGCGCGGGTGACGATGTCGGCCAGCGATGAACCCGCCTGCGGCTCCGACAGGCACATGGTGCCGAAGTAGCGCCCCGCGAGCATGGGGCGGACGAACCTCGCTATGTGCTCTGGACTACCGTGGGCAACAAGCAGATTCGCGTTGGCCACAGTGAGGAACGGGTAGCCGGCGGTGCCCGGGTTGGCGGCCTGAAACCAGGCGTAGCTCGCCTGGGCGACGGTCGCGGGCAACTGCGCACCGCCCAGCTCGTAATCCATCGCGGCCGAGGGGAGCCCTGCGTCGGCGAACGCGGCAAGCGCTTTGCTCACCTCGGGGATAATGGTCACGCGTTCGCCGTCGAAGGTCGGCTCGTTGGCGTCGTTGAGTTTGTTGTGCGGCGCGAAATACTTGGTGGCGAGCTGCTCGCTGAGCTCGAGCGCGGCGTCGAAGGTCTCCCGTGAGTGCTCCGCGAACCGCTCACGTTCGGTGAGCGGCTCGACATCCAGCCACTCATACAGCAGGAAATCGAGATCGCGCCGGGACAGCAAGGTCGACCGCATCAGCCCGTCCTTTCGAGACAAATTTAATCGACTGTATCTTACGGGAAGTGATGGTCGGTGATTCGGCCCTCCGGGTCGAGCAGGCCGCGGGGCGGCGTCGATGAGTTTCTTCCGCGCACGGCGACCGACCCGAACCGCCTCGACGCGCACAGACATGGCGTACTCCGTGGCGGGCGCGGAGGCGAGCATCGACCCCGGCTTGGTTGGGCTGGTGCAGACCCACGGTCCCGGTACGCCGGTCGGTGACCCGATCGAGTTCCGCACGTTGTCGCACCGCCCCGGTAGCTCTAGGGTTCTCGGCGATGTCGGCACCGGATGGACCGGGAATGGACGACCCTGGGAGATCCGGCAGGAAAGGGCCACGCTCGCACGCGCCACGCAGGCACTGAACTACGACTACACCGTGTCTCGGTGCTATTGATCACCGCGGATTCGACTGCCCTCTCGCTGCCAGGCAGCGCATCCCTGAAGTATTAGCCGTGCAACGGTGTTCGTGTTCATGCCACACGATGACCACTCGGTTCATACACTGGACGCACGGTTGACTCATGGATCGCCGTACGAGAACTGAGCTGACCCGGAGGCAACATGGACCTGGGTGTATTCGACGGTTCGTACCGCACCGATCCCACGTCGATTTGGCGTGCACTGCTGGATTCCGCGCAGACCGTTCATTATGCCGACGACCTCGGAATGTGGTTGATCACCGGGTACCGGGAGGTTCGGGAGATCTTCGGCGACAGTGAAACTTTCGCCAATGCGTTGACTCTCGCCCCCGTGTACGAGATGTGCCCGAAGGCATTACAGGTGGTGGCGCAGATCGAGGCGCCACCGACCACTGCTGCCGCGGACGCTCCGGTCCACCCGCGCACCCGTAAGGCGCTGCGGGCGGTCTTCGGCACGACCGCGAAGGCGGCGGCCGAGCAGTACGGGCAGATCGTGGAACACCGCGTCACCGAATTGGTCTCCCGCCTGGTCGCGCGGACCGGGCAGACCGTGGATCTCATCCCCGAGTTCACCGCTGTGCTCCCGTTATTGGTGATCGTCGACATCCTGGGCGTGCCGGCTGAAGACATCCCGCGAATCAAGCGTTGGTCCGATGGACAGATCGCCCTCATCTGGGGCTTACCCAGTCCGCAGCAGCAAGTTGAGCTGGCGCAAGGTCTGTTGGAGTTTTGGCGATACTGCCGCAGCCTGGTGACCGGTCGACTCTCGCACGCGGGCTCGGGTACCGATTTCGTGAGCCGGGCCCTGCGCTACCGCGACGGGGACGACGCCACACTGACCCTGGACGAGGTCGCCAGTCTTGCCTTCAATCTCCTGGTCGCCGGACACGAAACCACCGCCGGGCTGCTGACGCACGGACTCGATCAGGCGCTCTCGGTCCCGGACCGCTGGAACCACCTGGTGCACAATCCCGACGACGTCTCCGCGTTCGTGGAGGAAACACTCCGATTCGGCCCGGCGATCGACGGCTGGACGCGTGTGACCACCAAGGAGATTACCGTCGGGTCGACCACCATACCGGCCGGCGCACGCTGCCTACTACTGATCGGCGCCGCCAACCGTGATGCCGCGGTGTTCCCCGCGCCCGACGCATTCGACCCGCGACGCGTCACAACCAAGGACCATCTGTCTTTCGGCTACGGCGTCCACTACTGTGTCGGCGCAGCGTTGGCCAGGCTGGAGGCGGGCGCCGCGTTACGCGCGTTGGCCGCCGCGCTGCCGGGGCTGCGCCTCGCGTCAGAACACCGCACCGCCTTCCACCCCAACGTGGCTTTCCCATCCCATCGGAGTCTGTCGGTCGTCATCGCCCCGGCAGTATGACGTGGGCGTCGCTCGGCCGGGGTTCCCGGCCGGTGTCGACGAGGTCTGCCGTCCTGCGGGCTCAGTCCAGTCGGGTCAGACGCGCGATGATGGTGGCGGCCATCGACGCGGGGTCGCCGTGGTCGGGGCGCAGGACGATGTCGGCGTTCGCCGGCGGCTCGTAGGGATCGTCGATACCGGTGAAATTGCGGATCTCACCCGCGCGCGCCTTGGCGTACATGCCCTTGGGATCGCGGGCTTCGCACACCGCCAGCGGGGTGTCGACGAAGACCTCGAGGAACGGCAGGCCCGCCGCCTCGTGCCTTTCCCGTACCCGGTCCCGGTCGGCGCGATAGGGGCTGATCAGCGAGACCACCGCCACCACACCGGCTTCGCCGAACAGCCTGGCCACCTCGCCGACGCGCCGGACGTTCTCCCCGCGATCCGCCGCGCTGAACCCGAGATCGGCGTTGAGCCCGTGCCTGAGGTTGTCGCCGTCGAGCAGGAATGCCGGCCGTCCCGCCGCTACCAGTCTGCGCTCCAACTCCACGGCGACCGTGGACTTGCCGGAGCCGGACAGCCCTGTCAGCCAAACGGTCAGTCCTTGCGTGGCGCGCTCGTCGCGCTCGACCGCGGTGGCATGCCAGACCACCCGGGAGGAGGGCAGGCTCGGACCGGTGATCATACCGGCGCCGACGGTGTTGTTGGTGGCGTCGTCGACGAGGATGAAGCTGCCGGTAGCGCGGTTGCGGCGATACGGGTCGAACAGCAATGGTCGACGTGTACGCAGTTGGACTCGACCGATCTCGTTGAGCGACAACGACTCCGCGTCTTCGTCGCGATGCAGTGTGTTGACGTCGAGTCGGTAGTCCAGGGTGCGGATCTCGGCGGTCGCCGCCCGCGTGGTGTGCCGGATGGTGTATATCGCGCCCGGCGTGAGCTGGGCGTCCGCGGCGAACCAGCACACCATCGCGTCGAGGTCACGGGCTGCGCATGGACGGTTGTTCGGTCGGCAGATCAGATCGCCCCGGGAGATATCGAGTTCGTCGGTGAGCTGGATCGTGACCGCTTGCGGAGGAAAGGCTTCCGCGACCGGTGTGCCACCCGGTCCCCAGATCGCCTCGACGGTGGTGGTGAATCCCGAAGGTAGCACCACTACTTCGTCGCCCGGCTTGAATACTCCGCCCGCCACGGTTCCGGCATAGCCGCGGAAATCCTGAGCGTGCCTGCGCGTCACGTATTGCACCGGGAAGCGCGCATCGATCAGGTTGCGATCCGAGGCGATGTGTACCTCTTCGAGATGGTGCAGCAGGGGAGTGCCTTCATACCACGGCATGCTCGCGCCGCGGTGTACGACGTTGTCGCCGTGCAGCGCCGACACCGGCACGAACGCGAGGTCGGAGACCTCCAGCTTGGAGGCGAACCGGGTGAATTCCGCACGGATCTGCTCGAACCGATCTTGCGACCAACCGATCAGGTCCATCTTGTTCACGCACAGCACCAAGTGCGGGATGCCGAGCAGGCTCGCGAGGAACGCGTGGCGGCGGGTCTGCTCCACCACGCCCTTGCGGGCGTCCACCAAGATCAGGGCGAGATCGGCCGTGGAGGCGCCGGTCACCATGTTGCGGGTGTATTGGACGTGCCCAGGGGTGTCGGCGATGATGAATTTTCGTCTCGGCGTAGTGAAATAGCGATGTGCGACATCGATGGTGATGCCCTGTTCACGTTCGGCGCGCAGTCCGTCGGTCAGCAGTGCGAGGTTCGGGTAGTCGTCGCCGCGGTCGCGGCTGGTGCGCTCCACCGCGGCGAGCTGGTCGGTGAAGAGGGTCTTGGAGTCGAACAGCAGACGACCGATCAGGGTGGACTTGCCGTCATCGACGCTGCCCGCGGTGGCCAGCCGCAACAGTGTGGTCGTCATCAGAAGTAGCCTTCCCGCTTGCGATCTTCCATGCCTGCCTCGGAGATGCGGTCGTCGGCGCGGGTGGCGCCCCGCTCGGTGACGCGCGCAGTCGCTACCTCGGCCACCACCTCTTCCGGGGTGGCCGCGGTGGATTCGACGCAGCCGGTGCACGTCGCGTCGCCGACGGTCCGGAACCGAACGGTGGCGTCGTAGGGCTGCTCGCCGTCGAGGAGTTCCAGAAAGCGGGTGTACGCCAACAACATTCCGTCGCGTTGCACTACGGGCCTGCGATGCGCGTAGTACAGCGCGGGGAGCTCGATACCCTCGGTGGCGACGTAGTTCCAGATGTCCAGTTCGGTCCAGTTCGACAACGGGAATACCCGGATATGCTCGCCCGCACCGTGTCTGCCGTTGTAGAGGTTCCACAATTCGGGGCGTTGGCTGCGTGGATCCCACTGGCCGTACTCGTCGCGGAAGCTGAAGACCCGCTCCTTGGCGCGGGCCTTCTCCTCGTCGCGACGTGCCCCACCGAAGACCGCGTCGAAGGAGCCCTCCTGGATCGAGCGCAGCAGGGTAGTGGTCTGCAGGCGGTTGCGGGAGGTTCGCGGGCCGGTCGCCTCGACCACCCGGCCGGCGTCGATGTCGTCCTGTACTCGCCCGATTACGAGGCGTAGCCCCAAGCGTGCGACCGTCTGGTCGCGGTAGGTGATGACCTCATCGAAATTGTGCCCGGTGTCGATGTGCAGCACCGGGAACGGCGGCGGCGCGGGCCAGAAGGCTTTTGCCGCCAGGTGCAGCATCACCACCGAATCCTTGCCGCCGGAGAACAGCAACACCGGGCGTTCGAACGTTGCTGCTACTTCCCGGAATATGTGCGCCGACTCGGCCTCGAGCGCGCCCAGGTGAGGTAGCTCGTAGCTGCCCGTCGTCGACTTCACGTACTGGCTCACACCGCAAAATTAGAACACGTTTCGGTGATTGGTCAATGGTTTGTGCCCACCAGAACTCGCCGTCACCGCATCGGCCGCGGCGACCAGGGCCGTCCCTCGTCGCGCGATGTCGGCGCCGGTGATCGACGCGCCGACGTGCATGGTGAGCACCATGTTCTGCCTGCCGTCGCCGCGATAAGTCGGCGCGGCGAGCAGACTCACCGCGTGCTCTTTGCGTGGACGCAGATCTGCGCCGAGATAGACCCGCTCGCCGAGGCTTGTGACCAGCTCGCCGACCAGTTCGCGAAGTTCGTCGGGCAGATCGCGGTTGGCGACGCCGGCCAGGAGCGAATACAACCTGCGACCGGCTGCGGTGGTGCTCTCCACCAGGAATCCGCGCTCGCGGCACTCGGCGACGACTTGGCGTAATCGGGCTTCGTCCTGTTGCAAGGGCACTGCGGGCGGTTTCGCCAGCCAAGCGTCGAAGGCCGCGTCGGTGTCCCAGAGCACGTACATCAGGCCGACCGGTGGGGCGAAATGGTACGCGGTACCGACCTTGACCGGGCCCGGCCCGGTGCTTTCCAGCACCATGATCTGCTCGCCGATCACGGCCGACGCGGTGCAGGTCGTGCGGTAGCGGTCGGTGAGTTTCTCCAGTTCGACCCGGGCGAGTGCCGAGATGGCGAAGTTGTCCTGCGCTGCCCGGCCCGCGGCGATCAGCGCGGGCCCGAGGCCGTAGCTGAGCGTGTGGGCGTCGCGCACCAGGTACCCACCTGCGGTCAGTTCGGTGAGGATGCCCAGGCAGGTCGGTTTCGCCAGGTCGAGCGCGCGAGCGAGCTCGGAGAGTCCGAAGCGTTTGCCTCGATGCTCGACGAAGAAATCGAGTACCTGAACCACTCGCGCGGTGGGTGCGGATCGACGGCCGACCATTGACCACTCCTGGAACACGTTCTAATCTCGCTATGGATGAAATGTACCAGAGTGGTACGTATTTGGAACACTGGAGAAGCCTCTTGCTGACACAGCCGTTCGCGGACGCCATCGCCGCCGCCGAGCAGATCATCACCGGAGCCAGGCATATCCGTACCGAACAGGACCTCATCGAGGGCTACGACTATCTGGCGGGCAGCATCCGCGCCTCGCTGCAGATGGCCTGGGCCTATGAGCGGGACTTCCCGTTCTTCGTGCAGTCCACCGGGCCGTACACGAAAATGGGGCTGGACAATCCCGACACCCTGTATTTCCACGCCTACCTGCGGCCGGACGCGGAGTACGTGGTGAACGGCACGCGCGGCAGCACACGGGACCTGAGCTTTCAGGTGCTCAACGGCGACTACTCGCCGGTGGATGTGCCCGACAGCCTCACCGCCTTCGACGACCGCGAACTCGAGATCGGCCCCGACGGGCGCTATGAGCTCCGGTTCGGTCCCGGCCCGGCACGTCCCGGCTACGTGCACCTGGGCCGCGACGCGGCGATGCTGATAGTGCGGGAGGTGCACAGCGATTGGTCGACCGAGAAGCGGGGCGCCCTCCGTATCCAGCGAATCGACCGGATCGGCGAGACCCCGCCGCCGCTGACCATGGACCTGCTCACCAAACGATACGGCGTGGCTGGCAAAATGCTGGTGGCCCGGCTGCAAACCTTCCTGGCCTTTCCGGAATGGTTCTATCTGAACTTGCCGGTCAACACGATGACCGAGCCGCGCTCCACGCCGGGTGGGCTCACTACGCAATTCTCCTCGGTGGGCCACTACGAGTTGGACAACGACCAGGCGATGCTCATCACGGTGCCGAAATCCGACGCGCCATACCAGGGGTTCCAGCTCGGCAGCATGTGGTACCTGTCGCTGGATTACATCAACCACCAGACCAGCCTCACCGCGGACCAGGCGCACGTGGACCGGGACGGAATGATCCGCCTCGTGGTCAGCGAGCGCGACCCCGGTCTGGCCAACTGGATCGAACGCACCGGGCACGCGCGGGGATACCTGCAGTTGCGCTGGCAGCGGCTGTCCAGGGACATGAAACCTGACGACGGTCCGACCGTGGAGGTGGTGTCGGTCGACGACCTACCCGAGCGATTGCCGTTCTATGACCAGGCGCGCGTCACGCCACGGCAATGGCGCGCGCGGATCGCGGCACGGCAGGTCGCGGTCGCGGAGAGGATGCTCGGGTGAACTCGGTGCAGGACCAGGTGGTCGTGGTCGCTCGCGTCGGACCAGGTTTTGGGCACTCGATCGTGGTGAGCCACCTTCGCGCAGCGCTGACGATCCCGACCGGGTGCGGGTATCCCGCACAGACACCGAGGAGATGAAACGTGATCGGCAGAGACGACGTGGGGACCATCGGCGATCTGCATGCGTCGGCGACCAAAGTCGTCGGACTGAACGACTTCGGGGCCGACGATTACCGCAACGGGCTCGGAGTGCTACTCGAGTCGTATGCCGAGGACGCTGAACTCACGCCGCTCGGTAACAAGGTGCATCGCGCTTTCCTGCGCGGCGCGCTGATCGCGCGGCTGCTCAGCGAATCGGCCTGGCAGCGTTTTCCGGAACACGCCGAAGTGCCGATCGAGCGGCCGATCTTCGTGACCGGCCTGCCGCGCTCGGGCACGACGGCGGTGCACCGGCTGCTCAACGCCGACCCGGCGCACCAAGGGCTCGAGATGTGGCTCACCGAGATGCCGCAGCCACGTCCGCCACGCGACACCTGGACGAGCAACCCGGTGTATCAGCGTCTCGCGGCCGCCTACGAGAAGCATCACGTCGAGCATCCGGAATTCATGGGTGTGCATCACATCTCGGCCGATCAAGTGGAGGAATGCTGGCAGTTGCTGCGGCAGTCGGCCATGTCGGTGTCTTACGAATGCCTGGCTTATCTTCCCGGCTACTCCACGTGGTTGCGCGGCAGGGACTGGGCACCCGCATACCGCAGGCATCGGCGTAACCTGCAGCTGATCGGCCTGCCGGACGCCGGCAAGCGGTGGGTGCTGAAGAATCCGAGCCATCTGTTCGCCCTCGATGCCCTCTTCGAGGTCTATCCGGACGCGTTGATCATCCAGATGCACCGCGATCCACGGACCATTATCGCCTCGGTCTGCAGCCTGAACGAGCAGGCGTCGGCCGGCTGGTCGGAGAAGTTCCGTGGGCCGGTGGTCGGTGCGACGCAGTTGGATCTGTGGGCACGCGGCGCGGACCGCTTCCTGATGGACCGCAAACGGCACGATCCCGCACAGTTCTGCGACATCGACTACGACGATTTCGTCAGCGATCCGATCGGCACGGTCGAGTCGATCTACCGGTATTTCGAGCTACCGTCGACCGAGCAAGCGATCTCGGCGATGGCGGCGTTGCACGCGCAGAGCAGGTCGGGCGCAGCGCGCCCTACGCACCGATACACCCTCGCCGATTTCGGGCTGACCGCCGATCAGGTGGACGCTCGGTTCGCTGCCTACCGGGAAGCTCATTTCCCAGGGCGGTGATCGGACGGCGCACACCGGTCGTTCGAGAAGATCGGCGCGTCCGAGGCCGACCACCATGACACCTCGCGCGTCCATCTCGTCGGGTCGAGTGGCGACAGTGCTGTTATACAACTCTTTTCCGCGCGGGCGCGGAGGGCTACGGGTCAGCGCTCAACCTGTCGCGGCTTGCGACAGGTCACGGCTGCCCCGGCTGGAGCACGATGAACAAACCATGGGCTTCGGCACACAGACGCTCACCGTGGTGCAACGTGGCGCGGACGTATACCTTTCGCCCTTCTTGCCGTTCGGCCCAGGCATGCACCTTCAACTCGGTGTTCAACGGGGTGATCGAACGGTAGTCGATGGTGAGCGAGGCGGTTCTGGTCACCGCGCCCGCGTGGACGGCTGCGGCCATGCCGAGTAGATCGTCGAAGCCGATCGCGATCTGACCGCCGTGGGCGGCGTTGTTCCCGCCGAGATGGAAGGTGCGGAAGGTGACCCGGGCGTCGACGCCATCGCGATCCACGTGGTCGATGAAGAACGGCGGCAGCGTGATGTTGCCGCGCGCGGGCAGGTCGAACCGAGTCCAGGTGGGGGTCGACCACTCGTCCACCACTGCGTCGTCGAGCCGGTCGTTGAGTTCCTTCAGGACACCGATCGCTCGCACCGCCAGCTCGTCGGAGGGACAGGCCAACCGGGCGCGGTCCATCAGGCCACGGATCTGCTCGATGAACTCGCCGTAGTGCGGTCCACCGCGAGTGATGTCGATGTCCTGCGCGGCCTCGTGCGCGGCGATCAGCTCGGTCATCGGCCGGAACCCGCCCTCATGGTGTTCCTGGTTCGGCAGTGCGTCGGCCTGCTGTTCGGTCATAGGAACAAGTTATAGGTTGCCGGTCAAATGCTCGCCGGGCGGGTGCGGAGGTCCCGCCGACCCGAACTGCTTCCCCTAGGCTGGGGCGCGATCAACACACTCATTTCCGGGTGCGACACCGGATGGGCAGCGGGCCGAGTCGAGCGTCGGTCCGTATCGACACCTGACCGGCTCGGCTGGCGAAAGGCTTTGTGCGCATGGGTATCACGGCGGTCGTGTTCGACATGGACGGTGTTCTGCTCGACTCCGAGCCGGTATGGGAGGGCGTACGTCGCGCCTACGTCGCGGAGAAAGGCGGGCAGTGGCTGCCCGACACCCAGCAGCGTCTGATGGGTATGAGCACCCAGGAATGGTCGGAGTATCTCAGTGGTGAACTCGGGGTCCGCGAGCCGCCGCAGACCGTGGCGCGGGAGGTGATCGATAGGATGTCCGAGCACTACGAGGATGGGGTTCCGCTGCTGCCCGGCGCCGTCGAGGCGGTGCAGCGGATGAGCGAGCGATGGCCGCTCGGTCTGGCCAGTTCGTCGCCGCGCCGCCTGATCGATGCGGTGCTCGGCCGGACCGGTCTGATCGAGTTCTTCACCGTCACGTTCTCCACCGAGGAGGTCGACCGCGGCAAGCCCGCACCGGACGTCTACACCGAAGTTGCGACGTTTCTGCGTAAACAAGCCGACGAGTGCGCCGCCATCGAGGATTCGAGCAACGGCCTGCGCTCGGCCCACGCCGCCGGAATGCGCGTTATCGCTGCTCCGCGGCCGGAGTACCCACCCGCGCCTGATGCGTTGGCCCTGGCCACCCGGGTGATCTCTGGTCTCGACGAGTTGACCCCGGCGCTGGTCGGCGATTGATCCGCGACTGTGAGTCAGCGGCGGTAGGAACTCAGGGGTTCCGGTAACGGTGGCAGGGTCGTCCTCGAGCCGGTGCGGCAGCGGCCCGATGTTGGCGTGGCGAGGCCGCGCCTGTGTTAGGGAGCGCCAGGTCATCGGCGCGGGGCGGGATCAGTCCGCAGCGTGCGTCGGCCACGCGGTCCGCGTGCGGGCGGCGCGGGCGGACCAGCGTCCATCGTCGTAGCGAACCTCGACCGGGTGCGCGAAGGCGGTGGTGACATTCGGGCTGGTGAGCGTTTCCAGCGCGGGACCTGCCGCGACGGTGCGGCCGTCGGCGATCAGCAGGGCGTGCGTGGTGGTGCTCGGCAATTCCTCCAAGTGGTGCGTCACCAGTATGGAGGCGACACCGGGATGGGTCTGATCGAGCGTGTCGATCGTTTCCAACAACTGTTCACGCGCGGCGACGTCCAAACCGGTGGACGGTTCGTCGAACAGCAGCAGCTCAGGCTCGGCGATCAGCGCCCGGGCGATGAGCGTGCGTCCACGCTCGCCCTGCGACAGCGTGGGCCAGATCTCGTCCGCTTTGCCCATCAGACCGACGGTGTCGATGAGAGCGTCAGCGCGGGCGAGCTGTTGCGGGGTCGGTGTCCAGCGCATTGGGGTGTCGATCGTCGCGGTGATGCCGGTCAGTACGACTTCACGGATGGTGCGTGGATACTGCAGTGGGTGGCGCGGATTCACGTGGCCGATGCCGCGGCGCAGGTGCTGCAATTCGACGCGGCCGAGCTGTTGTCCCAGTGCACGCACACTGCCGGTGGTCGGGAAGGTGACTGCGCCGCAGAAGCCGAGCAGCGTGCTCTTGCCGGCGCCGTTGGGGCCGAGCAGCGCCCAGTGCTCGCCTGCCCGAACGCTGAGCGAGATGCCGTTGATGATCTTCTTGCCCGCGCGGCGGAACGTCACGTCCGTCAGCTCGAGCACGAGGGCCTCGGTCACGTGAACGACTCCTTCAACGCGGTCGGGTGGGTACGGCTGCACTCCGATGCGGCGATCGGATTCCCGGCGGACATCGCCTCGGCGAGCCGTTCGTGCGCGGCGTGATCCGCCGGCTCGGAGGGGATTGCGCGAATCCTCATCATATCGATCATTACCAGGCGTAGCCGGGGCAGGAAGCCGTCGAACGGCGGGGTCAGCACGTCATCGTGCGCCGCGACGACGACTGCGGCGAGGGAACGACCTGTCCGCGTCAACCTGCTCGGCTACCGGCTCGCCAGGCGGCGCACGGGCAGCCAGCGTGCGGCGGAGCGGCAGGCGTGCGCCAGGTGAGCGGCGAGCGATGCGGCCTCTGCCTCGATGGCGATGCGAGCTTCGATCACCGAGGCGATGGTGGTCCGGCACGACACCCTATCCCAGTCCTCGGGTGGGTCGAGTGCGGTCACGAGGACACCTGCGCTTGGCGACAGTTCAGCACGCCTTCGCCCACCGGTTCGCGAACCGCCTCGCGAAGTGTGGAGCGTCTTACGCCGAGTTGCGCGGCGAGCGTGGTCTGGCCCGGCAGGCGCTGGCCGAGCGGCCATCCACCCGCCCGGATGCGCGTCAGGAGTGGTTCGGCCGGTTGTGCGGCGACCGGATGGACCCGAGCAACGGCAGCTACTGGCAGTTACCCGGGCATTGTGAACCGTGCCGCCGGTGCGCCGCTGAGGTGCCCTTCCGGCAGCTTGCGACCACACAGCACGAGCAGCAGATCTTGGGCCGAACCCGACAGCGCCGCGCCGGACCCGTAGCTGAAATTCAGATCGTCAGCGCGCAACTCGACGCCCTCGAGGTCGACGCCGAAGAACTTGACATTCTTGGGTTTCACCGCGTCCAGCACCAGGCGCATCCGGTCCTCTGGTACCACGCGGTCCAGTCCGAGGGCCACCGTGATATCCAAGCCATGGATGACGTCGTGGCTCAGCGCGCCGGTGAATCCGCCGCCCGGCGGTTTCCACGGGTGATCGATGTTGTCGCACAGTGAGCGCACCAGGTCGTCGGCGCTGAGCATCGCGGCGTCGTCGCGCGCGCTGCGATCGGCCATTCGGTTGAAGTTGCCCAGTGCCTTGATCATTCCCAGCATGAAGCGGGGACTCGACAGGCGGTAAGGCATGGTGATGTGCGCGACCACTTCACGCACTCGCCAGCCCGCACAGAGCGTGGGTGCGTCCCAGCTTTTGGCATCGAGTCCGGACAAGAGGTCGGCGAGATCGGTCCGCTCTGCCGCGACTGCCGTCCGCACTTCGGTATCGGTCATGAATTCATCTCCTCGACCAGGGGTGATCCGATCATCCTTGACTGACGACGCCGCTCGGCGCAGAAAGTCATCGGTGCACCGATCAGCGTGGGTGTTCGGATGTGGCAAGGTGCCGCGAAACCGGCCAACCGCGATCTGCCCGGACCAGCGGACCTGCCCGAAGCGGGGCGGTGCCGGTCAGCCGTAGAGCGCCAGGCGCGCCCTGTGGTATTCGGCTCGGATCTGCCGCCCGATCAGGTCGTCGGACGGTGCGGCGGTTTCGGAGACGGTGCGCGGGTGCCAGGCGGGGGGCTGCGCTCCACCCAGGAGTGCCCAGGCAGCCTGCCGGGCGGCGCCGAGCGCGACGTACTCGTTCGGCTCCGGGACGGTCACGTCGACGTGGAAGATCTGGGCGGCGATCTCAGCGACCAAGGGTGAGCGGGCAGCGCCGCCGATGAGCAGGACGCGCCGCGGCGCCGCGACGACATCGCCGAGCCGATCGAGCGCGTCGGCCAGGTTGCACAGCATGCCCTCGAAGGCGGCACGTGCGACGGTCGCGGGGCGCATGGCGCCCGGCCGCAACCCGTGCAGACTTCCCGCGGCTCGCGGCAGGTTGGGAGTGCGCTCACCGCACAGATAAGGGAGTAGGACGACGCCGTCGGCGCCTGGCGGCGCGTGTGTGGCGAGTGTTTCCAGGGTGGCCAGGTCCACGCCGAGCAGATCGGCGGTGGAAGTCAGGACGCGGGCGGCATTGAGCGTGCAGACCAGCGGGAGAAACGCGCCGGTCGCGTCCGCGAATCCGGCCACCGCGCCGCTGGGGTCCACGCAGGCGCTGTCGGCCCGCGCGAAGGCCGTTCCGCTGGTACCGAGGGAGATCACAACATCGCCCGCCACGATATCGAGACCGAGTGCGGCCCCGGCATTGTCGCCCGTCCCCGCGGCGACGAGCATGCCCGCGGGCGTCCGCCCCGCCGCATCGGCCGGGCCGAGCACTCGGGGGAGCGCGGGGGTGCGTCCACGGAAGGCCAAGGCGAGCAGGTCGTGGCGATAGCAGCCGGTGCCGGGCGACCAATATCCAGTGCCCGAGGCGTCGCCACGATCGGTGGTCGGTTCGAGCACGCGCCCCGATTCGCCGCCACGCAGCCGCCAGGTCAGGTAGTCGTGCGGCAGCAGTACGTGCGCGGTGCGGTCGGCGAGTTCCGGCTCGTGGTCGGTCATCCAACGCAGTTTGGCGATGGTCAGCGCGGCCAGCGGCACACTGCCGACCGCGTCGACCCATGCTCGCGGTCCACCGAGTTCGGTGATCAGATCTTCGGCCGCTGCGGCGGAGCGGGTGTCATTCCACAGCAGCGCATCTCGAACCGTGGTGCCCTCGGTGTCCAAGGCGACCAGCCCGTGCTGCTGGCCGGCAACGGCGATCGCGTCGACGCCGTCGAGTAGTCCGGTGCTTGCCGTGCGCAACGCGTCCCACCATGCGCTGGGCGCGACCTCCGTCCCATCGGGATGCGCTGCCTGCCCGCGGCGCAGGATTGCGCCGCTGTCCGCGTCGCAGACGACGACTTTGCAGGACTGCGTCGAGCTGTCCACCCCCGCGACTGTCGTCATACGTGCGGATCCGGGTCGTCGATCGCACTCCGGCGCGCACCCCGTCTGATCACACCGCGGTCGTAGCCGCCACATAGCGGCGAGGGATTGTCCGGTATCCGCAGAGGTGTAGCGCCGGACGTCGGCGCAGCGATCGGCGTGAACTCGTGGCCGGAACCGCTCGGGGTCGGAATCGGCGGGAATTCCTCGTCGCCGATAGATGGATCCTGTCCTCGGGTCCGGGCGCCCTTGAACTCGACCGGCAGGTAGTTCGACTTCGGGATCCGGTCGGACGCGTCACGCACCGAGAATCGCCGAGCCGCCTTGTTCGCTGCCGCACGCATATCAACACCATGCACCCCGCGGTGTCGCCCGCTCGCCACATTCAAGGTATTCGACGACATCGGGCAGAATATTCCCGGTGAGCACCCCTCCACGCGACTCCACCGACGTGCGCATCCGCGCGGGGGACGGGACCGCGTTGCCGGAACTGACCGAGGCCGTGCTCGGCGACTTGCTCGACGAACCACCCGATCCGCACTGCCCCATCCTCGAGCTCACCCGCGGCGGCCTGCACGACATCAGCGCCCGTCTACTGGACGACGGTGTCTACGAACTGGAGCATCGGGCCGGGTCGACCACGTCCTCGCAGATGTACACGTCCGACCCGGTACTGGTGCGCGACGTGCTGTGGGCCTGGCTCTGCGACGATCCGTGGTGGCACACCGCGGTAGCGTGGTTCCCGGTCGATCCGGAAATCGCCGAACTCCAGGCTGTGCGCGACGATCTCACCGGCCTGCTGGACGGTATGACAGTACTGGGTGGCCTGACGGAGCTGGACGACCTGACCGCGAGCATGGACGCGGCACTGGCGCGTGCCGACGAGTTGATGGCGGCGGAATGTGCGGAACCGAATCCGGCGAATTCTTCCGATCAGGACTGATACCACCACGCGGTGGTCGCGATGTCGGCGTCCGTGAGCGGAAGGTACGCTCCGGCGTCCTGCCATCCGAGCGCCTGCACGGTGACGCGCAGATCGCGGTCGAAACAGATCGGATCGCGCACGTGCCAGCGGTACATCCCGAATCGCTGATCCGGTTGATAGATCTCCGTCGGCGGCAGCACCTGATGCAGCCCGAGATACGACGTGGAATATGTCCGATATGTCCCGTCCAGGTCGAAATTCCAAGCGCCACCGAAATAGTCCTCGGTGCCTGTGCCGCAGATCGTCGGATGCGCGATGTCACCGTCCAGATAGAACTTCAGTTCGCCTTCGCCCCACCATCCCGGCGCCCCAGGGCGAATGGCGAGGTAGGTGCCGACATAGCGGCCTCGACCCGAGACCGTCTCCAGAATCGTGTGCACGGCCGGCGTACCCAGCCGAGGCGTACGTGACCAGCGTGTGTGCAGCTGACCGACGGAGTCCGGGAGGTCCTCTTCGGTGTAAGTGGCCTGGTAGTAGACCGGAACGGTCTGCCCGCAGCGGTTTTCCAGCGTGATTCGCGCACGGTGGCGAAATGGCATGGGCCAGTAGCTGTTCAATCCGCCGGCCGGGGCGACGACCACCATTTCCGAACTCAACAGTGCCAACTCGCCCCACCCGTTGCAGAAGAAATCGCCGAGCGGAAGGTCTATCGCGGGCACCGGCTCGTCATCCCAGTACATGCGCAGCGTCAGCGCACACAGAGCGGTACGCTCCGTTGTCAACCAGAAGTGCCGAAACACTCCGGGGCCGGAAACGTCTGCCAGCGTCGCGGTTTCACCGTCGGCGAGGGCAATCGAGGGCGACACTTTCCAGCCGTTGCCGAGCAGCCGTGCCGCGTGTGCGCCGGTACCGTCGGTCGCCCGCGCGCCCGCGCCGGGAGCACCTGTGGGATTTTCGGCGCTCACCGATCTGGTCCGCGCGCCGTCCAGCCGCCACAGATCCGCGCCCGGTGTCGTCACAATCCGGGCCACCCGTATCGGGGCCGGGGGGCAGGCCCGGCCATCCTGTCCGAACCACCGGACTTGGACGCTGACGCGGACGTCGTGGCCAGCTGCTGCGTATCGGACTGCCTGGCGACTTCCCGGCGAACCTGGTCCATGTCCAGCCACCGGATCTGCTGCACCAGGTCTTCGAGTGCATCCGCGGCCAAGGCGCCAGCTTGCGAGTACACCAGCATGCCCTCACGGAACGCCATCAGCGTCGGGTACTGAGTGACTCGCGCGGCGGTGGTCAAGGTGACCTCGGCGTCGACGTCGACCTTCCCGTGCACGATCTCAGGATGCCGGTCCGACGATGCGTCGTACACCGGGGCGAAATACTTGCAGGGCCCACACCACGTTGCCCACCAATCCACGAGCACGATGGGATTGGATGCGACGACGGTGTCGAAGTTCTGCTGGGTCAGGGTGACTGTGGGCATGAAATCCTCGTATTGTGTCCGACAAATCAACCCTGAATCCTCGCATGAACGATCGGAATCAGGAAGCAGTGCCGGCGCGATGTTGTTCGGCCGCCAGAAAATGCGCGATATCGGCCGTGCGCTGGTAGAGGTCGCGATAGTGCTGATAGTAGGGCTCGTATTTCGCGGTGCGCTCAGGGTAAGGCTGCACGGTGCCGATGACGGGATTCCACGTGGACGTGTCGACACCTGCGGCTTCGGCCGCGAGTACGGCGTCGCCGAGGCAGGCGCCGACCGTCTCGGCGGGCAGCTGTTGCGGTAGACCGGTGACGTCGGAGACGATCTGGGTCCACAGGCCGCCCTTGGTGCCGCCGCCGACCGCGACCAGCCGCTCGGCGCGACCACCTGCCTCGGTCATCGCCGCCAGGTTGTGCCGCACCCCGTAGGCGATGCCTTCCAGCACCGCGCGATACAGCTCGGCGCGGCCGTGCCCGAGCGTCAGGCCCGCGAGGATGCCTCTGGCGTCCGGATCGAAGAGGGGAGTGCGCTCACCGGCGAAGTAGGGTAGGGCGAGCAGGCCCCTGCTACCCGCGGGCACCTCGGCGGCAGCGGCGACCAGATCGGCGAACTCGCCGCCGACCAGCTCGCGTAGCCAGTCGGTGATCGCCCCCGAGGTGGCCATCCCCGCGGCGAGCGTGTAGGTGTCGGGCCAGGTGCCGCAGGTGCCCCACAGCCCAGGATGTGGACGCGGATCGGTGAGCACCTGCACCAGGAACAGAGTGGTGCCATACATGATCATCGCGTCGCCCGGTGCGCGTACACCGACGCTGGCGGCCTCCGCCCACGCATCAATCGTGCCGGTGGTGACCGGTAACCCCGCCGGGAGTCCGGTGACGGCCGCCGCGTCCGGGGTGACATGTCCGACGATCTCGGTCGGCCAAGCCAGATCCGGCAACGCCCAACCCGGCACCACGCGTTCGGCCCAGTCCGTGGCCCAGGCGCGCCCGCGCAGGTCGTAGAGCGGCACGCACTGGCTGGCGGACTGATGGTCCAGCACATACCGTCCGGTGAGGCGGTGTACCAGAAAAGAACTCGCCATCAACAGCATCGCTGTGCGCGCCGCGACCTCCGGCTCGTGCCGAGCCAGCCAACGCGCCTTCGGGCCGACGGCTTGGCTGGTTAGCGGCGATCCGGCCAGCTCGAGGACCGCCTGCTCGCCGAATTCGTCGTTCAGGTGGGCGATTTCGGCACCCGCCCGGGTATCTACTCCGTAGAGAATGGCCGGGCGCAGTGGCCTGCCCTCGGCGTCGGCGGGCAGCAGGCAGGGGCCGATGCCGGACACCGCGAGTCCGTCGATCGCCGTGCCGTCGGCCGCGCGCACGAGGTCGTGGGTGAGCGCGACGAAGTCGGCCCACCAGACCGTCTCCGCGTCGTGTTCCACCCACCCGGGATGTGGCCTGGAAACACCGTGCGCTCGTTCGGCTTTGGCGACGATCGCGCCGTCTTCCGTGGTGAGGACGCCCTTCGAGCTGGCGGTTCCGATGTCAACGCCGAGGAACATGGTCACCGCGTGAATTCGTCCAACGTGATGTCGAGCAGATCGCACGTTTCGCGCACGCTGGCCCGATGATCGCCGGGCACGGCGTGGATGTGGTTGGCGCCGAAACGGGACAGGAAATCCTCCGCGCGCGCGTCCAATCGCGCGAACGCGTGCGGCCACTCCCAGGTGGACTGTCTCATCAGCGCTTCGTTCGTCTGTTGATCGTAGTCTTCGAATTCACCGAGCATCAGCTGCATCCGGTAGTCGCCGTCGATTCGGGTGAGTCGCGCGAGAGTCATCTGACCCGGCGCGGCCACGTGGTGCACCGAGGCGCCGCCCGCGGGAAAGAAGAACACCTCGGGATACAGGTGCACCTTCGCCAGATTCTCCGCCGGGTCCGCACTGCGCGCCGCGAACCAGGTGGCGTGCTGGCCGGAGTTGCACAGGTCCCAGATGTCGCGATCGGCGTGATAGTGCCGGACGTCGGCGAACAGTACCGGGGTGCCCGCGATCTGCTTGAGCAATTGCATGGTGAGCGCGCCGTCCATGTCCGCCTCGGTGGCGCAGACGTGTGGCTGCTTCGGCCCATTCCAGTCATAGGGATCGTTGAGGAAGGCCTCGGTGACGTCCATCGTGGCGAAGTACTGGGTGAGCTCGGGCTGCCCCTTGATGCCGGAGAAATCCAGCCGCCACTCGGCGATCAGTTCGCGCACCGCGAGATATGAACGGATCTGGCGTTCCAGCAGTTCCGGCGTGAGCTTCGCGCCGTCGTAGTGCACGCCGGCGGTGTATCGCTCCAACCACTCCCGCGCGGCCTTCGCCTCGGCGGCGTCGGCCAGTTCGGCACGCCGCACGATCTCCCACTGGTCGATCTCCTCGACGTCGATGCCGAAGAGTCGCTGCCACTGGTCGGTATTGGCGACCGCGGTGTTCATGCCCATCGGCCGCCCGCCGAAGCGTCCGAATGTCGCACCACGCAAACTGGATACGGCCGCGGCGGCCCGCGCTCGGACACCGATCGACTCGATCAGCGTGGGATCGGAGGGATCGCCCCACAGTCGGCTGTGTCTGCGGCCGATCTGGTCCAGCGCGCCGCCGGCGGCAAGCATGCCGACCATGCCGGGCTGCACGGGATCGATGTTCGACAGCAACAGCAACGGGCCGGGTGTCGCGCCGGCCGCGAGCATGGTGAAGTGCGGGAACGCCCACACCGCATAGTGGAGGACGGTCAGGTCGACCCCGGCCGCCGCGACTGCGCGGGCCACCGAACTCGCCACTGCGTTGTCGCTGATCGACTCAGCACCGCGGACCACTTCGTGTCCCGCGGCCGTGAGGGCGCCCACGAGGCGGTCTTCGCTGGTCGCGATGAAGTCGGCGATGCCCGCATGCACATAGTCGCGGCCATCGGAAATGCTGATAACGCCGATACGGGCCATTCCGGTCCCTCCCGTAGGTGGGTGGTTCGGTGAGTTCGACTCGATCAACAGATACCAGTCGGGACCGGGCACGATGGCGCGAATCGCGAAATCGAGCCGGGCTCGATGCACCGGACCGCTTACCGCGGAACCGCTTTGGTGACCCGCGCAGGCGGAAACGTGAGTGGTGCCAGGTGCACCCCACCCTGGCCCCAGCCGGCGCTGGTGATCCACCAGCGACCACCCTCGTCGTGTACCACCTCGGCGGCGTGCGCCGTGATGTGGCCGATCTTGTCGCCGATGTGGAAACTGAACGGGCTCTCGCTGCGGAACACGTCGGTGCCGACATAGCGCGGGCGCGGACCGATGAACAGATACCACCAGCCCTCCTGCCGCACTACGAAGGGGGATTCGGTGTTTCCGGCCTCGGTGCCCGTGGTCGGATCGGTGTAGGCGATGTGTCGTTCACCCCAATGCGTGAGGTCGGTGCTCGTGCGATACGCGACAACGTGATGTCCGCCGGTGGCAGCACTGGTCGCGCAGTAGTACAGCACCCACTGGTCGCCCACCCGCGTCACCATCGGGTCGCGGGCGTCGTACCCATCATGGAATAGCGGTCCGGTCGGCTGTCTGGTCCACTGGAACAGATCGGTGGAGGTGGCCAGGTTCAGCGCCGCGTCGGTACGGTCGTGGCCGCCTGCCGCGTAGAACATGTAGTACCGCCGGTGCGCGCTGAGCACGTATGGAGCCCACAGATGTGTTTCCCCGTAGCCCCGGTTCACCTGTAGCGCGGGCGCGTGCTTGGTCCACGGTCCGCTCAGCCGCGGGGCGGTGGCGTGCGCGAATTCGATCTCGTCGAAGGGGTTCGCGGGTTCGGCGTGCGTGATCCCGAACAGATGCCATCGCCCGGCGTGATCCCGAACGACCGTGTGGTCGTTGATATACCAAGGATGCAGTTCACCGACACCAGGGTTGTAGATCCGCACGAATGCGCCTGCCCGAACCGCCTCCCGCGTCACCATAGGTTCATGATGACGCCCGCGGTAGTCGGCGCGGTACCGCTGCGCAGATTTCGGTGTGCCCGAGCTTGCCACACCGGCTACACATGGAGCACGACCGTCGGAAGCAAGCGATGCGGTTCTCATCTGTATTCGCGTCGGTCGTGGTCGGACATACGGTCATACTTCTGACTTTGCCCTCGACCGGCTGCCTTCGGCGTGACAGCCATCGGTGGCTGTTTCCGAGACACACCGCTTGTGCGTCGTCCCCCGAAGTACGACCCCTCTCTCGTACCCCTCCGCGCCGGTCTCCTCGACCACGCGACCAGCAATGGCGATGACGTTGGGGTAGCGCATTGCCACAGGCGCGGCATGGCTCGTGTCCCGCAATGGATCAGCGAGTTGTCCACTCGGCCGACATCGCACGGATGCAGTCGGGCGTCCGGGTGGCGGAGTCCTGATCGTTTTGCCGTCGGACCGCCCGCCGCTCGTGAGACAGCGTCGATGCAGCGGTGCCGCAGCGCCGACCGCGCGCTCTCGCCGATAGCGGCCGCGTTCGTTGCGGATCGGGAAAGCCGAGGCGCGATTTTCCGGTGGCTTGAATCACATTTGCGCCATTGCGGCGCCTTCCGCGTCGATCGCGTTCCTCTGACCTGCGAAATAGCGCGCTGCGCAGGCGATTTGACGTAGCGTTTTCCGCCGCGTAACTTTATCCAAGTCAGAGCGACACGGACACCGACCCGGAGCCGAGAAGCCCAGCGGAAACGCTGAGCGGAAGGACTGGGAAACGAGGTAGGACGAGGAGCGCCTGGCGATCACACTAGCTTGATCGAGAACTCGATTTTGTTCGGGTGAATGGCTGGGCTAAGCTTGATAAGTTGCCTCATTGAAGGTCCGGTTGTTCCGGGTTGGATGTGTGTGCGTGTGTTCTTTGAGAACTCAATAGTGTGTCGATGAATGTCAGTGCCAAATTTTTTTGGTTCGGCCTTTCGCTCCCCGTGTGGAGGGTCGGATTTTTTGTCAGCTTTTTGTTGGCGATTGTTTTGCTGGGTTTTCGGACTCTGGTTTCAGATTTTTCTGATTCGCTCCTTTGTGGGGTGTTTCGTGAGTCTTCAACGGAGAGTTTG
>NZ_JBEZDA010000009.1:0-237635 GCF_040647855.1 Nocardia sp. NPDC049220
GCCACCACACCACCCGGACCACCCTGAGCACCAGGCTGACCAGCAACACCAGACTGACCCGACTGACCAGGCACCGGCTGACCCGACCCACCCGGCTGCCCGGGAACCACACCCGGCTGCCCGGGAACCACACCCGGCTGCACCGAAACACCCGGCTGCACCGAAACACCCGGCTGCCCCGGAACGCCAGGCTGGCCCGACCCACCGGGCTGACCCGACCCAGCAGGCTGACCCGGGACACCAGACGGCCCAGCACCACCCGACTGATCACTGGGCTGGCCGGTCCCAGACGGACCCGGCTGGCCGGGTGCAGAAGAACCAGGGCGCGAACGCTCACTGCCCGGTCGACTCGACCACGGCGTCACCGGCCTGGGTTGTTGACGTTCCTCTGCTCCGGGCTCGTTCGCGTCGAACTCGACCGGCCAGATCTCCGCGCTTGTCATGGCTTACCTCTGATACCTGGCTCGATCAAAACGAGAACGGCGCTTGGGCGGTAGTAGGCGGGGGCTTCATCTGCCATGTCCTCCTGTGTTCGTCACCGCCGGCTGGGAAACGGTCTGACGACCACGGCAATTCGTGCACGTCAGTGTAAGTATTCAGTGGACCATCCTGACCGGATTGGGCGAGGACGCTACTTCCCGTAGCTGGGAATCCTCGACAATGAACAAGTCGAAAGGGAGTACCGCGCATGGCCGGTCGCAGCTCGCGCCGTTCCGTTCGACGATGAGCCGTTTGATCGAGAGGCGGACCTGGCCATGGTGATGCTCGAACCCTGCGAGCCCTTGACCGGATGGTGTCGGCCGCAACGGGGGAAATTGAAGACGGGACGACCGTCCGGTCGTCGTGGACAGGCGCTCGCCAAAGCATCAGGTAGGTGATCTCATGCCGTTCGGGATGTCGTGGGGTGAAATAGGCAAGTCGGTGGCTACCGGCGGGGCCGCCATCATCGGTGGTGCGGTCGGAACGTTGGTCGCGCCTGGGCTCGGGACGGCGATCGGCGCCGGGCTGGCTTCCGGGTTGGTGGGCGGGGGCATAACTTGGGCTCAAACCGGCAATTTCGACAAGGGATTCGAAGCCTTCTTGATAGACGGCGCCCTCGGTGGGGTGGGGGGAGGGTTCGCTGGCGCTGCGGCCCATGGCGCTCTTACCTTGGGTAGCACAGGGGCGAGACTCGCAGGCGCGAGAGCGGGCGCGCAGCTTTTGGGCGCGAGGACGCTCCCCGCGGGGGCAAGTAGGCTAGCCGTAATGCGGTCGCCTGGGCTCGGTTGGTATGGCGGTTCCGCCCTGGGCGCCGGGTATGCGGCCTCTCGGAATCCGTCGGGTCGCCCGCAGGAGGAAATCCCCGCTCTCCTTCCCGTACGCCCGGCGGGTGTGGCGTATCGAGGTGAAAGTGCGATAGGGCAGGTACCACCCGGATGAGCGACGAAATGCCGACCTTATATGTACCTAATAAATATTCTGATTTATGGCCGGACGAGCGGCTCACGCTTTCTGATACGGTTCAAGACTTGTTGGAAAAGGATATCGGCGAACACAAAAGTCTGCTCACCGTTCTGGAAGCTGACTGGGCGGCCTTCGGTAAAGGGTCCAAGGAGGATGTGCCGGTGAAGGGCACGGTGCCGCAGGTCAGCATGGCGCAGGTCAACTCATCCGCAATGTTCGAAAATTACGTGCAGGTCAGTGATAGCCTCAAGAAGGCTTTCGGCAGTCTTTATGCGGCTGATTTGAAGGTCAAGAAGAAGGTCGAAGACGCGAAGCTGAAGAGTGATGAAGCTCAGAAGTACGTCAGCGACCTGATCGATGCTCTCAATACTCAGGCAGCGACACCGCCTCAAGATCCGATGAGCGAAGACGAGCACGTCATGACCTACATCACGGCCGGCATGAACGCTTCCGTGAAAATTATGACGGACGCAAATACCGCTATGGAAAAGACAGCGAAGGATATCGACAAAGAGGCTGAAGATAAGTCGCTCAAGGAGCGCGTCGCGAATCTGGAGAAGGCGCAAAAAGATCCGCGACTGACTCCGGATAACATCGGCCAGCCTCCCGGAACGCCGCCGCCCGGGACAAACCCCCCGGTGGTGGACAACTCGACGCTACCGCCCGCTTGGGAGGACCTGACCAATCCGGAAACCACTCCCGACGATGTGCTGTCAACTGACGAGCTGGACAATTCCGGCCTGGGCGGCCCGTCATCCAACGGGATGGGCAATCTCGGGAACACACCGGACGTGACAGCGCCGCCGGTGACACCGCCGGTGCAGCCGGCGAGCGCGATGTCGCCGATGGGTTCCGGCATGGACATGATGAGTTCGATGCTGCCGATGATGATGCAGCAGGCGATGATGCGGAACATGGCCGACCAGGACCTGAACAACCGGCGCGCGGAGTTGGACCCGAGGCGCTTCGACGAGGAAGTCGCACCCGTGGTTCCACCGGCCCCCGCTCCTGCCGTGGCGCAGCCCGCCGTGGCGCAGCCCGCTGTCACGGCGCCCGCGTCACACAGCGGTCCGCCGTCCACCGGGACCGGTGGCCAACCTGTCGTGACTCCCGGTCGTACCCCGGGTGCGGATGGCAGTGTGGTGTACACGTTCCCCGATGGTCGCACCCAGAAGGTGTCCGTGATGGTCGCGCAGGCTCTGGATGGCGCATTCGGGAACGCCAGTGGCACCGACGCACAGAAGGCGTACGAGAAGACGCCTGCGAAGTGGTCGGACAAGAAGCAGATCGGTGACCGGGTCGACCCGTACCAGCTGATGACGGGCGATGTCGCGACATGGGACAAGCGCTCTGCGATTCTGGTGGTCTTCGGGTCGGACGAGGGCGGTACCCTCGAAGCTGTGGTCAACGGCGAACTGAAGCCTTTTGTTCCGGAGATGACCGACAGTGCAGGAGAATTCGGTCAGTTCGCCGGGTTCGCCCATCCGAAGGGCATCGAGTTGACGGCGCCGAAGGACGAGAGCGTCCCCTCGACAATGCCGGGCGCAGCCGATCAGTCCGTGACCACGGCAATGCCGGCTATCTCGATTCCCGCGGGCTGATCGCGTGGTAGTAGGGAAGCTGATCGCGCGGTAGTGGAGAAGAGGAGGTCGCGATGGCACTGAATGTCGATCCGCAAGAACTTGTTGCTGTCGCATCGAAGCTCGCCGAAATGGCGCGCGAAACGGGGGCGGCGCTACCCGGTGGGTGGGTTGTGCCCGCCGGGGCCGACCCGATCTCGGCCGCGGCGGTGCCGCACCTCAACGCACAGGCCGCGTCGCTGATGAACGGAACGATCGGGGTCCTCAACCAGGTACAACGCACGGCGTACAACATCGGCGCCGCGGCGGTCGACTACACCGATGCCGATGACCGTGGCAGCCGTATCGTCGGCGGCAGCGGTAGTCCCGACTTGGTGAGCAACCCGGTGGGGGAGGTTCAGGAGGTCGGTCAGCGACGTCCGCCGATGTTGTCGTTTCCCGCGGGCGGTGGCGCCGTCGACCCGCTGACCTTCGCCCAGCAATTGCACGCGGGTCCGGGTCCCGGCGCGGCGAAGGGATTCGCGGACGAGATCCGGAAATTCACCGGCGGTCCGCACGCCGCCGCCACCGGCGGAATTGGCCTCGCGGCGAACGCGATGCAGCACTGGGAACCGGTCGGCGCCGACGCGGCAACCGAACTCGGACAACACCGGGGGTGGCTCGACCAGCTCGGCGCGGGCCTGGGAATGCTGGCCGACGGAATAGATACCTACAGCAACGCATTCCGGACAGCGAAGGCGAAACATCCCACGCCGGCGGAGATCATCGCGGCCCGTAAGGAGCTCGTCGCCGCGATGCGCTCGAAGAACGAGCTCGGCATCCAGGCGGCGCTGGCGAAATTTCAGGAGCAGAACGCGCGCTCGGCGGAGACGATTACCGGATACAGCACCGAAGTCGGCTCGAAGGCCCCGACTGGGGACAGCGGTGGCGAGGCCGCCAGTGGCGGTGGCGGCGATTCCAGCGCGCTGAACTCGATGCTGCCCGCGCTGATGAGCGCGATGGCCTCGGCCGGAATGCCGATGAGCCAGCTCGGCCAGGACTCGGCCTCGAGCTATGACGATTACGGGTACGACGATTACGGTTACGACGACCTCGGCATCCCGAGCGGTTTTGGATCAGGCGGTCCCAGTGGGATGTCGATCAGCAGCCCCGGCGCCGGCATCCCGGACATCGACGCTCAGGGCGCCAACATCGGCCCCTTGCCATTGGTCGCCTCCGCGGGCAGCCTCGGTGCTGGAGCGTCGCAAATGCCGCGCACACCTGTGCTCGAACCGCTCGGGGCGGCGTCGGCCAACAATGCGGCAGCCGCGCGCGGCGGTTCGCCGATGATGCCCTATATGCCGATGTCGCCGGGCATGGGTAACGCGGGCGGCGGCGGTAACGACCGTAACCGTGTCGTAGCGTGGCATCCCGACCGCCTGATGTATGTCGACGACACACCGCACACGGAGTTGGTGATCGGGGAGAGGCCGACCATTGCCCCCACCGTGACACCGCCGACGCCCGCGCCGACGAACCAGACCCCGACCCAACCCGGAGGTAACGCATGAGTGCCATCCACCCGGACGTGCAGGCGGCCCTGGATGCCGCTCGCGACCTTCGGCATCGGATCGCCGAAATGCGCGAGAAGATCGACAATATCCGCGCGCGGCGGCCGTCGCCGAGCGGCGCGGTCATCCCTGAGGTCGATGCCATGGGCAGACTGACCGATCTGTATCTGACGCCGGGCACCGCGGCGCGACTCACCGGCCCCGAACTGGTCACCGAGATCATGGCCGCGATCCGGGAGAGTGCCGTCGACGCGGCGCGGCAGTACGAGAGCATCATGAACACGTCGGTTCCCTCGGCTGAGCCCGAACCGGCCTCGGGCGCGCCGGGGCGGGTCGGATGACCGAGCCTGCCCCGGAAGTCACCATCGCCGACACGGTGCGGTGGTTGCATGACGAGGGGCTCGTGCGCTTGGCCGGAGTCGCCGGCCGCACCGCGGAGACCCTCGTCGCCTACACGGTCGACGTGGCCACCGGAACCGTGTCCGCGCATCCCGCGACCGGCGCCGGGGTCGGCGCGGATGTTGTGTCGCTGGCCGCGGACGACCTGCCGTATCCGGTCGGTACCGCCAAGCGCCTGGTGGTCGTCGGTGTCACGAGCGCGGATTTGGTACTCGTCGTCGATTTGGCCGCGACCCTCGCCATTACGATCAACGCCGACCATCCCGAGCAGGCGGCCAGGTCCTGGGTGCTGCAGTTGCTGCTGAATCCGGAGATCACTGTCACCACCAACAGTTCCGATGTCGCGGTGGGCGCCAGCGCTCGTCTGCGCCAGAGTTTCATCCCCGGTGGGGGCGCCACCCTGGTCAACATCGATGACACGCGTCCGCCGGTGACCGCGGTGACCTTGAACGCGACCACCGATGGTCCGGATCATCTCGATGTCAACGCCGATGGCACCGGGGAGATGTACCTCGGCGCGCGGTTCTGGCAGTTGCGCCAGGTCATGCGCATCGAGGACGCCGCGTGGTCCGCGCTCGCGGCGCGGCTGGATTCCGCTGCCGAGGATGACTTCGACCAGCCGGGTTCCGGTTATGCGATCAGTTCCCAACCCGCTGAACGACTCTCGGAGAGCAGCCGATGACCGACATGCACCCGATCGACGTGGACGACTTCGATCCCGAGGACGACATCGAGGCTGCGCCGCTGGACTGGCGGAACCTGACCTACGAGGTGTTCAACCCTGACCACACCGTCGGTGTCGGTTGCAACCGGGACGGCGAGATCATCGGTCTGTACATCACCGACGACGCCCGTGACAACGGCGACAGCTGGCTGGCGGCCGAGATCCTCCGGCTCGGTCGGCTGGCCCACATGAAATCGCGGGTCGGGTTGCGCGCCGAGATGGAGCACAACGGGACCCGCTCCTACACGATCGATTCGTTCGACCTCCCCACCGAGGCTTCGTATCGCGCCATGGAGGACGCCGAGTTCGGCAGACGCGACTCCTGAATGCCGACCATCGAATTCTGAGACAGGACATCGACATGACGACCGAACCGCTGGACATGGACGATCCGCACGAGGTGGTCGTCGCGTCGAACAAATACTCGGTCGCGCTGGCCAAGGTCGGTGACCAGGTCGAACAGATCACGCGAGACTTCGTCGTGCCACGACGCCCGCAGGCGAAGGTGGAGCAACCACTCGCGGCATTCACGAAGTGGATGAAGACCGCGATCGAGAGCAAAGTCAAGACCAACGGCCGCGGTGCGGACGCGACTGCCCAGCACGCCCGTACCGTATCCACCGCGCTTTCGCATCAGGACCACGCCGGCGGCGCCCGGATACGTAAGACCGAATACCTCTGATTCGCCTATGGAACCGGAGCGCAACAGCCCGTATTGGGACGCCATCGTTCGCGACGACTGGCCGGTGATCTCGCCGGCGGACTGGAGCGCGCTCGAACGTCTCGCGCGCGACGGTGCCGCGGCACTCGATCTGAACGAAGTCGAGAACCGACGGCGTGAGTTCGATGACCGGGTGCGCTCCAGCGCGGGCCTGCAATCGGTCAAGGACGACATGCTGCGCCAACGAGCGAACCCGCAGGCGTTCGTCGATGCGCTGGAGGCGGCGGCGGACACCTTCCAGGACTTCTCCGATCTGATCTATCGCACCAGGCACCAGATCCTGGACATCGTCGATCGCGCCACCTCGAAGATCCAGGCGACGAAACGGGCTGCCGCCGCGGAGGAAGACGAAGCCGACGCCCAGGCCATCCGGAACCGGATTCCCGGCATCATCGCCGCGGCCAGGGAAGAGGTCGAGGACGTCGTTCGGGCCGCGCTCGCCTCGATCAGCCCGACCGGCCTGCCCAGCTTGGCCCGCGTCGCCGAGGTGCTCGGCCACCCTGGGCCCTGGACGTCAGGACATCGAGTGCCGGACGGCGATCAGCAGAACCGGCCTGCCACGGACCATTCCGGCTCGCCGCGGCATGGCGGTTCGCGTGGGCATCCCGGACCGGAGCATGGGCTCCCGCTACCGCTGTCGCCTGACCTCGCAAGCGACGAACCGCTGCTCGACCCGGTCGTCGCGCAAGTGCCGGATACCGAGCGCGGGGACACGTCGAATCCCTTTCCAGCCGACGAGACATCTGTTGTTCCTTCGTCGACGACGCCCGCGCCTACCGTGTTCGCGCCGGGCGGTACGACGATCCCAGCGGGCTACTCGCCCGACGCCGTCCACGACGCACCTTCACCTGGTTGGTCCGCCGCGGGCGGGCCATCGCGGGCACACGTAGCAGACAGTGAACTCGCCGGTCCGAGCCGACATGTCACAGCCGATGACACCGACCCGGACGTGTCGGACGATCCCGCGGAGTCCACGACCTTCGATCGATCCGTGGTCGAATCCGCGACGGACACACCTCGCGATACCCGGTACGAAACATCGGCGACGACGGGGGCAGGGGCAGAGGATCGTACGATTTCGGCGCAACTGCCGTTCATCCCCATGGGGCCGGTAGTACCGGCGGCGCCAGCGGCCCACTCCGGATCGATGGTTTCGGCTCCGGCCGCGCAGACTGGTTCGGGCCCAGCGGGTTCAGGACAGACAGGTCCGGCACAGACAAGTCCGGCACAGGCCGGTTCGGGGCAGGCCCAGGGGCAGCCCAGGCCGACGGCGCCGCCGATCGAAGCAAGAGGTCCTTCCGCGGTACCGAAAGTCACCGCGGGCCCGGCCGCGGCGACCTCGGGGTCCTCCACCGGCGCCGCCAAGGCGCCGCCGCAAAACCAGATCGGGCAACGGGCGGAAGGCGGATCAGGCGAAGCCGACGGCGGCGACGAGTCGATTCGCGACGTGGTCGGCGCGGCCATGACCGCGGCGGCCGTCCCGTCGTTCGTCCTCGGTGAGCGGGTGGACGGCGATCTTGTGCTGGCGCGAACGTTGCTGAGCGGGGTGTTGGCCGCGGGCGGTGCCTCGGTGGTCGGTCTCGAGTGGGCTGTGTCGGTGATGCGACATCAAAGTGGTGTCACCGCGTTCGTGACGTCGAACGAGGGGCGGGGCTGGCTCCCCGCGGGGTTGTATCTGCCCCGTGAGATGTCCACACCATGGGTGTGGGAGGTGTCCGACGGATTCGCCTGGGAGGGTGTGTCCGACCCGGCTCGGGTGCTCGCCGAGTTCGGGCTGGCCTGGGGACGCAAGTCCGGGGCGCGGCTGTCGGCGGTCGCGTCGTCGGAGCGGATCGACACGGATTTGCAGCGGCAGTTGGGGGAGGTGCCGATGGTGGGCGAGGTGGGTGTCTCGTCAGCGATGGACCTGAGTGCGCCGAAACCGGGATTGGAGGATCGCCTCGGCTTGACCGGAGCGCCCGCGTTGCTGCAACGTGCCGGGGCGACACCGGAGGCCGAGATCGGCGCACGGTGCTGGGATTTGGCCTCGGACGCGCATGTCCGAGTGCACAAGGCGGGTTTGGGCTCGCTGGAATCTCTGGGCGCACCTGGTCTGCGCGAGCGAATTCTCACCGCACTGCGACAGCGCCGCGACGTGCCGGCGCAGTGGTGGGAGGAACTGCGGGATGCTGATGACCTGCTCGCCGCGTCGATGTTGCCGCGACGAGCCGACGTGTCCCGAGTCGCCCTGGGTGAGCTGCGCTCGGACCAGCCTGAGGGCCGATCGGCATCGGACCTGAGCGCCTTGCGCGGGCTGGTCTTCGAACGGCGGTGTGACGAACTCGTCCTTCTGCTGGCGAACTCGCCGACGCGCCAGAGTCTGCGCGACACGATGTACGCACACGCGCAGATCGTGGGACACCCGACGTTCGTCGAACCCGTGGCCCCACGGCCTGTCGCGGAACAGGCTCGCCGCCCGACGATCACAGCCGGTCCAGGCCGCTGACTCGGGATGCGCTCGGGGCGAATGTGTTCGCTGGGTGGGTGTGGTCGGGAATCGACATCGTTCAACGTCCCGGCCAGGCGTGGACGCCGTCTTCCTGTGCCTACTGTGGTGTCGACCAGCTGACGCGCTCGAATCGGACTTTTTCGGACTTCGTCGAAAACTACTGTCGCGTCATTGAATACGCCATATGACGAAGGTTGGGAACTTCGAGAAAACTCCCCAGGTGTGAGAAGGATCAACAATAGGGATATTGGTGGTGGGAAAGGACCTGATCAAGCATGCCGGAGAGCATTGACATCGACCCTGCGGTGCTGCGTGAGCTAGAGAAACAACACCGCGACGTCGCAGACCGTACCCGGGAGTGGGCGAAGCCGCCATCGGATTGGCTCAAGGCCTTTCCAGCCACCTACGGCAAGATCGCAGCTCCCGTCCACAAGGCATTGGAGAACTACTACAATGCTCGGCAACGAGCGGGCGAGGCGCTGGCCGACGAGCACGACCGCACCGCCGACGCGTTGCGCGCGTCCGCGGACGCTTATGAGCAATCCGATGAAGATTTCGCTGCGCAGATCCGGCAGGCCGGTGGACTGGTCGACAACCCGTCCTCGATAACACCGCCGGTCGGGATGCCTAGCGGTTCGCCCGTTGCGGGCGGTCCGAGCGATGCGCCGTTCACGCCTTCCACGGGTGGACCGCCGCCTGGCACCGGTTCGAACTCAGGCGGCTCCGACGCCGGGCAGAACCCCCTCGGTACGACACCCGCCGGTCCGAATGGCGCGTCGCCGTCGACCGCCGCGGGCGGTACGCCTGGTTCGACAATGGCACCGGCGGATCAGCCGGGAACCTCGAGCACACCGAATGGCGCCGGCGCCCCGCAGACCGGGTCGAGTTCCGGTGTCACGGCTCCGACGTCGGCGGGCATGTCTCCCGCCGCGGCCGGCCCTGTCTACTCGTCCGGGGACGACCGGGGATCAGGACAGCCACCGACCGGCGCGGTCGGTCGATCGGATGCGCCACCCATGCCGATCCCGGTGTCGACGCCGTTCTCCGCCGCTGTCGCCAACGCGAAGGACAAGGAATCCGAACCGTCGTATGTCGTAGGCAATCAGGTCAACGATGACCTGGTGCTGGCGCGGACCCTGCTCGGCAGTGTGTTGGCCGCGGTCGACTCGCCCGTGGGCATGGCGTGGTCGGTGGCGGTGATGCGCGGTCCCGCGGGAACGGGCATATTCATCACCTCGAATGAAGGCCGTGGCTGGTTGCCGGCCGGGCTCTTCCTGCCGCGTGAGGTGTCCACCCCGTGGATCTGGGATGAGCTGCTGACGGACGAAGACGGCGGTGGATCGCCGTGGGAAGGCGTCTCGGATCCGGCCCGGGTACTCGCGGAGTTCGGCATGGCCTGGGGCGCGAAGGCCAACGCGCAACTGTCGGCGCTCGTCTCGTCCGGACCGATCGACCCCGGGCTGCGTTCGCGGTTCAACGACGCGGCTATGGAAGGACTCGTCGGTCCGGCCTACGACGTCGACCTGCGCGAGTTCACGCCCGACACGGCCGACCGGCTCGGGTTGACCGGGACCGTCTCCGCCTTGGAGCATGTCTCGGCGGTACCCGACGCGCAGATTCGGTCGCGGTGCGTGGAACTCGCGTCGGATGCGCATGCTCAGGTCGCTCGGTCCGGGCCGATCCTCGCCGAGGCCGCAGCGTCACGGCAGGTGCGCGAACGAATCCTGGCGGTGGTGCAGGCCGGCAAGCCCGTGTCACGCGAACTTTGGGACGAACTGTGCGACGCTGATGATTTGCTCGCGGCCGGGATGCTCGGACAGCGCGTCGACGTCGGCCGGGTGGAGATCGGACAGTTGCGGGTCGACGCGGGCGTTTCGCCGTTGCGCGCCATGGTCTTCGAACGCCGTTGCAACGAACTTGTGCTGCTGCTCGACAATGAATCGGACCGGCAGAGTTTGCGCGACGCGGTGTATGCACACGAGCAGATCATCGAACATCCGCAGTTCGTCGTGACCCCGGCGCCGGTCTCGACCGCGGCGCCCGAGCGCGTCATCCGTCCAGAGGTGCGCCCCGGCTCGGCCACGGCTCCAGAGGTCAGTGCACCGAATGTCACCGCGGGGCCGCCGCCTGGCGCGGTCGTCGCACCGCCGACGATTCCCCCCGCGATTCCGCCTGGCATTTCGTCGGAACGTTCGTGAGATCTGCTGCGGAAAAAGGAGTTCGATCTCGCGATGTGGTGACTTATCGGGCTCTGCGGTCGGCTGTGGCCGCAGGGTCCGGTGGTCATCTGTGGGCGGCGGCATCTGAAGGTCGTCGGAGTTATCCGCCCCTCGCGATATGTGCGTGCGCCACGTGACTACGGGCTGATTTCAGGGGAATACGCTGACCGGCGTCCGTCCCGATCGTCGGGTCGGACCTGGATCCAGGCATCGATGCGTCCGGGTTGTCGACAAGCAGGGCGTTGAGGCGCGTACGTGGACCTTTCGCGCGTCGACTCGAGATGCGGGTTTTCTGAAACTCGGACAACGACGGCATCGAGTCTGCTTCCGGGGACACAGACCTGGTTCTTTATCGCTGTCGACAAGATCGCGTATGAACCAGCGCCTCTTTCACGTCTGACGGTGGCGAGGAATTACTTGTGTCCATAGGGGCACCGCTTCGAACGATGGTCGAAATCGATGGCGAGTGGTTGCCGGATCGGTTGCGCAGGCGGCAGACATGGAACTGGACAATTGCGGCGCGCTTGCCGGTAGCTCGCAGCCACAGTAACACTGGCGCCGACTACATCGCTGGCTCGGCCACCGGTTTCCGCACGACGGATTCTGAGTTCGTCGCTATCCTGCGCTGTTCGACTTGTATGCGACATATCGCTGCGCGTTTGTCGGATGCGGGTGAATTGGTTCCGTTGCACAGCAGCATGTTTGGGGCAGTGCGCCCGCCGGCATCGATTATTGCTGAATCTCAGGGCTCGGTTCTGGAGCTGGTTCTTCGGTCCCCTCCCCGGAGGTAGCGGACGGGGGTTGTCCATTGGACTCCGTCCGCTTGCGCTGAGAAACGCCAATCCCTGGTATGGCAGCCGCTGTCGCGGGTGCGTTCGGGTCGCCAGGGGGTTGTGTGGCGCCGTTTTGCTGCTGCAACTCGGCGTTCTTCTGTTTGTCTTCTTCGGCTTTCTGCAGCATCTGCGGTATTTGCTGGATCAGCGGCATCGCCATCATGGGAAGCATCCCGAGCATCTGCATCATTTGTCCCAGACCCGCCCCGCCGTCTCCACCGCCGCTGGCCCCGCCGCCACCGGCGCCCGCGCCACCGCCGCCGTTACCGCCGCCGCCGCCGTTACCGCCGCCGCCGTTGCCGCCGCCGCCGTTACCGCCGCCCCCGTTTGCCATGTCCTCGTTGGCCTCTGCGAACGCGGCGATCTTGTCGTATACCCGTTGCACGGCGGTGGCGACCGCTTCCAGCAACGGCGCCTCCTGGGGAGGCTTGAGTTTGGCCGAGCCGGCCCGCTTCAACGTCGCCTTGAGCTTTTCGACGATATCCCTGATCTCTTTGAGGATATTGGCGCCATCCAGGGCCACCGTCTCGGACGTCTTGAGTACCTTGCTGTCGAACAGCAGAAGTTTCAACTGGGTAGCGTCGACCTTGTCGATCGTCTTCTGGTATTCCTTGCTCGCTTCGCCTTTGCCGAGAGTTTCGTACACCACCGGTTTCAGCAGTTCGCCGACATCCGGCGGCGGCACCGGCATCCCACGGCCGAGCAGATCGACGGCGGTTTGAATCGCGGTTTCACCCATCGCGATGAAGGACCGTAGCCCGGCCGAGGCACCCGGTGGGGGATCCAACTGCACCAGGTACAAGTGCTTGGCATTGGCGACATCCGCCAAGGGCATGGTCGTTTGTGGTGCCATACCGTCGCCACCGCCTCTCAGAAGTCTCCACCCATTGTCCCTACTTCCCGATACTGGGAAGTATTCGCGGGTTCGCGCCCCCACCCATGATTGGGAATACGTAGGAATAGTTCGGACGACACAATGGCTATCAGTATGTGAGAGGCGGTCGGTGATGAGTGATGGCGAGTCGGTCGAATGGCACCAGCGCTGACGGACGACCTGGGCGGAGTTCTCCAATCGCTACTGGGGCTGTATGGCGATGGGCAGCCCGACGCCGGCCAGGCGGCGACATTTGAATCCATGGCGGCCGATTTGCGCGGCCATAGCGGATCGATCGCAAAGCGGTACTCCGATGCGCAGGGGATGCAGGTTTCGGTGGCGGAAGCGCATACTGGCCGCGACAGCATCGTCCGTAAAGCTGTCGGAGAGTCCGGCGACGGAACCGTGAATGGCCGCGGCCGCTTGACCAATCAGATCGCGGATTTCCAGACACGTCTGCAGGCGATCGCCTCGGTGGGTGACACGCGTTTCAGTGGTCCCGCTCTCCTCGACGCCGCGCAAGCCACCATCACCAATGCCACCAAGCAGGTGGATGCCGATGTCGCCGCCGCACGGCAGCAGGCAGCGCAAATCATGCCGCCGGCCGTGCCGCAGACGCGCGCGGCCCGGCGCGGGGCCCCGCCGCGCCGGCGACGCACCCGCACCCGGACCAGGACGCGGTCGGCATCCCGGTTGCGCCGCCGTGGCATGGCGCCTTCGGACGGGACTTCGGGTGGCAATGCGGTCCGCGCCGCAAGCGCCTGGCTCGATACGCCGTATGTCTGGGGCGGCGGCGGCGCGGGCGGACCAACCGGCGGCGGTTTCGACTGCTCCGGCTTGACCCAGTACGCTGTCGCCCAGGCCAGCAATGGTGAGGTGGTGTTGCCCCGCACCACCTACGAGCAGATCTACAGCGGGGTCCGGGTGCACCCCGGGGACGTGCGGCCGGGCGACCTCGTGTTCCCCGCCGGATCATTCAGCGCCAGAGGACCCGAGCATGTTCAGCTCGCCGCGGGGAACGGAATGGTAATCGAGGCGCCTTACACGGGTTCGACCGTAAAATGGTCCCGGATGCCCAGCGAAGCAGTAGTCGTGCGGGTGCTGTGAATCGTTGACCGTGGAGGAGATCGACGCGTGGCCATAGAGCTCCCCAGCGAGGTCGCGTTCTTCCTCAACATGATTGGTGTTCCGTATCCGGATATCAACGAGGACGACGTGCGCACCCTCGCCCAGCATGTGCGCACTTTCGCTTCGCAGGTGGAGAATACGCACAACTCGGCGACCGGCGTGATCAACGACATGGGTTCGGTCTACTCGGGCTACTCCTACGAGCAGCTGGTCGCGAGCTGGGCACGCATGAGTTCTACGCACATGAACCAGCTCGCCGACGCCTGCAAGATCGTGGAACAGGCGTTGTACGCGGCGGCCACCGTGATCACCGTCGTGAAGGTGGCCGTACTGGCCGAACTGGCCGCGCTGGCGGCGTCTTACGCGGCGATCATGGTGACGCCGCCGCTGGCGCCGTCCGGGCCGATCGTGGCCGCCGCGGCGCGCCGACTCTGCGAGCAGATGCAGCAGGCGTTGATCGGCTATATCGTCGCCGAGGTCCTCGGCAGAGCGATCGAGCCGCTCGAGAACGCCATCGACGACATGATCAAGGGCATCGTGTACGACGCCACCCGTCATGCTCTCGGCGTTCCCGCGGCGTCGGACCATCCGACGCCGTTGCGCATCGAGCCCGACGAAGTACAGCGCTACGCCAAGGTGCTGGATGAGCATGCCGACGACATCATGCAATATGCCGCGACTTTCGCGGAGAACGTGTCGACCCTCGACTTCACCACGCCGACGAGATTCGACGACTCGTCGGATCTCGTAGCGCCTGATCGGTCGTCGCCGCCGGCAATCCTTCCCCCTTACAGTCCAGACGGTACGGCGCCCTCCTGGCCGCGCCAACTGGCCGACTCGATGCCCGGCGCTACCGCGCCACCGGAGCTTCGCAGCCTCCTTCCCGCGGAAACCGACAGTGCGCGTGCACCGCTCGCCGGGCAAGAGGGTTCAGGCAGGTCCGGCGTCGGTGACCAGCCCGGCGGCGGTGCCGAGGCTGGTAACAGGGTGGGGCAACCGGCCGACAACAGCGGCGATCGGACTTCGGCACCCGCCGGGAACGCGGATCGCACCGACCCCGGGCTCGGTTCCGCGATGCCGCCGTCCGAATCCGGCCCGGCGCAGGCTGTCCCGCACGCAGAGCGGTCGGGAGGGCTTCCCGTCGCGGCGAGTCCGGAATCCACGGGCCAGCAGAACGCCCCGCACGCCGGTATCGGCGCGTCCCACGATGCGGTGTCCGGCGAACCAGTGCATTCGGCGATCGGTTCCGAGGCTCGCCGAATAGGCTGGGAGTCAGCTTCGGGTGCGGCCGCCACCCCTGCACCCGCCGTCGATGACCCAGCCGCCCCGCCGGCGGGTGGCGGTGCGCCACCGTCCCGGCCGGGTGACGCCAAAGCGGCGTCGGCCACACCGTGGGGACGTGGCCGGGGTCGGACCCCGAAGGCGTCGCCGTCCAAGCCCGCGCGCGCGAAAGGCGCCCGACCCGCAGCCGTTCGCGCGCCGGTGGTCACGCCGTGGACCAAAACCGACCGGACCCGAGAAGTTCCCGCCGCGGTCGACGCGCCACCGGCCACCAGGCCATCCCTGCGCCGGCTTCGACCTAAGTCGACCGAACCCGGACACGACGACAAGGTCGCACCCGCGGGTGCCACTGCCGACGGAGCCACGCCGCACCCGAAGGTCGCACCCGCGGGTGCGACCGCCGACGGAGCCACGCCGCCCCGCGTGACGGCACCGGCTGTCGAGGCGCCTCGAGCCGCCGACTCGCCGCGCGGGCGAACTTGATCGCTACGCGCCACATGGAATCGGTCGCCGCGCGCCGACCACGGCGCGGCGATGCCGGAGCTTTCGTCGGGGAGCCGGAATCGCGGTTCATCCATTGTTGTCGCGGTTTTCGGTCGTGGGCGGAATGATCCTGGACGAACCGCGCGCCCGCGCGGCTATCGGTGCGGGCGCTGGGTGTCCACGGCGCGGATCGAACGCCTCTCCAGGCGATACGAGGCACCTTCGCTGCTGTCGAGTGCTCCGGGCAGCCGAACCACCGAGTCGCCAGGAATCGGATTCGTCCGAGGAGTGCCGGAAACGAGCAGGGAAGTGCGAAATCTGCTGGCGCCGTGGTAGCGGCGCACATTCCCCATGATGGGAACGGGCAGACAAAAATAGGTGGGGGAAGTGGTAGAGGTAAGGACGTACTGCCGTCTGCGCGGGTTCGACCCAGCTTCGTAGGCTGTACCTCGCAACGGCCGGTAGCCTGCCGGTGCTACCGGCCGTTGCTTTTGGTTCAGATCGTCAGGATGAGGGACTGGCGATCCGTGTTCAGACAGTACCCTCTTCTGTCGGAACGTTCAATAGTGTGCACCTAATTAGCGGCAAGTATTTTCGAATGGTCTGCGACCTGCGGCGCGGCGACTGGAGTCCGGATCGCGGCTCGCCAGCCGCCGCCGAGAGGGCCGTGTGCAGGCGGATGGTTGCCGACCCCGAGTGATCGTACCGTTAGGTGACGGCCCGTTCAAAGCTGAACTATCTGAAACCCCTCGTTGTGGAGTGGAATATGTCGTCGGGCTCGCTGCTGTGTCGGAGTCTGCACTTCACGGTTGTTCTCAACTATGGGAAGAAATTGAGTCCGGCGTGTGACCGCTGGAATCTATCGTTTGATCAGGCTAGATCGGCGGAAGGGAAGTCCGAGTGTCAGCGGCCGAGGACGCGTTCTACACGGGTGTTCAGAATCTTGGGTTGGTTGCGGGTGGTGTGCGCAACGAGCAGCACGCGGCAGCCGCGTTTCGGGCGGCGACCGACCTCGACCCGGACATGTGCGATGCCTGGTTGGGTCGTGCCATGGCGGGGGAGGTCACCTCGGAGGTGATCTACGGCGCGTACCGGTCGGTGCACAATCTCTACCGCGACCAACAGCGTGCCGGCCTGGTCGACCGCGCACTGTGGTGCCAGGTCGAAATCGGGATGTACGGTCTGCGCGTCGCGATGGCGGACCGCGATCAGATCTCGATCGCGCAGGCCTGCTCGTACGCCGATGGTGGTGAATGGCAGGAAGCCGCGGCCATTCTCGACGAGGTGCCGAGCGACGACGTCGCTGATTTCGTCCGCATGTCGCTCTATTTCCGCACGAAACAGTGGCCGGACGTGATCGCCGCCCGCGCCGGGCGGCCGGTGCTCGAAGACGGTCTGCTCGACATCGCGGCCGAACTGATGACCGCCCAGTCGTTGGCCCACGTCGGCCGATTCGGCGAAGCGTTGCCGCGTGCCCAGCGGATCGTCGAGGACAGCTCCTCGGGAAGCCTCTCCTACATCTGGGCCGACGCGCACTTCCTGCTCGGCATGCTGTTGCGGCACAACGGAGACCACGACGCCGCCGACAAGATCTTGAAGGGCCTGCAGGGTTCCGGGCTGTGGCCCGAACGCGAGGAATGGCAGCGCGCGGTGCGAGACAAGTCGTACCGCTTCGAGGTGGCCACCGCCGAACTCATCGCGTCCCGGACGAATAAGTGGGACCCGAAAACGGGCGACGACCCGGCCGAGGCGGCTGCCACCGCCGCGCGCGCGGAACGGGAGAGCCTCCTGTCGGAGGCATCGGATCTGTTGCAGGCTCAGATCGGCATGGACTCGGTCAAGGAGCAGGTCGACCGGCTCAAATCCGGCGTGCTGATGGATCAGGTGCGTGCCAAACGTGGACTGGCCGTGGATTCGCGGTCGCAACACCTGATCTTCTCCGGCCCGCCCGGCACCGGCAAGACGACCATCGCTCGCGTGATCGCCAAGATCTTCGCCGGGCTCGGCGTCGTCGAGAACGCCGAGGTGATCGAGGTGTCCCGCAACGACATGGTCGGCACCCATCTGGGGCACACCGCGCCGAAGACCAATGCGCTGATCGACTCGGCCCTGGGTGGCGTGCTGTTCATCGACGAGGCATACACCCTGATCCAGGAAGGTCTGTCCGGTGGTGACGCTTTCGGTAAGGAAGCGGTCGACACCCTGCTGGCCAGGATGGAGAACGACCGGGACAAGCTCGTGGTGGTCATCGCTGGATACGAGGATCAGATCGACCGGTTCCTCGCGTCCAACGACGGCCTCGCGTCGCGATTCACCAAGCGGATCAGATTCGCCAGCTATGACGCGAACGAACTGGTGCAGATCGCCGATCACATCGCGGGCAAGAAGGATTCGATCCTCTCCGAGCAGGGGCGCGAGGTGCTGCGCCTGCGCTGCGAAGAGCTGGCGGGACAGACCAAGAACGGTCGGCGGCTGATCGACCTCGCGGGCAACGGCCGCTTCGTCCGCAATGTGGTCGAGGCAGCCGAAGCTGAACGTGACTATCGCTTCACCAGGGAGAACGTGGACATCGCCGCGATGACCGACGAAGAACTGATGACCATCGACGCCTTCGATGTCACGGCGGCGCTGGAAGGATTGGCGCCGTCCAACCGGGGGTGACACCCTCGCCTGGGTCGTTCTATTGTGCGGCGCGTGGGACTTCACCTGGTCGGACTTCGCCGGCGCTCGTGCCGTATTCACGTCTTCGCGCCGCGGGGAGTGATCGGGCTGCTTGGCTGATGGTCACGGGGTCGCTACTGTTCAACCGTCCAATACTTCCGGTCAGGCAATTCCCAAGACTGGGGAGAGGTTCCGTATTCGCCCTGTAACCGGCGGATATGGTGTGATTGCAGGTCGGCGGAAGGAACGAAAACCGGTGGCGCGCTTCCGGGTTGTGACCAAACACCAGATATCTGGTTGGCGTTTTCTGCTGCGTCGGATCGAACACGCCCTGGTTCGTCGGGATGCCTCGATGATCGACGACCCGCAACGGGGCCGCTCCACCGCGTTGTCGATCGGCATCGCACTGGCCTGTGTGATCATCGCGGGCGCTGCGGTGCTGGCGTTCTTCAAACCCGCCAAGAAGGTCGCGGACTCGAAGATCGTGGCCGAGAAGGACTCCGGCGCGCTGTTCGTGCGACTCAACAACCGGCTGTTCCCAGCACTGAATCTGACCTCGGCACGCCTCATCGTCGGCTCGCCGGACAATCCGGTTCAGGTCTCCCGCGACGAGTTGTCGAAATATCCGCGTGGGCCGTGGGTCGGAATTCCGGGGGCACCCGGCAGCATCGTCGACACCGGCGATACGGATTCGTCGTGGACCGTGTGCGACACCGCGAGAACCGGCGCCGCCGCGCCGGTCAATCCGGCGACCGGTCTGCCGACCGTGAGCCGCTCCGCGGTGCGGACGACGGCCATCGGTGGTCCGCTCACCCTCGACGGTGATGCGAATCGTCAGTTGGGCGACGGCGAGGCCCGCCTGCTGCGCGACGACACCACCACCTGGCTGGTGTACGGCGACAGCGAGAAACGTATCGTGCGCGCAGCGATCGACCTGTCGAATACGGCCGTCGCGATGGCGCTCGGCATCGATTCGACCGCTCCAGTGATAGCCGCGTCCAAAGGGCTGGTCAACGCCATTCCGGAGGCGCCGCCGTTGCGGGTGCCGGAGGTGCCTGGCGCAGGCGACATGATGACGTTGAGCTCCGGATTCACGTCGCCGGTCGGGTCGGTGCTGACGGTGTCGACGCCGGATCAGACCGCCTCCTATTACCTGGTCTCGCAGACCGGTTTGATTCGGGTGACCGCCGTGTTGGCGGCGATGATTCGAAACGCGGACTCGCATGGCGCGGTGTCGACCCGGACGGTCGGGCCGGACGTGATCGCGGCCAATCTACGTCCCGGCTCGTGGCCGGGTACGGCGACATATCCCACCCGCCCCATCCGGCTCGTCGACCCGGAACGCTCCGGCGTGACCTGCTATCACTGGTCGCGCTCCGGGGCCGACCCGAATGCGGCCACCGAACTCTTGGTCGGCAGGCAACTGCCGCTGACCAAAGAAGAGCAGGGCCAAGCGGTAGACCTCGTGTCCGCGCCCACCTCTCGCGGCACTACCGCAGATGGGGCTTACCTTCCTCGCGACACCGGCAGTTTCGTGCAGGTGACGGGTATCGAGCCGGGGTCGCCGCTGCGCGAATCGCTGTACTGGGTCTCCGACAGCGGCGTACGTTACGGCATCGTCGTCGACCCGAAACACGACGGAGGCGACCCGACGCTGACCGCACTCGGGATGCGTGCGCCGGTGCCCGCGCCATGGAGCATCGTCTCGTTGTTCGCAGTCGGCCCCGCCTTGTCCCAGAAGGACGCTCGCATTCAGCATGACGGGATTCCGACCAACAAGATCGTCGCCGGACTCGGTGGGACTTCGTGACCAGTACTCGTAGATTTGTCCGACCCGCCCGCATGGTGCGCGGCCCCAAAGCGCCTGCCGTGACCGAGCTGCGACTGCAGCCACCGACCGAGTTGCCGCGGCCGGTTCCGCCGTCGCGGTTGAAGATGATCATGCCGGTGATCATGGTGTCGGCCATGGCCGGGATGATGGTCATGATGTTCCGCGGCGGCGGTGCGCCGTCGCCGATGATGTTGATGTTCCCGATCATGATGCTGGTCTCGATGGGCGGCATGATGGGCGGCGCGCTCGGCGGCAACAGTGGCGGAGCGGCAAGCCTCAACGAAGAACGCAAAGACTATCTCCGCAGTATCACCGACAATCGCAAAACAGTGCACGGGGCGGAAGCGGAGCTGTACTCCTTCCTGCGCTACACCCATCCGGGCGCGGACGAAATCGCCCGGCTGATCGGCGGCAAGCGAATGTGGGAGGTGCAGGTCGCCAGTCCGCAGTTCCTCCGCGTACGGGTGGGCCTCGGCCGCATCGCGAACCAGGTGCGCGTGATCGTGCCCGAGGCGGCGCCCACCTCGGATCTGGATCCGGTCGGCGTCGTCGAACTGACCCGGTTCGCGAAGGCGTATTCCACGGTCGGCGGCATGCCTGTCGCGATCAACCTCCTGTCCGCGCCACAGGTCGGGATCGACGGCCACGCGCAGCAGGTGGCCGGACTCATCCGCGCGATGGTCGCCGAGGTCGTGGTGCTGCACGGGCCGGACCAGGTAGCGGTTGCCGCGGTGTTGTCGAACCCGGACGGGCCGGAATGGTCCTGGCTCAAGTGGCTGCCGCACACCCAGCATCCCAGCGATACCGACGCCATCGGATCGAGCCGGATGGTCTACCGCACCGTCGCCGAGTTGCGCACGAAGGTGCTCGCCGGACTCAATCGCGGGCCGTTCTCCGCGAATTCGCAGCCCACCCTGGATCGCAAACACTATCTGCTGATCGTCGACGTCGGCGGCCCGGCGAGTGACCGCGACATCTCGGGTATCGACGGCTGTACGTGGCTGCGACTGGGCGCTTCGGAACAGAATCTGCCGCGTGCCCTGAAGTTCACGGTGACCGAAGATCGATCGCTGAACGAGGTGAGCGCGCGCGGGTTGCGCCGCGTCGGCGTCGCCGACACGCTGTCGGTCGCCGCGGTGACGGCGATGGCGCGCAACATTTCGCCCTACCGGTTGTCCACGGTGGTGGAGGCGGTGGCCGCCGAGCAAGCAAGCGGGGGCACCTCCTGGGAGGAAATGGTCGGTATCGCCGATCCAGGGGCCATCCTGGTCGAGCGGACCTGGATCGCGCGCCGCGACGAGGACCGGGCACGGCTGAACATTCCTTTTGGCTATGACCCGGCCGGCGGCGTCACCTACCTCGATATCAAGGAATCGGCCGAAGAGGGCATGGGCCCGCACGGAATGTGCATCGGCGCTACCGGATCGGGTAAGTCGGAATTCCTGCGGACCCTGGTGCTTTCAGCGGTCGGGACGCATTCCCCCGATGCACTGAACCTGCTGCTCGTCGACTTCAAGGGTGGCGCTACCTTCCTCGGCTTCGACCGGCTGTCCCACGTGACGGCCGTGGTGACGAACATGGAGGAAGAAGCCGATCTGGTCACCCGTATGGAAGACGTGATCACCGGCGAAATGTCGCGGCGGCAGCGGATTCTGCGTGACGCGGGCAATTTCGCCAGTGTCGCCGACTACGAGCGGGCTCGGGAACAGGGCGCGAACCTGCGACCTTTGCCCACCCTGCTGATCATTCTCGACGAGTTCGCCGAACTGCTCGAGCAGCACCCGAACTTCTCGAAACTATTCGTAGCCATCGGCCGACTCGGTCGATCACTTCGCATCCACCTGCTTCTGGCGTCGCAGAAGGTGCCGGCCAACCGGATGGGCGAGTTGGAAGCACACCTGTCCTATCGCATTGCGTTGCGCACCAACCAGACCAGTGACTCGCGTGATGCGATCGGCACCGCCGATGCCTACCACCTGCCGAAGAAACCGGGCGCGGGCTACCTGCGGGTCGGCGCGGGCGATCTGCAACGGTTCCAGGCCGCCTACGTGGGTGAGCGGTACACCGCGCCCGCGCAGGTGTCAGCGGCTTCCGCGCAACGTGCGCGACGGCCTGGTGGCGGATATCGGCCGCCGCAGCGGTTCACCACAGTCCATATCGCCGACGCCCGGCCCACCGTGGTCGAAACGGTGCGGGTCGAGGACACGCCAGAGGTAGCCGATGGCGAAACGATCACCGTGATGGAGGCAGTGCTGCAGCAACTGGCCGGTCATGGCCAGCCGGCTCATCGGATGTGGTTGCCTCCTCTGATCGCACCTCCGACACTGGAGCGGATGGTTCCCGCCGTGCCGCAAGGGTCGTTGCAGATACCGTTGGCACTGGTCGACAAGCCCCGTCAACAGCGCCAGGACGTATGGTCGGTCGATATGTCCGGCGCCGGCGGGCACATGGCCATCGTCGGTGGTACGCAGTCCGGCAAATCCACTGCGGTGCAAACCCTCATCCTGTCGGCGGCGACCACCCACACCCCGGAGCAGGTCCAGTTCTACTGCCTGGACTTCTCGGGCGGCGGATTGTCGGCGTTGGCGAACTTGCCGCATGTCGGATCGGTGGCCGCCGCCCGCGATGGTGACCGTATTCGGCGCACCATCGCCCTGATCACGAACCTGCTCGAGAGCCGGCAAACGATGTTCGCCGAGTTCGGTATCGATACCACACGGAAATTCCGCGCACTGCGCAACGCTCCAGGGGCGAAGCCGCCGTGGATAGACCGCGATCCCTACGGGGATGTATTCCTGGTCATCGACGGTTGGGACATCGGATTCGGCACGAACAGCCCGTATTACGACGAGTACACCTCGGTCATGGAATCGATTGCCCTGCAGGGGCTGAACTTCGGTATCCACTTGGTGCTCACCAGTTCACGCTGGATCGCAATCCGACCCGCGATCAAGGACTTGGTGCAAACCCGCGTCGAGATGCGGCTGGGTGACCTGGCCGACACGAGCTTCAACACGCATCGCGCCGTGGTGGCCGCTATCCCCGCCAATCGTCCCGGACGTTGTATCTCGACCGATGGTCTGCACATGCTGACGGCGTTGCCTCGCATCGATGGTGTGGGCGACGCGGATTCCGCAGCGGACGGTCTGGCTGCCGCGGTCGGCGAAATCCGCCAACGCTATCCCGGTCGGCAAGCGCCGCAGGTCAAATTGCTGCCACCGCAGATCGGCCTCGACGCCGTCCGGGCGGGCATTCCCGCACCGCAGACGCTGGCACAGCGGCTCGTTGTCCCATTCGGTGTGCGAGAGTCCGATCTCGGCCCCGCGGCGATCGATTTCGCGGTGTCGACACATTTCATGGTGCTCGGCTCGTCGGGGTCGGGGAAGTCCACCACGTTGGCCGCACTGCTGGAATCCATTCGGCTCCAGTACGACGCCTCACAAGCGCGCGTCCTGCTGATCGATTACCGCCGTAGGCATCTGGAGACCGTCCCGGGAGACATGCTCATCGGGCACGTGACGAACGAGCGGGACATGCGCGACGCGCTGCCGGCATTGGTCGAGAAGATGCGCTCGAGGCGCCCACCGGACAACGTGACCACCCGTCAGCTCGCGGAGCGGTCCTGGTGGAGCGGCCCCGAGGTTTTCGTCGTGATCGACGACTACCACATGGTGGCGCAGCGCGGCGCGATGAACCCGCTGGAACCGTTGAAGGAAATCCTGGTAGACGGCCGTGATACCGGCTTGCACGTGATCGCGGCGCGCAACATCGCGCAGGCCGATACCGCCCTCTACGACAACGTGATCGGCCAGATGAAGAACCTGAACTCCTCGGGTCTGGTCATGGATGGTTCGAAGCTCGACGGCGTGCTGATCGGTGACGTGCGAGCGACGAAACAGCCTGCGGGACGAGGGATTTTCGTGGAGCCGATGAACTCCCGCAGAGATCTCGTGCAGGTGGCTTGGGTGCCGCAGCAGCTCTGACTTCTGTGATGACTCCCACTGTTGGGAATGACTTACCGTTTTTCTCAAGTACCGCTCGATCCGAGATGGTAGTTACGCTCGATTGGAGTTTCACCATGGCACTCCCTACCGCTGTCTCTCCAGACCATCTGCAACTCACCAGTGCGCAAATGTGCGTCACTCAGGCCACCATCACTTCCGTGGTGGCTGGCGCAGCCCCTGCCACCTGCCCGTTCCCGGCTGCCTTCGACGACACGAGCTGCCAGGGATCGGCAGCCTTCATCCAGTATTCTGTGGACCAATTCTTGCCGGGGACAGTGGACGGCCTGGTCAATCTACTCGGCGACGCCGAATTGCTGGTGCCCGTCAGTACGGCGTATCTGACCACCGACGTCGCCGACGGGTGCGTGGTGCAGTCCAGCCAGTCTTTCTAACGCGGAGCGGTCATTGAGAGGAGGCTGCCGTGTTGTACGCGGCGTATCCACCCGAGGTCAACTCAGCGAGGCTTAGCTTTGGGCTGGGGCCTGGTCCGATGATAGCGGCCGCCGCCGCATACTCGGCTATCGCCGAAGGATTGCTGGCGGCCGCGGCGGGCGCTGAAGGTCAAACCACGGCGATGGCTGTTACGTGGGAGGGAGATTCGGCAAATACGGCGCAGGCGGCATTTCGTAGGCATATCAGTTGGCTACGCGCACAGGGAGGCATCGCGCAGTCTGTCGCGCAGCACGCGCTCGTCCAAGCGGAAGCGTACACCAGCGCATTGGCCAGTATGCCGCCGTTGCCGGTGATTCTGACGAACAGGGCGGCGTCGGCGGCCTTGGTGGCGAGTAATGGCATGGGTCAGAACATGGCCGCACTCGCCATCAATGAAGCGATCTACATGGGCATGTGGGCGCAGGCTGCCGTGACGATGTACGCGTATCACGGCGCGACGATGGCGAATACAGCTACGCTACCGCCACCGCCGTCCCCACCCCAGATCGGCAATCCATCGCCGTTGGGTTCCGACCCCGGCCTCAAACAAGGGTCAGGCATAGAACGGATCGTCGGTCGCGATCCGGGCGGTTCTACGCAGGACCGTGTCGGGTCGCAGGACAACTCTGTGTCGCAGGACAACTCTGTGTCGCAGGATACTGGCAAGACCGGTGGCGATACGCCGACGCACCCTGACCAGCCGGGCCAGTCGGACCTCGGTAACACACCGTCGGACGTGCAGCAGCCCGTCTCCGATCCGATGCAGTTGCCCGCGGATGCGCCTTATGGCTCGGAGGGGCTGATCGATGGAACGGCGCAAGATGCCGGCTTCTTCGGGACCTCACCGAGTTCATCCACACTGGCCGCCCTGAACGGCGGTATGGGGGGCCTGGCGGGGGTCAGTTTGATGCGCGGTGGTCTGGGTTCCATTCCAGGAGGCGCTACCGGCTTCCGAATGCCGACGAATTGGTCGCTCGGTAAGGGAACAGCCTTCGGTGCTCCGCTGAACAACGGCGCGAACACCGCAGCTCCTGCCCGCAAAGGCCCGCCGCGCGGCGCCTTCGCACCTAAGACGGGACGTCGCCGCCGGGACGACGAGAAATCCAAGAAACCGGCGACTGTATTCGTCCCCGGAGAACCTCAGGAGGTGCCGGTTCTGGAGAAACCCCCCGTCATCGGTGTGATCGAGTATGTCGATGAGCCTGAACCGCGTCTCGATGATTCCGACGCACACCTTGTCAACGTCCTCGGCGAACCGGACCGAGGCCAGGTAAACGCTTCATAAGATAAGGAAAAGATATGCCAACCAGTTACACCGGCGACCCTGCTGAGATCAACGCCGCCGCCAAGAAGTTCTTCACGCATGCCGACACGTTCAAGACCCACATGGGGATCCTCGAAGGCATCAAAATGGAGTACGCCCCTGCGGTTCAGGGAAACACCGGCAATGCCATTCAGAGCGGGATGCAGGGAGCCCTGGACAAAGGGGCCAAGCTGCACCAGACCTTCATGGAGATTGTCGATGCGCTGAACAATTCGGGCGCGAATTTCGACGCCCAGGATCAAGAGGGCGCAGCAAATGTCAACAAATACAATCTCAATTTCTGATCTGACGGTCTGCGGCAGAAAGCCATCGAGAAAGGTTTCCGAAAATGGCTCTTGTAAATAAGTACGACGACGTCGAGGGTCTGGTTGTTCGCACCGACAAGGTGCTCAGTGACATGACTGTCGACGCTGGAGAGCGGACGACGCTGGTCAATCTGGTCGCTGAGAACTTCCAAGGTGCCGCCGGTACCGATAACTACGAGCTGCAGCAGCGCGTGGGAAGGCTGATCGACCAGTACAACGAGGCGCTGACGGCGTTGAAGAGCGCAACCAAGAGTGTGTCTGGCATCGACGGTATGTTCCGGGCGGTCGACGTTGGCCAGGGCATGAGGTTTCAGGGCATCGGAACCGGCGGGATCTAGACACTCCGTGGTTCGACTTGCAATTCCGGAATCGGCTGAATGTTCGGTGTGACATGGATGCCGATCCGGTTTTGGTCACTCTCAACGTGGATGCGGCCCTGGTGCTGCAGTCCATGCTCGACATCGATTCCTACCCTCCGGTATTGGCGTTGATGCCGAATATCTACAACGAGGCCGACCAGGCTCGGGTACATGCTGTCGTCCTCGACGAGCTCGCCAGTGCGGGCGTAGTCGAGGGCGACCGCGTGCATCCTACGATTGCACATTGGCTGGAATGCCTGTACCGGCCGGATATGGAGTTGGTTGCCCGCATCGTAGATACCGGCCGCGATGGTGAGCCGCAGGCGATGCTTCGGTTGTCGTTTGTGCGGTGTGGTGACACGCATGTGCTCGCTGTGCGCTGCGACGACGAAGTGGTCGTCCAGTCGGTCTTCCAACAAGGGCGGGACCTGCACACTGTCACCGCGGCCCTGGCCGCGGCGTTGGGGCCTTGCCCAGCGCTACAATTCGTGCCACTGACTGCGACACTGGAGCAGTTCACCGAGGTCCCGTCCGACCCCGATGAGCGGCGACACGCGTTGTTGGAGTTGGGGGCACAGTCGCACACCGCGGGTGTGCTGAGCCGAGTGCTCGATCAGGTGGTGCGTCGCGCCGAGGTCCTCGTGATCGAGCATCACGACGGAAGCTCGGCGGAGCCGGAGGTTTGTGTGAGCGTGCTGGACACACCGTCAGGGCGACTCATCGTCACCCCGAGTAGAGCGATGGACGGGGAGATCTGGTCGACGTACGCTCCGGGCGACGACGCCGCCTTGCGGTCGGGCATCGCCGCCCTCGTCGATCTATTACCCGGCCGAAGTTGGTTCGACACCAGCAGAATGAGCTGAGACGTCGGACCGTGGTTGTCGAGAGGACGACGAAATGAACCGAGCACCGAGCACCAACGGTCATTCGGCCGATGCCGCGCGGGCTCGCGGCGGTTACGACGCGTACTTCGCACAGACCGGCGAGCTGACGGACACATCCGTCGCGCAAGGGCCGGCCCCCGAAGCCCGCCAGGATGCCGCCACGTTCACCCACGTCGATCCCATAGTCGGCGCGCCGCGCGAGCGGCAGGCGCCCCCCGTCGCCGAATCCGGCGCTCGTCCGGCCCAGAGCGTCGTCGGACCGCCGCCGGGGGCGAGTCCGCCGCCGCCGGCGAGCGTGCAGCCCATCGACCATTCCGTTGCACAGCCGACGGCGGCTCCGCAACAGATGGCTGAACAGCAAGCAGCTCAACAACATACGGCTCGAGAACAGCCGGCCGAGCAGTATCAGAGCGCGCAGCAGGTCGAGTACTCCGTCGACCAGCCGTCGCAAGCGATCGCGCGGACGGATCCCGCCCAGCCGAGTCAAGACTGGCAGTCCGGATCGGCGACGGCCTGGGTTCCCGAGCGGGTCGACCGCTCGGCTTACGAGCAGACGCCACGGATCGAGGTGTTGCCCGCGGCGCTCAGCTCGATCGAACTGCTCGCCGACATCTCGGCCGCGCGTCGCGCTCAGTTGCGCTCCAACTCCGGCGTCCGGGGCGCGTTGAACAAGGTCGGTTTCAACTTGGGGCTCTCGCCGGCCGAGCAGCGTGCCGAGGATCGCCGCAACCGCATCCGGCGCCAGCTCACCGCGACCTACCAGATCGCGGTGGTGAGTGTGAAGGGCGGCGTCGGCCGCACCACCACCGCCGCGACACTCGGCTCGACCTTCGCCAGCCTGCGTCCGGACCGGGTCGTCGCCATCGACGCGAACCCGGACTTCGGCGATTTGGCCACCCGTACCAGCAGGCACCCCTATGGTCTGACCTTGCGTGACTTGGCGCAGTCGCAGAATTTGGACGCGTTCTCCGCGGTCCAGTCGTTCACGTCGATCAACACGGCGGATCTCGCGGTGATCGCCTCGCCGTGGACCACCGAAGCCACCGAGGCCCTCTCCGGCCGCGAATACGCCACGGCCGTCGAGGTTCTGCGCCGGCACTACAACCTGTTGCTGGTCGACTGCGGCACCGGTGTGCTCGATTCCGCGACCGCGACCGTCTTGCAGACCAGCGATGCCGTAGTCGTGGTCACTCCGGCTACCGTCGGTGGCGTGACCGGGGCCGTCGCCACGCTCAATTGGCTGAGCGCGCACGGCCTGCAGCACCTGATCGCCAAGTCGATCGTGGCGATCGTGCACCACCAGCCGGTGAAGCCGACCGTCGATGTCGACGCGATCGAGAAGCTGTTCGCCACCGCGCAGCGCCCCACGTGTGTGATGCCCTACGATGCCCATCTGGCCGAAGGCGGCGAGATCGATCTGCGCTTGCTGGAGAAAGAGACGTTGCTCGCATATGAGGAAATGGCGGCCTGGTTGGCGGATGGATTCCCCGGGTACCTGACCGGCGGCGCCGACAACTCCGGTGATCGTGGAGGGTGGCGATGAGCACCGCCGTAGCGCCCGCGGCGTCCGCGACACAGCCGTCAGCCGAGGTCGCCCGGGCCCGAATCGCCGTGATGGTCTCCACCTACCAGGTCGACGTGGTGGTGCCGACGAAGTTCACGATCGAAACGTTCATCGACGATTTGCTGGTAGTACTCGCCTCGGCCATCGATGACGAGGGCGTCGACTTCATCCCGCCACAGGGGCAGTGGAGTCTGGCTCGCCCCGGCGAACCGCCGATCCCGCGCTGGCGCAGTCTCGCCGACCACGACATCGATGACGGCACGGTGTTGATGCTGTCCGTGGTCGAATCGGCGGAGGTGTTCACGCCGGTGGTCGAGGACATCACCGACGCGCTGGCGCTGATCAACGAGCGCGAGTTCGCCGAGTTCGACGCGAATACCGCCGCGGTCGTCGGCCTCGCCACGCTGGGCGTCGGGGCGACGGCGGTGGCCGGAATGTTGGCGTGGTCGTGGACCCAGACCGGTTCGCTCTTGTGGTGTGCGCTGCCCGCCCTCCTACTCGGCGTCGTCTGCTGGGGGGCGGCCGCCGCCGTCCGGCGTCGGGGTGGCGCGGCGAAGATTTGCCTCGGCTTGTCGTTGTCGGCCACGCCGCTGCTGTTCGCCGGCGGTGCGATGCTGGTGCCGCCCGCCTACGGCCAGCCGGGTCCGTTCGCCGCGGCGAATCTGGCAGCCGGTGCGGTGGTGGCCGCGGTCGCCGCCGCCACCATGATGCGGTTGAGCGGATTGGGTATCGCGACGCTGATGGCGGTGACGGTGCTCGGCGTGGTCGTGACCATAGCGGCGCTTCCGCTGACCTATCTGGACCTGTCGGTCGGTCAGGTGGCAGGCGGTGCGGTTCTCATCGGGATCGTGCTGTTGACCGCGGCGCCGCGCTTGGCCGTGGTGATCGCGCGGATACGGCCGCCGGATCTGCCCGACCCGGGCAACGAGGTCTCGCCGACGACGCTGACCGATCTGTTCGACGCGGAAACCGTGCGTGACGATCACGAGCACACCGAGGACAGCGAACTGCAGCGCCGAAACAACGAGGTCGGTATCGAGGGCAGGGCCCGGCTCGCGGTGACCAGTCTGCGCGGTCTGATCGTCGCGGTCTCGACCCTGTTGTCGGTCGCGGCCGTGATCACCGCCGCGGTCGCCCCGGGTGGTATCCGGGAAATCGTCATGTCCGCGGCGATCGCGGGCTTGCTGGCGATGCGTGCGCGCTGGTATCCGGATCGCGTCCAGGCGATCGCCCTGATCACCGCCGCCGCGGTCACCGTGTGCGGCGTGAGTTTTGTCTTGGTGGGTGCCTACGAGAGTCCGGCCGCGCGTCTCGTCGTCGGACTGGTGGCGGTCCTTGCCGCGTGTGCCGGATGCGTCGCGGCGCTTCGCCTGCCCGGTAGGCGGCTCTCCCCGGTGACCCGCCGGGTCATCGACTTGGTGGAGTATGCGCTCATCCTGGTTGTTCCGGTCATCGCCTTCTGGATCATGGGTGTCTACACGGCGATGCGAGGGATCTGATGAAGGTCGGCAGCGCCGCTGTCGCGGTACTGGCCGGGGTACTGTTGGCCGTCACCGCCGCGCCGGCTGGTGCACTGGAACCGCCTCAGGTGGTGGTCGGGTCGCCGCCCGCGGATGATCCACCGGGGCCGGAAGTCCCGATGAAACAGAACAAGGGCTGTCTGGCCTCGGGCGTGCTGCCGGACAGCGATCTGTCCCGCACACCGCCGCCGGAGTTGGCGCTGGATCTGCGGCGTGCTCGCGCACTGAGCCGGGGCGCAGGCGTCACCGTCGCGGTGATCGATACGGGCGTGCAGCCCGGTCCGCGACTGCCCAACCTCGTCGGAGGCGGTGACTACATCGCGGCGGGCGGTGACGGATTGTCCGACTGCGACGCTCACGGCACGCTGGTGGCGGGCATCGTCGGCGCGACGTCCGACCCCACGGACGGATTTTCCGGCGTCGCACCTGATGCGCGCATTATCTCTATTCGGGTCCGCTCCGGGGCGTTCACCCCCGATACGCCGAACTCCGATCCGGATCAGCGGATTGCCGTCGATATTCGCACGATGGCGCGGGCGATCACCCGCGCGGCGAATCAAGGAGCCGGGGTAATCGTCATCTCGTTGCCCATCTGTGTGCCCGCGGCGGCGCGAGTGGACCAGTCCATGCTGTCGGCCGCTATCGGATACGCGGTGCATGTCCGTGGCTCGCTCATCGTCGCGGGCGCGGGCAATGCCGCGGGAACGGCCAACTGTGCGCAGAATCCGGATATCGACCCGACCCGTCCGACCGATACGCGCAATTGGCGGGACGTGAAGACGATCTCCACGCCGGGATGGTTCGGGGCCGACGTGCTCACGGTGGGATTCACCACCGCGACCGGAGCGCCGATGCCGGATTCGCTGACCGGCCCATGGGTTTCGGTGGCCGCACCCGGAACCGGCATCGAATCGCTCGGGCCCGGCGGCGGCGGTCTGATCAATGGCGTCGGCGAACCGGACAAGCTGGTGCCGGTGGGTGGTGCTTCCTTCGCCGCGGCCTACGTCGCCGGGGTGGCCGCGCTGTTGCGGTCGCGCTTTCCGAACGAAACGCCTGGCGAGATCGCTTCCCGCCTGCAGGCCAGCGCGCACGCTCCGGCCCGTGGTATCGACAACGCGGTCGGCGCGGGCATGATCGACCCGCTGGCCGCGCTGAGTTACCGCACGCCCCCAGCGAAGCCTGCCGGACTGTTCCAGTCCACCGAGTTGGTCATGCCTGCCCCGGCCCGCGCGAAAGACGTTCGGCCGGCAGCCGCGGCGACCGCCGTCATCGTCGTGGCCGTGCTGCTCGGTCTCGGTGGAAGTCGCGCCAACACCCTGCTGCGGAGGCAGCGGTGAGTTTTCCGAGTGTTCGGGTTGGCGGCGTCGATCGTGGTCCCTTCGCCACGATGGTGGTGGTTGGCAGTCCACTGCTTGTCGGCTTGTCTGCGAAAACGCCGTGGTGGGTGAGCGCCGTCATCGTCACGGTCCTGCTCACTACCGTGACCGTCCGGGTTGGCGAACGCACCAGCGCGCGCTGGCTGCTCGACTGGACAGAGTACCGTTTCGGCCGCACCGCCAGGGCGCGAGAACGGGTAGGGCAGGCCCGGATCCGTGATGTCGAGGTCGCCGCGGGCGTGTGCGGCATCAACGAGGCGGACACCACGCTGGTCGCGATGATCCAACTCGCGCCCAACCTCGATCTGCCGACGGTGATCAGCGACCGAACTCTCTACACCGAGGACACCATCCCGGTCGATCTGCTGCATCCGATGCTCGACCACTTCGGCATCGCCGTCGACATCGACATCGTGACAACCGGCCAGCGGGTTCGGTCGACCGGCAGCTACAGCATGCTGTACGACCAGCTGATCGGCTCGCACCCGGTGGTCGGTGACCGGCTGACCTGGCTGGTGGTGCGGCTGGACCAGGAGCGCAACCTGGCCGCGCTGAGCAAGCGTGGTCCGTGTTCGATAGCGGCGCCCAAGGCACTGGCGACCGCCGCGCACCGGATCGCGGGACGACTGCGCGAACGCGGTATCGCCGCGCACGCGCTTCCCGCGTCCGCCCTGCGAGACGCCACACGATTGCTGCACGCCGGGGTCGAACTGTCTGATCTACGGGAGACCTGGAGTTCCCTCGAGTCTTCGGTGCCCGGGCGTTGCGTAACCAGCTTCTTGATCGACTGGACACGCCTGGACGGCGTCGGTTTGGACGACTGCTGGACCTGGAACCGTGGCCGCACCACGCTCGTGGTGAGCCTGAGCGACGACACAGCGGGTCCGCGCGCGATTGTCCGGTTCATCGGGCCCGCCGTGACTACCGAGCCGCCGGACTACCTGCGGCTGCTCGGCGGCAACCAGTCGGCAGCCCTGCTGGCGTCGCTGCCCACCGGCTCCTCGGTCCGCGCGCTGCGCAGTGCGGAGTCGGGTTCCGACATCGCCCCTGACGACCTCATCGCTGATCTGACCATCGCCATCGGCCCCAACGGCCAGATTCTCGGCGCGATCAGCGGGCAGCCGCGGCACACCCTGGCGCTACCGCTGTTCGACCCGGCCCGATACAACCCGCGCAGGCGCACGATCGACGTGCACGCCATGCTGCCGGTCGCCCAGCAGATCATCCTGCGGGCGATGGTGGTCGGCGCGGATGTGGAGATCCACTCGGCGCGGCCGGACAGCTGGCGGCAACTGGTCGCCGCGGTCGGCGACCCGCGCTCACTGCGGCTGGCGGAGCGCGGCGGAGCGGGACCGGAAGCCGGTGGCGCGACGGACGGGGAGGTTCCCGCGACCATCGCTGTCTTCGACCACATGCCGCTGCGAGCGTCCAGCGCGCAGACGACCGTCACGATCAGTGAACCGGGTGGTCCGCGTAGGCGGTCCGTCGATCTCGCGATCAATCAGGTCAGCGCGACCGCGGTGGACGTGAGTATTCCGATGCGCACGGTGCGGGTCGATCTCATCGAGCCAAGAGGCGAAACACGCTATTTCGATTCCGTCGACGGCCCACCCGCGATCACCGCGGGTAGCCATGGGCCCACGGTTGCGCCGCCGCAACCTGGTGGCCGTCGCGTGAGCTGACGGGAGTGGTCGGTAATGTCTATCACCGTGGTAGCGGACACGCATTCCGAGAGCGGCGATCTCTCTCATCAGGACGCCGGGGATGCGCTAACCCCGAGGCAGGCCGCCGCAGCGATTTTCTCCAGCCGGCTGTCGGAGTTGATCGCGGAATCCGTCGTCTCCACCGAGGACGGATCGACGCGGTCGCTGACGCTGTACTCGTTGGCGCAGCACCTGGAATTGGCGTATCCGGATGTGCCGGTGTCGCAGTCCGGTCTGTATCGGCTCATCCACGGTGACGCCATCCCACGTCTTGACCTGGTGATCGCACTGGCCAGAGTGTTCGATGTGCCACCGGAGTATTTCGTCACCGAGGAGAAGAAACGCTGACCGAGCCCGAATGTTGTTCTCCCCAGTGGGAATAGCGCTCGCTCGGCATGCGGTCTGGCCCGGATACGATCCGAATCATGCCCGACGAGGACCCGGGAGATGTATTTCTCCGTCATCGAGGTGCGGTCCTGGACGCATTGCTGTCCGATCCGTCGTTAGGGCCCTCCAGCGTGGCAACGCGGGAATCTCCCGAACCTGTCGAGACTCCCGAATACAGCGTCCCGTCGTTCGGAATGCCCGACTTCGATTCGGAGCCCGAGGCCGCCGCGCCACGTCGCCGCGCGGGTGACGGCCCGCGGGCGAGCGAGCGCATTCTCGCGCTGCTGAACGGTCAGCCACAGGAATCCGCGTCCACGATGGAATTCGGGAACGACTATTCCGCGGTATCCGCGAAGCAGGTCGCGCCCGAGGAGCCGGAACCGGTTCGGCCCGCATCCGCGCAGGCGGACCGGCTCGCGCCCGCCAAACAGGTCGGGCAAGACGCGCTGACTCAGTTGCGTAAACCGAAGGTGGCGCTGGCTGTCGGCGCTGTCGTCGCGGTGCTGCTCGTGCTACTTCTGATCACCACGGGTGGCCAGGAGAAGGACACGGCACAGGATCAGATCCTGGTTGTCACCCCGCCGCCGACGTCGGCGGCGCCCTCGACATCGGCCGCTCCCGCGGCGGGTTCCATCATCCAGGTGAAGTCGGCGGATGCGAAGTGTCCGCCGGGAAGCACATCGGCGATGGACGCCTTCAGCGGGCAGTCGGGTAAGGCGTGGTCGTGTGTACGGGCTTACAAGGTCGACGGCCAGGTCGTGACGATCGATCTGGGCAAGACCTACCAGGTCGACTCGATCGGTATCGTGCCCGGCTGGGACAACATCAGTTCGGACGGTACCGACCAGTGGGGGAAATACCGTACGGTGAGCCGGGTTTCCTACCGGCTCGATGACGGGAACAAGACTGTCTATACCCAGCCGACGCTCGATCAGCGGACGTTGGTGGTGACCAAGATCGATCCGCCGGTGAGCGCTTCGCGGATCGTGCTGACCGTGCTGGAATCCAAGGGCGACCCCTCGGTCAACACCACCGCCATCTCGTCGGTCGTCATCACGGGGCGATGAGGTGTCGAAGCTGTCCGAGCTGATCTGCCAGTATTGCGCGCACCGCAACGCAGGTGCCGATTCTCGCTGTGGGCACTGCGGGGCGCCGTTACGCGCCGTCGCGCACGCTGTGGAGACCGTCGTCGAGGAGACGCCCGCCAAACTCGCGAAGGTTGCCAAGGCCGCCGAGAAACTCGGTGCCGATGCGGAAAAGATTGTGAGCGGGGGATATCCGCGCTGGCAGTGGCGCGCGGTCGGGGTGGCCATCCTGGTCCTGATTGTGCTGGCCATCGTCGTCGCCCGATCCTGTTCGGTGTCGTTGCCCTCGCTGTCCTCGCTCCCCGGAGGGATGCCGGAGCAGATCACGCCGGAGCCACTGCGGTCGGCGGCGGCGTGTCAGCCGCTGGACTCCAGTGGGAAGAGCGAGAAGTGTGTGATCGCCGCCAACCATCCGATGCTCTTCGGTGGCATCGCGGGTGGCAGGGAGCTGACCTTCTATGCCGAGCATCCGCAGCCGGATCGCCTGGCGGACGCCATCTCTCGGTGGCGCGCCGCGGGCGGCACGACGCTCGTCGACGGTCCCGTATATGTCGCGATCGGGCCGTCGGCAACCGTCTGGTACGCGGACACCCGCCTGGGTTTGAAGTTGGAGACCGGGACGTTCGCCGGTAAGGCGGGCGCCCAGACCTTCCTCTCGCGAGCAGGTCTGGTCCGCTGACGGGGTGCCACCCGGATCCCTGGGCGGAGAAGTCCCTGATCCGGAAGCCGCGACCGCCGTCCGGCAAACATGATTATGGTTACACTGTTGATTGTGCCGTTATCTAGCGGTACGTTATTTGCAGTACGAAAACGTACGAGCGCAGTTCTCGGGAAGGCAACGGATCGATGGTGGCAACCACCCAGCAGACGATTACATCGCAGCGGTTCCGCGATGATCCGACCGATCTAGAGGCGGCCTACTTCCGGTGGATCCAGCCGGGCCCCTCGAGTTCGGCGATCACGGATCGGGCCGAGCGGATTTTCCGGCAGCATCTCGAGCTGGCCGCCCACCGCGCGTCCGGTTCGGCGACCACACGGGTGTACCGGCCGGACGACAGCACCGGACTCGGCGCCGCGATCCAGATCGTCAACGACGACATGCCGCTGCTGGTCGACTCGGTCACTGCCGCGCTGCGCCGCCTGGGCGCCACGGTCACCGAAGTCGTGCACCCGGTGTTCAATGTCTCCCGCGACGCGGACGGAAAGCTGCTCGCCATCGCGCCCCGTGAGGGGGAGGCCGAGCCTGGCACCGAGTCCGATGGCCACACGCTGCGCGAGTCGTGGATCCATGTTCAGCTCGGCGCGGGTCTCGCCGACGAACTGGTGGACCGGATCGAGCGCGAACTCCCGCCTCTGCTGGTCGACCTGCGCCAGGTCGCCGGCGACACGCCCACCATGGGCGAGATGCTGACCACCGTCGCCGCCCAGCTCGACCAGGCCGCGCAGTGGGCTGACGACGCCGAGATCCCGGAATGCGCCGAGCTGCTGCGCTGGCTGTCCGACGGTCACTTCACCCCACTTGGGTACGGCTACTACCACTTCCGCCGCTCCGCGCCGAGCGTGGACGCGGACTTCGAGCCCTGGCAGCTGCCGGGAACCGGACTCGGCGTCCTCGGCAACGGTGCCGTCGCCGACATCAGCGTGCCGGTGGTCGGCGCCAAGCGGACGGTCCTTCGCCTGGCCAACGGCTCGGTGGACTCGCTGCTGCCCGGCTCGCGGCATCTGTATTTCATCAGCGTCGCCGACTACGGCTCCAGCGATCCCAGTGGCCGCGCGGCCGCAGGCGACACCGTCGCCATGGTGAAGGGTGAGCACGTCTTCGTCGGTACCTTCACCGTCGCCGGCCTGCACGAGAACATCCTGGACATTCCGGTCATCTCGCGCCGTGTGCTGCAGGTCATCGAATGGGCCGGCTTCGGTCTCGATTCGTTCTCCGGGCAGGCGATGCTGGAGATGATGCAGTCGTTCCCCCGGGTCGAGCTGTTCTCCACCGACGCGCGCCGGCTGTTCGAAACCGTCTCCGCCGTCATGAATCTGGGCCTGCGTCGGCAGGTGCGGCTGTTCATCCGGCGTGACGCGCGCAGCGCCGCCATCTACTGCCTGGTCTACATGCCGCGCGACCGCTACTCCACCGAGGTCCGCCTGCGCATGGGCGACATTCTGCGGGAGGAGTTCGACGCCGAGCAGATCGCCTATTCGGCGCGGGCCACCGAATCGGAACTTGCCGTCGTCTATTTCACGGTGCACCGCAAGCAGGGTGCGGAACCGGCCGACATCTCCGAGGAGAACCGCGAGCGGATCCAGGAGCTGTTGTTGGCGACGACCTGGACCTGGGGCGACCGCTTGGTGGCCGAGGCCGCCGGCGCACCCGACGTACCGCAGGCGCTGGCCACCGACTACGCGGCCGCCTTCCCTGCGAGCTACCAGCAGGAGCACGAGCCCGCACACGCGCTCACCGATCTACGACGGCTCGAGCGGCTGGCCGACGGCGCCATCGACACCAACCTGTACCGGCAGCGGGAAACCTCCTCGGCTGAGTGGCGATTCACGTTGTATGTGGCGGGCGAGGGGATCTCGCTGAGCCGCGTGCTGCCGGTATTGCACAGTCTCGGTGTGGAAGTCGTCGACGAGCGGCCCTACCGCATCACGGTGCCGGACCGCCCTGACCGGTGGATCTACGACTTCGGACTGCGGGTCACTTCGGCGCCGCTGCGCGAGGCCATCGACAGCGAGCCGTCGGAGCACCTCGTGCATTCGGCCGATGTCGGCGCGTTGCCGGAGACCAGTGTGCGACGGCGCTTCCCGGAGGCCGTGACCGCGATGTGGTTCGGGCGCGCCGAGGTCGACGGACTCAACGAACTCGTGCTGCGTGCTGGGCTGCACTGGCGTCAGGTGGTGCTGCTGCGCGCGTACGCGAAGTACTTGCAACAGGCCGGATTCGCCTACACCTTCGGCAATATCACCCGCGTGTTGCTGACCCATCCGGTGACCGCGCGGTCGTGCACCGAACTATTCGCCGCGTACTTCGATCCGGACGGTGTCGGTCCGGAGGCCGCTACCAGGGCCGCGGAGATCGCCGAACGCGTGCAGACCGAGATCGATGCCGTGGTCAGCTTGGACACCGACCGGATTCTGCGTGCCCTGTTCGGCCTGATCGAGGCGACGCTGCGCACCAATTACTATCGAAACGACGACGCGGGCAATCCGCTGGATTATCTGTCGGTGAAGCTCGATCCGCATGCGATTGCGGAGTTGCCGAAGCCGCGGCCGCAGTTCGAGATTTTCGTGTATTCGCCGCGGGTGGAGGGTGTGCATTTGCGGTTTGGTTCGGTGGCGCGTGGTGGTTTGCGTTGGTCGGATCGGTTGGAGGATTTCCGGACCGAGATTTTGGGTTTGGTGAAGGCGCAGGCGGTGAAGAATGCTGTGATTGTGCCGGTGGGTGCCAAGGGTGGTTTTGTGGTGAAGCAACCCCCTGTGGTGACGGGGGATCCGGTGGCTGATCGCCAGGCTATGGGTGCTGAGGGTGTGGGGTGTTATCGGACGTTTATTTCTGGTTTGTTGGATGTCACCGATAATGTGGATCGTGCGACGGGGCAGGTGCTTCCGCCGGTGCGGGTGGTGCGTCGTGATGGCGATGACACGTATTTGGTGGTGGCTGCGGACAAGGGGACGGCGACGTTTTCTGATATCGCGAATGATGTGGCGCAGCGTTATGGTTTCTGGCTTGGTGATGCGTTCGCGTCGGGTGGTTCGGCGGGGTATGACCACAAGGCGATGGGTATTACGGCCAAGGGTGCGTGGGAGAGTGTCAAGCGGCATTTCCGTGAGATGGAGATCGATACGCAGGCGCAGGATTTCACTGTTGTCGGTGTCGGTGATATGAGTGGTGATGTGTTCGGCAACGGGATGTTGTTGTCGGAGCATATTCGTTTGGTTGCGGCGTTCGATCATCGTCATATTTTCTTGGATCCGAGTCCGGACGCGGTGTCGTCTTTTGTGGAGCGGCAGCGGATGTTCGGGCTTCCGCGTTCGTCGTGGGCTGATTACGACAAGTCCCTGATCAGCCCCGGCGGCGGCGTCTACGACCGGTCCGCCAAGGCGATTCCGGTGACTCCGGAGGTGCGCACGGCGCTCGATTTGGCTCCGGACGTGACTACGCTGTCCCCGCCGGAGATGATCAAGGCGATCCTGCTCGCGCCGGTCGATCTGTTCTGGAATGGCGGCATCGGTACTTATGTGAAGGCGAGTTCCGAGACCAATGCCGATGTCGGCGACAAGTCCAACGACGCGGTGCGGGTGAGCGCGGACCAGTTGCGGGTCAAGGTGATCGGCGAAGGCGGAAACCTGGGTGCCACGGCGTTGGGGCGGATCGAGTTCTGCCGTAACGGCGGCCGGATGAATACCGACGCGTTGGACAACTCCGCGGGTGTGGACTGCTCCGATCACGAGGTCAACATCAAGATCCTGCTGGATGCGGTGGTCTCCAGCGGCGAACTCGCGGTGGCCGACCGCAACCCGCTGCTCGCCTCGATGACCGACGAAGTCGCCGATTTGGTGCTGCGTGACAACATCTCCCAGAACTTCCGTCTGGGAATGTCACGGGCTGACGCGGCTGGTATGTCCGGCGTGCACGGCAGGCTGATCGCGGATCTCGAGGCGCGCCGCGGCCTCGATCGCGAGCTCGAGGCGCTGCCGACGGATGCGGAACTGGCGCGCCGTGCCGCGGAGGGTACCGGGCTGACCTCTCCGGAACTGGCGAATCTGATGGCGCATGTGAAGCTGTCGCTCAAGGCCGATCTGCTCGCCGGTGACCTGCTCGACAGCACAGCGTTCGCGTCGGTGCTGCCCGCCTACTTCCCCGCACCGCTGCGTGAGCGGTTCGCGGCGGCGATCGGTAGGCACCCGCTGCGGCGCGAGATCGTGGCCACGGTGGTGATCAACGACATGGTCGACTTCGGCGGGATCACCTACGTCTTCCGGCTCGCGGAAGAGGCCGGCGCGACCACCGATGACGCGGTGCGCGCGTACACGGCCGCCGTGGAGATCTTCGATCTGCACGTGCTCTGGCAGCGGATCCGGCAGACCCCGATGTCCACGGCAGCGCGCAACGAACTGGAACTGGAGACCAAACGCAACCTGGACCGGGCGTCCCGGTGGCTGCTGTCCAACCGTCCACAGCCGATCGCGATCGGCGCCGATATCGCCAGGTACCGGGACGGTGTCCGTGCCCTCGCCAGTCAGGTGCCCGTCTTGCTGACCGGCTACCTCGCCGACGACCTGGCCGAGCGGTCACGCGGGGCGATCTCTCGTGGCGCGCCGCAGGATCTTGCCGATGAGGCGTTCGGGCTCATCCACCGCTTCCCACTGCTCGACGTGACCGATCTGGCGGAGATCGCCGAGCGTGATCCCTCCGAGGTCGCGGTGCTGTACTACGCGCTCAACGAGCACTTCCAGATCGAGCGCTTGTTGACCGCGGTCGGCAACCTCGAGCGTGGCGGGCGCTGGCGCACGCTGGCGCGTCTCGCGGTCCGCGAGGATCTCTACGATTCGCTGCGCTCGCTGACGCTCGACGTGCTGACCGCCACCGAACCGCAGGACAGCACCGCGGAGAAGATCGCGTACTGGGAGTCCACCAACCGGTCGCGGCTCGCGCGCGCGGGCACATCGCTGGCGCAGATCTTCGCTGCGGAGACCCATGATCTCGCCTCGCTCTCGGTCGCGGCGCGGCAGGTCCGGAGCATGGTGAGCAGCGGTGGCGAGTCCACCGCCGTAGCACCGACTGTCGTCGGCTGAGATACGGACGATGCCCGGAGGTTCGACGCGCTCGGCGTCGGCCTCCGGGCATCGGCGTTTCCGCGGTTTCCGTGGAATGAGCGCGGAGTGAGCTCAGACGGGTTCGGCGTCAGCCGCCGGGCATCGGTGTTCCGCAGTTTCCGCAGAACTTGGCCGCAGCCGTCGATTCCGTGCCGCAGCTGGGGCAGTGCCGCGGCCGTGGCGCAAGGGCGGTTCCGCAGTTCATGCAGAATCGCGCGCTCGCCGGGTTAGCGGTATGGCAACTGGCGCACAGGGATTGCCCGGTGTCGGCCGTGGCGGGCGGAAGTTGCGGCGCGCCGGAATGGTTGGACACATGCTGTCCGATGGCACTGATACCTAGTGCGGCGCCGAGGAATCCGCCCTCTACGCCGTGGTGGTGACCATGTGCCAACCCATGCCCCGCGCCGAGCGCCAGCTCGCCCGCGGCGTAGCGCTGGAAGTCGCCGGTCAGGCTGATGTATTTGACGTCCTTGGCGAGCCGCTTCAGCCGTTCCGCGTCCTCCGGCGCCAGTGTGATGTCGAAGTTACCCATGCGCGGGATACGTAGCCCGTACTCGTAGAGCGCGGTGTTGGTCTGGTGCATGACCGCGGCTTCGATCGGCTGTAGTTGCGCCGACAGTCCGAGTACTTGCCAGTCGCCTCGCGAAATTCCTTGGGTGACAGCGATTTTCATGGACTTGAGCAGTAGATCTGCGCACCAGTTTTGTACTTTGTGCTGATCGGTGAGATCGGCGGTGCCCGCCAGCGAGGTAAGCAGTTCGGCCGGATCGCGGATGGCGAGCGCGAATTCGCCGAAGACGCGCAAGGTCACCACCTGCTCGCTGACCGGGTCGAGGATGTCGGCCAGTCGCCCGCCGAATCGGACGCCCGGCACCTCCCGTGTCGAGACGAAATACAGTTCGGCGCGATAGTAATTGCCGCCCGTGACGGTGTCGACGAGCGCGCCGAGCACCGGCAGTTCGTCGGCGTCGATGCGATGCCGTCCAGGGCCCATCGCCGCGACCACTTGCCCGGACTTGACGAACAAGGCGATCTCGTCGGCGTTGACCATCGCGCGTGAGTAGCGGCGGATATTGACATCCGGCCACTTGTAGACCATCTGGTTCTTACGATCCTCGGGGACCGCTATGAACTCCCGTTCGAACCACGCCATCTGCGCTCCATCAGCCGATTTCATCCCGAGCGTACCGACACGCGGTGGCCCGATCAACGAGGCCCTTCCCATCGCTGCTGCTCGAACACCGTTTTCAGGGCTGTCTTCGGTATCTGGACTGTTACAAAGTTGGGTCACTATTGAGCGTGCCGCTATCTAACGGTACATTGAGCGAAGTTATGATCGCCGTCACCTGAAAGGCCATCCTCATGACCACAGTTCGACCTCCCTCGGAGGTGCCCGCGCCGGCGGGCACGCTCCACGAGGAGGATGCGGGTTACCACAAGTCGTTGCGCCCGCGTCAGCTGCAGATGATCGCGATCGGTGGCGCCATCGGCACCGGATTGTTCCTTGGTGCGGGCGGGCGGCTGGCCAGCGCGGGTCCCGGGCTGTTCATCGTGTACGCCATCTGTGGCGTGTTCGTGTTCTTCGTCCTGCGGGCGCTCGGCGAGCTGGTGCTGCATCGCCCCTCCTCGGGGTCGTTCGTCTCCTACGCGCGTGAGTTCTACGGCGAGAAACTGGCGTTCGCGGTCGGCTGGATGTACTTCTTCCACTGGTGCATGACCGGGATCGTCGATATCACCGCCATCGCGACTTATGTCCATTACTGGGGGACCTTCGAGGCGATCCCGCAATGGTTGATCGCGCTGGTCGCCTTGGCGCTGGTGGTGAGTGTCAACCTCGTCTCGGTGAAATGGTTCGGCGAGTTGGAGTTCTGGGCCGCGCTGATCAAGGTCGTCGCGCTGGTCGCCTTCCTGATCATCGGCACGGTCTTCCTCGCGGGCCGGTTCACCATCGACGGACAGCACACCGGCCCCAGTGTCATCGCCGACAGTGGCGGACTGTTCCCCAGCGGCTTGCTCCCGCTTGTTCTGGTCACCACGGGTGTCGTCTTCGCGTACGCCGCGGTGGAATTGGTCGGCACGGCGGCTGGTGAGGCGGAGAACCCGGAGAAGATCATGCCGCGTGCGATCAACTCCGTGATCGCCCGCATCGCGCTGTTCTATGTCGGATCGCTGGTGTTGCTCGGCCTGCTGCTGCCCTACACCGCTTTCAAGAACGGTGAGAGCCCCTTCGTCACCTTCTTCTCGCGAATCGGCTTGGATGGCGCCGGCTCGGTGATGAACCTCGTCGTCCTGACCGCCGCCTTCTCCAGCCTGAACGCTGGGCTGTACTCCACCGGTCGGATCCTGCGGTCGATGTCGATGAACGGCAGTGCGCCCACCATCGCTGCGCGAATGTCGAAGGGCGGAGTGCCTTATGTCGGCATCCTCGCCACCGGCGCGGTCGCGCTGATCGGTGTCGGGCTGAATGCGGTGGTGCCGGAGAAGGCATTCGAGATCGTGTTGAACATGTCGGCGCTGGGCACCATCGTCGCGTGGGCCGCGATCGTGGTGTGCCAGCTGCAACTGTGGCGATGGTCGCGCACGGGTCGCGCGGAACGCCCATCCTTCCGGCTGATCGGTACGCCCTACACGAGCTTCGCGACGCTGGCCTTCCTCGTGGCGGTAGTCATCTTGATGGCGTGCAGCGACGATGAGGTGCAGCGCGGCGCGGTGATCGCCATGGGTCTGGTCGTCGCTCCCGCGCTGGTCGCCGGCTGGTTCCTGGCACGCAAGCGGGTACTGCGCATTGCGGAGGTCCGGCAGGGCGTCACCGGTCAGTTCCCGGTCCTGGCCGAGCGGCCCCCGCGTAACCGCGCATCAGCGGGTAGTGACGCGGTGGTGATCCTCGACAAACCCGACGAGGAGTGAGCCAGTATCCGCCCCGGGCTTCGACCCGGGGCGGATACTATTCCCAATCTCGGGAACAATACTCGCGCGCATCGACAGGTAGCGGACCAGAATGAAACCCCGATTCAACGGTGGGTTTGAGAGGTTCGTATGCCGGAGCACCCCAGCGCCTCCGACCGTCCACTTGCGCATCCGTGGGCGAATCGGCGAATGCGCGGCACCGAAGTGCCTCGGCGAACTTCCGACCCCTGGGCGACTCGGCATCTACTCAAGACCGAGATGCCCCCACGACTGCCTCATCCATGGTCCACGCCTCAGCACGTGGAGGGTCCGCCGACCCAACGGTCCGTCACGGTGGACTCGATCCCGAGCGTCGCACGGTCGACCGCCGGGGATCCCGCGTCTCCCGAACTCACCATCGGCACCGCCGACCTGCTCGACGATCTCGAATCGGATCCCGGTTCCGGACGCAGTGCGCGCTCACGGCCGAGCGTTCGAAGATTGGGTGATGGCCTGGTGTCCATGCCCAAGGTGAGCCCGCTCGATCCGCGTACCGCGGTCATGCAGAGTCCGGAAATGCCAGAGCACAAACGGTTTTGCTGGAAGTGTCAGCAGCCGGTCGGACGAACCAGCGACGCCGGGCCCGGTGTGGTGGAGGGTGAGTGCGGCCGGTGCGGATCTCCGTTCAACTTCCGTCCCTCGCTCGACCAAGGCGAGATGGTCGCCGACCAGTACGAGGTACAGGGCTGTCTCGCGCACGGCGGTCTCGGCTGGATCTATCTCGCCATCGATCGCAACGTGAGCGATCGCTGGGTGGTGCTGAAGGGGTTGCAGAATCCGCTCGACTTCGAGGCTCATGTGGTCGCGCTCGCCGAACGTCAATTCCTCTCCGAAGTCGCCTATCCCGGCATCGTCAAGATCCACAACTTCGTCAAGCACCGCTCTGGGCGTGATGTTCCCGACGGCTACATCGTTATGGAGTACGTCGGCGGCCGTTCGCTCAAGCGAATGCTCGATCTGCGCGCGCCGGACCGCATTCCGGTCTCGGAGGCGATCGCCTTCATGATGGAGATCCTTCCCGCGCTGGACTACCTGCACTCGTTCGGACTCGCCTACAACGACCTGAAGCCGGACAACATCATGGTCAGCGAGGACGAGGTCAAGCTGATCGACCTCGGCGCGGTCGCCGCGATGGAGTCTTACGGCAGCATCTACGGCACCCCTGGTTACCAGGCGCCCGAGATCACCGAGACCGGTCCGACGGTGGCCTCGGACATCTACACCGTCGGCCGCACCCTGGCCGCGCTGGTGCTGAACATGCCCAAGACCGATGACGGTCATCAACTGCCCGGCATTCCGTCAGCCGACGAGCAGCCGCTGCTGCGGCGATACCCCTCGCTGGACCGGTTGCTGCGGCGGGCCACCGACCCGGATCCGCAGCGGCGCTTTCCGTCCGCCTATTCGATGTACGGCCAACTAGCCGGGGTCCTTCGAATGGTGCTCGCTGCCGACACCGGCTCGGAGCATCCCCAGGCATCGCTGGAATTCGGCTCCATGCGTGGCGATTTCGGCATCGAGACGCTGATCGGACAGACCGATGGCATGGCCGACGGACGTCATCGGCTGCCGGCATTGGACGCGCCGAGTGTCGTGGCGGCCCTACCGGTTCCATTGATCGACAGCGAGGATCCCAGCGCCGACCTGCTGTCGACCTTGCTGCACGGCGACCCGAGGCACGCCCTCGACGCGCTGCGCCGCACCGCCGACCGGATCGTATCCGGGACGATCCTGGAGCCCGAGACCTTCGAGTTGGAGGGAACGCTGACCGCGGTCCGCGCGCACCTCGATCTCGGGGAGGTGGTCCCCGCCTGCGATCGGCTCGCAGACCTGCGTCCGGGTTACCCCACGGACTGGCGTATCGAGTGGTATTCCGCCGTTGCCGCGCTGCTGGACGGCCAATACGAGCGCGCCTATGAGTACTTCGCCCTGGTGCACGACATGCTGCCCGGCGAGATCGCGCCTGCCCTGGCGCTGGCCGCCACCGCGGAGCTGACGCTGCAGCATCTCGGCACACCCGACGACGACAACCGCTGGCATCGGCTCGCCACGGAGTACTACCGGACGGTGTGGCGGACCAACCACGGTGTGGTGAGCGCGGCGTTCGGCCTGGCCCGCAGGCTTGTGGCCGACGGCGAACTGCTGGAGGCCGTTGGGGTTCTGGACCAGGTGCCGGAGGCATCGCGGTACCAGAGCGTGGCGCGGATGACCGGGTGTCTGCTTTTGGTCTCGCAGCCTATTCCGGAGACCGCCGAGGCCGATCTCACCGAGGCGGCGGCGCGACTCGATGCCGCGCCCGACGAGCCGAGGGCACTGCAATTGCAGGTCATCGTTGTGGGTGCGGCGCTGGAGTGGGTGCGGGCGGGCGGGGCGTCGGTGAATTCCGAGGCGACCCTGCTCGGTTTCCCGGTGACCCCCCTGGGGCTGCAGCGCGGGCTCGAATCGAGTTTGCGCGCGCTCGCCCGCATCGCGCCGCAGCGCCTACACCGGTACCGCCTGGTCGACCTGGCCAACTCCGTGCGGCCGAAGTCCAGGTGGTGACCGAGCTCAGGCCGTCCGCGCGGTGATCATGAAAAGCGCTGGTGCGGCCAGGATCACGAGCAACCAGAGCCAGTTACCGGTGGATACCGTGAGCACCACGGCGAACACCACGGCCGCCCCCGCCAGCACCGCCATGCGAGGCAGCGGATTGGTCGGCTGCACCACTGGTGGCGGCGGTGTGCTGCCTGGCAGGTCGGCGAACAGTTCGGCGAGTTGACTCTTGCTGGTCGCCGCCGCGACAGCCGCGCTGAGTTCGTCGAACTCGGTCAGGCCCAGTCTGCCCGCGCCTAAGTGCTGGGTCAGCTCACGCAGTGCTCGTTCACGGTCCGCGATGCTGGCCGGGGGGCCTGCAGATTCAGCCATAACGGAAGGATAGGCGCAGTGGCAAAAGCCGTGTACCACGTCGGTTTCCATGGGCGGGAAGGCGAGTGTTGCGCTGGCGTGCCGCGCCGTGCCGCGCCAAGCGAATCGGACCGGATAAAGTCGTGTTGCTGAATTGTCGCTAAAGTTGGGGTGGTTACCGAACATGCCCGTGCAGCCACCGTCGGCTCGTGTTGTGATGTGGTTTGCTTGAGGTATGACTGCGGGTGTGGAGTACACGATCGATGAGCTGGCACGGGAGGCCGGTACGACCGTGCGCAGCCTGCGGGTTTACCACGAGCGCGGCGTGCTGCCGCCACCGCAGGTCAAGGGTCGGACCGGCTTCTATGGCGCCGACCATCTGAATCGGGTACGGACCATCAGCAAGCTGCTCGATCGCGGGATCAAACTCAACGGCATCAAGGAATTGCTCAACGCCTGGGATCGCGGCGACGACCTGGGCGACATCCTCGGCGTCGCCGAGTCCGAAGCGGGTGAATCGGTCACTGTGGCCGCTGGTGACATGATCGCGGCGACCGAACTCGCCGAGCGCTACGACGACGTGCCCAACGGTCTCGCGCGGGTCGTCGCGGCGGGGCTGTACGAGCCGGTCGATGCCGCGACCTATCGCATCGCGGATCGTCAGCTGGTGAATCGTCTCGAGCGATTGCGGTCGGGCGGTATTCCAACCGACGAGGTAGTCGGCGAGCTGGAGAAGCTGCGCGCGGACGCCGAGCGCATAGCACGTCGATTCGTGGATCTGTTCCGCCGCACTGCCTGGTCATCGTTCCAGGACTCCGATCGGGGCCCGGCTGAAGTCGCCGAGCTGGGGGAGCGGCTGGCGGCGACGCGCCCGGTTCCCGGCGAAGTGACCGCCGAGCTCGTAAGCCTGTTTGTCGCAAGGTATCTCGATCAGGACGCCGAGCTGGTCGACGCGCTACAGGAGGCGTAACCGGCTCGAGCGGTGGCTATGGGCCGGCGCTGCCTGGTGTGCTTGTCGCATTCCCACGAATGGAGATGCGGGGCAGTAACGTGCCGTTGATTAGCGGTATATTGGCTTCATCCGACCACGTTTACACGGGGTGGGAATCTGCTGATGCCCGCCTACCTACGTAGGCCCTCGGCGAATCTACCGATGCGCGCCGGTGTTGCTCTCCCCGACAATCTGCCAATCGCACAAAGCGGACAGATGGGTGTGGCAATGGGAAGCGTGACACTGTGGATGCAGATGTCGCTCGACGGCTTCGCAGAGGGACCGGATCAGGAAATCCACTGGCCGGTGGTCGACGAGGAACTGTGCGAATCGTTTCTGGACGAACTGCGCTCGGCCGACATGTTCCTCTACGGGCGCAAGACGTACGACATCATGGCATCGTTCTGGCCGACCGCCGACGTGGATCCAGCGATATCGGAGTTCTACATCGACTTCGCGCGGTGCTGGAAGGAGACGCCCAAACTCGTGTTCTCCCGCAGCCTGGCGGCGGCGGAGTGGAACACGAGGATTGTCCGGGAGGATCTCGTCGGGGAGATCACCGCGATGCGCGCGCGACCCGGGTGTGACATGGTCTTGTTCGGCGGCGCCGAGACGGCGTCGGAATTCATGAAGCACGATCTGATCGATGAGTACCGGCTGTTCGTCCACCCCATCCTGTTGGGTGGCGGGATCCCGTTGTTCCCGACACCCTCGGTGGTGTCGGGATTGCAGCTGGTCGATGTACTGACCTTCGACAGCGCCGTCGTCCAGATGCATTACCAACAGGCGGCCGCGGCGTCGTCCCGGTAGCGCGCATGCGCAACGGTGACACCCCGCCGCAGGGAAGGCGGCGGGGTGTCGTCGGAATTCGACCCGGCATTGTCGAGCGCGTAGCCGCCGCGTCGGCTAACTTTCGTTTGTATGGCCATGGTTCAGGCACGTGGCGGCGTGCTCCCCGCATCCACCAGTGAATTCATCGGCCGGGAAACGGAATTGGACCGGCTCGGCGTGTTACTGGACAGTGACGCGTGCCTGGTCACCCTGGTCGGGTCGGGTGGAATAGGTAAGACGCGATTAGCGGCCGAGGTACTTCGCCGCTGCCCGCGGGCCAGGCGCAGGCCGGTCTATTGGGCCAGACTGGCCGAGCTGGAGCCCGACAGCACGGCGACTGCGCAGGATGTGCTGCAGTCGGCGGTGCGCACCGAACTCGGCTCCCGGCCGACCGCGGACACCCTGATTCGCCCCCTCACCAGCGGTGCCACTTCCACCGACCGCGCGGTCCTCGTGCTGGACAACTGCGAGCATCTGCTCGGCGCCGTCGGCGCGATGATCGCCGACCTGCTGGAGGCGGTGCCGGGGCTCACGATCCTGGCTACCAGCCGGGAGCCGATCGGGTGGGTGGACGAATACATCCTGGCCGTGCCCCCGTTATCGCCCTGCCAGTCCCTCGAGTTGTTCCGTCGGCGAGCCGAACTCGTCCGGCGGACGATCCCCGACGTGCGCGAGCAGGTGACCATCGCTGCGCGGATCTGCCGCAGAGTCGACCACAATCCGTTGTTCATCCGGCTGGCCGCGGCGCGACTGCGGCATCAGCCACCGATCATGGTGTTGCGTGACCTCAGCGGAGACGCCGACGACAAGCGCCTGCACTGGACGCATGGGGCGCGCGCGGGCGCCGAGCAGCGCCACCGCGGCGTGTACGACGTGGTGGCCTGGTCCTTCGAGCTCTGTACCCCGAAAGAGCAGTTGCTGCTTGAGCGCTTGTCGGTTTTTGCCGCAGGCTACGAGACCGATGACGAATCGCTGCGTGGCGGCATCGAGCTCGACGCCGCGATCGCGGTGTGCGCGGACGACGCCCTGCCAGCGGGTGAGATCGACTACCTGCTAGAACGGCTGGCCGAGCAATCGCTGCTCTCGACGCATCACACCACGACCACGGTCAGTCGGTACCTGGTGGAAAGCGTGCGTGTCTTCGCTCGTGACCGGCTGCGTCGCCGCGACCGCGGCGAGTCCGACCGTCTCGCCGCCCGGCATCGCCGGTACTTCCTGGACAAAGTCGTCGCTGGACAGGCTATGTGGCTCGGCCCACAGGACCAGACATGGCTGCGGTGGGTGCGGTCGGCGTGGAACGACATCGTGCTCGGTATCGAATCCGGTCTCGCGGATCCGGCGGAGGCCGTCGTCGCGCTGGAAACCGCGACCGTCCTGTTGTCGATGAAGGTGCCGTTCGTACGGTCCGGCGCGGCCGCGCTCATTCGGCTGACCGAACGAGCGCTGGATGCCACCAGAGCGTCCGGGCTCGGTCCATCCGGCCTCGGTGATCTGGCTACCGCCCTGCTCGGCTGGATCGCGCTCTGGCAGGGACGGACCGATCACATTCCGCGGCTGCTTGCGGACTGCGTCACATTCTCGAGGGCTGGCGAATCCGGCGCCGGCCCGCGCTGCACCGACACCGATTTCGGCCTGTCCGCGCCGGTCGAATGGATGTGGGGCCTGGAGTTGATGCTGGTGCGGGCCGACCGGCGCGCGATCACCGTGCTCACCCGGGCGCGGCGCAAATTCGGAGAAATCGGCGACCGCATCGGTGCCGAGCGCAGCGACGTGTTCGTCGCATTCTGTGCCGCGCTCATCGGCGACCGGACCGAAGCGCTGGACCACACCGCGCGGTTCCTGGAGCGTTCGGTGTCGTCGGGCTCGACGCTGTCGACGGCGTGGGCAGAAATCGCGCGCGCGGTGGCGTTGGCCAAACACGGGGCCGCAACCGAGGCGCGCGCGCTGACCAACGGCGTGCTCACCCGCCACGGCGGCGAGCAGCACACCTGGACGGCGAGCTGGGCAGTCGGCGCGCACATCGTCGCGCTCGCACAGACGCTCGTCGCGGATCGAGAAACCGGTGGCGATCCCCTCACCGCGACCGAGATCGCCTATCTGATAGGCAGTTTCAAGGCGCGCCAGCGGTCGATGGGGATCACCGTCGACCAGGTTCCGTTGATCGCCGCCGAGATCCGCAGTGCGTCGGAGGTCTCGCGCGCGGTGCTCGGTGACCGGGCGTACGCCGCGGCCGAACGAAGGACCCGGCTACGCCCCGAGCTGGACGAGTTGTGGTGGTCGGCCAGGGATGCGGCGCCCGTACCGCGGCGACCCGACCGGCCCGCCGGCCCGCGTCCGACGTCGAGGCGGCCCAGCTCTCGCTGGTGCGAGTTGTCACAAGCCGAACGTGACGTCGCCGTCTTCGCGGCAGCGGGTTGGTCGAACAGCGCGATCGCCTCTTGGCGGCACAGCTCGATCAGGACTGTCGACGCGCAGGTCGCAGCGATTCGACGGAAACTGATGATCGTCTCCCGCGCCGACATCGTGGACCATATTCCGGACGAACTCGGCGATCGCGTACGGTACGAGTCCGAGCGACGGCCCGGCCGTTCTCGCAGGTCGGTGCCTAATCGATAGGCTGCTCCGACCGACGGTTTCTGAATTGATAGGTGCACCGGCATGTCGGAAGTGAAAAGCGGCGGTGGCGATGGCCCCGCCGCGCCCCGTGAATTCGTGGGCAGGCATGCCGAGCTACGGCAGATCGACACGCTGCTTCGCTCATCCAGCGCCCGGCTGATCACCCTGGTCGGTCCGGGCGGCATCGGCAAGACAACGCTGGCCGCGGAGGCAGTACGTCGATATCGCGGCGCGGCGCGGCGCGCGGTCTACTGGACACGGCTGGCCCGGCTGGCGACCGAAGCGGAGACCGGGACGGTCGCCGAAGAAGTGGTGCAGTCGGTCGCCAAGGACGACGTCGCGGGACGGTCGGCCTGGGACGGCCTGGTGGAGACTTTCAGCGGCGGCGACGTTGGCGCGGGCGAGCCGACGATACTGGTTCTGGACAACTGTGAGCACGTGCTCGGTGGGGTGGGACCGCTGATCGTCAGCCTGCTGGAGGCGGTGCCCGGTCTCACCATTTTCGCCACCAGCAGGGAACCGATCGGCTGGATCGATGAGCATTTGGTGGCCGTGCCGCCGTTGTCCGGCGATCATGCCCTCGAGCTGTTCCGGCGGCGCGCCGAGCTGACCGGACGACCCATCTCCGAGGAGCCTGGACAACTCGCCATCGCCGCCCGGATTTGCGGGCATGTCGACAACAACCCGCTGTTCATTCGGCTCGCGGCGGCACGCTTGCTACACCGGCCGCCGGCGATCGTGTTGCGTGAACTGTCTGGCGACACCGACGACCGGCGCCTGCAGTGGTCACATAATGTCAGGGGTGGGGTAGGGGAGCGTCATCGCAGTGTGCGTGACGTGATCGCCTGGTCCTACGGCCTGTGTGCCGATCGCGAACAGCTGCTGCTGGATCGGATGTCGGTGTTCGCCACCGGCTATGACGCCGAAAACAGTGAAGCTCCCAGCGGCGGCGTGGAGATCGACGCCATCGTGGCGGTGTGTGCGGACGCGTCACTGCCCGGTGCGGAGATCGAGAGCCTGCTGGAGCGCCTGGTCGAGCGGTCGTTGCTCTCCGTGCACATGACCGCGGCTACGGTCCGGTATTACCTGCTCGAGAGTGTCCGGGTATTCGTGCGGGATCGGTTGTCGGCGCGCGATGACGATCTGGACGAGGTGCGACTACTCGCTCGGCATCGGCGGCATTTCCGGGACCGGGTCGCCGCGGGGCCCGCCACCTGGTACGGCCCGCAAGAGCAGGAGTGGCTCGCCTGGGCCCGCGCGGCATGGGACAACATTCTCATCGCCATCGAGACCAGCCTCGCCGACCCGGAGGAGGCCGTCGTCGGCCTGGAGACCGCCGCGACGCTGATGGCGCTGCGCGTCCCGTTCATCACCGGATCCAACCGCGCCATCACCGGCCTCACCGAACAAGCCCTGGAAGCTACGCGACGGGTCGACCCGCCGCCGACCAGGTTGCGGATCAACGCGACCGCGTTGGTCGGGTGGATCGCCATCTGGCAGGGCAGACACGCCTATACCGCGCAGCTGCTGGACGAGTGCGCAGCGGAGTGTTTGTCCGACCCGGACCTGCGGCGCCGTTGGCGCGAGACCACCGACACCGATGTCGGCTTGCCTGCCGCGGTCGAGTTCACCTGGGGCCTCGAACTGCTTCTCGTCCAGCTCGACCTGCGGGCGGTCGACGTTCTGGGTAGGGCGCGGCGGAAATTCGCCGCCGCAGGCGATCGGGCGGGGGAACAGCGCAGTGAACTGTTCGAAGCACTTACCTGTGCGAACTTGGGGGACGCCGACCTGGCCCTCGGCGCCGCGCGACGGCATCTGGAGCGGGCCGTTGCCTCCGACGCGGGCTGGGCGATCTCCTGGGCGGAACTGGCATGGATGATCGCGGTGTCCAGACACGGCGACCCACATGAGGCGGTATCGCTCGGGCGTTCGACCCTGGAACGCGTGCTGACCACCGGAGATACCTGGACGGCGGGCTGGGTCGTCCACTTCCACACCATGGCACTGACCTATCTGCTCTCCGCCCGGATCGCCGCGGGTGACGCCGGCCGGGCCGAACTGGTCGCCGCCGCCACCGAGATCGCCCATCTTCAGGGCGGAATCGCGACGCTGCACCGATCGATGGGCATCGTCGCGGACCGGGTGACGCTGGTGGCGCGCGGCGTCGCTGGCGCCACCGAGGTGGCGACGTCGATCATTAGTGTGGGCGCCTACGCGGCGGCGGCCTACCGCGGCGCGCGCTTGCGGCCGGAACGTGATGAGCTGCAACGGTTTGTGCTCGGCAGGCTGTCCATCGACGAGGTGCCGAGCCAACTCCCCGAGGCCAGAGTGACTGTCTCGCGCTGGGACGAGTTGACGCCGGCGGAGGGCGAGGTCGCGATACTCGCCGCCGCGGGCTGGGCCAACAGCGCGATCGCCGCGCGAAGAGGAAGTTCGATCCGGACGGTCGACGCGCAGGTCGCCACCGTCCGCAGGAAGCTGATGGCGGCCACCAGGGCCGACATCAGCTGGCACGTACCCGATCACCTCGAGGAGCGGGTACAGCTGGAAACCGAGCGGCGTCCGGCACGAACGCCGCCACGCCCGTAACCGCAGTTGCGGTTACGGGCGTGGCGTCAGGCGGGGTCGGGTTCGATCAGGTCAGCGAGCCGTCGATGCACAGGCTCGACGACCGCCAGGAACGCTGCGGGCCGGTGCCGGGGTCGAAGGACCACTGCGCGATCGGTCCCGCGGCCTTCCACCACAGTGCACCCCGTCCGTCCGAGACGACCTGGTAGACGTCCTCGGAACCCTCGACGAGCTGGTTTCCGACGCAGTAGTCGTTGTAGTCCGTGCCGTACTGGCGTGCGCCCGCGCTGAACAGACCGGCCGGGTTGGCCGACGCGCCCGGGTTCGCTACGGTGCTCCGCTGTCCCGCCGCGTTCCCGCGGTGCCAGTACGGGGCGCCGAACTGGTCGGTACCGCAGGCGAAGCTCCAGCCGCCGGCGACGACTGTGTCACCTTGACCGTAGCCATTGCCCGCCCAGAGACAGGGAGCGCCCTGGGCCTGTGCGGTGCCTGCTCCAAGGCCGAGGCCACCCGCGACCAGCGCGGACGACGCCAGCAGTGTCAGCGCCAGCGTCCGTGCCATGGCGGTGCGCTGGGCGAGCTTCAGACGCAGGGCGTTGATTTTAAACATTGGTGTTTCTCTTTCGTGTTCTAACTCTGCCGATGTCGATCGGATTTACGAGATTTTGGATGTTTCAGGTAATGTGCCGCTACATAGCGGCACACTTGGTAGGGATTGGATGATGCGGGGAAGTCTCAGGATGTTGGTGAGTGCGCCGGCGGTGCGATCACCGGCACCAGCTGGCCTGCGGCTTGCATACGGTGTATCCGCTGCCGTCCGGGCGCTGTGCATGCGACCAGCTCGGGCTGCTGTTGTTGCCCGTCCCGGTGTTGCCCGGCGTTGCCTGACTCTGGCGCTGGTGGTAGTCGCGGAGCGCGTTGTTGTGCTGTTGGGTCCGCAGCGGGTTGCGGTCCCGGTGGTTGAAACCCATGGGGTCGATGTGATGCCAGCCGGTGGTGTCGCCGGTGCCGTTACGGGGGTCCGAGGGGCCGTGCGGCTCGGCGGTGGAGATACCCGCTCCACCCGCGGTGATGGCGCCGATGATCGCGGCACAGGTGAGCAGTCGCCGGGCGGCGGTGGTGATGGTCATCGTAAGTCTCCGTTCGGATTTGAGCTGCGTGCGGCACGACTCGCGGATCGGTCGATCCGGCGAGCGTCGGTGGCCGAAGCAGCCGCCGAAAGATGGGGCCGGGTGGCAGCCGTCGCGGCCGTCGTGTCGGTCGCGGTGCGGTGCCGGTCGTCGCGGTCCCGGTCGTTGCGAGGGGGGGAGCCCGGCCTGTCGTCTCCTTGGCGGCCCGGGCGTCCGGGGCTCGATGCCGCGACTGTCGTGTCGGGCTCGGCCAGCGCTTCGGTCGGCGCCGGGGTTTCCGGCGTGGCCGCTATCGCGCTCACGATCAGCGGGCGGACGAGCCAGGTCTGTGTCCGTCGCTGTGGTGCCGTGATCCCGGTCATTGTCGAAGTCCGTTCTCTCGTCACCTCGGGGATCGGGTGCGGGCCGTTGCGGTCCGTTCTCCGATGCCCTGTCTATCGTGCCGTTGGATAACGTCACATTAATTGACGTGTCGATTATTGTCGAGCAGTTTTCCCAGGATTGGGAAAATTTCAGGATCTGCCGGTCTGCGGGGCGGTTATCTGCGGTGATGTCGGTCGAGCTGCGAGCGACGCCTAGCGGGATCTAACGAAATACGATCGTCCGTATTGTTTTCCCGGGCTGAATTCTAAGGGATCCGTAGGTCGCGGTCAGGCGCGATCGGTGGTGTGTCGCGAAGCTCGATGACGGTATTACGACTGGAATGTGGTGCCGACGCGCACGTCCTGGTGGTCGGCTGGTTGAGCTGGACGGGCGCACCGAGGGGTTCGTCGTTCCGTCGCGCTGGGTGCGGCCCCTGTTCAGGCGGGTCGCAGGAGTCCTTCGATAGCGCGGCGGGCGCGATCGGCGGCCTCCGTGTCGCCGATCCGGAACGCGGTGTTGGTCGCGCACAGAACTGCGTCGAGCTGGAAGGCGACCTGATCGGCAGCCATCGTGGCGATCTCACCGGCGGACACCGCGAAACGCAGTTCGCGTTCCAGCGATCCGACCCACTCTCGATGGTCACGGAGCAGCGCGTCGCGAACCGGACCCGGCTTGCTGTCGAACTCGGCCATGGTCGCGACACGGAAGCATCCGCCCGCGAACAACGGCGTCTCGGCGTACACCATCCAGGATTCGACGAGTGCCAGCAGGCGGCCGAGGCCGTGCGGCGCGGTCCGTGCCGGGTCGACGACCGCCTCGGCGAACCGGCCGCGCGCGTAGTCGACGGTGGCCAGTTGTAGCGCTTCCTTGGTGCGGAAGAGGGTCTGGATGCCGGCCTTGCTCAGTCCGGTCTCGTTGGCGAGCCTGCCGAAACTCAGGCCGGTCAACCCGTCCAGCGAGGCGATGTCGACGGCTTGTCGCAGCACCGCCGCACGGGTCTTCGCACCGCGCAGCAGCCGCCTGTCGGTGATGTCGCCGCCCTCTCGGGCGAGTCGCACGGGCTCCTGGCCATCTTGCATACGATCGATCGTACTTATGAACATCCGTATCGTTGCCGGGACCGACGTCTCGGTCCGCGGATCGGGACTGCCCGCTGCGGCTGTGGGATCCCTAATTCGTGGTCGATGGCAAGCGTGTGCGCTGCTGGCGGGCGAAGTCGCTGGTGGCGGCGTCACGACCTTGACGACGTTCGGACTCCAACGCGAGGCCCGAAGCCGTTGGCGCGCAGACCCGTAAGGACATTTCGCGCGGTTCTCAGGTGCCGTACGGCCAAGTCCAGTTCTCGACTTCGGGGATGTCCGCGCCATGCTCCCTGGTCCACATGCGTGCGGCCAAGCGCGCATCGACCATCTCCTGGCGCAGCCCCGCGGCCTGTGCGCGCAGGCTCGGCACGCGATCGATCACGTCCATCACCAGGTGATAGCGGTCGAGGTCGTTGAGCATCACCATGTCGAACGGCGTTGTCGTAGTACCGCGTTCCTGGTAACCGCGCACGTGCATCCCGCTGTGATTGGTCCGACGATAGGTGAGCCGGTGGACCGACCACGGGTAGCCGTGGAAGGCGAAGATCACCGGCCGATCGTGTGTGAACAGCGTGTCGAACTCACTGTCGGGCAGGCCGTGCGGATGCTCCTCCCGTGGCCGCAGACGCATCAGATCGACCACGTTGAGCACCCGAACACGTAACTCGGGCAAGCGTTCTCGCAGTATCGCCGCGGCGGCCAGCGTCTCCAGCGTCGGTACATCGCCCGCGCAGGCGAGCACCACGTCGGGGGTGGTGCCCAGTATGTCGTTGTGGCCGGCCCAGTCCCAGATCCCGATGCCGCGCGTGCAGTGCGCTGCCGCGTCGTGCGCCGAAAGCCAGTCGGCCTGTGGCTGTTTGCCCGCCACCACCACGTTGACGTAGTGCCGTGAACGCAGGCAGTGGTCGAAGGTGGACAGCAGCGTATTGGCGTCCGGCGGCAGGTAGATGCGCACGATCGAAGGCTTCTTGTTCAGCACCACATCGAGGAAACCGGGATCCTGGTGGGTGAATCCGTTGTGGTCCTGCCGCCAGACATGCGAGGACAGCAGGTAGTTCAGGCTGGCGACGGGGCGCCGCCACGGCACCGCCGCGCTGGCATCGAGCCATTTGGCGTGCTGGTTGAACATCGCGTCGACGATGTGGATGAACGCCTCGTAGCAGGTGAACACCCCATGCCTGCCGGTGAGCAGATAGCCCTCCAATAGTCCCTGGCAGATGTGCTCGGACAGCACCTCGATCACTCGGCCCGCGCGGTCGAGTCTCTCGTCGTATTCGCCGATCTCGGCCTGCCAGTCGCGGCCGGTGACCTCGAGGATGTCCTGCAGTCGATTGCTGGCCAGTTCGTCGGGTGCGAAAGTGAGGAAGTTGTCCGGATTCTTTCTGGTGACCTCGCGCAGCCACCCGCCGAGCACCCTGGTTGCCTCGTGCTCGGTCGCGCCCGGCGCGCTCACCTCGACGGCGAAATCACGCCAGTCCGGTAGCCGGAGATCGCGGACCAGCGCGCCTCCATTGGCGACCGGGTTGGCGCTCATCCGCCGATCGCCGCTGGGCACCTGGTCCCGCAACTGCGACACCGGCCTGCCCGTCGGGTCGAACAACTCGTCCGGGCGATAGGACCGCAACCACTGTTCGAGCACATCTCGATGCCTCGCGTCGGTGCGGGCGGCCGGCAACGGGACCTGGTGCGCGCGGAAAGTGCCCTCTACCCGATCGCCGTCCACCACGGGCGGACAGGTCCAGCCTTTCGGCGTGCGCAAGACGATCATCGGCCAGACCGGCCGATTCCCGTCGATTCCGCCGCGCGCGGCGCGCTGGATCCGGGCGACGCGCTCCAGACCGGCATCCATCGCGCTCGCCATCGCCTGGTGCACCGCTGTCGGTTCGTCACCTGCGACGATGATCGGCTCGTAGCCGTATCCGCGCAGGAGCGCGACCAGTTCGGTCTCCGGAATCCGCGCGAGAATGGTCGGATTGGCGATCTTGTACCCGTTGAGCGCCAAGATCGGCAGGACTGCGCCGTCGCGCGCCGGGTTGAGGAACTTGTTCACGTGCCAACTCGCCGCCAGCGGGCCGGTCTCCGCCTCGCCGTCGCCGATCACACAGAATACCGTGAGCTCCGGATTATCCAGCGCGGCGCCGAAGGCATGCAACAGCGAATAGCCGAGCTCGCCGCCCTCGTGGAAGGAGCCGGGCGTCTCCGGTGCGCAGTGACTCGGGACGCCGCCGGGGAAGGAAAATTGTGCGAATAATGCACCCATGCCTGCCGCGTCCTGCGGAATGTGGCTGTACAGCTCGGAATATGTGCCTTCCAGCCAGGCGCACGCGTTCGGACCCGGGCCACCGTGGCCGGGGCCCGCGACGAAGACCGCGTGCAAAGCCCGCTGCCGAATCGCGCGATTGGCGTGTGCCCAGACCAGGTTCAGGCCCGGCACGGTACCGAAATGGCCGAGCAGGCGCGGTTTGATGTGCTCAGCACGCAGCGGTTCACGCAGCAGCGGATTGCCCATCAGGTAGATCTGGCCGACCGCGAGGTAGTTGGCGGCGCGCCACCAGGCGTCGAGCGCGGTCAGTTCGGTGCGGTCGAGCAGACCAGGCGTGCCCTTCAGCTGGTAGGGACGTGGGGCGACGGTGGCACCACCGGTGCTCCCGACGTTGTCGGCCGAGGTGCTGTCACCTGTGCGTGTGCTGGGGATCATGCGCCGACTCTCCTCACGATCGGGGCACCACGAAGGACCGCTTCTCGCGGGACTGCATCGTCACCGACCGGAGTCGACGACGCCGGATGGAGAATTCATCGTCAGCCTAGCGGGGCCGGCGGTGCGGAGGTGCGGAAAGCGCGGGGCGCGCGGAGGTGGGAAACCACGGCGCGGTGGAGCCGCTCCCGCCCGGTTGGGCCGCTGGGGGGCGCGCGTGGTCTAGGGTCCGCCGCATGTACACACTCGCCAGGATGATCGGGATCGGCACCATCGCGGCGGCGGCCATCGCGCTGGCGGCCTGCGGCTCGGACGATGACAAATCCGCGGCGGTCTCCTCCGCGAAGACCACGATGTCGGCCGGGGCGTCCGCAGCGCAGCGCCCGGCCACACAGAGCAAGGGCCGCGAATGCACCGCCGAGGACATCGGCGTCACGGGTGACTTCGGCGCCGCACCGACGATCACCATTCCGGACAACTGTGACCCGCCCGCACAGTTGATCGTCAAGGATCTGATCGAGGGCAGCGGGCCCGGCGCCGTGGCAGGCCAGCAGCTCACCATGAATTACGCGCTGGTCGCGTGGTCGAACAAGCAGAAACTGGACAGTTCCTTCGACCGTGGCAAGCCCTTCCAGCTGACTCTCGGCGGGGGCCAGGTCATCGAAGGCTGGGATCAAGGGTTGGTCGGCGTGCGTGCGGGCTCGCGCAGACTGCTGGTCGTACCGCCGGACCTGGGCTATGGATCGGGCGGGCGTGGCATCGCACCGAACGAGACGCTGGTGTTCGTCACCGACGCGGTCTCGGTGGGGAAGTGACGCACACCGGCCGTTTCGGCTGGGGATACCGCCGAGTGCGAGTCCGCTCGGCCGGAGTACTACCCTGATCGGGATGCGTACGCCGCATCCCTCGTCGTCTCGGCCGGGGCCGGGATCGGCTCGGGCCAGCGCCGATGGGGAGTGCGGCGACCACACGCAGGGCCGTTTCGCCGCTCATTCCGACCTTCCGGATGCGTGGTGGAACACGTAAACCGAACGCCGACCAGTACGAACGACGAACAAGGAGCATGTCCGTGAAGAGCACCGTCGAGCAGCTGAGCCCGACCCGGGTCCGGATCAATGTCGAGGTGCCCTTCGAGGAACTGAAGCCGGACTTCGACAAGGCGTACAAGGCGCTGGCAAAGCAGGTCCGGATCCCCGGCTTCCGTCCGGGCAAGGCGCCCGCCAAACTGCTGGAGGCCAGGCTCGGACGCGGCGCGATCCTGGAGCAGGTCGTCAACGACGTGCTGCCCGGCCGCTACAGCGAGGCCGTCACCGCCTCGGAGGTGAAGGTCATCGGCCAGCCCGAGATCGAGATCACCAAGATCGAGGACGGCCAGGAGATCGCCTTCACCGCAGAGGTCGACGTTCGCCCGGAGATCACGCTGCCCGACTACGCGACCATCCAAGTCACCGTCGACGCCTTCACCATCGGCGACGAGGACATCGAGGAGCAGCTGCAGTCGCTGCGCCAGCGCTTCGGCACCCTGACCGGTGTCGAGCGTCCGGTGCAGGACGGCGACTTCGTCTCCATCGACCTGGCGGCGACCGTCGACGGCGAGGAAGTGGCGGAGGCCGCCACCACCGGACTGTCGCACGAGGTCGGCTCCGGCCAGCTCATCGAGGGCTTGGACGAGGCGCTGATCGGGCTGTCGGCGGGTGAGTCCAAGGCCTTCACCTCGAAGCTGGTCGCCGGCGAGCACGCGGACAAGGACGCTGAGATCACGGTCACGGTGCAGTCCGTCAAGGAGCGCGAGCTGCCCGAGGCCGACGACGAGTTCGCTCAGCTGGCCAGCGAGTTCGATACCCTCGACGAGCTGAAGGAAGACCTGCGTAACCGGGTCGAGCAGGTCAAGAAGGTGCAGCAGGCCGGCGAGATCCGCGACAAGGTACTGGAGACCCTGCTCGAGCAGGTCGAGGTGCCGCTGCCGGACGCCGTGGTGCAGGCCGAGATCGACGCGGTGACCCACGACGCGGTGCACAGCTTCGACCACGATGACGCGAAGTTCGCCGCGGCGCTCGAGACCCAGGGCAGCACCCGCGAGGAGTTCGACACCGACACCAAAGAGGCCGCTGAGAAGTCGGTGAAGACCCAGCTGCTGCTGGACGCGATCGCCGAGGCGGAAGGAACGCAGGTCGGTCAGGAGGAGCTCACCGAGCGCATCCTGTTCCAGGCGCAGCGCTACGGCCTGTCGCCGGAGCAGTTCATCCAGCAGGTGCAGCAGGCCGGCCAGCTGGGCGCGGTGTTCGCCGACGTCCGTCGTGGCAAGGCGCTGGCGGGTGTGGTTGGTAGGGTGACTGTCACCGACACTGCGGGCAACACCGTGGATACCGCCGAAATGTTCGGCGGCCCAGAGGATTCGGTGGACGAGGGCGAAACCGAGGGTAAGGCCGAGGAGACGGCCGCCGCGAGCGCCGAATAATTTCATGGAATGCCAGCGTGCTCGGCGCCCGAGGGGTGCTCTGATTGCGCTGTGAGCGAAGAAGGGCGGTACCGGGAGTTCGGTGCCGCCCTGCTTCGTTACTGTTTGTGACAAGCGAACCCGAGATGGCTGTTGGGCTATCAGCAACGAGCCGGCGAGAGAAGGCAGGTATCCGTGACAATCAACCAGGCAGGGGTCATGACAACCGCGACTGCTGGTCTCAACCTCAGTGATTCGGTGTACGAGCGCCTGCTGCGTGAGCGCATCATCTTCCTCGGCACCCAGGTCGACGACGACATCGCGAACAAGCTGTGCGCGCAGATCCTGTTGCTGTCGGCAGAGGACCCGACCAAGGACATTTCGCTCTACATCAACTCGCCGGGTGGTTCGGTGACCGCCGGTATGGCCATCTACGACACGATGCAGTTCGCGGAGTGCGATATCGCCACCTACGGCATGGGGCTGGCCGCCTCGATGGGGCAGTTCCTGCTCACCGCGGGCACCAAGGGCAAGCGCTACGCGCTGCCACACGCGCGGATCATGATGCACCAGCCTTCGGCGGGCATCGGCGGTTCGGCCGCCGACATCGCGATCATGGCCGAGCAGTTCGCGCATACCAAGCGGGAGCTGAACGAGTTGCAGGCACTGCACACCGGCAGGTCCGTGGAGCAGGTCACCGCCGACGCCGACCGCGATCGTTGGTTCACCGCGAAGGATGCCCTCGACTACGGCTTCATCGACCACGTGATCAGCCACGCGAACCAGGCCAACGGCGGCAAAAAGTAACTCCCTGATCACCCCTAGGTCGCCTGGACGCCGCGAACGTCCAGCCGCCGCACAGACTTTGGAGACGAAGATGGCCAATCCGATCGACCCGCGCGCCGGCCTGTCCGGTATCGCCCCGCAGAGCCCGCGGGCGCGCTACATTTTGCCGTCGTTCATCGAGCACTCGAGCTTCGGCGTGAAGGAGTCCAACCCGTACAACAAGTTGTTCGAGGAGCGCATCATCTTCCTCGGTGTGCAGGTGGACGACGCTTCGGCGAACGACATCATGGCGCAGTTGCTCGTGCTCGAGTCGCTGGACCCCGACCGTGACATCACCATGTACATCAACTCGCCCGGTGGCTCGTTCACCTCATTGATGGCCATTTACGACACCATGCAATACGTGCGTGCCGATGTCGCCACGGTTTGCCTCGGCCAGGCGGCCTCCGCCGCCGCCGTGCTGCTCGCCGCGGGCACCCCTGGCAAGCGCGCCTGCCTGCCCAACGCGCGCGTGCTGATCCACCAGCCGTCGCTGGAAGGTGGCATCCAGGGGCAGGTGTCGGACCTGGAGATCCAGGCCGCCGAGATCGAGCGGATGCGTCGTCTGATGGAGACCACGTTGGCACGGCACACCGGCAAAGACGCCGATACCATCCGCAAGGACACCGACCGCGACAAAATTCTCACCGCCGAGGATGCCAAGGAATACGGGATCATCGACACGGTGTTCGATTACCGTAAGCTCAGCGCCCAGAAGTAATGCTCCGGCTCGTCATCCCGGGTATACCGGGATGACGGGGTGAATTGCCGGTCCCGGCGGCAGTTCGCGCGTAAATCGCTCCACAACAGGGAATTCCGGCCGGGAGGGTTGCGCATGACGAGGCACACCGCCCGGCCGGTGGACTTTCGCGGTACCCCGAGTTCGAAACCCCGTTCGGATCAGGTGCCGTATGGCGGACGGTCGAAGCTCACGGCGACCATCGGGTGGACGGATCGCATTCCGTTTGTCGTGAGAACTGGCACAACGCGCCGGAGAAACATGCTCGAGTTGTCGACCTCCATCCCACACACCGGGTACGGTCAACCTAGGGACCTTTGTTCCCGGTTGACAGCACTGCCTCATACTCCAGAAAACAGTCGATGTGTGTGCGGTTGTTACGGAGGCGGCGGACAGCTGGTGCCTGGACAGACGGTTGCACGCGGACAAGGAAGTAGGGACCCAAGAGATGGCGCGCATCGGAGATGGCGGCGATCTGCTGAAGTGCTCGTTCTGCGGAAAGAGCCAGAAGCAGGTCAAGAAGCTCATTGCGGGACCAGGGGTGTACATCTGCGACGAGTGCATTGATCTGTGCAACGAGATCATCGAAGAGGAACTCGCCGAGTCCAGCGAGGTCAAACTCGATGAGCTGCCCAAGCCCGCCGAGATCCGGGACTTCCTGGAGAACTATGTCATCGGGCAGGACACCGCCAAACGCACTCTCGCGGTCGCGGTATACAACCATTACAAGCGCATTCAGGCCGGCGACAAGGGCCGTGACAGTCGCGGCGAGACTGTCGAGCTGGCCAAGTCGAATATCCTGATGCTCGGTCCCACCGGTTGCGGCAAGACCTATCTGGCCCAAACGCTGGCCAAGATGCTCAACGTGCCATTCGCCATAGCGGACGCCACCGCCCTCACCGAGGCCGGCTATGTCGGTGAAGACGTCGAGAACATCCTGTTGAAGCTGATCCAGGCCGCGGATTACGACGTCAAGCGCGCCGAGACCGGCATCATCTACATCGACGAGGTCGACAAGATCGCCCGCAAGAGCGAGAACCCGTCGATCACCAGGGATGTCTCGGGCGAGGGCGTACAGCAGGCGCTGCTGAAGATCCTGGAGGGCACCCAGGCGAGCGTGCCGCCACAGGGCGGGCGTAAGCACCCGCACCAGGAATTCATCCAGATCGACACCACCAACGTGCTGTTTATCGTGGCGGGCGCCTTCGCGGGCCTGGAGAAGATCATCTCCGACCGCACCGGCCACCGCGGTATCGGCTTCGGCGCCGAGGTCAGGTCGAAGGCCGAGATCGACACCAGCGATCACTTCGCTGACGTCATGCCGGAGGACCTGATCAAGTTCGGTTTGATTCCCGAGTTCATCGGCCGCCTCCCGGTCGTCGCCTCGGTGACCAACCTGGACAAGGAATCTCTGGTCAAGATTCTCTCCGAGCCGAAGAACGCACTGGTCAAGCAGTATGTCCGGCTGTTCGAGATGGACGGGGTCGACCTCGAGTTCACCGACGACGCGCTAGAGGCCGTCGCCGACCAGGCGATTCTGCGCGGAACCGGCGCGCGTGGTCTGCGGGCGATCATGGAGGAAGTACTGCAGCCCGCGATGTACGACATCCCGAGCCGCGACGACGTCGCCAAGGTGGTCGTAGACGCGGACACCGTCAACGACAATGTGCTACCGACGATTGTGCCGCGAAAGGCACAGCGGGCGGAGCGCCGGGAGAAGTCGGCGTAAATCGGTACCATGGTGGACGGGCGGTCCACTGGTGCCCCACCTTCGAGGGTTGAGTGAGCAGCCTAGGGCTGACCGCCGTGTCGCCTCAGCAGTTACTGCGGCAGCGTCTTCCGATGGTCGCGGACGACCAAACCGAGTTCTTGACGGCGACACGTTTCGCTGGCCGGCTCCTGCCACCGGCGTTCGCACGGGAAGGTAGGCGGGTCCCGCCGAGCGGTGGTCGGTTGCTGTCAGCGCCCCAGCGAGGGCACGCTGTGCCGCTGTCGGTGAGGTCTACCGCTATCTCGCCGAGGTGTTCCGAAGCTGATTGATCGGCTCGTCGAATTCGTGGGGTCGGCGATTGATCATCGACGTGTCCGAGGTGACGTTCGTCTGCGTGGGGCATCGTGTACTGCTCGACGCGCGGGTCTTTCCAGTCGTGGTACGCGCTGGTCCCGTCGCGTTGATCGACTCGAGCGCCGATGGGCGCGTGCTTCGCGAGTGCCGGTGTCTTGTCGCCGTGGTGCTGAAAGCCGCCTGCAGCGTCGGTCGATCACTACGATCGAATCATGTTTGGCAACCGGCGAGTAGAGCCCAAGATCGATGCGCTGAACTTCAAGCTCGATCTGATCATGAACCATCTCGGTATCACGGAGCTGCCTTCGGCCGCGCCGATCCAGACCAGGGCCATCGTGCCGAGTGGCAATGGTCTGGATGAGGTCGATGCTCTTTTGGCGCAGGGAAAGAAGATTCAGGCGATCAAGCGGTACCGGGAGTTGACCGGCTGCGGGCTCAAAGAAGCCAAGGATGCGGTCGAGCGGCGGTATCCGTACTGAACCATGTTGGTCCGTGGGATGGTTTGCGGCAACCGCATGAAAAACAGCTCGGTACAGCTAGTTTCGGTGGTCAGGACAATAAAGCCGTTCGGTGCAGCGAAATGAGCAGTCGCCAGATCTGGGCGGCCAGCTGTGCGGGGGTGGCTTCGATCGCGCCGTGCAGCCAGTCGGCGAGCACACCTGCGAAAGTCGCCGCGACCGCGGACGCCATCAGGTCCGCGGCGGGTGCGCCCGCCAGCGTGCGCTCGATCCGGCTACGTTCGCGCAGCTCCTGGTGAAGTAACTCGCCGAGCGGGCCGCCGCCGCCCGGGCGCAGCAGCGCCCGGTATAGCGCGCCGTGCGGCGCGATCCCCTCGACGAACCCCGTCAACGCCGGTGGTGGCCGCGACGGATCGGGTGTTGCGCGCCAGGCGTGTAACGCCAGTACCGCGTCCCGGACGACTTCCGCGCAGGCGTCCACCGCCAGCGCCTGCGCGTCGGTGTAGTGCAGGTAGAACGCTGAGCGGCTCACGCGTGCGCGCCGCACCACAGCGGCCACGCTGACCTGTTCGAGCGGACGCTCGGCGCATTCGGCGAGCAGTGCGGCCTGCAACCTGGCCCGGGTACGCGCGGCCCGTGGGTCACCCTCGCTCATCCCGCGAGCAATACCGCGGCCAACCCGAGTGTCGCGGGCAGCGCCTGCGCGAGCAGGATCCGCCAGTTCGCCGTGATCGCCCCGTAGATACCCGCGATGAGCACGCAGATCAGGAAGAACACCCGCACCTGGAACCCGACCGGGTCGTCCGCCACCAGTCCCCACACCAGCCCGGCCGCCAGAAACCCGTTGTACAACCCCTGATTCGCCGCCAACGGCTTCGTCGCTACCGCCATCTCCGTATCGAACCCGGACAACTGCCGCCCTGGCTTCCGATCCCACAGAAACATCTCCAACACCATGAAGTAGGCCTGTAGCACCGCCATCAACCCGACCAGTACACCTGCCACGACCGCCACGATCGGCCCCTTTCCAGCTTTTATCAACACCTGTCCATAAATTATGAACACCTGTCGATAAAGTCCGAACGAGGGGTCTGCCCGTCCGACCGCTGCGGCAGTGGGCACGGCACCTGCGCGGTTCACCGTCCACCGATCCGGCTTTGATCAGCGCGACGCGCTTGCTCCGAGGTCGGAGGTGTGCGCTGTGGACCACTGGATGTCGTCGTCCGACATCGTCCGCTGGAATTCGGCGCCGTCGGGCACCGGGAGTTCGTCCGAGTTGTCCGAGGTCGACTGTGGTACTGGTAGCGGGTCGTGCGCGCCTGGATCGGGCAGACTGCGGACCTGTTCGGTGGCGTAGGTGATCGCGCGGCCGTAGCGTGCGCTGGCGGCGTCGTGGATGAGCAGCGCGACGCCGATCATGACCGGCGCAACCCCATGCACCGCGGCGTCGAACCACCGCCCCGCGCTCACATGCGGGTAGGTGTTGAGGGCGACCGTCAGGGCGAGCAACGCGATCTCGGCCGCCGCGACTTGGCTGCGGTTGTCCAGCACGCCCCACTCGGTGACCTTGTTCGTGCCGATCATGATGATGATCAGCGACACGCTGATCATCGCCTCGAGCAGATAGCTGAACCAGTACAGCGGATCGTCCGGCCCGGTAGGCGCGATGTTGTGCTGGACGTTGACCGCCGACCACAGCATGCCCGAGAAGACCACGCCCGCCAACGCGCCGAGCGACCATGAGCGGTGCCGGTACAGGGAGGCCAGCCGGGCATGCGGGCTGGATTCGCGCCGCTGTGCGGCGATCGCCTTGCGTGCCAGCAGGAGATCTCGGATATCCGCCTTCTCGATGGCCTCGGAGGTGTTGCGCGCTCGGTCGGACGCCTCGGCGGCGGCCTCGGCGTGCTTCCAGCGTTGCTCGCGATTCTGAGTCCGGATCCGTTCGGCGAGTTCGCGTTCGGCGTTCAGCTCCTCTTCGGACAGAGCGCCGGTTAGTGCTGGATCGAATTGGTAGGCGAGGCGGCCGCGAGCTTTCTCGACCTGTCTCGCCAGCCGCGCGACGTCGTCGTCGAGGGGATGTTCGTCGAGCATGCGGCTCCAAACGGTTGGGCGGAGGGGAACGCGAGAAACCGTAGACGCCGACACGGGCTACCGTTCATCGAACACGCAACGATAGCTCGCTGACCGGGCGCGGACATGCGGCCTCAGCACGTTCTATTCTTAGTCCATTCCCGGCCGGAGCGACAGTCCGGCGGGCGACCCGGCCCGAAGTGCCAGGTCGGCCACCATCTTTCAGCCGCGTTGCGGACCGCCGCAGGGGCTCACGCCCAGGGCACTCGACACGAATCGGTGCTGAATCCCTGTGCGGTGATGCCGAGCGCGGAGTTGAACCGCGAGCGCGAATTCTCCAGTGCGATGTGATAACTGAGCTCCACGACGCCCGCCGGGCCGAATCGCCGCTCCAGATCGGCGACCTGCACGTCGGTGACGGTGGTCGGGGTGGCGGTTATCGCGTCGGCGTAAGCGATGGCGGCGCGCTCGTCATCGGAAAATCGCGGCGACGTAGCGTAATCGGCGATATGTTCGAGTCGTTCGACGTCCAGTTCGCCGAGACGCATGAGCATGGCGCCGAAGTCGACGCACCACGAGCAGCCGACCGTCCATGCGACGCGATAGACGGCGATCTCGCGGACGGCCGCGGGCAATGTGGTGCTGGCCCGCTGCGCCATGAGCTCGTGGACGGCGTTGGCGGCGAGCAGTTTCGGATGGTTGGCGGTGACCGCGAAAGGCTCAGGTACTGCGCGGTAGCGGCGCTGGGCGAGCCGATAGAGCAGCTTGGTCAGGGGGCTGGCCTGCTGCGGAGTGACGGCGGCGATACGGGTGGCACCCATGTCGATCTCCTTCGATCAGTGGATCGTTCCTACTTCTCGGACGAGAGACCGCGACGGAATGTGATGAGATCGCGCTGTGACCTGGCGCACCAGGATCCATACCGGCTATTCGAGCTCGACCCGCCGGTCTGCCTGGCTCCAGTACGCGCGCATCTCGGTGATGCGGTCTTCCTCGTCGAACTCCATCACGTCGATCGGCGACAGGGCGACCCGCTGCCCGTCGACCTCGGTGACGAGGGTAAACGGAAACGCTGCGTGGTTGTCCGCGGCGCGGACAACCACGCAGCGCAGTTCGGTCTCCTGGTCTAGCGCTGCGATCGCGGTGTAGCACCCGCGGATGGCATCGTGGCCGCGATTCGCGGGCGTGCCGATCGGGTCCGCCGCGACCGCGTCGGGGCCGTACAGGGTGACGATGTCCTCGGTCCGGCCCGGCCCGGCCAGCAGCGCATACTGCTCGACCACGTCGCGAATCTGCGTGGTCACGGCCCCTCCTAGTAAGTGGAACACGTTCCAATTGTCATCCTAACTCGCGTCCACTGGTCACGGCTCGGTCCCGCCAGCCTCGTCCAGCACCACGACTTGCACACCGGAGGCGAGCAGTGCCGTCGCCGACAGTCCGAACAAGGTGTGGAATGTGTCGCTGAAATGGGAGGGACTGGCGAATCCCGCGTCGGCGGACGCGGTGGTGAGGCTCGCTCCCTTGGCGATCGCTCGCCCAGCGCAGAGCATCCGGGCCCACAGCCGGAACCGCCGGAACGAAGTACCGGCCTGCGCCGAGAAGAGGTGCAGAAAACGGGATTCCGACAGATGCACCGCCGCGGCGAGCCGGTCCGCGGTGAGCTCGCGCGCGGGGTACGCGAGAAGGGTGGCCATCGCCTCCGCTATGCGGGCGTCCGTTGGTGGACGCGGCGCCAGGCCGATGAGATTCGCCAGCGCCTGCGGATCGGGCCGGTCCCAGCCCGCTGCGTCCGCGAGCGCCGCCTCGCCCTGATGTGTCAGCCCGAGATCGTTGTCCCACAGTGTCATCCGGTCGCGGCCTGCGCGTGCCCGAGCGGATCCGGGATCCAGGTAGCAGAACATCATGTCGTCGCCGTGCGCGACGACCCGGTGCACCCTGCGTGGCGGAATCAACGCGCTCCGCACGATGCGCGCGGTCCCGGCCGCCTCCAGGGTGAACGGCGCGTCCACTCCGACCGCCAGGCATTCCACCGCGGTGGAATGCGCATCGAGACGCAGCGACCGTCCACGGTAAATCGCCTGTCCGGCCCACAGCCACAAGACTGCGGGCGGGCGCGCTTCCGGCGGACTCATGCTCGTCATGCTGGCACGGTGGGACGCGGCGAGAAGAAGTCGGTGTTCTGTTGTCGCGCCCGCGCCGTGGAACACGGTGACGATCGGCAGAAGCCGATCGCGCCCGGTGTCGGGGATCGCCGTTGATCCTCCTGGTTCGCCGTTGAACCTTCTGTCCCGTATTGCTGCCCTGCTGATCCTGTCGAGGAAAACGCCGACACTGTTACCGCGCCGCGGCGACCTGTTCGGCGTGGTCGCCCCTATTGCGGCGCACCCGCGCTCCGATTGGTGCCGATGACCCCGCCGCTGCTGGTCACAAGGGATTCCGCGAGCCAGAGCCCGAGCGGTTGGGTATCGGCGGTGAACAGTTGGTTCCCGGCACCGGCCAGTACCGGGAAGATCGACAGGTGCCGTCGAAAGCGACGAACTGGGTGCGCGAGAGCTCCGGGACGTGCTGTTCCTTTCGTCCTTTCGACCGCTGCGCGCGGATCGGCCACCCGATCGGACGGCATGGACCCGGAGAGTTCGTCGCTATTTCCGCTGTATCGGCCCCGGTGTGTCGGCCTTGCGGGTTCGGCGCCGTGATGTTTACTCGGTCCGGTCAACCAGATGTTCGAGTGAGTGGAAGCGGAGGAGACATGGCACTGCCTACCATGACCGCAGAGCAGCGCACCGAAGCGCTGGCAAAAGCGGCTGCGGTCCGCAAGGCACGCTCCGAACTGATCGGCAAGGTGAAGGCGGGCAAGGTTTCGGTTGCCGAGCTGCTGAAGAAGGCCGACTCCGACGAGCTGGTCAAGAAGACGAAGGTCGCTGCCGTGATCAAGGCTCTGCCCGGCGTCGGCCCGGTCAAGGCGGCGAAACTGATGGACCAGGCGGAAATCCCGGAGGATCGCCGCATCGGTGGCCTCGGTGCGCGCCAGCGTGCCGCGCTGCTCGACGCGCTGAAGGACTGACGGACGCGTCGTCGTCCTCCATGCCGGGGAACGAACGCTCACGTCGGCGGATCGCGGCGCGGGCGCTCGCTCGAGAAGTGCACGAAGAATGCGGCGTCCTACGACAGCCGCCCCGGATCACGCCCGTGGTGACGAGCACGACCCACGGGCGTCCCGGTCACCGTGCAATCGACCGGGACGGTCGGACGCCGCGCTGATCAGCGGGACGCACGCGGACGGCGGCCCGGGAAACGGCTATCGCTCTGCCGCGGGACATCGCCGAGCGGCGGGGCGAAGACGCAGAACAGGCCGGCGACTACGAGCAGGAACGCGCCGATCAGGCTGACTGCGAAGCTGGTCGCGCCGAGCGCGGCGGGCCGGTGCGCAGCGTGATAGACGAAGTGCGGGATGCCGAACGTCAGCCAGCCGATGCCGGCGATCCGAGTCGCCGTGGTGCCCTCGACGACGAGCGCGGCGATCGTGACGGCGGTCAGGGCGAGAAAAAACGCGCCGACATCGCCGGCCAGGTGGTGGTTGTAGGGGCCGTCCACCGCCACCCATTGTGTGCCGAATCCCGGAAAGCTGGAATACCAGGAATGCGGCGCCACCGTGGCCCATAGCCCGACGATCGCTCCTTGTACCGCCAGGATGGCCAGGATGACCCACGTGATCGCCACGCGGCCGCGGATATGCTCGAATCGGCTGGGCACACGCGGACCCACACTGGTTCCCGGTACCGAGATCCGCATCGGCCACTCCGTTCTCGCCGAACACGTTCCGAACGCTGTGCCGTCACGGTAAGACGGACGATCCGGTGTGGCAAGAGCGCGTCATACCAACTGCGCGGCGGCTTCCGATTCGACCCGGACTCGCTCGGGCCCGCTGTAGACGTTCATGGTGTCTCCGCGCAGGAAGCCGACCAGCGTGAGTCCGGATTCGGCGGCCAGGTCGACTGCCAGCGAACTCGGCGCCGAGACCGCGCCGAGCATCGGGATCCCGGCCATGACCGCCTTCTGCACCAGTTCGAACGAGGCGCGACTGCTGACGATGAGCACCAGATCGTGGGCGGGAATCAGATTTTCGCGCAGCGCCCAGCCGATCACCTTGTCCACCGCGTTGTGTCTGCCGATATCCTCACGCACCGTGAGCGCCGCGCCGTCGGCGGTGAACAAACCCGCGGCGTGAATACCGCCGGTCGCGTCGAACACCGACTGGCGGCCCCGCAAGGTGTCCGGCATCGTGGCCAGCGCGCGGGTGTCGACTACCGGGCCCTGCGCGGGCAGCGGGAACCGGGTGCGAGTGCGCACCTCGTCCAGGGCGGTCTTGCCGCACAGGCCGCAGGCGCCCGTGGTCAGGAAGCTGCGGGTCGCCACCGGGACGGGATTGCGCAGGGTGAGGTCGAGGACGTTGTAGGTGTTGCGTCCCTCGTCGTCGGTACCGGCGCAGTAGCGCGCGGCGATGATCTCGTCGGCGTCGCCGATCATGCCCTCACTCAGCAGGAATCCGTGCACGAGGTCGATGTCGTTGCCCGGCGTGCGCATGGTGACCATCAACGACCGTCCGTTGATGCGAATCTCCAGCGGTTCCTCCACGGCGAGGGTATCCGGCCGCCGGACCTCCCCGGCCGGTGAGATCCGGCGCATCGGGCGGCGGGCGGTCACGCGGCTCATGATCGGCTCGGCTCGAGCCGGACGGTGACGGCCTTGGACACCGGCGTGTTCGACCGCGCCGCGACATGGTCGAGCGGGACGAGCGGGTTGGTCTCGGGATAATAGGCGGCCGCATTGCCGCGCGGGGTGGGGTAGGAGACGAGGCGGAAACCTTCGACACGGCGTTCGACGCCGTCGGTCCACTCGGAGACGACGTCCACCAGGTCGCCATCGGTGTAACCGAATGCGGCGATGTCGTCCGGGTGCACGAGTACCACTTTGCGGCCGCCGTGCACGCCACGGTATCGGTCGTCGAGTCCGTAGATAGTGGTGTTGTACTGGTCGTGGCTGCGCAGTGTTTGCAGGATGAGCCGGTCCTCGGGCACCGGAAGCCAGGTCAGGTCGTTGATCGCGAAGTTGGCTTTGCCGGTGGCGGTATGGAACTCGCGGCGGTCGCGCGGCGGGTGCGGCAGTTGGAATCCGCCGCGCTGCCTGACCTTCGCGTTGTAGTCCGCACAGCCGGGCACGACCCGGGAGATCACGTCGCGGATGGCGTCGTAGTCACGGGCGAACCGCGCCCAAGGCACCGAGTGGCCGGCACCGAACACGGCGAGCGCGAGTTCGCAGACGATGGCGACTTCGCTGCGCAGTTGATCGCTGACCGGTTTCAGCCTGCCGGTGGACAGGTGCACCATCGACATCGAATCCTCCACCGACACCTGCTGTTTGACGCCATCGCGCAGGTCTTCGTCGGTACGGCCGAGGGTGGGCAGGATCAGCGCGGTCCGCCCGTGGACGACATGGCTGCGATTGAGTTTGGTGGAGATCTGCACGGTGAGGTCGCAGCCACGCAGCGCGGCCTCGGTCACCGTGGTGTCCGGGGTGGCGGAGACGAAGTTACCGCCCATGCCGAGGAAGACCTTCGCGCGGCCGTCCCGCATCGCGCGGATGGCCTCGACGGTATCGAAGCCGTGTTCGCGCGGGCTGGTGATCCCGAATTCGGCGTCGAGGGCGTCGAGGAAGGCATCGGGCATCTTCTCCCAGATGCCCATGGTGCGGTCGCCCTGGACGTTCGAGTGGCCGCGCACGGGGCAGACGCCCGCGCCGGGCTTGCCGATCATGCCGCGCAGCAACAGCAGGTTGGTGGCCTCTTCGATGGTGGCGACGCCGTGTGCCTGCTGGGTCAAGCCCATGGCCCAGCAGATGATGATCTTCTTCGACCGTGCGAACAACTCGGCGGTGTGGTCGAGTTCTGCTCTGGTGAGGCCGGTAGCCGCCAGGACAGTGGCGAAATCTACCGAGCGCACGGACTTTTCGTACTCGGCGAAGCCCGCGCAGTGCGCGTCGACGAACTCGCGGTCGACCACCGTTCCCGGCGCGCGGTCCTCGGCCTCGAACAGCAGGCGCCCGAGTGCCTGGAACAGCGCCATGTCGCCACCGAGGCGAATCTGCAGGAAGTCGTCGGCGATCGCCACGCCACTGGTGAATCCCTTGACCGTCTGCGGATCACGGAAGCCGAGCAGCCCGGTCTCCGGCAGCGGGTTCACCGCGATGATCCGCGCGCCCTTGGCCTTCGCACCGGCCAGCGCGCTGAGCATCCGCGGATGGTTGGTACCGGGATTCTGGCCGGCGACGATGATCAGGTCCGCGGCCTGGAAATCGTCGATCGTGACCGAGCCCTTGCCGATCCCGATCGAGCTCGACAGCGCGGTGCCGGAGGACTCGTGGCACATGTTCGAGCAGTCGGGCAGGTTGTTGGTGCCGAAACTGCGGATCAGCAGCTGGTAGAGGAACGCGGTCTCGTTGCTGGTGCGGCCGGAGGTGTAGAAGACGGCTTCGTCGGGCGTGGCCAAGGCGCGCAGCTGGTCGGCGATCAACTGGTAGGCGTCGTCCCAGGCGATCGGGGAGTAGTGGGTGTCGCCGGGCCGTAGCACCATCGGGTGGGTCAGCCTGCCTTGCTGACCGAGCCAGTATCCGGACTTGTCCGCCAGGTCCGCCACCGAGTGCGCGGCGAAGAACTCTGGAGTGACCGTGCGCAGCGTCGCCTCCTCGGCGACCGCCTTCGCGCCGTTCTCACAGAACTCGGCGGGTCTGCGGTGGCCGGTCGGCTCCGGCCAGGCACAGCCGGGACAGTCGAAGCCGTGCACCTGGTTGACCCGGGACAGCGTGCGCGCGGTGCGCAGCACACCCATCTCCTCCATCGAGCGTTTCAACGCGACCGCCACGGCGGTGACGCCGGCGGCCTGCTCCTTGGGTGGGGTCACCGATAGCCGGGACTCGTCGATGTCCCGGGCCGGTCCATTTCGATGCATGCTGGCCATTGTGCTCCAAAGCTGTCTGAGTCGCTCGGGGGGCTAGCTCGTCGCATCGTCGGCACCCGAAACGGGTGCCGGAAAATGTTCCCGGATTCGGTTGCTTCGCCGGTATCACCGCTCGTCGATGCGAGCCATCGTCACTCAGCCGCCGCGTCGCGCGCCGGCGCTGTCGGTGACTCCGGCGCGCTGGTCATCGCCCTGATAGGTGAGGATGCGGGCACTGATACGCACGCGCCAACCGGGCGGAAGCTCGGTAGGGGCAGTGCCGATTCGGGTCCACTCGTCAGTGTCTGGGGCGGCGATGAAAGTGCCTGCGGTGGCAGTGGCGTCGCGCACGTAGACTTTGCCGCCGTCGACCGACACGTAGGCGTGGACACGGGAGACATGGCGGTCCCGCTGGATGACGAGCGGGGCGGCGGTCGCCGCACGGACCGACTCGTCCACCTGTGGCCCGCGCCCGAGGACGTAGGGACGGTCCAGCGGATAGGCGGCGCCATCCTCCGCGACCAGTGCGCCGACGACGGCGTCATCCGCGTCGACCGGACCGCGCACCCGTGTTCCACCGTCCGCTTTCGCAGTCGTGGGGAATGGGGCCGGTTCGGCGTCGGGTTGTGCCGCGGGCTGGAACTGAGACCAGGCGAGCGAAGGATCCGACACGGACCTGGGCGGACGCGGCTTGGCGAGCGGGCGCGCCGACTCGGTCCGCGCGGCGGTGGTGGGAACCGATGCGACGGCAGCGGACGCGCCGGTCGGTTCGGGCATCGCCGCGAAGCCCGCCGCGGCGGTGGGCTCGGGTGCGGGCTTCGACACAGCAGCGGGCCCGGATTGGGCGGCTGCCGTGGACGGCGCGGGCCGGGCGGAGCCGGTGGGGCGCTCCGCCGCGCGTGGGTGGGCGGCCTTTCCCTTCCGCCGGACCGCCGCGTGCAGGACGAAGCCACCACCGGGAACCACACCCGCGCGCAGATCGCTGCGCGGGCGCGGTGTCAGTGCCGCGCCGGTGTCGGCGCCGAGGGTGATGCGCCGCACCGGTTCACGCACGATCTCATCGACCCAGGTGAACGCACGTGCGCCGGACAGTCGACGGGTGCCTTCCGCGCCGTGGATCTCGGCGGCCACGGGTCCGCGCAACAGAATCAGTGTTCCGTCTTCGGTCGGCGCGACCACACCGAACGGCGGCGGCTCCGAAGGGCTCCCGAAAATTACCGCGGCCAGGCGTTTCGCGAGCGCCGCACCAGGGTGTTCGGTGTCGGCCACGGCTTCGATGGTGCCGAGTATTCGGTCTGTGGAGGTGGTTTCGCCACTGACGTAGGCGACGACCGTACCGAAGCGGGCGACCAGACCGTCGCCCGGCGCGATACCCACGGTGGCTGGAATTCCGTGCACCCGCGCCCTCCTTCCCCGGCGCAACTACCGGAATATCGAAGCCAGCATAGAGCGTTTTCGACGTGCGAACGGTGGCCTCGACCTACCTCGCCGCCGGGTACGCGTCCTGTCCGCGTTGTCGTCTCGTCGTCGAATTCGTCGCTGCCGTACACCTTCCCGCAACCCAGCTCGACCGTGTCGAGTTGGGCTTCGTGGCCGTCGACTCGGTCGGAATACCGAATGGCTATGCCGGAGCCCTCCGTGGCGAACCGCCGTGCCGGTCGCGCGCGGACGACGGCGGCATGAACGAACGATGTTCGTGTCAAACAGCGTTCGTCGGGGATAAGCTCGGCCCATGAGCGCAGCACCCGCCAGCCGCCGGGCTCGCCCGGCCAAAGCCCCGCTGAGCCGCCAGGTGATCATCGAGACAGGCTTGCGAATCCTGGACCGGGACGGCGCGGTGGCACTCACCATGCGCCGGGTCGCCCAGGATCTGGACACCGGCGCGGCCTCGCTCTACGTCTACGTCGCCAACCGCGACGACCTGATGGCTGCCATGCTCGACCACGTCCTCGGCACGATCCCCGAACCGACCGGAGCGACCTGGCGCGACCGACTCACCGCGTTGATCGAATCCACGGTCGCGGCGATGAGCCGCCACGACGGATTGGCTCTTGTCGCGCTCGGTGCGATTCCGACCGGTCCGAACGCGTTGGACCTGGTCGACAGGATGCTGGCGCAGCTGGCCGCGGCCGGGCTGGACGAACGCACCAGTGCCTGGGCGGTAGACCTGATCTCGCTGCACATCGCCGCGGCGGCCGTCGAGCAGAGCGTCCACAACACCAAGATCGGCACTGAGGAGGACTACGTCACCGCCGTTGCCCAGCAGTTCGCCCAGCTGCCCGCCGACCGGTATCCGACTCTGGTGACCATGCGCGACGCGCTGCTGGCCGGCACTGGCGACGCGCGCGCGGCCTGGGCGGTGCGGGTACTGGTCAACGGAATTCTCGCCACGCCCACGGACTGATCGGGCGGAAACTTGCTCGCTCGCGCCGGGGCCCCGGTACACAATGGCCCGATGATCCGCCCAGCGACGACGGCCGACCTCCGCGCACTTCAGGACATCGAGCGTGCCGCCGGTGTGCCGTTCGCGGCGCTGGGCATGACGGCGGTGGCCGAGGACGAGCCGCCCGCGCTGGACACGTTGCGCGCGTTTCAGCGGGCCGGCCGCGCCTGGGTCTGGGCCGACGCCGCCGACCACCCGATCGGCTACTTGGTCCTGGACCTGGTCGACGGTATCGCCAACATCGACCAGGTCTCGATACGACCGGCTTTCGCCAGGCGGCGGATCGGCAAGCGACTCATCGACCAAGCCGTGCGGTGGGCTGCCGCTGAGGGAATGGCGGCGATCACCCTGACCACGTTCACCGAGGTCGCCTGGAACGGGCCGTATTACGAGCGGCTCGGCTTCCGATTTCTGCGGATGGACGAGGAGACGCCCGGTTTGCGGGCGCTGCGGGCGGCCGAACGTGCTCACGGCCTCGACCGGTGGCCGCGCGCGTGCATGCGCGCGGAGCTCGCGGGGTGGTCGATGGATTGATCCGAGCGCGGGCTGCTCGAGAATCGTCCTAGGCGATAGGCGCCAGCGCTGCCGCGGCCGCCGGGGCGGCCGCCGCGCGATCTTCAGCGACCAGGCCGATGCGGGTGCGCCGATCCAGCAGATCGTCGGCGTCCAGCACACCCTCGTGCGAGACCGCGAACGCGAATTCGGCGCCGATCACATCGATTCCGGGCGCCACCGGCTCGGCGAGGGAAGGGTCGCGGCGCGCCGCGACCGCGATGGCGGCCGCCTCGCTGCCGTAGCGTTCGATCAGCACCGGTGCCGCATCGATGCGATCACGCTCGGCGCCGGAGACCGCGCCTACCAACGGAAGTCGCCGGGTGCGACACGGCCCCGCGGTGAGGCCACCGTGCGCGATCGTCGCATCGATGGCATCCTCGGCCATTCGCCGATAGGTCGTGAGTTTGCCGCCGACGATGGTGATGACGCCGGTGGGGGAGCGCAACACCGCATGTTTGCGCGAGATGTCGGCCGTGCTGTCGTCTGTGGTCTGTAGCAGCGGGCGCAGCCCGGCATACGAGCCGCGGATATCCGTGCGCGTCAACGGCTCTCGCAGCGCGGTGTTGATGGTGTCTAGCAGGAAATCGATTTCGGGGTCGGTCGGCTTCGGCTCGTCGGGCACCGGCCCCGGTGCGTCCTCGTCGGTCAGGCCGAGGTAGACCCGGCCGTGCGCGGCGGGCAAGGCGAAGACGAACCGGCTGGTGCTGCCGGGTACCGGCACGGTCAGCGCGGCGCTGAGGCCGCCGAAGGACGCGGCGGAAAACACCAGATGGGTGCCGCGGCTCGGACGTAGTTCGATGCTCGGATCCACCTGGTCGGCCCAAACGCCGGTGGCGTTGACCACGGTACGTGGCCGCAGCGCGATGGTTTCACCGGTCAGGCTGTCGCGCACCATCGCCGAATTCCCGGTCACATCGAACGCCGCGGTGCGGGTGAGCACTGTCGCGCCGTATGCCGCCGCGGTGCGCGCCAGCGCGACCACCAGGCGGGCATCGTCGACGAGTTGTCCGTCCCATGCCTGCAACCCGCCGCGTAACCCGTCGCGGCGTACGGTCGGCGCGAGCCGCAACGCCTCGGCGGCGGCGATCCGGCGCGACCGGGGCAAGATCGCGGCAGGTGTCCCCGCGCCGCGTCGGAGCAGGTCGCCCGCCAGGAAACCGGTGCGTACCAGCGCGGTCTGCGCGGGGCCGATGCTGGGGATCAGCGGCACCAGTTGGGGCAGTGCGCGCACCAGATGCGGTGCTGTAGTGCGGATCAAGATGCCGCGTTCCACCGCACTCTCGTGGGCGATGCCGACTCGGCCGCCGGCCAGATAGCGAAGCCCGCCGTGGACCAACTTGGAACTCCAGCGGCTGGTGCCGAAGGCGAGATCGCGGCGTTCCACCAGGACGGTCCGCAGTCCACGGGCGGAGGCGTCCAATGCCGCCCCCGCGCCGGTGACGCCGCCGCCGATCACCAGCACGTCGATCTCGGCGCCGTCGCCCAGCCGTCGCAGAGCCGCGGCGCGGCGGTCGGCGTTCAGCGCGGAATCTCCGGTGTGCACCGAATTCGCGGTCATCACAATGCCTTTCCGGTAGGAAGGGGTGCCGTCGCGGGGGTGTTCATCGCGGCCGGCTCGGGTCGCCGTCGTCGAGGTAGCCGTCGATCGCGCGACGGAGTTCGGTGTCGAGGTCCGCGTTCGCGAGGATCGGTGCGACGGTGCCCGCCGACTGCACGACGGACTGGACGATCAGCAGCATCATGGTGGCCATCCGGTCCGGATCACCGTCGCGGACGGAACCGTCGCGCTGACCGTCGCGGATACCCGCCGAGAACAGCTCGATCAGCGCTCGCTGGTTACGGCCGAGCCTGCCGAATACATACGTGAGCATCAGGTCGGTGTCGGTGCGGAAGATCTTGCCGAACAGCGGATTGGACCGGACCCGTGCCGCGCCCGCGACCACGCCCTCGACCAACCTGGTGCGCGCGATTCCCGTGGACGGCATGGTGGCGGCGACGATGCCGCGCAGCTCGCGCACCAGCAGTTCGGCCACCAGCGAGCCGGTGTCGGGCCAGCGGCGATAGACGGTCGGCCTGCTGACACCCGCCCTGCGCGCCACCTCGGTGAGCGTGGTGCGGCGGACGCCGAACTCCTGCACACAGGTGCGGGCCGCGTCGAGAATCGCGAGGTCTCGTGCGGACAGCATGTTCTCGGCGTCGGCGTCGGTCTCATGGGAAGCGGTCAAGGTGGCACCACCGGTAGTCGGTTCGTCGACAGCTCGGCTGTCGACCAGAAGAAGAGTTACTGCTTGACAGTCTATGTCAAACTGTAACTTGTGGTGGAGACGCAGCATACCGATGAGCAGTCGGCTCACGCGGCTGACTCGGGCGGCCGTGGGATCGCGGCGAACATGGTCTGGGATGCCTGGGGTATCCCTGCCGGACACAAGCCGCTTTCGGCGCAGATCCGGGGCCTGCTGACCCAGGTATTCGGGGTGTCGGGCGACCCGCTGCCGCGACGCGATGAGGATGACGTGCCACTACGCGAATCCGCGCTGACGCCCGGGCAGCGAGCCGAGTTGGTCGAGGTCGTCGGCGCTGCCAACGTGTCCACCGACCACCGCGACCGGCTGCGGCACGCGGGCGGCAAGAGCACCCCCGACCTGTTGCGTCGCCGCGCCGACGGCCCGCAGGACGCACCCGACGCCGTCGTCTTCCCCGCTGATCACGGGCAGGTTCTCGCCGTGCTCGCCGCGTGCGCCGAGCACGCTGTCGCCGTCGTTCCGTTCGGCGGCGGCACCAGCGTCGTCGGTGGTGTCGATCCGCTGCGCGGCCGCTTCGCCGCCGTGATCACGCTGGACCTGCGCAGGCTCGACGCCGTAACCCGCATCGATCCGATCAGTGGCACTGCGACCCTCGGTGCCGGACTCACCGGTCCACGTGCGGAGGAGTTGCTCGGCGCGCACGGACTTTCGCTCGGTCACTTTCCGCAGAGCTTCGAGTTCGCCAGTATCGGCGGCTTCGCTGCGACGCGGTCCTCCGGCCAGGCGTCGGCGGGGTACGGCCGCTTCGACGACATGGTGCAGCGGCTGAAGATCGCCACGCCCTGCGGCACTCTCGAGCTCGGTCGCGCGCCCGCTTCGGCGGCGGGGCCCGACTTGCGTGAACTGTTCGTCGGTTCGGAAGGCGCACTCGGTGTCATCACCGAGGTCACCCTGCGCGTACACCCCGTCCCCGAAACTATTGCCTATCAGGCATGGTCGTTCCCCGATTTCGAAACCGGCGTGGCCGCACTGCGTGCGGTGGTTCAGGTGGGCGCCGCACCGACCGTCCTGCGGCTGTCCGACGAGGCGGAGACCGGAATCAATCTGGCCCGCTCTGGCAACGTGGGGGGCAAGTCGGTGGCTGGTTGTCTGGCCATCACCACGTTCGAGGGCACCGCGGCGCATGTCGCGGCGCGTAATGCTGAGGCAGGAGCGGTACTCACCGCGGCGGGTGGCACCGAGCTCGGGGAGACGCCCGCCGAGGAGTGGGAGCACGGCCGCTTCGCCGCGCCGTATCTGCGTGATGCGCTACTGGACGTCGGGGTGCTGTGCGAAACGCTGGAGACCGCGACCACATGGTCGAACCTGGCGGCGTTGAAGACCGAGGTGACGACCGCACTGACCGACGCACTCGGAGCGCAGGGGACGCCACCGCTGGTCATGTGCCATATCTCGCACACCTACCCGACCGGCGCCTCGTTGTACTTCACCGTCGTCGCCAAGCAACTGGACGACCCGATCTCCCAGTGGCAGGTCGCCAAACGAGCTGTCGGCGACGCCATCGTCGCGGCGGGCGGCACTATCACCCACCACCACGCGGTCGGCACCGACCACCGGCCATGGCTCCCGGACGAGGTCGGTGACCTGGGTGTACGTGTCTTGCGCGCGGTGAAGGCCGAGCTCGACCCCGCCGGCATCCTGAATCCCGGAAAGCTGGTGCCGTGACCGAGAATTCGACCGTGCGCACGATCGCCGTGGTCACCAACCCGCAGTCCGGGCTCGGCAAGGGCGGTGCGGTGGCAAGCGCCGCGATCGCCCGGTTCCGTGCCCGGGGCGCCGAGGTCACCGAAGTGAGTGCTCCCTCGGCCGCCGAATCGGTTCGGCGGGTGCGCGACGAGATCGGTGGTGTGGGGCAGGGGCCGAAGCCCGACGCGGTGGTCTGCATCGGGGGCGACGGTCTGATCAACGTGATTCTCGCGGCCGTCGCCGAAACCGGTGTCCCGCTCGGCATGATTCCCGCGGGCACCGGCAACGATCTGGCCAGGGAACTCGGTGTGCCGACCGAGGACCCGATCGCCGCGGCCGATCTCGTGCTGAATGGACGGACGCGGACCATCGACCTCGGCCGCCTCGAGCCCGCCGCGTCCGGGGCTGCACCGATCTGGTTCGCTACCGTCACCGGCACGGGGTTCGACGCGCGGGTTACCCTGCGCGCCAATGACATGCGCTGGCCGAAGGGGCGGCTGCGCTACACGGTCGCGGCGCTCGTGGAGATCTCCGGGCGCTACACCGTGCCGTACCGCGTCGAGTTGACCGGTGCGGTGACCGCGGGGCTCGGCAACCCGGGCGAGGGCTCGATGTTGGAGACCGAGGCGGTCTTGGTCGCGGTCGGTAACACTCGCACCTACGGCGGGGGCATGCTCATCTGCCCGGATGCCGTGCCGGATGACGGACTGCTCGATCTGACCGTGGTCGGCGCCTTGTCCAGGGTCGAGATGCTGCGCCTGCTGCCATCGCTGTCGGCGGGCAAACGCCAGGATCATCCACAGGTCAAGCAGTTCCGGGCCGCGGCGATCACGCTCACCGCGCCGGGCGCGCCCGCGACCGCGGACGGCGAGCCGGCGGGTACCCTGCCGATCACGATGCGCGCGGTACCCCGTGCGCTGACCGTGCTGGTTCTCTGATCATTACGCGGGCAAGGGGTTCGAGCACTAGGCGGCGAAGGCCACGCGACGCAGCCGGTCGATGGTCGCGCGATCGACGATGACCACCGAGCACCAACCGCCTGTCGGTCTACGGTGTTCGGTCGTTACCGTCCGCATCAGTCGCCGCCAGCGCCGCGCGTGCACCGTGAATGCCACGCTGTTGACGCGCCGGCCGCGGGCCTGCTGGCCCGCGCGCGCCACGGACGCGGGCACATCGAGCATGAGCAGGTGCAGGTCCCGGTCGTAGCGGGCCGCCCAGTGCGTGATCAGCGCGCGCGTCCAGCGGAAGGTGGCGCAGTCGTGGATCACGACCGCACCGGTCGCCTCGCGTAACGCGGTGCGGATCGCGAGGTAGTGCGCGGTGTGCACCACTGGGCGGCGCAACAGATACGGCAGCCACCACAGCCTGCGCCGCCAACGATTGCGCGCCTGCTGTGAGTCGAGCACCAGGCAGCCGTCCGGTCCGCTCGGCGGCGTCTCGGCGTCGGAGGTGGCGCCGAACAACCTGTCCAGCGCGGTGCTCTTGCCCGCGCCGGGGACACCCGCGACGATCAGTGTCGCCGACCTCGGGTACCGCAACTCCGCGATCGAACCACCGCGCAGGTCGTGCAGTGTGTGCGGCGCCAAGGGCACCAGTGGTTCGGGGCAGTGGGGCGCGAGCCCGTCGAGGGGAGTAGTCAGCTTATGCGTAGTCCCCGGCGGAGATTCGTTCGGCGTCCGGGAAATCCCTGGTCTTTCAAAGAGATTCGTTGGGACGGGATCTCCTGCGGTATTCACCTCCTCCAGAGTCCTCGGTTCTCCCCGATCCGGCAATCTCCGACATTTCGGTCGCTCCTGGATCTGGGTCGCGGTCGGTCCGCGGAGCGCGAACCGCTGACTACATTCACCCCGCGGCCGACGCGGCGGGGGATCCACCAGCCGGGTCTGCGCTACACCTCGCCGCTGTCGCAGTGACGGGTGACGTGGTGTTCTCCCCCGGCGCGAGCTCCCGTCGGACACCGACTGTGCCCACCTGAACACGCGGTGCTCGGGCTCCTGAGGTCGCGCGTCCACCGGCCGGCGGCCTCCGCGTGGCAAAGCGCTGACCGACCGGCGAAGCGCTTGCTGCCGGGCGCGCGGGCTTCCTTCGCGTCGACGAGGACGGTTTGTCGCGCTGAACTGCGCGTTCGACGACAACTGCTGGATGCGTCGTAGACCCGGTGGAGTGCACCAGTTTCACCGGAGGTCGGGGTAGTGGCAATGCGACAACCTGCCGTCCCAGGCGACCTTCGCCGGCGCCGATTCGACGTCGCGATCGACAGTGACCTCGTATCGACCGCCACGACCATTTCCCTGCTGTCGGATAAAGGGAACATTCGGGGTAGAAAATGCCGGAAGCTGAGAATTGCGTATGGATTCAGGGTCGAGTCCAGGTTCGCCGGTAAGCTCGCTGACGTGGGCGGAGTGTTCGGTGTCCCTCATCCACCGAAGGCTCCGCCTCTCTGTGTCCAGTGCCTCTCGTCGTGTCCAGTGCGCAGAGTTGTACCTCGACCGGCCGAGATCCCACGCGCAGCGGGTTCGTCGTCGATCGCCGAGAGCGGCTCCGGCCGCGCCGAGCGGTAGTGTCCGCGTCAGATCCAGGTCCGGTTCCTGTGACGTATTCGGCACCGAACAGGTCACCCCGAGTGGATAGGTGTCGACCGACGCGAAGTGCGTAGATCGTCGCGCTTTAGAATCGCGGGGTGACCAGCGCAGCCCCTGACAACACGCGTAATCGTGCCGATGCCCTCCCCAAGAGCTGGACGCCCAGCGAGGTGGAAGCCGAGATGTACGAGCGCTGGGTAGCCGCTGGCTATTTCACGGCGAGCATCGCCGGCGGCAAGCCCGCGTACTCGATCGTGCTGCCACCACCCAACGTCACCGGCACACTGCACATGGGACACGCGCTCGACCACACTCTGATGGACACGTTGTCCCGCCGCAAGCGCATGCAGGGCTACGAAGTGCTTTGGCTGCCCGGTATGGACCACGCGGGGATCGCCACCCAGACCATGGTGGAGAAGCAACTGGCGGTCGACGGCAAGACCAAGGAAGACTTCGGTCGCGAGCTGTTCGTCGAGAAGGTGTGGGACTGGAAGCGCGAGTCCGGCGGCGCCATCCAGTGGCAGATGCGCGCGCTCGGCGACGGTGTCGACTGGAGCCGCGACCGCTTCACCATGGACGAGGGCCTGTCGCGGGCCGTGCAGACCATCTTCAAGCGGCTCTACGACGCGGGTCTGATCTACCGTGCCGAGCGGCTGGTGAACTGGTCGCCGGAATTGCGCACCGCCATCTCCGACATCGAGGTCAAGTACGAGGATGTGCAGGGCGAGCTGGTCTCGCTGCGCTACGGCTCGCTCGACGACGACGAGCCGCACGTGATCGTGGCCACCACCCGGGTGGAGACCATGCTCGGTGACACCGCCGTCGCGGTGCACCCCGAGGACCCGCGCTACCAGGCGCTGATCGGCACCACGCTGGAGCACCCGATCACGGGGCGGCAGATCCCCATCATCGCCGACGATTACGTCGATCCGGAATTCGGTTCCGGCGCGGTGAAGATCACCCCGGCACACGATCCCAACGACTTCGAACTGGGCCTGCGGCACGGCCTTTCGATGCCCACCATCATGGACGAGCGCGGCCGGATCACCGGGACCGGAACCGAATTCGACGGCATGGATCGTTTCGAGGCGCGCGTCAAGGTGCGCGAGCGGCTCGCGGAGGAAGGCCGGGTTGTCGCGGAGAAGCGGCCGTACCTGCACAGCGTCGGGCACTCCGAGCGCACTGGTGAGCCGATCGAGCCCCGCCTTTCCATGCAGTGGTGGGTCAAGGTCGAATCGCTCGCCAAGGCCGCCGGTGACGCGGTGCGCAATGGCGACACCGTGATCCATCCGAAGAGTCAAGAGCCGCGCTGGTTCGAGTGGGTCGACGATATGCACGACTGGTGTATCTCGCGGCAGCTGTGGTGGGGGCACCGCATTCCGATCTGGTACGGCCCCGAGGGTGAAGTGGTCTGCGTCGGCCCCGACGAGCAAGCGCCTGACGGGTGGGTACAGGACCCGGACGTGCTCGACACCTGGTTCTCCTCCGGCCTGTGGCCGTTCTCGACCATGGGTTGGCCCAACGCCACCGCCGAGCTCGAGAAGTTCTATCCCACCAGCGTTCTCGTCACCGGCTACGACATCCTCTTCTTCTGGGTGGCGCGGATGATGATGTTCGGCACCTACGTGGCCGAAGACGCGGTGCTGATCGCCGGCAAGGGAACCGCGCGTCAGGTGCCGTTCAAGGACGTGTTCCTGCACGGCCTGATCCGCGACCAGTACGGCAAGAAGATGTCCAAGTCGCGTGGCAACGGCATCGACCCGCTGGACTGGATCAACGCCTACGGCGCCGACGCCCTGCGGTTCACCCTCGCGCGTGGCGCGCAGCCGGGCGGTGACCTGTCGGTCGGCGAGCCGCAGGCGCTCGCCGCGCGCAGCTTCGTGACCAAGCTGTTCAACGCGACCAAGTTCGCGCTGATGAACGGCGCCCGGGTCGGCGACCTGCCCGATCGCGCGCAACTCACCGATGCCGACCGCTGGATCACCGATCGGCTGGAAGCGGTACGCGCCGAAGTCGATTCGGCATTCGACGGCTACGAGTTCGGCAAGGCGTGCGAGGCGCTCTACCACTTCGCGTGGGACGAACTGTGCGACTGGTACCTGGAATTGGCCAAGGTGCAGTTCGCCGCCGAGGGTGCGCGCGCCGAGGCGACCCAAGTGGTGTTGGGCACCGTTCTCGACGCGGTCCTTCGGTTGCTGCACCCGGTCATCCCGTTCGTCACCGAGTCGCTCTGGCAGGCGCTGACCGGTGGTGAATCGGTGGTCATCGCGCCGTGGCCGCAGCCCTCCGGTGTTCCCGTGGATCACACCGCCGCGCAGCGCATCGTGGACGCGCAGCGGCTGATCACCGAGATCCGCCGGTTCCGCAGCGACCAGGGCCTCGCTGACAAGCAGAAGGTGACGGCCAAACTGGTCGGTGTGGACGCGGCGGGACTGAGCGCGCTGGAAGGGTCGGTGGCGAACCTGGCCAGGCTCACCGAGCCGGGCGCCGATTTCGCCGCGACCGCGTCGGTGGAGGTGCGACTCAGCGGGGCGACGGTCACCGTGGAATTGGACACCTCCGGCACGGTCGACCTGGACGCCGAACGCCGCCGCCTGGCGAAGGACCTGGCGGCCGCGGAGAAGGAACTCCAGGGCACCGCTGCCAAACTCGGCAACGAGGCGTTCCTGGCCAAGGCGCCCGAGCAGGTGGTCGACAAGATCAAGAACAGACAACAGATCGCCGCCGCCGAAGTCGCGCGCATCAGCGCCCGCCTTACCGAGCTGAGCGGTAAGTGAACGCCGAGCCGGAACCGCAGTACGGCGACGACGAGCACCGCGGCGGCGCGGCCCGGCTGCACTCCGGCCCCTCGCCGGTGGAACTGGCCGAAATGGCGCTGGTCGAGGCCGAACTCGACAAGCGCTGGCCGGAGACCAAGATCGAGCCGTCGCTGACGCGAATCGCCACGCTGATGGACCTGCTCGGCGCCCCGCAGCAGAGCTATCCGGCGATCCATGTCGCGGGCACCAACGGCAAAACCTCGGTGACCAGGATGATCGATGCACTGCTCACCGCGCTGCATCGGCGGACCGGCCGGATCACCAGTCCGCACCTGCAGCTGGCCACCGAGCGGATCAGCATCGACAACGCGCCTATCTCACCGGCCGAGTACGTGGCGACCTACCGCGAGCTGCTGCCTTATGTCGAGATGATCGACAAGCAGTCGGCCGCCGCGGGTGGGCCCGCCATGAGCAAGTTCGAGGTGCTCACCGGTATGGCCTTCGCGGCCTTCGCCGAGGCGCCGGTCGACGTCGCGGTGGTGGAGACCGGCATGGGTGGTACCTGGGACGCCACCAACGTCGTCGACGGGCAGGTGGCGGTGATCACGCCGATCGGTCTGGACCACATCGAATACCTCGGGACCGACCTGGCGTCCATCGCGGGGGAGAAGGCCGGGATCATCAAGCGCGCCCCGGAGAGTCTGGTCCCGCGCGACAACGTCGCGGTGATCGCGGAGCAGGAGCCGGAGGCGATGGAGGTGCTGCTGCGCCGCGCCGTCGAGGTGGACGCGGCGGTGGCGCGCGAGGGCGCCGAATTCCGGGTGCTCGCCCGGCAGATCGCGGTCGGCGGTCAGCAGCTCGAATTGCAAGGTCTCGGCGGGGTGTACGACGAGATCTTCCTGCCACTGCACGGCGAACACCAGGCGCGCAACGCGGTGCTCGCGCTCGCCGCGGTGGAGGCGTTCTTCGGCGCGGGCGCTCAGCGGCAGCTCGACATCGACGCGGTGCGCGCCGGTTTCGCGAGTGTGACCAGTCCGGGCCGGCTGGAGCGCATCCGAAGCGCCCCGACCATTTTTATCGACGCCGCGCACAACCCGGCCGGCGCGCGTGCGCTGGCCGCGACCCTCACCTCGGAGTTCGACTTTCGCAAGCTGGTCGGCGTGGTCGCGGTACTCGGTGACAAGGACGCCGAGGGCATCCTCGCCGCACTGGAGCCGGTGTTCGACGAGATCGTCGTCACGAGCAACGGTTCGCCGCGCGCGATGGACGTGGAGACCCTGGCCGATCTCGCGGTGCAGCGTTTCGGCGACGAGCGGGTAGTCACCGCCACGACCCTGCCGGACGCGCTCGAGACCGCGATCGCACTCGCCGAGGAGATCGAGGGGCAGGGCGAAATGGTGTCCGGGGCGGGTGTCGTGGTGACCGGCTCGGTGGTGACGGCAGGCGCGACCCGCGCACTGTTCGGTAAGGACCCGGCATGAGCGTCAGGCCCGGCGGCGGCAGCAGCTTGTGTGACCACGGAGGGCCCGCGCATGCCGAGGAGGATGCGGCATGAGCGTCAGGCCCGGCGGCGGCGGCAGCTTGTGTGACCACGGAGGGCCCGCGCATGCCGAGGAGGATGCGGCATGAGCGTCAGGCCCGGAGGCGGCAGCTTGTGTGACCACGGAGGGCCCGCGCATGCCGAGGAGGATGCAGCATGACCGAATCCGCCGATCAGGGTGAGCGGCCGCCGCAGCCCGCGGCCGATCCGTGGAAGGGCTTGCGCGGAGTGATGGCGGGCACCTTGGTGCTCGAGGCGATCGTCGTGCTGCTCGCGCTGCCGGTGGTCGCCGACGTCGGTGGCGGGGTGACCTGGCTGTCGGGCACTTACTTGGTGGTACTCGCGGTGGTGATGTTCCTCGGCGCGGGGGTGCAGCGGCGCTCCTTCGCGCTGCCGTTCAACCTGGGCCTGCAGGTGCTCGTCCTGCTCGGCGCGTTCATCCACGTCTCTATCGGCGTCATCGGCGTAGTTTTCGCGGTGGTCTGGGGTTTCATTCTGGTGCTGCGGGCCGATGTGCGCGGCCGGATGGCGAAAGGGCTGCTACCGAGCCAGCGTCCCCCACGCTCCTAGCCGCAGCTGGTGCGCCGAGATCGATGTGGATTCGGTCACACTGCGTCCAGCGACACCTGTCCCGGTGTGGATGCGCGATCGTGGAACGTCCGGACCGGTTGTCTGGACGACCGCTGGTTCGGTGCCCGGACGGATGCCCGTTAGGCTGTGCGCCGTGACTGAGCAGACGTTGGTACTCATCAAGCCGGACGGCGTGGGCCGTGGTCTTGTCGGCGAGGTGCTGGCCCGGATCGAGCGCAAGGGCCTGAAGATCGTCGCCCTCGAACTGAAGCACGTGACCGAGGAGCTGGCCAGGGGCCACTACGCCGAGCACGCCGAAAAGCCTTTCTTCGATTCGCTGATCGAGTTCATCACCTCCGGGCCGGTCGTGGCGGCCATTCTGGAGGGCCCGCGGGCGATCGCGGCATTCCGGCAGATCGCAGGCGGCACCGACCCGGTCGAGAAGGCGGTGCCGGGCAGCATTCGTGGCGATTTCGCGCTGGAGACCCAGGAGAACTTGGTGCATGGGTCCGACTCGCCGGAGTCGGCCAAGCGTGAGATCACGCTCTGGTTCCCCGCGTTCCCGGTCTGATCGGAGTCCTGATCGCCGTGCTCGCGCCGGCCGGATGCTGGGAGAACGCGCGCTGGGCACGGCGCAGCCGAGCGCCGATGGCGAACGCCCGGCGGCCGGTGTGGGATACTGGCATCGGCTGCGCTCGACGCCGACTGTTCGCGCAGATGCGTGCACGAGAGGTGGCGATCGTAGCCGGGTGATACCACGGTTCGATGCCGATCATCGCTGCCATGGACAAACAGCCCGTTGCTGGGGCTCGCTGTTCGCGTCGGCACGCTGGATGAGCGCTCGATCCGCGGAGTTCAGCCATACAGCCAGGCGCCGCGTGACCAGTTAGCCCGAACACAAACGACATGGAGATAACCGGGCATGCGGGGCGAGACCACTTGACCTCGCGTCTTTGCGCGCGAGTCGAATAGACAGCGCCCCCGCGTCGGCCGCGTCACTCCCACCAGGTGGGACGCGCCCGGGGGTCCCGAGGAGACTTTCGTGGCCGATAAAGAGCCGCTGGAACCAACATCACAGGATGCCGAACAATTGCCGGAGCGAATCCGAGTTCACGCACTTGCCAAACTGCTGGGGGTAACGAGCAAGCGTATCCTGGCGAAATTAACCGAGCTGGGGGCGGACGCGCGCAGCGCGCAATCGAACGTCGACCGAGTTGTCGCCGAGTCGGTGCGCGATGCCCTGGGTTCGGGAGAGGAAGCCGCCGCGCCGGGCGAGGTCACCTCCGCGCAGAAGGGCACCGCCGAGCAGGCCGGTGACATCGCGCGACCGAGCGACATCGAACCGGTGTCCGTCGTGCCCGAGCAGCAGGAACCCGTGCGGCAACCGCGGGCCGAGAAGGGCCCCGTCAGCGGTCCCGGTGTCGTCTTCTCCGCACTGGACGCGCCCAGTCCGGGCCACCAGCCGGAGGTAACGAGCGGCCCGGCGCACCAGCCGTCATCGTTGTTCACGCACCCAGTGCGGCAGAACCCGGAGGTTGCCGCCCCGGCAGCGTTCGAGTCCGCCGCCGTCGTGCAGACGCCGCTGTTCCTCCCGCCGGACGCCCAGGCAGCCGAGCAGGCGCGCAAGCAACGCCGCGCGGAGCGCGAGGCCCGTCGAACCGAGCAACCGACACCGGAGCCGGCCGAGGAAGACGTGACCGAGGTCACCGAGGACGACGGCGAGTCGCTCGATCAGCAGAGTGATGCCGATGGCCAGCCGCGCCGCAGGCGTCGTGGCCGCCGCGGCCGCGGTCGCGGTCGCGGCGAGCAGTCCTCGGATGGCGACGAGACCGACACCGAATCCGACACCGAGGACGAGCACGCCGCCGAGAGCGCCGAGCAGGCCGAATCCACGGAATCCGGCGAGACCGCCACCTCCGAGTCCGACGACGAGGACGGCGGGCCGGAGGGGTCGACTCGTCGCCGCCGCCGCAGGCGCCGCCGCAAGGTGGCGGGCGATTCCGGCGAGAACGAGCAAGCAGATGACGATCCGCCGAACACGGTCGTGCACGAGCGCGAACCGCGCAACAAGAGCCGCAGCCGCGCCGCCGCCACCACCGTCGACGAGGTGCAGGGCATCACCGGTTCCACCCGGTTGGAAGCCAAGCGCCAGCGCCGGCGCGACGGCCGCGAGGCCGGTCGTCGCCGGCCGCCGATCCTCACCGAGTCGGAGTTCCTGGCCCGCCGTGAGGCGGTGGACCGGGTCATGGTCGTGCGCGAGAAGTCCTTCCAGGACCACCCTTCCGCCACCCAGGTCGCGGTGCTCGAGGACAACATTCTGGTCGAGCACTTCGTCACGAGTACCGGCTCCGCGTCCATGGTCGGCAACGTCTACCTCGGCAAGGTGCAGAACGTCCTGCCCAGCATGGAGGCGGCGTTCGTCGACATCGGCCGCGGCCGAAACGGCGTGCTCTATGCCGGTGAGGTGAACTGGGAGGCTGCGGGGCTCGGCGGCCGCGAGCGCAAGATCGAGCAGGCGCTCAAGCCGGGCGACCAGGTGCTGGTTCAGGTCAGCAAGGACCCGGTCGGCCATAAGGGCGCCCGCCTCACCACCCAGATCAGTCTGGCCGGACGATTCCTGGTCTATGTGCCGGGCGGTACGTCCACCGGGATCAGCCGCAAATTGCCCGACACGGAGCGCAAGCGGCTCAAGGACATCTTGCGCGACATCGTGCCCGCCGACGCCGGTGTGATCATCCGCACGGCGTCCGAGGGCGTCAGTGAGGCCGAGTTGGCCCGCGATGTGGAACGGTTGCAAGCGACCTGGCGCACGATCGCTGGGCAGGCGGGCAAGGACAGTGGTGCGCCGAAGACCCTCTACGAGGAGCCGGACCTGCTGGTCAAAGTCATCCGCGACCTGTTCAACGAGGACTTCTCCAAGTTGGTCATCGAAGGTGACCGGGCTTGGAGCACGGTGGAGAAGTACATCGGCACCGTCGCGCCGGACCTGCTGGCTCGGGTATCTCGGCACGACAACAACAGCGTCGATGTGTTCGAGACCTATCGGATCGACGAACAACTGGCCAAGGCACTGGATCGCAAGGTGTGGTTGCCCTCCGGCGGCACCCTGGTGATCGACCGCACCGAGGCCATGACGGTGATCGATGTCAACACCGGCAAGTTCACCGGCTCCGGCGGCAGCAACCTGGAAGAGACGGTCACCAGGAACAACCTGGAGGCGGCCGAGGAGATCGTCCGCCAGATGCGGCTACGCGACATCGGCGGCATGATCGTCGTCGACTTCATCGACATGGTCCTCGAGTCCAACCGGGATCTGGTGCTGCGTCGCCTCACCGAGGCGCTGGGCCGTGACCGGACCCGCCATCAGGTCTCCGAGGTCACCTCGCTCGGCTTGGTGCAGATGACCCGCAAGAAGCTGGGCACCGGCCTGGTCGAGGCGTTCTCCACCACCTGTGAGCACTGCCACGGTCGTGGCATCCTGGTGCATACCTACCCGGTGGAGCTCGGCTCCGGCGACGAGGGCTCGGGGCGACCCCGGGAGAGCGGTTCGCGCAGGCGCCGTGGGCGGGACAAGGGTGCCGCGAGCACCGCGCCTGCTCCGGCCGCCAATGGCGCGACCCCCGCGCCGGAAAGCGACGAGGACGCCGCTGTGAAACGAGCGCACCCGGTCGCGTTGGCGATGGCAGGTCATCATCCGGAGGACGCCGAGCAGTTGACGAAGGCGGAGGCGGTACCGTCGCCGGTCGCCGAGTCTGCTGAACGTGAGGTCGCCCGGGCGGAGGCGGTCGACGAAGTTGACACGGTCTCCCGCGGCGCCGCGGCGATCGAGACCGACGACGTGGAGCCGGCCCAGGCCGCGGTGGTGGTGCCAGCCGGCGAGCCGGCGGCCGAAGCTGTCGAGGTGGTCGAGAAGGCGCAGCCCATTTCCGCGCCCGAGCCGTCTGCTGAACACGGAGCCAACGGCGTGTCCGAACCGGCGGCGGCCCGTCCGGCCCGCCGCCGCCGGGTTGCCCGTTCGGCTGCCGCGCCCGCTGCGGACAGCTCCGGCGCGGTGTTCGTGCTACCCACCGGAGAACAGGCGCCGGCACCCGCGATCGACTATTCCGAGCCGGAACCGGTCGAGGTGCCGCGGCGCGAGCGGCCACGCAGACGTGCGGTCGGCCGCCCGGCGGGTGCGCCGGAGACGTCGAACTGACATCCGTCGCTGACAGTCCACGTGGCCCCCGTCGGTGCGACCGGCGGGGGTCACGCGCGTATGCCGCAGCGAACTCGCAGCGTCGGCAGAGTGCGCGCTCGGGCACCGGTTTGGTTGTGGCGGTGCGCGTCCTGTAATCTTGGTCAGTCGCTGCCCGGTGACAGCGTGTTCTGTCTTCGTGGCCCGGTTCTCGACAGTTCGATACCGAGAGCCACCAGGCACCGAGGCGGCGGCGATTACCAGACCATTGTGTGGCGGTCTCCGGTGGCATTCTTCGGCCGGAGCAGCTGCCGCGTGAGCAAGTGTCGAGCACCGCGAGTGCCGAGCACTACAGGAAAGAAGGGCAGCCGACCGATGGCAACGTACGCGATCGTCAAGACCGGCGGAAAGCAGTACAAGGTCGCGGTCGGTGACCTGGTGAAGGTCGAGAAGATCGAGGGCGCGCCGGGCACCGCTGTGGCGCTGAACCCGGTTCTCGTCGTCGATGGCGCCGAGCTCACCACCGACGCAGCGAAACTGGCGAAGGTCTCCGTGGCCGCCGAGGTCGTCGAGCAGACCAAGGGCCCGAAGATTCGCATCCACAAGTTCAAGAACAAGACCGGCTACCACAAGCGCCAGGGCCACCGTCAGCCACTGACGGTCCTGAAGGTCACCGGCATCAAGTAAGACATCCCGAGGAGATTCAGCTATGGCACACAAGAAGGGTGCGTCCAGTTCCAGGAACGGACGCGATTCCAACGCCCAGCGACTCGGCGTCAAGCGCTTCGGCGGCCAGACGGTCAAGGCGGGCGAGATCCTGGTGCGTCAGCGTGGCACCCACTTCCACCCCGGCGTGAACGTCGGCCGTGGCGGTGACGACACGCTGTTCGCTCTCGCGACGGGTGCGGTCGAGTTCGGCACCAAGCGTGGACGCAAGACTGTCAACATCATCGTCCCGGAGCCGGTTCAGGCCTGACCGCAGCACGGGCGCGGCCGGGCGGAGTTCCGCCGAGCCGAGCACGGGCGAGGTGACCGCCTAACCACTTCCGGTACAACAGCGAGCGGGTCAGGGTCTGTCGAACCCTGGCCCGTTTTCGTGTTCTGATACGACCAGCCCGAAGTACGACCCAGCCCGAGTACGACCAGTCCCGAAGGAGGATGATTCGGCCTATGTCCAAGTTCATCGACCGTGTCGTACTGCATGTGCGAGCCGGTAAAGGCGGCCACGGCTGCGCCTCGGTGCACCGTGAGAAGTTCAAGCCGCTCGGCGGACCCGACGGCGGCAACGGCGGCAATGGCGGAGACGTAATTCTCGAGGTCGACGCCAATGTGCACACTCTGTTGGACTTCCACTTCCACCCGCACGCCAAGGCGGGCAGCGGCAAGCCGGGGGAGGGCGGCAACCGCGACGGCAAGCAGGGCGTCGATCTGGTGCTGAAGGTGCCCGACGGCACCGTGGTGCTCGACGACGACGGCAAGGTACTCGTCGACCTGGTCGGTGCGGGCAACCGCTTCATCGTGGCCCGGGGCGGCCGCGGCGGACTCGGCAACGCCGCGCTCGCCTCGAAGGCGCGCAAGGCCCCCGGTTTCGCCCTACTCGGTGAGGAAGGCGAAGACAGCGACCTGGTGCTCGAGCTGAAGTCGGTGGCCGATGTCGGCCTGGTCGGCTTTCCCTCGGCAGGCAAGTCGTCACTGGTTTCGGTGCTCTCCGCGGCCAAGCCGAAGATTGCGGACTATCCGTTCACCACGCTGGTGCCCAACCTCGGCGTGGTCGCCAGCGGCGAGACCACCTTCACGGTCGCGGACGTGCCCGGCCTGATTCCCGGTGCCAGCGAGGGCCGTGGTCTCGGACTGGACTTCCTGCGGCACCTGGAGCGCTGCGCGGTGCTTGCCCATGTGGTGGACTGCGCCACCCTGGAACCGGGTCGCGACCCGGTGTCGGATGTGGACGCGTTGGAAGCCGAGTTGGCCGCCTACAAGCCCGCGCTGAGCGCCGACGCCGGTCTCGGCGACCTGGCCGACCGTCCGCGCGTGGTGATCCTGAACAAGATCGACGTGCCGGACGCCGCCGAGCTGGCCGAGATGGTCACCACGGAGTTCGCCGAGCGGGGTTGGCCGGTGTTCGAAATCTCGGCGGTGAGCCGGGCGGGTCTGCGCCCCTTGACCTTTGCCCTCGCCGACTTGGTGCGCCAGTACCGGGAGCAGCATCCGAAGGCGGCGCCGAAGCGTCCGGTCATCCGCCCGATCGCGCTGGACGAGACCGGATTCAGCGTGCTCGCCGACCCGGAGGAGCCCGGTGGCTTCATCGTGCGCGGCACCCGGCCCGAGCGTTGGGTCCGCCAGACCCAGTTCGACAACGACGAGGCCGTTGGTTACCTGGCCGACCGGCTCGCCCGGCTCGGCGTCGAAGACAAGCTGGTGAAGATGGGTGCCGAGCCGGGAGCCCCGGTCACCATCGGCGACGTGACGTTCGAGTGGGAGCCGCAGATCTCGGCCGGCGTCGATATGGTGCCCACGGGTCGTGGCACCGACATCCGGTTGGAGCAGTCCGACCGGGTGAGCGCGGCCGAGCGCAAGCACGCGTCCCGCGTGCGGCGTGGCCTGGTGAACGAAGACGAGGAGTAGGACCATGGACGACGGTCGGGCCACCGCCTGGTCGCGGTGTGAGTCGCGTGCGACTGACTCGACCGGACACGGTGCTGCTCGGGTCCGAGCTTGTGCCGGGACTGTCGTCGATTCGATGGTGGTGCAGGGGGTGCGGCTGCGATGCAGGTGAGTTCCGATACCGCCGAGGCGGATTCGGCGTCGGGTATGAGTGCGGCCCGGTTGGCGATCGGATCGGCGCGCCGGGTGGTGGTGAAGATCGGTTCGTCCGCACTGACCAGTCTGCAGGGCGGGCTGGATACCACGCGGCTGGATCGGCTCGCGGACGCGGTCGAGGCGCGGATGCGTGCGGGATCCGATGTGGTCGTGGTGTCCTCGGGCGCCATCGGTGCGGGCATCGCACCGCTTGGACTGAGTAGCCGTCCCCGTGACCTGGCGACCAAGCAGGCCGCCGCGAGCGTCGGGCAGCTGGCGCTGGCCCACGCGTGGGGAACATCTTTCGCGCGCTATGGCCGAACGGTCGGCCAGGTACTGCTGAGCGCCAACGACTTCGGCCGCCGTGAGCATTACCGCAACGCGCAGCGCACGCTGGATCGCCTGCGTTCCCTCGGCGCGGTCGCGGTGGTGAACGAAAATGACACCGTCGCGACGGAAGAAATCCGGTTCGGCGATAACGACCGGCTTGCTGCGCTGGTCGCCCACTTGATCGGCGCGGACGCGCTCGTGTTGCTGTCCGACGTCGATGGCCTCTACGACGGCGATCCACGCAAAGGCGCGGCGACCCTCGTTCCCGAGGTCCGCAGCAGTGCCGATCTGGACGGTGTCATCGCGGGCAGCGGTGGTGCGCTCGGTACCGGTGGCATGGCGTCCAAGCTGTCAGCCGCCCGCCTTGCCGCTGATGCGGGCGTGCCTGTTCTCTTGGCCGCAGCGTCCTCGGCCGCCACCGCCCTGACCACCGGTGCGGTGGGCACCGCCTTCGCAGCCCGTCCGGTTCGCCTGTCCGCCCGCAAGTTCTGGGTCCGGCACGCGGCCGACAGCCGCGGCGCGTTGCTCATCGACGACGGCGCGGTACAGGCGGTGGCTGATCGGCGCCGTTCGCTGCTGGCCGCGGGTGTCACCGGAGTCCGTGGTCGATTCGCCGGCGGCGACGTGGTCGACCTGGTGGCACCCGACACTCGCGTCGTTGCCCGCGGTGTCGTCGAATACGACAGCACCGAACTCGCCGGCATGCTCGGCCGCTCGACCGCTGAACTGCCGGACACTATGCAGCGTCCGGTCATTCACGCCGACGACCTGGTCAAGGTGTAGTCCGCACGGCCGGCCGCCCGACCACGGACGCGGGGAAGGCCTCGCCCGTCGGGTGGGGCCGGCTGACGCTCGGCGGATGCGTCGTAAGACTTCTCAGGAGAAGATGCGGCTGAGCGATGCCAAGGATCGCCGCAACATCTACGGCGAGAACGACAGGTCCTCGCGCAAGAATATTCCGCTACGCAAGCGCCTGGTCAATCGAGCCAACCGCCGTCTCGCCGAAGCAATGCTGATGGGTGCGACCGGTATCGCAGACCCGGTCGGCGCCGATTCGGTCGAGCAAGGTTGCCTTGGTAGGCGGCCGAAGCGAGGGAGAAAGTCGCCCGACATCCCGCTGGGAATTCATGCCGCGGGCAATCGAGAGCGCGGCAATTGATCGGTCTCCATGCGTGCTGACGCGCGGCGTCACCCGTCAGGACGGGACGACGCCGGGTTGGTTCGTGGTGGGTGCCTGGTTCTGGTTGTCTTGCACCGGGCCGGTGACGCCGGGCTGGCCGCCGGGATCGGGCAGCGGGACCGGGGGTTCGGCTGGGCTGGGGATCGGCGGGTGCACGGGTCGCGCGGGTTCCGGGATCGCGGGTGCCGGAGGAGGGCTCGGCGGCGGCGGTGTCAACACTGGCGGAGGAGGCGGCGCCGGCTGCGTCTGCGGGGTCGGTTCGGGTGCGGGCTGCGGCGCGGGTGCGGGCTGGGTGGAAGGAGTTCGCTCGGACGGCGACGATTGCTGTGGCGGTGGCATCGACGGGGTCGGCTGAGGAACGGGTTGCGGCTGGCCCCCTGGTGCCGAACCATGCGATGGCGCCGGCGATTCCGGTGCGGGCGTGGGTCGCGGAGTGTCCGGCGTAGATCGGCTGTCCGGGCCTACTTGTTCGGGCGTCTTGTACTTCGGCGTGCTTGGCGCCGATGCCTGGGGCGTGACCGGGCCCGATCGCACGCCGGGCGGCTCGGGCGGGTCGGGCAGCGCGGGCACAGCTGTACCGGCCGCGGAGTAGGCGGGCTTGTAGACCATGTTCATCGCGAGCACGGCCTCCTGCCGCAGCGCCTCCTGAGCCATCTGCGCATCGATGACGCGTGCGGCCTCCAGAAGTTTCGCCACGGTGCCGATCGGTCCGGAGTTGCCGGGCGGCACCGCCGCGAGTTTCACCGCCTCGGCAGCCGCGGCGACTCCGCCGAGCCGGGCGCCGACCTCGCCCATCACCGCGGCCAACTCGTCCACCGAGGCTGCGAAGCTACGGGCGCTGGCATACGCGGCGTCGGCGGTGGCGCCCTGCCACCGCATCGAGTTCAGCACGCGGTCCACGCTGCCCTTGGTGAGCGGAAACGAGGTCGCGAGCGCGCCGGCCACCTCCAGCCACGTTGCCGAGGCGCGCGACACCTGCGCGGCGTCGATCTGTTGTGCCTTGGCATAGATCTGTTCGTGTCGCATCGACTCGAAGTGCTCCATCGAACCGATGTAGTCGGGGTCGCAGCCGGTCATCGGACCGACCTCGAGTCGACGGCGCGCAGGGCGGCGGCGCTCGCGGCGTCGGCCTCTTCGAGCAGTCCGCCGCTGATCAGGAATGCCTCCCTCATCCGGTGGGCGGCCTCGATGTAGTGATCGAGCAGCGCGGCCGCGTCGCCGGCCTTGCGGCTGAAACCGGCGCGCAGTTGCTGCGCGGAGTCGAATCCGCCGAATCCGTCCAACTCTGCGGCGGATTCGAGGCGCTGCCGCAGGTGGATCAACGAATCGGCCTGCCGGTCATACTGTTCGGCGCACTGTCGCGCCGCCGCCGGATCGAACTGTACGGTCCCCGCCTGCGCCGCTTCCTTGAATCGGGCGATATCGGCCCGGCTGGATTCGATCGTCATCGCACACCCCCTGAGATCGTTCGGTCCGCCTCAGACTAACCGGTAGCCGGGTGGTCGGTCCGCTGTAACCACCGGTCGGCTGACGATGGCCTACGCGGGAATTCGTTTTTGCAGTTGTGCTGCGATCTGCTCGGGCGAGGCGGGGGCGATATGCACCTCGACTCCCGCTTTGATCAGGTAACGCCCGTCATCGCGGACATCGATCCAGGTGTAGTGGGTCGGTGTCGGTGGGGTGGGCCGGTCGAGCCGGGACTCGATCCGAATGTGTCCCTCGGCGGTATGTGGTTCGAGTAAGAGCTTGCGGATCCGTGGCGCGGCAGGTTGCCGTGCCGGCACCGCCTCCTCATCGCGCACGGCGTCGGCCGAGGCGGCCCGGGCGGGGTGCTTGCCCGGGGGGATTTTCGGAAGCAGCGCTGCGATCCGGGTTCCCAGTTTCGCGCTGTGCCCGATCGAAATCCGCACGCGATCGCCGAAATCCGGCATCGGCCCGGGCTCCTGTACCGCTAGCACGGCACGGTTGTAGATCGTCGCGGCCAGCAGCCGCAGTTCGGTGCCGGGTTGGTGCGCGCCACCGATCGCCACGATCCGGGTGTGCGGCCGCGCCAGAATACGCAGGCAGGCGGAGAGATCGGGGTCGGAGCCGAGCGGAATCCGTTCGGCGAGGGCGATCCGTAGCTTCTCGGCCTCGGTCTCGGTCCGCGGCGTCTCCAGGATGCGGAGGGGATAGGGGTGGCGATCCAGATCGGTCTCGCGCCAGATGTGGGCGAACTCGTCTGGAGTGAAGGTCCATTCCACGGCCGAATCACATCCTTACCGAACCGCCAATGCTGCTCGTAGCCTAGCGGTCTCGCGCAAGGAGCGGAGCGGTCACGATCGACGATCTAGGTATGGTGGGGCTAACGCGGCGGCGAATTCTCGGATATACAAGCAACCACCCGGTTGTACTCGGCTTGGTTGTTCCGAGATGCTGTGCTCCGCAACGGGGATCGGGGTGGATGGGAGTATGCCGTGCAGGTTCTCGGACCGTGGAGCGATATCGCGACGATATCCGCCATCGGCGGGGGTAAGGCCCGTGGATTGCATCGCCTGCATCAGGGTGGGTTCCGAGTTCCGGACTGGACCCTGCTCGGCACCGATGTCTGTGCCAGGTTCCTCGCCGCGACCGAGTCGGTGAACGTGATCGATATCACGGAGGCTACGGATCTCGACGCGGCGCTGACCGCGGCCGAGGCGATGCGTGCCACGATCGGTACGACGCCCATTCCCCCTGAGATCGGTGCGCTGATCGCCGAGGCGTACGACCGGCTCGGCGCGGGCGCGATCGCGGTGCGCTCCTCGGTCGTGGCCGAGGACGGCGCCGAACGGTCCTACGCGGGCCAGTTCGACACCTTCCTGAACGTCAACGGTCTGGACATGGTGCTCGACCGGGTACGCGACTGCTGGGCTTCGGCCTTCTCCGAGCGGTCGGTCCGGTATGCCTTCGCGGGCGGGACGCCGCGGGCGCTCCCGACCGCTGTTGTGCTGCAACGGTTGATCGCCGCGCGGGCCAGCGGCGTGGCGTTCACCGCGAACCCGATCAGCGGCGCCGCCGACGAACTCGTGATCAGCGCCGTATACGGGCTCGGCGAGGGCCTGGTCTCCGGCGCGGTCGACGCCGACTCGGTGGTTGTGGAGAAATCATCCGGCACGATCCTGGAGACGGTGGTGGGGGACAAGGACCGGTCGTACGCGCCGAGGGGCGGGCAAGGTCTCGGGGTGACCGTGGTCGAGGAGTCGCGGCGGGGCAGGTTGACGCTGTCGGACGCCGAGATCGCCGAAGTGGTCGCCCTCGGGGACGCGATAGCGTCGATCTTCGGCGCGCCACAGGACATCGAGTGGGCGTTCGACGACGACGGCCTCTGGGTGCTGCAATCGCGGCCGATCACGACCGAGATCGGCGTGCCGGGCGGTGCGTTCCTGCGCGGGGCCGGCGAGGACGTTGCGGACGGTGAGTTGCGAATCTGGGACAACTCCAACATCATCGAGAGTTTCAACGGCATCACCTCCCCGCTCACCTACACGACCGCCGCCGACATCTACGGCCGGGTGTACCAGGGCTACGCGAAGTCGCTACGGGTGCCGCGCGAGCAGCTGTGCCAGACCGAGCGCTGGTCGTCCGTGCTGCTGGGCTGTTTCCACGGCCGCGTCTACTACAACCTGCTGCATTGGTATCGCATGGTGGGCATCGCGCCCGGCTATCCGCTCAACCGCAAGGTGCTGGAGGCGGCGCTCGGTGTGGACGAGCCGCTTGCCGATGAGATAGCAAAGACGCTGCGTCCGTTCACGTTTCGCAATCCGTTCGGTCGGGCGCTCTCGCGCGGGATCACCTCGGTGACCTATGTGCGCAGGCTGCTGGGGATCGACCGACTGGTCGAGCAATTCATGGTCGACTTCTATCGCGTGTACGCCGAATACGACTCCGTCGACTACACCGCGCTTTCCGGCGAGCGGGCCTATAGCGCTTACCGCAGGGTGGACCGCGATCTGGTAGAGCGCTGGGGACCACTTATGGTGTTGGATGCGATCCTGCTGACCTGCACGGGGCTGCTGTACCTGCTGACCAAGCTGTTCCTGCCCGCGGCGCCCGAGTGGTTCTTCTACGCGGTGGTGGGCCCCGGAGCCGACGTGGAATCGGCAGAACCGGCGCGTGCGATGAAATTCCTCGCTGAGCTGGTGCGCGCGGATCCGGAACTCACCGCGCTGGTGAACTCGACCGCGCCGGACCAGATCTACCCCACACTGGCGAACCATCCCGAATTCCGAGTCCGTGTCGACGATTACCTCGAACGCTACGGCTACCGCAGCCTCGACGAGCTCAAACTCGAGACTCCCGACCTGCGGGAGGACCCGGCGAGCCTGTTCATCATGCTGCGCAGTGCTGTTCCGGACGCGCCGCTCGGCCGCCGTGACGACGCCGAAGCGTATCTCGACGCGCGTCTCGGCGGACTCCGGCGCCGGATGTACGAACGGTTGCGCGGCAAGGTGTCCCGCTGCTCAGCGCATCGGGAGCGGCTGCGGTTCTGCCGCACCAGGGCGTTCGGCATGGTCAAGCGCATGATCCGGGCGATGGGAAGGGACTTGGCCGAGCGTGGGGTGATCGATGAGTTCTCCGACGTGTTCTACCTGACCGTGCAGGAATTGCGCGCCAGCTACGAGGGAGCGGCCATCGACGGCCTGCGCGAGCTGGTCGCAGCGCGGAAGGCGCAGCGCGTCAGAGACTCCGGGCTGGTCGCGCCGGCACGCTTCGTGACGGTCGGTTCGGGCTTCGGCCGTGCGGAATTGGCGGGCCAGGGATGGATCCCGGTCACCGACATACCGGCGGCCGAAGCGGGAACGGTATTCGCGGGCACGCCCTCGGCCGCGGGCGTAGTCGAGGGAAATGCTGTCGTGGTCGACGAACCGCGCGACGTCGCGGGCGGCATCCTGGTGGCCTACCGCACCGATCCCGGCTGGGTGGCCGCGCTGCCGTCGGCCGCGGCACTGGTGATCGAGCGCGGCAGTCCGCTCACTCACGTCGCCATCGTGGCGCGGGAACTGGGTGTGCCGACAGTGGTCCAGGTCAAGGACGTCACCAAAAAGATACGGACCGGCGCGAGAATTCGGGTAGACGGCACCAATGGAGCGGTTACTGTGCTGTCCGGAGGGGATCACCTCGATGCTGACTGACAAAGATGTTGCGGCAGTGCGATATTGGCTGGTAGACCCGGCGAAGTCGACCGGTGTTCACCTGGCCGACGAGGTCGACGGGTGGACGTACCGCAGCTATGCCGAGCTCGCCGAGCAGGCTTGGTCGATCGCGGCACTGATGCGCGCGCACGGTATGGGCAGCGGCGACGGCGTCTGCGTGATCATGCCGACCGGATTCTCCTGTGTCGCCGCGTTCTACGCCGTGTGGGCCTGTGGCGGGATCTGCACACCCGTCGCCCCGCCGATGTTCGGCGACCTGGCGCAGATCGTCGCGCACATCGCGGCGATTCTGCAGCAGGCAGGGCCCCGGCTGGTGGTGACCTCCCCAGAGTTCGAGCAGTGGGTGCGGCAGGCGGCCGAGGTGGCGGGCCGCACCGACGAACCACTCGTGGTCGATGGCGCGCTGCTGTCCACCCCGTTCGAGGCGCGTGAGTTCGGCGATCCGGGTGAATGCGCACTGCTGCAGTTCACCTCGGGCTCCACCAGCGCACCGCGTGGTGTGCGGGTGAGCTGGCACAACCTGGCGAACAACATCGCGATGATCTCGGCGCTGATCGACTGGCGTGACGGTGAGGCGATGGTCTCCTGGTTGCCGCTCTACCATGACATGGGCCTGGTCGGTGCGTTTCTGACCACGGTGACCAACCAGGGCGAGTTGTATCTGATGCGCCCCGATCAGTTCGTCCGTGATCCGGCGCGGTGGTTGCGCGCGATGGCGCATGCCCAGCATTCGCCTTCGCCGTCGTTCGCCCTCGGCTATGTCGCCCATCGAGTGCGCCAGACGGAGATCGCCGATCTGGACTTGTCCGGCTGGCGCACGCTCGCGGTCGGCTCCGAACCGGTCGAGATGGCCGATCTACAATCCTTCGCGGACCTCACGGGCCGCCAAGGCTTTTCGACGAAGGCGTACACACTGGCCTATGGTCTCGCGGAGGCCACGCTGATGGTCACCTCGTCGGCACGCGACCGGCCGATCACTGCGCTGCGTATCGACAACACGAGTTTGCGGTTCGGTGCGCCGGTGCCCATCCTCGCCGAGGAACGACTCGACGACACCCAGCGGGTCGAGGGCACGGGCTGGATCACTGGACTCGGCTATTCGACGCCCGAATCGACGGTGCGGGTCGTCGACGAGGAAGGCCGAGAGCTGCCCGACGGAGTGTTGGGCGAAATGGTGGTGGTCGGCGAGTCCGTGGCGCTCGGCTACTCGGACGATTCGGCCACCGCGTCCACCCGGATCGCGGACGGCACGTTGTACAGCGGTGACGCCGGATTCCTGCACCACGGCGAGGTTTTCGTCCTCGGCCGGATGGGGTCGAGCCTCAAGGTGCGCGGACGCTCGGTGTTCATGGAGGACCTCGAATCGCGGGTGTCCGGGGAAACCGGGATCGTCAAGGGCAAGCTCGCGGCGGTCGCGATCACCGATCCCGGTGCGCAGGGCGTCGCACTGTTCGTGGAATCCTCACCCGGGGAGTGGATCATGGCGGCCCGCAGAGTTATTCGCGGCGAGCTCGGTCCCGCGCAGACGGTCACCATCGTCACCGGGCCGCGCGGCATCATCCGGCGGACCTCCAGCGGCAAACCGCGCCGCCGACACATATGGCAGCAGTTCCGCGACGGCGGACTGGAGGGAGCGGTCGTGCACGAGACCGACGGCGTGACCGTGACGACGCTCGCCGATGGCGTCGGCGAGGTGGCGGCTCGCACCGAGACCGGACCCGACGCGACGACATCGGAGACGGCCGCCGCGGACCGTCCACCGCGACCTGCGCTGCCCATCGATCGAGTGACGCAGCTGCTGGACCGCGCCATGGACAGCGTCGCGGTTCCGGCGAACTCGGCCGTCCTGTTCGAGGGCTCGCTCGCCGAAGGATTCGGCAACGCGGGTTCCGACGTGGACTTCCTGGTCCTCGCCCCCGGAGCCGAAGAGTTGCCGACCTTGCCGACGGTGCTGTTCGTCGACGGCCGCCGGGTGGAGATCCGTACCCGTTCGGTAGCGCAACTGCGCCGTCAACTCGAGCAGGTGGCCGCCGCCGCGGCCACCGATGACCTGACCGAGGACGTGCTCAATCGTTGCCAGCGGTTTCTGCGCGCCACCGTGGTGCGCGCTACGCCGGATGCTCCGGACGTCGCCGAATTGCGGACGGTGCTGCCGCATTCCGTCCTCGCGGACATCCTTGCCGACTGGTGGTTCGGCCGCGCTCGCCACGCGCTGCGCTACGCGGTGGCGCTGCGCGCACTGAAGGTTTCCGACGAGGCGGTGGGCTGGGCACGTGACGGACTGCTCCAGGCGATGAAAGGGTGGGCCGCTCGTCGTGGCGAAACCTACCTGGAGACCAAGTGGCTCCCGGGGCAACTCGATCGGATCGGCGGCGGCGACCTGATCAACCGCTACCGCGACCTGAACGGCCCGGCGTGGCCGGGCGCCGACGAATCACGTGCCTTCGGCGCTGCCCCGACCGATGTGCTCGGCGTCGCGACTGTCCGGGCGGCTGCCGAAGAATCCGCATGGGAACAGCTGCTGGAGCTGGCCGTGGACCTGGGCCTCGAGGCACCGGTCGACGATCCACAACGAGTGCGCTTCGCCAGGATACCTGGGGTGACCACTTGGCCGATCGGTTCGCGCATCCACGTGCTGCGCGGCGATCGCGACGTTTTCGTGCTCTCCGACAGCGGTGCGCGAGCGTGGCGATCGGTGGTGTTCAGCCACTCGGTCGCCGATGTGCTCGGACGCGCGCAGCATGACATCACCGCCGAGCTCGCCGAATTCGTTCGACTCGGATTGGTCGGATTGCGTTGGTGCGGTGGTTCACTCATCACTCCGGCGCTCGCGATGTGCGCGCCCGTGCGTCCGTATACCCCGGTGCCGTCGACAATCGCTCCCGCGCTCGGTCTGACCGGAGCGGCCCGCACGGACGCGGTCGCGACCTTCGCGGCACTGCCCGCGCGACGCTTCACCGAATGCGCGCTGAACCTGGTGTGGTCGAACATTGTGCTGGAGAACGCCCGTGAGGACTTGGCGGGCGCGGTGCAGGATGCCCAGGGCCCGGTCGCTGATATCGCGGCGCATCGGTTGATCGCCATGTGCGTGCGGGTGTTGTTGTCGGCCTTCGGTCTGCATCCGTTGCCCGCCGATGTCGCGCCGGCCGCGACACTGCGCCGGAGTTTGCCCCCGCAGGCCGCACATCGAACAGACCTGCTCGCACAGGTGGAATCAGCGCTACGCGTGCGTTTCTCGGCGATCATCGCCGAGGGCGGCGACATCGCGGCAGGGGTTTCGGTGCTCGATGATCTCGTCACGCTGGTGCGCCGGGTCGCCGCCGGAACCGACCCGGTGGCCGGTGCCGATGGCTTTCCGGCGTCGTTCGCTTCGCGCGAGCAATGGCGGCGCACGCTGGCGATCGGATACGACTGGCTGCGCGTCGCGGGCTATTTGGACACGGAACTACCCCTCGACGAGGCGCGCGACTTGCTGGCTTCGGGCGGGCAGCAACCCCACCTGCGGACGAAGGACCCGACATGACCGCCGCCGATTCCGCGCAGGCCGACCGGGTACGGGGACTCATCGGCGCGATGGCGCCCGATCAGGCGGCTCCTACGGACGATGACCAGCGGCTCGTGGAGGATCTCGGCTTCGACTCGCTGCGGTTGATGGAGCTCACCGTGGTGCTCGAACGGGCCTTCGATCTGCCGCGTTATCAGCCGAGCGACCTGGTCGGTGTTCGGCGGGTGGGCGAAGTGATCGCACTGGTCGAGGGCGGCGTGGCGGAAGCGGCAGGGGAGCGGCGGCGCATGCACGCAAGGCACAGCGCACAGCCGTGCGCGCCGGAGCCGAGCCTCGGTGAGGCGCTGAGGTGAGCGGCGCGGACACGGTGTTGATCACCGGAGCCACCGGGCTGGTCGGCGCCGAGGTGGTCGCTCGGCTCGCCGCCGCGAGCAGGCCGGTCGCTGCCGTGCTGCACAACACGGCAGCGATTCTGCGCAACGACGGCACGGAGATCGGCGCGGGCACGTCGGTCGCGGGTGACATCCGTACACCCGGATTCGGCCTGGCCGACCGCGACCGGGACGATCTCGCCGAGCGGGTGGGAATCGTGGTGCACTGCGCTGCGACAACGGCTTTCGACGCGTCCACAATCGAGTATGACGAGCTCAATGTGCGCGGAGCGGCGAACGCGATCGCTCTCGCCCTGCTGTGGGACGTGCCGCTGGTGTACGTCAGCACCGCGTATGTGTGCGGCATGCGGGGCGGCACCATCACCGAGGACGAACTCGACCTCGGCCAGTCGTTCGGAAACGGATACGAGCGCAGCAAGTTTCGCGCCGAGCAGTTGGTGCGGGCCGCGAGTGAGCGCGGTCTGCGCTCGGTGGTCGTGCGGCCGGGCATCGTGACCGGGGTGAGCGATACCGGCATGATTCGTGAGTACAAGAATCTCTACGCCGTCCTGAAGCTGATCGTCGAGGGCAAGTTGCGCTCGCTGCCCGGTCGCTACGACGCGACGCTGTCGCTGGCGCCGATCGACCACGTCGCCGACGTGGTCGCGGCCGCGGTTCTGGATTTCGACTCGGCGCAGGGGCGCACGCTGCACGCGCTCGGCCGCGACACGCTGTCGTTACGCGAAGTCTCCGACGTGTTGGCCGAATACCCGTCGTTCGAGGTCGCGAGATTCGTGCCGGAAGCGACTTTCAGCGAGCGCGACCTCGGCGCGATCGAACGTGAGTACTACCAGCGGATCGGATCGCTCTACACCAGCTACTTCCGGCGCCGTCTGGTCTTCGACACCACGCGGGCCGAGGTACTGCTCGGCAGGCGGAGCCCGGCCACCGGCAAAGACTATCTGCGGTTGCTGCTGGACCATTGCCTGGAGTCCGGCTATCTCGGTGTCCCGCTGCCCGGTATCGAGGACGTGTTGGCGAGCGACGACCTCCGCGGAGCGGGCCGGTGAGCGCGCCGCTGCGCGAGCTGCTCGCCGCGCTGACTCCCCAACCCGAGAAGGTGAACGCTTACCTGAGCGATACCTACGTGCAGGAGACCGTCGATCAGCTCGACCGCCTGGGTATCGATGCGGAGACCTTCGCCAGGGAGCATTCGCTGCTGCTGCTCAAGCCGGACGCTATTGTCGCGAGGGCAGTCGAACCTGCACTGACATGGTTAGGGGACAAGGGGTTTCGAGTCGTCGCCGCGTTTCGTATTCCGGTGGACCGACACCTGGCCCGCGCACTGTGGTATTTCGCGTGGAACATCTCCTCGCCCGAGCGCAGGCGTCTCGCCGATCTACTGGTGGGCATCGCGGACGTGCTGGTGCTGGTGGTCCGGGGCGAGGACGGCGAGGTGCCGGTACCGGTCCGGCTCGCCGAGGCGAAGGGCGCTACCGATCCGCAGCGTCGCAAGCCTGGCGAACTGCGCTACCTGCTCGGCCGGCACAACTATCTGTTGAACCTGGTGCACTCGCCGGACGATCCCGCCGACGTGCTCCGGGAGTTCGCCATCTACCTCGACGAGCGAAGCAGGGCGTCGCTGCTGGCGCTGGCGGCGGCCGGCGGCGACCGCTCGTCCGATGCCGTCGCGATCGCCCGCGACCTCTATGCGCACACGCCGGCTCGTAGTTTCGATCGCACTGACGCGCTGGAGCAGATCCTGCGTGATCTCGAGCGGGCCGGGGTGTCGGTACCGCCCGATTTCGATCCGGCGGCGGACGCGGACTGTGCGCGCTTGCTGAATGCCGCATGGGCCGACGACCTGGACCTCGATCCCTGGTCGGTGATCGTGCTCGGGTCCTACGTACTTCCCATGCGAACCGGCACGCAGCCGCAGACCCTGCGGCCGGTGTCCGCGAAAGAGTGGTTGGAGGCACGACCGTGAACATCGAGATGGTGAAGACAGCAACCCATCATCGGACGATCGCCCGCGAGCTCGCGCACCGGTGTGCGGTGTCGGAGGTGTTCGTCACCTCGCTGGATTCGCTCGGGGCGGACGAGTTCGTAGTCGGCGCCCAACTGCCCAGGATGCATGCCTACTACGGTGACCATGCCGGGCAACTCGGTGTGCGCTATGACCCGCTGCTGGTGATGGAGGCGGCACGGCAGGCCGCCCTCGCGCTCACCCACGAGTTCTACGGCGTGCCGCCGGAGGTGGTTTTCATCGTGCGCACCTTCAATGGCGCCGGCGGGGACACGGCCGCCTGGCAGATCGGCACGGCGCCCGCGAATCTGGTGATGAGAGTGCGGGTACCTCGCCGCCACCACAGTGGCGAGACGTTGACCGGTTTGGACATGGTGCTGGAAATCGATGGCGCTGCCGAGTCGATGATGACGGTCGATGGGTCGTTCTCTTGGACGACGCCGCAGCGGTGGTCGGCGCTGCGCTCCGCTTTCCGGGAGAGCCTCGGCCTCGGCCGGGTCGTCGGCGCCACCGCGCGCACCGAGCGCGCTGCGTGCGCCGCGGTGGGCAGGGAGAACTGGCGCAATGTGGTGATCGGCTCGCCGCGGCTGGCGGGCGGTACCGCTCATGCGCTGCTCACGCCTGATCTCGCCCACCCCGTCTTGTTCGATCATCAGCTCGATCACGTGCCGGGCAGCCTGCTGATCGAGGCGTGCAGACAGACCGCGCTGGCGATGGTGGGGAGGCAGTTGCCCCGGCTGGAGTGCGTCGCCAGTTCGTTCGAGCGGTTCGTCGAACTGGATCGTCCCGCCGAATGCGTCGCGGAGATCACCGGCAGTCAGGCCGACCGGACCGTCGTGCATTGCGAGATCCGGCAGTGTGGTGAGGTGGCGGCCCAGGTGGACCTCGAATTCGCCGAGGACGACTTGGTCGCGGACCCGCCGCGGGCAGGCGCCACGCCCGGCATGGACGACGTCTGATGGGTGTCGAACTGCTCACCACCACCCGTGCTTTCCGCCGCAGGCTCGATGTGACCCGTCCGGTGGCGCGCGAGGATTTGCTGGACTGCGTGCGGATCGCGGTTCAGGCGCCGAGCGGTAGCAATCGCCAGCCATGGCGGTTCCTCATCGTGCAAGACCCCGAGACGAAGCAGCGGATCGCCGAATACTATCGAAAAGCATTCGCCGCCAACCTCACCGGTCGCGCGATACGACCCGACCAGCTCGCCGACCTGTCCTCCGGCCGCTACCTGGCCGAGCATATTCATCAGGTGCCCGCGCTCGTGCTGGTCTGTTCGATCGGTCGCCTACCCGAGCCCGCCGCGCCACCGCGACTCGCGAGTTTCTATGGTTCGATCTATCCGGCGGTGTGGAACTTCATGCTCGCGCTGCACGAGCGTGGCCTCGGCTCCTGCCTCACTACCGCGCATCTGGCCTACGAGCGTGAGGTCGCGCAACTGCTCGGCATTCCGTTCGACGAGGTGACACAGATGGCAATGGTCCCGGTGGCAGCACTGCGGTCGGGATCTTCCGCGTCCAGCCGCCGCGCCCCCGCCGCCGAAGTGACCATGTGGGACCGGTGGGGCGGCGCATGAGCGTGCCGGCCGCAGCGGTGCGGATCGCGCGATTCACGGTGCTGATGTACAAGCCGCACTACCTGCTCTACGGCATCCTGTGGGTGCTCGCGCTGGAAGGCACCGCCGCGCTGGTGACCGACCAGGACTGGCATCCGACCGCCGCCACCGTCGTGCGCATCGTGGTCGTCGCGGTCGTCCTGTTGTATCTGCGAATGGTCGATGAGCAGAAGGATCTCGAATACGACCGTGTGCACAACCCCGATCGACCGCTGGTCACCGGTGCGGTGCGAGCTGCCGACCTACGCGTCGCCATGTGTTTTATCGCCATCTTTTCCGTCGCCGCGAGTCTCGCGCTCTCGGTCGGATCGGCCGTGATGATCACCACCGCGCTGGGGTACGGGCTCGCACTATGGGGGATGGAGCGCCTGTTCCTGACGGTCCGTACGAACATCCTGGTCAACCTCGTCGTCACCTATCCGGTGCAGCTACTGGTCACCGCGTATGCCGTGGTTTCGGCGATCGACACCGGTGTGGTCGGCAAGAACTGGCGTGCGGCAGCCGTTGCGGTGATCTTCGCGGGGGCATTCCTGCAATTCGAGTTCGCCAGAAAGACAACGCGAACCATTCACCCCAGCACAATGATGTACTCGAATATATTGGGCGCCAATGGAAGTGCTGCGACCGCGCTGCTGTGCGCGGTGGTGGCGGTGCTCGGTGATGTCGCGCTCGTCCGACCATGGGTACAGGTCGGGCCGGCAGCGCTGATCGCCTGGATTCCGCTGTCGTTACTGCTGATTCCTGCTTTCGGTTCCTGGCGTTTCGGCGCACAGGACCGGTCGGACCACCCGGTGCTTCCCGCGATTCTCTTCATCCTCGCGCTGTATCTCGTTCTGATCGCGCAGGCATTGGTGGTGCCCTGAACGGCGCGGTTCATCGGGTGAACCGCACTCGACCGGTGCGCCCGATTCTGGTGGAATGTCGCTGGAGGGTCGAGGACTCGCGCAAAATGCGTGGCCGGGCCCCGGATGCGGGCAGGCCAGGCCTGCCGAGGAAGGGTTGCAATGCACACCATGATGCGGCGACTGGGCGGAGGCGGCGTCCTGCTGATCCTCGCGGGCGGTCTGGTTCTCGCGCCCACCGGGCCGGCCACGGCCGCGCCCACCGGTTGTTTCGTCGACCGCGGCCTCACCGATGCGACCGCGCTCTGTCACAGCGGTGCGGGCGCGTCGGTGTTGGAGGCCGAGTGCCTCGGCTTCTTCGTGCCTCAGGCGCAATCCGCGCCCGTGTTCGGCCGCTATAGCGGCTTCGAGTCGCAGCGGACGCCGGTCGGCGGGGCAATGCGGGTCACCTGCATTTCCGACCACGCGGTGGGTATCGCGACCACGGCGTTCGTCATACCCGTCGCGGCGCCCTAGCGTCGAGCGGTTCGGGATACTAGCTCGGTACGGCCACCAGCACGTTGTCGGGGGAGATGGTCGGGACCAGCCTGGTCAACGTAAATCCGTGGCGGGCCAGGAGGTCACGGTACTCGGACTCGGTTCGTTCCCGTCCACCCGCGTTGACCAGCATCTCCAGGTCGATGAACTTGCTCGGGTGCGGGGCCGTGTGCTCGGGGACGACCAGCTCGATGATCAGCAGTCGTGCGTCGGGCGCCATGGCCGCGCGCACGGTGCGCAGGATTCGGCTCGTCTCCGGTTCGGCCCAGTCGTGCACGATGTGTTTGAGAATATAGGCGTCGCCGCCCTTCGGGACGGCGTCGAAGAACGATCCGCCTTCGGCGGTGCAGCGATCGGCGAGGCCGAGTTCGGTGAATCGGGTGGGCGCGGATGCCACCACCTCGGGCAGATCGAACAGGATCCCGTGCGAGTGCGGTGCGCGGCGCAGGATTTCGGTGAGCAGAGCGCCCTCACCGCCGCCCACGTCGACAATGGTCGCGTGGCGGCCGAAGTCGTAGGCGGCCAACAGCGGTTCCATCGCCAGGGTATTGATACTGGTCATCGCACGGTCGAACAGCGTGCCGAGTTCGCGATCGTGCCGCACGTAGTCGAAAAACGGCATGCCGTAGAGCTTCTCGCCGACGGGTCGGCCGGTGCGGACGGCGTCGACGAGGTGTGACCAGTGGTTGCGGTGGCCCGTCGAGCCGAAGAACAGCATCGCGTCGCGCAGCGAGACCTCGGCATCACGGCGCAGCGCCTGTGCCATCGGCGTCAGCGCGTACCTGCCGTCGGCGCGCTGGGTGAAGATGCCGTAGCTGATCAGCAGCCGTAGCAGCCGCCGCAGCGCGTCCTGGTCGGCGCCGACCGCCGCGGCGAGTTCCGCGTTGGTCCGAGGTCCCGCCGCGAGCGCATCCGCGACCTGGAGCGCTGCCGCGGCATGGATCGCCTGCGAGATCCATCCGGCGGCCATCAGCTCCATCAGGGCGATGTGCCCCGGCACCAGTTTGCGGAACGCCAGCGCCAGCACCGCGCGGACCGACTCGATGGCGCGCACCAGCGGTCGTGGTGGGATTCTCGGTCGGTCGGACGTCATGGCGACTCCATCCGTCGAAGGTCGGCACTGTGCGCGTGTTCTTGGAGCGTACGTCGCGGGAGCGCTCGCCCGGAGTCGCACACGCGAATCTGGACCCCGGAACGGCGGCGGGCTGTGGACGCGCGGCGTCACCTATCGACCGGGCTCTGGATATCTGACGACGGTTCCAGCGGCCGGTCAGGGCCGCGGGTGTCGGAGGTACCGAACGGCTCGCTGTGCTACGCCGATTATCAAGCGTCCGAACGTGATCGGCTGTGCCGCAAATCGCGATCAGCCGCCGAGGAAGGGCGTCGCCGAGTCACGCCGCGGGTTTCCGCCCTTTGGGAAATCGCTGCAATCCGCGGTTTTCGCTGATCGGCGTCGATTGGTACCACGATTCGTCGTGTCCGACGCCGAAGCGTCGGACATGGCTGGCTGCGCGGAGGCTCGCCGCCCGAGTCGTTACGCTGGCGCGCAACCGTTATGCCGCCGCGGCATTTTCGTGTTCAATATCCGCGTTCGGGATCGATCGGGGCAATCAGCTCGCGTCCCGCGACGAACCGCATGACGTTCTCACCGACATGATCGGCGAACGCCGCGAACCGTAACTGCGGCGGATTCGAATCATGCGGTGTGACAATGGCATTGGGTAGCACCCAGAGCGGATGTCCGTCCGGGAGCGGTTCGGGGTCGGTGACGTCGAGGCCGGCGCCACCGATGGCGCCCGAAGCCAACGCGGTCACCAAGGCGTCGGTATCGACCAGGCTGCCGCGGGCGACATTGATGATCCAGGACGACGGCTTGAGTCGGGCGAGTTCGTCCGCGCCGACGAGGTGCCGGGTGTCCGGCGTGGCGGGCGCCGCGATGACCACATGGTCGGTCCGTGGCCAGATTCGGCCGAGATGCTCGGTGGCGAGGGTCTCGACGGTCTCCGGGATGCCAGGGCCGGTGACGGGGCGCCCGCTGCGGTTGATGGCGATCACGTGCGCGCCGAGCGGGATCAGCATCGGGATCAGCGCGCGGCCGATGCCGCCCGCGCCGACGATGGTCACCGTCTTGCCGCGCAGTGTGTCCACGTGCGGAAAGAAGTCCTGCTGACGCCAGCGGGCGGCGCGCAGGTGCTCGGGCAGATAGCGGACGCCCGCGAGCAGCAGCATGAGCGCGTGCTCGGCCACGCTGGCCGCGAAAGCTCCTGCGGCGGAAGTGAATCGGACAGTAGGGTACCTGGCGAAGATACCTGCGGTGAACCAGTCCTCGATGCCTGCGGCAGGCAACTGTACCCATTCGACGGTGGCGGGCAGCTCGTCCGGGAACTCGCCGGGACCGCCGGCCCAAATCAGGGCGCGAGCATCGTCGAGTTCGGACACGGCGGCGCCCGCCTCGACCACCGCCTTCTCCAGCAACGCGGGGGGAGGTTCGGCGGGGCCGATCGCGATCGGAACTGCCGGCCGGCTCATGGATGGACCTCCTTCGGTGCAGTACGGCTCGGGCGCCTGTGGTGCAACGGGTGGACAACCCGAGGTCGCCGCAGCGACGGTAGCACCGTCGCGTGAGCGCCGGGTGGCGGAGTGTCGGACAGCACCTGCGCGTCGGGTCGGGGGCTAGTTGTCGGCCAGATCGGCGTGCGCATCCAGTTCGGTGTCGACCTTGTCCCGCGCGGCCCACTCGAGCAGCCGATCCAGGTGGAATACCGCGTCGTCGATGCCCGCGTGCAGGTCGCCGAACTCGGCGAAGCGGGCGGGGACGGTGGCGATGGTGAACTCGCGTGGATCTATGTCGGGAATCTCGTCCCAGCGCACCGGGGTGGAGACCGTGGCGGCGGGGACACCGCGCACCGAGTACGCCGCGGCGATCGTGTGGTCGCGCGCGTTCTGGTTGTAGTCGACGAACAGCAACTTCGGGTCGCGATCGCGGCGCCACCAGGTGGTGGTCACCTCGTCGGGCGCCCGTCGCTGGACTTCGCGGGCGAACGCGAGCGCGGCGCGGCGCACGTCGTGGAATCCCCAGTTCGGCGCGATCCGGACGTAGACGTGCAGCCCCTTGCCGCCGGAGGTCTTCGGCCAGCCGACGGCGCCGAGTTCGTCGAGCACCTCGTGCACGACATCGGCCACCCGCCGCACCCGCGACCATGGACACTGCGGCATCGGGTCCAGATCTATACGCCACTCGTCGGGGCTCTCGACGTCGGCGGCGCGGGAGTTCCACGGATGGAACTCGACTGTCGACATCTGCACCGCCCAGATGACATCGGCCGGTTCGGTGACACACAGTTCGTCGGCGAATCTGTCATAGCGCGGGAAGTGCACCCGCACAGTCCGAATCCAGTCCGGCGCGCTCGCGGGCAGTCGCTTCTGGTGCACCTTCGCGCCCGCTAGTCCCTTGGGAAATCGGTGCAGCATGCACGGCCGGTCGCGCAGTGCGTTGACGATGCCGTCCCCGACCCTCAGGTAGTACTGGACCAGGTCGAGTTTGGTCGCGCCGGTTTCCGGAAAGTAGACCCGGTCCGGATTGGTGATGCGTATCGTGCGGCCGCCGACCTCGAGTTCGATCGTCGGCGCCGCAGATTTGCCGGCCACGCATCCGACCCTAGCCGATGCGGGGCGAATCAGGTTTCGAGTGCTACACCGTTCTGGTATGCATACAGGTATGAGCAAGGCGACGCGCGTGACGGTCACGTTGGATCCGCAAGTGGCCGAATGGGCCAGAGAGGCCGCAGAACGTCAGAATCGGAGCCTTTCCTCGGTGATCAACGCGGCGCTGCGCACCACGCTCGTGCATGACAGCCTGACCGCACTGGCCGTCGACGAGGAGGCCGAGCAGGCCGCCGCGTACGACGACATGCAGCTCACGCAGGCTGCCGAGAACGACGCCCGCGGCGCGGCATGAGGCGCGGCGACGTCTGGCGGTATGCCCCCGCGCTGCGCGACGGTACTCCGTTGCCGCGGCGGGTGACCGTCGTGCTGGTATCGGACTCCGCGGTGATCACTTCGCGCTACCGGTGGCTGAACGTCGTTCCCTTGCGCGACGCGGACCCGGGCCATGTGCTGGCCACCAAGACAGAGCACGGGTGGGCGGACACCCTGGAGTTGCACCGTGCCTACCGGCCGTGGCTTTCCGAGCAGCTCGGTGTCCTGACGTCGGCCGAGACCGAATCCCTCGACGCCAGGTTGCGGGCTACGCTCAGCCTGTGAGCGTGCGCGGGTACCCCATTCCCGGACGGACGGTTCATCAGTCCGGCGGAACAACCTCCACCGTAGGCGCCGCCAAGAACTCCAAGAGGTCCACACGGTCGCCCAGGAGCTGGCTCATGCGCTGGCGCAGATCGGCGTCGGAGGGGCATGGAGGCAAATGGAGTCGCTCCCGAAACGTGCGGTATGTCTCGGCTAGGACGAGAATTGCGAGTGCATAGAACACATTCATTTCCATCTTGTAGCTCTTACGCTGTGCCTTCGACTCCATCGACCAGCCCTGAATTTGCCCGCGATGACGCTTGAGTAAGAACCAATGCGGCACGAAGTACGCCCAGAGCGGTTGCGTCAAGCGCATTGCATGAAGTTTATCGATCCCGAAATACCCTTCTAAAACTGCGGCCATTGGATCGATATCGAGCAGAGTCTGCAAGTCGTAATCATCGATAGCGGAAGGGTGGTAGATCTTGTTGACGATCTGATAGATACCGCCGGCGAGGTCGCGCAGGACCTGCATACCCTGGACATGACTCGGGAGTTCCTGTAGTTCGCGCGTCGAATCGAGATCTGTCAGGTAAACAGTGCTACTGCGGCGATCGAGATAGAAATTGTCCCAGCCCGCGGAATAGCGATAGAGCTGGGCCTGCGCCAATTCGCGGAGTCTCATCCCGATCTGCCGTCCGACCAGTGCCCGCACCGACAGATCGGCCGCCCCGTCGCATCGGTGTGGCGAGTAGCCCAGTGCCTCACGCACACTGACGGCGTGGGCTCTCTCTTCAGCAGTTGCGGCAGGGTTCTCCACCCGAAGAAGGTCCAGCGAGTAGGGGCTCTCGTCCCATGCCAACGAAATGACTACGCCGAGGGGATGTTCATCGAACAACCTGCCATCGTCGTATCGGAGGACAGCTAGCGGAACGATGGAGGGAGCGCCCGCGCGATACAGCGTCGCCGCGTTGTCGAACTCGCGTTGCGCGCGCGGTAACGTAATTCCGCCGTACGGTGCCGGCTCGCTGAAGATTGACGCGAAACAACCGTTCGCGTCCACCCCGAAATGAGGATTACGCGTGGTTTCTGCATAGGCCCTGTTCGATGGAGGTGTGGGCGCACCCGGCTCGACAGCGTCGCTGTGGGACGGTGGGGCTGCCGATTCGGGGTGCCAGGCGCCGACCCCCTTGATCTTCGCGGCGACGAGCGTGCGCGACGTCATGGGATCGATCACTGGCTCGGAAAGAACATACCAAGCGGTTCGACCCGGCACGGCGAAGGATGGCGTCCGGTCCCAAGACACGATCTTCATCAGCGCCTGCTGATCTCGGGGGGATACTGCGAACCCCGGCATCTCGTCAACGACGTTGTATTTCAGTGGCATTCGGTGTTACTCCGGTGGAGGCGTCCGGGAGCATGCTCACCGCTCCCGGTATATGGGGGTCGAGGAGGTGCGTCGCAATGACGATGCGCTGCCACACCGTGATCTGCACATGATATTTTTCGGCGAGTCTGAATAGTTGACGCCAGTCGCGAGACTCGCCCGCGCGGATCCGAGTTATCAGACTCGCCAGTTCCGGAGCTGGATCGGGCATCCTCGTGGGCTCGACATGTCCGGCGGCGTCAGCGATCTCGTCAAGGGTGCGACCCAGGTCGAGATCTACCTCAGGGGCCTTGTGCTGGGCACGGTCGACGAGCGCGTAGGCATCTGTGGTGCCGTCCACGTCGGCTACAGCTGCCGAAAACAGTTTCAGGCGCTGATCGTGGTCGCACAGGATGCCGAGCTCACGCAACAGGTCGGCTGGCTCATCGGCGCCATGGACCAGATTTAGCTGGTAGTTGAAACTGCCCACCGCGTAGCGCAGGTGGTGAGGACGGCACTTCTCAGGTTCGGCCGGGCCCTTCGCTCGACTCAAGGTGGCAGTTGCCGGCTCGGCCTGTCCCGCCTGTGTCAACAGCAACAGAACGCATTCGCCAGCTGTCATGTAGAGGTCGGCGGTGTCTCGTCGGTCACGACTGGCGGCGTTCAATCCATACTGCCACAACGCTCGCACGGTATGGCGCGTAAACATTACCGGGACGGCACCGACGATCGAAAAACCATGATCGGTTACCCACTGGAGCACAGCGGAGGCGCGGCGGGAAACAATTGCATCCGGCTTCAGCAACAATAGCGCGTGATCACGACAGAATCGCCTGAACGAATCGCCAGCGGCGACTACGGCAAGGTCCTCGATGCTGTCGAGAAAGTATGAATCAGCCGAATAGAGGGAGCGTTTCATCGGGAGGGTCGATAAGTAATTCGGCACGAGGCGGCCGGACTCGGATTCCTCGCCATCCACTGGGTTGTGTTTTTCGGACCCGCTGCCAGGAATCGCAGGAGTGGATTTACCACTATACACGTCCGAAACGTACTGCACCCGCCGCCTTCTCGTCAAGATCCGACGGTCCGCTCGGCGCAGTATCCGGATTCTCGTAAATCGGCTGCCTGGCTAGAGGATTCGCGCATACTGGCCGGGATGCGCCCCGCGAACCCGGCGCGTGTGATGGTGGTCGCTGGACCCGATCGTTCGAAGCTATTGCCATGGAAGTCGTCTCGCGGGCCGTGGAAATTGCACGGAAGTGGTTGCTGTGCATGCTATTTCGCGAGACTGGACGCAAAGGCCGCACAACTGTGGTCGCACGCCTCTCGAGGTGCCACTCCTAGCCGACTCTGGGCGCGCCCAATAGTCGCCATAACCCTTACGCCGCAGGGGTGTCCGAGTCCTCCGCTCCGTCGGTAATCTTGGTGTGTCGCGGGGAAGACTGGTACCCGATGGAGGTCGGGCACGCTGCTGTGGCGGCGAAAATGTTAGCCGGTTCGGTGATCTCATCGTGGGTATACCAGGTGGTATGGTACGCACATGGCGGCCCGCTCTGCGAATCTCCTGTAGCAGAACGAGTTTGCCGGACAATGTCACTTTTCCGTGTTGCGATACACCGCGCTCGGCCGGAGTGGAGGAGAGCATCGGGCCTCATGACTGGTATTGCCGGTGTGGGCGACACCACCGCGCGACTCGCTGGTTGTCACTCGGCGTCGCTGATCTGTCCTGCCCCGAACGCTGGGGGATCCGCTTGTCGCACAGCCCACGATGACTCGCGATCAGTGTGCTTCCTTCTGCATCAGTGAAGAAAGGAGGGTGATCTCGATGACCAAGTATGTCAAGCCAGCGACCACGCAAGTGACCAGCAGCATGGTTCTCCGCGGCAGCATTTGAGTCGAGTGAACGTGGGTGGCTGCTCGGCGGAGTGGCCACCCACGACCACAATGCGCAGTCTGCTCTCGAAGGGATTAAGGTGATGTGCTCGCAGGTCCTGGGCAATCGGCTCGGCGGTGATTTCGCGCGCTTACTGGCGGCGAGTGCGATCAGTGCCGCCGGTACCGCAGTGACTACGATCGCGTTGCCTATCGTCGCGTTGGTGGCGTTGCGGGCCAACACGTTCGAGGTGGGCGTGATCTCCGCGGCCGGGCTGGGGGCATGGCTGTTGTTCGGCCTGTCCGCAGGCGTGTGGGTCGAGCGCATGAGGCGTAGGCCGTTGATGATCATCTGCGATCTGGCACGTGCGGTGGCGTTGGCGTCCATCCCCGTGGCGTACGTTCTGCACATCTTGACGGTCGCTCACGTCGTGATCGTTGCTCTGATAGTGGGGATCTGCTCGGTATTCTTCGACATCGCCGCCCAATCCTATGTGCCCTCCATTGTCGAGCCGTCACTATTGCTCGCTGGCAACGGCAGGATGCAAGCCAGCCACGCCGCCGCGGGGACCGCGGGCCCGGCATTGGGTGGCGCGCTTATCCAGTTGCTGGGCGCTTCGTTGTCTTTGTTGGCCGACGTGCTGAGCTATGTGCTTTCTGCGGTGTTGCTGGCGAGAGTGGGCAAGCGCGAGGCACCAGCTGAGCGAAGCGGTCCCCAACGAATGCTGCCGCAGGTCAAGGAGGGTCTTGACTATGTCTGGCGCGATCCGATGTTTCGCCCGCTCATGGTGGTCGCGGCAATCTCGAACCTCTTCGGTGCGGCTTTCGACACGCTCGTCGTGCCATTTCTCCTTCGCGACGTCGGCGTATCCGCCGTGGCGATCGGCATATTGCTTGCTATCGGCGGACTGGGCGCGCTATTGGGGGCGGCGGTGGGCCCATCGCTAGCAGACAAGGTCGGCGGTGCGCGTGTGCTGGTGGTCGCGGCCATCGCCGGGCCCCTGCTCGGACTCCTGGTGCCCACATCGCGGGCCGGGGTCGGGCTGGTGGCATTCGTGATCGGTCTGCTCGGGCGAGAGGTAGGCATTGCGATCGTGAGTCTGTTGGCGCGGACTATCCGGCAGTTGACCGCGCCGCCCGACTTGCTGGCCAGGATCACGGCAACTGTCCGGTTCGTCTCCTGGGGCGTGTTGCCGATCGGTGCGCTCATCGGCGGATCGCTCGGCCAGTTGATGGGTCCTCGCGTGGCGTTGTCTGTGGTGTCCGGCCTGATGCTGCTGAGCGCGTTGCCGATCGCGTTCATGTCGCCACGCGCTCTGCAGGCCCTGATGGACGATGCGACAGCCGCTCCGCCGCAGCCGGTAGGAAGCGGTTGATGTCGATCTCGTACCAGGACGACAGATTCAGGGATAGGAACAACAGATGTGCGGACTAGCGGGCATCGCTGCCGTCGGCGCGGACACTCTCACTCCCGGTGCCGGCACGATCCTGGCGGGTATGTCGCGGGCAGTGGGCCACCGCGGCCCGGACGCTGAACAAGTGTATGTGGATGGCCCGGTGGGCTTGGGTTTCCGGCGGCTGGCGCTGGTCGGCCCAGAAAGCGGCGACCAGCCGCTGTTCAGCGAGGACGGGAAGGTGGTCCTCATCGCCAACGGCGAAGTTTACAACCACCGAGAACTGGCGACCGGGTCCCTCGCCGGCGTGCGAACGCGCACCAACTCCGACTGTGAGGTGCTGGCTCACCTCTACGCCCGCGACGGCGTGCGGTTCCTCGACGGAGTCGTGGGCATGTTCGCCATCGCCCTGTGGGACCGGATGCGAAATCGACTCGTGCTCGCCCGCGACCGCTTCGGCATCAAACCCCTGTACTACACGCGAGTCGACGGCGCCGTACTGTTCGCCTCGGAGATCAAAGCGCTGTTCGCGCATCCTGGCTGTCGCCGAGAGTTGGACTGGGAAGGTGCGTTGGCCGACCAGTCTTTGACGCTGTCCCCGTATCTCACCGACGAGCCGGTCAACACCTGGTTCCGGGGAATCGACATCGTCCCCGCGGGCTCCGTTGTGTCCATCGACCTGCGCAACGGGGAGGTGGACCGGCACCAGTACTGGAGTCTTCCGAGCTTCGAAGGCGAGGCAGACATCTCGGATGAGCAGTTCGTTCGCACCTATCGCGATCTGCTGACCGGTGCGGTGCGCGACGCCGCGACCGCTGACGCCGAGTTGGGCTTGTTCCTCAGCGGTGGCATCGATTCCACAGCTGTGGCCGCGCTCGCTGCCGCCGCGGGAAGTCCCATCCATACCTTCACTGTGCTCAGCGGCGGCACCCTGGTGACAGGGGATTCCGAGTTCGGCCACCGTGCCGCGTCGACACTGGGAATGCCAAACCATCAACTGGTTTTCGACGCGAAGACCGTGCCGACGGTTGACGAGTGGAAGCGGTTGCTGTGGCTGCTGGAGACGCCGCTGTGCGGCCCGGAGCAGTACTACAAGTACGAGCTGTACCGGTATGCCAAGCAGGCGCGTCCACAGTTGCGGGGCATGCTACTCGGTGCCGGCGCCGACGAGTACAACGGCGGGTTCTCCACCGTGTTCAACGTGGGTGAGGATTGGGCTGGATTCGAGTCGGGGATCCGGCAGATGGCCAGGAACGCCGCTCTACACAAAACGCCCGCTGTAGCCCCATGGTGGGAGTGCGGGGACAGCCCACTGCTCGAGGGTGCCTTGCTCGGCAGTCATGCGACCGGCCCCCTTGTCGACCCGTACCCAGCCTACGTCGCTTCGCGCCATCGCTACCTACAGCAGTACAACTGCTGGCACGACGATCGCACCGCGGCAGGCAACGGGATCGAGGCCAGGGTGCCCTTCCTCGACCATCGAATTATCGAGTTGCTCATGAGGATTCCCCCGCGTCAACGTGCCGGACTGCTCTGGGACAAGAAAATCCTGCGCGAGGCGGTGCGCGACATCGTTCCCGGCGAGATTGCCGCTAGGCCGAAGGGGGCGTTCATCTGGGGCGAGGGTGCCGGTTTCACCCACCGCATGATCGTTCGCCTGCTCAGCCAACAAGACTGCGCGTTGCTCGAAGAGGCGCTCGCCGCACCGGGCGCGCGACAGTTCCTGCGCCCGGACGCGGCGCGCGCCATGCTGAGCAGGTTGCGCTCCGAACGGCAACCCGCAGATGTCCAGTCGCTGCTCAGCCTTGTCAACCTCGGTCTCCTCGACAAAATGACACGTCAGCTTCCCGCTGTGCCGCTGGACGCGCCGCAGCGTGCCGTGCTGACGGCTATCTCGATAAAGGACTGGGATTCCGAGAAACCGACGATTGCCGAGCGGGTGAGGGACCACAGCCGGCCTTCGCCGGACGACGTGGTGGCCTTCTCGGGGAATGTCCTTCTGGTGCAGGCGCGTCAGTTCCCGAGCCGCTTGTATCTGGTCGTGGACGGCGCATTCGAGTACGTCGTCGATGCGTCTGTGGACGCGGCGTGGTTCGCCTTTTTGCAAACGGTCGACGGCAACCGCACGCTCGGCGAGCTGCTCGACCTCTGCGGCCACCCGTATGCATCCGTCGAAGAAATGCTTCTTGCCAGCATTGATGCTGGCCTACTGCAAGGAATGCCGGCATGACCATCGAGAATCTGCCCGATATGGTCGCGGTCCTGCGACAACGTGGTTTGATCCCGCCTGTTGAACTGGCGATATTCCTCGTCGGATCGATGGCGCGCGGCTGGGCCCACGCCACCAGCGACATCGACCTGGTTCTGGTGTCCACCGAGCGTTTTACCGATGATCGGGCGATGGACTTGAATGTCCCGCTTGCCCCGGGCACCTTGCAGACGGTGACCTTCCACCACGAGGGCCGGCGCTGGGAAGTCAAGTACTGGCTGGACAGTCAAGTGGACGAACTATTCGGCAAGGTCACCTGGGCGGCATTCGACAACGACCGTAAGGTCGGCGCGAGGCTCGTTGTGGATGAAAGCCTTTTCCTCAGCCGCCTACGCACCTGCGTCCCCCTCGGTGGTGACGATTGGGTTCAGCGTCGGCGCCGACAGCTCGAGGACAGCGCTTTCTGGTCATTCCTGACCCTCCAGTTCCTCAATGATGCCGATGGTGCGGCCGAGGACGCGGTCGGCCTGCTCGCCGTCGGTCAAACCGAGGGCGCCGTGTTGTCAGCGCGGCAGGCTTTCGGCTTCGCCGTGGATGCCATGCTGCTCGGACGTCGGGAACACGACGCGGGGGTCAAGTGGCGTCCGTACAAGCTCGAACTCCTCGCCTCTTTACCGCTGTCGTTCGAGGACTACTGGTCCATTGAGACCATGCGCGACTACGACCCGCTCCAGTCGGCGGAATGGGTGCATCGCGTGGTGTCACTCTGTAAGAAAATCAGTATGGAGGTGGAAATATGAGCCCGATCACCCCGCATGCCACACCACGACTACGGCTCACTGCCCGCATGCGGAAGTTTCGAGGCAAGCTGTTGGTCGCGAGCCAGGAACACAAACTCGAGTTGAGCGAGTCGGCGGAGTTCATTTTCCGCAGTATCGACGGCAGACGGACCGTCGGCCAGATCGGTGCATTGGTTGCCGAGAAATACGAGATTCCCGCAGATATGGCCACGGATGATGCAGCCGAACTTATCGAGGAACTCGTCGAGGCACAAGTTGTCGACCTGGACTCGTGATCGCAACCATGTCGGTCGATGACGCTTACCGCACGTGCGGCTGGTGATCGGAGTCGGGCCAGGACCTGACGCACTGCTCGTCGCCGGCCAACGGGAGACTCCCGAAATTCACCAGGTCAGTCGTGTCGATCGTGCGACACCGACAGCGCCAGACAGACCGATGGCACCGGCGAATTTCTGGATCGGCGAGCGCGGTGTCGCCACCGACGAAGCCATCGGCAACACGCGGGAGCAGGTGAATCATGGGATCGGCTAGTTCTTCCGACGGTGTGGAAAAAGGCGTTGCGGGCATGCCGGACTCGTACGACAGCAAATTCGGCAACTGGGAGAGGCGGGCAAGTGTAAGAAACAAGTCCCGTCGAACGATGGAAATGGAAGATCCCCGCTCCTTATTCTTTCCGCCAGAGTTCGTGCTGGCCGTGTGGCATCCCCTCGTCGATAGTCGAGGTCCAGAGGTCAGGCATCGCATCCTCTTGCATTCGCTGTACCAATACCTTCATTTCACGACAGTGCTGGAACAGGTCTCCATTTTGCCGGTGACAGCGCAGATCTCGAGCAATCGCAGCGGGGTAGAGGTGCCGAAGGAAATGCTCGCGGACGCATTCAAGATAACGACCGACGAGGCCTGGCATGCGCAGTTCTCCTATGACTTCATCGAAGAGGTCGAGCGCTGCAGTGGAGTCTCAGCGACAGCCATGGTTGAGCCGAATTTTGTGTGTCTGCTGGACAGCATCCGCGACGTGTACACACCAGGCACTCGACGTGCCCTCGATCTGGTCGCCGCCACGGTAAGCGAGACCCTCGTCTCCGCCCTGTTATCGGAGATTCCCAACGACGCGAGGCTACCGGGGCCGGTTCGCGCACTGGTCGCCGATCATGCGGCTGATGAGGGACGGCACCACGCCTACTTCCGAAACTTCTTACGGTATCTGTGGCCGCAATTGCCGAAACGTGAACGGCAGATCATCGGGCCGCGCATCCCTGAACTTGTGAGTGCGTTCCTGCGCCCCGATCTCCGCGCGGTCGCCGCGACGCTTACGGCCTCGGGTTTCACACAGCCCGAAGTAGCCGAGATCCTCGGCGACTGTTACCCCGTGCGATCCGACGTCTACGGCGTCCGACATGCCGCCCGCTCGACCATACGCAGCTTCCGCGATGTCGGCGCGCTCGACGATCCCGCGACCAATGAGGCGTTCCTCGCCGCTGGCCTCCTGGCAGAGCCAGCAACCTCGTCGAGTGGATGCGCCGACAATGGCGGCCAACGGCGATCACGTCGAGCAAACGGCTGAGTCCGATCAAGCCCGCATCATCTACCGGAGGAATGACAGCGATGGACGAGTCCACCCTTCCGAACTCGATACAAGAAGCCCTCATCACAAGGACGGCCGGCGCGTCCGGGGTGGCACGCCTGGTGATCGATGGCCTGTTGGAGATGAGTCACGACCAACAGCTACTCCAACAGGCCGCCACCTGGCTTACTCGACGACTCCCGGGTTATGCGCCGATTTGGCACATTTCGAATGCCGCCCGCGGTGACCGGCCGACTGATGCGCTCAGAGCCATCCGCCTCGAGTTGGACCGTTCGGTCGAGAAGAGTGTGGAAGCCGCGGTGGCATGGTTATCTTCGTATCCCGGTCCGGTTGCGTCCGCGCCGAGTAGTTCGATCGTCAGCCAAGTGCTGGCGCGACTCGGCGGCCGGGTTACGGGCGGCCCAGCACGCGCCGCTGTCGCCGGAGCTGACGCTATCGGTCCAACTACCGTGTTGAACATCCAGGGAACTCGGCCTTTGGCAGCACGCCTCCCGACGGTAGTCGTCACCACATCTCTGAAACTCGTGCCAGAAGCAGTGTTTTCCACGTTGGGGACACCGTCGTTCGAGCGCATCCCGTTGATAGAGTTTGCTGGAATCGTCCTGGACGGGGAGGTTCTCGATCACGCCGAGGTCGGTCGCCGAGCCGCCGCTATCCGCGGCTGATCCGGTGCCGAGCGATATCGGTTCGCGTGTCTAACCCGGCGATTCGGCTTGTCGCTGACCGGCGCGTACTCATGCGTCGGTGGGCGTATTCTCCCGTGCGACGCCCGGGGTCGCTCAATGTGCTCGCTGTCGGCGAGAGATGAACCCAGTTCACCGTTTGGAAAGCGAACATGACGTCAACAAGCATCAGTATGGATGGCTTCACACGCTACCGGCATGACCAAGACTTCATTCGAGGATTCGCCGCGGCGAGGCAGGCGCTCGGTGTGGACGAGGCAGCCGCCGCGAACTCGGTTGCGATGTTGCTGTTCTCCCCACTTGCGCTGCGCGCGGCTCGCGTTCGTGCCGGGCTGAAATGGCTCACCGCTCATGGATTCAGTGTCGGATATGTTTGCCGTGTCCGTCTCGATCGAGGGCAAGTCCGACGGATCTGGAAGTACCAACCCGTCGAATACGACGCGGAGCGTGTGCGCATCGTCTGCGACCTAATGACCAGCGGGCCATGCCTCCTGGTCCTGGTCACCGGGACGGAGGTGGATGGCCTGCCGCTCGCGTCCCGGCTTCGAACGCTCAAGGGGCCTTCGAATCCGCACCGCTGCTCGCCCGAACATCTCAGAACCCACCTGGGTGCGGCGAACATGTTCAACAATCTCGTGCACACCTCGGATGGGCCCGTCGAGGTGATGCGGGAATGCGCAGTGATGCTGACCGATACCGAGTTGGCGACCCTGTGGCGATGCGTATCCGACTCACTGTCCGGCTCTTCTTCCCCGCCGGGTCTCGACGAGGCATTGGCCGGGATTCCGACAGCTGCCATCCCCGGAGGAATATCGCTGGCCCATGTGGCGATCGCGTTGCGCGCAGAACTGTTGCGGCACATCGGCACCCCGATGTCGTCGCGAACAGGCCGGCTCGCTGAGGTCGAGTACCTGCTTGCCGCGGAGATGGAATGGGCACAGCGACAGGACCCAGCTCGACCCGTCCAAGCACTGCACGCGTTCCGTGCCCGTTTCAGCCCTGTTCACCCGTTGCTTCAGGCATCTCTCGTTCCGATGCGGGGTCTTCTCTCCCTTTTCGACGATGTTGAGCACGCGCTATTCGGCATGCCATTCGGTCTCGATTCCTTGAATCGGTCGGCTTCGGCAGCGAATATCACTCTGGACGTCCGAGACCGGCTTGTGTTGGAGACGGAATGGCTTTCGCTGAGGTTTTCCCGCGGGTGCCCAAGTAGTGCGACATTGTCCTGACGTCGGTCGACGCCGCATACCTCGGCACCAGGTCTCGCGGGCTGCGCTCAGCCGGTGAGTATACGGATGTTGTTGTGCGCCAACGTGTTCGCCATACCAGTGCGCTGTGCTCGGGGGTCACGCCGGACACCGGGTCGATCCGTGCCCGCAGGCACCTGATCATGAGGCGGACGCCCGAGCAGGCCCTGCCCGCCGCTACGTCGGCGTAGCCAGCGCGAACGGCAGGATCGCGTCCGCTCCGGCGGCACGCAGCGCGTGCGCGGCGACGGTGAACGTCCAACCGGTGTCGGTGCGGGTGTCCACCAGCAGGATCGGGCCCGCGACAGCGGTGAGGTCGGGGATATCCCACGAGTCGCACAATCCCGCGACGCGATGCGCGGAATTCGCCGCGGAGACCGGTGGCCGGTCCGGCCGGGTCCGTAGCGTTCCGAGATCGCGCAGGCGGCCGACCTCGGCGAGCCTGGCGGCGAGGGTCGCGGTCAGTACGGGATAGCGCGGGGATTCCAACGCCAGCACCGCGGTGGGGCGTGCCGCCCAATCCCATTCGCGCAGTATCGCGACGCATGCGTCGAAGACCGCGTCGGGGATCGGATCATCCGGTTTGTCGAGCAGCGCCCGTAGCCGCTGTCCCCAGCCCAGGTCGCTGAGCCGGCCGAGCACGCGGCCGGTCTCGGCGCCACCGGTGATCTTGCCGGACAAGGGGATTCCGAGCTTCGCCATGCCGGTCGGCCACTGCTTGCGCGGGGCGAGGTCGATGCCGGGGCGATCGAGGCGAGCCCTCGTCGCGGCGAGCGAATCGGCGGCCACGCTGCGGTCGGGACGGGTGCCGGTGCAGTTGTCGCAGCGTCCACAGCCGGGCGAATCCGGCTGGTACGCGGGAAGTCCAGGGTCGTCGAGTTGACGGCGGAGGAACTCCATCCGGCACTCGGAGGTCGACTGATAGTCGAGCATCGCCTGCTGTTCGCTCTCGCGGGCGACCGCGAGGCGTTCGTAGCGCTCGGTGTCGTAGGTCCACGGCTGACCGGTGCGGATCCAACCACCGCGCACCCGGCGCACCGCGCCGTCCACGTCGAGTACCTTCAGCACCATCTCCAGCCGGGAGCGGTTGAGTTCCACCAGCGGCTCCAGCGCCGCGGTGGACAGTGCCCGGTCGAAATCCAGCGCGTCGAGCACCGCGTGCACGAGGTGTTCGCGCGGAAAGGCGACCGACGCGAAGTAGCTCCAGATCCGCGTGTCCTCCGCGCCGGGCAGCAGGACCACTTCGGCGCGGTCGGTGCCGCGACCAGCGCGCCCGACCTGCTGGTAGTAAGCGATGGGGGAGGAGGGCGCGCCGACATGCACGACGAACCCGAGGTCGGGTTTGTCGAATCCCATACCCAGCGCGGAGGTCGCGATGAGCGCCTTCACTTCGTTGTTCAGCAGCGCGGCTTCCAGTGCCTCGCGTTCGGCCGGATCGGTCTGCCCGGTGTAGGCGGCGACCGTGTGGCCGTGCGAGTTCAGCACGTCGGCCAGATCGTGCGCGGCGGCGACGGTCAGTGTGTAGACGATCCCGGAGCCGGGCAACCGGTGCAGCTGGCCGCTGAGCCATGCGGTGCGTTCCACCGCGTCGTCGAATCCGACCACCGACAGATGCAGCGACTCGCGATCGAGCGTGCCGCGCAGCACCAGGGTGTCGGTGCCGATCTGGGTGGCGACGTCCGTGACCACCCGGTCGTTGGCGGTCGCCGTGGTCGCCAGCACCGGCACGTCCGAACCGAGATCGGCGATCAGGGTGCGGATGCGCCGATAGTCCGGCCGAAAATCATGGCCCCAGTCCGATACGCAGTGCGCCTCGTCGATCACGACCAGCCCGGCGTCCGCCGCGAGTCTGGGTAGCACCTGGTCACGGAAGTCCGGATTGTTCAGCCGCTCCGGGCTGACCAGCAGCACGTCGACCGCCCCCGCGGCGACCTGCGCGTGAATCTCGTCCCATTCGGTGACGTTGCCCGAGTTGATGGTCGCGGCGACCACCCCGGCGCGTTGGGCCGCCGCTACCTGGTTGCGCATGAGCGCCAGCAGCGGCGAGACGATCACCGTCGGCCCGCGACCGGCCCGCCGCAACAACTTGGCCGCAATGAAGTAGACCGCGGACTTACCCCAGCCGGTACGCTGCACGACCAGCGCCCTGCGCCGCCGGACGACCAGCGCCTCGATAGCCGTCCACTGGTCTTCCCGCAGCCGCGCGCCGGACCCGGCCAATTCGCGCAGCAGGTGCTCCGCGCGTTCGCGTAGGTCAGGGGCGGTGAGATCGATCTCAGGGACATCGGTCGCCGTGGTCATGCGCTTCATCGTGCCCGACGCTACCGACACCGCCGACGGAACCGACGCGGAGGCAGCGTGCCACGACCGTGCACCGTCACGGTGGCGCACCTCGCCGAGCTCGCGGGCCAGCCTTCGACCAGGGTGCAACGCCACGGCGACGGTGCCGCCGCGGGCACGAAACGGTATCCGCCTGCGCGCCGGTCACCACGGCTCGCTGTGTGTGAACCCATACGCCGCGAACCGTTGGGTTCACGTCGTCGTATCTCCGGCGCGAGAGGAACCTGGTGGGCCTCACTCGCCTGCCTCAGCGACAGCGAAGGTCAATCGGACCTGGTCGCCGCGGCCAATTCGACCAATCGGGCGCGGACCAGATCGGGCCGCTCCTCGGCGATGAAGTGGCCGCAGTTCGCCACGAGCTCCAGGCGGTAGTCGTCGGCTCGTGCTGTCTCCTCGGCGGCGAGCGACGGGTGGATCGCCGCATCCTCGACGCCGAACAGGGCGCGGATCGGAACGGTCGCGTGGCGTCGTTCGCCGTGTCCCGCGGCCCGGGGCACTTCGTGCAGCAGAAAGGTGCGGTAAGTGTCGGTCGCGGTTCGCGCGCAGTCCGGATCGCGGAAGCGGTCGGCGTAACTCCGAACTACCTCGGGGCCGAACTCGTCGCGATTGCGCACTCCCTTGGAGAAGATCAGATGTTCGAGGAACCGCGTGCGCTGATGCAAGTACTTGCCGAACGCCGCGACCGGCGGTTGATAGACCAGGAACCGCCATGCGTGTGGGAGGAAACCGCGCGGCGTCTGCCACGGATGGGCGATGTTCAGCGCGAGCAGCGCGTCGAACCGCTCCGGCGCCCGCAGCACGAGCAGGTGGCTGATGTAGCCGCCCCAGTCGTGTCCGACCAACAGGACGCGATCGAGGCCGAGCGCGTCGAGCAGGGCTACTACGTCCGATGCGACGTCTTCCTTCGTCCATCGGTGCGGAGCGGGACCCGACCAGCCGTATCCCGGCAGGTCCGGTGCGATGATCCGCAGTCCGTCCGGCGGATCCGCGAGCAGGTGGCGGTAGGCGTAGTGATGCTGTGGCCAGCCGTGCAGTGCGAGCACCGGACGCCCGTCGACGGGCCCCGCCTCGGTGACGTGGAAACGGACGCCTCGCGCGGTGACGAACGATCGCCGCACGCCGCTGATATGCGGCGGACCGGCTTCCGGGTCCGAATCCGCCGGGGGCGAGAAGAACGACGGCCGCCAGGGCATAGTCGGATGGTATCGGGTCGATCGACGGTTTCGCGCGTCATCGGAAGGGCTGGTGATAGCGGCCGGCATCGCGGCTATTCAACGCAGGCGCTGAACACCTGCCGATCTCGCACCAGGCGAGTACCGCTCACCCGGCGCGAGATCTCGCGCGTATTCATCCTTTCACGCACAGCACCTGGCGCAGCGTCGCCACGACATCGACCAGATCGCGCTGCGCGGCGATCACCTCATCGATGTCTTTGTAGGCCGCGGGGATCTCGTCCACGACGCCCGCGTCCTTGCGTGACTCGACGCCCTCGGTCTGGGCGATGAGATCGGCGACGGTGAACTGCTTCTTGGCCGCGTTGCGACTCATCCGCCGCCCCGCACCGTGCGAGGCCGACTGGAACGAGGCCGGATTACCCTTGCCGCGCACCACATACGAGCGGGTGCCCATGGAGCCGGGGATCAACGCCAGATCACCGTCGCCCGCGCGCACGGCGCCCTTGCGGGTCACCAGCATCGGTATGCCGTCGACCAGTTCCTCCGCCACATAGTTGTGATGACACGAAATCGGCTGTTCGAAACGCACCTTGCGCTCGGCGAATTCGTCGCGCACCGCGCGACACACCAGGGCGAGCATCACCGCGCGGTTACGCGCGGCGTACTCCTGCGCCCAGCCGAGGTCGCGCCGATACGCCACCATCTCCGGCGTTCCGGTGACGAAAACCGCCAGATCGCGGTCCGGCAGATCGACGTTGTGCGGGAGCGTTCGCGCGATCGCCATGTGCCGCTCGGCGAGTTCCTTGCCGATGTTGCGGCTGCCGGAGTGCAACAGGATCCACACCCGGTCGTCCTGATCGAGGCAGACCTCGATGAAGTGGTTTCCGCCGCCTAGCGTGCCCATCTGCTTGTGCGCCTTGGACTCTCGTGCCTGTACGCGGTCGTCGAGTGCGGCGAACGAACCCCAGAACCGATCCCAGCCGGCGCGCAGCGTCGCGGTGCTCGCGCCGAGCGCGGCCACCTCGGCGCCGAGCTTCGGCACACTGACGGCGTCCCGGTGTGCATGGAAGCCGACCGGCACCGCCGCCTCGATCCGGGACCGCAGCGAATGCAGGTTGTCCGGCAGGTCGGCGGCGGTGAGATCGGTGCGCACGCTCTCCATGCCGCACCCGATATCGACGCCGACCGCGGCGGGTGACACCGCGTCCTTCATCGCGATCACCGAACCCACCGTGGCGCCCTTGCCGAGGTGTACATCCGGCATCACCCGGACGCCGTGGACCCACTTCAGCGCGGCGATGTTGCGCAGCTGTTGGAGCGCTGCCTGGCCGACGTCGTCCTCGTCGGCCCACATCAGTGTCTGCGCCCTGGTGCCGCGCAGCTCGACGGGGAACATGGTCTCGATCCTCTCGTTGCCTTCGTGATCAACGGTAGGCATCGAAGGCACGCACCGCACCCGAATATCGAGCGGCCGGAAACCGCTGCCTCAGTCGGCGTTGGGCGGGTCGAGCGCCGCGCGGTAGGCACGCTCGGCGTTCCCGTGTGCGACCGCGAGAACCAGGCGTTCGGCGTCGGCGGTGGTGATCGCGTCGTCGGCGATCCACTCGTCGACCAACGCGCCGAGCCCGCGCCGCCAGAGCAGGGCGCCGAGGTAGTGCAGTTCCGGCAGTCCGTAGCCGTCCGAGGAGTAGCACAGCGCGCGGAACGGGGCGAGTTCCAGCGTCTCGGCGAGCACGGCGCCGGCACGATGTCCCACGTACGGGATGGTGAGGCCGAGATCGAGGTGGACGTGCTCGAAGGCGTGCGCGAGGTAGGCGGCATGACGGTGGTAGGGCCAGCAGTGCAGCAGCTGCACCGAGAGCCCGGTGCCGGCGGTCCTGCGCAGAAAGTCGGTGAGCAGCAACGGGTCGGACCGGTGCAGTCGAAGATCCGGGTCGCCGAATCCGGTGTGGAATTGCAACGGGAGGCCGAGTTCGGCGCCGATGCGCGCGGCGAGACCGATCAGCCAGCCGAGCAGGTGCGGATCGGTGAGTCTGCGTTCGGGCGCGAAGCTCGTCGGCGGCCGATCGCGCAGCGGAAAGTCGAGACCGCACCGGTAGGCCACGATCGTCTTCAACCCCACGGCGTTGCGTGCCCGCGCCCACAGCTCCGCTTCGATCCGGTCGTAGACGCCCGATACCGGGCCGATTTGGGCAACGACTTGTTCGGCCACGTCTTCCACACGCACGATCTCGCGGACCGTACCGTTCACCAGCCGGGCGAAATTTTCGGTGCCACCGCCGATACCGGTATCCAGGAACCAGCGGGTGACGCCGGTCGCGCGCAGCAGCCGTGCGGCGACCTCGGGTCCGCCCAGTCCGGCGCGGTGTCGCAAGTACACATCCGCGCCGACATGCGCGGGCAGGTCGAGGGCGGGCGCGCACCAGCGACGCACCGCGAGCCCGATCGCGGAATCGAAACTGCCTCGGGCGCCTTCGCCGAGCAGTCGTTCGAAACGGGGCCGATCCAGGGTGTCGGTGACCACACCGTGGCAGTGCTGGTCGGTGAGCTGAACACCGTCGGTGAGCACGCTAGAACCGCCAACGAGTCAGGGCGACGAGCTCGTCGGCGCTCGCGGCGCCGTAGCGCTCGGCCTCGGCGCGGCGCACGGTGCGCAGCGCATCGTGTAATTGCACGCCCATGGCGGTGGCGAGCACCCCCGATTCGTCGAGTCGGTCGGCGGCTTCGGTCGGGGTGGTCGGCAATCGGCGCACACCCGACATCATGCGGGCTTCCGCATCGAAAGTCACGGGATCCCCGGTGATTTCGGCGGGCAGACGAAGTTCGTCGGCGATGCCGGACAGTCCGGCCGCGACCACCGAACCGATGATCAGGTACGGATTTCCGGTCGCATCGAAACACTTGATCTCGGCATTGGCCGCCCACTGCTCTGTTCCGCGCACACCGGTGATGAAACGTAGCGCCGCCTCCCTGGTCTCGCGGCCCCAGCACTGCCACACGCCCGCCCAGCGCGAGGGCACCAGCCGCAGGAAGCTCGCCGGATTGCCCGCGCCGACCGCGACCAGCGCCGGCAGTTCCCGCAACACTCCAGCCAGAAAAGCCTCGCCGGCCCGCCGCATGCCGTACCGCCGGTCGCCACCGGAGAACAGCGGGCCCTCATTGTCGTGTACCGACAGGTGCAGGTGCGCGCCGGAACCGGAGCCGCTCGGCTCGAGGCACGGCGCCAGCGACGCGCGCCACCCATACCGCGCGCTCACCTGGCGGATCGTGTGCCGGACCAGCACCGCTTCGTCCGCGGCGGTGACCGGATCGGACGGCTCGATCGACAGTTCCAGCTGGGCGAGTGCGTATTCAGGGTGGAACTGGTCGACTGTGATGCCTTGCTCGGTCAGCGCCGCGACCAGGTCTTTGCCGTAATCGGCGACCTGGCCGAGCCGGATCATGCCATAGGCGGGGCCGTACACGGCCGGCGTGAAGTCGTCCGTGTCGTCCTCCCGGCCGACCGACCATTCGGTCTCGAAGGACATCGACAACCGCAGCCCGATCGCGCGCGCCGCCTCGGCTTGACGCGCCGCGAAATGGCGCTGGCAGGCGACGAAGTGGGTGCCGTCCTGGGTGAACTTGTCGGCGGGCGCCCACGCCCAGCCCGGTTGACAGGCCAGCTCGGTCAGCATCGATAGATCCGGGACGAGCCGCAGATCGCCGTCGGGACCGCCGAGGTATCGCCCGACTGTCATCAGGTCGTCGAAGGCGAAGGTCTCGAAGCACGGGGACACACCGACTCCGAATCGGGCCGCATGCGTGAGCCGCTGCGCGGGCACCGCCTTCACCCGGGCGATACCCGCGTTGTCGACGAAACTCAGCGCGACCATGGACGCGGTCAACCCGCCGAGCGCCGTGTCGGCGTCGCCGTCGACGGGAATGCGATCCGGCGTCGGGGCCATGCGCACCACGATAAGCGCGACGAGTGCGCCGCGGGTCGTTACTCGGCGGCCACCGCGGCGGCGATCTCCGCTTCGGTCGGGATGGCGCTGCTCGCGCCGAGCTTGGTCGTCGCGAGGGCGCCGGCCGCGCAGGCCCAGTTCAGCGCCCATTCCGGCCCACGGTGCCAGGTGGCGGCGAGTGCACCGGTGAAGGCGTCGCCCGCGCCGGTGGTGTCGCGGACCGTCACCTTCGGGCTGTGCTGGGATCGGAGCGTGCCGTCGGGCCCGCGATAGGTGGCGCCGGCCGCGCCGCGGGTGACGACCACGTGCGGCACCAGGGTGAGGTCGGGGCGAAGCTGGTCGTATTCACCCGAATTGAGCACGGCCACATCGACATTCGCCGAAAGGTCGGCCGGAAGCCGGCGGGCCGGCGAGGGGTTCAGCACGACCGTCGTCCGGTTCGCGCGAGCGTGACCCGCGGCGGCGGTCACCGTGTCGATCGGGAGCTCCAACTGGCACAGCAGGATGTCGGCAGCCGCTATCGCCGCCAGGTCGTCGTCGTCGAGTTCGGTCATCCGCGCGTTCGCGCCGCCGACCACGATGATGCTGTTCTCACCAGCGCGGTCGACGATGATCGTGGCAACGCCGCTCGGCCCGGGGACGGTGCGCAACCGATCGACCGCCACCGCGGAATCCGTCAGCGCACGGCGGAGTTCGGTGGCGCACACGTCGTCGCCGACGGCCCCGAGGAACCGCACCGTCGCACCGGCGCGCTGCGCGGCGATGGCTTGGTTGGCGCCCTTCCCTCCCGGCACCATCACGAATTCCATGCCCACAACCGTCTCACCGGGGACGGGCCGCCGCGCGGTAGTCGTCACCAGGTCCATGTTGATACTGCCGAGCACCACGATCATCGGTGCGCCCGTTTCGGCCGTCATAGTGCCGGACGCTAGTCGCAGACCGCGCGTCTCGCACGCACCATCGTCCTCGCGTCGTCAGCGCCTTCGGCGCGGTCTAGGCTGCCCAGCGGGTGAAATCGGTGCCGAACCCGGTGCGTAGGCTGATACGCATGACGGTAGGAACGACGACCGGGCCGGATGTTCGCGCGGCGGTGCACGAGGCCGCCCGCAAGGCGCGGGTTGCGTCGCGAACGCTCGCGCAGTTGACGACCGCGCAGAAGAACGACGCGTTGGATGCCGCGGCCGACGCGCTACTGGCCGCCGCCGACCGGGTACTCGCTGCCAACGCCGACGATGTCACCGCGGCGCAGGCGGCGGGTACGGAGGGGTCGTTGCTGGATCGGCTGCGGCTGACGAAGGCGCGCATCGACGGCATCGCCTCCGGGCTGCGCCAGGTGGCCGGGCTGCCGGATCCGGTGGGCGTGGTCGTCCGGGGCTCGACCTTGCCGAACGGCCTGGAGATCAAACAGGTGCGGGTCCCGCTCGGCGTGGTCGGCATGGTGTACGAAGCCAGGCCGAACGTCACCGTCGACGCCTTCGGGCTCGCGCTCAAGTCCGGCAACGCGGCCTTGCTACGCGGCTCTGCTTCGGCGGCTCGCTCCAATGCGGCCCTCGTCGAGGTGCTCCGGGAATCGCTTGCCGCACAGGGCATCCCGGCCGACGCGGTGCAGCTGCTGCCGAGCGAGGATCGCTCCAGCGTGACCCATCTGATCCAGGCGCGCGGCCTGGTCGACGTGGTCATTCCGCGCGGCGGCGCCGGTCTGATCAACGCGGTCGTCCGGGACGCGCAGGTGCCCACCATCGAGACCGGGACCGGTAATTGCCACGTCTACGTGCATGCCGCCGCCGACCTGGACATGGCCGAGCAGATCCTGATCAACGCCAAAACCCGCCGCCCCAGCGTCTGCAACGCGGCCGAAACCGTTCTCATCGATGCCGCCATCGCCGACCGCGCGCTACCTCGCCTGACCAGCGCGCTCGAGCAGCACGGCGTCACCATCCACGGCGACCTGCCCGGCCAGGTTCCGGCCACCGACGCCGACTGGGGCGAGGAATACCTGACGCTCGACATCGCACTCAAAGTGGTCGCCGACCTGGACGCGGCGGTGGAGCACATCAACACCTGGGGTACCGGCCACACCGAGGCTATCGTCACCGGCGAATTGGCCGCTGCCCGCGAGTTCACCGGTCGCGTCGATGCCGCGGCCGTCATGGTGAATGCCTCCACCGCGTTCACCGACGGCGAGCAGTTCGGATTCGGCGCCGAGATCGGCATCTCCACTCAGAAGCTGCACGCCCGCGGTCCGATGGCCCTGCCTGAACTGACCTCGACCAAGTGGATCGTTTGGGGAGACGGCCAGATTCGGCCGGTCTAGCGTTCCGGCGCGCGGCGCCCCGTGCGGCGCACACCGACGTCGAGTCGGTCCGCGCTCCCGTAGCGTGAGTGGTGGTTCGGAAGGAAGGCAGCGAGTGGCATCGGAGAGTGCGGGGCAGGAACCGGTCTTCGGATCGGTGGATGACGTGATCGACCGGTTGGCGAGGACGGGATACCTCGCGGACACGGCCACCGCTACGTCGGTATTTCTTGCGGACAGGCTGGGCAAGCCACTGCTGATCGAGGGACCGGCCGGTGTGGGCAAGACCGAGTTGGCCCGCGCGATCGCGCAGACCTCGGGTGCCGAGCTGGTCCGATTGCAGTGCTACGAGGGCGTCGACGAGGCCCGCGCGCTCTACGAGTGGAACCACGCCAAGCAAATCCTGCGTATCCAGGCTTCCAGCGAGAACGACTGGGCGGAGACGAAGGCCGACGTCTTCACCGAGGAGTTCCTGCTCTCCCGGCCGCTGCTCACCGCGATCCGGCGTACCGATCCCACGGTGCTGCTGATCGACGAGACCGACAAGGCCGATGTCGAGATCGAGGGATTGTTGCTCGAGGTACTCAGCGACTTCGCGGTGACCGTCCCGGAGTTGGGCACCATCACCGCCAGCCGTAAGCCGTTCGTCGTGCTCACCTCGAACGCCACCCGCGAGTTGTCCGAGGCGCTCAAGCGCCGCTGTCTCTACCTGCACCTGGACTTCCCGGATGAGGAGCTGGAGCGACGGATCCTGGCCAGCCGGGTCCCTGAGCTGTCCGCCGCGATCGCCGCACAGCTGGTGCGGATCGTGCACGTCCTGCGCGGCATGCAACTGAAGAAGCTGCCCTCGGTCGCCGAATCGATCGATTGGGGACGCACGCTGCTCGCGCTCGGGCTGACGGATCTGGACGACACCGCCGTTCGTGCCACCCTCGGCGTCGTGCTCAAACATCGCAGTGACCATCAGCGCGCACTGGCCGAATTGAAGCTGGCCTGAGCGATGGCGACCGGATCGGTCCCCGCGGATCTTGCGCCATTGGCTGCGTCGAACGGACTGCCCGGGCATCTGGTCGGGTTCGTGGCGGCGCTGCGGGCGCGCGGAATTCCGGTCGGTCCCTCGGAAACGGTGGACGCGGGTCGTGTGGTGACCGTGCTCGACCTGATGGACCGCGAAGTCCTGCGCGAGGGGTTGGCCTGTGCGTTGCTGCGGCGCACCACGCACCGCGCGACCTTCGATGGAATGTTCGACCTGTGGTTTCCGGCCGCGGTAGGTGAACGCACCTCGGCGCCGGACGAGGTCGAGATTCCGCACACCCGCTTGGGCGACGTGGACATTCCGGCGTTGCGTGAGCTGCTCGCGCGCCTGCTCGGGCAGGAGGCAGCCACCGCGCAGCTGGCGGCGCTGGCCGCGCAGCTGGTCGAACAGCTCGGTCAGTACCAATCTGCCCGTGGCCCTTCATTTTCGGCGTATCAGGCATTACGTGAGGTGCAGCCGCAGACCCTGTTGGCCGAGATCGTCGCCGGGCTGGCCGCCGGACCGGACGCCAATGCTTTCGACACCGAGATCGCCCGCCGTACGGTGCGCCGACGCATCGACCGGTTCCGCGCGACCGTGGAGGCCGAGACCAGGCGGCGCGCCGCTGAACGGATCGGCCGGGAACGTGTCGCGACCTACGGCGTCGCCCGTCAAGCCGAGGATGTCGACTTCCTGCGCGCCTCCGAGGCCGAACTGGCCGAGCTCAAGCGTGGCACGCAGCGCCTTGCGCGCATCCTCGCGGCGCGCCTCGCCGCGCGGCGCAGGCACTCTCGGCGCGGCGAGATCGATCTGCGGCGTACCCTGCGCAAATCCATGTCGACCGGCGGAGTGCCGATCGACCTGGTGCACCGCAAACCGCGTCCCGGTCGCCCTGAGTTGGTGCTGCTGTGCGATGTGTCGGGGTCGGTGGCAGGCTTCAGTAACTTCACGTTGCTGCTGGTGAGCGCGCTGCGCGAACAGTTCTCCCGGGTGCGGATCTTCGCATTCGTCGACCAGGTGGACGAGGTGACCCGGTTCTTCGATCCGCACACCCGACTCGACACGGCGATGACGAAGATCTTCACCGAGGCGAGTGTGGTCGGCGTGGATGGGCACTCGGACTACGGCAATGCGTTGGCCGGATTCGTCAGGGACTATCCCGATGCCGTCACCAGCCGAAGTTCGCTGCTGATTCTCGGTGACGCACGCACCAATTACCGAGATCCGGAGTTGACGACGCTGCGATCACTGGTTGATATCGCCAAGCATGCACACTGGCTCAACCCGGAGCCGCGCAACCAGTGGGGTTCGGGCGATTCCGCCGCCGACAGATACGGGCAAGTGATCGAGATGCACGAATGCCGGTCGGCGAAGCAGTTGACCGCCGTGGTGTCCCGGCTGCTGCCGGTCTGAGGAGTCGACCTCGAACGGGCGAAGGTCGTCTTGCCGGTCGCTGGACTGCGACGGGCAAGACGATCTTCTGGATAAGCGACGATCTCGTCCGGCTGATCGAGCGGTCCAGGCGATGTCAGGCGGTCTTGCGGCCGCAGACTCCGGACGAACGATCGTATCCGCTAGTCTTTTTCTTCGACCTCGACCTCTACCTCGAATTCGAATTCGACTACGTTTTCATCGTCGTCTTCGACTTCATCCCATTCTGAATCGTCCGCGCATGCAATCCAATACAATGCATAATATCGTTCCTCCACCACCTGAGGGTCGATGTTATCCATGACCCCTTCGCATAGGCGTAGGGCAAGATAATAGTGTAGCTCTTCGGCTATCTCCTGCCGCGGGCGGAGTGTGACGCTTCGGATAAATGGCTGCAAAGGATCGCCTAATCCGGGCAAGTGGTCGATAACCGATGAGCCGTCCATTCTTTCATCGGGTTCGATCATGGTCGGAATTGTTCCCGAAGCCCACAGTAGTACGTAGAGGGACTCTGCTCGCCAGGTCAGTAGGTTCGTTTGCATCGCCCGCTGTCGCCACAGCATCTCCGCTTCGGGCAACTCGGTCAATTCGAATGCCCATTTTTCTCGCTCGGTCAGTTCATGCAGGAAATTCTCTTTCTCCATCCATTCTTTGACCTCCCGGGGGTCGCGGTGGAAAATGACCCCGAGCAATGCGTGTAGCGCAATTATTCGTTTGGCTATTTCGGTAGGAGAGCGGAGACGGACGGAAAAAACCTCGTCGATTTCAGGAAGGTGTTCCGCTTTCAATCTCACGCCGTGCTGTTCCAATCGAATTCGTGTGGACAGCGTCATTGCACACCTTTCTGTCAACTAGCATCGATATCGCGTGCCGGTGGGTCTGTTGTCGGTGGTCGAGAGGGGTGGTTGGTGGGGTCTGATTTCGGGTTGTTGTCTGACACGACGAAGCCGCCTGTTTCGCCAGGTGGGGTGGGTTTCGCCAGGTCCGGTTGGTCTTTCGGGTCGAGTGGACGGTGGGGTTGGGGTCAGGTGAATGCGGCGCGGAGGCGGCGGCGATGGCGGTGGCCCACCGCCAGATGGTGTCGATGCGAAGCCGGGCTCGTCGGGTGCGGCGGGCGTCGATGTGCGGCACACGGCCGCGGACGGTGTCGATCTCGCGGGTCGCCAGATCGGGGTGGTCGACGTAGCCGATGAGTTCGGCCCCAGTTCCAGACCGGCGGGTGGGCGACTGCATGGCGGACGATCCGCTGGTCGACCAGCCGCCACATCGTGGTCGTCGATGCGGCCACCCCGAACGCATGCGAACGGTCACCGCAGGGTTTCGCTCGTATCCGGCCCAGCGTTGCGATACTTCACCTGCGAAGTGCCTTTCACTCAGGTTTGTGGAACCGTTGAGAACCATTATGCCTTGCGGGACAGGCGCTTTCGCGTTCCATCCGCCCCGACGAGCGAACTTTCGCGGAAATTCCAGGTTGAGCACTGCAACGCAACCGCCTGTCGACCACCCCCTATGGGTTGGCTCAGGTTGGGCTCGAATGGCAGCACTCGCTCGCTTCGGCCACGCTATGTGGGGACGGCCGTGACGACGCCTCCGTCGTCGACGAACCAGCGTCTGAAATTCGACTGTAAGTTCGCGTATGTCGTGGTGTGTGGAGGGTGCCGTACGCCATTCGGTAGTCAGGCTTGTTGGCCCGGACGCCCGGCAAACCGGTCACCCGGCGATGTTCAGGGCAGCTACCGTGCAACTACTTGTCTCAAGTACGGTACTTATATATACTTTCTCCTAGTCGTTCTAGGGAGGACTCATGCAGTTGCGGGCAGTCGATCTCGACCGCACCGGTTTCCGCTCGGCGCTGGGCCGCTTCGCGTCGAGCGTCAACGTGATCTCGATGTGGGACGAGGAGGGCAGGCCTATCGGCATGACCGCCACAGCCTTCTCTTCGGTCTCCGACGATCCGTTGCTGGTGCTCATCTGCGTCAATCGTGCCACCCGGACCTACGGGCACATCACGCGTGGCGGCCGGTTCGGCGTCAACATCCTCGGATCGGCGGCAGTTTCCATCTCGAACCACTGCGCGCGACCGGGCTCGGACAAGGGCTTGGCCCCGGAGTGGCTGGCGACGGACGCGGGCTGGTCATCGCCGGCCCTGAAGGATGCCCTTGCCTTCCTGGATTGCACGGTCGACAGCGATACCTCCGCAGGCACGCACGCAATCCTGGTCGGCAGAGTGACAGGGGTCGGCATTGCGACCCACGGCGAGCCGTTGCTGTACTTCGGCGGTCGCTACCAGCAGCTGCACCCCGAAGTGCAGTATCGGTCGCCGCTTCCGCTTCCGATCGCCTGGGACGGCGGGGACCCGGCGGTCCTGGCCGCCGTGGCCTCCTGAGATGGGAACTGTGGGGCGACTGATCGTCGGCGTCACTGGTGCGTCCGCTCCGATCCTCGCAATCAGGACATTGCAAGCGCTGCGCGCGGCTGGGATCGAGACCCATCTCGTGATCTCCCGCGGAGCGCGCCGGACCCTCGCGCTGGAAGAGCCCTCATGGGGTCTGGCCGACGTCGAGGCGCTGGCCGACTTCGTGCACCGACCGGAGGACATGGCTGCGCCGATCGCCAGCGGTTCGTTTCGGGTGCGCGGCATGGTCGTCGTCCCATGCTCGATGAACACCCTTTCGCACATCGCCCACTCCGCCACGCCGGACCTGGTGGCACGCGCCGCGGACGTGACCCTCAAGGAACGTCGCCGGCTCGTGCTGGTCCCACGGGAGAGCCCACTGCACCTCGGCCACCTGCGCAATCTGCTGGCGGCGACTGAACTCGGCGCGATCGCGGTGCCTCCGGTGATCGGGACCTATTACAAGCCGCAGACCGTGCTGGACGTGGTCGACCACGTGGTGGGGCGTGTCCTCGACCTCTTCGACATCGAGCACGATCTCGTCAACCGCTGGAATGGGCCGCCGCAGAGCCCCGGCGGTGGCATATGACCGGGACACGATTGTCCGCTGAACACATCGCCGACCTGACTGCCTCTGCTCAGCCTCGCGACCAGGCGCTGCTGCTGTTGTCGGTGGATGAAGCGGGGACGCCGCGGGTCGCCCTGCTGAGCCGCGCCGAGGTGCACGTCGTCGCTGACAGTCTGCTGCTGGTGGCGGTGTGGTCTGGCAGTCGATCGGCGACCAATATCGAGCGCTCCGGCGCGGCCACCTTGTTCTGGGTCGTGGACGGGGCCGCGGTGTCGGCCTCATTGCGGTGTGCCGGTAGCAGGCCCCTCGCCGCGGCGCCATCGGGCGAGCTGGCAGAACGCGCGCTGCGCGCGCTCACTCTTCGGGTTGTGGATGTGCGTGTGGACGAGGTCGGTTATGCGGAGCTGACCGCGCCCCTGATGTTTGCGGTCCACGAACCGGAGGAGATAATGTCCCGCTGGGAGGATGTCGCACGGCGCCTCGGTGCCGTTGCGCTGGGCCTCCAGGACGGTTCCGATTAGAGGGGGGTGGTGACTGATGGACGACGGAGCACTGCGGGCGTATGCGACCTGGTCGGACATCGGGGCGAGCCAACGGGCGACCGAGTTCCGCTCCTACACGTTCAACATCGCCGAAGCGCGCTACGTGATGCGTCGGGTCACTCGGATCATCAACGAGGAAGCCAAGAAACGCGGTTTCGATCCGCTGCAACACCAGGCATTGCTGCAAACCTACGGCATCCGTGACGGTGAGCAACTGACTATCAGTGGGCTCGGCGAGCGACTCGATGTTCCCGCGGCCTTCGCCTCACGGCTGGTCCGTAAGCTCGAGAGCGAGGGTTACGTCACCCGCATGCATTCCGAGCGGGACAAGCGAGTCACCTTCGTCCAGGCCACAGACGCCGGCGTGCAGGTGCTGCGTGAAATCGACGAGCAAGTACATCGCCACGTGGCCTACTTCCAGCATTCCCTCAGCGAACATCAGCGCATCGCAGCGTTGTCGATTTTCGCGTTCTACGTGGGGATCGACGCGGAGTCGCCGATCGCCGAGGCGCTGCGCGAGGGTCGCATCCAACCGGAGAACGTCTGATTGCTGCCCTGGGCGCGAGTTCGCCCTGGTGTATGTGGTGAGCCGGGTCCGTTCCGGACAGCGAGCGCAGCACAGCAACTGGCCAAAGTACTTGACTTGAGTCTAGTACTGAAGTTAGCGTCTTCTCTCATTAGTGAGGCGTGTTACACGCCCAGCATGAGGAGAGGTACGCAATGGAGCACCGAGGACCCACTGGGCCGTTCGGCAGGCTCGCGTCGCGGGGAATCCTGACGCGGCGACGCGCTCTGGCCCTCGTGGGCGCAGCCCTGGTTCCGGCACTCGCGGCCTGTGGGAGCGGATCGTCGGGCACGTCCGGTCCATCCGACACAGTGCGAGTCGCGATCGCGCCCACCGGCACCGCGTTGCCGGTCGTCGTCGCCGACAAACAGGGCTTCTTCAAGGCGCAGGGCCTGAAGGTCACCTTCCAGGTATCGAACGTCTCGATCTCGGACCAGCTCGCGACGCTCGGCAGGCAGTTCGACGTCGCGATGGGCACGCAGCCGGCGCTGATCACCGCTGCCGCCCATCGGATCGCGCTCGCCAACATCACCGGCGGCGCGATCGATTCGAAGGCCAACCCGCAGACCGACTTCGTCGCCTCGGCCGCCAGCGGCATCACGTCCTACGCCGAGCTGGAGGGGAAGAACCTCGGGGCGCTCTCGCTCACCGGCAACATCCACTACGCGGTGCTGAACGCGGCCAAACAGGCTGGTGCGCCGTTGGACAAGGCCAATTGGGTCGTCGGTACGGTGCCGCAGTTGCCGGACACCCTTCGGGCGGGCCGGGCCGACGGCATCGAGGAGATCGAGCCGTTCGCGAGCATGACGGTCGCCAACGGTGGAGTCTCACTCGGTTCGCCGTTCCGCTCGCTCGGCGACGAGGCGTTCCTCGGTATCTTCCTCGCGTCCAAGGGCTGGGCGGATGCCAACGAGGAGACGGTACTGAAGTTCAACACCGCACTGGCCCAGGCCGCGGACTGGATCACGGCGAACCAGGCGGATGCCCTGGAGCTGATGGGCACGTACACGGGTGCCAGCAAGGCGGTACTCGCCAAGACCCGGATCCCGGACTATAGGTTCCAGACGACCGCGGCCGATCTCGCGTCGGTGCAGGGCGCCGACACCGAGACCTGGATCGAGCTGCTCCGGGAGTTCGGGAATTTCAAGGGTCGCGTGAGTCCCGCCGACGTCCTGCCGGGGTGGGCGAAATGACCCGGCCGGCCGATGTCATCCGCAAATGGGAGGCGCACTTTCCGCGCGAGGAGCTGGAAACACTCGCGAAGGCCGGCTACGGTAACCGGCTCGGCTTCGGGTCCCGCCCCGCGCTGCTGGTCGTCGACGCAACCTACAGCTTCTGTGGCCCCGAGCCACTGCCCATACTCGACGCGATCGAGGTCAACCGGCGCTCCTGCGGTGACCGGGCGTGGGCGGCGCTCGGACCGATCCGCGAGCTGCTGACCGCCGCCCGGGCCGCGGCGGTGCCGATCGTGTTCAGCACGATGCGAGATCCCGCCAGTCCCGCGTACGAGCCGGGATTGTGGGGTGCCAAGAACACCCGCGGTGTCGAGGACGGTGGCACGGGCGGCGACAGTAGGGACAACGAGGTACTCGACGAGATCGCGCCGCGGGCGGGTGAACTGGTGCTTGCCAAGGACAAGCCGAGTATCTTCGCCGGCACCGGGCTCGCGGCGTATCTGATCGCCCGGGGGGTCGATTCCCTGATCGTATGCGGCGGCACATCGAGCGGCTGTGTTTACGCGACCGCGGTCGACGGCTTTTCCCATAACTACCGGGTGACGGTCGCGCGGGAAGCCTCGTTCGACCGGGTCGACTCCCCGCATTGGGCGGCCCTGCTGGACATCGACATGAAGTACGGCGACGTAGTCGACACGGGCGAGGTGCTCGAACACCTCGCCACGCTGCGGCCCGGCGCATGAGCCACGGACGAGAGGAACAACCATGACAGACCCTGTACAGGTCCCGGACTGGCGGACGGTCTTTCCCGAAGAGGAACGCCGTATCTACGAGGCCGCGCGCTTCGGCGGCCTGCTCGAGCCGGGCAGCCGGCCTGCGATCATGGTGATCGACGTGGTCGAGTCCTTCGCCGGCCGCGCCGGCGAGGGCATCCTCGACGCTATCGAGCAATACCGGACGAGCTGTGGGCCGGCGGGCGAGGGGGCGATCGACGCGATCGCAACGCTGCTCGATCTGGCCCGCGAGACCGACGTGCCGGTCGTGTATACCAAGGGCAGTGTCGTCGACAAGTTTCACGCGGGCGACTCGGTCAAGGGCACCCGGCCGGACGAGATCGCGAGCGTCTACGGCGCCCCGATCGTCTCGCGGATCGCGCCGTTGGAGTCGGAGTACGTACTGGAGAAGACCAAGGCATCGGCGTTCTTCGGCACTCCGATGACGTCTTTCCTGCAGCGACACGGCGTGGACACTCTGCTGGTCTGCGGCACGTCGACCAGTGGGTGCGTGCGTGCGTCGGTCGTCGACGCGTTCTCACACGGCTACCGCGTCTGGGTGGTGGAGGATTGCGTTTTCGACCGCGCACCGACCTCGCACGCGGTGAACCTCTACGAGATGAACCAAAAGTACGCTTCGGTCGTTACGTTGGACGACGCTTGCCAGTACTTACGCGTAGTTGCGAAGGGGCAAGCATGAGTGCCCCGAGACACCGCGTCACTGCGACCAATTCGATGTCGGTCGCGGATTCGGCAACCACCGGAGTGACCATCGAGTGTCGCGATGTGTGCATCGACGTCCCGACCGACACCGGTCCACGACGGATCGTCGAGGGACTGGACCTGCGGATCGAGGCGGGCGAGTTCGTGTGTGTGCTCGGTGCTTCCGGCGTCGGCAAGACGACGGTGCTCCGGGCACTCGGCGGACTGGTCGCCCCGACCGAGGGCTCGGTGCTCGAGATCGACGGCATCCCGGTGGACGGCCCGCCGTCCGCCGGCGTGATGGTGTTCCAGAACTACGCGTCGTCGTTGCTGCCGTGGCGGTCCGCCCTCGCCAACGTCGAACTGCCGTTGGAGAGTACGGTCCGCGATCGTGGCGTGCGCCGGGAACGGGCGATGGAGGCGCTGCGACTCGTCGGGCTTGCCGACCGGCATGGCGCTTACCCCGCACAGCTGTCGGGCGGCATGCAGCAACGGGTGCAGATCGCGCGGGCGCTGGTCGTTCGGCCGCGGGTATTGTTCATGGACGAACCCTTCGGCGCACTCGACGCCATGACCAGGGAAGGCCTGCAAGACGAGCTGCTGCGCATCCACGCGCGGACCTCGATGACGGTCGTATTCATCACCCACGACATCGAGGAGGCCGCCTACCTGGGTACCCGCCTCGTCGTGCTCGAGGGTAGGCCGTCGGCAGTGGGGCACGACCTGCGCAGCACGCTCGGGCCGGACCGGGACCAGGTCGCCACCAAGGAGTCCGCCGAGTACCTGCGACTGCGGCACAAGCTGTACGCCGCAGTGCGAGGCGAGCGGAAGGGTGCGGCACGGTGAGTGCTCAGATCGCGGTGGCCCCCTCGGACGGGGCCGCGCCGGAGCAGCCGGCTCGCCGCCATCGGCGGCGGTGGCTCAACCTGCCGGGGCTCGGGCTTTTGGTGGCGCTGGCCGTGCTGTGGGAGGTGCTGGCTCGCACGGTTCTCCGCTCCTTCGAGAACTTCGTGCCGACCTCGGACATTGTCCGCGCGTTCGGTGAGCTGGCCGGGCAAGGCGACTTGGCCGCGCAGATCGGGCACACCCTCAGCGTCACCATGATCGGCTGGGTGGTGTCCACCGCGGTCGGTGTGGTGATCGGCGTCTGGCTGGGGCTGTCCGGAGTCGCCTGGCGCTGGTCGATGGCCAGCGTCGAGGTCCTCCGTTCGCTACCGTCCATCGCGTTCGTGCCGATCGCGCTCCTCGTCTTCGGGTTCTCCCAGGAAATGGAGCTCGTGTTGATCATGTACGTGTGCCTGTGGCCGGTGCTGATCGCCACGATCGAGGGCGTACGCGGGGTACATCCGGGCCTCATCGACACCGCCCGAACGTTCAACCTCGGCCGGGTACAGGTGTGGCGCAGCATCGTGCTGCCCGCAGCCGTGTCGCGGATCCTCGTCGGCGTCCGGCTGGCTCTCGCCCTCGCGGTCTCCCTCGCCGTGATCGCCGAGATGCTCGGCAACCCCGAGGGCCTGGGCTTCGGGATCGTGTTCGTGCAGCGCGGTTTTCAGCCGGGGCAGGTCTTCGCCTACTTGTTCACGATCGGGCTGGTCGGCTGGGCGCTGAACGCGCTGTTCACCGCCGCGGTGCGGCTGCTTGCGCCGCGGTTTGCGGGGTCGCTGTGAGTAGCGCGGCACCGGCGCGCCAGCGGCGGCGCACGTCCGGGATCCCGCCACTTCGCGGATTGCTGCCACTGGTCGTGCTGCTCGTACTGTGGCAGCTGCTGGTCTCGCCCGACGATCCCTACTTCCCCCCACCGAGCCGTTGGTTCGCGGCGCTCGGCGATCTCGGTACGGCGGGCGCACTGTGGCCATCGATATTCACCACCCTGCTGAGTTTCGTGCTCGCTCTGGTGATCGCCGTCGTGGTCGGGGCTGCGCTGGGTGTCGGCGTGGGTCGCGCTCCCGTCGCCGACCGAGTCCTCGGTCCGACCTTCGAGTTCATCCGGACGATCCCGGCCGGCGCGATGGTGCCGGTCGCGGTGTTGGTCATCGGCTACACGCGCTCGATGACGGTCGCCGTCGTGGTCGTGACGTCACTGTGGCCGGTGCTGTTGGCCACTCGCGCGGCTGCTCGCGAGCTCGATGTCGCTCGGCTGGAAGCGGCTCGGGTAATGCATCTGGGCCGGTTCGAGACCTTCCGCAAGATCGTGCTGCCCTCCCTGAGCTCGAGTATCGTGCTGGGCCTGCAGATCACCGCCCCGTTGGCACTGATCATCACCATCGTCGTCGAGCTGATCACCCAGGTCGACGGGATCGGCAAGCAGATCAGCCTCGCCCAGTCCCAGTTCCAGAGTGAGACGGTGTACGGGCTGGTGGCTGTCACCTGTCTGATCGGGCTCGCTGTCAACCTGGTGGCCGCGGTCGTTGCCCGCGCTACCCGTCGCTATGTCGCCTGAGTCGAGGAAGGACCACATGACCTACCCGTACGAGGACTTTCGTGACTACCTGAATTCACTGGACGAGTCGGGCCTGCTCGTGCGGGTCACCGCACCGGTGGACAAGGATACCGAGTTGGTGCCGCTGGTCCGCCTACAGTTCCGCGGACTGCCGGAGGAGAAGCGCCGGGCCTTCCTCTTCGAGAATGTGACCGATAGCCGGGGCAGGCGGTTCGACGGCGGAGTGGCGATCGCCACCTTCGCAGCGTCGCGTCGCGTCTACGCCCATGCACTCGGTGCCGATCTGGACCGGCTCGGTGAGGTCTGGCAGCGGGCGCTGTCCGAGCCGATCGAGCCCGAGATCGTCGAGACCGGGCCGTGCAAGGAGCGGATTCTGCTCGGGGATGAGATCGTGTCCTCGGGTGGGGTCGACGCGTTTCCCCATCCCATCTCGACGCCCGGCTTCGACAACGCGCCATTCCTGACCTCGCCGTACTGGGTCACCAAGGACCCGGAGACCGGCGAGTACAACGTCGGAACCTACCGCGGCATGATCAAGGGGCCGGGTGTGGTGGGCCTGCAGATGGACACCCCGAGTCAGCACATCGCCATCCACCTTCGCAAGGCGCGGAAGCTGGGGAAACCGCTCGAGGTCGCGGTGGTACTCGGCGCCGTCCCGGCGGTCGGCCTCGCCAGCGTGCAGAAAGTGCCGTTCGGGGTCAGCGAGTACGCGGTCGCGGGCGGGCTGATGGGCCGCCCACTGGAGGTCGTACGCTGCGAGACAGTGGACCTGGAGGTTCCGGCCACGGCGGAGATCATCCTGGAGGGCCGGATCGACCCGACGCACCTGGAGCCGGAGGGCCCGTTCGGTGAGGCCAGCGGTTACATGGGCCCGCGCACGTTGTCGCCGGTGCTGGAGCTGACCGCGATCACGCATCGCGAGCGGCCAGTGGTGCAGGCGTTCATCAGCGAGTTTCCGCCCAGTGAGTCCACGCTGATGCGCAAGATCGGGTTCGAGAACGTCTATCGGCGGTTCTTGCAGCAGTCCTGCAACATCTCCTCGGTCGTCGACGTGACCTTCTACGAGATGGCAACCTGCAACATGTTCTTCGTCATCCGCATGAAGGACCCGTCACCGGGCCAGGCGTGGCAGGCGCTGTACGCCGCCTCGGGGTACGAGCCGTCGATGGGTAAGTACATCGTGGCGGTGGACGACGATGTCGATCCGTCCGATCTCGGGTCGGTGGTGTGGGCACTGAGTTTCCGCACGCAGCCCGCGCATGACGTGAAGGTTCTCGGGGACAAGTTGCCCCGGCTCGACCCGTCGATGCCACTGCCGCTCGGTGCGGATCCGGTGGCGAGCGGTTCGGCCATGCTCATCGACGCGACCCGGTCGCACCCGTACCCGCCGACGTCACTGCCCGCTGAACCGTACATGGACGCCGCAGTGCGGCGCTGGAACGACCTCGGCCTCGGACCACTCGATCTCGCCGCCCCCGTCCACGGCTATGAACTAGGAGATTGGACGGAGGAGAACCGCGAAGAGGCGGCATTGGCCGTACTGGGCCGCTATCTGGAGACCGGTGCGAAGTTGCACGGCGCGTGAGTCCGCGCGGGGGCCGGGCGTGAGCGCGGCCCCCGCGCGGACTGTTCACGCTGGCGTCATCGTGAACCGGCGCAGCCGAAGCGCGGGGTTGGTGTCGCGGACCGCGACGACTGCCGCCGGGTCGAGGTCTGCGGTGATGAGCCCCTCATGCTGTCCGGCGTGGGCAAGCACCCGGCCCACTGGGTCCACGATCATGCTGGCGCCGACCCCGACCGGCGGTGTGTGGTCGGCGGCAACCAAGTAGCAGGTGTTCTCGATCGCCCGGGCCCGGCACAGGGTGGTCCAGTGATCTTCCTTGAGCGGTCCCGCCACCCACTCGGCGGGGACGGCGAGCAGATCGGCACCCGCATCGACCAGCCGCCGGCTGATTTCCGGGAAGCGCAGGTCGTAGCAGGTCTGCAGACCCACGGTGAGGTCTCCCAGCCCGATGGTCCCTGGCGCGCCGATATCGCCGGGACGCATCCAATCGGATTCGCGCGCGCCGTAGGCGTCGTAGAGGTGGATCTTGCGGTAGACCACTAGTGGGGACCGGCCATCCGTCGCGACCAGGGTGTTGGCGACGCGTCGGTCCGCAGGGTCGGTCGCTGCCTCGACCATGCCTGCCATGAGCAGCAGATCGTGTTCGGCGGCCAGCGCGCGGATCGCCCGGACAAATGGGCCATCGAGCGGTTGGGCTCCGGCCAGAAACGCCTCGTCGAGCACCGGTGCGAACCACGAACTGTATTCGGGCAACACCAGCGCCCGCGCGCCGGCGGCTGCCGCCTCCCTGGCGAACCGCGCGATGCGATCCAGATTCGCGTCCGGATCGGTGGTCGGCGCGAACTGGGCGGCCGCGACGCGGACAGCGCGCTCAGGCTGGGTCATGGGAGTGCTCCTGACGATCGTGACGGCGACGTTGACGAATACAGCATGACATAGATGAAGTATCTAAACACTTGACTTAGCTTAGATATTTTGGTTGCCTGTTCTTGCTGAATATTGATCTCGGGCGGGCAGGACCTGCTCATTGGAATGAGGAGGGACGGGCGATGACCCGGTCTGGCAAGGACTACATCTCGGGCCTGAAGGACGGGCGTCGGGTGTTCATCGACGGCGAGTACGTCTCCGACGTCGCCGCGCACCCGGCTTTCGCCGGTGCCGTCGCGTCGATAGCGAACGTTTACGACAACGCCAACGCGCCCGCGAACCGCGAGGTCATGACGTACCCGTCGCCTACCACCGGCGATCCGGTGAATCTGTCGTTCCTGATTCCGCGCAGCGAGGACGACCTGCGGCGCAGGCGCACCGCGTTGCGTCTCTCGGCCGAGACAACCGCGGGACTGATGGGCCGGGGTCCCGAGCACGTGGCAGGGTTCCTCGCCGGCTGGGCCGGGCGGGCGGACGTCTTCGCCGAGGGTGGGGATCGGTTCGCCGCGAACATCACGGCGTTCTACGAGCACGTGCGTGACAACGACCTCTACTGCAGTTACGCAATCGTGCCGCCGCAAATCGACCGCAGCAAGCCCGCTCACCAGCAGGCTGATCCGCACCTCTATGCCGGTGTCAAAGAAGAGCGCGAGGATGGCATTGTGCTGGCCGGCGCGCAGATGCTCGGCACCGGTGCGGCGATCTCGGACTACCTGATCCTCTCCTGCATCGTGCCGTTGCGGGAGGGAGACGAAAACTACGCGATTTCGGTTGCCATCCCGCTCGGCGCGCAGGGGCTGAAAGTCTACTCGCGGCGCAGCTACGCCGAAGGTGCTACCAGCGTCTTCGATTACCCGCTGGCCAGCCAGTTCGACGAGACCGATGCGCTGATCGTGCTCGACGACGTCTTCGTGCCCTGGGAGCGGGTCTTCGTCTTCCGCAACCGCGATGTCCTTTCCGGTTCCTGGAACCGCACTCCCGCGCACCTGCTGGGCAACAACCAGGCACAGATCCGCTTCTCGGTGAAGCTCGACCTGCTCACCGGGCTGGCGCAACGCGTCGCGGCGATGAATGGCTCGGACACGTTCCCGCCCGTCCGCGGCACGCTCGGCCAGTTGGCCGCGCACGCGGCCATGGTCAGCGGGCTGGTCGCGGCGCAGGAGCAGGAGTGCGAGATCGATGAGCATGGCGTGGCCTGGCCCGCCCGCACGCCCAACTTCGCCATCCAGACCCTGCAGTCGGAGTTCTACCCGAAGTTGCTGCAGATGGTCCGCGAGCTGTGCGGCGGCGGTGTCATCCAGCTGCCGTCCGACATCCGCGACTACGACAACCCAGAGGCCGCGGCCGACCTGGAGCGTTACGTCCAGTCACCGGGCTGGAGCAGTGTTGAGCGGGTCAAACTGCTCAAGTTGGTCTGGGATCTGGTCGGCTCGGAATTCGCGGGCCGGCACGAGCAGTACGAGATGTTCTACGCCGGGGCCCCGTTCCTCGTCCGCACACGGATGGCGCAGGTCTACGATTTCGCCGCTGCGGAGGCATTGGTGGACCGGGTGATGAGTACCTACGACCGGTCCGGCCGGATCGCATCGGACGGATCGGCGGCCTGATGGCAGGATTGCGAATCGGGGTACCGGACCTCGTCTCCCCGTCCTATTTCCCCGCGATCGCCGCGGTCGAACTGGGCCTGCTGGCCGACGAGGGGGTCGAAGGCACGATCGAGCTGGTCTTCCCTGTCACCGATGCGGCTACGTCGCTGCGCGACGGCCGCTTGGACCTGCTGGCCGGGGCCGCGCATGCCCCGCTCTACGCGTTCCCCGGCTGGCGGAACGCCCGGCTGGTCGCCGCGATCTCCCGCAACACGTACTGGTTCCTCGTGGTGCGGTCGGATCTCGGCGTCGCGCGTGGCGACCTGAAGGCACTACTCGACCTGCGGATCGGTGCTGCTCCCGGAGTCGACGAGGGACTGCGGCAGTTGCTCGTCCGCTCCGGTGTGGACCTGGCCGGGCAGGGCCTGCGGATCGGACCGATACCGGGGGTCGCGCCGGGGACGATATCGTTCGGCGTTGCGGCCGCCGAGGCGCTGGCCGACGGCCGGGTGGACGCCTTCTGGGCCAACGGGATGGGCGCAGAGGTCGCGGAGTCGACCGGGACCGGAACAGTGGTCGTCGACGCTCGCCGCGACGGAGGCCTCGGCTCGAGACTCACTTTCCCCGCGATCTCCGCCACTCAGGACCTGATCGCCCGGGACCCGGCGGCGGTCGCCGCAGTCGTGCGCGCACTCGGCCGGGCCCAGCAGGTCCTTGCCGATGACCCGGAGCGGGCCACCGAGGTCGGCCGTCGGCTCTTCCCGCCGCGCGAGGCCGGGCTGATCGCCGAACTCGTCCGTCGGGACGCGCCGTGGTACGGGACGGAGATTTCCCCCGAGGCGGTCGCCGGCCTCAACGCTTTCGGCCGGCACGCCGGCCTGCTGGAGCATGACGTCGCGTTCGATGACGTCGTGGTCACCGATTTCTTCTCGTCCGGAACATCCCGGTGAGGCCCGACCCGACAGGAGCCGTCATGTCCGCACCACTTGTCCTCGCGATCGCGGGAACGGACGAGACGCTCGTCTTGACCGACTTCGACCTGGTTGTCGCCGGATATACCGGGCGCGACGAGGCAGCGGTGCGCGAACACATCGACGAACTCGCCGCGATCGGAGTGCCCGAGCCGGACTCGGTGCCCGCTTTCTACCCGCTCGACCGCTCGCTGGCCGTCGTCGCCGACGAGATCACCGTGACCGGGGCCGGGACTTCCGGTGAGGTGGAACCGTTGCTGGTCCGGACCGGGGGCCGGCTCTATCTCGGCGTCGCGTCCGATCACACGGACCGCGAGCTGGAGCGGACGAGCGTCGCCGGCTCGAAGGCCGCCTGCCCCAAGCCGCTCGGCCCGACGGTGCTGCCGCTGCCCGCCGACCTCGACTGGGATTCCGTCGCAGTGCGGTCCAGCGTCGACGGCCGGCCCTACCAGGACGGGTACTTGCGAGCGCTGCGCATCCCGACGGAGGTGCTCGCCCTGTACCTCGCGGCGGGAGATGACGGCCGCGACGTGGTCCTGCTCGGCGGGACTGTTCCGGTGATCGGTGGGGATTTCGTCATGGGTGCCTCCTGGGAGATGACTCTGCGGCCCGCCGGCGGTCCGGCACTCGAACTGAATTATCGCGTCGCCGTCGTCGATGTCGGCACTGCCGAAGGAGCAAAAGCATGACCAAGCCCGAGATCGAGTTCACTCCGGTCGAGAAGACGGACTTCACCCTGTGCAGCGGGCACGTGCCCGGACTGACCGAGCGGATCCTCGCGACCGACCCGGAATCCGGGACCGCGACTCGGATCCTGCGGTTCGCACCCAATACCGACACCACTCCGAACGGCGTGCAGGTCCACGACTTCTGGGAGGAGGTCTACATCCTGGAGGGCGAGATGACGGATCTCCGGCTCGGCCAGATCTTTTCCGCCGGCCAGTACGCGTGCCGGCCGCCGGGCATGGCGCACGGGCCCTGGACGAGCGGTCCCCAGGGCTGCCTCACCTTCGAGGTCCGCTACCGGTGATTCCGCTTGCCGGGCCTCGCATCGCCGCGGACGCATTGTTCGAGCTGTGCGATGCGCGGCTGTGCAACGTGTCGGCGCGGTCGATTTCAGCGAAGATCGGCATCCCAGCACCGATAACCCTGGCCGGCGGCCGCCCGAGCGAAACCGGCGAATGCGATGGCGAGAGCGAGCCGTCGCCCAATTCCGGGACAGGTCCCGAAGTGCTATGCCACGACCGACAGCTGGGAATGACTCGTTTTGCCCAAGGCTGGCCAGAGCGTTCGTGAAACCTCGATGTCGAGCGGATGTGGTGCACGAAAGTGCCTGTCCTGCAAGGCATAGTGGACGGCCCCAGGCTCGGTGTCCGTCCGGGCGACGGCGCCTCGCGGGTGCAGACTGTCGCATCGGTCTTCAGGTCGGAATATCCGCGGGCGCGGCGGGATTCGCGTGCCGGATGGATATCGGGTGGGAGCCCGAAGGGCTCTTCTCACAAGCTCCGATCCCGCTGTCGCCGACCCGTATCCGACCGTTGTGGTGCGCCGGCATCGAACCGTCGGCCGGGCGCGGTAACCGGGCAAATTCCGGGGCGAATCGGGTAGACGTCGCGTTGCCCGACCGGGACCGTGTCCGGTTCCACGATCGAACGAATCCGACTGGCCGAGCTGATCTGCACCCAGGGATGGGACCGCTGGCGTGCGGGCGGTGAGTCGGCCGCCAGAATTATCGGGAAGCCCGATAAGGGGGTGGTGCTGTTGTGCCCTCTGACCTGGATTTCAACGGGTCGCTGGGTATCGTGGGAAGCGCGATCGCCTGGCCCTGGATGCTCGTGTGGGCAGTCCCGAGGCCGAGCGCCCAGCGCATCCTGTCCGCCTGGGCAAGGTGGCCGACGTGGGGCAGTCGTTCACCGGTGACGTCGGCTCCGCTTACCGCCCCGAGCAGGTCGGAGCCGACCCACTAAGCTCGGCAGTCATGCACGGTACAGGTCGGCGCCGCAAACTCGGTGTGATGGGCGGTACGTTCGACCCCATCCACCACGGTCACCTGGTCGCCGCCAGCGAGGTCGCGAACCGCTTCGACCTGGACGAAGTGATCTTCGTCCCGACCGGCCAGCCATGGCAGAAGGCGGATAAGCAGGTCAGTCCGGCCGAGGATCGATATTTGATGACCGTGATCGCGACCGCGTCCAACCCGCGGTTCTCGGTCAGTCGTGCCGACATCGACCGTGGCAAGGTCACCTACACGGTCGATACCTTGCGAGAGATACAAACGCAGTGTCCCGATGCCGAGCTGTACTTCATCACCGGTGCGGACGCGCTGGCCAGTATTTTGACATGGCAGGATTGGGCGGAACTGTTCGAACTGGCGAAGTTCGTCGGGGTGAGCCGTCCGGGCTATGAACTCAATACCGATCATCTCGAGGAGCATCTACGGGATCTTCCCGCCGATGCCGTGACCATGATCGAGATCCCGGCATTGGCGATCTCGTCGAGCGAATGCCGTCGCCGCGCCGCCGAGAACCGGCCGGTGTGGTACCTGGTCCCGGACGGCGTAGTGCAATACATATCGAAGCGGCACCTGTATGTGCCCGGAGCAGCGGAAGGTAGCTGAGCGTGAGCGAGCGCAGCGAGGTGCGGGGATGAGTGCGTCGAGCGAGTCGGTCGAGATGGCGCAGGTCGCGGCGCGGGCGGCAGACGAGAAGTTGGCCTCCGATGTGGTGGTGCTCGATGTGTCGGAGCAGTTGGTGATCACCGATTGCTTCGTGATCGCGTCCGCGCCCAACGAGCGCCAGGTGAACGCGATCGTCGACAACGTCGAGGAGAAGCTCGGTGCTGCCGGGCATAAGCCGGTTCGACGCGAGGGCACCCGCGAAGGCCGCTGGGCGCTGCTGGACTACGTCGATATCGTGGTGCACATTCAGCACAATGATGAGCGCAATTTCTACGCGCTGGAGCGCTTGTGGAAAGACTGCCCGGTCGTGCCGGTCGAGGGGATCACCGGCGCCTCGCCGGAGCCACACGCGGGTGCGGCGGTCGAGGACCATACCCGGTGAGCGAACGAATCGTCACAGCGTCATGGTTCGGCGTGCGACCGGTCATCGGCGAGGCGAGACAGTGAACAAATATGCCGGCGTGCGCACCTTGATCCTGTTGCGCCACGGGCAAACCGAATGGAACGCCGCCGACCGCATGCAAGGGCAGATCGACACCGATCTCACCGAGCTGGGCCGCAGGCAGGCCAAAGAGGCGGCCCGCGAACTGGTCTCGCGCAACGCGATCGCGATCGTTTCCTCGGACCTGCGCCGAGCCTTCGACACCGCGTCCGCGCTGGCCGACCATACCGGGCTGTCCGTCGTCCCAGACGCTCGACTGCGGGAGACCAACCTCGGTGACTGGGAGGGCTTGACCCACCTCGAAGTCGATGCCGACTACCCGGGTGCGCGCGTCGCGTGGCGGCTCGACGCGAAATACACTCCGCCGAATGGCGAGAGCAAACTCGAGGTCGGTGCGCGATCGCTGCCGGTCGTGCGGGAATTGCTTGTCCAGCGGCAGGACTGGCCCGGCCGGACTATTATCCTGGTGGCGCACGGCGGGCTGATCGCTTCCCTCACGGCTGCGCTGCTCGATCTGCCGCCACAGAACTGGCCGATCCTCGGAGGACTGGCCAACACCAGCTGGGTGCAGCTCAGCAGTCACGGCCCGAGTATCGAACAGCCCGGCTGGCGTCTGGATGTGTGGAACGCAGCGGCGAAGGTAGCACCCGATGTCCTCTGAAGAACCGATTCGATCGGTCCCGGATGAATTGTTCCGGAAGGTGTCGGCCAAGGCCGAACGGCACCTCCCCGACGCGTTGTTCGGCGGCCCGCCGCCGCCCCGGCGGGAGCCCGAGGTCCGGCCCGAGGTGAAATCAACTAGTGCGACTGGGGACTCGGGTGCGGCGGACCGATCGCCCAGCTCGGAATCCGACGGGACGCACGCGGAGCGTGACGCAGTAATCGGGCAGACTGCTGCGCAGTCTGCCGAAGGCGTCGGTTCCGACGGTACCGACCAGGACGTGGCCGTAGCGGAGTCGGCGGTTCGTGTCGACGATGCTGGTGTCGTGGGACACGACGCCGGCGCGCCTGCCGATGCGGCCGACGACGAAACCGCTGCCGCCGCCGAGTCGGTCGTCGCGGAAGCCGGTGCACAGCATGCCGTGACCGGCTCGCCGGACGAGTCGTCCACGGCGATCGATTCCGCTACTCCGGCAACCGATTCCACCGGGATCGTAGGCACCGAGGTCGGCTCGCCCACCGCGGCCCAGTCGAGCGATGCGGACATCGCCAGCGCAGCGCAGGCCGCCGCGGACGCCGAGCCGGCTGTCGACGTGGTTGCCGCCACTGGTGTGAATGTCGACGTCGACGTGAGTGTCGTCGCAGCCACGGATGAAGTCGCAGGCACGGATGAAGTCCCGGCCGTGGATGTCGTCGCAGCCACGGATGTCATCGCAGACGCGGAGACTGTCGTCGACGCGATTATCCCAGAAGCCGAGGCCGTCGCGGCTCGGTCCGCCGCTCCCGCGGCGGAATCGATGGTCGCGGACAAGCCCACCGAGGTACGGGAATCCCCGCGCCCGGTGCTCCTGGTGATCGCCGACTCGCTCGCCTATTTCGGCCCTCAGGGTGGGTTGCCCGCCGATGACCCGCGAATCTGGCCGAACCTGGTTGCCGCCGAACTGGATTGGGACGTCGAACTGGTCGCCCGGATCGGCTGGACCTGCCGTGACGCCTACTGGGCGTTGATCGGTGATCCGCGGGTGTGGGCCGCGGTGCCGCGCGCGGGCGCGGTGGTCTTCGCGGTCGGCGGGATGGACACGCTGCCCTCGCCGCTGCCGACTGCCCTGCGCGAGCTGATTCGTTACGTGCGTCCACCCGCGCTGCGTCGCATCGTTCGCGCCACCTATAACTGGTTGCAGCCGAAACTCGCGAAACTCGGTCGTCCCGTGGCGCTTCCGCCGAAGGTGAGTGTCGATTACCTGGAGCAGTCGCGCACCGCGGTGACGCAATTGCGGCCCGACCTGCCGTTTGTAGCGGCGCTTCCCTCGGTGCACAACTGCGATGCCTATGGCCGCGTGCACTCCGGACGCGATCGTGCCGTCAAGGCGATGCGGGCTTGGTCGGGGCGCACCTCGGTGCCGCTGGTCGATCTGGGTGAAGCGGTGCGCGACAACATCTTCTCGGGTGCGGCGAACCCGGACGGCATCCACTGGGGCTGGGACGGGCACACCGCTGTCGCCAACGCGATGGTGAAGACCTTGCAGGAGGTTCGGTAGTCCGTGGGCGTTGTGGTCGTCACCGATTCGTCGGCCAGCCTCCCTGCCGAACATCTCGATGAGCTGAAAGTCGCCGTCGCTCCGCTGCACGTCCTGGTCGGTGACCGAACGATCAGGGAGGGTGTCGATCCGGTCGACATCGACTACGCCGCGGATACCGTGACCACCTCGGCGGCATCGCCGGGCGAGCTACGCGCGGTATATGAGCAGGCGCTGGCACGCAGCCGCGGCGACGGTGTCGTCGCGGTGCATCTGTCCCGGCAGTTGTCGGGAACCTGGGAGGCCGGACGGCAGGCCGTGCGCGACATGGAAGCCGCCGACCGGGTGCGTCTGGTCGACTCGCTGGGTGCCGGGCTCGGGACCGGGCTGCCGGTTCTGGCCGCCGCGCGGCGGGCTCGAGCCGGTGCGTCGCTGGCCGAGGTCTATGACACGGCGGTGGCCGCTTCCACCCGCGCCCGATCGTTCATCCTGGTCAACCGTACCGAGCAGTTGCGCCGCGGCGGCAGACTGTCGTCGTCGGCGGCCTTCTTCGGTACGGAACTGGTCACCAAGCCGCTCCTGCAGATGGTCGAGGGGCGGCTGGAACTCCGCGAGAAGGTGCGTACCCGCTCCAAGGCGTACGCGAAACTCGTCGCGGCGGCGGTCGACGCGGCAGGGGAGGACGGCGCCTCGGTTGCCGTGCAACACCTCGGCGCCGAGGAGGCGGCACACACCGTCGCCACACAGCTGCGTGAACTCATCCCGGCCGTCCGGGAACTCTTCGTCGCGGAATTCGGTCCGACGCTGGCGGTACACCTCGGGCTCGGCGCGGTCGGCGTCCTCGTTCTGCCCGGCGCCTGCGTCTGATCCGAGCCGAACTGTCTCATCGAGGACCCGTGCGTGGCCGCGATGGTCGCCGCCCGGCATGCCCTGTACCGGGTGCACGCGACGGCGGCTACCGCACTCGATCCCTGATTCGATGGCATGTGTCGAGACGCTGGTTGTCGACGGGTTACAGCCGCTGGTGCGCCGACTTGTTCTTCGACGCGTTCGACCCGGCCGACCAACAGGACGTACAAGGCGATGGCGATCACCGTCACGACTGTCATGTAGCGGAACCCAGGTTCGAAACTCTCGTCGGTGACGAGGTAGCCGATGACCATGGGTGTCGCGACCGACGACAGGTTGCCGATGAAGTCGAACATCCCACCGGTCAACCCGATCAGGGCGTTTCGGCGCGAGTGCCGACACCAGGGACCAGGTGATCGACGCCAATCCGTTGCCGAAGAACGCGATCGAATGAAACGTGATCACCAGCGCGGTGGAGTCGACGAAGTTCGCACCCATCATCGCTGTCGTCAACAGCAGCCCGACGGTGATGGGTCTTTTTCGGGCAACGCCGAGGGAGAATCCGCGACGCAACAAGCATGCAGGCAAACGCCCGTGCCGGAGCGTCGATGGACGTGGACGACAACGAACTCGGCATTCACTGTGTCGCCGCACCGGTCCGTGACGCCGCACGCGCCATCGTCGGTGCCATCAGTGTCTCGGCCACGACGCCTTATATGCCACCCGAATGTATGCGCGGTCTGATCCCGGTTGTCCGGCGGACGCCGCGCGCCTTTCGGCCGCTCTCGGCCACCGCGAGGCCTGAGGCAGCGGGTCCGGCCTGGAGGCGATGACGTGCCGGAGTAGCTCGGGAGGGAGTTGTCCACAGCGTCGCGGTTATCAACAGGTTTATCGAATCCACTGGTCGAACACGGTCTTCCAGGGCACGGCGGGACTACCGTCGCCGCCATGTCACGACAGGACGAACGCGAGCGAGTGCGGCGGCGGCTCGGCACGCTGACCGCCCGGATCGGTACGAGCACAGCGGCCGCCTCGGCCTTGCCGGGTGACGGGGTGGGTGGCGATGCGGGGAGTCGACCGATCAGACCGGGGCGATGGGACCTCGAGCAGTTGCCTGCCGACTCGGGTCCTGCTCCGGCGGTCGATGATGCGGTCGGCGATGTGCGGTCGCCGGACTGGCTGGATGAGCCGATTGCCGGACCGGGCTGGCGGAAACGTCTCGTGCCGGAGAGGTTTCGGGGAGTCCGCCTCGATCCGGGTCGGCGTGGTGTGCGCACGCTGGCGTTGGTCGGGCTGGCCGCGATGATGGTCGCGGCGGTTGTCGCATTCCGTGAGCGTCCGATCGAGCGATCGGTTGCCCCTGTGCCCGCGATCCGGTCGACGTCCCTCGCGCAAGTGCCTACGACGGTTCCTGCGGCGAACTCTGCCGCGGAACCCGGCGCGGCGCTGGTGCACACCGATCCGGCCGTGCCGACCGAGCTGGTCGTCAGCGTTGTCGGCCTGGTCCATCGCACCGGTCTGGTCCGGCTTCCCACCGGATCGCGGGTCGCCGACGCCCTCGCCGCGGCAGGCGGCCCGAGCGACGGCGCTGATACCACCGGCTTGAATCTGGCTCAGCGCCTGTCGGACGGAGACCAAGTGCTGGTCGGCCCAGCCGGATCGAATCAGAGCCCGCCTCAGCTTGGCAGCGCGACGATCGCTGCGGGCGACCGCCCTTCGTCCGGCTCGGCATCGGCGCCCGGCCGCCCCTCGAGCCCCGCGGCCAAGGTCGACCTCAACACCGCTTCCGAATCCGACCTCGATGCCCTACCCGGAGTGGGGCCCGTCACTGCCCGCGCCATCATCGCCTGGCGTACCACCAACGGGCGCTTCACCTCCGTGACACAACTCGGCGAGGTCGACGGCATCGGTCCGGCCCGTCTGGCGCGTCTGCGCGACCTGGTGCGGATATGAGGGCCGACCGCACGGGCACGTCGGATACGTACTCGGGTGAGTTCGACGGGTCCGGTCATGCCGCCGATCGCTCCCGGGCAGTCAGCGACGATCCCAGCGCCGCGCAGGTGCTCGATGCCAGACTGTTGCCCGCGGCCCTGTGCTGCTGGGCCGCAACGATTGTGGCGCTGACAGCAGGCTGGCAGGTCGGGGTGACGCTCGCCGCCGCATTGGCGGTGCTGGCCATAGGCCTGTGGTTGCTGCTGCTGTGGGCGATCGCCCACCGAGATGAACGATGGCGAGTCGTGGCGATCGTAGCGCTGGCAGCCGTGCTGCTCGGCGCGGGTTTCGCGGCCGCCGCGGCCTGGCGGCAGTATCGGGTGGCGACCCATCCGTTGCGGACGGCGTCGGAGCTGTCGCTGCGCGTGGTGGTGTCACCGACCGATGATCCGGAACCGCTGCGCGGCACGGGCATCGGCGGTGGACGGCAGTGGCTGGTCCGGGCGAATCTGCGGGAATATCAGCGCGGTGATGCGCCCGTGCGGGCCGGTGGTGCGGTGGTGATCCTGGCGGCGGGAAAGGAGTGGGCCCAGGTGTCGCCCGGCCGGGCGATCGAGTTCCGGGCTCGGGTGGACCAGCCACGGCGAGCTGACCTCACGGTGGCGACGCTGCGCGCTCAGGGACCGCCGAAAGCCATCGGACGGTTGCCGTGGTGGCAGCGTGTCGCGAGTTCGGTACGCGCCGATTTCGCGGCGGCGGCGGTGCGGGCCCTGCCGGCCGATGCGGCAGGACTGCTGCCCGCGCTGGTCGTCGGTGACACCTCGGCACTGCCCGACTATGTCCGCGAAGACTTCGACATCGCGGGGCTGCAACACCTCTGCGTGGTGAGCGGGGCGAACTTCACCATTTTGCTGTCCATCGTGTTGTTCGCCATGCGGTTGCTCACGGTCGGTCCACGGGCCGCCGCGGCTGCCGCGTCGGCGGCGCTGCTCATGTTCGTGGTCATTGCGCGCCCGGACCCGAGTGTGCTGCGCGCCGGGGCGATGGGTGCGGTGACGGTGTTGGCGTTGATCACCGGTCGTCGGAAGCAAGCGCTGCCCGCGCTGTGCGGCGCCGTTATCGCGCTGCTTGCTTTGTCACCCGGACTAGCGGTCGGCGCGGGCTTCGCGTTGTCGGTGGTGGCGACCGCGGGCCTGATCCTGTTGGCGCCCAGCTGGGCCGACTGGTTGCGGTCGCGGGGGTGGTGGCGTGCGCCCGCCGAGATGGTTGCGGTGTCCGCGGGGGCGTTCGTGGTCACGCTGCCGATCATGGTGGCGCTCACCGGGAAGATAAGCCTGGTCGCGGTGCTCGCGAATGTTCTTGTGGCGCCGGTCATTGCGCCGATCACCGTCATCGGTGCGGGTGGTGCGGTGCTGTCGTGTGCCTGGTCGCCACTCGCCGACCTGGTCTTGCGGTGCGCCACACCACCGACGTGGTGGTTGCTGCGCGTCGCTGAACACGCGGCCGGTCTGCCGGGTGCGTCCGTCACGGTAACAAGTGGTACGGCGGGTGGGCTCATCGCCGGCGTCCTCGTCGCCTTCGCTGTCGCCGCCCTGCGCTCGCGGGTCGTACGCCGTTTCACTGCGGCGGCGGTGCTCGGCATCGCGGCGGTACTGATCCCGGTTCGCATCTGGCATCCCGGTTGGCCGCCGACCGGTTGGATCCTCGCAGCCTGCGACGTGGGTCAAGGTGACGGCCTCGTCCTGGCGGTCGGTCCCGGCGCCGCCGTGGTTATCGACGTCGGGCCTGACCCGCGTCCGATCCGAAGTTGTCTGGATCGTCTGCACGTCTCGCAGGTCCCTTTACTCATCCTCACCCATCCGCACGCGGACCATATCGGCGGTCTCGCCGGCGCCTTGCGCCACCGTGCGGTGGGGGCGATAGCCGTTGGCCTGCACGAACTCGACGGATTGCCACCGGCCTCCTCATCCGCCAACGGTCCCGCGGTCCGTGCGGGTGACTCCGAATGTGCGTCAGGCGTTCCCGCAATACCGGCGGGAATTCAACAGTGGGACACCGACGACCACACGGGTAGTGACCCACGGTCGCTGGTACAGCCAGCCCCGGCGCAATGGCGAGTGGCCGATCCACACGATCATGCGATCGATGACCGGGAGGATCGGCGAGGGCGAGTCACCGATCGGCCAGGAGTCAGGGATGGCCGATCCGATGGTGGGCAGGACCGTACGGCTGACGATGAGAGTGGGTGGGGTCTGGTCAGCGATCGACCGACACGCACCAGCGAGGTGATGTCCGCGGGGTACCAGCGAACGACCGACGGTGACACTTCGGTGCTGGTGCATGGTCGGTGCCCTTCCCTTGGGTCGGGAGCCGGGTCGGGGCTGGACCGAACCGGGGACGATCCGCGTGCGCCGGTGACCGGCTTGGCGCAGGTGGTGGCCGCCGCCCGAAACGCTGGAATTCCACTACTGGAGCTGTCGGCCGGACACGTGTTGAGTTTCGGTGCGGTCGAACTCGAGGTATTGGCGCCTACCAGGAATACACCGCGACCCACTCGCGGAGCCGAAGCGGACGATGCGAACGACCGCTCGGTGGTCGTCACCGCCCGAACCCCGGTCGGTCGCGTCCTGCTCACCGGGGATATCGAAGCGCCGGCCCAGCGCGCGCTGATGCATGCCGGGATTCCCATCCAGGCCGACATCCTCAAACTCCCACACCACGGATCACGCACAACCACAAAAGAATTCCTCACCGCCGTAGGCCCCCGCCTCGTCCTCGTCAGCGTCGGTGCCGATAACACATTCGGTCACCCGAACCCTGCTGTCCTCGCGGATCTGTCCGCCCTCGGCGCCACGGTCGCCCGCACCGACCGGCGCGGCGACATCGCGGTCTTCGGGGACAGAGGAAGCCTGCGCATCGCGAGTTCACGGTGAGTGCGGGTGACTCGGCGGGTCGGAGCCGGATCTCGAAGCGGCTGACTACGCCGGGCAACTCGACGTTTCCGACGGATATCTGCGGCGGCGAGCATTCAACCTGTGCCTGTTAACGTCGGCCGTGGTCCGGGGAAATCTTCTTTGATCAAGAACTCGACCACCATCGCGACACTGAGCATCGGTTTCAGCGTGTCGTCAGCCACACTCACACCGCAGTCGATCAACCTCGACAGCGGAGACACAGTGTGGGCCGCCTACACGACCGCGTTCGGCGCAACGCGAACGCTCGTGGCTGGGGCACCGAATACGTTCATCTACTTCAGCTGACCAAGCACAAAAGAGCCGCCCCGGACTCCTGAACTGCTCCCCAGAAGTCAGGACCACAATTTCGCGGTCCAACTTTCGGGGAGCAGTTCATCCGACAGAGTCCGGGGCGGCTTCTTGGCGTTTCAGGTTCTACCCAGTGCAGTTGACGACCGCGTACGAGTTCGCCGGGCGGGACCGCGCGGCTATCAACCCGGTAGTGCTGCCGGGACATCTATCGATCGTCACATACGGAACACGAGGGCGTCGACGACGTCCGCTCATGCTGCCGGGCAAGCAAAGCGCTGGCGCGACGTTGCGCGGGCACGATCTGCCGGGTGGCCGACGAGTCCAGCGCGGAGGGCTGGAATATATGTGTAACGAGTAGTGAGCAGCACCAACGTCCGGTAATGCCGAGTTGGTGCATTTGCGTTGGGCCGGGGACCAGCACTATTTCAGGTCACTGTCGGCATGGTGAAGTAGCGGGATGGAGAATCCTGCGGGCCTCGATGGGCACTTCGCCGAGCGGGGTCGAGCGAACATGCGGAAACCGATGGACCCGAACAGCCTTACCGAACGTGAATACCTGCGGCAGTTTGCAGCGCGCCCAGGCATGTTCATCGGTTTCACAACTGTTCGTGGCGTGACATGCTTCCTCGACGGTTACGACTACGCCGCGCGCCGGTCTGGCGGGCAAGGACTGGACGGCTTTCGCGACTGGTTGCTCGCCAACCGCCTTCGTCGCGAGAGCAGCTTCGCCTGGTCAGGGGTGATCAAGCAGATCGCACTGCCAGACTGGGACTTTGTCACCGATCTCAATCGCGAGCAGGAAACCCGCATCCTCGAGGTGCTGTTCGACCTGCTCGATGAATTCCTGGCAGAACGTGAAAGCGCGGGCTGAATGTCCGCTCATTCCGCTGGGCGCTGTCCTACCGCTGGACATGGTCGGGAGCGGTTCGAGACACCTGTGTAACGAACTATGAGCGGCACCAACGTCCGGAAATGCCGATGAGAGCGCCCACGACCGCCGTCTGATGCTGAGTTCGTCAAGTCGAAGGCGCTCACAGTGACTCGGCGGTCACAGGGTTCATGCCGGACTAGTACATCTCGAGATCTCGATCGCACCGAACGTCTCGTGGCGGGCGATCGGTCGGCCCTGCCAGGCCCCTGGCTCCGGCGCGTGTGCTCGGTCGGAACGAAACCGGGTAGCCCGCCATTGCGGTCGATGGCATGATCCAGCACGGTGTTTGGAGCAGAACGGACGGTCGGTTGTTGGTAGATCTTGATCTGGACGCGATCGGGCAGTGGGCCACAGAGGTTTCCGCCGCAGCAGATCAGCGCCTGTTTTCCCGCCATATCGATGACTTCGGGCTCAGCGCGGAGAGCATGCGGGACCCGTCCCGGTTACTCGCGAGCAGCGCGAGCGCTTTTGGTGCACTCTGTAACGGGGTCGACTGGCCAAATCGGGCCGGTATCGCCGCCTGCCTGGTTCTCCCTTTGGAAGTGACACAGACGTTGCCTTCGCCGAGGTCTGTGCTCGCCGGAATCGACTTCCTGCGGACGTATCTCGATCGGAACGAACCTCCTGGCCTCTACCTTCTTCCTGCCGGGAGTCTTAGCCAATGGTCGGACCGCGACGAGGACCACCGATATCCATTCGATCCCCGCAGCGTCGTCGACATTCCAGTCGATTCGGCATTCGTCCGGTACTACCGAAGTGACGACGAGATCGCGCACGACGATGTCTACTCTGGGGCGATCTATCTGATCCGATCACCCACGGCGCTGTCGCCGTCGATCGGATAGCGACGTGGCTCACCTCTCGCGGGGCAGCCGCCGGGCGACACGTTGTATTCGGAGAACCACTGATCGCTACTAGCGGTCGGCGCGGGCTTCGCGTTGTCGGTGGTGGCGACCGCGGGCCTGATCCTGTTGGCGCCCAGCTGGGCCGACTGGTTGCGGGCGCGGGGGTGGTGGCGTGCGCCCGCCGAGATGGTGGCGGTGTCCGGCTTCTACAAGCAATGCCCGAGGCCGAGGCTCAGGACGCGCGTACCATCACCGCCTTGCTCACACCGTCGAGGCAATTGCTAAAGATGCTGGTGATCAGATCGGCCAACTCGGACTCGCTGACCGCATCGTATGCCGTGCGGGACGCAGATCGAGCCGGCAGTGGTCAGACGCCGCGCGGGGTCGGGGCGTCCGGGCTGATCAGTCCGGACGCGCGAAGGTCGGCCCAGAACGCCGCCGGAATATCCGCTCGTACGGCAGCGTGGTCCTCGGCGATTCGGCTGGGCCGCGACGCTCCGGGAATGGTGGCGACTGCGACCGGGTGGGCGAGCGAGAACTGTAGGGCGGCTGCTTTCACACTGATGCCGTGCCGGTCGGCGGTCTCCGTGATGCGCCGGACCCGATCGACGATCTCGGCCGATGCCGTCTGGTACTCGAAATGGCATCCGCCCGCGAGCACCCCGGAGTTGTAGGGCCCGCCGACGATCATCTCCAAGCCTTGCGCGGCGGCCATCGGCAGCAGTCGTTCCAAAGCATGTTCGTGATCCAGCAGCGTGTATCGGCCTGCCAGCAGGAACACGTCCGGGCGTGGTTCGTCCAAGGCAATCGTCAGTTCTACTGGTTCGGTGCGGTTGGTCCCGGTGCCCCATGCCTTGATGACACCTTCATCCCGCAGCCGGTCCAGAACGCGGAAAGCTCCGGTGCGTGCGACCTCGAACTGCTGTAACCAGGCGTCGCCATGGAAGTCCTGAGCGATGTCATGCACCGTGACGATGTCCAATCGGTCGACACCCAGTCGCTTCAGACTGTCCTCGATCGACCGCTCCGTGGCATCGGACGTGTAGGTAGTCACCATCTTGTTGGGACGACCGTGTTCGAAAAGCCCGCCCTTCTCACCGAGATCACGAGCATTCGGGCTCTCCACCCCGTCGTAGATGACGCGCCCGACCTTTGTGGACAAGACGAAAGAATCCCTGGGCTTGGTGGACAGCAGCTCGCCGAGCCGCTGCTCCGCCAAACCCGCGCCATAGAACGGGGCGGTGTCGTAATACCGCACGCCCTGTTCCCACGCGGCGTCCAGGGTTGCGGCTGCCTCATCCGCCGGGATCGCGCGATACATGTTGCCCAGCGGGGCCGTGCCGAATCCGAGCGGGCTGGGAAGGAACTCACTGAAACGCATCGGCGCCTCCGTGTGACAGACCCTCTTGACCTGACCTTTCCACTCGTCCTGCTCGAACCAATGTAACTCAGCCGAAAGTGCGGCTGGCCTGATCGGCTGCGACATCCGACCACGCGGGTGATCGATCAGACGTTCGGCGAGGTCGCTTCGCCAACCGTGCCGTGATCCACTACGGCGCGCTGGTCGGGGCACTAACCGAGGTGGCCGGGGCTGTTCCCCTCCGGCTGTTCTTCGAGCGTTTCCACCAGCGCCGAGGCGAGCAGAGCCACCGCCCGATCGTCGTCATCGGCCAGGTGCCGCAGGATGTCGAGCGCGATGGTCCCTGGTAGCTCGGCGAGGGCCTGGGTCAGTCGTCGCCGCACCGCCGAGTCGGCGGTGTGTGCGGCGAGTTCGTCGACCAGCGCACTCAGGATCCGGTCTGCCCATTGCGCATCCCGCGCCAACGTTCCCAGGAGCTCGGCCGCCTCGACATCGTTCGGGCCCTCGACCACCGTGCCGACGAGTGCCGGTACAGCCAGGGGCACGCCTCGCGCACCCAGTGCGAGAGCAGCACGTGTGCGGATTGTCGTGTCCGCGTCCTCGAGCGCGTCCGTGAGCGCCGCGGTTGCCTCGTCGCCAGATAGCTCGGCGAGCGCCAGCACCGCGCGCCGACGGACGTCGACCTCCTCCGAGGTCATGCCTGAGGCCAAACTCGCCACCGCGTCGCCGCCGGCGCGCGCGAGGGCCCACCGCAGTGCCCCGGCAACGTTCGGGTCGGATTCGGTGAGAACTGCCTCGGCCAGCAGCGCGGCGGACACCGGCACGTCCTCGGCCGGGGCGAGGACGGTGCGCAGGCGCCGGTCGGCACTTTGCGAACCGAGTCCGTGCAGCAACTCGACGATGCGCAGGACGTCCGGCCAACCGGAGGGCTCGGCCGCATCGACTGTGCGGAGCCGCTCGAGGAGTTCTCGCTCCCGGTTCAGTCGTTCCTCGGTCTTTCGGATAAGGTGGCCGACCAGTGCGGACGGGGTGAATTCGAGATCGTCGAGTGCGCGTCCGATTTGGCTCAGCGACAGCCCCAGTGACCGCAGCCCCTCCACATGGAAGATCCGCCGGATGTCTTCGGGGGAGTACTCCCGGTAGCCACCCACGGTGCGGCCGGTCGGTCGTACCAGCCCGAGGGAGTCGTAGTGCCTGAGCATCCGCGCGCTGACCCCCGAGCGGCGCGCCACCTCGCCGATCAGCACGCCGTTTCCTCCTCCCGGTCCGGACCGAGCGCGAGGACCCGTCTCGCCTCATCGACGGCGAGGTCGAATCCGGCATCCGGGTCGAACAGGAGTCGCTCTGTGGCGCTCGCATGCGCACGCACCGTTGGGTCGTGACTTGCCCTCGCCGCTCGCAGGACCGGCTCGACCACGGTGCCGAGCGCGACGAGGGCACGGCTCAGACTCAGTTGCACCTCCCGGTCGCCGCGGCCGAATTGCGTAGCGAGCTGCGCGGCCAACTCTGCCTGCTCGCCGTCGGGCACGAGGAGAACGGCAGCGCGCCACGCGCTGCGCGCGACCTGGTCGTCGGCATCATGCAGCAATGACCGGGTGATCGAGGGCCATGCGTTCCTGTCCCCGATCTTGGACAGCGTGTGCAGCGCTTGGCTGCGGGCCTGGGCACGCTCGGAACGGAGTTCCGCGCGCAGTCTCGGAACCGTGATCTCCGTCGGCAGCCGGGTCAGCGCCCACGTGAGCATGTCCCGCACGAAGAAGTCCGGCTCTATCGCGCAGCGTTCTACCAGCACATCGACGAAATCGGGCTCGGGACGCGTGCCGACTGCCAGGGCGGCCGCGAGCCGAGTCGATGAGTTCTGCGCGGCCAAGGCGTCGAGTAGTCGCGTGTTCTGCGGGTTCCTGTGTGTCGCGTTGATGGGTACCACCTCCGACCGCCAGTGAACGCCTTGTCACAGTGACAATGTCAAGTTCGCCAGTGAGCCGCCGCCGACATCGCTGTATTCACGATCGCATCGGTGACCTGGCCCGTCTAACGCAGTTCGCGTAGCGATGATGGAACGTCACCTCCCGGTGCGGGATCTGCCGGGCCATGCTCTGGCAGGAGTCGGCGCGCTGCCTGCACTGTCGCCTGGGCTCGCGGTCAGCGCGGGTTGCGCGATGTCGGTGGTCGCGACCGCTGGCCTGATCCTGTTGGCACCCACCTCGGCCGACTGGCCGCGTGCCAGGGGTGCTGGCCGCGATCGTGCGGTGTCCGCACGGCGTTGGTGGTCACGCTGCCGATCATGGCGGCGCTCACCGGGAAGGTCAGCATGGTGGCGGTGCGGTATTGGTAGACAGCGGTGTTCATAGCACGTTCGCGAATGTCGTTGTGACATCGACGCTGTCGTGCACCTGCTCATTTGGTGGTTTCGTCGGTGGTGCGTCGCAGCACCGACGTGGCGGCCTCGTCCTTCACACCCGCGCCGATGGTGAAGGTCGTGAAATGCCGCGCCATCACCGATATTCATCGAGAAATCCTGGCGAACTGCGGCTTCGGTGCGCGGGATCGCCCCGATAATGCGGCCGAGTCGGCTAACGGTGGAAGCGGTCCGCGAGGCATTGTGCTCGACCGGTCGGCAACATACGATGCAGAACGCCGAACACGGATGTATGCGATTGACGATGTCAGCCGAGTTCGGTTTTTCCGCAGATTTCGACCTCGATGAGGTGCTATGAATTTCCGCCGCGTGGCCGTTGCGGCCGCTGCTGTGTTCGCATCCACTTTTCTCGTCACGGCGGCGCCGGCTTCGGCGGCGAGCGATAAGCCCGGTACCTGCCGGGATATTGCTGTTCCCGTTGCGCTGTCCGACGGTGGGCCACAGGACAATACCGTCGCCGCGACACTTTGTACGCCGAGCGCGTGGGCTCCCGGCGAGCATCGAATCGACGTGCTCGTAGCCGGCGCCACCTACAACCGGACGTATTGGGATTGGCCGCAAGACCCGCAGGCGGATTCGTACGTCGATCTCACCTTGGCAGCCGGTCGAGCAACGTTCAATTTCGACCGGCTCGGCACCGGATCCAGTAGCCGTCCGGCGAGTTCGGCGCTCACGGTATCCAGCGACGCCTATGTGCTGCACCAGTTGATCGGTTGGGTTCGCGGGCAGGGCTATTCGCAGGTGAACGGCGCGGGACATTCGCTGGGCTCGGTCACGCTCACGAACGAGGCGTCTCGCTGGCACGATCTGGACCGACTTGTCGTGACCGGAATAATTCATCTGCCTGCCGTGGGTCTGACTTCGACCGCGTTCTTTGCCAGCCTGTATCCGGCGGCGCTCGATCCCAAGTTTGCCGGAAAGGGCCTCGACCCCGGATATCTCACCACCGTGCCCGATCGGCGTGGCCCCGCCTTCTACGATCCGAAAACCGCCGACTCCACGGTGATCGCCTACGACGAAAGCAACAAGGATCTGGCGACCGTCGGTGAAGTGAGTGAGTCGGCTACCGCGCTGTTGGCGCCGGTGGCACTCAGCTCGGCCCGCTCGATCACTGCGCCGGTCTTGATCGTCATGGGCGCGAACGACGACATCTTCTGCAACTTGGTGGTGAGTTGTCAGACCGCGGATTCGATTGTGGCGAATGAGGCTCCCTATTACAGCGGCGCCGCGGATTTCGATGCTCTCGTCGTGCCGGGTACCGCCCATAACCTGCCACTGCACCCGTCGGCGCCATCGTCCTTCCAGAAGATCAACAATTGGATCGAGACCGGCAGCGCGTAGCCGCGCTGCGGTCCTTTCACGGCTCGTCGACACACAGCGTGTCGACTGCTCGACACGGGCGCTGGGTACTCGGCGAATCGTGTCGGTCGGGGATCGTAGGATCAGGCCGTGAGCGAGCGCTGCGAGCGAACCATCCAGGCAAGGCCCTCGGGCGCGACGACGTCGAGTTTCGGAAAGGCGCCGTCGTGACTGAGCGGCCGGCGCAGCTCCACCTCGTGCTCGGAGAAGAAGAACTGCTGATCGAGCGTGCGTTGGGGGAGGTGACCGCGCGGGTGCGTGCGTCGGCGCCGGACGCTGACGCGGTACCGGTGGACCGACTGCGTGCCGGGGATGCGAGCACCGCCGAGCTGGCTGAACTACTGAGCCCCTCACTGTTTGCCGAGGACCGGGTGATCGTGCTCGAATCGGCGGCCGAGGCGGGCAAAGACGCGGTCGCGGTGATCACCGAGGCCGCACAGGACCCGCCCGACGGGGTGGTGCTGGTTGTCCTGCACTCCGGCGGCGGACGGGCCAAGGCTCTCGTGCCCGCGCTGCAGAAGGCCGGGGCGGTCACCCATGAGTGCGCCAAATTGACCAAGGCCACCGAGCGAGTCGAGTTCGTCCGCGGCGAGTTCCGGCGTGCCGGGGTCCGGGTGTCCGGCGAGGTCGTGCAGGTCGTGTTGGAGACGGTGGGCTCGGAGCTGCGTGAGCTGGCGGCCGCGTGCGCGCAGCTGGCCGCCGACACCGGCGGCAAGGTCGATGTCGCGGCCGTGCGCCGCTACTATTCGGGCAAAGCCGAAGTGTCCGGGTTCGACGTCGCCGAGCTTGCCGTGGCGGGGGATCGCCCTGGCGCGATGGAGGCACTGCGCTGGGCGAACGACCGTGGCGTCCCGCACGTCCTGCTCGCCGACGCACTCGCCGATTCTGTACACACCATCGCGCGGGTCGGCTCGGCCGGCCGTGGTGACCCGTTCGCACTGGCCCAGCAGCTCGGTATGCCGCCGTGGAAAGTGAAAAAGGCCCAGGCCCAAGCCCGCAGCTGGACTCCCGCGACCATCGGTTCGGCCCTCCACGTGGTCGCCGCCCTCAACGCCGACGTCAAAGGAGGTGCCGCCGACGCCGGTTACGCCCTCGAACGTGCCCTCACCCGGATCCTGGACCTACACGGCACAGGCTGATCCGGATCGCAGAAACCACGCCGCGATGGCGGGGTTCGCCTGGGTAACTGTCGGATCGGGTGATGGTCATCCAATCGCGTGGGTTCTGCGGGGCTCGACTATCGTCCGTCTTGCTCGATCCGGCCGGTTGGTCACACGGCTCGGCTCGGTCGAAGCGTCCCGGGTTCGGCGGACCAGTCAGAGCGCGTCGGCGATTCGCTGCGCACCCGCCCCCGTCACCCCTGCGAGCCCGGCCGCGCGCCCGGTCGCGACGAGCAACAGATCGCTCAGCGACCCACGAATCTCCTCCGATCCGGCGCCAGCCGACCAGTCCGTGTCGGTGGCCACCAGTCGCACGCCGCGCAGGCGTGTCCTGGCACCGTAGAACCTGCTCCGCAGGACGTGTTCCAGTGCGGCGACCGCCGGTTCGGTGGGCATCGCCCGCCACCGCCCGAGCGGTCGGGCGATGTCTTGACCGTGAACCATGGTGTCCACCAGCGGATCCAGTGGACTGGTGCCCGGTGCCCGGCGCGCCGACCCTGCATTCTCGCGGAGTTGCGCGATGAGCTGGGCGGGCGGGTGGTGCGCCGCCCAATCGCGTGCCCTCCGCTCGGTCATCCGATTCCAGTTCCCCCGGGCCCGAATCACACCCGCGATCGTCGCCCGGAAGGTGTCCACCACTGTGACGTGGGCCAGCACGTCGTGCACGGTCCAGCCGGGACACAAGGAATCGGCACTCCACTCGTGCTGGTCGAGGCTGTCGAGGAATTTGGCGAGCCCGAGTCGTTCGGAGCGGGTCCACGCCATGATCTCGTTCCGGTCCATTGTCACTCTCCGTCGTCGGCGCTATCACCGATGCAGACGGTTCGCAACGCCCGAACTCATCGGCCGGACCACCGGCGCGGCGGCGACGCGACGCATTAGAGCGGCACCACCGGGCGGCCGGGAACGCGATGGGCCGGGACACGACTCTTACGGCGGTGTGCGACCGCGGCACCGCGCCCAAGACAGCAGCCAGCGATGGTGTAACTCCGGCTCGCACTGGCACACCGGGCCGAGATTATTCGCGCCCTTCGATTGTCAGATCGCCGAAGGCGACGCTGCGGGTCATCGGTCGAGTCGGGAACTCGTGCGGGAAACCGAGGTCGATGGCGCTGGCCTGCTTTAGCCGGGCCAACTGGGTTGTCTCGAATTCGACGTCGAGCGCGCCGAGGTTATCCTCGAGTCGCGCGGTGGTGCGCGCGTCTGTTCGGTGCGGTGACACCCTGCTCGCGCAGGGTCCAGGTCAGTGCGACTTGCGAAGGAGTTCTGCCGATATCGGCAGCGACTTCCTTCACCACGTCCGCGATCGCGAGGTCGCGTTCGGTGAGCGAGCCATTGGCGGCGGCCACGTTCTTGCGGTTTCCCTCGGGCGAACCCTCCGCTTCGTGCTCCAGGTCCGCGCGGCTGTACTTTTCGGTGAGTACGCCGCTGGCCAGTGCCGACCACGGCTCCACCCCGAGCCCGAGTTCGCGTGCCATCAAGATGAGGTCACGTTTTACGGTCCGCTCGATCAGGCTGTCCTCGATCTGCAGCGCGATCAGTGGTGATCAGGCGTGCAGGTCGGCGATGGTCTGCATCCGGAAGACCTGCCCGGCCGGAGCGTCCGAGATTCCGACGTAGAGCACCTTGCCCGAGCGCACCAGATCGTCGATGCCGCGCGGGATTTCCTCGACCGGGGTCAGGAAGTCCCAGGCGTGCAGGTAGATCAGGTCGGTGTAGTCGGTGTTCAGCCTGCGCAGGCTGGCCTCGACCGAGGCGAACATGCTTTTGCGGTGGTTGCCTTCGGAGTTCGGGTTGCCCGCGCGCCGCGCCATCGTGTATTTGGTTGCCAGCACCAGGCTTTCACGGTTGTTCGCGGTGAATTCGCCGATAAGTTGCTAGGGGGTGCCGTTAGTGTCTTGGCTCGCCGTATCGACGAAGTTTCCGCCGCGGTCGAGAGAGGTGTCGAAGATCGTGCGAGCCTCGTCCTGATCGGCTCCCCACCCCCAGTCCGCGCCGAAGGTCATGGTTCCGAGGGACAGGGGCGATACCCGAAGGCCGGGTTGCCCGAGCAGCCGGTAGGTGTCGAGGGTGCGAGCGCCGGACATGTCCAGTCCTTGTCGTCGCGCTGCTGTGTTGTCCAAACACAATTTCCGCCGTGTGCGGGCTGGATGACGGACGCTTCTTCCTGGGAAAGCAACTCCCAGGCAGCCGTAAGATCGACGGTGATAACTGGCACGGCAGATCGAACCCCCCGCCGCGACCTCGGGCCCGAAGGCGGAAACTCGCGTGATCATCGCGGGCCTGGGAGCGGCGCAGATCAGATCCACGAACTGGCGGCCTTCCTGCGGGACCGGCGAGAGCGGATGACTCCGCGCGATCTCGGATTGCCGCGGCGCAGGTGGAGGCGCGGCGGACGCCGGGCCCGCGGCGGGAGGAGGCCGCCGAGCTGGCAGGGGTGAGCACGGACTACATCGTGCGACTGGAACAGGGGCGCGGCCTGCGTCCGTCGGCGGAGGTGCTCGAGGCGTAGTCGCAGGCATTGCGGCTGGACGCCGACGAGCGTATCTACCGTTCGACCTGGCGCGGCAGCGGCTGCCGAACACCGGTAAACCGAGCACGGTGCCGGCACCCGCACTCGCGAGGCTGGTCAACGACCTGTCGCCGCTGCCCGCGCGGCTGGTGAACCATCGCTACGACATCCTGGCCTGGAACGGGGGGGTGTGATGGCGGCGCTGATCACCGATTTCGGCCCCCCCCACGCAGCAGCGGGGAACATCATGTGGCCCATGTCCGCTGGACCCGGGCATGCGAGATTTCTACGTCGAACGGGAACGGATCATCCGGGAGGTATCGCGGGTCCGCGGTCCGCGCGGGCCGGACGATCAGGTGCTCGCGGATCTGATCGTCGAGTTCACGACACAGCGCCGAGTTCGCGCAGGCGTGGGCTCGCCACGACGTCCGAGTGCAGGGTCGGGGAACAAACCGCTGTGCCATCCGATTGTCGTGCCGCTGATTTTCAGCTATGAAGTGCTGATGCCGGGGCGGGATCCCGATCAGCGGATCATCGTCCACCGCCCGGCGGATGAGGAGTCCCAGACGGCGCTGGATCGGCTGGCCGCCGCTCCGCAAGCACCGTGACCTGGGACTATTCCACCGAGGTGAGCGTCAGTTCCTCGTCGTCCTCGGTGTCCTCGTAGCGGCCTTCCCACTCCTCGTAGGCGGGCACGTCCTCGTCTCGCGTGACGATCCACTCCAAGGAGTAACCGCCGTCGTCGTCGTCGGGAACCAGCACATTCTCGATTTTCAAGCCGAATCCGAGCACTTCCGCCGCCCGGATCACATCCGGCAGGTCCTCGCTGCGGACAACGGTCTGATTGGCATACACGGTTACCATGCGCCGAATGGTAGCTGGAGCGTCGATCCGGCGCGGGATGATCCAGAATCCCCGGGCGAGTGCCAGGTGAGCGAGCCGACGGACATGCCGGATGGTCTGGGCACGACAAAAGCCGCCTTGGTCATCGAGGCCATGGCGGCTGCGTCAAAACGTGAACGATACCGGCCAGCGGTACCGCTGGGTCAGAGCTTGTTGAGAGCCAGCGCCAGGGCCGACTTCTTGTTGGCGGCCTGGTTGGCGTGGATGACGCCCTTCGAGGCGGCCTTGTCCAGCTTGCGGCCGACGAACTGCAGGCGCTCGGTGGCCTTTTCCTTGTCACCGGCGGCCGCGGCCTCGCGGAAGCCACGGATGGCGGTGCGCAGCGCGGACTTGACCGACTGGTTGCGCTTGCGCGCCTCCTCGTTGGTGCGGATCCGCTTCATCTGGGACTTGATGTTGGCCACGCGTGTTTCCTCGTGTTCCTGTCTGGTGGGTGTCCTGGAAAAGTTCGGGAGCGCGCGACACACCCGGGAGTGAACGGGTACCGCAGCGCCGAAGGTCGAGGTTACCAGTCGGCGTTCAGCACAGGAAATCGGTGCGTGTCCGGCCTGGTCGAAGCCCGAACGACCGGTCCAACCGGTGACCGGAGATTCACCCAAGGAATAGGAGTGATGCAAGAAATTTATCTGCGTCACACCCAGTGTTGGTGACTGAATGCTGCACGATTTTCCCATGACCTCCGTCTCCCCGCCACGGCCCGCCAGGTCCTCGTCGGTTCGTGCCGGGCGTGCGGCGGACGACGGGATGAGGAGGCAGACGGGACTGTTCGAGGGATATGCACCGGGCCGCTACGCCGAAGCCTTCGACGAAATGTTCGACCGCGCCGGTCGGGTACACCAGCCGTACAACGGGATTTTCGCCGCGCTCGCGCCGATCGACGTCGCCGATCTCGCCGCGCGCTCGGAGGCGCTGGACCGCGCGTTCATCGATCAGGGCATCACCTTCTCGCTGTCCGGACAAGAGCGCCCGTTTCCGCTCGATCTGGTGCCGCGGGTGATCGCCGCGGCCGAGTGGGAAAAACTCGAGCGCGGTATCGAACAGCGTGTGATCGCGCTGGAACTGTTCCTCGCGGACGTGTACGGCGAACAGAACATCCTGCGCGACCAGGTGATCCCCAAGCGCCTGGTCACCTCATGCCACCACTTCCACCGGGAGGCAGCCGGTCTGGTGCCGCCGAACGGGGTGCGCATCCATGTCGCGGGCATCGACCTGATCCGGGACGAGCGCGGCGATTTCCGTGTGCTGGAAGACAATCTGCGCTCCCCGTCAGGCGTCTCCTATGTGATGGAGAACCGTCGAACAATGGCGCGGGTCTTCCCCGACCTGTTCTCCTCGCATCGGGTACGCGCGGTCGGCGATTATCCGAGTTATCTGCTCGCGGCGTTGCGTGCTTCGGCCGCGCCGAACGAAGCCGATCCCACCGTGGTGGTACTCACCCCCGGCGTGCACAACGCCGCGTACTTCGAGCATTCGCTGCTGGCCAGGCAGATGGGCGTGGAGTTGGTGGAAGGCCGTGACCTGTTCTGCCGCGACAATGTCGTCTACATGCGTACGACGGCGGGCGAGCGGCAGGTCGACGTGATCTACCGACGCATCGACGACACCTTCCTCGATCCCATGCACTTCCTGCCGGATTCGGTGCTCGGCGTGGCCGGTGTCCTGAACGCGGCGCGGGCGGGCAACGTCGTCATCTCCAGCGCGGTCGGCAACGGCGTCGCCGACGACAAGCTGATCTACACCTACGTGCCCACGATCATCGAGTACTACCTCAACGAGAAGCCGGTTCTGCCCAACGTCGACACCTTTCGCTGCTGGCTGGACGACGAACGCGAGGAAGTGCTGGACCGGATCGGCGAATTGGTGATCAAGCCGGTAGAAGGTTCCGGCGGCTACGGCATCGTGATCGGGCCGGACGCGACGCCGCGCGAACTCGCGGCGGCCCGACGCCGAATCAAGGCCGACCCGCGCGGTTGGGTCGCGCAGCCGGTCGTGCAGCTGTCGACCGTGCCGACCAAGATCGGCAACGCACTGGTGCCTCGGCATGTCGATCTGCGGCCGTTCGCGGTCAACGACGGTGACGACATCTGGGTGCTGCCCGGCGGACTGACCAGGGTCGCGTTGCCGGAAGGTTCGCTGGTGGTGAACTCCAGTCAGGGCGGCGGCAGCAAGGACACCTGGGTGCTCGCGGGTCGCGCCTCGCCCGTCGATCGAGAGCTGGCGGGCGCGGAGCTGGTCGGCGATCCGCCGCAGGCGGAGTCGTTCGAGTTGGGCCGGGAACCGACCGCGATGCAGGCGAATCAGCAACAGCAGCAGCAACAACAAGGCCAGCGGCCGGGCGGACAGTCACCGCACGGTGGTGTCGGCCGACCGCAGCGGCCGGCTGGGAGGTGATGCGCTGATGCTGGCTCGCAACGCCGAATCCCTGTATTGGATCGGCCGCTATGTCGAACGCGCCGACGACACCGCACGCATTCTCGACGTCGCGGTGCACCAACTGCTCGAGGACGCGACGGTGGACCCGGACCGCACATCCCGGATCCTGCTGCGCGTGCTCGGAATCGAGCCGCCGCAGGGTGAACTGGACGTGTGGTCGGTGACCGACCTGGTGGCGTTCAGCCGCGAGCACGGCGGCTCGATCATCGATTCGATCGCCAACGCGCGCGAGAATGCCAAGGGCGCCAGGGAGGTCACCTCCAGTGAGATGTGGGAGTGCCTGAATGCCACCTATATCGGGCTGGCCGTCGCGGAGAAGGCGGCGCGCGGCCTCGGGCCACATGAGTTCTTCCACTACATCAAGGACCGCGCGGCGATGTTCGCCGGGTTGTCGGATTCCACCCTCAGCCGTGACGACGGCTACCGTTTCCTGCTACTCGGCCGCGCCATCGAGCGCGTGGACATGACAGTGCGGCTGCTGCTTTCGCGTGCCGGCGATCGGACCTCCTCGCCCGCCTGGGTGACCGTGTTGCGCTCGGCGGGAGCCCACGACACCTATCTGCGGACCCATCGCGGCGCGCTAGATGCCAACCTGGTGGCCGAATTCATCCTGCTCGACCGCCTGTTCCCGCGCTCGGTGTTCCATTCGGTGCGGGTGGCCGAGACCTGTCTGGCGGAACTGGATCAGCGTCCGAGCAGCAGGATCGGTGCCAGACCCGAGGCGCAACGCCTGCTCGGCACCGCGCGCAGCGAACTCGAGTTCCTGCCGCCTGGCGTGCTGCTGGAAGATCTGCAGACCAGGCTGCTCTCGCTGCAGAAGATCTGTCGCGCGGTGAGCGAGGCGATCGCGCTGCAATACTTCCACGCGGCGCCCTGGGTGGCCTGGACCGACTTGCGCAGCAGCCAGGACAGCCTGGTGCGGGTGGAGGGCGAACCATGAGTTGGCGGATCAGGGTGGTGCACACCACCGGCTACGTCTACGACGCGCCGGTGACCAGGTCGTTCAACGAGGCCAGGCTCACACCGAGGGCCGACAGCAGGCAGAACGTCATCTTGAACCGAGTCGAGACCGTGCCCGCGACGCGTTCCTATCGCTACACCGACTATTGGGGCACCGCTGTCACCGCCTTCGACCTGTACGCGCCGCACACGGAACTGGAGGTCACCGGTTCCTCGGTGGTGGAGACCGAACCGTTCGTGGGCCCCGCGGACGAGTTGAGTTGGGAACAACTGCGAGCGGAACAGATCGTCGACCGGTTCGGCGAGATGCTCGCATCCACCGCCTACGTGCCGCCCGATCGGAAACTCGCCACCGTGGCTCGCCAGCTCTCGCGCGGCGTACCGCCTGCGAAGGCCGTCGTGCGCGCGGCGGAGTGGGTGCACCAAGAGATGGACTATCTCGCGGGCACCACCTCGGTGCGGACCTCGGCGGTGCAGGCGTTCGCCGATCGACAAGGGGTGTGTCAGGACTATGCGCACCTGACTCTGGTGTTGCTGCGCAGTATGGGTATCCCGAGCCGGTACGTTTCCGGCTATCTCCATCCCGACTCGTCCGCCGAGATCGGCGCGACGGCAGCCGGGCAGTCGCACGCCTGGATCGAGGCGTGGACCGGCGCCTGGTGGGGCTATGACCCTACGAACAATATCGCCAGCAACGAACAGCACGTTTCGGTAGGGGTAGGCCGCGATTATGCCGATGTTCCGCCGCTGAAGGGCATATTCTCCGGGGGTGGCTCCACCGATCTCGAGGTCGTTGTAGAGATCACCAGACTCGCGTAGCGTCCGGCGAGCAACCATCGATCTCGGAGCGGCTCTGTTGTCGAAGCGGTACCACGGCTCGCAAGAGCACCAGTCCGGAACGCGGAAGGTGGGCAGATGTCTCCAACGGCTCAGGAAGTTGTCGAAGAGGGTGTCGAGCACAAACCGATTCCCGACAGCAAGAAATGGGGCGCCGAGGCGCTCGGCACCTTCGTCCTGGTGATCTCCGGCGCGGGGACGGCGGTGCTGGCGGGGGAGCGGGTCGGCGCGCTGGGGGTGGCGCTGGCGTTCGGTCTGTCGCTGATGTTCCTCGTCTACGCGATCGGGCCGATCTCGGGTTGTCATGTCAATCCAGCCGTCACGCTCGGCCAGTTGCTGCTCGGCCGGGTGCATGCGGTGACCGCGGCCGGGTACGTGATCGCCCAGTTGATCGGCGGGCTGCTGGCCGGTCTCGTGTTGTTCGCGCTGGCCAAGAATCTGCCGTCCTACGACCGCTCGGTCGAAGGGCTGGCCGCGAACGGGTGGGGCGCGCACAGTCCGTCGGCGAAGACCGGACCGCTCGGGGAGGTGGTCCTGCAGAACGGCTACGGCATGGCCGCCATGATCATCGTCGAGGTGATGCTGACGGCGCTGCTGGTGTTCGTGGTACTGGCCTCGACCGATCAGATCTCCGACGTGCCACTGGCCGGACTGTCGATCGGCGTGACGCTCACGGTGATCTACCTGGTCTCGATTCCGGTGGACAACACCTCGGTCAATCCCGCCCGCAGCCTCGCGGTGGCCCCCTATCAGGACGGCGCGATGGGGCAGGTCTGGGCGTTCATAGTATTCCCGCTGATCGGCGGCGCGCTCGGCGCGTTGGTGTACGGCCTGCTGTTCGGCCGTTCCCGCGAGATGATCTCCTGAGCCGGCGCGGCTGTTGGGGTGATGATCCGGTCGCGACGGGTGTCGGCGGGACGGTGTTCGTGCGGTGAGTCCGCCGCCCGCGGTGGCGAACCCGATCGGCTCGAGGGCATCGGACCAGGCGGGACCTCAGTGCCAGGAGTATTCGGCGCACAGCCGGTGTGCGACCAGATCGAATGTTGTGCGCGCCAGGATCGCCCCCTCGCGGCGGATGCCCGCCTCCGGTACGTCCAGGACCCGATCGAGCCGGACCCAACTCGGCCGCCCGGCGTTGTCCCACGACCCGCTGCCGATGCCGACCCAGTTGCGGTCGTGCGCACGTTCAGGATTCGACGACAGCATCAGACCGAGCAGCGTGCGGTTGTCGCGCCCGACGACCAACACCGGCCGATCCTTGCCGTTACTCGGATCCTCTTCGAACGGCACCCAGGTCCAGACGATCTCGCCCGGGTCGGCCCGGCCGTCCAGCTGCGGGGAATAGACGATCTGCCGTGCCCGCTCGGCCGTCGGGACCGGCGTGGACGCGGTGGGCCGCACCGCGACGCCACCCGGCGCACGCCGCTGCGCCAGCGTTCCCACCAGTCGTTCGACCAACTTCGGTCCCTGCTGCTTGACGATCTTCGGCCCCTGCTCCTTCGCGATGAGACCGAGCTGCTTGCCGAGAGAGTTCCAACTTCGGGCCATCTGTGGAGAATAACGGCGCGCCCGCGTCTTCTCATCCGCGCCCGATTCGCCGTGTCGTCGGGATAATCCGGCATCCGAGCGGCACATGAAGTGGAAATGCGTCGAGAACAGCGCTGAGCCGCGCCATTCTCGGCCGATCGGGCGAGCTGCGAGATTCCCGGCTTGTCAGGAACCAACCACCACCCGCGACGTCGTCAACCCCGTCGAGAACCAACGGCAACCGACAAATTCCCGACCCCACCGTCGGGAACCAACGGCAATCGACAAACTCCCCGTCGGGAACCAACGTCAACCGACAACACATCGGCTCGGCGCGCACCGAAGACCCAGTCACGATCTGCGGACCCCCGTCGGGAACCAACGGCAACCCGAGAAATTCCCGCCCCGCCGGTGCGAGTCTTACGAGCACCGTTCGCGGCCCGGCTCGCGTCCCAGCGGCCGAAGCGCCCACGCCGCAGGCGCAAGTCTCGGCCGCTGGGACGCGAGCCAGCAAGGGGCCGCGAACCCGCAGCGCAGCAGGCGCTGCCAAACCAACACAGCCGCTGCCGATCAACACCTCTGCTCATGGGACGATAGACGGCAGTTTGCCGATACCCATGAGGAGTGGAGTGCCCGCCAGCTTCGCCGACACGACGTTCACCGATCCCAGCCGGATCCGGAACTTCTGCATCATCGCGCACATCGACCATGGCAAGTCGACGCTGGCCGACCGCATGTTGCAGCTGACCGGAGTGGTCGAGGAGCGGCAGATGCGCGCCCAATACCTGGACCGGATGGATATCGAACGCGAGCGCGGCATCACGATCAAGGCCCAGAATGTCCGGTTGCCCTGGAAGCCGAGGTCGGGCGAGCACCTGGGCACCGACTTCGTGCTGCATCTGATCGACACGCCCGGCCACGTCGACTTCACCTACGAGGTGTCGCGCGCGCTGGAGGCATGTGAGGGCGCGATTCTGCTGGTCGACGCCGCGCAGGGCATCGAGGCGCAGACGCTGGCCAACTTGTACCTGGCGCTGGACAAGGACCTGACCGTCATCCCGGTGTTGAACAAGATCGATCTGCCCGCCGCCGACCCGGAGCGCTATGCGGCGGAACTGGCGCACATCGTCGGCTGTGACCCTTCGGATGTACTGCGCGTGTCCGGCAAGACCGGCGAGGGTGTCGCTGAACTGCTCGACCAGGTGATCGCGCAGGTGCCGCCGCCGGTCGGCGACGCGGACGCGCCGGCCCGAGCGATGATCTTCGACTCGGTCTACGACACCTATCGCGGCGTGGTCACCTATGTCCGCGTGGTGGACGGCAAGCTGACTCCGCGCGAGAAGATCAAGATGATGTCCACCGGCGCCACCCATGAGTTGCTGGAGATCGGCATCGTCTCACCGGAGCCCAAGCCCACCCAGGGTCTCGGCGTCGGCGAGGTCGGCTACCTGATCACCGGTGTGAAGGACGTGCGCCAGTCGAAGGTCGGCGACACGGTGACCGGCGCGCGCGGCGGGGCGACCGAGCCGCTCACCGGCTACCGCGAGCCGCGCCCGATGGTGTACTCGGGTCTCTATCCGGTGGATGGCTCCGACTACCCGGATCTACGCGACGCGTTGGAGAAGCTCCAGCTCAACGATGCCGCGCTGACCTATACCCCGGAGACCTCGGTGGCGCTCGGCTTCGGTTTTCGCTGCGGCTTCCTCGGTCTGCTGCATATGGAGATCACCCGCGAGCGGTTGCAGCGCGAGTTCGACCTGGATCTGATCTCGACGGCGCCGAACGTGGTCTACCGGGTGGACATGGAGGACGGCGCCGAGCATGTCGTCACCAATCCCTCGTATTGGCCGGAAGGCAAGGTGCGCAACGTTTACGAGCCCATCGTGAAGTGCACCATCATCTCTCCGAGCGAGTTCATCGGCTCGATCATGGAGCTGTGTCAGTCCCGCCGCGGTGAGCTCGGCGGCATGGACTATCTCTCGGAGACCCGGGTCGAGTTGCGCTACACCATGCCGATGGCGGAGATCATCTTCGACTTCTTCGACTCGCTGAAGTCGCGCACCCGCGGCTATGCCAGTCTTGATTACGAGGAGTCGGGCGAGCAGGAATCGCAGCTGGTCAAGGTCGACATACTGCTGCAGGGTGAGGCGGTGGACGCGTTCAGCGCAATCGTGCACAAGGACGCCGCCCAAGCCTACGGCCACAAGATGACCACCAAGCTGCGCGAGTTGATCCCGCGGCAGCAGTTCGAGGTGCCGATCCAGGCCGCGATCGGCTCGAAGATCATTGCGCGCGAGAATATCCGGGCTATTCGCAAGGACGTGCTCGCGAAGTGTTACGGCGGCGATATCAGCCGTAAGCGCAAGCTGCTGGAGAAGCAGAAGGAAGGCAAGAAGCGGATGAAGACGATCGGCCGCGTCGATGTCCCGCAGGAAGCGTTCGTGGCCGCGCTGTCCTCGGACGCGGCCTCGGACAAACCGAAGGACAAGAAGTAGGGCTAGCCCGTCGCGCGAAGGCGGGTGCCGTCGATCGAGTCGTCGAGTACGGCGGTGCCGGAATGCGGTTCGGCCGGTGGCGGAGCATAAAGCGAGACCGAGACTGGAGTCGGGAGAGCCGGGCCCTTTGACGAAACGGTCGAAGGCGGTGGCGCGCACCAGGTCTGAGACGCCACCGCCGTCGTCGAGGGGATCTCCACGGTTGCCTCCCGTCCCCGTGCGTGGTGACCCTGATGGTGTCTGCGTGTCCATGTTGCACGGTGAACGACACCGGCATACCTCAGGGCGGCGTCATCTCACGGGTTCGTGGAGAGCCCCGGTGCTCCGAAATGGATACGCCGGGGTGCGGAGGCCGGCACGGGAAACAGGCCGAGACACAAGCACTCTCGGTCCTGCGTCCGTGGTCGACACTACATCGAATCATTCAATCGGCGACTACGCAGCGAATACCTCAACCCAACCACCCGACGAGCCTGTTCGAAGTTCGCGTCATCATCGGCGACTCGAGGACGAACAACACCGCCGATATCGCCACTCGGGACTGGCTATCCGACCCGGCCGAGCATGCAGCCCGCTGCGACCATACCCACCACCCCGTAGCCTGCGACATCAACTGAACCAGGATCGTATACACCGCGCTCCGCCGCCGGGCGGACTCGATATCGGGGACTCGCCAAGATCGAATCCAGATGACTTTCAGATCGTCCGGTAAGGTGCCCCTCCCTGGTCGTCCACACGTTCGGCATTGCTCGGAAACCCAGTTCAACAGGCCTTATCACGGCGTTGCGGACACCTTGGTTGATTTCGCGAGTTCACCAGGGTCCGTACCCGGGGGATGCGGCATTTTCACCAGCGCCTACCGTTTCGCTAGAACTTCCTTCTCATATTCGTAGGTGCACTCGAGGGATGCGTCCAACATCTTCCGGGCATTTCCGAAATGTTCCTCGATGATCTCCTTGCATTCGTCGAGCTCCTCGTCACTCACCTGGAGTTTGCTCAGAAGGCATTCGTGGCCCAACTCGATGGATAGATGCGCGTCACCGAAGTACTGCAGGTCCAGTCCGCTGAATTCCTGATAATGCACCAGGGCCTGGTGGTATCCCTTGATCGCCGCCTGAGACGATCCCTCGATTGCCTCCATAAAGCACACCAGCGGCACGGGTCTATCGATGAGTCTGAAGCAGATCGACATCATCTGATACCCGTACAGTCGCATGAATAAGTGCCCTTCGGGGTAGAGCACTGGTTCTATTTCTTTCAGCTTGATCTCATTGATCCCCATCCGCAATTGGAAGTCGGAGACCACCATTCGGAAGTGGTGCATGTCGTCTTTGCAGTGCTGCACGATCTCGGCACTGTATGGACCCGGGCGGGTTTCGTAGTGCCTTGCGACCAGGTCCATCATGTCCGAGAATGTGAAAGAAAAAACGATAAACTTGTTGAGTTGGCTGAAACGCCGGTCCATCGGCAACTCGGTCTTGTGCAGGATGTAATCGAAAATTTTATGCTTTCTATGCTCGGCGGCGTACTCATCTATTAGATCCAGCAGTATCTTACTATTGCTCGTGTCGGTGGGCATTGTTGTTCTCCTTTAATTGGTTACGATCAGGCCGTCATCGATAACTAAGAGTTCGCTCCTATCGTGCAGTGCGGTCCGATAGGACATCTAGGTGATCTCACCGAGTTCAGCGGCACGGATGAGTTCGTCTGCGGTCTAGTGGGGATGGGCTCGAGGCCCTGGCGGGGTGGGGTCGATCTGCTTTCGTGCGGCGGAACCTGCGCTGTACTCACTGCGACCATGCACTCGGCAATCTGGCGCCCCGCCTCGATCTGCCCATATCGGCCGACGGCACGACGGCGCCGGCATCTGGGCGCGCTCCGCGCGAACTCCCGTCTGCAGGCAAACACTCGACACGGATAACCACACTACGATGGCCCTGTGCGCGGATCGCGCTGCAACGGCGACATCGTCGGTGCCCGCACTCGTAGTCATCCATTTCGAACGCGGTTGGCCGACCTGAATATTGGTGGGATCACCTCATCGATTTCATCCTTGTGCATCTCGAAGCAATCGAGCACGCGCTTCACTTGCATCCCTCCCGGGGGGCATGGATACATTGCTCCGCTGGACAATCGGGCAACCCCGGTAGCGGTTTTCGCATCGAAGCCAACTCGCAGTACAGGATTATCGACTCGGCTGTAGTGGAAGTCAAGAGTTGCGCGTCGACCCTGAGGTTCCCGCGTTGCGGAGGGCGGAATTGCCGTGTCCGGGTGGATTCGTTTGTCCGCGAGGTGTTCTCGTCGCTGACGTGTCAGGATCCGGTGGTCACCGCTGGGGCGAATCTGCGCGGGCTGATGCTCGACGTTAAGCGGAAGTCGATGCGGCAGATGGCCGAGCTACCAGGGATCGGCCACCAGTGGTTGCAGCAGTTGGCCATCAGCTCGCCGGAGATTGTCATTTCGGTACGGAAAGCGGTGTCCCGCAGAGTGTGTGATCTGATCTACTTGGAAGCGTGGGTGCTGGATGGCACCGGGTTCGTCAAGGGCGGCAACGGGTCGCCGTGCGTGGCGCGGCAGTATTCGGGGACCCTGAGCAAGGTCGGCAACTGTCGGATCGGCATTGCGCATTGTGACCGATGCTGCATCCGCACCGCTGGATCGGCGGTATTTCCTGGCCGAAAACTGTGACGATCCCGCTACGTCTTCCTCCGCAAACGCCAACGCGCACTTGCAGTCTGGGTCGGCACCCGCCACTCTGCCATTACACCTTTCGGACCTGATTTCGAGTTGCAATCTTGGGATTTCGAGTCGGTAGATCCGGGCTCTGTCGTATCGTCTGGAGTCGTGTATGTGAGGGTGATCAGGCGGGACAGCAAATCTGGCGTGGTCGGAGTATCTGCATCGGGCGCATCGCGCGTGCGATCCGGTGATTGGACAGCTGCATACCGAGGCAGGACCATGCCGGAGTTATGAGGAATTGCTATGAGCTCGTTGGTGCGCGGAAAGCTGCGACCGCTGCCGTTGCCCATGCCCGAACTACCACTGCTGCCAGGCGGTCGGGAGGAGATGTCCCCATACGCTTCGCTGGCGTTACGTCCGCGCCGCGAGGTACTGCAGCCGCCGCGGGATGTGGATGAACGCGCTTTTTACCGTTGGATCTTGGGCCATCACATTGCCTTTGGTGTGTGGAGGATGTTGATCGATCTCTTCGAGAAGGTTATCGATAAGGGTCTTTCTGCGGACTACTTGGTCCAAGCGAGCGCTTGGTACGATCGCTATTCGGCAACCCAAGTTTATGCTGGAAGCTGCTCCCCGTCGACCTACGCCACGGTGATCAGACCTCGCATGGTGGCGTGTAATCCTGCCTTCAGCGGGATGTGGGCACGCGACCATGAACGAGTGCTCACTCTCCTAGGGGCGCTGGATATTCCTGCAGGTTGTGTTCTGGAGGAAGCGCTCAAACGACATCGCCTGATTCATATGGACTTGGCCAAATTTCTTGTTCCGGCCGGGAAATCGTTGCTCAAGCAGGCGGGCAGATTCTCACATGACCCGATAACCGACTCTGAACGTGATCAATTCGACGGTTTCTTCATGATTGCACGAGGGCCGGTGCCCGTAGGCGAGTTCCAAGCGCAGATGCTGCGCAGGATAGCAGCCGCCAGATGCGATCTGCTCACTTATCCGATCAATTCCACCGAGCTCTCTGTCGTTCAGAATCTGCTGCCCGCAGATGTACCCACTTGTCTACGTGATATCGCGATCGACCTAATCAAACTGGAGCCGCCATGTACATCGATAAACGCATCGGGTTGACTCCGAGACTGGCCAGCTATGTACTGGCGCAGGCTGAACCGCCACTGCCTGCCCAACAAAAGTTGATCGAGAAAACCGCCGCTCTCGGAGCTGCTGCGGAGATGCAGATCCCACATGAGCAAGCCGTCCTCTTGACATTTCTGGCGCGGTTGACCGCCGCACGTGTCATCGTTGAGGTCGGCACGTTCACCGGCTACTCCGCGATTGCTCTTGCGAAGGGTTTATCCGAGGGCGGTGTTGTGCATACTCACGACATCTCCGAGGAATGGAGCGATATGGCCACAGCGGCGTGGGTGGGCGCGGGCGTGTCGAACGTCATCCGGCCACACTTCGGTCCGGCGACGGCAACGCTGCTGGACCTACCCCGAGACATAGAAGTCGACTTGGCTTTCATCGACGCCGACAAGACCGGCTACATCGACTACTGGGAACTGCTCGTTCCTTTGGTCAGACCCGGCGGGCTGATATTGGCCGACAATGCCCTCTACGGAGGCGCTGTCGCCGAGGACGCGCCCACTGGCAACGCTCTGGCCATCAAGCAATTCAACAGACACGTCCGCGCAGACCACCGCGTCGAATCTGTGCTGCTGACGATCGCGGACGGACTGATCATCGCTCGGAAGCGTGATTCGCTGTCGTGAATGGTCTGTGGAACTGGGGGCTTCATCGTGTTGTCGTGCCGACAGCGATGGTAGAAGGGTGATCGAAACGTCAACTCGCCATCGTCCGGAAGCCGGTGCTGTACCCGCGTTTCCATCGCCGCTTCTTGTCGATGTTGCGGTCTGCTCGGCCCGACTGGTGGGGGACCCAGAGAGTTCTGGAGAAATCACCACGATCTGTGGATGACGGGAAGGACGCGCCTTCCCTGGACGATCTCCAGCGCCGGCCGCGCACCCGACGGACACTCCGCCACGAATCGTCCGCTGGCGATGGCGGGGTTCCACCCGGCGGACTCCGACACCCGGGTGCGCTCGCGCGCCGCTATCGACCGGTTCATCGCCCGACGTGACATCCAGTCGCGCGAGACCATATGGCGGATGCAGTGCGAAACCTGTCCTGGCGCAGACGAGCTGCCCCAGGTCAACATCGAAGACCTCGACCTGCGCAGTCGCTGCTACCCCGCCGAGTCCAAAGGCGCGAAGCCACGTACTCGCTCGCCACAGCGACGCCAGCCACCACGACCACGTCCTCGAAACGGTGGACTGGGACGCTGGCACCGCCCGGCTCCTCCCCGGCTGATCAAGGACCGCATCCGCGGGCCAGTTTGTTGTTTACCCACCGTCGGTCCGGTCCCGCAACCGCCTCTCCGGCAGCCACGCGTGCCCCGCCATAGGCTACGCGCGGCCGTCCTACGACCAAGCCCGCGACTTCCTGGACGCCGCCACCGCCACTGACGGGCCCAGCACCGGTTGGGAACCGCACGGAAACCGCCACTCCGGCCGCACCGATCTCAGCGAATCCGGCGCCAGCCTCTGGAACTCCTCACCCGATCTCGGCACCACAACACGAGAACCTGCGCCGCTACGTCAACCCCCCAACCCCCAGCCATGTGCCGCCTCACCAGCCTCCTCGGCCCCGGAGCCCCCAGCGACCGCGTTGGCCGGCCGCAGACGACGGCTAGAACGGGTCGGCTAATCGCCGCCGGCCTGACACTCCGAAGTGCGCGATTGATCAACGTCGGCGCAGGGACTCCCGGCGACGCCAACTCGGTGTGCAAACCCTGGTCCGACCAGGAGTCCCTCGCCCGGTGGGATATCACACGTCGACCTCGAACGCACAGTTCTCGTATGACGCTCGGAGATCTGTGCATTTCTCGCGCTTTACCCGGGTGCTGGTCACGACGACTGTCGACGCGCGCCGAATCGGGCCGCTACCGGGGGTATTCCGAGGCGATGTCCAGTTTCCGGGCCACTGGAAATAGGGCTGTCGTTCTGTTATCGGTGATGGCAAGGTTGTGTTGCTCGGCGCAATCGGATTCTCTACAGTCCTGGAGAATGTGACAGTCGGGTATTTCCGAAATATTGTTAGGTGATCTTCACTCGGTCGACCCGGCGCGGTGAGGATGCTGGACATCGAGAGTGGAGTTGCCATGACGCGTGATCTGCCCTTCGACGACGATTCCGAAGCGGCCGACCGCGCGGGTGACACCGCCTATCGGGTGGCAACCGGTGTCGCGCAGGTGGCGCGGGCGGGCGCGTATGTGACCGGCGGCGCACTCGTGGCCGCGAACGGCGGTGGCGTCCCCGCACAGCCGGACGAGTCCCGGCTCGACAGCTGGAATACCGGCTGGGCGCACAACACCGACCCCGACCCCGACCAGCCGAGCCCGGTGGTCACCTTTCCTGATCCGGTGGTCGAACCCACGCCGTACGCGCCGCCGACCGCGTCGAATTCGCCTGTCGTGCACGGTCAGTGGGCGCCGGGCTTCACATTGCCGAGCACCGATCCCGGCTACGTCGACCTGCCCTCGTTGCCGACGCTCGACGGCGAGTACGGCGGTACCGACGCCGGGCTGCCGCTGCCGACTCTGCCGGGTGGTGACGCGGGCGGGCACGGTATGCAGCTGCCCGGATTCTCCGGTGGGGGTGTGCCCGGGCCGGGCGGCATCCCACACATCCCCGGTGTCGGTGGCAACCATGCCGGGCTCACGCTCTCCGGGACCCAAGGCCATGTGTCCGATGGTCTTTCGCTGCCCGGTCCCGTCGGTTCCGATCCGTCCGGCGCGGTCGAGCCCGGGGGCCACGGATTCGGACTGCCGGGCCATGGACTCGGGCAGGCCGGCCACGGCTTCGGCCTGCCGGGCGCCAACGGCTTCGTCGCCCCCGGCTCCACCGTTTTCGACCTGCCCGGCAACATCGCCCTCGATGCGACACCGGCGGCGGGCGATCCGTTCGACGGCGTCGGCGCGGGCGGCGATCACCTCGGGGTTTTCGTCGGCACGCAGTGGTCGATCGACTTCGGACTCGGTCCGAACGGGGTCTATTTCACCTCGGAGATGAAGGTCGATGCCGCGGCCGGCCAGGTCGGCGACCAGCTCGATCAGTTCACCGACGGGCTGGCCGACGGCATACACGTGCCGGACGGCGCCGGCCGCACAGCCACCGAGGCGCAGGCGTCGGGCCAAAGCAGTCCCGGGCTCGGCGCCCTCGCCGCGCCTACCGCCGGTACGCCCGCGGCGCAGTCTCTCGCGGCGAGCGCCGCACAACCGGTCGGGCAGCCACTGGCGGCCTCGGCGCCGATCGCCGTAGTGTCAGGTCCGGTCGCTCCGATGGCATCCGTGGCGCCTGCCGCGTCGGTGGCGCCAACAGCGTCGGTCGCTCCCGCCGCTCCCGCCGCGTTCGTCGCCACACCGATCGTCGCCACCCCACTGCAGACGACGATCCAGCCGGACGCGGCCACTACGCCGATCGCGAACGCGCTCGCCGCTCCGGAAGGCCCGTCGGTGCTGACCGCACCGGCCGCGGTCGTGCCCGCGCTGTTCGACCACATCGTGCGGCCGGTGCCCGTGCTCGAGCCCGCTCCGGTGACCGACTCGCCGCCGTCCGGCCCGACGTCGTCTCCGACGACCAAGCCGACGACGATCGTCAAGACCACGCCGACGCCGACCCTTCCCGACGACGTGACCACCCCGTCGGTACCCAAGACGCCGGATCAGGGGACCATCAAGGTCCCGGGAGCGGGCACCACGACGGTGCCGCACGGCGGTGTCGGCACCGGTCCGAACGTACCGACCACGGAGCCACCAGGCCGGACGGTCACCAAGCCGGCAACACCGACGTCCGGCCCCGACGACGACGCGACGACCCCGGGCGGTATCGACGCCCCGGGCACCGGGGCCGGGACCTCGCACAGCACCCGGCCGACCCATCAGCCGACCGATGACGCACCGACCAACGATCTGCCGACCGATGACGTGCCGACCGTTTCGGTGCCCGCGCACCCGACCGTCGCGCCGACCTACAGCGCGCCGACCCACGCGCCGAGCGCCCCCACCGTCGACATCGAGCCGCACACCCCGGTCGCGCCGACCTATGTCCCGCCCGCCCAAGTGCCGGTGCCGGTCAAACCGCAGGTCATAGACCCTAAATTGCACGGAATCTCCGCACCGATCGGTGGTGACCACGCCGCCGGTCCCGGTCTCATGCCGCTGATGGTGGCGGATCACCCGATCGTCGACCACTCTGTGCTCACCGTGGACTCGGGCGGTAACCTGTCCAGCGCGTTGATGCCGGAGTCGACCGGCGCCGAGCCACACCATCTGGTGTCCGGCGGGCTGGATCACCTGCTGATGTAGCCGATTCGTCGAGAATTGAACGACTGCAGGGCGCTGGCAAGGGGTATATCGATCGAGAGAAACCGAGAGTAAGGAGGAGGGTTGTCTGCCGCTGCCGGGCTGAAGGCCGCGACCGTGAAACATCCGGACGCGATGGCCCCGCTCATCCGAATACTCGACGAGCTGCGGAAGACGGCCCGGTCCGCGGGACGTGACGATCTCGGCAGTCGATTGAACATGGTCCGCGCCAGGGTGGCCGATCCCCGGGTGCGCCTCGTGGTTGTGGGTGAGCCGAAGAACGGCATGAGCACGCTGGTCAACAGCCTGGTCGGGGCCGCGGTCAGTGCGACGAACAGCGAACTGAGCGTTCCAGTCATCGTCGAGTACGGTCCGGAGCCGAGCGCGACACTGGTGCGCCAGAACGAGGTGGGTCGCACCGAGCGCCAATCGGTCGATCCGCTCGATCCCGGCCCGGCACTGGCCGCCCAGGGTGTCGTGCGCGCGGAGTTCACCCAGCCCACCCCCCTGCTCGCCGATGGTGTGGTCGTCATGGACGCGCCGGGGGCACTGGGCGACAACCGCACCACCTGGTCGATGATCGCCGCCGCGGACGCGGTGCTCTACGTCGGCGACGCGGGCGCCGAACTGACCATCGAGCAGATCGCCGAACTGCAGCGCATCGAGCAGATCTGCCCCACCGTGATCTGCGTACTGAACAAGATCGATATCCATCCGCACTGGTCGCACACCCAGCAGCGCAACCGGGAGTTGCTCGATGCGGCGGGTCTGGGGTTCGCGGTGGCGCCGGTGTCCGCGGAGTTGCATCGGCAGGCCGGACTATCCGGCGGCTATCAGCGCGACATCGAATCAGGTGTGCCGCAACTGATCGATCACCTGCGCGACTACGTGGTCGCCCGAGCCGACACGGTCGCGCTGGAAGCCGCCGTGCGGGATATCCGCTTGGTCGGCGACCACCTCGCGATGACATTGCGCACCGAGGCCGAGGCTTTGCGTGATCCACGTCGCAGGGCGGAGATCACCGCGCAACTCACCCGTGCCCGCGACGACGCCGATCAGCTGCGTCAGCGGACGGCGAACTGGCAGGTCACCCTGGTCGACGGCAGCACGGAGCTGATGGCCGACATCGAGCACGATCTTCGTCATCGGCTGCGCAGCCTGATTCGTAACGCCGAAGCCGAGATCGCCGAGACCGATCCGGCACGTCGGTGGCGGGACTTCGACGCCGACCTGGACGCGAGGATCTGCGACGCTGTCGAAGAGAACTTCGCGATGGCGCACTACCGCTCGATGGAGCTGTGCGAGCAGGTTGCCGCCAAGTTCCCGGCCGACAACCGCGCGGCGCCGACGGTCGACCTGCGCCTGGCCTCTCCTGGCGAGGTGCTCGAACACGTGCAGTCCTTGGAATCCCTGGAAAGTGCGAAAGCCGGTGTCACACAGCAGTTCCTGACCGGTCTGCGGGGTTCCTACGGCGGCATCCTGATGGTCGGTCTCGCCACCAGTCTGCTCGGTATGTCGTTGGTGAACTGGTACTCGGCGGGCGCGGGCGTGTTGCTCGGCGTCAACGCGCTGTGGGACGACCGCAAGAACCGCAAGCTGCGCAGGCGAGCCGAGGCCAAGGTGGCGGTCGCGCGCCTGATGGACGACGTGATCTTCCAGGTCAGCAAGGAATCGCGCAACCGATTGCGCGCTGTGCAGCGGGTGCTGCGCGACCACTTCACCGACATCGCGACGGACCTATCGCGGGGCGCGGACGAGGCGCTGCGAGTGGCCGAGGAGGCCTATGGGAAGTATGGCGCGCGCAGCGAGGAACGGGTCGCCGACCTCGAAGTGCAGTTCGGCACCCTGCGCCGGCTCCGCGACGAGGCCGACGCCTTGATCGCAGGGTAGCCGCAGCGCTCGGGTGGGGCGGTCGGCGAATCGCCCTACTAGGTGTGCGCGGGCTGGAACTGGCCCGCCCGCCGAGATTCCTCGGCTCTGATCACATGTGTCAAGGCGTTGATCAAGGCCAGATGGGTGAATGCCTGGGGGAAGTTACCGAGGTGGCGACCGCTGCGCGGGTCGATCTCCTCGGCGTAGAGCCCGAGCGGGCTGGCGAAGCCGAGCAGCCGCTCGCACAGATGCCTGGCTCGCTGTACTTCGCCGATCTCGACCAGCGCGGAGACCAGCCAGAACGAGCAGATCGTGAATGTTCCCTCCGCGCCGGTCAGTCCGTCGTCGGTGGTTTCGGTTCGATACCGCAGGACCAGGCCGTTCTCGGTGAGGCGGTCGGCAATGGACAACACCGTGGCGCGCACCCGATGATCCTCCGGCGGCAGAAAGCGGGTCAGCACCACGAGCAGCAGTGCGGCGTCCAACGTGTCGCCGCCGTATACCTGCGTGAACACTCCCTCGGCGTTCACGCCATGGGTGAGGATGTCGGTCTTGATCTCTTCGGCGATGGCGTACCAGTCGGCGGCATGCTCGAACTGGCCATGCAGCTCGGCCAATTTCGCGCCGCGGTCCAGAGCCACCCAGCACATTATTTTGGACGAGGTGAAGTGTTGCGGCTCGCCGCGCACCTCCCAGATTCCGCGGTCGGGTTCCTGCCAGTGTGTGATGGCGGCGTGCACCTGGCGAACCAGCAATGGCCACAACGTCTCGGGCACCTGCTGCCGTGACTTCACATGCAGGTACACCGCGTCGAGCATGGTGCCCCAGATGTCGTGCTGGTCCTGGTTGTAGGCGTTGTTGCCGACCCGTACCGGCCGGGCGCTGTCGTAACCGGTGAGGTGTTCGAGGATGTGCTCGTCGAGTTCGCGCTCGCCGCCGATGCCGTAGAGCACCTGTAGCGGAACCGGTTCGCCGTTCTCACCGGTCGTCGCGTCGTTGAGGAAGGCGAAGAAGTCGTCGGCCTCGCGATCCAGGCCCAGCGTGTACAGGCCCCACAGCGCGAAGCTGGCGTCGCGCACCCAGGTATAGCGGTAGTCCCAATTGCGTTGCCCACGTGGTGTTTCCGGCAGCGATGTGGTAGCGGCGGCCAAGAGCGCTCCCGTCGGCGCGTAGGCGAGTCCTTTGAGTGTGAGCGCACTGCGCTGCAAGTAGTCGCGCCACGGGTGATCCGGGAATTTGCCGAGCGTGATCCACTGGCGCCAGCATTCGGTGGTCTGCCACATCCGCTGTGCGGCGTCGTCGAAAGTACGCGGCGCGGGCAGCTCCGACCACGTGAGCGCGACGAATACCTGGTCGCCCTCTTTCATCCTGGTACGGGCCCGGGCTTGCCTGCCCTCCAAGCCGAGTCGCAGATCGGTGGTGAGCCGCAGGGACGGGCCCGCGCTCGGGTCGTCGCCACGGACCGCGGTCGCCTCCTCGTACACTTTGCCGGTGTACTCCCAGCGAGCGGAGGCCCGATGATAGGCGAACGCGGGCTCGCAGCTCATCTCGAGTTCTACCGTGCCGCTCACACATTTCACCGTGCGCAGTAGCACGTGTTCGGCGTCCCAGTCCATCGGTGTGCGTCGGTGCGTCCTACTGCGCTGGTCGTTGTTGTGCCATGGCCCGAGCACCATGGCGTCGCGCACGATCAGCCAGCCGGTGTCGGTCTGCCATGTGGTCTCCAGGATTATCCCGCCGGGCAGATAGCGGCGGGCGGCGGGAACGTTGACGCCATAGGGCCCGATCCGGAAGTGCCCCGCGCTGCGGTCCAGCATCGCGCCGAAGATGCTCGGCGAGTCCGGCCGCGGTATGCACATCCATTCGACCGCGCCGTTGCTGGCGATGAGGCAGTTGGTCTCGCAGTCGGAGAGGAAGGCATAGTCATCGATTGGGGGAAAGGTGCCGTGATGTCGCGCTTCGATCATGGCGGTCGACAGCGACATGCTGCCGGGTTCGTCGACAATGCGGTCATTGGAGGACGCCATACCCTATCTTCGGACCGATCCGTGTTCGGCGTCCACTGTTGCGGCCCCTCGATGTGGTTGCGAGTGCGTTGGTCGTGCGGAGCGCCGCGGCGGACCTACTAGGCTGGAGCCGTGCATCGCATCGCAGGTTGGTGGGACGGCTTCGAGCTGTGGGTCGCGGGATTGCCGTTCATCCCGCAGTTCCTGGTTGTCCTGGTAGGGATGGTCCCGATCAGCTTCGCCATCGCTTATGGACTCGACCGTCTGTTGCGGGCGGTGCTACGTCGCATTGATCGCAGGCACGCCGCCGCGGCAGTGCCGCCGGTGCTGAGTCCTGCGGCGTTCATTCCCGAACCAGAGCTGGTGGCCGCCGCCCACAGCGGTCGGCCCGTGCAGAGCGGGGCGCGCTGATGCCGCGTTCGCGGGTTCAGCTCGCGTTGGTCGCGCTGCTCGTGCTTGTCGTGGTCGCCTGGTTGCTCACCCGCTGAGCGCATACTGGTTCATGCTGGCCGGTCGTTGCATCTTTCGCTGAGTTCGGCGACCGCGGTCGCCGTCGTGCCGACATCTTTGCCGAGGAAGCGAGCTGTCCGGATCGGCGGATCGTCGAAGTGGTCGCCGATCCTGCCGCCACGTCAGGGCGTCGACGTTCTGGTGTACTGCGCGCTTCTCCGGGATCCGCACGCAGCCAGGCGCAGCGTGCAGAAGTGACGTTCGTCTACTCGGACCGCCTGTTGCGGGTACGAAGACCATCCAGGCCTGCGGCTATGGGCTGAGTCCTGCTGGTTGTCGAAGCACGATGGTTCGAACTCCCATCGTTGCTCTGTTACAGTCTGCCCGTGTCTTCGAGTGCCGTCCCGCAGGTCCGCCATGAATTGGCGTTGATCGCTGTCGGTGATCTCGCAGTCGCGGACATTCTCTGTCGCTGATCGGCGACGGGTCCTTTCGCGTCGCCCGCCCGCGGGCCGGCGCAACCTTCTCGCAAACGGACTCGACCTCTGGCGAGGAGATTCGGCCGACGAATCGCGATATCGCCGCGCAATGCGGCGCAGGTCCACCGAACACCGTTAGTTTTATCCGCCACCGACGCTATTACCGGACAATGGCGGTCCGCAGGAAAGGCCAACCCTGATGTCTCGCAAATCGTGGCTCTCCCCGCGTCGGCGCTTCGGCGCCGTCGCTGTCACCGCGCTCGCGGCGGTCGCGCTCACCGCATGTGGCGGCGGAGCCAGTGACACCGTCGGGGGAGGTGCCTCGGACGGCAGTGCGGGCACCCTGAACCTCTATGCCTATGCGGTGCCGAAGCCCGGATTCGACAAGGTGATCCCCGAGTTCAACAAGACCGACCAGGGGAAGGGCGTCCAGATCCAACAGTCCTATGGAGCGTCGGGCGACCAGTCCCGCAAGGTCAAGGATGGCGCGGCGGCCGACATCGTGAACTTCTCCGTCGAGCCGGACGTCACCCGCCTGGTCGACGCGGGCCTGGTGGACGCGAGCTGGAATGCCGACGCCAGCAAGGGAATTCCGTTCGGCTCGGTCGTCGCGATCGTGGTCCGCAAGGGTAATCCGAAGGGCATCAAGGATTGGGACGACCTGCTGAAGCCGGGCATCGAGGTGGTCACCCCGAACCCGTTCAGCTCGGGCTCGGCCAAGTGGAATCTGCTCGCGCCGTACGCGGCCGCGAGCGACGGCGGCAAGAATCCGCAGGCGGGCCTGGACTACCTGAGCCGGTTGGTCACCAAGGAGCACGTGAGGGTTCAGCCGAAATCCGGCCGCGAGGCGACCGAGACCTTCCTACAGGGCACCGGTGACGTGCTGCTGAGTTACGAGAACGAGGCGATCTTCGCCGAGCGCAACGGTGACCCGATCGAGCACATCATCCCGCCGGTCACCTTCAAGATCGAGAATCCGGTCGCGGTGCTGAAGACCAGCAAGAGTCAGGATAAGGCGGTCGCCTTCCGCGACTTCCTGTTCACCGCGCAGGGCCAGAAGGCGTGGGCCGAGGCCGGTTTCCGGCCGGTCGATCCGCAAGTGGCCGCCGACTACGCCAAGGACTTCCCGACCCCGCGGCAACTGTGGACGATCGACGATCTCGGTGGTTGGAAGACCGTCGACAAGGAGCTGTTCACCCCGAATACCGGTTCCGTCGCGGTGATCTACGACAACGCGACCAAATAATCGGGCGCCTCGTCGGACACGGGATACTGGACGATTGTGACTGCTAGCAGCAACGCCGGGACTGCGCGGGTAGGTGGTCGCGGCGGCTCCGCCACCGCGCCCGCACCCGCTCGCGGGGCCTTGTCATGGCTGCGCGTGACCGGCTCGGTCGGCCCGCTCGGTATCGCCACCGCGATGCTGTGGCTCAGCATCATCGTGCTGTTACCGCTGGCTGCGTTGACCGTGACCGGTTTCGAGGACGGTTGGTCCGGCTTCTGGGATGCGGTCACCGCTCCTGCCGCACTGGATTCGCTGCGCATCACCGTGCTGGTTTCGGTGGTGGTCGCACTGATCAATGTGGTGATGGGCACGATGATCGCCTGGGTGCTGGTCCGCGACGAGTTCGTCGGCAAAGGACTGGTCAACGCGCTGATCGACCTGCCTTTCGCGCTACCGACGATCGTGGCGAGCATCGTGCTGCTGGCGTTGTACGGCCCGCAGAGTCCGATCGATATCCACCTCAACGCCACCCAGCCGGGCTTGATCGTGGCGCTGGCGTTCGTCACGCTGCCGTTCGTGGTGCGGTCGGTGCAGCCGGTGCTCATCGAGGCCGATCGTGAGGTCGAGCAGGCCGCGCTGTCGCTCGGTGCGAACAACTGGACCACCTTCCGCCGCATCGTGCTTCCGACACTGGCGCCCGCGATCATCAGCGGCGGCGGTCTCGCCTTCGCCCGCGCGATCGGCGAATACGGTTCGGTGGTGCTGATCGGCGGCGCGATTCCGCGCAAGACCGAGATGGCTTCGCAGTACATCCAGAAGCAGATCGAGATCGACCGGCCGGTGAACGCCGCGGCGGTATCGGTCGCGCTGCTGGTCATTTCGTTCGCAACGCTGCTGGTGCTGCGGCTACTCGCCGAACGATCCACGCGCAAAGAGCAGGCCGACCGATGAAACTGGCCGCGTCGACGCGTATCTCACTCCGGACGGTGGCGCTCGGCTATCTGTTCATTCTGCTGCTCCTGCCGTTGCTCATCATTCTGTGGCGCACCTTCGAACGGGGTGTTGGTGCGTTCGTCGACTCGATCTCAACCCCCGCGGCGGTCTCGGCGTTTCAGCTGTCGATTCTCATCGTGGCGATCGTCGTCCCGTTGAACGTTGTCTTCGGCATCGTCACTGCGATCGCACTGGTCCGCGGCAAATTCCCCGGCCGCACTCTGGTGCAGGGCATCGTGGATCTGCCGTTCGCGGTGTCGCCGGTGGTGATCGGCGTCTCGCTGATCCTGCTGTGGGGCGCGGGCGGTTGGTTCGGTGGCCTGGAAGACCTGGGCGTGCAGGTCATCTTCAACCTGCCCGGCATGGTGATCGCCACCATTTTCGTCACGTTGCCGTTCGTAGTGCGCGAGGTCGAGCCGGTGCTGCACGAGATCGGAGACGACCAGGAGCAGGCCGCGGCCACCCTCGGCGCCTCTCGGTGGCAGACGTTCTGGCGTATTACGCTGCCCGCGATCCGGTGGGGCCTGACCTACGGTGTGGTGCTCACGGTGGCCCGCGCGCTCGGCGAGTTCGGCGCGGTGATCATGGTGTCCTCCGCCCTACCCGGAAAGTCACAGACGCTGACGCTGCTCGTGCACGGTCGATACATCAATGACCACAACACCTTCGGCGCCTATGCCGCCGCGACGTTGCTGATGGGTATTGCCCTCGTGACTCTTCTGCTGATGACCCTCCTCGAGCGTAAGCGGGGCGCCAAGTGATCACCGTGACCAACGCGAAGAAGAACTACGGCTCGTTCGCGGCCCTCGACGATGTCACCATCGACATCCCATCCGGGGAGTTGACCGCGTTGCTCGGCCCTTCCGGCTCGGGCAAGTCGACGCTGCTGCGGTCGATCGCCGGCCTCGAGTCACTGGACTCCGGCGTGGTCACCATCGCCGGACGCGATGTCACCCGGGTGGCGCCGCAGAAGCGCGATATCGGTTTCGTGTTCCAGCATTACGCGGCGTTCAAGCACATGACGGTGCGCGACAACGTGGCCTTCGGCCTGAAGATCCGCAAGCGCCCGAAGACCGAGATCGCCAAGCGCGTCGACGAACTGCTCGGGATCGTCGGGCTGGACGGCTTCCAGCATCGGTACCCGGCTCAGTTGTCGGGCGGGCAGCGTCAGCGCATGGCCCTTGCCCGCGCGCTGGCCGTCGACCCGCAGGTGCTGTTGTTGGACGAGCCGTTCGGCGCGCTGGACGCCAAGGTCCGTGCCGACCTGCGTACCTGGCTGCGCAGGCTGCACGAAGAAGTCCACGTGACCACCGTGCTGGTCACCCACGACCAGGAGGAGGCGCTCGACGTCGCCGATCGGATCGCGGTGATGAACAAGGGCCGCATCGAGCAGATCGGCAGCCCGGAGGACGTGTACGACCGGCCCGCCAACGAATTCGTGATGTCCTTTCTCGGCGCGGTGGCCCGGCTGAACGGACATCTGGTGCGACCGCATGACATTCGGGTCGGCCGCGACCCGAGTATGGCCCTCGCCGAGCACGAGGGCACCGCGGAATCGGCCGGCGTCACCAGGGCAACGGTCGAGCGTGTTGTCCACCTCGGTTTCGAGGTGCGCGTCGAACTCCGTAACGCCGCCACCGGCGACCTGTTCGCCGCGCAGGTCACCCGTGGCGACGCGGAAGCGTTGCGGCTGTCGGACGGTGAGACGGTGTACGCGCGTGCCACACGCATCCCGGAACTTCCCACGCATTAGCCAGCAGTTCGCGGCGAACGGCGCACGTTGGCGTCGGCGCGCGGCAGTGGTCCCGTGGCTGGGGTGTTGCCGATCGTCCTGCCCGCTGCGTGATCTCGGGTCGCGAAGCTGGACGGACGGCCGCTCCGAACCGTGCCGAGCTGCGAGGGGTAGAGTCGCGTCGGCGTCGGTAATCGCGCCGAACGCATGGCCGAATCGGTCCGATGCGGCACGCCGATGGGCGCACAGGGGCGATGCAGCTAATCTGTCGCAACCTATCTCGTGGGTGGTTCCAGCACGTGGTCCAGTGTTGATTCGGGAGGGATTGCTGGGATCGGCTTACGGGCAAACCGTGATGGGCTGGTCCGAACCTCGCGTGTCGCAGGGAAACCCGACTGGGTGGCCGGTGTCGGCGCGGCACGCAGGTGAGTCCGACCGATGGCCGGAGTGTGGGACGTGGTCGGTACAGGCGGCTTGCGGACAATCGGTTGTCCAGGGTTGGCATGAAGATCGCGGAGTGGTTGCCTGGACTGCGTTCGAAGCAAATCGGCGCGGCGATCAGGTGGATTGCGATGGCGGTTGGTCTCGGTTTGAGCATCGGTACGGTGAACACGGTTTCCGCACTGGCGGAGGAAGGTTCGGCCAAGGCCCCGCCGGGGCACCGCAAAAAGCAGTGTTCGCAGGCGATTACCCGCCGCACGACGTTGACCTTCGATAGCACCGGCTCGGCCCGGGTCGGCATGATTCCCCGGCACGGTCGCGCGATCGTCGAGTTCGCCGATCTCACCCAGCGTTCGATCATGCGGGCACGGGTGCGGCATCGTCCGCTCTCGCGTGCGAATCTCGTCGCGACGGTCGCCGACTGTGTGATTCGCGAGGTGCTGGACGATCATCCGTCGTGCAGCGCCGGTGTCGGCATCGCCCTAACCCACCCAGCCGGCTACAGCGGTGAGCAGGTGGGGGAGCTCCGTGCGGCACTGGACGCTGCCGATCTCACCACGGTGGCGCTGGTCGCCGAACCGATCGCGGCGGCGACCTGGCTCGAGGCCGACCGCGGACCGCTCATGCCCGGCCTCGCGCTGGTCTACGACCTCGGCGGCACCAGCCTCGACGTAACGCTGGTCCGGGTCGGCGCCGGTCGTCCGCACAATCCGATCGTCGGTGAGCCGTTGCGCTCCACCGAGTTCGGTGGTCGCGCGTTCGGTGCGCTGGTCGCCGAACGCGCGGGTCGCGGTCTGCCGTCGTCCTCGGTCGCGGAGGCGGTGACGGAGGCGGCTGCGGACGAACTACGCAGGGACCTTGTCAAGGAATCGCTGCAACTCGTCTACCGCTGTCTGCGGATCGCGGACGTCACCATGGCCGATGTCGACTGTGTCCTCGTGGTCGGCGGCGCGGCACGGCCGGTGGAGGTGGCCCAGGTGCTGGCGGCCGAGTTGGCCAGGCCGGTGCTGATCGCGCCCGATCCCGAGCGGACCGTCGCCGACGGTGCCGCGATCATCGGTCGCAGGGCGGCGGCCGCGGCCGAGGCGCAGTCCGACCAACGCGACGGCAGCGCCCGCCGCCGCGCGGTCACCCGCGCGCTGGTGCTGTCCCGCCGCACCAAGCGCCGGTGGACCAGGGTCGCTGTCCTCGCGGTGTTGGCGTTGACCGGCGTCGGTATGTCGGTCGCGGTGCCCGGTGACGGGGTGATCGTCGGGTTGTCACAGGTCGGGTAGCGGTAGGTGGGCTGTCCGGCGGTGCTCGCGATGAGGGCGGGCGCCGCCGGGTGACCCGGTGCATGCTGGGTTGACGTTACTCTCCGTTGGTGTAACCATGGGATACAGGTAAAAGGTCCCACCGAGGAGAGGCAGTGACGACGATGTCAACAGCCGTTACGCCCACAGTCGATCCCGATCTGGCCAAGGCGCAGGAGTACGCCGCCAAGCTGCTGCTGCTCTCCGAAGGGTCAGTCGACAAACATTTCGATCCGTTCGAGGACATCGATTGGGACAACCCCGATTTCGCCGTCGATGCCGGTGCGGAACGCTGGATCCTGCCCGTATCCGCCGATACGGTCGGGCGTCACCCCTGGTATCGAGGGCTGTCGACCGAACAGCAGATCGCGGTAGGCAAGTACCGGCAGGCCAATATCGCCAAAGTCGGTCTGCAATTCGAGTCCATCCTGATCAGTGGCATGGTGATCCACAACTTCGGCCTGCCGAACGGTTCGCCGGAGTTCCGGTATTGCTCGCACGAGATGATCGAGGAGCACAATCACACCCTGATGTTCCAGGAGATGGTCAATCGGATCGGGCTGGACGTACCGGGCATGGGTCCGCTGACCAGCAAGTTCAAGTACTTGGGCGCGCCGGTGGCCGCCCGGTTCCCGAATCTGTTCTTCATGGCGGTGCTGGCCGGCGAGGAACCGATCGACCACATCCAGAAGCAGATTCTGCGCTCGGGTGAACAGGTGCACCCGATCATGCGCGGTGTCATGGCCATCCATGTGGCGGAAGAGGCGCGGCACATCTCGTTCGCGCACGAGTTCCTGAAAAACCATGTGCCCCAGGCGGGCGCGGGCGAGAAGTTCGTGCTGTCGCTGGCCATGCCGATTGTGATGTGGATTCTCGGTCGCGCCATCGTGACACCGCCGCGGTCGTTCTTTCAGAAGTTCGACATTCCGGACAAGGTCCGCAAAGAGCTGTTCTACGGGTCCAAGGAAGCCACACAGGTTTTCAGCGACTACTTCTGCGACGTGCGCACGCTGGCCAAGGACATCGGGCTGATCAACCCGGTTTCCACGATGGTCTGGAAGCTGCTCCGGATCGATGGCCACACCTCCCGATACCGCTCGGAGCCCTTGCGCGCCACGAACAAGGTCGCCTGAACCTGTCATGCCCTATGTCGTCACCCAGTCGTGCTGCAGCGACGCGTCGTGCGTCTACGCCTGCCCGGTCAACTGCATACACCCGACTCCCGACGAGCCGGACTTTCCGACGGCGGAGATGCTGTACGTGGACCCGAAGGCGTGCGTGGACTGCGGCGCCTGCGCCACCGCCTGCCCGGTCGACGCCCTGGTGCCGGCCCGGAACCTGACCGCTGAGCAGCAGCCGTTCCTCGAGATCAACGCCGACTTCTACCGGCGGACACGTCCGCGCCCACTGCTGGCCCGGCCGGTGCCCGCGGCCGAAATCCACACCGATCGGCAGCCGCCGCGCGTAGCGATCGTGGGGTCCGGGCCGTCGGCGATGTACGCCGCCGACGAGCTGCTCACCCAGTCCGACGTGTCGGTGACCGTATTCGACCGGCTGCCGGTGCCTTACGGTCTGGCCAGGCACGGCGTGGCGCCGGACCATGACAAAACCCGCAAGGTCGGCGAGTTGTTCGACGTGATCGCGGCGCAGCCGGGGTTCGGCTCGTACCTGAATGTCGAGATCGGCGTGCACATCTCGCAGGCCGAGTTGCTCGGCCACTTCCACGCCGTGATCTACGCGGTGGGTGCGTCATCGGATCGCAAGCTCGGTATTCCGGGTGAGGGGATCGCCGGCAACGTGCCGGCCACCGACTTCGTCGGTTGGTACAACGGTCATCCCGAGCACGCCGACCGCGTCGTCGAGCTGACCGGGCGGCGCGCGGTGATCGTCGGCAACGGCAACGTCGCGCTGGACATGGCCCGCATCCTGACCAGTGCGCCCGACACGCTCGCCGAGACCGATATCGCCCCGCACGCACTGCGGGCGTTGCGCGACAGCGAGATCGAGGAGGTGGTCGTGCTCGGTCGCCGCGGTCCGCTCGAATCCGCGTTCACTGTGCCGGAATTCGTCGGTCTGCTGGGCGCCGATGTCGATGTGGTGATCGAGGGCGAGCTGCCCGAGCCCGGGGCGCGACTGCCCTATCAGATCGAACAGAAGCTGCGGTTGTTACACAGCGCGCGTGCCCGCCCGGTCCGAGGACGCAAGCGAATTGTGTTCCGGTACCTGGCCGCACCCACCCGAATTCTCGGCGCCGACCGGGCGCTCGGTATCAACGTCGGCCGCACGGAACTCGTCACCGATCCCGACGGTCGCGTCCGCGCGGTCGCGACGGGGAGGATCGAGCGTTTAGACGCGAGGTTGGTGCTCACCTCGGTCGGCTACCGCGGCGTTCGGGTACCTGATCTTCCGTTCGACGAGAACGCGGCGGTGATCCCGAACCAGGGAGGCCGGGTGCTGGACCGGGTGGGCGGCACCGCACTCTGCGGTGTCTACGTCACTGGCTGGATCAAGCGCGGCCCTACCGGTTTCATCGGCACCAACAAGTCCTGTGCGCAGCAGACCGTGCGGCAGCTGGCCACGGACTTCAACGCAGGTCGGCTACCCGAACCCACGGGCACCCCGGCAGATTTCGACCGTCTGGTGCGGGCGCGTCGGCCCGCGGTCCGCGCCGGAGGGGCCGCCGCTGTTCGGCCGAGCCGGATTCGGCGTCTGCTGGCTCGCGCCTGAAGAAAGCCCACCGCGGCGGACCGAGGCGGTGCTGTTCCTCAGGGCGGTTCTGCCGTCCGGCCGCACTGGACGGTCAGCGTGCGGTGAACCCGCCGTCGATGGCCAGCGCCGCTCCGGTGACGAAGCTCGCCTCGCGGCTGAGCAGGTACGCACAGAACGAGGCGATCTCATCGGGCGTGCTGATCCGGCCGAGCGGATGCAGCGCGGCGATGGCCGCCACTCCCTCAGGCGTTGCGCCCATCGAGTTCCGGAACGCCGGCGTGTCGATCGCCCCGGACACCAGGGCGTTGACTCGAATACCTCGGTCGGCCGCCTCCAACGCCACCGCTCTGGTCAACCCGACCACGCCGTGCTTGGCCGCTACGTACGGCGCCACCGAACCCATGCCGACCACGCCCAGATTCGACGCGTTGTTCAGAATCGCCCCGCCGCCGGACGCGGCCAGCGCCGAGACCTGGTGTCGCAGGCCATAGAACACGCTGGTCAGATTCAGTTCCAGGTCGGCGCGCCAGCCCGACTCGTCGATCTCCGTGACCGGCCCGACCGCGCGTACGGCACCCGCGTTGTTGAACGCAGCGTCCAGGCGGCCGTATTCGGACAGCGCCGCCTCGGTCAACCGGGCCACATCCTGTTCCACCGTGACATCGGTCGGCACGAACAGTGCGCGACCGCCGGCCGCGCGGATGTCGGCGACCACCTGTTCGCCCGCGTCCTTGCCCCGTGCGCCGAGCACAACTGCCGCGCCCTCGCCTGCGACCCGAATCGCCACCGCTTTGCCCACCCCCGAGCTGGCGCCGGTGATCAGGACGACTTGCCTCGCGAACCGCATACCCATCGTCGTCATATTCCCTTCCACTCTTGCGATCTCACCGCCGTGGTGTGACCGCGCTGTCGAGTCAAGCCGGACCGGAGCGGCATCGCTGGCGGGTATCAGCCGTTGCATTTGACGTGTCATTCGATGGCTCGGTGCAGAGCGTCATCGGAAATATGAAGCAGTGGCGATGATTTGGTTACCGACCAGTTGGTGCCTATCGGATGGTGTGGAATGGGGGAGCGGAGCCATCTCTCGGTCGGATTTCGACGCGGATAACCAGATCGCTGTGCGGTAGCGGAATCTAGCGAGCCGCAGTGAGATTGGCCTGTCCGTGAGGCTGAACGCATTAGCTTCGATGTCACTACCTGGTGATATGGGCAGCCGGGGCGATTGGAGGGAAATCGCATATCAATTACGCATCTGTATGGACGCGAAGCAGCTAACCTGTAGTCGCTGTTTGGAAGACGACCGCGGCCGCTGGGATCCCCTGTGCGATAGACGTGGTCACGGTGCGTTGACGGGATAGCGGATGACCACAGGTCTGGGTTTCAGCATCGGTTCAGTGAACTCGGTGACGGCGTCGGTTCGCGGTGCGCACACGCGCCCTGTGGTGCGGTCTCGTCGCACCGCGGTAACCTTCGACAGCGCGGGTGGTCTTCGCGTCGGCGGGATTTCTCGGTTCGGCATGGCGATCACGGATTTCGCTGATCTGAGTCGTGACCCGGAGACTGTTGTCGTCGGGGGCCGATTATGGTCGCCCGCCAACTTGGTTGCCGCGGTCGTGCAGGAACTGCGTGCGGCCGAGTCCGCGGCCACCGAAGCAGGGGTCATAACGACCTACCCGGCAGCATATTCCGACAAACAGGTCGCGCTGTTGCGCCAGGCGCTCGCCCTGTCGGGCGCGGGCGATGTGCTGCTGGTGCCCGAGCCGGTAGCTGCGGCCGAGTGGCTCGAGTACGAGCACGGCCCGTTGGAGTCGAATTTCGTGCTGGTCTACGACCTCGGCGGCACCAGCCTGGACGTGACCGTGGTGCGCGTCGGTCCGGACTGGGACAACCATCCGATGATCGGAAAGCCGATGCGTTCCTACGACTTCGGCGGCCGCCCGCTGGGGTCGATGATTGCCCGCTACGCGCCTGACCCCGCGCGTCGGTCGATGACGCCGATCGTCGACATCGATGGACTGCGCACCGCGCATGTACACGACTCGCTCGAGGTGGTGCGCGCCTGTGTCCGGGCGTCAGGTGTCACGATGTCCGACATCGGTCGCATTCTGCTTGTCGGTGGCGCGTCCCGGCCCGCCGAGGTGGCGCAGACGCTCGCCGAACTCGGTAGGCCCGTGGTGATTTCGGCTGACCCCGGTCAGACCGTCGCCGCCGGCGCTGCGCTCATGGCGGCACGGACGACGGCGCTCGGCACGTCCGGCGGCCGGGCGGCGGTGCCGCGCGCGGCGGTGGTCTCCAGTGCCGCCGTGGTTTCCGCGGTCGCCATGTCGGCGGTGACAGTTTTCGGCGGACCTACCGCTCCCGGTCTGTCGCCGTTGTCCAAGCGCTTCCCGGACATCGTCGCGCCGACCGAGGCCCTGTTGTTCGACGCGCGCGGCGAGCAGGTCGCCGAGGCATGGTCGCGGGTGACCGCCACCGCGCGGTGGCACGCGGGGTATGTGATGCCATCGTTTCTGTCGCCGCGAGCTTCCCTGTACAGCCGCCTCATCACGCCTGCTCCGCGCGGCGCGACGTACGGCCCTTCGGTCTCCGACTCGCGGTTCGGCTCGCATCGGGAACCTCGAGACCGCTGTGGCCCGATGAACCCCCGCGACGGCAGGTATACCAACCCGACCGTGTTCGTGAATTCGCTGCCGTTCGTACTCGATCTTCATCGCCCGCCCAGCGGCCACGGTCGGCCGCCCGTGCCTACTCAGCCTCCCGCGCCGGGTGCTGACACGCCCGCTGGACCGCCCCCGGGCTCACCCACCCTGCCGCCCGGTACCACCGTGCCCGCACCCCAGACGGGTTGGCCGCCCGCGATCCCGAATCCTGCTACTCCGCCCGCTTCCGGCGCGACAGTGCCGGGACACTCCACCGACGCTCCGTCCACCGAAGCCGGTTCCGACACCCCGGCATCCGGAATCTCTTCCGGTGGCGAGGGCGACTCCTCCGGCGACACTTCCTCCGAAGGTGCGTCGACCGCGGGCAATCCTTCGGAGGCGTCGCATGGTGGAACAACATCGCGGCGCGATGGGTCCACCAGCGGGACAACGCATGGTACTTCCGCCACCGGCGATTCGTCCTCTTCTGTTGGGTCGGCGGGCGGGCCGTCGTCCGTCGGCTCTACCGGGGCAGCCTCGAACCGCGGGTCCGCGCCGGGGGGTTCCCGATCTGGGGGTGGTTCCGGTGGCGTGTCGGCGGGCGGTATGACCGGAGGGCCATCATCTGTCGGCTCGACGGGGAGAGCCTCGAACGGCGGTTCTTCGCCGGGTGGTTCCCGATCGGGTGGTAGCCACGGCGGATCTCCTTCCAGCGGCGCGTCCTCGGCGGGAAACTCCTCGGGCGCTCCGGCTTCCGGTGGCTCGGTAGGCCGTTCCAGCTCGGGTGGCGGGTCGACCTCCGGCGGTTCGGCTTCGGGCGGTATGGGCGGCGCCGGCATCGGCGGGGGCCGGGGTCGCTAGCAGTGCACCGAAGCAGTACCGATCCTGGCGCGCGAATGGCGGTCTCGGAGCGGGTGATCTACTGACGACATCGACCTTCCGCAGGCACAATGGGCTGGTGGTATCCGGGGGACCCCAGCTGATCGCGCTGGATGTGGACGGGACGTTGCTGGACGCCGGGAGACCGGTCAGCGCACGGGTGCTCGCCGCCGTGCGCGCGGCCGTCGGGGCGGGCGCGCATGTGGTGGTGACCACCGGGCGCACCCTACTGACGGCGCGTCCGGTCCTCACCGAACTCGGATTGAACGAAGGGCACGCATTGTGCTCGAACGGCGCCGTGCACATCGACGTGGCCAAGGGCGAACCGGTCGCCGTGCAGGCCTTCGACCCGGCCCCAGCGGTCACCGCGCTGCGCGCGCTGTTCCCAGAAATGATCTTCGCCGTGGAGAAGGTCGGGATCGAAACGTGGGCCACCGGAATCAGCCCGGGCGAATTCTCGATCGGGGATTACTTGCTCGTCGACCACCAGGCATTGAGCAGCGAACCCACTCCGCGCCTGAACGGCTGGTGGCCGGAGGGTTCACTGCCAGAGATGTTGCGCGCGTTGCGCACCCTGCAGGTGCCCGGAGCGAGCTGGGTGCACGGCGAGTTCGGCCCGTGGCTGACCGTCTCCCGGCAGGGCGTGTCCAAGGGCTGGGCGCTGGAGCAAGTGCGCACCGTGCTCGGCATCCCGCACGCGGCGACCTTGGCCATCGGCGACGGCTACAACGACCGCGAGATGCTGCGCTGGGCAGCGCATTCGGTGGCGATGGCGAACGCGCCCGAGCAGGTGCGCTGTCTCGCCGACGAAGTCACCGACCATGTCCTCGAGGATGGCGTCGCCACCGTTCTGGAGCGTTGGTTCCGAACCTGACGCGGCTGTTTCGGGGCGGCAGTCTGTAGCGTTGCCTCGACGCCGATTGCGGCGGAAGCACGCGATCGCGACCGTTGCGCTCGCGCGCGGCGGTGTCAGCCTTGCCGGGCACCGGTGGCCCGCGCCATCGCGCGTGCGCCGTCGGATCGACTCACGCCAGATCGATCCGGACCACCTCCGGTGTCGTCGGCCGCGGCGACCCGCCGCTCGGCTCGGTGGTGATCGCGATCAGTGCGGTGTCGTCGGGCAGATCGGCCGCCAGCTCGAGGTATTCACCCGTGGTGTGCAACATTCCGGCCGACCGCGGTGCGCCACCGACCGGAATCATCCACAGCTGGTAGGCGTGGACATCGTCCAGCGCGGGCAGATGGACGGCTGACACGACCACCTTGCCCACACTGTGCGACAGCACCGCTGTGGCCGTGGCGCCGTCGATGTGCACCGTGCCGTTGCGAGTGACGGAATCGGCGGCGCGCCGCACCTGTTCGGTCGCCGATGTCGCGGCGCCGTCTACGTTGCGATCGATCAGACCGAGTCCGGCGATCAGCACGAGCGCGGCGGCCACCGCGGCCGCGACACCGGTCACGATCCGTGTCGTCCACGGGCGACGGCGGGAAATCGGCGGGGCGTGCACCTGACACTGCTCCGATGCCGCCGGGATGTCTTCTTCGAACAACTCGAGCGGCGGCAGGATGGCGGTGTGGCCGAGCGCGTCGATCCCGGCGAGCGGCGGCATGATCCGGGTCGAATCCAGGTCGTTCGGCCCGTCGGCGGACGATTGCGCACTGGTGCGTTCCTCGGCGGGCGGGCGGCTCTGCTCATCCGCATCCGCATCCGCATCCGCATCCGTTGCGAGAGTGAATAGCATGTCCTGATTGTTTGCTGGGTTGCTGACGCCATCGGCGTCCGAGGCGCCGTGTATTGCTCGGGCACGGATGACCATGCGGTGTCCTTCCAAGCCTGACCAAGCCGGATGCCGTTCACGCACACAACGGCGGGGTGTGCGGTAGATCATATGATGCCGCTCTCGCTGCAACTAATCGGCTACCCCGACGCGTCGACGTCCTCGCCCGCGCGCTCAGCAGCGGCCGCTTCCGAGGCACCGTCGGATCGAGGCATTCGGGCGGCAGTACGGCTCGACGCCCGCGCATGAGTCCGCTCGGCACCCTGCCACCGTGATCGGGGACGTGGTGGTAGCGATCTATGAGGTTGGCGGCGCGCCGTTGACCAAGCGGTCGAAGTAGGAGCCAGGTCTCGGCGGCGAAAGACGGCGCCGGCTTCCGGTCAGGCCGAAAGCGTCGACGACTCGGCGATCGCCGCGTGATAGCGATCCAGGATGACGTCGGTGAGCGCCGGGTGCGGACCGAGGACGTCGGCGTGGATGGCCCGCGGCGCTGCGCGCACCAGACGATCGGTCAGCAGCCCTGGGGCCAGAAACCACGGTGCGACCAGTACGCGGTCCGCACCGTGGGCGTGCAGTCGCGACATCGCCTCGGCCACAGACGGTTCGGTGGTCGCGAAGCAGAGTTCCGTGCGCAAACCGGTGAGCGCGGCGAGTCGACCGGCCACCTCGGCAGTACGTGCGTTGGCGGTGGGCGACGTCGACCCGACCGCCGCGACCGCGATGCCGAGGCGACACTTCGCCGACGGGTGCACCCCCTCCGCGGCCCCGCAGGCGGCCAGCACTCGATCCTGTAGCGCGGCGACGAGCCGGGGATCGGCGCCGAGAACGTCGGCCTGGACCAGCCGTAACCGGGGGTAGCGGGCGCGGGCGGCGCCGAGCAGGCCGGGCAGGTCGACCCTGGCGTGGAAGGCGCTGCCGAGCAACAGAGGCGCCACCACCGCGTGGGTGTGCCCCTGCGCCGCGACGGCATCCACGACCTGTTCGACCGAAGGCGCGTTGAGGTCGAGGAAGGCCAACCGAACATCGAGGTCCGGTCGTGCGCTCGCGACGGCCGCGACGACCGCTGACACGGTCGCCGCCGACCGCGCGTCCCGACTACCGTGGGCCACCGCGATCAGCGCGGGAGGCCGGCCGGTGGTCATGCCGCCGACAGCCGGCCGATAGCCGAAACGGGTGGTCGGAGAGCCCGCTAGTCCGGTCGCGGCGCCGGCAGGCACAGTATTCGCCCCGCGCACGAGCGGCGCGGCGCACAACGGGGCTTGCGTGCTGGGCATTTCAGGCTCCGGTGCCGACCTCGACCGCGGACAGCACGTCGCCGACCAACCCTGCGGCCAGCGTATTGCCACCGGCTGGATCGATCAGCAGGAAACTGCCGGTGTGCCGGTTCACCCGGTAGTTGTCGGCGGCGACCGGCTCGGCGACGCGGACCGAGATGCGCCCGATGTCGTTGAGCGTCAACGACTCCGGACTCGCGTCCGCGCCCAGGCGTTGCTCGTCGAAACGCTCGAGCAGCGTGCCGACGATCGCTTGGGTGGTCCGGGTGCCGTGCTTGAGCAGCAGACGCGCGCCGGGACGCAGCGGTTTGTCGCCCAGCCAGCAGACTGTGGCATCGAATGTGTCGAGGGGCTCGGGTGCGTCGGTCACCGAGGCGATGACGTCGCCGCGCGAGATGTCGACTTCGTCGGCCAAGATCAGCGTGACACTGCGGCCGGTCTGCGCCACCGCGAGTTCACCGTCCGGGGTATCGATCCGCTCGACGGTGGTGCGGATTCCGGAGGGCAGCACCACGACCTCGTCGCCCGGCGCGACTGTGCCCGCCGCAATCTGCCCGGCGTAGCCACGGTAGTCCGGGTAGTCGACAGTGCGCGGTCGGATCACATACTGCACCGGGAACCGCAATCCCAGCGAGTGATCACCTGTGCTGTCGGCGTCCACTGGCACCGACTCCAAATGCTCGATCAGCGACGGGCCGCGGTAGTACGGGGTGTTGTCCGAGCGCGTGGCGATGTTGTCACCATGCAATGCCGAGACCGGGATCTCCAGGACGTCCTCGCTCGACCAGCCCAGCGTGCCGGTGAGCTTGGTGAACTCCGTGCACACGTCGGCGAACACCGTCGCGGGGTCGTCCACCAGATCGATCTTGTTCACCGCGAGAACCAGTTTCGGCACACCGAGCAGTGCCAGCACCGCCGCATGACGGCGGGTCTGCTCGATGACGCCCTTGCGCGCGTCGACGAGCAGGATCACCAACTGCGCGGTGGACGCTCCGGACACGGTGTTGCGGGTGTACTGCACGTGCCCCGGGGTGTCCGCCAGCACGAACGAACGCCGCGGCGTGGCGAAGTAGCGGTAGGCGACATCGATGGTGATGCCCTGTTCGCGTTCTGCGCGCAACCCGTCCACGAGCAGCGAGAGATCGGGTGTGGCAAGGCCTTTGTCCACCGACGCGCGGGTGACGGCGTCGATCTGATCGGCCAGGACGGATTTCGTGTCGTAGAGCAGACGTCCGACCAGAGTGGACTTGCCGTCGTCGACAGAACCGGCGGTGGCCAGCCTCAATAGGTCGGACATGTCAGAAATAACCCTCTCGCTTGCGGTCTTCCATCGCGGCTTCGGAGACGCGGTCATCGCCGCGGGTCGCACCACGTTCGGTCAGACGGGACGCGGCGACCTCGGCGAGGATCGCTTCGTTGTCGGCCGCGTCGGAAAGAATGGCGCCGGTGGACGATCCGTCGCCGACGGTGCGATAGCGCACCGACCTGGTCGCCAGCACCTCGCCCTCGCGTGGGCCGCCCCAGACGCCAGGTGTCATCCACATGCCGTCGCGCTGATACACCGGACGCTGGTGCGCGTAGTAGATGCTCGCCAGGTCGATGTCCTCGCGGGCGATATAGCGCCAGATGTCGAGCTCGGTCCAGTTGCTCAGCGGGAACACGCGCACGTGCTCGCCCGGCGCGTGCCGCCCGTTGTACAGGTTCCACAGCTCGGGACGCTGCCGCTTCGGGTCCCACTGTCCGAACGCGTTGCGCAGCGAGAAGATCCGCTCCTTGGCGCGGGAGCGCTCCTCGTCGCGGCGGCCCCCGCCGAACACGGCATCGAAGCGGTGTTCACCGATCGCGTCCAGGAGCGGGACGGTCTGCAGCGGGTTGCGAATGCCGTCGGCCCGCTCGGTGAGTCGTCCGTCGCTCAGGTAGTCCTCCACGCGGGCCACGTGCAGACGCAGCCCGTAGCGCTCGACCACGGTGTCCCGGAACCCCAACACCTCGGGCAAGTTGTGTCCGGTGTCGACATGCAACAGCGCGAACGGCAGCGGCGCCGGCCAGAATGCCTTCAGCGCCAAATGCAGCAGCACGGTGGAGTCCTTACCACCGGAGAACAGGATCACCGGTCGCTCGAATTCGCCCGCCACCTCGCGGAAGATGTGGATCGATTCGGACTCCAGCGCCGCGAGCGTGTCGAAATCGCTGATCCCGAGGGAGCGTTCGCTTCGGATGGTTTCGGTCATGCTGTATCTCTCTCTGGCGTGCCCGAGGGCCCTACGTGGTTACGCACGCTGCCTTCTCCGGGTCATGCGGTGTGTAATCCGCATTCGGTTTTGGCGAGGCCGGCCCAACGGCCGCTTCGCGGATCGGATCCCGGCTCCGGTTTGCGTGTGCACGGTGCGCAGCCGATGGACGGGTAACCCTCCTCGACCAGGGGATTGACGAGCAGGCCGTGCTTTTCGATGTAGGCCTGCATCTCGTCGTCCGACCACGGTGCGATCGGGTTGATCTTCACCAGTCCGAATGCCTCGTCGAAGGAGATGAGCGGGGCGTTCGCGCGGGTGGGCGCCTCCACCCGGCGGATACCGGTGACCCAGGCGTTGTAGCCGGTGAGCGAATTCTGCAGTGGCACGACCTTGCGCAACCGGCAGCACTCGCTGGGATCACGCGCGAACAGGTCCTTGCCGAGCAGCTGGTCCTGGGCAACGACAGAGTGCTGCGGGCGCACGTCGATCACGTTCACCCCATACACGACCGCCACCGCGTCGCGGGTGCCGATGGTCTCCGCGAAGTGATAGCCGGTATCCAGGAACAGGACGTCCACACCGGCGCGGACCTGGGCGGCAAGGTGCACCAGCACGCCGTCCTGCATGTTCGAGGCGACGATGTAGCTGGAACCGAAGGTCTGCTCGGTCCACCGCAGCAGTTCGATCGCCGAAGCGTCCGGCCCGAGTTCGGCCGCGCCCTGTTCCGCGAGGGCCCGCAGCTCGTCCGCGGACAGTTTGTCCTCGAGTTTCGTTGTCACAATTGATCTCCCGTCACCGAGCCGATGCCTGTCCCAGCTCTGCCCGATCGCCGCTCAGCGCAGGTCGGCCTCATCGGCGCGAACCGTCCACTGCGCGAACCGTTCACCCGCTTCGCGGTGTTTGATGAAGTTGCGCACCACCCGCTCGATGTAGTCACCGAGTTCGGTGCTGGTCACCTTGTGCTGGCGGAGCTTGCGGCCGAAGGCGCTGTCGAAGCCGAGGCTGCCACCAAGGTGAACCTGGAAACCCTCCACGTGATTCCCGGTGCCGTCATCGACCAGCTGACCCTTGAATCCGATGTCCGCGATCTGCGACCTGGCGCATGAGTTCGGGCAGCCGTTGATGTTGATGGTGATCGGCACGTCCAACTGCGCGTTGATATCCGCGAGCCGCTCTTCCAGTTCCGGCACGAGTACCTGAGACCGCTTGCGAGTCTCGGCGAAGGAGAGCTTGCAGAACTCGATGCCGGAGCAGGCCATCAGGTTGCGCCGCCACAGCGAGGGACGGGCTTGCAATCCCAGGGGCGCCAACTCGTCGATGAGCGCGTCGACCTTGTCGTCGTCGACGTCGAGCACGATCAACTTCTGGTACGGGGTGAACCGGATGCGGTCGGAACCGATCCGCTCCACCGCGTCGGCGACTTTGGTCAGAACGGTGCCCGACACCCGGCCCGCGATGGGGGAGAAGCCCACGGCGTTGCGCCCATTGCGCAGTTTCTGCACGCCGACGTGGTCGATCGGTGTGGTCGGCTGCTCCGGCGCCGGGCCGTCGATCAGCTTGCGCTTCAGGAACTCGTCCTCGAGCACCTGCCGGAACTTCTCGATGCCCCAGTCCTTGACCAGAAATTTCAGCCGGGCCTTGGTGCGTAGGCGGCGATAACCGTAGTCGCGGAACAGCGAGACGACGGCCTCCCACACATCCGGGACCTCCTCCAGCGGCACCCACACGCCGACCCGCTGCGCGAGCATCGGGTTGGTCGACAGGCCGCCGCCGACCCATAGGTCCAGACCGGGGCCGTGCTCGGGGTGGACCACACCGACGAACGCGACGTCATTGATCTCGTGCACCACATCCTGCTGACCCGAGATGGCGGTCTTGAACTTGCGCGGCAGGTTGGAGTACTCCTTCTTGCCGATGTAGCGGCGCACGATCTCGTCGATCGCGGGCGTCGGGTCGATGATCTCGTTCAGCGACTCCCCGGCCAGCGGAGAACCCAGAACTACGCGCGGGCAGTCGCCGCACGCCTCGGTGGTCTTCAATCCGACCGACTCGATCCGCTTCCAGATCTCGGGGACGTTCTCCACCTCGATCCAGTGGTACTGCACATTCTCGCGGTCGGAGAGGTCGGCGGTGTCGCGGGCGAACTCGGTGGAGATCTGGCCGAGCGTGCGCAATTGCGCGACGTTCAGCGCGCCCGCGTCGCAGCGGATGCGCATCATGAAGTATTTGGCCTCGAGCAGGTCGATGTTCTCGTCGCCGGTCCAACTGCCGTCGTAGCCCTGTTCGCGCTGGGTGTAGAGACCCCACCAGCGGAATCGGCCGCGCAGATCACCCTTGTCGATGCCGTCGAAGCCGGTCTTGGCGTAGATGTTCTCGATCCGGGCTCGGACATTGAGGGGGTTGTCGTCTTTTTTGGACTGCTCGTTCGGGTTCAGCGGCTCGCGGTAACCCAGCGCCCACTGGCCTTCGGCCTTGCGCCGCACGGGCTTGCCGGTGCGGGCGCGCGGTCCGGTGGATGCCTCGGGACGCGGGCGGTCCGGGCGGGCGCGGCGTTCGGAGAGCGGGCGTGCGGAGTGTGTGGTGTGACCCGGACGGGATTCGGGCTCGGGTTGATCTTTCGGACCGGCGTCGGTGCTCGACGTCATGGGGTCGCTCCTGCGGGGTGGGTGGTACATCCGTGCTGAGGGCGTGAGGGGCTGGCTCATGCCTGCGGTGTCAGCGGCCGATGGGGTCCGAGGTGTCGGGGGTGTCGGGAATCGCCAGGATCCGGACTGCGGGTGCCGTTGAGCTACCGGGAGAAACCGGGCAGACAGCACGCACTACAGACGCGCTGGTAATCGACGTGGCGGCGTGCCACAAGTCGTACTCCCAATGCGCGCATGGTGGCCATTGTGCCATGTCAGCGGTGACCATCCGACCCCGCGGTCATATTTTCCGCGATCTCGAGGGAAATTCCCTGGACCGGTGACCTGGTTTGTGACGGCAGTCATATCTCAGCACCTCCGAATGCGTCCGCGGGATCGCACTCGAGGCGACCGCCTCCCGCCCGGCGATGAGCACCGTCGAACCGCGGTCCACACTGGACGGGTGAGTTCAGTTGCTGCTGTCCCGCTCGGCGCCGACGCGTCGGCGCCGACGCTCGGTGATTTCGGGAACGGCCCGTTCGGAATCTATGTGCACGTTCCGTTCTGCGCGACGCGGTGCGGATACTGCGACTTCAACACCTACACCGCCGGGGAGCTGGGTACCTCGGCCTCGCCGCAGTCCTGGCTGGAGGCGTTGCGCGGGGAGTTGGCGACGGCCGCGCGCCAGTTCGCCGCATTACCGACCGCGACCCCGGAGGTCGCCACGATCTTCGTCGGTGGTGGGACGCCCTCGCTGCTCGGCGGCGCCGGGCTCGCCGCGGTGCTCGACGCGGTTCGCGGCGAATTCACCCTCGCGGCCGACGCCGAGGTGACCACGGAGTCGAATCCGGAATCCACCTCGCCGGAATTTTTCGAGCGTATCCGACAAGCCGGGTTCACCCGGGTGTCACTGGGCATGCAGTCGGCCGCGGCACACGTGCTGAAGGTGCTCGACCGCACACACACCCCCGGCCGTGCGGTGGGCGCCGCGCGCGAGGCCCGCGCCGCCGGGTTCGCGCACGTGAATCTGGACTTGATCTACGGGACGCCGGGCGAGACCGATGCCGATCTCGACGCCAGCCTGGACGCGGTGCTCGGCGCGGGCGTCGATCATGTCTCGGCCTATTCGCTGATTGTGGAGGACGGCACCGCGTTGGCCCGCCGGGTACGTCGCGGGGAACTGCCCGCACCGGATGACGATGTCCTCGCCGCACGCTACGAACGCATCGATGCCCGGCTCGGCGCGGCCGGGTTCGGCTGGTACGAGGTATCGAACTGGGCGGCGGGTGACGACTCGGTCTGCCGCCACAACCTCGGCTATTGGGATGGCGGCGACTGGCTCGGCGCGGGGCCCGGGGCGCACAGTCACGTCGGCGGAGTGCGCTGGTGGAATGTGAAACACCCTGCGCGCTACGCGGATCGGGTCGCCCAGGGCGGGTTGCCCGCCGCGGGCTGGGAGGCACTCGGCGACGACGAACGATATCTGGAGCGCGTCATGCTCGCCGTCCGGTTGCGCACCGGCTTGCCGTTGGCCGACCTCGATGCATCCGGAACGGCGGCAGCGGAGCGGGTCGTGGCCGATGGTCTCGCGCACCGATCGGGTGATCGGCTCGTACTCACCGATCGTGGTCGTCTGCTCGCCGACGGCGTGGTCCGCGACCTGCTGGGCTGACAACTCCGCTGCACGAGATCCGGCGCTCGGCTCGGCGATGGAGATGCCGAATCGCACGCACCGCGGGTCGACCATGCCACGACGCACCACCGCGAGCGAGCCCGGTTCGCTGCAGATTGTGAAATTTTCACGAAATGCCCCTTCGGTTCCGGTATCGCGGTGGAGGTGCGCCGCGTAGGCTGCCAGCAACCCCAAGGAGAACAATGGCGTCGGCACGACACATCACTCTTATCCATGAGCAGGGCGAGTTCGCCGAGGCGCGGGCAGCGGAAAAAGCGGAAAACGCGCGCCAGAGCGCCGTCGCCGCCCGCACTGTCGCCAGTTATTCGCAGAACGCCGACGACTGCCAGTCGTTATTGGCGATGCTCGGCCTCGATGCCCTCGCGGGTAAGCAGGCGAAGCTCGGTCGCGGCTAGGTCAGGTCACGGTTCGCGTTCGGCTGTCGCGATCGTGCGCCATTCCCGCGGCGGCAGTCCGTAGGCGGCGCGAAAGCGCCTGGCGAAATGTGACGGATCGCGAAAACCCCAGCGCCGTGCGATCATCGAGATCGTACGGTGCCTGTTGTCCGGCTTGGTCAGGTCCTCGCGCACCTGTTCGAGCCGCTGACTGATGATCCACTGTTCCAGGCTGTAGTCCGCGTTCGCGCAGATCTTGTACAGCTGCCGGACCGACATGTTGTGTGCCCTGGCGATCTGTTCCGCGCCGAGGTCGGGATCGGCCAGGCTGCGTCGAACGTAGGCGCGAATCCGGGACAGCACGATGTCCGAAGCGACGACGGCGCCGCTGCCGTCGTCGCTGCCCGCCGACAACAGCAGCCCACGGATCAATTCGATACTGGCACAGCCCGACAGCGCGGCCGCCGGATCGGTGCTGAGCGCGTCGGCGTCGGTGGTGAGCGCGACGATGTGGTTGGCAACCAGCCGATAGTGCGGGCTGTCCTGCACTCGGGTCGCGGCTTGACGAATCAGCTCGGCCGAGAGGCCGAGCTGATCGAGCGGCACGTGCAGGCAGGTGGATGTGCCCTCACCTCGCCAGCTGAAGTCGTAGGGCGCGTTCAGGTCCATGACGTGCAGGTCGCCCGGCTGGATCACACGCTGCACGCTGCCCTGCTCGTATCTGCCGTTGCCCGCCTGCTGCACGGCGACGGCCAGTACCGGAGCGGGCGAGCAGCGCACCTGCTTCGGTGTGCGAATCAGCTGGATCCCCGAGGTACGCGCACGGAAGACGCTCGCTTCGCCGAACTGCCACACATCGAACGTGGCATGCACTCGGTCCTCGGGCGGGTCGAGGACGACGTGGGAGGGGACCGACGCTTCCTGCATCGCGGCAGCCACCGCGCCCACCCGCTCGTGTGGCGCGATGGTGTCCGAATCGAACACGACCGTCATGGCAGCCTCCGTCGCAATTGAGACAGATTTGACAATCGTCGCACGTCCGGCGGGTTTCGGGACGTGCATTCTGAGCCAACGATCGTGCACGGACAGTCCTTTTTCCGGCCACTGCCCGTCATACGCTGTCGAACGGTGATCCACGTGGGGTCGAATCCCGTTCGCTCGAGGAGGCCAAGTGTCGCGACCACGATCACGTCCGGTCGTATTCATTCACGGCTTGGGGATGCACAGCAGCAGTTGGTCGCCTTGGCTCGAACTATTCGATGCCGAGGGTTATCAGGTGTCGGCGCCGGGGTGGCCTGGCGACGGCGAGACGCCGGAGGCGACGCGGATCAATTCCGAGTCGCTCAACAATCGTGGCATCGCCGAGGTCACCGATCACTATGCGGAGATCATCTCCGAGTTGCCGATGCCGCCGGTCGTCATCGGGCACTCCATCGGTGGACTGATCGCACAAAAACTGCTCGGTACCGGGTTCGCCAGCGGGTGCGTCGCGATCGCGCCCGCACAGTTCAAAGGGGTTCTGACCCTCCCCGCGGTGCGGCCGCGGAGCATGTTATCCGTTGTGGGTCGGCCGTGGCTGCGCACCAAGACGTGGTCGCACACGGCCGACACTTATCACCGTGCCTTCGCCAACGGGATATCTCGGGTGGAATCCGACCGGCTGTTCGCCGACTACGCCATCCCCGCGCCGGGACTGCCGCTGTTTCAGGCGGGTCTGGCCAATGTCATGCCACGGAGCGAAGCGGCCGTGGACACCCGCAGCGAGCGGGGCCCGTTGCTGATGTTCGCGGGCGGCCTCGACCGGACCGTGCCCGAGGCCACCGTGCGGTCGGCCTACCGAATCCAGCGCCGCAATCCGGCGGTGACCGAACTCGTGGTGCTCGCCGACCGCGGGCACTGCATGACCGCCGACCACGGGTGGCGTGAACTCGGCGATACCGCGTTGGAATTCCTCGCCGGAAACCTGCCAGCAGGCCCCGGCGAGACGTAGTCCATTCGTTTGTTCCAGACCGAAGGAGCACGTCATGCCAACAATCACGACGACCGATGACGTGGATATCTACTACAAGGACTGGGGTTCGGGGCGTCCAGTGGTGTTCAGCCACGGATGGCCGCTGACCGGCGATGTGTGGGACAACCAGATGTACCTGATGGCGAGCAACGGCTATCGGGCCATCGCGCATGACCGTCGTGGCCACGGCCGGTCCAGCCAGGTCTGGGACGGACACGATATGGACCACTACGCCGACGATCTCGGCGCAATACTCAACGAACTGGAACTCACCGACGTCGTGCTGGTCGGGCACTCGACCGGTGGCGGCGAGGTCACCAGGTACCTATCCAGACATGGCACCTCCCGGGTCACGAAAGCCGTTCTGCTCGCGGCGGTTCCGCCACTGATGCTGCAGACCGAGGCGAATCCGGAAGGTCTTCCGATCGAGGTCTTCGACGATCTTCGGGCCGCCCTGGCCGCCGATCGATCCCAGTTCTACAAAGATCTCACCACTGCCTTCTATGGTGCCGATCGCGCGGGATCAACTGTCTCGCAGTGCCTTCGGGATCAGTTCTGGCTGATGGGCATGCAGGTCGGCCTCAATGGCGCGCTCGAGTGCATCAGAGCGTTCTCCGAGACCGATTTCACCGCGGAACTACCGATCATCGACATCCCGATCCTGGTCGGGCACGGGGACGACGACCAGATCGTCCCGTTCGTCGACGCGGCCCCCAAGACCGTGTCGCTGCTCCCGCAAGGTCAACTCAAGGTGTATCCGGGTGCGCCGCACGGCCTGTGTGGCGCCTACGAGCAGGAATTCAACGCCGACCTGCTCGACTTCGTGAAGAACTGAGAAAGGTGGAAACCTCGTGAAGCGCAGGCGGACCATGCGCGGCATTGTGGCCGCGCTCGCGCTGGCTGTCACCACCACCGCCGTGGCGGGCGCGCCCGCGCAGGGTCAGGCGCTGCCCACCATCGTGCTGGTGCACGGCGCCTTCGCCGACGCCACCAGTTGGGACGGTGTCGCCGCTCTGCTGCGTCACCGCGGCTATCACGTGGTGACGCCGGACAACCCGCTGCGCGGCCCGGCCAAGGACGCCGCCGCCATCCAGCGCACGCTGGACACCCTCTCCGGTCCCGTGGTGCTCGTCGGCCACTCCTATGGCGGTTTCGTGATCAGCAACGTGCACGACCCGAAGGTCGAATCCCTCGTCTACGTAGCTGCTTTCGCGCCGGCGCAGGGCGAGGTGGCGCAGTCTGCCCTCGACCCGATCCGGTTTCCGGGAAGTCAGCTGCTGCCGCCCACGCTCCAGGCGGCGATCGTCGACGACGCAGAGGGCCTCGCGGGCAAGAACATCGACGGCTACATCGCGCCCGACCGCTTCGATGCCGTCTTCGCTCAGGATGTCGACTCCGCGACCGCCGCGCAGATGATCGCCCACCAGCGTTCCATCGCGTTGGCGGCCAATATCGAACCCTCCGGACCGACCTCATGGTCCAGCACCCCCAGCTGGTACCTGGTCTCGGGGGCGGACCATGTGATCCCGCCCGCGTCCCAGCGCTTCATGGCCCAGCGGATGGGTGCGCGGACCGCTGAGATCAACTCCTCGCACGCCTCGTTGGTCTCCCGCCCCGAGGACGTGACCGCCGTCATCGAATCCGCTGTTTTCCGCTGACCGCCTCGGCCCGAGCGGGACATTTCGTCTGGTGTCACGGTCAGGTCGGGCCGGGGTGCGGTCCGCTTGTCGTCGGGGGGAGATAGGGTCGGCGTCATGCACTATGGCATCTCGGTTCCACAACTCGTCGCCGACGGGATGTTCCAGCCGACCGAGTTGCGCGGCTATCTGGACCGTGCCGAGGAACTCGGCTTCGAGAGCGCGTGGATGACCGAGCAGCTGCTCGGATCGTCCCCCAATCTGAGCCCACTCGAGACGTTGGCGTTCGCGGCGGCCTGCAATCAGCGGTTGCGGCTCGGTTGCGCCGTATTCGTCACGCCCCTGCACAACCCGGTGCACCTGGCGAAACGGATTGCCACGCTGGATCAGCTCAGTCGCGGGCGTCTCGAGGTCGGCGTGGGCATCGGCGGACGCAACCGGATGTTCACCGCATTCGACGTCGACCCCGACGACAACCTCGTGGCCCGCTTCACCGAGGGGCTGCAGGTCATGAAGGCGCTCTGGACGCAGCCCACAGTCGACATCGATGGCCAGTTCTGGCAGCTGAGCGGTGCCGCTATCGAGCCCAAGCCGTTCCAGAAGCCGCACCCGCCGCTCTGGTTCGGCGGCCGTCGTCCCGCCGCCCTGCGGCGCGCCGTGCGGCACGGCCACGGTTTCTTCGGGGCGGGGTCGACCACCACGGCGGAGTTCGCCGAGCAGGTCCAGGTCGTTCGCACCGCACTCGCCGACGCCGGCAGGGAGACAACGAACTTCCGCATCGTCAAACGCGTCTACATCGCTGTCGACGACGACGCCGACCGGGCCCGTTCACGAATGTCCGAAGTACTGATCACCCAATACGGTGCGTACGGTAAGAGTCTTCTTCCCGTGGCTGTCTGCGGCCCACCCGCCGCCTGCATCGAGGGCCTGCGCGAGGTAGCGGCGGCAGGAGCCGAAATGATCCTGATCAACCCCCTGTTCGACTCGGCTGCCCAGATGGAGCGGATCGCCGCAGAGGTGCTTCCACACGTAGGTTGAGGGTCTATTCCCAGTCGGCGAATCGCTGCCCGCGCTGGAAATCACCAGTTACGCCGGGAGGTCACGCCTCCCGCAGGCCATTAGACTGGATAAATAGACGAAACCGGAATTCGCCAGAACTTGTGTGATAGGACGGGGGCGTCGGCTCGTGGGCACCGCGAGAGTGGAGACGAGAGCGGAGGAGGTGGGCCGATGTCGAGCACCGAGGATCGGCGCTTCGAGGTCCTGCGCGCGATCGTCGCGGACTATGTCGCGACCAAGGAGCCGATCGGGTCGAAGTCGTTGGTCGACCGACACAACCTGGGAGTTTCCAGCGCGACCGTGCGCAACGACATGGCGGTGTTGGAGGCCGAGGGCTACATCACCCAGCCGCACACCAGTTCCGGTCGGATCCCGACCGATAAGGGCTATCGCCAGTTCGTGGATCGGATCTCGGAGGTGAAGCCGCTGTCGCCCGCAGAACGCAGGGCGATCATGGAATTTCTCGAGTCGGGTGTCGACCTCGATGACGTGTTGCGGCGTGGTGTGCGGCTACTGGCCCAGCTGACCAGGCAGGTCGCGGTAGTGCAGTACCCGACGGTATCGGCGTCCACGGTCCGCCACATCGAGGTTGTCGCACTCAACCCCGCGCGGTTGCTGCTGGTGGTGATCACCGACACCGGCCGGGTCGACCAACGGTTGGTGGAGCTCGGCGCGGTGGTCGATGAGGAGGATCTGGCCGCGCTGCGCGGCATGCTCGGCGGCGCGATGGACGGCAAACGCTTGGCCTCGGCCTCGGCGGCGGTCGCCGAACTGCCCGAGCACGCGCCGCAACGACTACGCGATGTGTTGATCCGGGTGTCCACCGTGCTGGTCGAGACGCTGGTGGAACATCCCGAGGAGCGGTTGGTGCTCGGCGGCACGGCCAATCTCACTCGCAACGCGGCCGACTTCGGTTTCCCCGGCTCACTACGCTCGGTGCTGGAGGCGCTGGAGGAGCAGGTGATCGTGCTCAAGCTGCTGGCCGCGGCCCAGCATCCCGGAACGGTGACGGTGCGGATCGGTGAAGAGACGCAGGTCGAGCAAATGCGCGGTACTTCGGTGGTGTCCACTGGCTACGGTGCGGCCGGTGCGGTGCTCGGCGGCATGGGCGTGCTCGGCCCGACCCGAATGGACTATCCGGGAACGATCGCTTCGGTGGCGGCCGTCGCCCGATACATCGGCGAGGTCCTCGCCGAGCGCTGAGCGTGACATGGTCGGACACGCCACTGATACGCTCGCTCTTTCGGCCGGATAAAGTTGAGTGGACAAGACTAATGCTGTTGTCAGCGTGCGGTGAACGCGGTGCGGGCACCGGCGGCACTGTCGAGAACGCCTAAGGACTAGAGAGCTCAAGTGGCACGGGATTACTACGGACTACTCGGCGTCGCGAAGAACGCGACCGACCAGGAGATCAAGCGGGCATACCGCAAGCTGGCGCGTGAGCTCCACCCCGACGTCAACCCGGACGAAGCGGCGCAGGCCAAGTTCAAGGAAGTGTCGAGCGCCTACGAGGTGCTGTCCGACGCGGAGAAGCGGCGCATCGTCGACCTGGGTGGCGACCCGCTGGAATCCGGTGGCGGCGGTGGCGGCTTCAACGGCGCGGGCTTCGGTGGGCTGGGCGACGTATTCGAGGCGTTCTTCGGTGGCATGAGCGGAGCGGGCGGAGGCGGGCAACGCAAGGCGCGTGGTCGCGTCCAGCCGGGCGCCGATTCGCTGATTCGTACCCGGCTCAGCCTGGCCGAATGCGCGGTCGGCGTCACCAAGCACTTGACCGTGGACACGGCGATCCTGTGCGACATCTGCCAGGGCGCGGGCACCAACGGCAAGTCCAAGCCGGTGCGCTGCGAGACCTGTGGCGGCGTCGGTGAGGTGCAGTCCGTGCAGCGGTCGTTCCTCGGCCAGGTGCTGACCTCGCGTCCGTGCCCGACCTGCCGCGGTGCGGGTGAGACCATCCCGGATCCGTGCCACAAATGTGGTGGCGACGGCCGGGTGCGCGCGCGTCGCGAGATCGCCGCGCCGATTCCCGCCGGCGTCGCGAACGGTATGCGGGTGCGGCTGGCCGCGCAGGGCGAGGTGGGGCCGGGAGGCGGGCACGCGGGCGACCTGTACGTCGAGGTCGTCGAGCAGCCGCACGATGTCTTCGTCCGCGACGGTGACGACTTGCACTGCACCATCCGCGTGCCGATGGTCGACGCCGCGCTGGGCACCACGGTCGTGATCGACACCATCCTGGACGGCCCCACCGAGTTGACCGTCGCGCCGGGCACCCAGCCGGGCGAAGTCTCGGTGCTGCGCGGTCACGGCATGCCGCGTCTGCGCTCCGGCGCGCGCGGCGATCTGCTCGCGCATCTGGACATCGTGATCCCGGCCAAGTTGGACAGCAAGCAGGCCGAAGCGCTGCGCAAATACAAAGGCATGCGCGAGCGGGAGCAGGCGGAGGTGATGTCGGCGCAGTCCGAGCACAACAGCGGCCTGTTCGCCCGGCTGCGCGCGTCGTTCAGCGGGCGCTAGTTGGCCGCGACGGTCTTCTACCTCGACGAGGTGCCCGCACCGGGCGCGATCGCGGTGCTCGACGGTCACGAGGGCAGGCACGCCGCGACGGTTCGCCGTATCCGGGTCGGCGAACCGATCACGCTCTCCGACGGACGCGGCGTGCTCGCGGAATCGGAGGTCGTCGCCGCGCAGCGGGACCGGCTCGAATTGGCGGTGCGCAATCGGGTACTGGCCGCCGCGCCGACACCGCGGGTGACGGTCGTGCAGGCGATCCCGAAATCCGACCGATCGGAGTTGGCCGTCGAACTCATGACCGAGGCGGGCGCCGACGCCATCGTTCCTTGGCAGGCGGCGCGCTGCGTCGCGAACTGGGACGGCAAGGCGGCGAAGGGGGTCGACAAGTGGCGCGCGGCGGCCCGTTCGGCTGCGCGTCAGTCCCGCCGCGCCTACGTCCCGGACGTAGCCGATCTACACCGCACCAACGATCTGCTCGGCGTGGTCCGCACGGCCGTGGCGGACGGCGCCATCATCGCGGCGCTGCACGAATCCGGCAACGCCCGCTTCACCGAACTGGCGTTCGCAGAGGCTTCCGAAATCATGCTGATCGTCGGCCCGGAGGGCGGGCTGGATGATGCGGAATTGACCGCGCTGGCCGAAGCGGGCGCGCGGGTAACCCTGCTCGGCCCGACGGTTCTGCGGACGTCCACTGCCGCGGCGGTCGCCCTCGGCGCGCTCGGCGCTCTCACGCCGCGTTGGTGACGAGCACGGGGCCTGACCGGGTGGCACGTCGCCGGCTGGCGGGTGCCCGACTCGGCTGGGGCCGCCGCTGACTGGTCCGATCGGATCGTGATCAGTCGTGCGCCACCGCGGCGCGCCGTGAATGAATCGTCACTGTGCAGACCAGCATCGCCGCGATCGCGAGAAGAACCACGATGCCGCGGACCAATCCGAGCCACCCACCCCAGGCGTAGGCGACGCCCGCGCCGCCGCCGATGAGCGCGCTGCCCAGGTAGTAGGCGAACAGGTAGAGCGACGACGCAGCGCCCCGGTTGCCCTTCGCGATCGCGCCGACCCATGCGCTCGCCGCGGTGTGCGCACCGAAAAACCCTGCGGTGTAGAGCAAGACACCGAGGATAACGGTGCCGAGGTGGTCGGGAATCGTCACGGCGAGCCCGATCGCCATCACCCCCACCGATGCCGCGAGTACCTGCCCTCTGCCGACCCGATCGGCTAGGCGACCGGACGCCGCCGACGCTGCCGTTCCGGCCAGATACAGCACGAAGACCAGTCCCACCAGCGTCTGCGGCAGTTCGAACGGTGCCGTGGTCAGGCGGTAGCCCAGATAGTTGTAGACCGAGACGAACCCACCCATCAGCACGAAGCCCAACCCGAACAGCGCGCGCAACCCACGGTGGCGTAGCGGTGTCGCAAGATCGCCGAGCATTGTGCGGATTCCGGCGGGCCTGGCCACGAAGCCGCGGGACGGCGGTAGGCGGCGGACGAACCAGAGCGTGCACGCCAGCGCGGCGAGCGAAGCCGCCGCCTGCGCCCACCGCCACGTCGTCATTTCCAAGGCGAACGCCGGGATCAGCCGGCCGGTCAGTCCGCCGAGCGTCGTTCCGGCGACGTAAACGCCCATCGCGGCACCCAGCCCCTCCCCGCCGATCTCCTCGGCGAGGTAGGCCATCGCCACCGCTGGCACGCCGGCCAGCGCGATTCCCTGTAACGCACGACCGGTGAGCAGCAGGTCGAACGAGGGGCTCAGCGTCAGCAGCACGCCGATCGCGGCCGCCGCGACCGCGGAGCCGATCATCACCCTGGTCCGCCCGATCCGGGACGACAGCGCGCCGACCGGAATGATCGCCAGCGCCAGAAATCCGGTGGTGAGCGACACCGCGAGTGCGGCATGTGCCGGTGTGGCGCCGAACGCGGCCGAAAAACTGGGCAGCAGCGCTTGGGCGCTGTACATGGACGCGAACGTCGTCAGTCCCGCGGCGAACAGCGCGATGGTAATCCTGCGTTCGTGCCCGGTGTCCCGCTCGATCGCCGTCTCGTCCTGCGTCGTGGTCATTGCGCCTCCTGCGGTTCAGGATCAGCAACGGCCGCTCGGAAAGGAAATGAATTATAATGGGAAAGTTGATGCACTATGTGCATATAGAGAGGTTGGGCTGTGCTTGGTAAAGATCTGGAGTGGTTCACGACACTCGCCGAACTGGAGCGCGTCGGCGCGGCAGCCGAACGACTGCACATTGCCCAGCCAACGCTCTCGCGCATGCTGGCTCGGCTGGAGCGCAGAATCGGTGTAGAGCTGTTCGACCGGAGCGGAAAGCGCATCACGCTCAACGAGTTCGGCCGGATCTATTACGAGCACGCCCGCCGCGCGCAGTCCGAGTTGGACGCGGCCGAACAGGCCGTCGCCGATCTGGCCGACCCGGCCGAAGGTGTGCTGCGGCTGTCGTTTCAGCATTCGTTCGGTGGGTCGCTGGTGCCGCAGCTGATCAGCGGCTTCCGGCGCGGGTCCGGCCGGATCACGGTCGTGCTGTGGCAGGGCGCCGCCGAGGCGGTGACCAAGCGAGTGCTCGACGGGGATGCCGATCTCGGGATCGTCTCGCCACGCCCTGCGGTCGCAGGGGTCGGCTGGCACACGGTGCTGCGCCAGCCTCTGGTGCTCGCGGTACCCCCGGATCATCGGCTGGCCGGGCGCAGACAGGCTCGGCTCGCCGAGCTGGCCGACGCGGAGTTCGTCACGATGCATCGCGGTTTCGGTATGCGGCGCATCTTCGACGAGATGTGCGCGGCCGCGGACATCCGGCCGAGGATCGCGTTCGAGTCCAGTGATCTGGTCACCGTGGCAGGGCTGGTGTCGGCCGGGTTGGGCGTGGCGATTCTGCCGGGTGCGGACCTGCCATCGGCGGGCCCGCTGTCCGGTCCGGTGGCGGTGCCGCTCGCGGACGCAGGCGCCGCCCGCGCGGTCGGACTGGTCTGGTCGGCAGCCGCGCGACAGTCGGACGCGGTGCGACGCTTTCGTGACTTCACCGAGGATTGGGCGCAGCGGCACGGTGGAATCCCGTGATCACGCTGTGCACCGATAGCGGCTTATTCACTGGGCCGTGTCGGTGCAGCGCGTTAAACTTTTCTCAATACCGCAGAGACGAGACCGGAAAGCAGGCTATAGCCACTTTTGACAACACAAGGCGAGATCGGCGACCCAACTACACCCGCGGCAGGCATCGGTACCGGCGACATCGGTCCGGGCCCCGCAGCTCGCACCGTCCGTTCGAGTATCGAACTCGCTCCCGAATCCGTGTTCCCGTTTCTCGGTTCGGCTGACCAGAATCTGCGTGAGCTGGAGAAACTACTCGACGCCGACATTCATGTCCGTGGCAATTCGGTGACCCTCACCGGTAAGGCGGCCGACGTCGCACTCGCGGAGCGAGTCATCGAGCAGCTGGTCGCGCTCACCGGCCGTAACCGAGTGGTCACCCCGGAGGCGGTGCGCCACACCGTATCGATGCTCACCGAGGGGTCCAGTGAGTCCCCGGCGGAGGTGCTCAGCCTGGACATCCTGTCCCGGCGCGGCAAGACCATTCGGCCGAAGACGCTCAACCAGAAGCGCTACGTCGACGCGATCGACGCCAACACCATCGTGTTCGGCATCGGCCCCGCCGGTACCGGCAAGACTTATCTCGCGATGGCCAAGGCCGTCCAGGCGTTGCAGTCCAAGCAGGTCAACCGAATCATCCTCACCCGCCCCGCGGTAGAGGCGGGGGAGCGGCTCGGCTTCCTGCCCGGCACGCTGAACGAGAAGATCGATCCATACCTGCGCCCGCTCTACGACGCGCTGCACGACATGATGGATCCGGAGGCCATTCCGAAGCTGATGGCGGCCGGTGTCATCGAGGTGGCGCCGCTGGCGTATATGCGCGGCCGTGCGCAGCCGCTTCACACGAAGGTTTTGACCCCAGACGGCTTTCGTCCGATCGGTGGGCTTCGGGTCGGCGACCTCGTCATAGGCTCGGACGGATGTCCGACCGAGGTACTGGGCGTCTACCCACAAGGTTTCAAAGAGATCTACCGCGTTTACACGCAGGATGGCGCTTCGACGCTTGCGTCGGGTGATCACCTTTGGTCGGTGTACACACGTTCCGATCGTCGTCGGGGCAAACCGCCGCGTGTGCTGCAAACCAAGGAGATGATCGGCAACCTGCGGGCAGCGCACGACCATCGCTACGAACTACCGCTACTGAGCGAGCCTGTTCGTTTCGAGTCGCGCGCGGTGCCGATGGATCCGTACGCGTTGGGATTGTTGCTCGGTGACGGCTGCTTGACATGCACGACGACGCCAACCTTCGCGACCAATGACCCCGAACTGGCAGCAGTGCTCGAGCGTGCGATCCCCGGTATCGTGGCGCGCCGGAAGTCTGGCGTCGACTACGCACTCAACCGAGTCAGGCACCCCGGTGAGTCGATCACAGTCGCCAATCCGGTTACCCAGGTCGCTCGTCAGCTGGGTCTGGCTGGTACCCGATCCGATACGAAATTCGTTCCGAGTGAGTACCTGTTCAATGACCATCAGGTCAGGTTGGGTGTTCTGCAGGGACTGCTCGACTCGGATGGTGGTCCGGTTACTCAACGCGGTCGCAACTGCCGTATCCAATACACGACCGTGTCGGATCGGCTGCGAGACGACGTCATATTCCTTGTCCAGTCGCTGGGAGGGATCGTCAATCTTCGGACGAGGGCTGCTGAGGGTCGACGACCAGGCTTGGCGAATGGGCGAGCGGTTGAGCATCGGTCGGACGCGCACATCCTTGAAATTCGATTGCCAGAAGGTGTCGCGCCGTTCCGCCTGGTTCGCAACGCAGCAAAGTATCAGGAGTCCAGCGGTGGTCGGCCGATGCGCTTCATCGACCGAATCGAGCCTGTCGGCACTGAGGAGGCGGTGTGCATTCGTGTTGCTGCCGCCGACTCGTTGTATGTCACCGAAGACTTCCTGCTCACACACAACACCCTCAACGACTCATTCATCATTCTGGACGAGGCCCAGAACACCACGGCCGAGCAGATGAAGATGTTCCTGACCCGGCTCGGCTTCGGCTCGAAGATCGTGGTCACCGGTGACGTCACTCAGGTCGATCTGCCGAATGGGGCGCGGTCCGGTCTGCGTGCGGCATCGGAAATCCTCACCGAAATCGATGACATTCACTTCGCGCTGCTGACCAGCAGTGACGTCGTGCGGCATCGGCTTGTCTCGGACATCGTCGACGCCTACGAGCGGTTCGAGGCCGATTCGCGTCCGCAGGTCGCCGCGCACTACGGCGGCAATCGGGCGCAGCGGCGCGCCGCGAGCCGGGCGGACCGGCGCTAACTCGTCTCGTCGGGCGGGGCTCCGCTCCGGCCGGACGATCGCCGGGATCGTAGGCTATTCGGGTGAGCATCGAGATCGCCAACGAGTCGGGTATCGACGTGCCCGAAGAAGACCTGGTCAGCGTCGCGCGGTTCGTGATCGACCGGATGGATGTCCATCCGGCGGCGGAGCTGTCGATGGTGCTCGTCGATCTCGACACCATGGCCGACCTGCACATGCGCTGGATGGACCTGCCCGGCCCGACCGATGTCATGTCCTTCCCGATGGACGAACTCGAGCCGGGCGGGCGTCCCGACAGCCCGGAGCCCGGCCCGTCCATGTTGGGTGACATCGTGTTGTGCCCGGAGTTCGCCGCGGGCCAGGCGCACAAGGCCGACCATTCGCTCAACCAAGAACTGGCGCTGCTCACGGTGCATGGCGTGCTCCATCTGCTCGGCTACGACCACGCCGAGCCCGAGGAAGAGAAGGAAATGTTCGCGCTACAGGCTCGGCTGCTCGAAGAGTGGTATGAGAGCTTGCGGGAAGCGCGGCGGCGTGCCGAACTCGCCGAGCGGGATGCGCGGTTGCTGGGCAAGGCGGGCTTCACCACACCGGGTGATTCCCTGGGACCCGCGTGAATGCACCGACCCTTGTTCTGCTCGCGGTCTTGCTCGTACCGGTGGGCGGGATGTTCGCTGCGGTCGATTCGGCGCTGAACACGATCTCGCCGGCCCGGGTCGAGGATCTGGTCCGCGCTGACCGGCCCGGTGCGGTGCGGTTGACCCGGATCGTCGCGGATCGGGCTCGCTATGTGAATTTGATGGTTTTGCTGCGCATTCTGTGCGAGATCGGCGCCACGGTGCTGCTGGCGGCGGGCCTCATCGCGATTTGGGCGGACGATTGGGCGTTGCTGGTCACCGCGCTGGTAATGGTGCTGGTGTCCTATGTGGTGATCGGCGTCGGCCCGCGCACGCTCGGGCGTCAGCACGCCTATTCGATCGCGCTGACCGCCGCGCTGCCGCTGCACTTCATCGGCGCGCTACTCGGCCCGCTCAGCAGGCTACTGATCCTGATCGGTAACGCGATCACCCCGGGTAAGGGCTTCCGCAACGGCCCGTTCGCCTCCGAGATCGAATTGCGGGAGGTGGTCGAGATGGCGAGCGAGCGCGGCGTGGTGGCCGACGACGAACGTCGAATGATCCAGTCGGTCTTCGAACTCGGCGACACCCCGGCTCGTGCGGTCATGGTGCCGCGTACCGAGATGGTCTGGATCGAGGCGGACAAGACCGCGGCGCAGGCGATGTCGCTGGCGGTGCGGTCCGGGCATTCGCGGATCCCGGTGGTCGGTGAGAATGTCGACGACATCCTCGGCGTGGTCTACCTGAAAGACCTGGTGCCATACGCGTATCGGAGCCGCGAGGTACGGGTGCGCGACGTGATGCGGCCCGCCGTGTTCATGCCCGACTCCAAGCCACTGGACAGTCTGCTCGACGAAATGCAACGCAGGCGCAACCACATGGCGCTGCTGGTGGACGAGTACGGCGGCATCGCCGGCCTCGTGACCATCGAGGATGTACTGGAGGAGATCGTCGGCGAGATCGCTGACGAGTACGACACCGACGAAACCCCGCCCGTCGAGGATCTCGGCGACGGCCGTTACCGGGTGTCGGCCAGGCTGTCGGTCGAGGATCTCGGTGAGCTGTACGGAATGGAGATCGACGAGGACGACGTCGACACCGTCGGCGGACTGCTGGCACACGAGCTGGGCCGGGTGCCGCTACCCGGTTCGAAGGTCGTGGTCCACGGGCTCGTGTTGCGTGGTGAGGGCGGCGCGGACGCGCGCGGACGGATGCGAGTGCACACGGTGGTGGTGCGGGAAGCGGCCCCCCCGGCGCCGGCCGAGAGGCCGAATGGCGACAAGCCCGGTGGCAAGCGGAAGGCCAACGGATCGGAGCGGGAGATCCCCGCCGATCGCAACGAGAACGGAGACCCCGAATGACCGAACTGGACGTCGAGGATACCAAGTTGGTGGTGCTGGCCCGTGCTGCGCTCGGCCGCACCGGCGGCGCGAGCGGTGCGGCGATCCGCGACACCGACGGGCGCACCTACGCCGCCGGCGAGGTGACCCTGACCGCGTTGCGCTTGACCGCACTGCAAGCAGCGGTGGCCGCGGCGATCTCCAGCGGCGCTGAGGGTTTCGAGGCGGCCGCGGCGGTCGGCGGGCGGTTGTCCGACTACGGCGTCGCCGCGGTCCGGGAAGTCTCGGCGGAGGCGCGGATCATCTTCACCGACCGCGACGGCGCGGTGTTCGAGATCGTCGACGATTACGTGGACACTGCCGATTACGTGGACACCGCCGATTACGTGGACACCGCCGATTACGTGGACACCGCCGATTACGTGGACACTGCCGATTCGGTGGCCGCGGACTCCGGCGAGGTGCGCGGTGGCTGACCGGTCCGCGTCGCGCGAGGGCGTCGAATTCCGCTCCGGCTTCGTCTGTTTCGTCGGACGGCCGAACACAGGCAAGTCAACGCTGACCAATGCGTTGGTCGGCGCCAAAATCGCGATCACCTCGTCGCGTCCGCAGACCACCAGGCACACCATTCGCGGCATCGTGCACCGGGAGCACGCCCAGCTGATCCTGGTGGACACGCCAGGCTTGCACCGTCCGCGCACACTGCTCGGTCAGCGTCTGAATGATCTTGTGCGCGACACATATTCGGAAGTCGATGTGATCGCGCTGTGCATTCCGGCCGACGAGAAGATCGGCCCCGGCGACCGCTGGATCGTGCAGCAGATCAAGCAGATGGCGCCGAAGACCACGCTGCTCGGTGTGGTGACGAAGATCGACAAGGTGAGTCGGGACCAGGTCGCCGAACAACTTGTCGGGGTGTGCGAGCTGCTCGGTCCGGACGCCGACGTCGTGCCGGTGTCGGCCGTCAAGGGCGAGCAGGTCGAGGTGCTTGTCGACGTCATCGCCTCGAAGATGCCGGAGGGGCCGGCCTTCTATCCTGACGGCGAGCTGACCGACGAGCCCGAGGAGACGTTGATGGCCGAGCTGATCCGCGAGGCCGCGCTCGAGGGTGTCCGCGACGAATTGCCGCACTCGTTGGCTGTGGTCATCGAGGAGGTGCTGCCTTATGAGGAGCGTGCGGACATGCTGGACGTGCACGCGCTGCTCTACGTCGAGCGGCCGAGCCAGAAGGCCATCGTCATCGGAAAGGGCGGATCTCGCCTGAAAGAGGTCGGCACCAACGCGCGCAAGCAGATCGAGCACATCCTCGGTACCCGGATCTACCTGAACCTGCATGTCAAGGTGGCCAAGGACTGGCAGCGCGACCCGAAGCAACTGGGCAAGTTGGGCTTCTGACCCATTCTCAGCCTCCCGGTTCTCGCTACCGCCGACAAGCCGGCGGCCAGCCGAACGCCTGGTCGACGGGTTTGCCGATGTCGAGGTCCAGTACTACCCACGAGGCGCAGACCGATCACGCGTGCTGTACGCGCTCGACTGCGTCGACTGGCCGGTGGTGTCGGCTCGGTCATGGTGCTCTGGTGCCGAATTCGGCGATTCTGCTGCACGCTGAGGTCCGCGTACTGATAGCGCGGCTCGCTACTCGGGGTGCACGCGATTCGACGATGACCTCTTCTCGGGAGCAATCGAAGAACTCCAACCACAGCGTGTGCGGCTACCCTAGCGATGGGATGTCGCCGCGCTGAGGTCATTCGCGCGGCGCATCCAGGTGGCGTCGAGGGGCACTCGCGTCCGTACGCCTCCCTCCTGAAAACCGTTGGTTTACTGCTCCTTCCGCCAGATATCGCCGGTTCTCGACGGCATATCGGTTCGTCTCAATGCAATTCACGAGCGAACCCGAGTCTCATCGGACGACACCGTCGATATATAGGTCGGGATAGTCATCGTCCTCGTTGTCGATGGCTGCGTGGGAAATGTTGACAAGCCGACCAACAATCGCTGGCGACACTACGATCAGCAATTGAGCGGAGGCGGGATATAATTTATGAGTTGATCTTGATCATGTTGAGCCGCTATTCCTGCCTGCTGCCTCGAATAAATTCTCCAGCACGCGACCGATAGCCCTCGCAGCGTGGCGGTTTTTCGAGGTATGGATTGCGGGATCGGGGGTGTACGCAAACGAACCAGTCGGCTTACACTGAGGGGTGGTCGGGGCTGGAGGTCAAGTCATGACAGTTGTGCGACAGCAGCTTCATCCAGGCCAGGGATCGAACAGAGATTCCGATCTGGATGTGTCGGCGAGACAGCCGGTGCCATTATCTGTGGGGCAGCGTGGGTTGTGGCTGGCGCAGCGGTTGCGCCCCGATGTGCCGATATGTGAGGCGCAGTATATCGAGTTATATGGGGATTTAGATCTCGATTTACTGCGTGAGGTAACGATTCGGGCTGGCCGCGAGTTTCAGTCGGGGTATTTGCGGCTGGTGGAGGTGGGGGGTGAGCCGCATCAGTTGTTCGATCCGTCGCTGGAGTCCGCGGGGCCGCTGATCGACATGCGTGGTGAACCGGATCCTGTGGCGGCGGGTCTGGAGTGGATGCGCCGGGAGTACACCACGCCGTTGGATATGGCGCGGGACCGGTTGGTCGGATCGGCGATTGTGCAGGTCGGGGATCGACATTTCCTGTTGTACAGCAGGATCCATCACGTCGCGTTGGATGGCTACGCCGCCATGATGATCGTGAATCGGATCGCGGAGCTGTACACGGCGGCAGTGGCGGGGAGCGCAGCGGAGCCGAACCGGGCGGCGGACCTGCGTACTCTGTATACGGCCGACCGCACCTACCGGGAGTCGAAACGGTTCGCCAATGATCAGGAATATTGGGCGAACCGACTCGCTGATGTCGAGGACGGGCCGAGTCTCGCCGAGGAGGAAGCGCCCGCGTGCGCGGATAGTGTCGTCGCAGCCGCCGAATTGTCACCGGGGGTGGTGGGGCGGATCGATCATTTCGCGAGAGTGTTGGACGCGAGTCCGGCCGCGGTGGTGATCGCCGCATTCGGATGTTATTTGGCCCGGATGACCGGCCGGGACGACGTTGTCGTCAATATTCCTGTGTTGGGTCGCACCACTGCCGTGTTGCGGCGGTCGGGGGGAGTGTTTGTCAATGTCGCGCCGCTTCCGATTGTTGCGAGTTCGGGGGATACGATCGCCACGCTGGCGGGGCGAGTGCAATCGGATCTGGTGGGCGCGTTACGGCATCAGCGGTTCGGTCTCGCCGACATTCGCGAGGCCGCGGGATATAGCGGACAGCGGCGTTTCGCGGGCCCGATGATAAATGTCATGTTCTTCTCCCAGAAGATCCGATTCGGTTCGATGACCGGGGAGTTTCATATTCTCAGTTCGGGGCCGGTCGAGGATTTGCTGGTCGATTTGTATCAGACCGGGGATCCGCCGCGGACGATTCTGCACTTCATGGCGAATCCGAACCGCTACAGCAGTGCTGAACTGTCGGCGCATTACTCCCGGTTCGTGGAGTTCCTCGACGCGTTCGTCGCTGCTACGCCGGGTACTGATCTCGGGGTGATCCATCCGGACAGCGCCCGTGCGGGTGCGCGGATCCGGCGTCGGCGTGAGAGTTTGGAGTTCTGGCGGAGGACGCTCGCGGACGTTCCGGGGGAATTGAGTTTGCCGTGTGATCGGTCGCGGCCGGTGGTGATGTCTCAGCGGGGTGCTGCTGCCAGTTTTGTGTTGCCTGCGGAGTCGGTGCGGAGGTTGGAACGT